>JAFGBF010000003.1 GCA_016933255.1 Candidatus Krumholzibacteriota bacterium
GTCGTAGTTCAGTTTGGTTAGAACGCCTGCCTGTCACGCAGGAGGTCGCGAGTTCGAGTCTCGTCGGCCCCGTTTTTATTGACCGGAGGATGAGTGATCATCTTTCGGTTTTTTTTGCGGGGGTGAAAAAAACGCGGAAGACCATGGGCTTCCGCGTAAAGCAATCAAAATCATCTATGTGGAAAATGATCTAGTAATTTTTGTTGTATCCGCCTCCACCGCCGTCACGACGATTGCTCTTGCGGTCCTCGCGAGGCCTTGCTTCGCTGACCTTCAATGAACGACCTTCGATCTCCATTCCGTTGACTGCTTCGATAGCCTTTAGAGCTTCTTCATCGTTTTCCATCTCGACGAATCCGAAACCTCTGGAACGATCGGTGAATTTATCTTTGATAATACGAGCTGAAGAGACAGCACCGTGAGGGGCGAAAATCTTTTCAAGATCATCATCATTTGTTGAAAATGGAAGATTTCCTACATAAATATTCTTAGACATCTTATACGGATCCTTTCTAAAACACGAAAAACGGGAAAAAGCCGCGGTCACATCGAAGCCGCTGCATTAACTGAGTTTCTTTTCATACACTCCTTTCCTGTTCAATCCAGCAAAGCCCGATGAATGCCGTATCGGATAAATCCGTCCGCATTCATAAATCTGAACGATCACATCGAATTAATTTGTCCTGGAATCTGATAAAGACAGGCGCAATCACTAAATCGACAGGATCCTGAAACAGACGATCTTTGAGTATTGAATATTTAAACCTTTTGGCTCGCTTCTCCTTTTCTGGGCTTATCACCCCTACAGCACAATTATACAAGATGAATTACCCGTAAATCCAGTCTTTTTTAACTTTTTTCACCGGGATATCGGTCCTCAAGATTCAGATTGCCAGCACCGGGAAGTGCTGATATCCTCGAATCCGGGAGACCTTTCGCAAATAACGCCCTGGCTCAGGAAATCAGTCATTGTCGGCCGGTTAAAAGAGGAGCAGGGATCAAATCTCATCTCTGGAGGGACTGTATTGAGCGGGAAAAACAGAAATCTGACCGTATTGCTTTTTTTGCTGGCCATAACCCTTTTTTATTCGAGGGGTGTCGATCCCTGTACTTGTATTCTGGTAGGGAAAGATGCTTCAATCGACGGTTCGGTCACGACATCTCATACCTGCGACAGCCGTATCGACAGGACGTGGCTTGAGGTCGTATCCGGAAGAAAATACGGGAAGGGATCGGTTTGTGGAGTCTATTCCGGTCTGAGATTCATGAAATTCCCCGGTGATACCGCGGGTGTCGTACTTAGAGGCGAGATACCGCAAGCAAGAGAGACCTTTGGCTATCTGAATTCATCGTATCCATGCATGAATGAATATCAGCTGGCTATAGGAGAATCTACTTTCGGGGGAAGGCCTGAGCTGCGCAACAAGGAAGCCCTTTTCTCCTGCGAAGAACTGTGCCGTTTTGCCCTCGAGAGGGCCCGGACATGCAGAGATGCTATCAGGGTGATAGGAGAGCTGGCTGCCGAATACGGATATAATGACGGAGGCGAGTGCCTGATGTTCTCGGATAAGGATGAGATCTGGCATTTTGAGATAGTCGGCTGCGGAAGTGGCTGTATCGGTGCGGTGTGGGCCGCACAGCGGATCCCCGACGACCATATCGGGGTGACAGCCAATGCGAGCAGGATCATGGAGATCGATCCCGGTGATAATGAAAACTTCATCGCCTCGTCAAATATCTATGATGTGGCTATTTCAAACGGCTGGTATGACCCGGATTCCGGGCAGTCTTTCCGGTTCAGCTATGTCTACGATCCCGATGGGAGAAAGAGTATGGCGGCAAGGCGCAGGGAATGGAGGGTCTTTGACCTTCTCGCCCCGTCGTTGAAGCTGGACCCTAATTCCGAGAATTATCCGATATCCGTAAGGCCGGACACGCTGGTTTCTGTCAGACGGCTTATGGAGGTATTCAGAGATACTTTTGAGGGTACTGAATTTGATATGACAAAATTCATGTATGTTGAGGATGAAGATGGGAATTTTGTAAAAAGTCCGTATGCCAATCCATTCATGCATTATGATATGATGCCTCTGATGAAGATAAACGGTGGTTGGGGGAAGATGGGAGAGCGCTGCATAGCGAGATACTACTGTACGTATATAACGATAACACAGTCTCGGAGCTGGATGCCCGACCCGGTCGGCGGTCTCGTATGGTTCGGTTGGGATAATCCCGCGATGACGGCGTTCGTTCCGTTATATTGCGGAATTGGAGATGTTCCCGATTCCTGGAAGCTCAGCGGAAGGCAGGCGTTCGACAGGGATTGCGCATGGTGGGCCTTCAACCGGGTTGCCGACCTTTCGGCTCAGAAGTGGGGAGAGATGCGGATCGATGTGGATTCGGTCAGGGTAATGCTTGAGGATGAGGTGTTTGCGGAGATAGATGAGCTGGAAAACAGAACAATCGAGCTATATAAGAAAAATCCGGAAAAAGCCAGAAAATATCTTACGCGCTATTCGAACGATTTTGCCGCGCGGGCGACAAGTGCGTACTGGGAGCTCGGCGATTTCCTCTGGTGGAAGTACACCGGCAAGTTCTGATTGTAAGCTGTCAGGTCGTCATATATAGTCGGACTTGAGTTACTGGTCGATACAGCGGTGTCAGTGGAAACTGAAGGGAGTCAGGGATGGCTGCAGCCTCGGAAGTGATGGAAAAGAAATGGTGGCGGTGGTTTGTTCTTGTCATGGTCAGTATGATCATGTTCGGGTCGTATTACGTCTATGATTCTTTCAGCCCGATCAATGACAATATCCAGACTGAGATGGGTGTTGACAATTCCAGGTTCGGGCTTCTCTTCTCCTTCTACGCGCTCCCGAATATTTTCTTCCTGCTTGTGATAGCGGGGTTTTTGCTCGATAAGATAGGGGTGAGAAAAGCCGGCGGTTTTTATGCTTTTCTTATTCTTCTCGGAACCCTCATCACAGCGGTAGGTGCCGGAAAATCTTTTGTCCTTATGCTGATCGGAAGGATGATATTCGGGTTCGGTTCGGAGGCCGCTCTTCTAGCGACTAACAAGGTGATATCCAGATGGTTCAGGGGGAAGGAGCTCGGACTTGCGTTCGGGCTGAATATTACGGTCATGAGGCTGGGTTCGATACTTGCCCTTAATACCTCCGCCCAGATAGCTTCGCGTACCGGGTCGTGGCGCATGTCTGTCTGGACCGGTGTTGCAGTGATGCTCGTCTCCTTTATCCTCTTTATGGTCTATATCCTGAAGGATAAGCGTATCGATGCAGAGGCAGTGGGGGGAGATGATGAACGGATCAGGATGAAGGATATCCTTAATCTAAATCCTGCGTTCTGGGCTATTACCCTGTTGTGTCTGACCTTCTACTCGGCAGTCTTTCCGTTCACCAATCATGCCGCACGGTTTCTGCAGGTGAAGTTTGCCATGAGCGCGGCAAAGGGAGGACAATATACATCATATATTATGTTAGCTTCGATGGTATTTACCCCTATAATGGGATTTCTGGTCGACAAATTAGGGCATCGAGGCAAGATCATGTTTGTCGGTTCTCTGCTTATCGTTCCGGCGCATCTTCTTCTGGGGCTCACTCACCTGCCTCCGTATATTTCTTTCATTCTTCTGGGGGTCTCCTTCTCGCTTGTGCCGGCGGCGATGTGGCCTGCGGTACCTATCCTGGTGCGTGAAAAATTCCTTGGAACAGCATACGGGCTTATTGCATGGATACAGAATGTCGGCCTGGCGGCATTTCCATGGCTCGCCGGAAAGCTGGTCGATATATCGTATTCGAGCAGGGCAGCCGGTGTCTCCGGCACTGATACGCTGGTCGAGGCCTCGGGAGGAGACTACACGAACATGCAGTGGATGTTCGCTTCACTCGGGTTTTTCGGGCTGATCTTTTCGGTCATGCTTCTCTTCTATGATAAACGCCACAAATCGGGTCTTGAACTTCCAAGCCGATTGGCTCAGGGAAATTCTTCTGACTCTGATTGATCTGTGTCGGAGAGGATCGGGATCTCCCGGGGTCAGGATGACTTTACTCTGTAGTCTATCTGTCCGATAGGGAAAGGGAGGAGAGCGATCTCCTCCCTTTTGGAAATCTCTGCTGCCATAAAGCAGTCCGGGCGCCGGCTATTTGCTTTCCAGTATTTTCAGCAGATCTTTTTCAAGCGATTCTTCGGGTGTCTCAACGATCCTTCCTATCTCCGTACCGCCGCGGAATACGATGATTGTCGCCACGTTTTTGACGTTAAAATATTTCTTTATATCTCTCGACCAGCTGAAAAGGCGGGCCGGTATCGGCATATCTATAGTAAATTTCGAACTCCCCACCGCGAGCATCCGTATCTCGGAAACAGGATAATCCAGATTTTCCAGAATAGCCCAAAGCCTTGGGATCTCTCTCCTTGAATCTGAGCACCAAGTGCCGAGCAGGCAGGTGATCTCCACTCCATGAATCTCTTCATTGAGCTCTTTCATGGTTTCTTCATCCGGAACATAGCTGAATGCTTCTCTGTCCCAGCCATCAAGATTTTCAATTATTTCTTCCCTGGTGACTTCGCCTAACAGAACAATATTGCCGGTCTCGATCTCTAACCTGTGCATCTCTGCCTTTTCAGGTTCTTTCTTCGGAGAAGTCTCCAGAGGCGGGTAGGAATCGTCCCACCATTCGGGTTCATCCTTGAGCCACTTGTCGAACCAGGATAACTGCGCGTCAGACCATGATTTTCTTTTCTTATAGTCCAGTATGAAATGGTCCTGGCCGGAATATTTGATATATTCGACTTCCCGGCCGAGAATCTTCAACGCTGTATACATCTGCTCGCTTTCTCCAGGCGGTACGTTAGTGTCGGATCCCCCATGTAGAAGAAGCAATGGTGTCGTTATCCTGTCCGCCGCAAAAAGAGGACTCTGGTCCACGTAGATATCCGGCCTGTTCCAGGGATAACTTTCCGCAGCTGAAACTGCGTTGTACGCGTACCCCCAGTACCCTTCTCCCCAGTAACTGGAAATCATGCTGATCCCGGCATGAGAGACGGCGGCAGCGAAGAGATCGGTCCTGGTTATGACAAGCTGTGTCATGAACCCGCCGTATGAGGCCCCGATACACCCGACTCTGTAAGGGTTGACGAAGGGATGGGCCTGAATAAATTTTTTCGTTCCATCGATGATCTCATCTGCCGTGATTATTCCCCAGTCATTCACATGTGCCGTAGAAAATCTCTGTCCGAAACCTGTGGCTCCGCTCGGCTGGAGTACATAGACTACATAACCTTTCGCTGCCCATAGATTTTTCGGATATCTGCCTCCGAAGGAACGGTTTACAGGAGATGTGCCTCCGTAGTAATAGACGATGCAGGGGTATTTCTTTCCGGGATCAAAATCAGGGGGATAGTGTACCCGGCCTACTATCTTTTCTCCCCTTTCACTCGTGAAATCCCAGTTTTCGATCTTTCCCAGTTTGACATTTCCAAGCAGCGTGCTGTTCGGATCTATGATCTCGTTCGCCTTACCCTGTTTTAGATCGGCGTAGTATATCCTAGTCGGTTGATCCGCCCCCGAAGCTGAAAAGACCATTGAAAGGCTGTTTTCAGCTATATCGCTTCTGCCTATTACATCCACTCCGAAATCGAATTCCCTGAATTTCTTGTTTCCAGGGCCGTATCTATAGCATTTCACATACGAACCTGTTTCAGCTGTTATATATATATTGCCGTCTACTCTCGACCAGACAGCGCTTAATACTGCCGGGTCAAAATCGACTGTTATAGGTTCAGATCTTTTCGTCTCAGGATCGAAAATGTAGAGCTGTTGGTCGTAATCGTTCGGGATCATCCCCTCAGCGATATTTTTCCCATTCTCACCGAATGTTGACGGACCGCCCGTGACCAGGATCTTTTTTCCATCGGGCGACCAGGAAGCATTGTAAAGCCAGTGTCCTTTCCAGAGAAGCCGGGTGCTCATATCCTCGAGGTCGAGGATGAGCAGTTCCGATGAACTAAAAGGGCGTTCTTCAAGATCCTCATACTCTTTTCTCAGCAGGAGTCTTTTTCCTCCCGGATGGATATCGTAAATGAAGATGTCACTTTTTCCGGCTGTGATCTTTCTGCCTGTTCCTCCGGGGACAGATGCAAGATACGCGTTTGTCCATCTGCGCCCATAGGTGGTCCTGTCCTGGATCGATCTCAGCCTCTTTATTTCGGCACCGTCCCCATCCTCATTACTGTCGACGTAATAGATTATATACGTACCGTCCGGGCTCCATTCATATCCTCCGAGATCCTTGACATCTTCAATGACTGTTTCAACAGTTCCCGAATCGAGATCGAGGATCTTTACAGTGCCGGTTTTATTTGACGTGACCGAATAGGAAAGCCGGTGCCCTTCAGGGGCCCATTCGACGTTTTTCATTTCACTGTCATATATCGACCTGACCATCTTTCCTTTTGGGACAGTCCTTACCTCCATCCAGTTTTCCCTGGTCCCCTCCGGAGGAATGAACCTCCAGTAGCTGATAAGAGCCAGTTTACCGTCGGGAGAAAGATCTATAGAACCGACATTGTTGACATCCAGGATGCAGGAGATGTCGAGCGGCGTTTCGGGGTCGAGAGTAACCAGCGGTTCAGCATCGAATCCCTCGGCCGGTTTTAGCCCGGCGTCAAAGCTCCATACTGCCGCGGAATCACCGGGGAGATAGACGGTCTTGACTATGACAATGTGTTTCCCCTGTTTGAGGCTCGCCGTTCCCGAACTGGAAATCTTTTTATTGTCCGCATCTTTTTCCTTGAGTGATTTTATAACAGATATTCCATCTATAAACAGTTCGAATGGATCGGTCCCCGATCCTTCCAGATCGACTTTCATCCATCGGGGGACCTGAATATATGCTGCGAGATACGCGATAACGGGGCTTTCTTCTGATTTGGAAAAGAGGACCCCGCATGTATCGGCTTTTACCGCCATCCAGGAAACCTGCCCTCCTCCAGGGAGGTGCCGGGTTTCACCGGCTCTTGGGAAGAGTCCGCTGATGCGCATGTTGTTGGACGAAAGCAGGAATCCACTGTCATTATCGCTGTTTTCCTCCTGATGGAACATCGGCAGCCGGGTCACGATCGGTCCCAGGATCAGCCAGTCACTGAACTGGACAAACGGATCGTTTGCCACGTCAGCAGAGGACGAGTCGGCAGGAATACTCTGAGGCAGAACTGGTGCTGCAATAGAACCGCCGCATGGAATAACCGCCAGCAATATTAAAATTACAAATATCAGCCTCCCGAATTCTGTCGATCTGTTCATCTTGCGCCTTTCTGTCTCATGGGTGCACTGTCCGGTACCCGGAATACAAATTCGGATCAAATGGTTGACAAAAACCTGGGGGTATAATACAGGTATTCGACCGTAAAGACAAGCCAGATTATGAGTTGTGATTATTATAGATAAGAACTGCCGGTATCTTCTTGAACGGGACCGGCAACATGACTATATTACGAAAATGTACGGAAGAAATGGTTGGAGTTTTCGAAAGGAACCTGGAAGATGTTGAAGAAAAGTACAGTACTTGTTTTGTCTGTTTTCGCAGCTATCTGGATCGCGTGTGGAGGCGGAGAAGTTGAGAAGGGGAAGACAGAGGGGTGGGTAGGATTTAATGAGGGGATGGAACTTGCAGCAAAGAGCGGGAAGCCTGTGATTATCGATTTTTATACATCCTGGTGCAAGTGGTGCAAGGTGATGGATAAGGAGACTTTTTCGAATGCTGAGGTAAAGGGGATCCTTGAAAAAGAATTCATAACCATACGGATCGATGCCGAGGACAAAACCGACAAGCTGGAATATATCGGAAATGTGTATACGCCGGCTCAGCTTACGAAGCATTTTGCAGTCAGGGGATTTCCATCGCTTGCCTACCTTGAGAGCAACGGGAAAAAGATAATGGTCATCCCCGGTTTTAAAAGACCGAAAGAATTCCTGATGACGCTGTCCTATATCAGCGAAGGATGCTACAAAAAGAATGTCACCCTCGACAGTTATCTGCAGAAGGGCGGAAATTGTAATTAGGCCTGGTTGAACGACAAACCCTTGAATGGAGAGGATAAGATGAGGATAGGAGTGCTGACCGGAGGCGGCGACGCCCCCGGGCTGAATCCGGCTATAGCAGGAATCGTTGAAAAGGCGTCTGTGTATGGATACAGCATAATAGGGTTGAAAAGGGGCTGGGAAGCTCTTTCTATAGAGGATAACAGGAATCACATCGTCGAACTTGGTCCGGAGATAATAAGGGAATACAGCAGGCTTGGAGGAAGCAAGCTTCTTTGCAGCAGGACAAATCCTGTCTCTGAAAAAAACGACAGGACAGACCTTGTGATAAAGAACGTAAAAAAACTCAAACTTGATGCTCTGATAGCGATAGGCGGCGATGACACTCTGGGAGCGGGCGCTGTACTTGCCGAACGCGGTCTGCAGGTCGTGGGGATCCCCAAGACGATAGACCGCGATCTTGCGGGAACGGAATATTCGCTTGGCTATGATACGGCTCTCAACGTGATCACCGAGTGTGCCGAAAAGATCGCTCATTCCGCTGAATCTCACCAGACGATCTTTTTTCTCGAAGTGATGGGGAGGCATGCCGGGTGGCTCGCTCTAAGGGGGGGAGAAGCTGCTTTTGCCGATATTATTCTCATACCAGAGTACGAATTTACGCTGGACAAGCTTGCGTCGGTCATTCAGGCAAAGCTCGATTTCAGCAGCAAGCTGGGATTTGATCACAGGTACAAGATCATTATCGTGTCGGAGGGAGCGCATATTGCGGGCGAGGAAGAAGTGAGAAAAGATGCGAAAATCGACGAATTCGGGCATTACAGCCTTGGTGGTGTCGGCAATTATTTAAAAGGGCTCATGGAGCACAGGTTCAGCCATACAAGGTATTCGGCGCTTACCTATCTGCAAAGAGGAGCGCCTCCATCCCAGAAAGACAGGCAGGCCGGACGGCGTTTCGGCAATAATGCAGTGGAGCTGATAAGAAACGGGGATACGGGGTATATGGTATCGGTACTTCGTTCGAAGCACACAAAAGTGCCGTTGTCAGAGATCAAAAATTCTCCAAGCCTTGTAGATGTCGATAAATATTATGATACTGATAAATTAAACGTCAAATTGAAGTGGGTCGACAGGGAATACTGAAATATCGGCAGTACGCCCGGCAGAAGTGTCACACCGGTTTACTTATTGCCTGCGCAGCAATCCTATCGTCTCGATATGGAAAGTGCCAGGGAACATATCGATAAGCCTTACACCGGACAGGATATATCCCGTATCGATCAGTTTGGCCACGTCTCTTGAGAATGTAGGGGGTTCGCAGGAGACGATGATTATTTCGTCAGGCCGGAGCCTGATGATCCCTTTCATCGCGGAATCAGGAATACCGGATCGTGGAGGGTCGGCGATCAGGATATCCGCTTCCCGTACCCTGTGTATCTCATCTTCGGCTCTTCCTTTTCTAAATCTGACATTTCCAATCTTGTTCAGTTTCAATGCAGCCGAAGCGTTTTTTACCGCCTGGGGGTCGCGTTCTATTCCGATCACTTCATCCGCGATCCGGGAAAAAGGAAGAGTGAAAAAACCGACTCCGCAGTAGAGATCTACAAGTTTTCTTGCCGTACCGCGGGGAAGTGAGACGACTGTTTTTACAAGATCGTCATTCATCAGCGTGTTGACCTGAAAGAAAGATTCCGGAGTGACGGGGAAATTATACCCCGCTGCCTCCATAAGGATATCAGGAGGACTGATTATATCGTCCAGCCCCCAGAAATGAACCATTCCGTATCTGTCGATCCGCACTCTAACTTCTCTTCCTGGAACGCGTGAAGTTTCAGGGATGCCGGATATCTTCTCTCTCACCTTTTCAGGGAGCAGAAGACACCCTTCTTCCGGGAAGGGGACGACAGTATTTGATCCACTCATCCTGAATCCGGGCCTGCCTTCGCTATCGAACCAGAAAACAGCGTGGTTTCTATACCCTTTTCGAGATGGTGATCCGGTGATATTTTCTATTCCGGTCTTTATTTTTCCGATCTTTGAGAGGTTTTCTAAAACAGTCTCTTTCTTAACTTCAAGTTCGTCTGCATAGCTCATATGAAGAAGATGGCATCCCCCGCATATTCCAAAAACTGGGCATTCGGGCGTGATCCGGGCTGGAGAGGGTTCCAATATCCTCGACACCTCTCCAAAGAGGCATTTCTTTTTGGCCTCTGTGACCTTGAATTCAACGATATCTCCCGGAGCCGTATACGGGATGAACAGGGTCTTGCCATCGTGATGGGTAAGGCCGAGGCCTCCGTATACTACTTTTTTGATCTTTACCGTCTGCCCGTCCATCTGATCTCCTTCTGCACAGCCGATTCACCTTCTTGTTTTATATTGAACAATGGCATAAGTAAAGACTATTATCTGGGGGTATGAGGAATATGTGATTTTGACCTTTACAGGATAGGATGCTTGCGGTGCGGATAGGAATGGTTCTGAAAGGAAAGATACCTCCTGCCGATATAAGGGTGGAGAAGGAAGCGTTGACTCTCCGATCTGAAGGGCACGAAGTCCATCTGCTCCTGGAAAGGGGAGCGGGAGAGCAGCAGAAAGAGGTTCTCGACGGAATAGATCTCTTTCGGGGGATCGAGATGGGAAAGATAAGAGAAAAATGGCACAGGTACACATTCTCTTTTACATTCAGGGATCCTATGTGGAGGAAAGCGATCCGTGATTTTGTAATATCCCGCCGTATAGAGGTGCTTCACATTCACGATCTTCCTCTCGTCGGTGAGGCTGTGACAGTCGCGAGTGAACTCGGGATCCCGGTCGTTGCCGATATGCATGAGAACTATCCCGGCGGTTTGCAGGTATGGTACACGAGCAGGTTCAAAAAGAAGACGATCTACAATTTTAAAAGATGGGCCCGATATGAACGCATTATTCTCGCAAGGGCAGATGCAGTCATCGCCGTGATCGAGGAATCCAGGGAACGTATCAAGAAGCTGGGGATCCCGGCGGAAAAGATCTTTGTCGTACCCAATACCGCTCATGTCGAGAGGATAAATATCCCCCTTGACCCCGAGATAACAGGACGTTATGAAGGGCGCTTTATGGTCTCATACATCGGCGGGTTTGCTCCTCACAGGGGGCTTGATATTGTCATTCGGTCACTTCCCGAGCTCAGGGACGAGGTGCCTGAATTGAAAGTCGTTCTTGTGGGAAACAGGAACAGACCTTATATGGATTACCTTAAAAAACTGGCGGATCGCTCCGGGTGCAGAGATATGGTAGAGATGCCGGGGTGGCAGCCTTTTGAAAAGATCTGGAGCTATATTGATTCAAGTTCCGTATGCCTTGTCCCGCATTCCCGAAATCCCCATACCGACACGACTATCCCTCATAAGATATTTCAGTACATGATGCTTAAGAAACCGGTGATTGTCAGTGATTGTCCCCCGTTAAAAAGGATTATCGAAGATGCCGGAGGCGGGCTGGTCTTTAAACATGATTCGCCGCATGAACTCGCACTGGCCATGGTCAAGCTGTATAAAGATGATGGGCTGCGGAGAAGCATGGGGGAGTCGGGCAGGAAGGCTTTCCTTGACCGATACAACTGGGACAGTACAAGCGGCGATCTGAAAAGATTATACGGAGATCTTGCGGACAGGAGAAAAGAGATATAATGGAAGTAAGGTTGCTCGATCTGATATCGCAGTATGATGGAATCAGGAGCGAGATCGAAGATGCCGTAAAGAATGTCCTCGAGTCGCAGTATTTCATACTTGGTCCTAAGGTCGAAGAATTCGAAAAGACCGTTGCAGGCTATTGCGGGGTCTCATACGGAGTCGGTGTCGCATCAGGATCGGATGCGATCCTACTTTCTCTCATGGCTCTCGGGACAGGCCCGGGGGATGAAGTCATTACTACTCCATACACATTTTTTTCAACGGTAAGTTCGATTTCGAGGCTTGGCGCGACACCTGTCATGGTAGATATCGATCCGGAAACATATAATATCGATCCCGGGCAGGTGGCGGGAGCGGTTACCGGGAAAACGAAAGCGATCCTTCCCGTACATCTTTTCGGCCAGACGGCTGATATGGATCGTATTAATGAAATGGCTTCCGAAAGAGGGATAAAGGTGATCGAGGACGCGTGTCAATCTATCGGAGCGACATACAAAGGGCGAAAGGCAGGTTCGCTTGGAAACGCCGGATGTTTCTCATTTTTCCCTTCGAAGAATCTGGGTGGATGCGGAGATGGAGGGATGATCGTGACCGATGATGAGGAGTTCGCCTCAAACTGCCGGATGTTGAGGAATCATGGAGGCCGCGAGCGGTATTATCATGACGTCATCGGGATAAACAGCAGGCTCGACGCCATCCAGGCGGCTGTTCTGGCGGTCAAGATGAAGTATCTGGACGGTTGGAGCAGCGGGCGGAGAAAAAACGCGGAATACTACGGCAGGGAACTGTCCGGAATAAATGGCATTTCGACCCCTGTTATTGCAGAAGGGAATGTCAGCATTTTTAATCAGTATGTAGTAAGAGCCAGGGATCGCGATGGCCTGAAGAGATGGCTTGGCGAAAACGGGATCGGATGCGAGATCTATTATCCTGTTCCACTTCATCTGCAGAAGTGCTTCAGCTATCTGGGGGGCAGAGAAGGGGATCTCCCGATAGCGGAAAAAGCTGCAAAAGAGACACTGGCCCTTCCGATCTACACCGAACTGACAGAAACGGAAAAGGCTCACGTGAAAGATATGATCAAAGAATTTATGGAAGGCTTAGACTGACCCTGGCAGGGGTGAGCTGAAAGGGGTCGGGTACGGTTTGAAGGTTGTCTGTTTCTCCGAGATACAGTGGCGGTATGTCAGGACCAGGAAACAGCAGATTTTGAGCCGTTTCCCTGCTGATTGGGAGATACTTTTCCTCTCCAGCGTCGTCGCAGGAAAAAAGAATAATTTCAGGCCGATAAAAGACGGCAGAGTCACGCATCTCTGCATTCCTGTCTTTAAAAATTTTCCGCAGAAAAGAGTCAGAAAGATCTTTTCACTCCTTCCAGTAAGGTTCCTGTGGAATATAGTCCTGTTGATATGGGTCAAAGCCGTCCTTGGTATAACCGGGTTTTCCGGGCGGAAAAGGGTGTTTTATGTCTCTAATATCTATTATTCTGCGATCCTTTCCTTTTTCCCCCGGAGTCTTATGCTCTATGACTGCAATGATGATCCGATGGAGTTCCCCGATGCTCCGGAATGGGCGGAGGGATATTTTAATAGGCTGGTTTCCACGGCGGATACGATCGTAGCAGTGAGCCGGGGCCTCGTCGGCAGGTTGAACGGCCTCGGCAGGGAAGATATCCATTATATAGGGAATGGTGTTGATTATCAGGTCTTTATGAAGGCGATAGCTTCTGGTGAACCTGAAGAGATGAAAGGGTTCAAGAGGCCCCTGCTGGGATACTCGGGGGCTATAGCGCCATGGTTCGATATGGAAACTCTGGATATGGTAGCAGAGGCTTTCCAGGACGCCTCGATCGTTCTTTTCGGCCCACTCTTCGAGCCGAGGAGGGAAGAACTCGAATCCCTGGCAGAAAAGAGAGGTAATATATATTATCTCGGATCGCTGCCGTATGAAAGGCTGGGGGCATATATAGCGTCTCTCGATGTTTCGATGATACCTTTGCAGATGAACAGATTGATGCGTATGGCTGATCCGAACAAACTGTATGAATATGCCGCGGCGGAAAAACCGATAGTAACCTATAAATTCGCGAAAGAGATGGAAGAGCTATCAGATTTTGTATATCTTGCCGAGACAAAGGATGAGTTTGTCTCGGCGATACGCCTCGCACTGGAAAAAGGAGCGAATAAGGAAAAGCTGGGAGAATTTGCCAGAAGGTGCAGCTGGCAGGCTCGTGCTGACGAGATGGTATCGCTTATCGAATCGAAGGTTCCGACAACGGGTGAATGAAGGAGAAACGATGAAATTTAAATCTGCTGCGATCTTCACTGCGTTTGTTTGCGTTTTATCGATCCTGCCTTCCTGCTCCGGTGAAAGGGAAAATAAGGATCTTTATCTTCTTGAGGAGTATGAATCGGCATCCGGTATCAGCGATCCCGAAAAAAGGGTCGAACGCCTCGGATTGTATATTGATGCTCATAATTCACACCCTTACAGGATCCTGGCGTATGTAAAGATCATCGAGACGATTGCTTCAGATCTGAATGATCTCGATCGGGCAATGAAACTGTTTGAAGAGTATTTATCGAAGGAGACCGATCCTTCTGCCAGAGGAGAGCTTCTATACAGGAAATTCGCATACCTGTGGAATTCTGACAGGGATAAGGCTGTCGATTTTGCCGAGAAGTTGATCGAGGGCGGGGAGAAAGACTACAAACTATTCCTGTATCTGGGATATTACCTGGCGGATTTGGAAGGAAAGTCCGAACTGGTAGTCAGGACGCTTGAAAAGGCACTTGGAAACACGGAAGATCGATCCAAGAAGAATCATATTCTTTCGGTTCTTGCCGGGTATTACGAGACTGAGAAAAGGGATAAAGATGCCTATGAGACGGCTCTGCTGGCTTCGGAGTATCCTTTTGCCAATCAGGTGATCGGCCGGTATCTCTGGGAAAATGGTGAACGGGAAGAGAGTTTGAGAGCTTATATAAGACTTGTCGCCGGAGCGCCGGGGTATGGGCATTATGTTAAGCTCGACAGTCTGTATTCCCTGGTCTATCCCGGGAAGGACGACCTTGAGGATAAAATTATTGAGCAGCGTCTTTCTGATGAAGGACCTCTCCCGGAGATGGAGTTCACAGATCTCGAGGGGAAAATATACAAACTCTCCAGATTCAGGGGGACAAAACTCGTGATCACTGCCTGGAGCCCTACCTGACCTCCGTGTATTGCGGAGTTGCCGCAAATGGAAGAACTTAAAATGGAGGAAGAAAGACTCGGGTTCAGGATCCTTTTGATAGATTCCAAGGGGATGCTTAAAAAGACACGTGAAATCATTGATGAGAAAAAAGTGACAATTCCTCTTTTGCTCGACAGTCAGGGGTTTTCAAGAAACAGATTGAACGCGATGTATACTCCCACGACCTTTATTATCGATGAAAAGGGCAGATTAAGGGCAAGACTGGTCGGGGGGGCGGAAGATTTTGTAAAAGTCGTCACCGACCTTCTCGAAAAACTGTAGAAAGAGGCGGCCATGCAGTGTCAGATCATGTATGGCATGGAGTCTCTCTGGCCATTTCGATCATTCTGGCTGTTTCGTCAAGGGTCTCCATAAGTGATGAATCCATTTTCTGCATCTTGGCGTCTTTTATAAGTTCAAGAGCGTAATCCGGGTCATTAAGCTCGTTGTGTATCAGCCTTGCCAGGAGGATCGAGGCCCTCGCTGTCGTGTTCGGCGACTCATTGTTTTTGATCACGTATCTGTAGACGTCGTGCGCCTCGCCATATCTGTTTTCCCCTGTTATCCATTTGGCTATCCGCAGAAGCGGCTGCCCCGATATGACAAGTTCTCTGCAGCCGATCAGTTGATGGGCAAATTGGGCAGCTTCCGCCATACGTGATTTTATTATAAGGTTTTTGAGTGTACTTTCGCCAAGTGTCTGACAATCTCCGAAGATCCCGTGATCCATATACAAAACCGTTATATCCTGAGCCAGGTTAAGGTCATGAGGCTTTTCCTCTACAAGTTTTGAAAAGATCGGCACAGCTTCCTCAGCCTTGTTTTGACCGAGCAGCTCACATGCCTTGTTGAAACGAGGATCTCTCAGGACTCCTTCACTTATCTGTTTTTTCTCTACCATCGGATCGATCCATTTTTTCTCTATCCCCGTCGCCTTTATACTCAGTGCGGTAATAATACCTGCCATGTATCCGGCGATATGAGCAAGATATGCCACCCCGGAGCCGCCTACATTGTCGTAAAGTGATTTAAGCGCGACTTGCTGAAAAAACCAGAAAGGGAGAAAAACAAAAGCCGGCAAAAAGAAATTTCCCCAGTACGGCCGGATAAAAAAGACAAACAGGTAGAAAAATTTGATCTTCGTCATAAAATGCCTGATAGTGAAAGCCCCCATTATTGCTGCTATGGCTCCTGAAGCGCCAATAAGGGGAACAGTCGAGGAAGTATCCTGTAGACAATGGGCCCAGCCTGCAAAAACCCCGCCCGCGAGATAAAATATAAGAAAAGGAACGCGGCCCCAACTGTCTTCAAGCAGGCATCCGACTACCCACAGAAAAAGCATATTGCCCAGCAGGTGCCAGATATCACCGTGCAGGAAAAGGTGAGTGATAAAAGTCCAGAATCTGTTCATTTTTCTCGGAACAAGACCGAGTGAGAATGATGGAAGCCTGGCGAGCACCTTGTCTTCTTTCCCCTTGTATATCTTCCAGTTTCTGAATAGTTCTGATTGTACCGGGGAATCCGAATAATGCGATTCGCTTCTTGAAAGAAGAAGATCTCCGAATTTTTCAATTTTATCAAAACAGCTGCATGAACCATCGAGAGCCTGATAGATTCCTTCTTCGATCGTGTAAAACTCTTTTGCGTTGCGGATCTGTGAGATCGCTGAGAGCTGATATTCGTTCAAATCCGTCAGCCCGTATTCATCAGTCTGATTTTCCAGAAGGTAGAGATGCACCTGGTCGGCATAAAGTTCGGGATAGACTGTGATGAGTTTTCCGGTGACGTTGCCGCTGCTCATGTTAGATAAAAAATGAACGACAATGCAGGTAGCGATCAAAGAGATCGTGACAATCGGCTTCAGCGCCAGCGTGCTCTTGGTTCCTATCGGTATAATGATCATCTTCTGTCCCCTTTGACATGACCTTCTATTCAATTATTGCAAAATGAGACTCAATGGATCATCGATAGTTGGAAATCAACAGGCTATGTCGTGCAACATAGTGTTGTCAGAGCAGATAGACTGCACTAGACCCATATTTGCCTTATATAAGGAGGGGCGGTTGCAAGAAAGGTTCCACAGCAGTCCAGGAGGACGCCATTATTGGGATCTGAATATTTTAACCATTTGAAAGAAAAGAGGTTATCCCGCCTTTTGCGGAAATATTTCCGGAAATCGGTTCTTTCCTTACAACTCGATCTCTTCACCGGCTGCAGGAAGGTAGGCGGGAAACCCGTTTTTTTCCAGAAGTTCCAGAAAGATCTTTGATTGTGATTCTTCTCCATGGACCACGAATATTTTTTTGACGGAGTCTTTCATCGGTTTGACATATTCATAGAGTTCATCCCTGTCAGCATGAGCACTGAACGAGTTCATGATCTCGACCTTTGCTTTTAACAGGTGCTCTTCCCCGAAGATCTTTACCTTCTCCTGCCGTTCGACGATCTTTCTTCCAAGGGTGTTTTCCGCCATATACCCGACTACGAGAATCGTGTTCTTGGGGTCGCCGATATTGTTTTTGAGATGATGGACTATTCTGCCCGCTTCGCACATCCCGGAAGCGGATATTATTATCATCGGGCGATCGTCAAAATTCAGGTTTTTTGATTTTTCAACATCCCTTACGTATTCTATTCTGTTTGTCCCGAGCGGATCCTTTCCGGAACGGAAAGCCTCATACATCTCCTTGTCGTAACATTCCGGATGTTGGATAAAGATCTCTGTAACATTCACCGCCAGCGGAGAGTCGACATATATCGGAATCCCCGGTATCCTGTCTTCCTGGAGAAGCTGGTTAAGGTAGTATGCGATCTCCTGCGTTCTCTCAAGCGCGAATGACGGGATGATGATCTTTCCACCCCGCTGGACTGCAGAGTTGATCACCTCGGCAAGCCTGTCCTTTGTTGAATCGACAGAATCATGAAGTCTCCCGCCGTAAGTGGATTCTATGATCAGATAGTCTAGATCTTCCAGTCTGACAGGGTCATTAAGGATCGGCATGTTATTACGTCCCAGATCGACAGCGTATCCCAGCCGGATGGTTTTTTCACCGTCCAGTATTTCTATCAGCGGATTTGCAGATCCAAGAACATGTCCCGCATCATTAAAAGTAACGGAGATATCTTCCGTGACATTGATCTTTTGCCCGTATGGATGCCCGGAAAAGTATTGAAGAGAGTTTTCCGCGTCTTTTCTTGTATAAAGAGGTTCTACGGGAGGGAGGTTCTTCCTTTTATGGATCTTGTTCACATATTTGACATCTTCTTCCTGGATATGTCCTGAATCAGTGAGCATCGCGCTGCACAGGTCCCGGGTCGCATCGGTTGTCAGAATTCTTGCCCCAAAACCCTGTTTGATCAGATTGGGAATATTCCCGCTGTGGTCGATATGTGCATGCGAGAGGATGCACGCGTCGAGTTCCGCTGGATCATATGGAAAACTCGAATTTTTTGTATAATATTCTTCCCTTCGGCCCTGGAACAACCCGCAATCGATAATGATCTTGGATTTGTCAGTCGAAACCAGGAAGTTCGATCCGGTTACTGTTCTTGTTGCGCCGATGAATTTAACCCTGATACTCATTATGCTCCTTCCTCAATGGATAATATCTTCAGTCATCCGAGAGGGTACCCCAAATACTCCAGTCGTTTCAATTTACATCCTGTGGAATATATATGCACCCTTTTTCTCGAAGTATTTAAGTGGTGACGGCTCACTGTACAGATAGATCATATCCGGCAGATACCGTTCCTCTTATTAAAGCGAAATATTATTCAGGATCATTTTCCGCTTATCGTAATGTTGTCGATCTTGAAGACCGGAGATGCGATCGATGTCATCCATTCCAGATCATCTGCTACCATTACGATTCCGGAAAGCATCCGGCTGAAGCTGCCGGTGATAGTAAATTCGTTGACCGGGTAGGTAAGTTCGCCATTATTTATCCAGATCCCCTGCCCGCCCTGAGAGAAATCTCCGCTCGATATGTTTGCTCCAGGCCCTGACATCGAGGTCAGGAAAAGACCGTTATCTATGCTCGAAATGATTTCTTCAACGGACGAATCACCTTTTTCCATATAAAAGTTGGATATTCCTCCGGCATTCCCTGTTGTTTTAAGTGAAAGTTTTCTTGCCTGGTAACTGCTTAGCAGCCAGCTGAGAAGGACACCTTTTTCGACTACCGTATTTTTCCTTGCTTTCACTCCTTCAGAGTCATACGGCATACTGCCCAGCCTGCCCGGCATCAGGGGATCGTCGATAATCGTCACAAGCGGAGATGATATCCTTTCATCTTTCATATCGGCGAGGTATGAGGTCCTCTTGTATATGTTTCCTCCATTGACTGCTGAAGCGATCGAAGAAAGAAAACTTCTTGCCGTTACCGGATCAAAGACGACTGGTACTTCGCAGGTTTCCGGTTTTACTGCTCCCAGTTTTCTCAAAGTCCTTTCGACGGCTCGAGAAGCGACCTCTTCGGGATGTGCCAATCCAGCTAAAGAGACCGATGAGGAAAACCAGTAAGAAGACTGTTTTTTGCCTTTGTTTTCCCCTTCTTGCTGCAGGTCTTCGACTGCGCACGAGATGTCTATTGAGTTGAAAGTCTGCTGATAACCTTCACAAAACCCCAGCGAATTGGCATAGGAAGAAGAATATATTCCGCTCGAATATGATGCTCCGTCAGATATGATACGCTCGTCTATTCCTTTGGCGATCCTCTCCAGCTCAAAGGCGGCAGCAACCTTTTTTTCGGTCGGAACGCTGATCGATTCAATGTCAAAGAGATCCAGTTCGGCTTTGACCATACCCAGATCATTTTTATCCGGCAGTCCAAAGTACTCGTCTCTATCCATCACCCGAGATAGTTCGATAGCTTCGCGTATGAGCTGTCTTATACTTGATTCTGAGAGATCGCTCGAAGTAGCGGAAGACTTTCGTTTATCGCTGGAGAGTGTGATGCCGATCCTGTTTGATACCGACTCGGTAAGGCTCTCGGTCTTTTCGTTTCTGACCGTGACACTGAACTGGCTGTTGGAAATCAGGCTGGCTTCAGCGGTCTCAGCTCCTTCGGCAATAGCGATTTTGACTGCCTTGTCGGCAATTTCTTTCATCTTATCTATATTCACAGATCTTCTCCAGTCAACCGTCTCAAAGATCGCTTCCCCCTACGGTGATCTCGGATATCTTCAGTGTCGGGAGCCCCACTCCCACAGGTACAAGCTGCCCTTTTCCGCAAGTCCATCTGCCGTCGCTGAAGGCGAAGTCGTTTCCCACCATTGTGACTTTGGAAAGGACATCAGGGCCGTTTCCTATCAGAGTAAAGTTTTTAACAGGAGCAGAGATCCTGCCTTCCTCGACCAGATAGGCTTCTATAGGTACAAATACGAAATCGCCATTTGCTATGTCGACCTGTCCTCCCATGAAAGATTTGCAATAGATTCCTTTTTTTGTGGAAGCGAAGATCTCTTCAGGGTCGGAGCTGCCGTTCGCCAGGTATGTAACGGTCATGCGGGGGATAGGGGGATATTTATACGACTCCCTTCTTCCGTTACCTGTCAGAGGAAGGTCGAAAAAATCAGCGCTTATCCTGTCGTGCATATAACCCTTCAGGATGCCGTTTTCTATCAGGACGGTCGGGGCGGGCAATGTCCCTTCATCATCGAAATTGATCGAACCCCTGTCATAATCGATAGTCCCATCGTCGATTACGGTGACAAGACTGCTTGCGACCCTGTCACCCAATCGTCCTGTATATGCCGACGTTCCCTTTCTGATAAAATCGGCTTCAAGCGGATGCCCAACCGATTCATGCAGGAGTATCCCCGAATCTGCGGGTGCCAGAATGATCTCCATGGGGCCGGCCGGGGCATCGACCGCTTCAAGAAGAAGAACAGCCTGGCGTGCCGCTTCCCGTCCATGGCTCCCCGGATCCCTGCTCCCCTGGAAATATTCCGGGCCAAGTCTTCCCCCTCCGCTTGATACGCCTGTCTGGCGGTTCCCGTTCTTTTCAGCAACCACGGAGACTGAAAGCCTCGTCATCGGCCTTGTGTCCCTTAAAATCCTTCCATCTGACGTAGCTATCTGAATATTGCTTGATTTGTCTGCGATTGTTACGGAGACTTTCACAACGCGCGGATCGAATTCACGAGCGGCTTTTTCCGCCTCTTCGATCCATCCAGTCTTTTCCCCAAGCGCAGCTTCGGTAGTCGTTTTTGATATCTCGTAATGGTCTTTATACGGTACGGCTGAAAGAGGGGATGCTGTTCCCGCTTTTCCAGAATCGGCAATTGCGGCTGCGGTCAGTGCCGCGTGTCTCATCTTTTCGAAAGAAATATCTTCGGTATACGCATAGCCGGAGCCTTCACCCTTTACCGCTCTGATACCTGCTCCGAGAGATATCGCCTTGACTCCCTCCTTTACGATCCCTTCTTCCATGGTGATTATGTTAACTATTGTATGTTCAAAGAAGATGTCACTGTATTGGCAGCCCTTAGAAAGAGCTGTATTGAGAATCTTTCCAATATCTTCCTCACTGGTGTTAAAATCATAAAAAGATTCTATCATCCTGAAGTTTCCTGTTCTATACCCTCTGGAGGGGACCGGTTGCATACGGCAAAAGCAACTGGTATAATAAGCGTGAAAGTATTTTTTTTAAAGGATTTATTTTGAAACTCTCCTGCGTGATCTTCAAAAGCCTTATCATAATATCTGTTATTATCTTTACGGCAGATGATAATCCACTCTACGCCCAATCATGCGAGGTCTGCACTCTGGCCGATGAAATAGACCCCTTGTCTATCGAAAAGCTGGTACGCGAACTGAGCGGAGAAGATTCCGTGAATGTCGACGGGATCATGACGCTTATAAAGACACGGTATGCTCTGTCCGAACAAAAATTCACGGCTATGAAACATCTGATAAACACTGTTTCCGCACTCGGGTATCACCCCGAGATACAGAAATTTCCGATGACCGTTTCCAGTCCCCAGCTCAAGGGGATCGCACTCTCTTCCGGCATGGATACTGTCTGGGCAGGTTCGGCCGAGGGGAATATATATATGTCGACCCGTAATGACGGCTGGGAGGGGTTCGATCTGATCACCACGATCGGAGGGAATATCCTGGAATTAGCGAGAGGTCCGGGCGGCAGGTTGTTCGCTGCATGCAGGATTGACGGAACCCCGTACGGGGCGGTCTATTCCTCCGGGGACGGGGGCGTCACCTGGGAAATGGTGTATAACGGGACATTCAGCAAGAAGTATACTCTCAATACTATTACTTTCTGGGACGAAAATTTCGGGTTCACCGCGGGTGACGGGGGATCTTTTCTTCGAACGTCGAATGGCGGAAATTACTGGATCTCGGAACCCGATCCTTCAGAATTCGATTACCGTTCGATATATGGTTCGGCAGCGACAGGTCCTTTTCACTTCTGGGCAGTCACCTCCGGTTTTTATCTGTATGAGAGCGAAGATTTCGGGAAGACGTGGACTTCTGTGTTTCGTGCCTCTGTCGCTATCTATGATATCGATTTTTACGACGAGGCGAGGGGAATCATAGTCGGAAACGGAGCCGTGTACCGCACTCTGGATGGCGGGGAAACCTGGATCGAAGCGACGATCGGCGCCGATCTGAGAAGTGTGGTGATGGCCGACTCTGTAAAGGTGATAGCATCGGGGGGAGGCGGTGATATCTGGATAAGTGATGATGGAGGCGCAAGCTGGACCGGGACGGGGACTGAATGTACCGGAGAGAAAGATGTATGGAGCATCGCAGTCACCGATTCGGGGAGGGTCTGGGCCGCCGGTCTGGATGAGGTCACAAGGGTCGACTATCAGGAAGGTATTCCGGCGGAGTGTATGATCTATACTTTCAGCGACAGTTCTTTCGGAGCCAATATTATCTTCAGGCTTGAGGGATATTCCGATCCTGATCACAGGGTCATTATCTGCGGCCACTATGATTCGTTCAACAATTCTGATCCGTTTGTTATTGCTCCTGGAGCTGATGATAACGCGAGCGGAGTGGCATCGGTCCTCGAATGCGCCAGAGTGCTCGCCGGGGTCGCGTTTGAAAAAACGATAGAATTCATACTTTTCGACGGAGAAGAACTCGGTCTTTTCGGCAGCAGGATCTTTGCCGGAAACCTCGATCCCTCTATCGTTTATGAGGGAGTATTCAATATTGATATGGTAGGAAATAATTATGGTGATACACCCACCATTAGCATAGGCGGGTATGAGGGGACGCTGGATACTGTGCTGGTCGATCTTCTCATAGAGGCATCGGATAATTTCAGCCGGCTGTACTCGCTCGAGTGGGATTTCAGAGGCCTGACGCAGCCGATAAGCGATAACATTTCTTTTAAGTATATCGAAAACATACCGGCAGTGCTTCTTATAGAGAACGGATACGCTGATAATCCCCATTACCACAGCGGTTCCGATCTGGTCGATTATATGGATTTTGATTATGTAGCCGATGTTGCAAGGGCAGTTCTCGGTGCTTCTGCGGGCCTTGCAGGGTTTATCTCCACATCCCTTTCGAAAGATGTAGTGCTGCATCAGAACTATCCAAATCCCTTCTTTTCATCTACAAGGATACAGTTTGAATTGCCAAGGACGCTGCCCGTAGATCTTTCAGTCTTCGATGTCTCGGGAAGGCTGATAGCCAGGCTGATCGATGATACCCTGGGCCCGGACAAGATCGTCTATCTGTGGAATGGAAAGAACAGTTCCGGGAACACTCTTGCCAGCGGAGTATATTTCATAAGGTTAAAAGCAGGCCCATATTCAGAGGTGAAAAAAGCGCTGATTGTGAGATGACCGTTCACCGCACTGTCAGCTGTTCGTTTATCACTCAAGACCCTGTTATCGGGTGATCTCGACATCACCGAAGACCATTGATGTCCTGATTATGATCTTATCCTCTGCTTCATCGAATCCAGGACTCTCGAAGTTCGAGCTGTTCGATATTTTCCCGCCCAGCCCCGCAGTCGATCCGAAGATATTGCTTCCACTCACTTCGAACGCAATATGTTCCGGTACTTTTATGACTACATCGCCGAAGACCGAATGGATATCGAGTTGACCGTAGCCCTCGATATGGCTGACCGATGTCAGATCGAGGGATATCTTTCCGAAAATGTTGCTGAGCGTCCCTCCCGAAAACCTGTCATTTTCGATTTTAATAAGGATATCTCCGAACGCGCTGGAATTCTTTATATACGGCGAGGAAATAGTAGCCATAGTATCTCCGAATATCTGGAAATCTCCTTCTTTGTGAGAGACCTTGCCTCTCTTTCTCAGAAGATGCAGCCCCCACCACACAAGAAGAAGAGGGGAGAATTTCCAGAGAGACGTGCCGAAGTTGAAAATCCCGAAATTGTGAATTATGAACAAGAATCCTATGATCACCAGGATCAGGCCCGTCCTCTTGTTTTTTGTGATAAAATTCATTTCCGTCCTCCAGAAAGGGTTTTTATAAATCAATTTCGTCTTCTTCACTGTCCTTCTTTTTCATAAGTACGAGTACTCCGATTATTACCAGGATCGGAGGCCAGATATATTTGATGATCACGTAATTCTGCAGGAGGAAAATGCCCCCGACCACCGTAAGAATGACAGCTGGAACCAGGAGGCCGCGGTGGCGTTTTCCGAATAAGTACATAGCGAAGAATCCGAATGCCGGCCCAAGGATGAAAAAGGGCCAGAGATCATCCATGTCGACCCATCTGAATCTTGCGGAAAGGTTGAATATCACCCCGTATGTCAACAGGACTGTTCCCGGCATGATCAGACCGTCTTTGCTCCGGTCAAAGATGAATCCGAGCCAGAAGATTATACCAAGCACAAGAATGAAATAGGTCCAGAGTACTTCCCAGTCAAGATCAAGTAATCCAAAATTTCCGAGAACAGCCACAATACCTATACAGATAAGTATCAGTCCCGGGACCACTGAACGTTTCTTCTCTCTTTTCTTCATCTCGTTACCTCCAGACAGGTGAAGAACCTCTCGATATCTTTTTCATTGTTATAGATGTGCGGACTGAGCCTGACCGCTCCTCCGCGAAGGCTGCAGACGACATTACTTTCAGTAAGCTGCCGATAAATCTCTTCTGAATCCCTTTTTGGGTCGATGAAGCAGAGAATGCCTGAACGTTCATTGTCCTCGAAAGGGCTGGTTACCGAGTAACCGCGGGACTCAAGGCCCTTGGCAATAAGAGAGGTAAGCTCTATGATGCGCGACTCGACCTCTCTGCTGCCGATCTCCAGAAATCTGTCTATTGCGGCTCCCAGAGCGTAGATCCCCTGCAGGTTATACGACCCTTCTTCGTATCTTGCGGCGTCTTTACGATATTCGAACCGATAATCAAGATAATCGTGCGGGGATACGACTCCGGTCCAACCCGGATTCGGGATGCCGAGTTTTTCGATCAACTCCCTTCGGCAATAGAATAAACCGACTCCAGGCGCAGCCATCATCCATTTATGGCCGCCGCAGGAAAGAAGATCTATCATCTCTTTTTCCACATCGATTTTTAGCGCCCCGAGGCCCTGAATAGCGTCTACATGAAGAAGTATCCCTTTTCTGCGGCAATACATCCCCAGATCGGAGCACTCGATCCTCTGTCCGGTCGAGAACTGCACGTAACTTACAGTAACTACCCTGGTCCTTTCGTCGCAGATATCCGTGAGCATCTCGGCCGTGACTTTTCCGTCTTCCGGTTCGACCATCCTTAATTCGATCCCTTTTTCCGTCAGGGCCATCCACGGATAGACGTTTGCCGGGAATTCGATTGCCGGCATAACGATATTGTCGCCCTTGCTGAATCGTATCGAATTTGCCGCGAGGAGTATCGCGTGAGTGGTGTTTTTCGAGAACGCTATCTCTTTATTCGAAGCGCCTATAAGCTCTGCCGCCGAGCTGCGTATATCAGCCACCCTTTCAAAGACTTTTTCCTCGCAGAGCATCCCTTTCTGGACGAATAGATCACTGACTTCCCCTATCGCTTTTCTCACGCGGATCGACATGGGGCTCAGGGCCGCGCTATTGAAATACGTATAGTTCCCAGTTGCAGGAAAATCTGATCTGTGCGATTCCCAATCTATTCTGTTGGACAATTATTCCTCCCAGTGCTGCACCGATTCTCGCAGAAGAGATTGTCAGATACAAGTAAAAACAGGTTCCGAAACAGCATGGTAATTGGGATCTAAGGAACTCTATCTGCAATTCCCTGCTCTTAATACCGCCTGTGATTATACGATCAAGCCGGCGGCAGGTTTCATCGAAGCTCTGCGAAAATCCCGGTTTTAGATGGTGTCCGATCTGTCCCAGAATCCCCTGACAAGTGTCAGCTCGTTCTTTTCCCATTGAAGGATATTTTTAGCCCTTAGTCTTTTCAGAAGCCTTGAAAAGGTTTCCGGAATCGTTCCAATCGCGCCTGCGATCTCCTTTTTTGTCATATCGATCGTATATTTCTCGTGTTTTCCGTAGTTTTCGGAGAGGAACATGAAGAACCTTTCCTCCACTTCGAAGGATGTAAGATAGAGGATGCGGTCGGCGAGGTATTCGAGTTTTCCCATCAGCATCGAGATGAATTCGTTCCTAAAATCTTTTTGATCGAGAAAACTGTGAAAGGATCGCCTGGATATCGAAAAGAGGCGTGAATCCTCGATCGCTGCCGCAGTTACAGGATAGTATTCGCTTTCAAAGAGGATCGTCTCGGCAAATGTCTCCGGCGGCGATACGATCTTTAGAATTATCTCACGTCCCTCCTCAGTGGATTTCGTGAGTCTGATCTTTCCCTCCAGGAGAACAAAGAATTCCTTCCCTTTATCCTCCTCACAGAATACAAGTCCTCCTTTTATTACCTTTCTAAGGTTGCCCTCCGATACGATCCGATCGAGAGTATCATCGGATAAACCGCTGAAGAGCTGCGCTTTTGAGAGAAGATCCTTCATTCCAGATTGTATAAATGGTAATCGGCGAAAAGTCAATTTTAAGTTGATATGGGGACGAACTTCCGGTAGCATCGAAGAAGGGTCCTTACAATTATAAGAATTCAAAATAATTACTGATTGACCCAGGTCAAGGCGGGATTCAGCGATTCCGGTATCTTTAGTCATAGGCCGGATCAAAGTGGTTCTGCCCGGTGACCGGAATAAGGAAGGAAATCGTTATGGGAATGTTTTGTTACCAATGCCAGGAGACCGCGAAAAACACAGGATGTACTATCAGGGGTGTATGCGGGAAAGAAGAAAAAACGGCTCAGCTGCAGGATCTGATGATCTATCTGCTCAAAGGCATATCGATATATGGAGAGAAAGCAGCTCAAAAGGGCGATACCGTGGTAAAAGAGGGAAGATTTATCACGAAAGCTCTTTTTGCGACGATAACGAACGCGAATTTTGATGAATCCGTCTTTGAACGGTTGATCAGTGAAGGGCTGAGGGTCAGAGATGATGCAGCTGCCAGATATGGGGGAGAGGACGGCGGCTTGCATGATTCGGCTCTGTGGAAGCCTGGCGCTGAAGGCGATCTTTCGAGAAAGGCAGCTGAGACGGGGGTCCTTTCAACAGAAAACGAAGATCAACGCTCTCTAAGGGAACTTCTCATAATCGGATTAAAAGGGATCTCCGCGTACGCGCATCATGCCCGTGTCCTCGGACATGAAGATGAAAAAATATACGCGTTCATCATGGAGGCTCTTGCTTCTACCACAAAAGAACTCTCTGTTGACGATATGGTGGCTATGGTCATGAAATCAGGGAATATCGCTGTGGAAACGATGGCTCTTCTCGATAAGGCCAACAGTTCGACATATGGCGACCCGGAGATCACAAAAGTCAATATCGGCGTACGAAGCAATCCGGGTATCCTCATTTCCGGCCATGACCTGAAGGATCTTGAAGAACTGCTAAAACAGACCGAAGGTACCGGAATAGACATATATACGCATGGCGAGATGCTGCCTGCCAATTACTACCCTTCGTTCAAGAAATACAGCCATCTGGCGGGAAACTATGGGGGTTCCTGGTGGAAACAGAACAGTGAGTTTGCTTCATTTAACGGGCCGATCCTGATGACGACGAACTGTATTACACCAGTCAAGGATTCTTACCGGGACAGGATATTCACTACCGGTATGACCGGTTATCCCGGCGTGAGACATATTTCTGACCGAAAAAACGGAAACCCGAAAGATTTTTCAGAGATAATAGAGTTAGCGAAAAAATCAAAACCGCCGGTTGAACTGGAAACGGGCGAGATAACGGGAGGCTTTGCGCACAGTCAGGTAATCGCTCTGGCGGATAAGATTGTTGAAGCGGTAAAATCCGGTGCGATAAGCAGGTTCGTAGTCATGGCGGGGTGCGACGGCAGAAATAAGAACAGGGATTATTTCACCGATGTCGCAGGCGGACTGCCGAAAGATACGGTAATACTTACCGCTGGATGCGCCAAGTACCGGTATAATAAACTTGGTCTCGGAGAGATCGGGGGGATTCCCAGGGTGCTTGACGCCGGACAGTGTAATGACAGCTATTCACTTGCGGTAATTGCTCTTAAACTCAAAGAAGTGTTCGGACTGGGCGACATAAACGATCTGCCGATTTCTTATGATATCGCGTGGTATGAGCAGAAGGCGGTCGCTGTTCTTCTTGCGCTTCTTGCGCTTGGTGTAAAAGGAATCCGCCTTGGACCGACATTGCCTGCGTTCCTGTCGCCCAACGTGTTAAAGGTCCTCGTCGATAACTTCGATATCAAACCGGTCGGCGGAGTAGCGGAAGATATAGAAGCGATCATGAAAGGTGAATGATCCCGGTCTTGAAACGACCTTATGATTCGATTGCGGCCCGGAAGATCATTTGATCCCGGGCCGTTTTTTTTTTGAGATATGTTGACATCCGGGATATATCCCATTTACTTAGTCTCCTGAAACAGCTAAATTGCAAGGTAACTTCAATAGGAAACGATTTATCGGACCTTTCAGGATTGAGAATGAAGAATATACGGAATTTCAGCATCACGGCCCATATAGACCATGGAAAGTCGACTTTGGCAGATAGAATGATCCAGTACTCGGGCCTGGTCACTGAACGGAATTTCAGGGATCAGATCCTCGATAATATGGATATAGAGCGCGAACGCGGAATCACGATAAAGAGCCAGACAGTCTGTATTCCATATACTACAAGGTCGGGAAAGGAATTCGTCCTGAACCTGATCGATACTCCGGGACACGTGGATTTTTCTTATGAAGTCTCAAGAGCTCTTGCTTCCTGCGAGGGGGTCCTTCTTCTCGTCGACGCGAGTCAGGGTGTCGAGGCCCAGACGCAGGCGAATCTCTATCTTGCGCTCGAGCATAATCTTGAGATCATTCCGGTAATAAACAAGATCGATCTTCCCTCTGCCGATATCGAACGAACGAGGGAGATGATAGAAGTTGAGCTGGGGCTCGATGGTGAGAATGCGATCCTGTGCAGCGCAAGAGACGGCGTGGGGATCGAGGATATTTTCGAAGCGATAGTGGAACATATACCTCCTCCTTCCGGAAAGACCGACAGTCCGTTGAGGGCGCTGATATTTGACGCCCAGTATGATCCTTTCCGCGGAGCCGTTATCAGCTGCAGGATCGTCGACGGCGAGGTAAAAAAAGGGGACACGATCCGTCTGATGTCGCTCGGTACGGTGCACAAGATCGAGGAGCTGGGTGTCTTCAAGATCGAGAGAGAAGCCCGCAACAAGCTCCAGGCGGGAGAAGTAGGGTATATAATCGCAGGCATAAAGACTGTCAGCGATACTCGTATAGGAGATACGATCTGTCTCGATGAGGATCCGCAGCCTGAACAGCTGCACGGTTTTAAAGAAGTCAAACCTGTCGTTTTTTCATCGATCTATCCGATAGATTCTGATGACAATACGGCTCTTGCCGACGCACTCGAAAAGTACAAGCTCAATGATGCTTCGCTTACCTATCAAAGGGATTCATCTGCTGCGCTGGGGCAGGGTTTCAGATGCGGATTTCTCGGGCTTCTTCATCTTGAGGTCTTTCAGGACAGGCTGGAGCGGGAATTCAACCAGTCGATAATCATGACATCTCCGAGCGTTGAGTATCGGTTCGTCCTGTCAAACGGTGAAGAATTAGTAGTAGATAATCCGGAGTATTATCCGGATCCGGGCCTGATCGAGATGGCGAAAGAACCATTTATCAGAGCGACGATCATGTTCCCGGAAAAATATATGGGTGCCGTAATGAAGCTTTGTCTCGCGCGCCGCGGAGTCAATTCCCATTTTAACTATCCGGTACCAGGCAGGATCGAGCTGTTCTTCGAAATGCCTCTTGCCGAAGTGATCGACAATTTTTATGACAAGTTGAAGACTATCACGCAAGGTTACGGATCGTTCGACTATGATCTGCTGGATTATCGAACCGATGACCTGGTAAAGATAGATATCCTGGTGAACGGAGAAAAGGTCGACGCCCTTTCGGCGATAGTCCACAGGGACCGGGCAAGATCCAGGGCAGTGCAGATATGTGACAGCCTCAGAGAAGAGATTCCGCGCCATATGTTCAAGATCGCGATACAGGGAGCTATTGGCGGGAAAGTAATAGCCCGTTCGACTGTTTCAGCTATGAGAAAAGACGTGACTGCAAAATGTTACGGCGGGGACATCACGAGAAAAAGAAAACTTCTTGAAAAGCAGGCTAAAGGAAAGAAAAGGATGAAGGCGGTGGGAAAAGTCATGATCCCGCAGGATGCCTTCGTAGCGGTACTCAGGACTCATGATGACTGACAGCCCTCCCGGTCTGTATGTTCATATTCCCTTTTGCGCGAAGAGATGCAGTTACTGCGACTTCTATTCAGAAGAGAAGAGCAGTCTTGTCAAAAAATACTTTGAACTGCTCGGCGCTGAAGCCGGCTCGTATTCTTCACTCTTTCGGGAGTTCGGGACACTCTACCTGGGCGGGGGTACGCCGTCACTGCCCGAAGCTGCCCTTATAGAAGGCGTGATAGACGCCCTGTCGAGGATATTTGACTTCGTTCCTGGCAGAGAGACCACCATAGAGGTCAATCCTGACGACATTACAAAAGAGAAGGCCCGTTCCTACGCGGCTTTCGGGATAAACCGGATCAGCGTTGGCATTCAGTCGTTCGATGACGCTGAATTGACCTTTCTGGGGCGCCGGCACGATTCAGATACAGCCGTAAAAGCTATAGATATTCTCCGTTCAGAGGGGTTTTCCAATATAGGGATCGATCTTATCTACGGGTTCCACGACCATACCGAAGAATCGTGGAGAAGGACGCTGGTCCGGGCAGTAAAATTCCTCCCTGAGCATGTCTCGTGCTACCAGATGACGGTGCCGGTAAATACTCGAATGGGAGATCTGCTTGCCGAAGGAAAGATATCGGAGATTCCCGATGACCTGCAGAGGCGGTTATTTATCCTGACCGACAAGGTACTTACAGAAAACGGGTATATTCACTATGAGGTCTCCAATTTTGCGAGAGGCGAGGAATATATATCGAGACACAACACCAGATACTGGGACCGTACTGACTATCTCGGGCTGGGTCCTTCCGCCCATTCATACAGATCGGACTGCAGATGGTGGAATGTCTCTTCCGTGGAGGAATACTGCACTCTGCTGGAAAAGGGGGGTGATCCTGTTATCGGAAGAGAGGAACTCACGCAGGCTCAGATCGATCTTGAAGACCTGTACCTCGGGTTCAGAACGAGAAAAGGAGCCGCTCTTTCACTGATCGCTCAGTTTGTCTCCGGAGACAGGATACTCGGGGAACTGGCAGAGGACCGCCTTGTTTCGATACAGGGAGAATACGCCGTGCCGACCCTATCCGGATTTCTCGTTGCTGACAGGCTTCCGCTTCTTTTTTACTAGACGGCACGAGAAGGTCTTCTGGCATAGATAGATACTACCTCAAAAGGATCATTTTGCGGGTCTGTGTGAATTCTGCGCTAGACAGCCTGTAAAAATATACCCCTGATGCTACGGCCTCTCCTCTTTCATTCGTGCCATTCCAGCGTTCTTGAAAAGTGCCTGCCGGAAAACTTCCGCTGGCAAGTGTGTATACCAGAGCGCCGGAGACATCGAATATCCTCAGGGTTATACCGGCTGGTTCTTTCAGAGAGAATCCGATAGTCGTAGAAGGATTGAAGGGGTTCGGGAAATTCCGGGAAAGAAGATTCGTAAGGGGAATGTCACCGTCTCCAGTCGGAACAGTCGACAGATTCCGCAGGATCCAGTGGTCGGGATCGAGCTGGACGTCGATGACCGGCTCGCTCAGCGTAAGGTGAAAAGATTCCTCCGCTTCATCGACCCAGAGAAGAGTGTCGATCCGGCCTGAAGAGGTCGATATTCTCAGATCCACCGGCATAATATAGGGATCCTCCTGATCCTGGGTCACTGCGACCGAAAGATGGATCGATCCGCCTTCGCTGAAGCTGTCCCAGATCAGAGTGTACTCAGGTCTGTCTTCCCTCGTAAGCCATGGAGTGAAAAACCAGTCAAGGTCATATCCGTAATGATCTTCGAATATCTCTATAAAATCAGAAGTCTCTGCATATGAGAACCTGAAACGCAGATCCTCGAGATATGCAAGAGTCGCTTCAAAAAAGGTCTCGTCGCCGATGACATGTCGTAACATGTGAATCACCCAGGCGGCTTTATTGTAAACGACACTGTTAAAATAGTAATTTGGATCTTCGGAATCGGGTGATCTGAGTATAGGGCCGCTCCAGGAGGCGGGGTTATCTTTTGATTCCATGTAGCTCCGGAGTTCGTCCGGTCCGCCAAGGTGTTCGAACCAGAGCGCTTCACTGTAGCTTGCCCATCCCTCATTAAGCCAGATGTGCGTCCAGTCTTTGCATGTGACAAGATCACCGAACCACTGGTGAGCCATTTCGTGAACGAGGACCCAGTCATAACCGTGTCCTCCAGTGACAAGGAAATCGCCGTAGCTTGTGAGAGTCTGGTGTTCCATGCCTCCCCCTATCGAACACATGGCGATCCCGTATTTTTCATCAATATAGGGGTAAAGGCCGTAGATGGACGAAAAGAATTCCAGAGCCGGTATCGTTATATTCAGGCTTTCCAGCGATGCTGTCACCTTGGCGGGATAGACGTAGTTAGTCACGAGCATCGTCTCTTCCGGAGCGTAGACAAAATAGTCATCCAGCCTCACATAATCCGATACTGCTAGGGAGAAGAGATAGTTTGCCATCGGATAATTTTCACGCCATCTGTACTTTTTGTAAGGTGATCCCCAGTGGGTAGTGTCGCTTTCTCCGATGTATTCACCATTAGAAGCCGCAAAAAGATCCGGTTCGACATCGATCGCTATATCGAACAAAGCCTTATCATCCGGGTAATCTTTGCAGGGATACCATGTCCGCGCGCTCCACGGCTGACTCAGCGTATATATCACCGGTGATCCGTATGCTGAACTGAAATAGAATCCCCTGTTGGAAGCGTCTGCCGGGAATCCGTCATATATTATCTCGATCTGGAGTTCTTCTCCGGCCAAGAGCGCAGAAGAGAGGTTCACTGTTATCATATCTGTCTGGCGAGACACTATCGGAGAGGGTTCGCCTGGAATGGATACCGACAGGATGTTCAGGACCTCGTCTGCGTCGATGTCGATCCGGTCCAGACCCTCGGCAAGGCTTAAAAGGGTCATCAATACCCTGCCTTCGACCTGGTGCGTCGAGGAGTTTACAGCGATAGTGATATCATAGTGAATGACATCGTATAGCAGTTGAGACGGCAAAGGATCGGGCATCAGCAGGATTCCGTCCTTGCTGCTGTAGGATCCCAGGGCGTCGATCTTATTTATAAGGTCGTGATGAAGGATATCAAAGGGATCCTGGGCCGCCGCTGTAGAGCTTGCGATCACCAGGAAAATCAGGGCCGCAGTTAAGGTTTTCATCGATGTGATCCAATCGTTTGCTTAAGCTTTCACTGATAATCATACTACAAATACTCAGACAGGGCAAGGATTCCGTCTATGCCTCACGATTTTGACAAACAGACCAGACCGGGAAATCTGCCGATAAAGCGGGGATCGATGTGATGGTATTACCTTAGGGCGGATCGCATGGCTTCTTTGCTCTCGTGATCAAAAAACTTGAATGCGGCTTCAAAGGACTGTAGAGTATGGGCAGAGGAAAAAGAGTATTAGGAAAGAGGTTACAAGGGTGGATCGGCGCAGCAGACAGATTCTCCTGTTGATCCTTGCCGTTGGCGCGGTCTTCAGGGTCGTATATTTGATCCAGCTCAGCAGGGCCGATATCGGAGAGATCCTGCCCCTGGATATGACCTTTTATAAGGAACTAGCCGGGAGGATCGCCTCGGGCGGAGGTATGGACGGTCAGGTGATATCGTTCAACCCCCTATATCCTTTTTTCCTCGGCGCCGTTTTCAGGGTCTTCGGAGACGGTCTTATCTGGATCAGGATGATCCAGTCAGTTGCAGGCCTGGCGACGATCTTTCTTCTTTTTGTGTCCGGACGTTTCCTCGGGCGAAAAGGGGATGGAGATATATCTGACGGGGCAGCAACGGGGTTGACAGCTGCCGCTACGGGACTTCTGTATCCTCAGTTCCTCCTTTATGAGGGAAGTCTGCTGGCAACGACATTTATTACTTTTATTACTACGGCTTCTTTTACTCTTTCTCTATTTATTGATGCCGCTCTGAAGGAAAGATCGAGGATAATGATCTTTTCCAGAGCCATGCCGACCGGTATAGCAGCCTTCACTCTCGGGATCCTGCTCGGAGGGGGAGCACTGGGGAGGCCGAACCTTTTCTTTTTACTGATCCTGCTGATCCCATTGTGGTTAATTGTAAGAGGCGGGAAGAGGATCGATGGGGTACGTCTCGCTGTGTTCTGCGCAGCAGGCGTAGCGATAATGCTTTTGCCTCCTGTCATTTACAACGCAGCGCATACAGGAAGGTTTGTTCCCGTGACCACCCATGGTGGAATAAATTTCTATATAGGGAATCGGCCCGGAGCGACGGGGATCTACGCTGCTCCTGAAGGGATGCGGTCCGATATGCGGGGGCTGATCGAGGACGCGGAAACATTCGCCGAGAAGGAATCAGGACGCGATATGTCTCCAGCGGAAGTTTCCGATTACTGGTTTGGACGATCCAGAGAATGGGTCTTTGAGGAACCTGGAGCTTTCTTGAGGCTTCTATCAAGAAAATTCGTCCTGTTCTGGAACGGTACGGAAGTTTCCGATATCATCGAGATCTCGATCTTCAGGCGTGAATGCGGAGCTCTGTGGTTCCTTTTTGTGCCATTTTCTGCAATATCGATCCTGGCATTTTCGGGGTTCTGCGTCCTTTTGTATTTCCGCAGGAACAGGGGAGTGCCTCTTATCTTTCTTTCTGCTGCTCTCGGATCCATCATGCTTTTTTATATCAATTCCCGGTACAGGATCCCGTCCGTTCCCGTCCTGATCGTGGCTGCAGCCTTGAGCGTGACTACTCTTGCGGAGTGGGTCAGAAGAGGGAAATGGGTACACGCTTCCGTTCTGATGGCGGTCTCGATCGCAGTTCTTTTTTCCATGGCCGGCAGAAATATTGTCGCCGTAGACAAAAGCGCGGCCTATACCTTTGCTGGCAACCATTTTATGAAGACAGGAGAGTTCGCAAAAGGCGAGGAAGCGTTCGCGCAGGCGTACAGAATGGCCCCCGGGAAGGTTATGACGAATATCAATTATGGGAGAGCGCTTCTAAAAGGCGGGGATACCGCGCGCGCGCGCGATCTATATTCATCGGCTTTTGAAATAGATCCGGACTTTCCTCTCCTTGCGGTCGAATATGGGTCGCTTCTTGAGCAGATCGGAAATCGCGATGAAGCCGCAAAGGTCTATCTATACGCGTATGGACTCGACAGGACAAGGGACAGAATCCTTGCCTGCCAGTTCCTGTCAAGGATCGAATATGAGAGTGGAAGGCTTGATAAAGCCATAGACTGGATAAGAAAAGGTCTCGACCTGATCCCGGGAGACGAAAAACTGACGGGGATACTCAATAGCCTGGAAATGGAAGAGAATAGCCGGTTCCCGGATGGAACGAACGGACCGTAATCATTTCCGCTGATTTCCCCGCATGAAATAAAGCCTGATTTACGCTTGCCGGTTTTACTCTGTGATGTTACATTCCCGCGTACGGGTATAATAGTCAGGGGACTGGTCCCCCGAGGGTTGATTCTTGTCCGGTTGGGTACTATGCTTGCTTTTCTTTCAATTTTTCTTCGGCATAAAAAGACGGTGATTCTTGTTACACTTGCAGGAGGCGTCATATCTGCCGCAGGGACTTTTCTTATATCTCCACGGTACATATCGACTGCCGCTTTTATGCCGGCCGGTCTGGAAAATGAACTTACCGGCGGCGGAGGATACTTTTCCAATCTTGGAGCCCTGGGAGAGACCTACTCGGCTTTTGCCAGGGTCCGGAGAAATTTCATAATCGATTACATAGTGAGAAGCGGGACGATGAGCCGGCTGATGTCTGAAAGATTCGGGTTGAGAGAAATATACGATGCCGAGAACGAGGAAGAGGTCAGAAAAAAGTTAATGGAGGCGACGGGCGTCGACGTAATGGATGAAGGTATCCTGGAAATAGCGGTCGAATCGGAAGACCCCGTTATGGCGAAGGATATGGCACAGGCGTATTTAGAATATATCGAGAGCCTCCTTGTCTCCATGTCTGTCAAGAGCGCCGGTTCAAAGAGAAAATATCTGGAAAATGAGGTAAAAAGAAGGAAGCACAGGATCTCCGAGATCGATACGCTTCTTCAGGAATATACCGACAGGACAGGCATTTTTGATATCCAGGAGCAGGCAAGAGCCGCTTTTCTGGTCCTTGCAGGAATTGCTGCCAGGGAGAATATGCTCGAGGTCGAAAAGAGGGTATGGGAAATATCTCTGAAGGAAAGTAACCTCGAGATGATGAAGATCGATCTCGAACTGGAAAAACTTGAAGAACATCTTTCAATGATGATGGAGGAAGAAGGGGCAAAAGGAATCACTCCCCCGCTGAGTAAACTGCCTGAATTAGCGACAGAATATATGTCTCTTGCCGGTGAGAAGATGATGCAGGAATTTTCTCTCGCGTTTGTCATGATCAAACTCGAGGATGCAAGGATCTCAGAATCCAGTGATGAGGGTGTGATAAGGATAATAGATCCGCCGTATATTCCGGAAATAAGATCGTGGCCGAAAAGAAAACAGATCGTGATCATATTTACTCTGGCATCGCTCTTCTGGTGCCTGTTTTTCATTCTTCTGTACGAAGAGGCAAAAGCAGGCCTTTTTAAAGGATGGAAAGAGAGATCGATAGAAGGCGGAGATATATCAGGGAGAGATGTCGATCCGATTTCCAGCGGTAATACACGCCCTAAAGGATCAAATCAGTGAAAAAGGATCGATGCGAGATGGCTTTTCAAACCGGAGAAGGCCCCATCGAAAACAGGAAGATCATTTTTTTAATGATTATACTGATAGTGCTGCTGGTTGCGGCGGCGGTCTTACTGCCTCCTGGACTGGTCAGGATTGCCATGATCGGGCTGCTTGTGATGCCGTTCATATTTTTTCTTTTTGACAAACCTGTTTTTCAACTGTATTTCCTGATATTTTTCCTGTTTTCAAATCTTCATCTCTTTTTCGAGATTCCTGTGATAAGATTGATTGCGGTATTTCTGATCATCTCCTTCGCGACGGCCTGTGTCAAGGGACGACAGGTAATAGTCCATGACAAGATCTTTTTTCTGCTCGTCGGCGCAATGGCTCTGTTTGCATTTCAATCTATGGCACTGGCAAGGGATATCGACAGTTCGATTTACAGGATCAATTTCTTTTTCCGGTATCTCATATATATCTTTTTTGTAATTCAATTTTCGACTACCAGGAAGGAATTTATTACGCTGCTCTGTGTGATGGCCTTTGCCGGCGTTTTGAGCAGTTTTCTCCCTCTCGTCGTCTCTCTTCCTGAAAAGTACGCCGATCTTTCATTTATGTGGGAAGAGGGTGTCTTCAGATATGAGGGATTTGAGCGGGAAGCAAATATGTTTGCCTTTGCTCTGAATTTTCTTATTCCTATTCTGCTTTTTCTTTTTATGAAGTTCAGGAAACCATGGTTCATAAGGCCCGTTATGATGGCTCTTATCGGCGGGGCTATCTATGTTCTTTATCTGAGTTTTTCAAGAGGAGGGTTTATAGGACTCGCTTTCATGTTTTTCGCTCTGCTCGTGATCGAAAGGAAAAACAAGGTCGTCGTCCTTACAGGACTTCTTCTTATAATAACAGCCGGGATGCTGGCTCCTTCCCTTTATTGGGACAGGATAACTACGATCCTGGATGTCGGGTCGGGAATAAACAAGGATTTTTCGATACTGTCGAGGGTCGAGACTATGAAGATCGCGCTTATAGTCGGATTCAAAAACCCTCTTTTCGGCATAGGGATCGAAAACTTCCTGTTTTATGTCTCCAGGCATGCTGCTTTCAGTGATGTCGTGCACAACTCGATGCTGCAGATCTTCTCCGATCTTGGGTGGATGGCTCTTGCCGTGCTGTCGACTATCATAATCAATAATTTCAGAGTGATAAGGAAAATGATCGACAGCAAGAATGATCCGGAACTTTCCCAGATAGGAAGGTTTCTTTTGGTTCAACAGGTTGCGGTGCTGGTCAATTCACTGACTCTTCCTGTGGCCTTTCACATGATCTTCTGGTTTGCGCTTTCTCTTCCGACGATAGCCGCGTACGCGTACAGAAGGCGTCTGCAGGATTCGCCGTCCTTAAGTCCAGCTGTTCAAAAATAATAGAGTTAAAAGCCATACCCTATCGAGAGGCGCGTCTGCCTGCCGAAGGCATCGAGGGGATCGAAACTGAAAGAAAGAGCGATCATCATCTCTTTGTATCCGGAAATAAGGCCGAAGTGGGTTATCGTTCTTGGTCCGTTGACAAGGCGCATATCAGCGCCGCAGGTAATGTGAAGAAGTTCATCTGCTATGATGATCTCCGTGCCGAACAGGAACCGGTTGAGTTCTCCTTCCTTATTGACCGCATCGAACTCCATCGATACCCTGTCGAAGATGTTTTCCCAGGAAACGGCTAGATTGATCGAGGAATCGATAGTATAGTCATTTTCAGGATAGTGGATGGTTCCGTTGAAGTTTCTGCCGACAAGCGCAAGCCACACGTCTTTATGCACCCTTGTCGTCCAGCCCAGGTCAAAGGCCATTCCCCACGAGTCGGCATTTTCCACGTCGGTCCAGCTCTTCAAAAGTTTCCAGCTTATTCCGACACTGTTGAAATGATTCGGTGAGAAGGCTCCCGATAGTCCCAGAGTGCTTTCATTCCAGCCGGATCCTTCCGAGAGGTCAAGGCCGAGATGAGATACGCTCAGAGCTGCTCCGAATCTTCTCATCGAAACTTTTCCGTCAGGAGAATTTCTTGTGTCAAGCAAACCGGTTCCTATCGAGAAGACGCTGTATCTGGCATCCATATCAGGAATCGGTTTTGTGGTTCCCATTGTCATCCGAGCGGAATCGAGAAAGACAAGATTAGCGGGGTTCCAGTATGCCGCGCAGTCATCCCTTATGAGCAGGGAAGCGGCTCCGGCCAGCCCTGTGCCCCGGGCATCCCATCCAAGGGGGATGAACGACCCCCCGAGTGATCCTTCCCCGGCCGAGATCTCCGTGTTAATCGCTGTCAACAGAGAGATAAGGATCAGGCCACAGATTGATATTCTCATAATTTTCATTGCTATCTGACCACCGCTATGAAGTTCTTTTCGACTGTTTTTCTCGTTCCATAGTCAATTGTCAAGACGACCAGGAATGGACCGTTATTGACAGAGTCGCCGTCGTTGTTAAGGAGATCCCATCCTATCTGAAAACTAGTGGAGGGACCCCACCCGTATATAGTCCTGACCTCTTCTCCGCCGAGATCATAGATCTCGATAATGATCTCCTGAGCTGTCTCTGTTGTTATGATCTGAAAATTATCAGGCTTGCGGAATACTTCAGGAAATTCAACAAGGTAGGATACGTCATAGTAAACGGTGACAATATTAGACTGACCGCTGACGTTGCCTGCCTTATCTTCAGCAGTCACCCATACATAAGTAGTTCCTTCCTCAAGATCGATGGTATGAGGCATCAGATGGAGTATATGATTCTCTGTCGTATCCCCTTCGAAGACATTGAAGATAGAAAGAAATTCAGTATCCTCATCGTCGTATATAATATCAAGTTCCAGTTCCGGCAATAATACACGTCCGCTATTGTTGTTTACTACCGGGGGTGGCGGAGCGGTCCTGTCGAGAGTAAAGGTCCTGCTTTCCTTTTTCCTATGCCCGTAATTGTCTTCTGCAGTCATTTTAAATGTATAAGTGCCCTCATCATAAGATGTTACGCCGGTCACGCTGTCGGGAAGGTCGAATCTCCAGTACAGGGTGTCTGCCTGCAGCCAGGTGCTGTCAGGAAGGAAGTATGCACTTTCCACATATTTGTTTGTAGCGTCATATTGACCCCATGACAGATCAAGAGTATCTTTCGTTCCGCTCCTGTCATGGCAAAAGCCTTTTATATCGAGAGGCGCCGCGACCGTATCGGATGGCAGATATGTCAAAATACTGATGATCGGTCCCGCAGTATCTATATTCAGTGCGCCTGAGGATATGCTGCTGTTGCCGGCTTCATCCGTGATCATAAGTTCGATCGTGTATATTCCGTCAGGCCAGCCGGCCTCGGGCTCAAAACTGTAGGAATAGTCGCCGTCACCCGTAACTTCAAGCTCGTAGTAATCCGATTCATCATCGGGATCTATGATCGTAATCGTGAGATCCGATCCTGTCTCGTATCCGGTCACTATATAATAAACCGAAACATCCGCCGAGGTGTCGGGATATCCGGGGGAGAACGAGCCCGGTTCTATCCTGTCGATCGCTATCTCCGGGGCGGTCGTGTCTATGATCACCGTTCTGGTAACTATCTCTGAAACCGAAGCTGTGGATTCGTAGAGCTTCATCATATATTCGCCCTCACCGAGGGGTGTTCCCAGAGAATCAGTACCGTGCCATATGGCCGAATATTCTCCTTGCGGAGACGGAGAAAGAAAAAAGAGCGTGTCGAATACCCCTGTCCCGGAATATTCCTCTATCGTCAGAATCAGAGAATCGACCGGGCCGGCAAGGATGATAGTAGCTGACAACGCGTCTTTTATTCCGTCGCCATTTGGGGATATCGAGGGAAAATTCACTATAAGGACCGCTTCACCGGCGCAGACACGTGCTGTATGCGTGAAAACCGCAAAGATGACGATGAAAATCGGGAAAAACGCCTTTTTTAACACCTGGTTAACCTCGTTCTGTCAAGTTCGGTGTATTATAGGAATTCAGATTGCAGGCAGTCAACAGATAAATTTCCGGCTCCTTTCAGTTATTTCGGCATCACCGGTGATCTCGAACCTCTTTTTGTTGCACGGCACCCCGTAATTGACTATAGTGGTTATCCGTTTGCTATCTGTCTCAAAAGATTTCCCTGGAGGATGATTTGAATCTTGAAATGCTGTTTATGCTCATAGGCGGACTGGGATTTTTCCTGTTCGGGATCAAGATCATGTCGGAAGGTCTCAGGAAGGTATCAAGCGAGCGCCTGAAAAAGATCCTTACCTATCTGACAAAGCGTAAAATGATCGCTATGCTGGTCGGTGCCGGCGTTACCGCCCTGATTCAAAGCAGCAGTGCGATGACTGTAATGATCGTGGGCTTCGTCAATGCCGGATTGATGACGCTGAAACAGGCGATCCCGGTAGTCCTTGGGGCAAATATAGGAACGACTTTCACCGCCTGGCTTGTCAGTTTTCTTGCGGTATTCAAAATAACACACTACGCTCTTCCAGCTGTCGGAATCGGATTTTTATTTATGCTGATCGAACGAAAGCCGGGTCTCAAGCATTGGGGGGAGGTCATCTTCGGGTTCGGAGTCCTTTTTGTCGGCATAGGATTCATGAAGGATGCATTCGAACCGCTTGAGAGCAGTAAACGGATAATGGATATTATGGTGAATTTCAGCCATTATCCGATACTCGGCGTCATCGTAGGTACGGCGATCACCATGCTTCTCCAGAGCAGCAGCGCGACGATAGCGCTTGTGCAGCTCCTCGCCCTGAAGGGCCTCATAGATTTTTCCGCGGCGATTCCCATTATTCTGGGAGATAATATAGGAACCACGATAACGGCGCAGATTGCCACTATCGGGGGATCGACAGGGGCAAAAAGGGTCGCCTGGGCGCATACCCTTTTCAATGTCTTCGGGACGGCCTACATGATGTTTCTGGTTTATTCGGGGGTCTACAAAAGGTTTATTGAATGGCTTGTTCCCGGGCCTTTCACGACCAAAAATATCATGGTCCACATAGCCCTCTCTCATTCTGCGTTCAATATCTTCAACGCAATGGTCTTTCTGCCGATAACTTCGTGGCTCCAGAAGCTCGTCGAAAAACTTATTCCGGAGACTGGCGATGTGATAAGTGTCGAACCCAAGTTTCTTGACAGGCTTCTGCTCGATACACCGATCCTTGCGCTTGATGTAAGCCGTCGCGAAATAATCCGGATGCTCGGGCTCGCCAGGTCGGCGCTAAAAAATTCCTTCGAGGTGTATTCAAATGGCAATGTCGAGCTGGTAAAAAAGGTCGAAAGGCGGGAAGAGGCGGTCGATAATCTTCAGGCTGAAATAACGCGTTATCTTATAGCTATTTCGATGGAAAACCTTGAACATGAGGAAGCCGAGATGATCCCGGTCTTTATCCACTCTGTGAATGATATTGAACGTATTGCTGATCAAGCGGAGAATATTGTCGAGTTGGGAATGAGGAAGCTTGAAAAGAAGCTGGATCTTACCGAAGGCGCAGAGAGCGAATTAAGAGAGATGTATGATATTACGATGGGGATGATCGAAGACGTTTCACTGGGCCTTGAAAATAACGATATCGAATACGCGAAGAGAGCTCTGGAAAAAGAGGATATTATCAACAGGATGCAGATGGACCTGAGAAATGAGCATGTCAAGCGTCTCAACGAGGGAACGTGCGGGGTCTATGCCGGGATGGTATTCCTTGATTGCGTAGATTTCCTTGAAAAGATCGGGGATCATCTGGCGAATATAGCGCAGGGCCTGCTTGGCGGATTCCGCTGGGAATAGGGGGCCCTCGAGATAGAATGGGCCGGGAAGGTCATTATTTCCGGTCTTGTTCCTGCTTCTCCAGTTTATTCAATATTCTTCTGATATCATCGTTGGGGGGGGGAGCATTCTTGTTAAGCTCGGTAGATAGGCGTAGATATTCGTACGCCTCCTCGTAGTTCCCGAACTCTTCCTCGACAAGAGCCATATTGTAGTAAAGCATCCATGACAGCGTGTTTGTTTCCAACGCTTCACTCAGTATTCTGTGGGCTTCCACATAATCTTTGTTCTCTATCGCAATCAGGGCGAGATTGTTAGACGCTATCCAGTCGGTCGGATATAATCTCCGGGCGCGAAGATAATAACTCTTTGCTTCTTCATATTTTTTTTCTTCATGGAGTTCGGATCCTTTATTAAGGACGGCAGATGTCAGGTTTTTGAGATACTGATCGTTATCAGGGTCGAACCCGAGAGCAGTCTCATACGATTTAATCGCCTCATCGTACATTTTTCCGTGGTTTTGAGCATAACCCAGGCGGACCCAGTACCTGACCTGGGCCGGATCGGCCTTGACCAGTTTTTTGTACTCCTTCACGGCCTCTTCCATCCAGGATTTTTCAATATAGGCTTCGGCAAGGCTCTCTGTGTATTGTAGATCATCCGGCCTCAGTGCGGCAGCTTTCATTAAGTTCGATACTGCGTCGTCGATATTATCCTCAAGCATATTTATCGTGCCGATGGTGAACCAGACCCTATCGTCTTTCTCATTCTTCTTTGCCGACCTCTCAAGCCACTCTGTCGCTTCAGGATATCGCTCATTTTCATAATAGCGTGTGCCGATGATCTTTTCCGCTCTCCCTTCTTCAAGCGGAAGCGCCTGAAGCCTTTTCACCCCGATTTTCTGTGAAAAGGATGATGCTATAATCGGAATAGACTGAAAGACGCCGAGAGAGATTATCAGGACTGCGGCATAACCGAATTTGGACCTGAATGCAAGACGCCCGGCCATAGCCCACAACGAATAGGCAGCGAATGCCGGGCCCGCGATGGCGAAGATCTCCCACCTTAATCCCGAATCGGATCTTTCGGCGAGCAGGAACAAGATCAGGTAAGCGCTGACAGAGATCGTTGCAAGAAATCTTTCCTCGAACGGATCGAGAGTATCAGAATTCCGCTTATTTTTGATTGATAATATAAGAAAGAATAGAGCAGTCACTGATGCCGGGCCGATGATCAGAAGGCTGTTTCCCCACTCGGCGATCAGGCTACTCAGTCCGTAAGCTGAAAAATCGATCGAGGATCCGGAAAACAGGGAGTAGATCGATCCTGTAGGCCCGGAAAGGCTGTTGTAGCTACCGGATAATATATCGACCGCTATCCACGATCCTATGAGAATGATAACTGCTGCCGCAATATCCTTTTTCTGGCCTTTCCCGCGGATATCGATCAGGAAAAGATATATGAACCCAGGGAGCAGGAAGAACGTCGGCGCATAGGATAATATAGAAAGGATCAGGAAAATGGCTGACAGATAGAGCGGAGCCTTCCCTCTCAGGTGAAGGATCGAGGAAATGATAAATAAAAGCACAAATACGAGAGCAGGGGGTAAAACGCCTCCTCTTCCAAAAAAGAGTGTGAAATACCCGCCTGAGATTACGACAAGAAAGGATAGTATCCTGTTTCTGAAAATGTCTTTTCCCTTCGAGTGAAGGATCCGGGAGAGATGGAACGCTGCGAGTATATATAATCCCCCGAAAAGAATGCTCAGAAGGGTTGTCGATGCAGATGCGCCGATCAAAAAGATAGAATTGACGAGGGTGAATACTGAAAGATTGATCAGCATCGCCAGCGGGGATCCCGGGATAAAACGCGTGCCGTTTTCTATCGCAGATGAGATCTCGTGACGCTCTCCCCAGTAGTCATGGCCTGGACTGAAACGCCACATAGCCAGGATCAGAGCGGCAAAGATAAGAGCGAGGATCCATTTTTCAGAAAGAAATCTATGACCGGCGATATCCTGAATTTTTTTGTTAAGGGGGCCGGCAAGCAGAAGTAGGGAAAATACAGCAAGGACGATCTGCATCTTATATGAGGCGGAGGACCATGAGGAAAGGCCCCAGAGGGCCTGTTCAAAGAATATCGAAGCGAGTATCGCTGCTATGTATAATATGAACAGTATCCGTATTTTTTTTGTCAATTTGTCTCCTTTTCAGTACCCGGATCAGCCACAGACAGGTCTCCTTCCGAAGCTGCCACAACGACAGCTGCCGAAGCGTCTCCCGTAATATTCACTGCCGTCCTGCACATGTCCAGCAATCTGTCGACTCCCAGCACAAGCGCGATCCCTTCAAGCGGCAGCCCTATCGTCTCAAGCACCATGGCAAGGGTGATTATGCCTATTCCCGGAACCCCTGCTGCTCCTATGGATGCGAGTGTAGCCATCAGGACTATCGTAAGCTGATTGCCGACTGAAAGGGAGATCCCGTAGACCTGGGCGATGAATATTGCCGCTACTCCCTGGTATAAAGCTGTCCCGTCCATGTTGATCGTAGCCCCCAGGGGAAGGACAAAGCTTGAGATCTCACCGGAAACGCCGAGGTTTTCTTCGACACATTCCATCGTGACCGGAAGGGTCGCGTTGCTTGACGATGTGGAAAAAGCGATCAATTGGGCAGGTCTTATTGCCCTGAAGAAGTCAACAGGGCTTATACCCGAGAAAACGCGGACCGCCGTGGAATATATAGCCACGGCATGCACTACAAGTCCGGCAAGTACGACAAGCGAGTACCTGATCAGGGAGAGTAGGATGTCGGTTCCGAATCTGCCGACGACCGCTGCGATAAGGGCAAGTACGCCGATCGGAGCCATTTTCATGACTATATGTACAAGCTGGATCATACCTTCGCTGACAGCCTCAAAGAATTCGATCACCGGCCTTCCCCTGCTATCCGGGATAAGGGTCACGGCTATTCCGAAGATCAGCGCGAAGAAGATGATCTGAAGCATATTTTCCTCGGCGAGGCTCTCTATCGGATTATCGGGGACTATCCGGGTGATCGTTTCTATGACTCCCGGCTTTTTCCCCGCAAAATCCAGTCTGCCCGCTGTTTCTTCTTCATATGAGGCCATAAGGTCAGTTCTTGTCGATGCATCGATAGCCTTCCCCGGCTTGAATATGTTGCCGAGAGCCAGTCCGATCGTTATGGCTATAGCTGTGGTACAGAGGTAATAGGTAATCGTTTTCAACCCTATTCTGCCTAGCTTCCTGACATTGCCGAGGCTGGCCGTTCCTACGAAAAGGGATGAAAAGACGAGCGGGACTACTACCATCCGAATAAGCCGAATGAACAGTTTTCCGACAGGTTCTATCATTTCCGCTCGATCCCCGAGCAGCAGTCCCACCGGTATGCCTGCCAGAAGACCTATCATGATCCTCGTGGGGAGTTTGGTCTTCATAAGACTATTAATAAGTTTCATCGGTATGCCTGTCGATCATATTGATGATTACAATATCCCAAGTATCCCGATAAAAATCGAAATCACTTGAATTCCTGATAAATGTAAGACAAAATAACCCTGATGGGAACAATTTTTAACTGATTCAGACAGAGAGCCGATTCATATGAACGGGATCGAAATATTGAAAAGTGTCTTTTACCGGTGCCTGCTCATTGTTTTTTTTGCGCCTTTTGCGGGCATCTCTTCAGGATGTACTTCAGGCGATGTCGTCTATGACAGGCTCAGGGAGTCTATGGTCCGTGAACAGATCGAAAGCCGGGGGATAACCGACGAGGGCGTCCTATCGGCGATGAAGAGCGTGCCCAGGCATCTTTTTGTGCCGGAAGAATACAGGGGCATGGCGTATATAGACAGCCCGCTTCCGATAGGAAGCAGCCAGACGATATCTCAACCGTACATCGTCGCGCTGATGACTGCGTTTCTTGAACCTGACTCCACCGACAGGATCCTCGAGGTAGGCACAGGTTCAGGTTATCAGGCCGCAGTCCTCGCTATGCTCGTCGATTCGGTCTATACGATTGAAATATTACCTGAACTTGCGTCGAGGGCATCTTCTCTGCTGGATTCGCTAGGATATGGCAATGTGGAGGTCATGACAGGAGATGGATATAACGGGTGGCCCGAAAAGGCCCCTTTTGACGCGATTATTGTCACCGCGGCAGCGCCCAGGATCCCCGAACCGCTTATCGAACAGCTGAAGACAGGGGGGATGCTGGTCATCCCGGAGGGGCGTTTTCCCCAAAAGCTCAATGTATATGAAAAAAGTCCCGAAGGCCTCAAACTTCACTCCTCTGTCCCTGTGCAGTTTGTTCCGATGACAGGGAGGATAAGAGAAAGGAATGAAATCAAAAAATGAGTAAGACAAGACGCTGTAACCAGATCATCAGGATAATCTTTTTTGGCGCGATTGCGGTCCTTGCCGGCGGTTGCGCGACGACGGGGATCAACTCCGGCCAGGTGAACCTGATCAGTACTCCCGAAGAGGTACAGATGGGTAAAGAGTTCTCCGTTGAGATAGAGAACCAGTTCGAGTTGTATAACGAGGGCGAAGTCAGCGGATATGTCCAGCGTGTTGGAAACAGGCTCGTCCAGGTCTGCGACAGAAAAGATATCGAATACCATTTTTCAGTAATAAAGAAAGATGAACTGAACGCCTTCGCCTTGCCAGGGGGATATATCTATATCTATACGGGGCTGTTATCCGAACTGGATGACGAATCCCAACTTGCCGGAGTACTGGCCCATGAGATCGGGCATGTTACTTCGAGGCACGCAACGGAGAGACTGACGGCGATGTACGGGTATCAGATAATCTCCGGCCTTGTTTTCGGTGAGAATCCCGGAATGTGGGGACAGCTTGTGTCTAATATTTTTTCGACCACAGGGTTCCTTGCCTACAGCAGAGCGAACGAATTTGAGGCTGACAGGCTAGGGACGACTTATTCGTCTTCAGCGGGATACGATCCCAACGGGATGGCCGAGCTCCTGGGGAAACTGCGTTCCATGGAACAGAGGGAGCCAGGGAAGCTCGAAGAACTTCTCTCGACCCATCCGCCGACTTCGGACAGGATCGGAAAAGTAAATAAGATCGTAGAATCGTTAGGCAGCGCATCAGGAAATGAAAGGGACGTCTCCAGGTATCAGGAGATGAAAAAGCACCTTCCGTGACCTTTTACGAAGCGCGAGTCCAGGACGGCAGTCGATTAAAAACGGAAATCTCAGAGTGAGGGATAATCCAGCCGGAATCTTCTCTTGTAGTATGCCTTTGTCCCAATAATCACAATAACCAGAAAAGGAAGATACAATCTGAAAAGGAATCCGGCAACAACGGAGAATATCAGTGTGGATATCTTTGCCGGAACCAGCATTCTGCTGCCGGAAAAACTGGGGCTGCCGGACCTTAACGGAAAAATAAAAGCGGGCAGAGATAGAATGCATGCAAAGAAGGCCAGCCTGTTTTCAGTGAACGCAGCCAGCGCCCCGGCGACGGCCATCAAAATGATCGATACGAAGACTCCTTTTACAGGTCCCAGAGCGACACCGCTGGTATGAAGAGAGTTTTTCCGGTCTCCTTCGATATCAGCGAGAGCTGTTAAAACGTGGACAGATGCCACCGCGAAAGGATATGGAAGAAGGATCATCGATCCGCTGATCGATCCGCTGACCATTACCCATCCCGCGAGAGTATTCAGTACCCCTATTCCCATGGCGTTGGAGAGTACGTCAAGTACTGCTCTTTTTTTGAGACGGACAGGTTCGACAGAGTACAGGATACCGAGCGCAAGGCTGACAAGCATGATAAGAGTCAACCGGCCGGGCAGACAAATAATCGAGATCGCGAATGCTGAAAGAATGAGGAATACCGCTTCGACCCAGGCGCTCTTAACTGTAATTATGGCTCGGGGAAGGAAAAAAAGTTTGTTGTTGTCGAGGTCGGAGACGCGATCAGAGATCTGATTGATTATATATACAGCTCCGATCAGCAGAGAGAATGCTATGATTCCCGAAAGAAATCTTGAAGTCCCGACTGTTTCTGAAGAACCGGAATCTGCGTGCCAGGCTCCAAGAAGGAAGAATGTCCACACGGGAACAAGTACCAAAGGCCTCAGCAGGAATATATAGTCCAGGCAGCGCAGGAACCGCGAAGGTCTCCCCTCCGGAGAGTCCGGGTATTCTATTCCCTGATCCATGATACCAGGTGACGTTTTACCTTGCGGGTCGTCGTTTTGGGAAGCTCACTGTCCCTGATCCGGAATCCGATGAGATGCTTGTAGTCAGGGACATTTTCAAATATCGCGCGGATCTCCTCCCCGATGAATCTGTGCACGTTTTCATCTGTAAGGCTGCCTTTCAGCTCTTTAACCGAGCCGAGCATATCGTAGTCGGGGACAATAACGGCGCCTGGTCTTGTATTGCCTTTTCTGTCCTCGACAGGGAGTACGACACTTTCGAGAATATAGATGTTTTTATCGAGCATAGCTTCGAGTTCGTCTGGAAAGATATTTTTTCCTCCAGCGGTTACTATGAGCGATTTTATCCTGCCGGATACTGTTATATAACCTTCTTCGTCGATCTTCCCAAGATCTCCCGTATAAAGGTATCCCCCCCTGAGCACGTTAGAGGTGGCCTCAGGATTCTTGTAATATTCTTTCATCACGTTCGGCCCTTTTACCAGTATTTCTCCTACGCCCTGGGAATCGGGAGAATCTATCACGACCTCGACACCTGGAAGGGCTAGGCCTACAGTCCCTTTTTTTGGCCTGTCGGGAAGATTCATCGAGATCACCGGAGATGTCTCGGTCATTCCATAACCCTGTATGAGGGGGATCTCAGCATCAATAAAAGCCTGCTCTATGTCGGGACGCAGCGCGGCTGCTCCGGTAAAACATAACCTGATATTTTCCATACCGGCCGTGACTATCTTTCTTTGCATTTTTTCAGACGCCTTCTTTTTACCGAAGAGTCTTCCCATTCCCACCGCTACACGTAAAAAGAATCGTTTTATCCTGCCTGTGCCGCTTTTCTTTCCTTTTTTGACAGGGGTGAGATAGGGGGATAGATGTTCGTACAGGATGGGGACGGCGACGATGACAGTGATTCTTTCTTTGACTATATCTTCAAGTATGATCTTCGGTTTTATGGAACGCGCAAATACTATCGTTGAACCGTTATAAACAGGTGTAAGAAACACGCTCATGACGGGAAAGGTGTGATAAAGTGGCAAGAGGCAGAGAAAAGCGTCAGCATCTGAAAATCTAACGATGCATGAAAGCGATTCGACATTGGCGACAAGGTTGCTGTGGAGAAGGACTGCGCCTTTAGGTTGGCCGGTAGTGCCCGAGGTGTAGCATATGGCTGCGATATCCTCCGGCCTGACCTCGGTCTTGCGCTGAAAGAACCCGGTATCGCCGTTGTTTATCTTTTCCTTGCCGGAAGCCATCACCTCACCGAGAGAGACAGCTTTTAGACCAGGATCTTTTTCTCCTATCACGATCAGATCGATATCTTCGAATTTCATCTCCTCGACGAGGTCATTGAATATCCCCGGTGAAACGATCATCGATCCGGCCTCGCAGTGAAGAAGAAGATGCCTGAGTTCATTTTTCTGGAGATTCGTGTCTAGAGGGACAATTATGGCTCCGCAAGATGTAACAGCCGCATACACGAGCAGCCATTCAGGGCTGTTTTCAGCCATCAGCGCAACCCTGTCGCCGTGCTTGAGTCCCCTGTCGATCAGGCCCGATCCCAGAAAAGAGACCAGTTTACCGAATTCCTGGAACGATATGGACTGGTGTCCCCAGGAATGCCTTTTCTTTATCGCTGCCAGGGTGCCGTACTTTTCGATAGCGTACTGGAAAATATCCGGAAGAGTGTTGAGACCGATATTGTTAAAACTCCCCGGTATATTCAATTTCTCATGCCCATGCATATTATTACTCTCCTGAAATTCTGTCAGCTTGCGCCTAACAAACCCTGCTTCTTCCCGAAGATACCACTTTAAATTCGATACGGGCAATTCTTTTTTGATTGTGATTCTTTCCGCCGGTACAGATCGGATCCGAAGGTCTTCCGTTTATTTTTTTTTCCAGAACTGGTTCGTCGACGGAAGACCTCGAGTATTTCTCGAAGACTTTCGGGAGGATTTTCTGATCCTGTCGTCGAAATCGAGAAGTTTTCTGCCGATTTTCGAATGAAGAGTGCGGATCGGATCTTTAGATCTTCGGCATTGATAAAGTGCTGCAGTGTATTCCCTGGGGAAACTGCGCATCATCTCGAAGATGAAATCATGCGAATCGAATCTTTCTGACATCTTTTCAAGTACCGCCTCAAAGACGGTGTCGATAAAGAGTTCCATAAAATATCCTTCTGTTTTTCACCATTTATCCCTGTGGACTCTTTCCTCGTCGTACTGAGTCCTGGATTCTTTTTTCTCGGCGGGATGCCCTATAGCGATCAGGCTCAGCACTCCCACCCCTTCAGGGATCTGCAGAACATTTTTTATTGCTGTTACGCGTTCTTCTCTCGGATGGCATCCCAGCCATACCGTGCCGAGTCCGATTCCGGCGGCAGCGACCAGTATGTTCTCTGTCGCGGCCGAACAGTCCTGGATCCAGTAGTCGGGGGATATCTCTTTCTTCCCGCAGACTGCTATCGCGGCTGTCGCCTCAAAGAGCATCTTGCCGTAGGGGTGAGCTTCTGCCAGATCGTCGAGGATCTTTCTTTTGGTGATGGCGACAAAGTGCCAGGGTTTCAGATTCTTTCCTGATGGAGCTGCCATTCCCGCTTCAAGGAGAAGTGTGAGGTCGTCAGCGTCTACCGGAAGGCTGGAATATTTCCGTATACTTCTTCTCGCGAAGATATTTTCGTTTGGCACTGGATCCTCCATTTCTTTGATTACGACGATGATAATACATCGATGTAGCCGTTTTTTCTCTATTTATTTAAACTAAGCCCTTGTTCTTTGCCTCAGAGCTTCATAAAGGACAATCGATGCAGCAGCAGACACATTGAGAGAATCAGCTGTTCCAAGCATTGGGAGCATGATCTCGAGATCACAAGCCTCTATCCATTTTTTACCGAGCCCCTTATCCTCGCTTCCGACGACGATTGCCGAGGAGCCGGTCAGATCGGCATCGGTATACGAAAGTTTCCCCAGTGGTGTAGTTGCGATGATACTTATATTATTTTTTTTAAGCCAGGCGATGATGTTGTCTGCAGGAGATACCGCTGACGGGAGAGAAAATACCGTTCCCAGGCTCGCTCTGATGACATTAGGATTGCCGAGATCAGTCACTGGATCGCTTATAAGGACTCCGGTTGTTCCAGCGCCATCGGCGGATCTGAAGATCGCCCCGAGGTTTCCAGGTTTTTCCACTGAATCGACTACCAGATAAAACGGAAGATCGCCAGGTTCGAGATCACCAAGATCATGCCTTTTTTTCCTGGCGATCGCTGTCAGATAGCTTGAGCTTCCCCTGTATGTGATCTTTTCAAATACCTGCGGGGTGACCTCGGTCTGCCTGATATTGCGGCGGCCGAGTTCTGTGGAAAGTTTTTCTCTCTCCTCGTTTCCGGCGAGAGAGGGGCATATGAATATATCCTCGACCACGACTCCGCTTTTCAGCGCGGAGTAGAGTTCCCGCGTGCCTTCTATCAGTATCAGACCCGAAATGTACCTTTCACGCTTTTTCCTAAGCCTCACCAGCGACTTGATCGCGGGGTTCTGAAGGCTTGATATTACGTTTGTTCTCACTATTAAAGTCCCTGTAAAAGCCTTGCCGCGGTTATGATATCCCGCTACGTGTCTTTACGGTATCTGGCAACGCGGTCACCGGCAAGAAGGGTCTGAAGCAGTCTGCTGTTTTTGCTTTCAAGAGATCTCGCGATAGAGAGGCTGAGGCGTTTTGCCAGGATATTAATGATTGGAAAACTGTAATCAAAATGTACGTCCTTTTCCATTGTCAGTCCTGAATCAGAGCATAATCTGTCAAAGACCGGGGTCCTGTATCGTGTCAGTATCACACCGGTCTCGGCCGACGGGGAACCCGGGCGGACAAATCTTTTGATTTTTTGAATCGAAGGATAGACAAACTGTTCATCAAACGATTTAGGGGAGTGCTTTTTGGAGATCTGGATTATGGCATATCCGCCGGGTTTTATTAACGAATTTATCTTTCCCAAAAATTTATCTATCTCCAGTATATATGACACGACTCCAATGCACATCACAATGTCAAAATATCCGTCCATCCCCTCAAGGTCGTATATTTCTCCGGTAGTGAAAGAAACTCTCTTTTCATCGATTGCGTCTGTGAATTTTTCCCGGGCTTTTTTTATCATTCCTGGAGCTATATCGATACTGGTTATCGTATCTTCGCGATCGAGAAGTTCCTGTGTATATATTCCAGGACCGCATCCGATATCGAGGACTTTTTTCCCTTTTTCCTGCAAAAGGCCGAGTACATGCTTCATCCTCGCGAGATACGAATACTGGTGGCAGTTTAAATACTCTTGAGTGTATCGGACCTCTTCATAGCGTCTTGAATCCTCGTCGAAATATTCTCTTACCTTGGTCTTTTGCAGTTCAGAATCCATTATCACGTTCTTTGCTTCGTTTTTTTATCTCTTTCGCCGGAGACCCGGCGGCGATCACGAAAGAACCGATCTCATTGACTACGACACTCCCTGCCCCTATTATCGACCCTTCTCCGACATTGTTCATGACAACCGAACCAGCGCCTATCCATGTACTTTTACCGATCGTGACCGAGGATATTTCCTGGTCGTTCTCGAGCAGTATTCCTTCTTCATTGTATCTATGCTGATATTTACCGCTTAGTACCGACGTATGGTCTGCGATCATTACGTTGGAACCGATCGAAGCTCTTCCGATTATTGTGTACTGGCCAATAACTATCCTGTCGCCGATCGTTGTGTTTCTGTGAGTGAAGAGGGAGCCGAAACTTACGACAAGGTCTTTCCCTGTCTTTTTAAGGGTGAATTTATAGAAGGCCCGCCTGACGAATTCGCCGTGTTTGCCGCTGGCACGGCTCAATCTCTGAGCAAAAGCGCGATAGGTGTTTTCTGTTCCCGATATCTTTCCATTGGCGGCGACAAGAAGATATACTGGAAAAACGAGGAGGCTGTAGGCCGAATTTAATATCTGCTTTAGTGAATTGTTCATAGTCTCTTGCTCCGGTTCCCTGGGTGGCAGCATCCTCGATACTCATCGGCCCTTCAAGTCTAACAATTTGCCGTAGGCAGCACAATATTTTTCAACCATGATACCTGTCGAGAAATGTCTTTCTACTCTTGCCCTTGATGCTTTTCCCATCTCATGTCTGAGATCCGCGTCTCTTACGAGATTTAATATCGCCTCTGCAAGTGCTTCAGGATTTCCGGGCGGAACGAGTATGCCTGTCTCGCCGTCGACCACAAGCTCGGGTATTCCTCCCACAGAGGTCGAAACGACAGGGGTGCCTGCAGCCATCGACTCAAGGATGACTATCGGAAGTCCCTCAGAGTCAGAAGAGAGAACGGATATATCTATTTCGTCCATGATTTTGCTGATATCAGCCCTGTATCCCGTAAAGACGGTGTGGCCGGAGATCCGAAGGTCTGACGCATACTCTTCGAGGCGCGGCTGAAGCGGGCCGGAGCCAACGATAAAAAACCTTACGTTATCTGTCTTGTTGATTATCGAAGCGGCAGCATCGAGAAAATTAAAATGGTTTTTGACTTCAGACAGCCTCCCGACTATCCCTATGGAAACAGAGTCCAGAGGTATCTCAAGAGGAGGATTTTCCCTGTCAGACTCAGAGATATCTGGAGGGAAGGGGGTCCCGTTATATATCAGTTCATCGCATTTATACAGGGCCATTAGCTCTTCGGAAACAGCTACCTTGTAATTTTTTTTGAAAACACCGCAATACCGTGCCAATGCCCTCTGCTTCAGGCTGTATTCGAATACTCCATGTATCGTTGTAAGGACGGAGGCAGCAGTGAATAATGCTCCCGCGTGGCCGTACAGTTCTCCTCCAACGTGGCAATGTAGGATGTCGGTCGATTCAGTCCTTATTATATCTGATATCTTTCCTATCAACGAAAGATCAAACCCTTCTTTTCTTCCCGGAAAATGTACTTTTATCCCTTTATCGTTCAATTTTCCCGCAAGAAAAGTCTCCCTGTCGGCTTCCATGCTGCAGACAGATACATCATAGGTCGTCCTGTCAAGGCAGGTCGCAAGGTCATAGACAATCTTTTCCGCCCCGCCTGTATGGAGAGAATCTATGACTTGCAGTATTTTGATCCTCTTTTTCATCCGATTCTCCAACGATTCTTTCTTATAAACGCTGCCGCCGATGGTTATCGTATCAGCTCCTCGATCCTGGCTGCGATCCGGTCAAAATCTTTTTGCCATTCTATTCTGAGATAACTTTTAAAAGGTCCCAGTTCATCCTTCAGTTTTCCGATGCCGCTGATAGCTTTGGTGATACCGTCGGCTATCGAACGGGGGTCATGCCGGGTATATACCGCACCTTTTGAGAAATACTCTCTAAGCGTCCCTGTATTCGAAAGGATAAGAGGTTTTAAGAGGGAGACCCCTTCATATCCGCCGCAGACGATACACCCTTCCTGTTCTGTGAGTACCATCACTATATCGACGGAATTCAGCAGAGAAAGATATTCCCTGTCGGGAAGGTATCCGGTGAGGTGAATATTATCGGGAACCGAACTCGTATCCAGCCCGGTCTTGTTGTAGCTGCCTGTCACAAAAATATTGATGCCTTCCGGAAGAAGCTTAGCAGCCTTGAACACGCTCCCGAATGGTTCGTCTTCGGCAAAGGTGCAGACGTAGAGTATGTTAATACCTTCTTCAAGTTTGACTTCTTCTTCGATATCGAATTCCGGCATTGCATCTGGCAGGACCATGATCCTGCCCATTTTCAGCTGTTTCCGGAAGCTCTCATTTGTGACGATAGTGATATCGGAACTCCTTATGCAGAATCGCTGCAACGCCCAGAAGATCTTCGAAATGATGTTGGGGAGCCGTATATACGGCGTATGCAGGTCATTGATCAGAATATACCGAAAAAACGGTTTAAGGATCACGGCCAGCGTGACGAGTAAGATCGACGGGTTCTGCACGAACAGGACCTTCGGGCGGGTTTTGCGGATAATCGCGATAGTCTTGCCGATACTTTTCGCGTACCGGGATGATCTGCTTTTTGCAGAAGTGCCGAAATGATAATAAGCGCAGCCGAATTCACGGGCAAGATAGTCGCTTCTCCTGTGATAATGCCAGCTTATCCAGATGCATTTACTGTCGATCCCTTTTTTGTCAGATGAGGGAGGCATACAATCTTTCATAGTCCTTGACTACCTTTGCCGCGGAAAAATCATTCTCTACCGCAGCTTTCGCCTTTTCTGCGGCGGCCATTGCCCTGTCCATATTTTCATATATAAAGTCAATCGTTTCGGCGATCGCAGACGGATCTTTCGTCCCGACCAGATATCCGTTCTCTTTATCTCTGATAAGTTCGTTTATCCCCGGAATGTTCGTGCTGATGATAACCTTTTTCATAGCCATCGCTTCCATGACCGATCTTGATATTCCTTCAGTCAGCGATGGAAGAACCATGATCCGCGACCTGTTAAGCAGATCGAGGCTGTCATCCCTGTGTCCAAGGAAGTGTATCCTTTCGGTCAGAGAGAGTCTTCCGGCGAGTGATTCCAGTTCGCCCCTCATCGGGCCATCACCTATTATCTGCAGTCTGGTATCCCTGTTTTTCACTAATCCAAGGGCCTGGATCAGATCTTCTACTCTCTTAAGTCCGACCAGCCGCCCCATATACGTGATAAGGAGCGGGTCACCTTCCCCTGGAGCCGGTATCCCTTCCAGATCCACAAAATTATTTATCACACAAAGCCTTCTGCTGCTGACCCCTTTCAGCGTCAGGGCCATTTTTTCCGACAGGGGAACGACCGCGTCGAAATGGCGAAGGAATACCCTGTCTATCTTTTCATAAAGGCCGACTTTTCGGTCGCCGGCGGCGCACCATCCATGAGGAGTGCTTACTTTTTTTACCGGAAGTCTGCCGGCGGCCAGGATGCCGTATATATCTGATTTGTAATCGTGAGAATGTATAAGATCTGCTTTTGAGCCGATTATGATCTCCCGGATCTTCCTGATATCGCGGAAGCTGAACCTCGCTGAACTGTCTAATGTGATAAATTTGATGCCGATAGCATCGAGGTGACTGGAGATCTCAGGGTTTTTTTCAGAAGAAAGAAGCAGGATCTCCGGTTCGGTCCTCGTTCTGTCGATATTCTTCAGAAAAGCCAGCAGCCACCGCTCTTTTCCGTAATTAGCCATTGGAGCAAGAATGTGTACAGCTTTAATTATATTTTCCATCCTTATCCTGTACCCCGCGAAATCGTTATGAGAAGCCTGGAAGTAAGCTGCCACAATTCTCAGCATATTCTGTGCGAGACTTGAGATCTTTCAGATTCTATATTGTATAATATTCAGGTGGACTTTTCGCTATTTTTATTTAAGATTAAGCCATGGTACCTTTGGCCTGTTATAAAAATGGGGATAATATCTCTTTCCGGCGGACTTTCCGACCGAATTTACTCCCGGTTGCAGGGAATGAAACTTGCTCTATGTCCTGTGGATATTCTGATTTTCGCAGAGACTGAGGGATGGTGGATTATGATAGCATCAAGGAATAAGGGAACATTTATTCTGTTGGCAGTATTAGCGTTAATGATGATTACGATTACTGATCTGGATGCCAGGATCATCCATGTAGCGGTAAATGGAGATGACATCACAGGTGACGGAAGCGAAGCAAATCCATATGGAGGAGTGCAGAGAGCAATCAGCGATACTTCACCAGGTGATGCAATATACGTCCATGAGGGTGAGTATTTGAACGAACCCAGCCCCGGCGGGTACCCGATGTATGGTGCGCCTGGACAGTACGTATATTTAATGGGCGCTCCGGGAGAATCCAAACCTGTATTTTCAGGGTCAGCTACAGCATCATTCGTGTCGATGACTGGCGGTGAGAATCCACCGCACCACTTTGTACTGAAGGATCTGATATATAGAAAGGCTGAACCGACTGTAGGAAGCCATTGTATAAATATCTATGGTGCCAACCAATATTCTCCTAACGTCCACAATGTCATAGTTGACGGCTGCGAGTTTTACCAGCAGGCAAGATACTCAGAGATGATAAAAATGGCAGGTGTGGATTCGTTTGTGATAAAAAATTGCATTATGAACGCCAGTAACGCATCGGTTATCGGGATGGCTGGCGTCGGCTGCCATGATGGGGAAGTGTATAATTGCCGGGTAGATTCGTGTCTGCAGAGCGGAATACAGTTCAAAGGCGGAAGCAGCGAAATAGTAATAAGGAACAACGTAGTCAATATGGCATATTTTACCGGCATAAATTGCGGTGGCGATTCGGATACAGAAGTGTTTAGACCGCCATTGAATGAGATGGAAGAGCCCGCATATGAAGCCAGAGGGATTCACGTATATAGCAACCTGATCATAGATGTTGCGGCGCCGATCGCATTTGATACTGCCAGAAATTGTAAGGCATATAATAATCTGATAGTCGTCACAGATAAAACACGCTCACCATCAGGGCTGGAAAGTACTTATGGGTTGTTGTGGGTCAGGCACTCCGGGCATTATGATTGCCCCTCGCCCAGCAGAGATAATCTTCTTGCTAATAACATCTTCTATTTCCGCGAGAAGGAACCATATTATCCCAATGTGTTTTGGCAGTTATCTGTCGGTGATGAAGGCGATTATTCGGATACTCACGAGTTTTATAACAATCTGTGGTATTGCTTTGAGGACTCGACCAAGTCGTGGGCCAGCTGGAACATGGACGGTCAGGTCGATTACCCGATTGTGCGGAATAACGTCTTCAGCAGGGATCCGATGATTCAGACTGACCCCGATACCGGTCTTCCCGTAGCGATAAATTCGGTTATTCTGGGTGGAAGAGGCGTCCCTGTTTCTCCTCCGGATGGATTTGAATACAGAGACTTTTTTGGCGAAGAATATTCATATCCGCCGCCGATAGGGCCTTTTAATCTCTCTTATGAACCTGGTGCCCCTCCGACAAGTGTCAATGAGAAAGTGATTACTCCTTTGAATGTGAGCGGCAAGAAAGAATAAGAGAAACCGGTTACAGGGGCAGAGTCAGCGGCAAATCAACGAATTTTCTCTGATCAGGATTCGCCTGGACAGTTTCCTTAGGGGGCATAATGGGTTTTCGTTCCCGGAAAAGAGCTGTAGTCGTAAGTACAGCTATTCTCATAGCGGTCGCAGGCGTTACGCTGGTCTCACAGAAAATACATGAGAAACAGGCTCACATCTGGCTGCCAGGCTATATTAAGCAGGCGGCAGTCCAGTCTTTTGAACGTGATAAAATACAGCCGAAACATATACTGTTTATTTATGTCGATCATTTTGAGCCTCGTTGCGGCCGGGTTGATAAAGAAACGGAAGCAAAAAGAGTCGATGAATGGAGTACGGCGTATCGGGAAATGGCTTCCAAACATATGGATGCCGATGGTGTCAAACCCCAACATTCATGGTTTTATCCTTATGATGAAATAAATTTGTGCGCTTTGCAAAAGCTCGCTGATCTTTGCTACGAAGGTTTTGGAGAAATTGAATTTCATCACCATCATAGCAATGACACAGAAATCTCTTTAAGTGCAAAATACGCTGATATGCTTATCCAATATAATAAAGTAGGTGCTTTAGTCACAGCTGAAGCCGATCCGCAAAAAAGATTTGGATTCATCCACGGCAATTGGGCTCTTGATAATTCCAGAATATTGGAAGGAATCAACGCCTGCGGCGTGAACAACGAGCTCACCCTGCTTAAACGGTTCGGCTGTTATGCCGATTTTACGCTGCCGGCCTTTTCAGGCAAAGCGCAGTCCAGTAAAATAAACAGCATATATTACGCGCACGATGATCCTGATAAACCAAAATCATACGATTCAGGAATCGATGCTCAAGTCGGAGTCAAGAATACTGAAGACCTGTTGATAATCCAGGGGCCATTATGGTTGGACTGGGGAGACATGCGCCATATTTTTTATCCAGTTTTGGAAAATGGCGAGATTGAGGCCTATCTCTATCCTGAGCCGAGGCGTATCGACCTCTGGATAAAAGCAAATGTCCACGTAAAAGGCAGACCGGACTGGGTCTTTGTGAAAGTATTCAGCCATAGCGCCCCTGAATCCAGCAGAGCGATCGCTACCGGGAAACCGTTTGATGACCTTCTTGGTTATTTGGAGGAGAATTATAACGATGGCGACAGTTATGTGCTTCATTATGTGACTGCGCGTGAAGCTTATAATATTGTCAGGGCCGCAGAAGACGGGAAGGAAGGGGATCCTGGTCAATATCGCGACTATGAAATTCCTCAATACGCAAACAGAATAATCAGTTCGAGTGTATTTTACAATCTGAACACTTATTCACAGACGCTGCTTGACGTTGACAATCTGCAATTCCCCCAAAACGCGGTTTTCAGTTTTCATCATCAATATTTGAAGTCTGTTACAGGTGAAGTACAGAATATACGCTTTCAATATGATAAAACCGAAAAAATGGGCAGTATTCAATGGACGGGCAGAGGGGATATAGATATTTCTGTTCAGTTGCCTGATGCGGACTACAATTTCGGAGATGCTCGTCTATTGGATAAGGAAAAATTACGGCAGGATCTTTGGCAATACAAAATTTCTCTCAGAGGTACTGAATCTGTTCAAAAAACTGAATTTAGAGAAAATTAACGAAAATTCCGCAAGGTTTGATATTAACATTATATCAATTTTCAACCATTCAATGTACAATCTGACATCCTCCGTTCCGTGCGCATGGAAACGCCCCTATGGCTCCTCCTCCGCAATCGGAAAAAGGATCAGGAATCCATATATCATTTTCAGAGTGGCAAGTTAATTGCGGTGACTCCATGGTGGCAGCATAGTATTGGAACAATGAAAATAAATGCGCATCAATGCTCGGATCCAGGAGGTCTGACAGGAAACAGAAGGTAACAACCGGGAACGAAAACAACATGAAAGACTTCGACAAGAAAAATATTATCAAAACCGCTTTTAGCAAATTGCAACATAAGATCTCAGAAGAAGACTTAAAAGGATCAGGAAGTAGTCTATTCCGTGAAAATTCCGAATCTTTTCAGACTAATAAAATCGCTTCAGTTTCAACGCAGATTAGAAAATCTAAATCATATATGGACTCAGAACCTACAAAGAGAGGGATCGAAGGGAAATAGCTATTGATTAAATCCGGAAAACATTTCATCTTAGGCAGAGCAAAAAAAAACGGATTTTTGAGGAGGAATAGCATGACTCCTATGAGAATTAAAACAGCGGTCTTCGTATTCGTTTTAGTATTTTCCATACCTGCTGCGGCACAGCAGACTGTTGACTACATGGTAAACTGGTCCGCCAATCCCGAACCGGACATTCAAAAGTATTTGATCTACAGGTCCTCAGATCCCGAAACCGGGTTTGCAGTGATCGACAGCGTCGACGTACCTGCTTTATCCTACATCGATTCTGCGCGTGAAGAAGGGGATGTCTTTTATTACAGAGTGGCAGCAAAGAACACGGGCGGAGCAGTGGGCCTGATGTCTGATAATGTCTCCGGCCTCACCATCCCGGATGGGGCCGATCACGCGACAGACGATCTTTGCAGGATATCGAGTTTCAGAAAGATCGAAAACAGGGTATACAACGTCACCTGGGTCACTCAAAATCCGACTATCGGATTTTTATTGTTCGATTCTGATGACGAAGTCCTTGATCTCTCAAGCGACTGGGATGATTCAGAATATCAGACTACGCATACAACCCGGATAAACGATTTTGAATCGGAGGGAACATATTATTTCAGAGCAGTTTCTTACGATGAGGACAAGAATATGGTGATTTCCTCTGTAGATCTGCTTGAAGTCGTTGACGAAAACACCGTCCCTCCTTCAGCGGTTCAGGATCTGGCGATATACCCGGTTCCATACAATCCGTTGTCAGGTCAGTTGACAATCGATGGGGTGCCTGTAGGAGGCTCGGTGGCGATCTATAATGACAGCGGGCTTGAAGTCTGGAGAAAAAATAATTCCGGATCAGGTTCGGTGTTGGATTGGGATGGTAATAACCTGCGGGGAAGCGCGGTTACAAGCGGCATCTATTATGTAGTCGCCAAATCTGAAAATGGAGAAGTATTCAGTAGAAACCCGATAATGATAGTGCATTAGAAAGTGACGGCATCCAAATGGAACACACATCGAATACAACCAGGCGTTTTCTGTTTGCCGCGGGGTTACTACTTTTTTCAGCGGTTCCGTCTATGGTTCTCGCCATAGACGGTCCGGGGTGCACCGGTGCAAACTACCTGACATATACTGCTGGATCCAAATCGGTCGCGATGGGAGAGGCTGTCGCCGCTCTCCAGGGTGATCATTTTACCTGGCTCTCTTCCCCGGGAGCGCTCCATTATATGAAAGGGAGCGGGGTAGGGATATCGCATGCCGAATGGCTGGTTGATACCAGGTTCAACACCCTGTCATATTATAAAAGGACAAACGATATGTATATCTTCAGCGCAGGGGTGACATATACATATCGTCCCGAAATACAGGGGTATGATATCTACGGGATCGAGACAAAAGGACTTCAGAGTTATAATTACGTGGCTCAGGCGGGATTCGGCATTACTCCCGTAAAATCGTTTACCGCAGGGGTGAATCTCAAATACTTCAGAGAGAAACTCGATAGTTGGGCCGAGGGAGGGGCCTGTCTTGACCTGGGAGCTCTTTTAGTCATCGAAAGCAGAAATATCGCCCTGGGTGTTGTGATGCAGAACCTTGGTCCTGATCTCGAATCAGACAGTATGAAAGAGCCGCTTCCTTTGACGATCCGCTTCGGGGCAAGCCATAACCTGGAGATCGTCAAGGACAAGCTGAAATACGCGATGGCATTCGATATTGTAGATCCAAAATATGAGGATATTTATTTAAGCGCCGGGGTCGAACTCGAGATGTATAATATCCTTTCCATAAGGGGAGGGTATCTGAGCCAGGAATCAAAAGTCGGAAATAATATGACGATGGGATGCGGGATCCGGATTCAGGAGAACCTGTCGATCGATTATGCCTGGGCCCCCTACGGGGATCTCGATTCGATTCATAAGGTGTCGGTCTTCTGGAGTCTTGAATGAGCTTTTAGGCTGCAGGCAGAGAATGATACCTTGAGATCGACAGGCGGTGTGAGGTCCCATCCTCACGCCTGCCAATATGTCGTTCTGCGAATCCCATTCTGTAAAAGGCTTTTCAGGCTAATCGTGCCTCAAACAGATCCACAACATCTTTGCTGACCTTTTGGTGGCTGTGCATTTTCGCTTTTTCCACGTCTAAAAGGCATTTCTTTTTTGCATATTCATAATTCTTATACAGATCCATAACAGATTTGAAATAAGCAAGAGGCGTAAACTCAACATAACGAAGGCATTTGAATCTCTTTTCCAAAGCCAGAGTCGCCTCCGTTTTATTAATAATAACAGGAGTTCCTGATGACATGGCATCAAACAATTTTACCGGTCTGACCGAAGTGCTGAATTCCAGATCTGGATTTACTGCAATAAGATATATATCAAGTGCTTTTGTAAAAGCCGGAGCGAGACTATAAGGTATTTCCCCTGTTAATATTAGCGGGGCCTTAAGTTCCTTTTTTAAAGAATTGAAATTCTCTTCCAGCTTTCCTTTCCCTCCGACCAAAAAACATATATTCTCGATTTTATCTTCAAGGGATTTAAACAAAGGGAAGATGATTTCTTCGATACCCTTAAAGGGTGACATCGTTCCTAACCAGCCGATAACGAACTTGTCCTCAATACCATACTCTTTTCTTAAACTGTTTTTCTCTTTACTTGTATTGAATCTTGTCGGATCAGTGCCCCATTCTGCAACATGAAGTTTTACGGGAGGTGCTCCATTCTTAATCAGCAGATTTTTGAGTTCACCGGTGACTAAAAAAGTAATATCAGTCAACTTGTAAATACGGTTCATTATCCGGTTGAGGCTGGCTTTTTTCTCTGCTGAAAGATCATGTTCCATTGCGGACGTGTATTCATATATAGGGTCGATCGGATCGTATATGACTTTCAAACCAAATATTTTTAAAATAAAACAAAAAAGCAGCAATGGATATGGATCCCTGTAGTTCCATCCATTTAACCATACGATCTTTATTCTGTTGATAAACAGTGTGTAAGACAGATAGAGTGGATATATAAATCTGCTGCCCTTAAGCTTTATTTCATTCATCGATTTGATATTGATAGCAGGAATTTCCTGTGGAAAAATATGATTACCTTCCTTTTGGCTCTTGAACCACAGAACATTATGCCCTTTTCTCAACAATTCTGTGGAGATATGGTACTCCCTTAGATTCATGGGGATTTTTACAGGAGTATGAAAAAGAAAACCGACTCTCATATTGTTTGATTTTTCCTTCTAAGGATATTCATGAGAATAGTTCTGTTTATTATTGGTTCATTCTATTCAAGCAGGATCATTTTGCGCGTCTGCACGAACCGGCCTGATTGTAGACGGTATAAATAAACGCCCGAACTCACTCTCCGGCCGTTCATGTTCGTGCCATCCCACCACAAGGTATAAAAACCAGGGGCAGAATGACTGTCTACAAGTTTAGTAATCAGTTGACCACGCACGTCATATATTCCGAGCGAGATCCGCATAGGAACTGACAGGCTATATTCGATGCAGGTGGACGGATTAAAAGGATTAGGGAAGTTCTGTCCGAGAGCTATAGCAGCGGGAGTTTCCTCATCTTCTGCCGCGTCAGCGGCGGTTGCATATCCACTCAGGCTGACCCACAAGTACCATGCGGCATAAGCCTTGCGATTTGCATTCAGCGGTTCACTGTGAGCGGAGTTACAAAGATACCACTCCTCATTCTCGATATGCGACGACTGCCATTCCCTTGCCCAGTTGCCGAGGAGCTGACCTGAGCTTGAGTAATAATCGCAGTTGTCATGGGGAAATGCAAAAAAAGTGCAATCAGGGTCGTAACTCTCGATGTCGGCAAAGTCGTACAGTATCTTGTTGTTGTTGAAACAGTAGGTACGGATCATATTATTGGCGGCTTTGATGTCGGCGTCTGCAAAATGGTCGACATGACCTGTCATGTAGACGAACATCACATCTGGATAGTCGATCTCCAGCTGGCTCATGGGAGCGAGGTATTCGCTTTCAAGGGTACCGGCGGCGTATTTTTCGGCGGCTTGTCCGCACCACGACCAGATGATGACGTTGGTCGCGGGGTGTATACTGATGTAATGCTCTGTCTCTTCCACCCATTGAGGATAATATCCAGCGTCTCCGACCATGGCATAATCGTGCAGGTGAAGGGCGCCGTCCGCTCCGCTGTTTTCCCACGCGAAAATATCTAACGGCAGATCCAGTCCCAGGCCTCCTCCGTTTGCAAAAACCACAAGCCCCGTCATGCCGTCAGTGATCTGGCTTCCATGGGAGGTGTGCCCATAGGCTATGTGAAGTTCGGCTCTGGCCTGGTTGATTCCCGCTTCCGGAATGGTAGTGATGTCTGTACAGTTGTGATTGACGATCAGGGGTCTGGTTCGCTGAGCGGAAAGGGGCGAAGAAGCCGTCATCAGAATGACTGCCAGGCAGATATGCAAGAAACACAACCGCGGAGATATATAGTCGATCTTGCTCAAATCATCCCCCGTACACAAATGAACGGTCTGTTGATATACGTTGAAGATAATGCCTGATGATACTACATATTTTATGTTTTGTCAATATGTTACCAGATAAGGTCCTCTCCTCAGCTCCCCGGCAGCCGCAGTAAGCCCACCTTTCTGGAGAGAGAGAAAAGTGACGGCCAGAACCGGCAGACAAGACCTTTCAGCTTGATATATTTACCTGCCGGTATTAATAATCATTGAACGAAAAGCCAACGTATAATGGCAAAGCCGCAGTGACCGTATACAAGGGGATTCATGTCTCTTATCGAGAGATTTTGTGAGAAGGCGTATCGCCGGCTGAATACGTTTTCAAAAGGAGGATCTATTATGGCTTCCATAGCGCCAAAAAAATTCGTTACCGTTTGTTTATCACTCTTTCTTCTGGGGTGCTCCCAAAACAGTGCTCCAGTACCGGAAGACCAGACCAGCCTGTCACTCGACCCCGGCATAGATCCGGGGAAACCATCTCAAAGACTTACAATGATTTGGCACCATCATAGTACCGGTCAGGCGATCCTGGACGGTGGGCTGTCGGATGCACTTAAGAAAAATAATATCGAATGTTACAGTATGTACTACGATCAGGCTGAGGTCGATGGCTATGTCATAGGTGATCATTCCGATCCACAGGACTTTCCCCGCAATTTCAATACACCCGAGTACTTCGAAACGATCAAAAGCTGGGGACTTTCAGGGGATAAACAGCAACACGACATCGTCATGTTCAAGAGCTGCTTTCCCGCCTCTAATATTAATTCCGATGCAATGCTGGATCAGTACAAGGAATATTACAACTCCCTTCTCAATACCTTTAAAAATAATCCGGAGATATTGTTCATTGCAATGTCGACACCTCCACTTGTAAAAGCGGCGACCACACAGGAAAACGCAAAAAGAGCGCGCCAGTGGGCGAAGTGGATTACAGAGGAATACGCGCAGGGGATTCCAAATGTGAAGGTTTTCGACCTGTTCAACTCTCTTGCGATTATTGAGGGAAACCCGAACGAAAACACACTTGTCCCGCAGTTTGCCGAAAGCAAGACAGACTCTCATCCGGCGGCAGCCGGAGCAAAAGCCGTGACAAGGATGTTTATCCCGTGGTTAAACCGCGTTGTCAGGGAGCGGATCGTGGAAAAGCCAGGTAACGTTGATGGTTAACGCACATAAAGAAGGTCTGGCAGACAACAGGCTGGAAATATCCTCACAGATCAAAGAGTCCCAGTTCCTTTAATTCTTTCTCGTATCGGATTTTGAACATGGGTACAATTCGTTCCTCTATTCCTCCCTTTATCCTTATCGTCTGGAATTTCCCTTCTTCTTTACACCTGTAATAGTGATCCTTGTTTCTGTATCCAATAATCTTTGAAGGATTTCCTATCACAATCGCCAATGGAGGGACGCTTTTCGAAACGACCGCGCCCATGCCGATTATTGCTCCTTCTCCTATCTCAACGCCGGGCAATATCATCACGCCGATACCGATCCAGACAAATTCACGAATGATCACTGGTTTTAAATCGGCACCGTTGTCAAAAGGGATGGTCTTGGAATTCCTATATCGGTGGTTTCCAGTAAAGATCGTGCAATTGTACCCTATCCCGGAATTTTCTCCAACGTAAAGCCCCCCGCGCGAATTGATAAGTGTGCCGGATGAAATAACGGCTCTGTCTTTGAGCACGACCCTATGCGGCATATTGATATACACGTCTCCGTCAATATGTACATCCGCCCCGTACTCCCTGAAATGTTCAGGCAGATATTTCTTATCTTGCTCTCTCTTAAAACTTCCCCAAAGCCACGAAGCAAACTTGTAGAGCTGCGTATTTTTTATGATTTTTGGTATAATGCCCAGGACGATCTCTCCCCGGTTACAGATTATAGAAGGTTAACAGGATGTCACGACGGATGATAAGAAATCCGGTTTTTTCTGTCAACGGCAAACAGCAGGTTTATATATTTTGAAAAATTATCATACCTGCTGTATAATCCCACATGTGAATCGCTTAGGTATTCTCATTGCAACCCTTGCTTTGGTTTGACAGGAAGGAACCGGTGTCAGAGATTCTCGGAAAAATGGTCAAGGGTTCGCTGCTGCGGATACTCAATCTTGTTACAATAGTCATTGTAAGTTTTTTTATGATGCCTTTTGTGATAAGGGCGCTCGGTGACAGGTGGTACGGGCTTTGGATCTTTGCCGCAAGTATAGTCGGATATTATGGTTTTCTTGATATTGGACTCTCATCTGCTGTTCAGCGTTTCATTTCCCAGGCTCTCGGGACCGAGGACGATGAGGAAGTCAAAAAGATCTTCAATACGGCACTGTTTCTATTCTTTCTGGCTGGAATCCTGGTTCTCATAATATCGACAATAATCGTTGGAGTGTGTCCCTTCTTTGTAAAAGATTCTGCCGACGTCAATATATTCAGAGTAGTGATCTTCATAATCGGATTGGATGTCGCGATATCATTTCCGGTAAGGGCCTACATAGGATTGCTATGTTCGAATTTAAGACAGGACGTGGTGTTTTTCCTGGACATATCCAAGGTTATTCTCAGGATGGGACTGATCCTCTATTTTCTCAGCCGCGGATATGGGATCATGACCCTTGCGGCAATCAATCTTTTTGTAGACATAGCGCAATATATAGCCACTGTCATTTATGTCAGTCTTAAGTTCAAGAAACTTGAGCTGAAGATATCCTATATCAGCAGGGATAGGGTCAAAAAACTTTTTGGGTTCAGTGTTTTTTCTTTTTTGGCGGCAGTTTCGGACCGTATAAGATTTCATACGGACAATTTTGTTATTACTGCCTTTCTCAATCTGGGAATGGTGACCCATTACAGCATTGGTGCCAGGATCGCCATGTACTATTCGCAGATGATCCAGTCGGGGACTTCCCTGATATTTCCCGTCTTCAGCAAGCTTGAAGGACAGAAGGATTTTGAACAGATCCGAAATAAATATATACTGATGATAAAGTTGACATCGATATTCTCCGTATTTGGGGGAGGGCTTGGAATAATCTTCGGGAAGGCTTTTATTTTCAGGTGGATGGGGCCGAATTACGTGGATGCGTACCCTGTGCTTGTAATACTGATCACCGGTATGCTGTTCCATTCGATCCAGGGTGTGTCGGCAGCGATCCTTCTGAGTCATTCGTACGAGAAAAAATATTCGATTTTCGTTGCTTCAGAGGCCTTTTTGAATCTTGTATTGAGCGTGATACTTGTGCACAAATATGGTGTGATAGGAGTGGCTTTGGGTACAATGATGCCTCTATTGCTTACAAGCATGACTATAATCCCGTTCTATGCGTGCCGAGCGATCGATTTCAGTTATTCAAAATATATAAAGACTATTGCCATTTCGGTTTTATTCGGTTCTGCTACCTATCTGGGGTGCTGGTTCTTTGTCAGGAATGCTCTGGAGAACGAATATTCGAGCATTCTTACTTTAGGGGTCTCTTCGGCGGTTATATTCCTGTTATTGAATATTTTTGTCCTTTTGAACAGAGAAGAAAGAAAACTGTTCAAGATTCCGCTGTGATCTTTTTGAGTATTTCCCCTGGACCTTCTTTAAGGAAGCGATCGATATGTTAAAAGAAATCATAAAGGGCATGAGGATCCTTAATGCCAGAATCGACCTTGAGGTCAAGAAAATCAGATTCAGGAAGATATACTGTTATCGACAGCCAACAGATTATGATCATCAGACACATATCACCGAGGCTGCTCAATGGTTGTGCAGGGCGCAGGACGCAGGACTGGATGATGGAGTGGCGTACGGCACTGATTTTGGAAAAGGTTTTCTTGCCAGTTATCCTGAAACTACCGGATATATTATCTGCACATTTCTGAAACTTGCTGATTATTTTCAAGATGATGAGTATTTCAAAAGGGCGAAAAGAATGGGCGACTGGGAAATTGATATTCTACTGGACTCAGGGGCTGTCATGGGCGGAATGGCAGACTCGGAAAAGATCACCCCTGCCGTATTCAACACAGGACAGGTTCTGCTGGGGTGGAACTTTCTTTACATAAAAGATCATGAAAAAAAATATTATGATGCCGCAGAGAAAGCGGCTGGATGGCTGCTGGAGATGCAGGATGAGAATGGTGGATGGAGCCGAGGAAACTCTCTTTTTTCAAGACCTGATGCGACGACCTATAATGCAAGAGTGGCCTGGGCTTTGTGTCAGTTCGGAGTAATATCTGGAGAAAACAAGTATATTAAAGCGGGAATCAAAAATGCGGAGTACTCAATGAATCACCAGATTGATAACGGCTGGTTCAGGGATTGCTGCCTGCTGAATCCGGAACATCCTCTGCTGCATACTATCGCTTATACGATGAGAGGACTTCTGGAGGCCGGGATTATCTGCCGAAGGGATGAATTTATCGAGAGCGCTGATAGATCCGCACAAAGTCTGGTGAATATGATAAGAGAAGACGGGTACCTCCCCGGCAAGATAGATTCCGAGTTTCATGCTGCCGCTGACTACGCGTGTTTAGCGGGAATCGCTCAGTTATCCATAGTCCTGTCGAAATTGTACAGGATAAAAAAAGAAGAGATATATAAACTTTCAGCTAAGAGATTGAATGAATACTTGATGAGGCACCATGATATTTCCTCAACCGACGATAGCATCCGTGGCGGACTGGCGGGATCCTGGCCTGTCAGCGGTGAGTACGGCCGTTTCAGGATCCTCAACTGGGCAACAAAGTTTCTGATCGATGCTTTGCTCGAGGAGCCATCATAAAGAATCTATCATCCTGGTGAACAGTTTTATATAAACAGGCCCGGATAGGTTTTCATCTACATATTTTTTTGCCTTGGCGCCCATTTCTCTTGCTACTGTCTCGTTTTCGAGAAGATACCTCATTTTTTCAGCAAGATCAGAAATGTTTTCTTTCTCAAAAAGAAATCCGGTTTCACCCTCTGCAACAAGTGATGGTATTCCGCCTGTATTCGACCCTATGACCGGTTTTCCGCTGGCCATTGATTCTATTATGACTCTTCCCATTGCCTCTGATCTCGATGGAAGGACAAAACAGTAGCAGTTTTTCATCTCACTGATGATCTCTTCATAAAAAACCGGTTTTTGTATCTTAATCATTTTATTATTTCCAGCGAGAGCCAGGTAGTAGTCAGGATCCGGGCAATGACCTATTATTTTCAGTGAAAAATCGCTGTGATCCGCAGATATCATGTTGAATGCCTTGATAAGGATATCCACGCCCTTTAGAAAGAATGGATGACCGATAAAAAGCAGGTATTTGTCAAATCGCGGTTCTCCATCACTGAAAAGGTAGGTGGGAACGAAGTCAATGAATACTTCCGGATCGGAGATTCCCGCCAATCTGGAATATATTTGAGCATGTTGATGATTAAGAAATTTTACTTTATCCGCTTTTTTCAGAAGAAAGGCAGTAAGCCTGCTAATAAAATTTCTTTTCATTTTCCGAAGCCGTGTAAGTTCACCGAGAAATCCCGCATTCATTACATCCCCGTTAACTTCGATAACAAGTTTTGAACGAGTAAATATCCTTAGCAGACAAGCGCTGATCCCGCACATAAGCGGGTCGTAAGCCACGATTACGTCGATCTTCTTTTTTCCATGGGAGATCAGCCCGTAATAGAGAACTCCAAGAACAAAAACAATATGTTTAAGGATATTGATCTGGATTATCGGTATGGAGAAGAACTTGAAATTTCCAAATACGCATTTATTGTGTCGTCTGGGAGAAAAGGCGACTATATCACCGTGATATGAGTCAGAAAGGAGTTTATATTTATCGCTGAAATTCGGAAGTTCGGGCCGGTACTGAAGAACGTTTATAAAAAAGATCTTTTTCATATCTGGCTGCCGCTTTCTCTCTGATTTGAATCGATCTGTCAATAAAGCATTGAAAGGACTTTAAAAGCGATTATCGACAAAAATTCAATAGCAATGATTATTATAAGTTCGTGTTTGTTGATGACCGGTGAAATTATTCCAAAATCATCCTTCAATTGCATTGTAAAGAGTGCTGCTATGGCAAAAAGAATATATATGATCGGGCTATAGGTCTGTGACAGGAAAAAAGCTGAGACAAGGAACCCGATAATTGAGACCTGAGTGATTCTTGAGTACAGGACAACATTTGAATCGGACGATATCCTTTCGATCTTGATCAAATCCCTGAGGCTGGTGTATATCAGGGCGATCCAGACGAAATATCCGACAAGTCCCAGCTCTGCCATACATTTTATATATGCGCTGTGAGCTGCCCTGTCATGGAGGAATGTAAACTTGTGCATCCCGACGCCCAGGACAGGGTGTGATTTCAGCATGACCAGTCCTGATATCCAGGCAAATATCCTGCCGCTTTCAGATTGTCCGTACGGCGAGATGTTTGACATCCGGCCTGGAGATGCGACAATCATGATCAAAGCCAGCGTACAGCCGATGAAAAGCCCCTTCTTCAGTCCCCATCGTTTGACCGGGAATGCGAGCATGACGGCGATCAGGGCAATTTGTCCACCTCTGGAGTCTGTGTAATAGATCGCCAGCAGGAATATGCATAACAGGATCGAGAGGACGAATCGTCCAGAAGTTTTTGTTTTGGGCTCAAAGATGTGAAAGAGAAGGATTGGAATCGTAGCGACAAGAGCCAGCGCAAAATCATTCGGGTCTCCGAAAGTGCCTACCCATCTTATCCTTCCGGCAACGGGAACCTGTCCGAAGAGATCAATTCCGTTATAGTGCTGCAGAAATCCGTTTAGAGACATAAAGAGAAGAGCGAAAACTGTACTCCAATAGAGGATGTTATATTTCTTTCCGGCTATCGTTGTGATCATGACAAAGGCAAGATATATCGTCAGAAATTCATTAAAGGAGTTCCAGGCCGCGTCCAGCCTGAAGTTGGAGAGGTCGCTTAGCGGAACGATCAGAAAGAAGATGAACATCAGTATCTGCTGTCTTGTCAAAAAGAGTCCGAAATTCTCCTTTCTGACGATTTTATGCGCCAGAGCGAACCCGATTATTATAATCGCCAGATTCAACATGATTCTCATCGGTGACAGAGCAGGGAGGAAGTCCTGGGGCCTGACATATATAAGTCCTATATACAGGGCCAGTCCGACAAAAGGGTTAAAGAAGACTGTTATGCCAATGATCAGTCCGGCGAGAAGGAGAAAAGCAATTTTTACCGAGATCAGAGTCACCGAGGCGATGATAGCTGCTGCTATCGTTATTAAAATCAGAATAATTGTATTTTGACTTTTCATCGATTACCGGGCCCCGTATCCTTTTTCCATCTGGCATCAGGCTTAAAGAATAGATATCTGTATAATCCGACCACTGCGGCCGTGTTTAATGATAAAAAAAGTGATACAAAATTCAACAATCTGATCTTTTTTAATCTGCCGCTCATAAGAGCGATCGATCCCGAAAAATAAATTGCGATCTGGATCCAGAAAAGGACCGTATATATGGTTTGTGAGACTGACCCTGATGCTGTGACTGAAACGATCAAAGCATATGGACTGAGGAGACGAAACCATTTGTGCGATATCGATTGAAAGAATATCCTGTTTTTCAGCGGGTTAAATAACCATGGATTGTTGGCGAAGAGTTGAAAATTTCCGGTCAGTGTCCGTACTTTTCTCCTGAATTCGATCCCGATCCTTGATGATGCGTCGTCGTATGCGATCGCGGCAGGTTCAAAAATGACTCTGTATCCCTGTTTCAGGGCTTGCGCCGGAATTGCGACGTCATCAAGGATAGTATCATCAGGAATAGGGGAGATCAATCTTCGTCTGACTGCGTATATTGCTCCAGTTGCTCCCAGCGTGGAGTCGACCCTCGATTCGGCGACTCTCAGCATCTTTTCGTATTTCCAGTATAGCCCTATATTGGTTCCCGAATCGTTCTTTCCCGAAGACAGTACAAGTTCTCCGCTCACACATCCAACTTTGGGATCGTTAAAGTTTCTGACGAGCTTTATCAGCGAATCTTCTTTATATGTCTGACGTACGTCCGAGAATACGATAATGTCACTTACCGTCTTTTCTACTGCTTTGTTGATCTGATGCGGTTTGCCCCAATTTTCCGCGTCTTCAATAAAATAAATATCATTATCTTTTCCAAGGATATCGTTTGTTCCATCAGTCGATCCGTCTGACACGACGCATATTTCGAAAAGATCTTGAGGATAGTCCAGAGTCTTGCAGTTTTCGAGCTTGGACGCGATTTTATTTTCTTCATTGTAAGCTACAATGATCATAGTTATGGAAGGAAGTCCCATATCATTATCATCGGTCAGTACAGGTTTATTTTTAATCCTGGCCAGGCTGATGATGATAATGGGATAGACCAGATAAGTATATATGACAAATGCGGCTGATATCCAGAATAAATAAATACTCATTATCAATTGTCATCCACTGTTAATGAACATCTGATCCTATGGACGCTGATCTATTTCTGTCTCCAAGGATATTATATTAGAAACAAGCATAGCGCAAATCATTGCACGAGGATATAGCTCTTTTTTTGTCCGGTGTGATGTGAAGGTTTTGCGGGAAAAGAATGACAAAATATGGGGTAATCCCGGGGAAACGCCATTTTTCTAATATCTTGACAGTGCGAGAGTAAGCGTGTTATCTAGTCGGTATTCGGATCGAATCCGGTCAGCAGAAGAGGTACCCGCTTGAAATTGCAGGTTTCAGATCATATCGACGCAGAGGAATGGGACAGAATGGTATCCCTGCTGGGAGGGACCATTTTCCACTCAAGTGTCTGGGCGAGGTATTCCAGGGCTGTTCAGACAAATCTTACCGAATTGTATGTTACGTGCGTCAATGAGGAAGGCGCCGCCGTCGGGGCGGCTCTTGTGTTTGTTGAGAATTCAAGGAATAGGATCGTCAACTTATTTACAAAACGTATGCTGCTGTTCGCCGCACCCGCGGCAAACGATGATAATGCGGTGCTGCACGAAATCATCCTAAAGCTCGAAGAGTACTGCCGAAAAAAGGGTTTTGTACAACTGAGTATATACAGCTACGCATCTGCCGATATATCGGAGCAGCTTATTAAAGGTGAATATGATCTTACGTCTCGATATGAGTTTATTCTTGATCTTGATCGATCTGAAGAACAATTGTGGATTGGAATGGAGAGAAAACTTCGTCAGAGTATTAATAAGGCAAAAAAAATCGGAGTGACTATCCATGAATTTCCGGATGAGGAAAGTATCGCCGCGCTTGATCAGCTTCAGGATAGTACCGCTGACCGCATATTAAGCTCTAAAGGTATTGACATTCATCGATCGCGAACAAGAACAGCCGATCCTGTCGCAATTATTCTAGAAGCGGGGGCAGGGCGTATTTTTTCCGCTGTCGTCGATGAGGAAATAGTGAGTGCCAGTCTTTTTACGGTTTTTAACGGCAAGGTCTATCATACGCTGTCAGGCGCAAATACCAAGGCGTTGAAGACGGAGGCCCCGAAGCTTCTGATCTGGGATGCGATAACAAAATTCAAGGCTTGTAAAGCCAGGAGTTTCAATCTTAGCGGGTGTAAAATGGATGCAAGAGATCCGGATTCTTCCGAGTATGGCGTATATAATTTCAAAAAGAAATTCGGCGCTGATATGGCAGAATGCGCCAGCGGGGAGAAGATCATTGGGGGGAAAAGGGCTGGATTGTTCAACCTTGTAAGATCTGTTACCAGATAACAGGCGGGGCCGTTCCCTGCCGTTGAGATCCCGGTTTGATGAACTGTTAGATCGCGCTATCAAGTTTCTTTTTTACCATAGCGATTATATCCGGATCTGTCTTTTCATCGAGCCTTGCTATCGCTTCGTCACGTTCCATATAACCAGCTCTTACCAGTCCGGCCAGCTCAAAGGCGTAGGGATGGAAGCCGAAGCGTTTTTGATGAATATCGATCCCCATAGCGTTAAGAAGACAATTCGTTGAATTCGGATCTGTATCGTCAGGTTTTTCCCAACCGAGGAGTTTGATATATTCAAGTATCTTATCTTCATCGTATTCGAGAAAAGCGAGCGGACTGATATTGTAAGGGAATCTTTCCGGCATATTGAAATGTTTTTCAGTAAGAAAGTAGTTGTCGACCTCATCACCCACGATCTTTTTCATCGGAACAGTAAACTGAGCCTGCATCGTTTTGATCATCTCGGGATTATTGCGGAATATGGAAGCCTCAACAGGGGCCTGACCGGGGGACCAGCCGTATATGATCAGCGGTATACTGCTTTCTATAGCATATCTGAGCGCGACGAATTTCACCAGTCCCATACATGTTGTGCAGATAGAACTGGCTCTTTCGAGCCCTTTTCGGGAGTAGATATCCTCTTTTGCGCTGTGAAGGAAGAGCCTGCCCAGGGTGTCCATCCTGGGTTTGTAGATGATATGGTCCACGCCCAGTCCCTCGACGACGTTTCGGATGTTGTCCAGAGATTTTGGAGATATGAACCCGTTGTCAAGAGTCAGGGCGAGAAAAGAGATATCGTATTCCTTTTTTAATACCGCCATGGTGAAGGTAGAATCTTTTCCTCCACTGTAAGCCATTACAGCGTCATATTCTCCCACCCTCTTGTTTTCAGCGAGAATTTTTTCGAAACGGACGCGGTATTTTTTAATAGACTGCTGGAGACGTTCGACTCCTTTGAACCTTCCGCAGAAATTACAGACGCCGTCCTCGTCAAAGCGTATGCCAGGGTACGTCTCCGGGAGTACACATCTTGTACAGCGTTTCATGATAACGACCTTTCAGGAGAAGGCGGAAGCATCCTGAGCGTCTCGGTTGTCTTCTTTTTTCTGTCGAGATCTTTCCATGCTCGTTCAATCTGCTCGACGGTAAGTCCTATTGATGCCGCCGCTATGTCGGCCGGGATACCATTCAGAGCCGCATACAAAACCAGATCAAAAGTGTTGTATGGCATACAAAAATAGAAATCCTCGTCGCTTACCGGGAGGCTGTAAGTGTCCGGAGTCGGCGTACGCTGAATGATCTCGTTTGGAACTCCCAGATATTTTCCAAGATCGAACACCTGTTTCTTGTAAAGGTTGGCCAAAGGTTCTATATCAACGCCTCCATCACCGTATTTCACGAAGAACCCCTGAATCGTCTCTGGAAGGTTGGTTGTACCGCAGACTATATAATATCTTTTGTCTGCCTCGTAATACATCTGCGTCATCCGAACCCTTTGTTTTATGACATTGGCGGCCATCATCTTCAGATAATCCTTGTGAGCAAGTCGTATTGACTCTATTTTTCCGTCCTTTTTCTCAATATCGAGATGATACGCGCTGATCCTGTCCCTTTCCAAAAGGTCCTGGGGGAGAGTAAGCCTGAATTTCATCTCTCCATCGTAATCAGGAAAATACTTTTTAACTATGGAATTTCTTTTCGCGTAAACGCCGAATCCCGTAAGCATAGGTGTTATTTCGACAGTATTGTAGCCTATTCCAAGCGAATCTGCGCAGAGGCGGCCAAATCTGCTGCTGTCCGGGCTTGAATCCTTTTCCGGCAGGATCACGCCGAAGACACGATCCGGGCCGAGAGCCCTGACCGAGAGGGCGGCTGCTACAGATGAATCTATTCCACCGCTCAGGCCGATAATTATTCCTTTTCTATGAAAGACATTCTTCACTTGATCTCTAATAAATCCGACCAGATCGTTAGTAAGTTTTTCAGCTTCGATATCGAGGACGCTATTCGTGAATTCCATTAATCGGTGCCTCCAGAGGTCGAGTGAATTTCTATTCTTTATCAGCCGGCTGTTTATTCAAGCCCTTTTACCGTAATTTTCCCTGTCGAAGTCTTTGGAAGAGACTTTCTTAACTCAATATATTTTGGAACCATGAAGTCTTCAAGGTTCTTCGCGCAATGAGCGAGGATGATATTCTCCGTAAGCCCTGAACCTTCCCTGATCACGACAAAAGCTTTGATTGCTTCGCCGAACAGGTCATCAGGGACTCCGATAACGGCAGCTTCAACGACTCCCTCAAGAGAATATATAGCGTTTTCTACTTCTTTCGGGCTGACTTTTTCCCCCCGGCTCTTGATAATATCGTCCATCCTGGACACAAAATATAGAAACCCTTCATCATCTTTCCTGAACAGGTCTCCTGTATAGAGCGATTTTTCCCATGGATGGAGTCCGGGCCTGAGCCGCTCTGCAGTCTCCTCCGGAAGTTCCCAATATCCTTTCATTACATTCGGTCCCCGTACGACGAGTTCTCCGACCTTTCCGGCTTCGTCGATTATCCCGTCTTCTTCATCTACGAGATAAACCTGAACGTTCGGCATTTCCTTTCCGACAGAACCAGGCCTGCGGGGCAGTTCGTCTGGCGGGAGGTATGAGACTCTTTTACATTCAGTAAGTCCGTACATCGAATAAATCGCTGCCGAAGGGAATATTTTCCGGAGCCCTTCGATGTGGCTGACCGGTAAAGCTGCGGCCGTATTGGTAATATAGCGAAGAAACGAAAAATCTTCTTTTCCAAGATCTTTCATCTGCAGAAGCAGAGAGGAGATAGTCGGGACTATGGGAAAACCCGTCACCTTCTCGTCCTTCATCTTTTTTATTACGGCATAGGGATACGTGAAGGATCTTTCAAGAACGACCGTTCCTCCGAATTGAGCAGCCATGAGTATCTGGTAGAGGCCGTAATCGAAGGAGAAGGGGAGGACGTTCAATATGATATCGTCTTCTCGGTTTTCAAGATAGCTGGTTATCGATGTAGACGCGGATATTATGTTGTAATGGGTCAGCATCACGCCTTTCGGATTTCCGGTCGTGCCTGAAGTATAGATCAGGGCGGCCAGATCAATATCGATCGTTCTGATCGATGGCGGAGTCTCGCCGCTGTTTCCCATTGCTTCGTCCCACGAAAAAAACCGGATATTATCAGGAAGAGACCCTATCGAGTCTTCGGCCGGGAAGCCCGTGGATATTACAGTCCGCAAAGACGAAATATCAGAAAGAATATCACCGGCAGCGTTCCATCTGGAGCTGCTCGTTATAAGGCAGGATGTCCTGCAGTCGTTGAGTATATATTTGATCTTTTGTGATTTTGTGGAAGGATTTAATACGATAAAGACACCGCCGGCTTTCAAGATGCCCCAGATGCTTATAACCGTTTCGATCGAGTTATCAATGAAGACGGCTGCTCTCTCCCCATATTCGAATCCGGAAGACCGCAGACTGACAGCAAGGCTGTTTGCGGCCTTTTCAATATCGTAAAATGTATAGCGGTCCTCCCCCTTAATAACGGCGGCCTTATCAGCGAGGCGTTGAGCGCTGTTTTCAAGGAAATTTTGAACAAGCATAATATTTATTGATGAAAGGTGATGGGAGAACCCCCTGGTTACTCCTGTTTCCTGCCGACATATGAGACCAGCCGGTCGAGCGAATCAAAATTGTCCGGCACGAGCTCATCGTCAGTTACTTCGATATTGAATTCATCCTCGACAAATCCTACAAGTTCAAGGATTCCTGTGGAATCAATTATCCCGGATTCGAGAAATGAATCACTATCGCCCAGCGAAGCATCGTCTAACCCGAAAAGAAAGTTTTCTATGACAAACCCCTTGAGCTGTTCCCTGATCTCCAAGAAGAGCCTCCTAAAAATAGTGAGATCCAATCTGCTCTCTACAGATTTTGTCAAAAAAAGAATAATTACATTCTACACAAGTGTTCATAAGAAGCAAGAAAAAGTCCAAATCTAATGAAAAACAAGATGATTAACGAATATATCGTTTTTCAGGCCCAATCGGTACAGATTCTTCTTCGATCCCTGGATATCGTTATATAAGTCCATTCAGAAAAGGGTTTTGAGCCTTTTCAACCGCGATCGATGTCGAGGGACCATGTCCGCAGAATACGATCGTTTTATCAGGAAGAGAGAACAGATTCGTCCTGATCGATTCCAGAAGCGTATTCATATCTCCGCCGAAGAAGTCGGTCCTGCCTATTGACCGGGCAAAAAGTGTATCTCCTACGAACACCACGCCGTCGATATATAGACTTATTCCACCAAGAGTATGGCCCGGAGTGTCGATGATTCTTCCCTCCAGATCGCCGAATTTGATGGTATTATCCGAAGAAAGGGTCATTACCGAATCGGGGGCCTCGATATTTCCAAGTCCCCACATAGGGGCATCTTCAATCGATTTTTTCATCGTTTCCACATCTTTTTCGTGGATATAGATATCAATTCCGTACGATCGCGAGAGTTCCGCGGCGGCTGCCATATGGTCGCTGTGCCCGTGGGTAAGCAGGATCTTGACTGGAAGGATCTTCTCGGCAGAGATGTGGTCTGTGATCTTTCCGGCGTCTCCACCCGGATCGATGATGACCGTTTTCATCGTCTTCCTGCAGGAGAGCAGGTAACAGTTTGTCGCAAGCGGCCCCACGACCATCTCGCCGATCCTTACAGTGCTATCCTTATCCATATATCCAACCTTTGAATCGGTATAAACCCCGGATCCTTCTACTTAAAATCAGGGCAGATCAACGCACCCACAGGGCATACAAGCGCCGCCTGCCCGCAGGGGCGGCATCGCCCGGGAAATGACCTCAAGACCATCCCCTCGATAATGAGCGCTTCACTCGGGCAGACGGCAGAACAAGCGCCGCACGCCGTACAGAGCGCGCGGTCGATCCTTATCTCATGATTTTTACTGCTATCGTCAGACATCCGGATTATAACCTTTTTCCATTTCTTTTTCAATCACAGGTTCAGGGATCTCCATCTGTCTCCTCTTGGCATTTTCATCATTTTCTGTCAGTTCTTTCCTGCGTTGTTCTTTTCTTTCAGTATTGAGAGGATGATCCCGAACGCAAGGGATGGACTGGACAGGAGCAGGGATCTTACGATCCTCGCGGGATCAGCTCCCAGACTGCTGAGTAATCCCGGTTCTCTGCTGAGTTTTTTCAGGGCTTTCTCCATTTTTCGATCGTTAAGGCTGTAGAATACCTGTGCCGCTTTGTAAAACAGGTCATTTCTTGTCCCCTCTGATCTTTTCCAGTTTTCCGAGTACCTGTTGAGTATTTCATAGGAGCCTGTTCCGGCTTCAACCGCTTCTGCCACGCTCTCAGCTGCCGTATCGGCTGCAATCAGCGCTGAAAGAATACCTCCGCCTGATAACGGGTTGTTTTGATTTGCGGCTTCTCCGACAACGACATAGCCGTCGACCGCGAGGGAAGGAAGTTCTTTTGCCACTTCGCAGGCGCCGATCACCTGTCTCTGACGCTTTCCTCCCGGGGAGCGATATTCAAGAAAATCATTCAGATACTCTAAAGCAGTCTTATTGCCTGCCTTCAAGGGAGAGATCCCTACTCCGAGATTGGCGCTGCTCGAAGTCTTCGGGAAGACCCATGCGTAACCCCCCGGAGCCCGGTCATATCCCAGGTGGAACTCTATAAATTTCTTTTCGACATCTATCCCTTCGATCGTTTCCTGGGCGCAGACCAGCATATCTGATGTAGTGAGGTTCTGTTTCAACCCCGCCCAGCGCGGAGAAAGGGATTCAACCCCATCGGCGCCTATAACCACAAAAGATACTGCTGAATATCGAGCGCCTGAAGAAAGGTCGATAATTTTTACCCCCGAGATCTTTTCCCCTTTTCGGATCAGACCGACCGCCTGATGAGAAGTTCGCAGGACGGCACCGGCTTTTACGGCGGAGGCTGCCAGGTGTTCGTCAAATTTTGTGCGGTCCAGAATCATTCCGACCCGAGGCATTCTGGCGTCGAAACTGCGGCCTTTCGGCGATACGACAGTTATTCCGTTGACAACAGAGGAGACAAAGGCCTTATCTATCTCCATCAGCTCTTCAAGCTGGGAAACAGGTCCGATCGCCTCAGCACACCTTACCGGGGTACCGATCTTTCCCCTTTTTTCTATAAGAAGGACGGAATGTCCCCGGGAAGCAACACGCTCAGCCGCCCTTGACCCTGCCGGGCCTGCACCGATAACTATTACGTCAAAGGTTTCAGGTCTCATTAGAAGTGATAGAAAAAATTGAGAGCAAGGGACAAACCTGCGAAATCAACGTCAAAGTTAGAGTTATGTATCCTAAGCTTGCTCTGCGCCATCTGATAGCGTCCTTCCAGTCCTGCGGCGTACCTGTTTGTTATAAAATATTTCATCCCGAATTCCATATGCAGCCCCGTCTCAAAGCTGTTCTGCGAGATGTTTTCATCCGGTGCACTGAAGCTGGTTCCATCATCAAGAAAAGCATCGGTTTCCAGCTTCATTATCGGGAAAACTGCCGAAAAACCGCCGGAGAAGTACGGTATCAGAGTACGAACCTCCGGTTCGACCATGTAGTAAGCTAAACCAAGGTCAAGTGAGAGATAGTGGGCTTTAAATATGCGATCGACATTTATATGCTCTATCGGATCGGTCTGAGTATAATAGTCTCCGGATCCTTCAGATTTCATGTAGGAATAGGATAATACGGCTCTGAGAAAGTGAAATGGCGAAATCATCTTTTCGTATCCTGCCGAAGCGTACGCGACTGTAGTAAAATCATCGTAAACGTAGGTCCCGCCTCTTTGCCCTGCCCACCAGCTCAGATGTTCATTCACGTAATCTGCGTTCGGTCCGTCAATAAAACCTATGCTGAAATTGAAATTTTGCGGAGAAATGGGACCAAAATATTTCCTTTGTTTATATACGGGAGGAGAGGCAGTAACGGTTGTTGAAATGAAGCAGGCAAGTACGACCAGCGAGATGACTACTGTTTTCTTCATTAAATACTCCGATCTCCAGACAGAAAGAGAGCCTGAACCATAATCCCATTAAAAGTTAATTACTGAAGGGGGGTTTGTCAATTCCAACCTGCGCCGTTACCCCGCTGCCGGAAAGTACGGTATCCCGTTCTCATCGGGGGAAACAGTAAGCAATCAATCATTGGGGACGAGGCAGAGAAACCGCATCCTTCCTTCCCCGGTGTTTATGAATGAATGCTTCTTTCCACCAGGAACAAATATAAAATCCCCCGAAGAAAAAGTATTTTTTTCCCCTTCGAAGATCAGCATTCCTTCACCTTCAATGATATATACTTCATGTTCCCATGAGTGACTATGAAGCGGAGAGTGTCCGCCACGGCTTATATCAAACATCCTCATCGAGAAATTCGGTGCGCCGTCATCCTTTGAAATAAGCCATCTTATCGTCACTTTTTCCGCCCCATCGATAGTGACTTCGTTTTCCGCGACGTCCTCTGCTTTCATCAGTATAAGATCCGGCATTTTTTGTCCTCTCATCATGAGTCAATATGTTCATAGCGATACGAATGATCGGCAGCCTGCCCTCTGGTGCAAAAGATCTCAGATCATCCATTAGTGATTGAAATCATATGCGGTAATAATATAAACTCGGGCCCGACTAGATTGCAATTATAGAATATTATCTTAGTTACAGGTGAACCTGATAAAGATGCCCGGAAAGATTCTTATCATTTCATATCATTTCCCCCCTGACCTCTCGGTGGGCGCGGTGCGTCCCCGGAAATTTGCTGAATATCTGCCTCGGTCAGGATGGGACCCGATCATATTGACTGTCCATGAAAGGCACCATGATAATATAGACAGTTCCGGTTCCTGCTGCGGTCCGGAAGCAAAAATATTCAAGGCTGTAAAGATCCCCGGGGTTCGCTCATTCTTTCTTTCGGTCAAAAAGAAATATCTCTCTCTAACGAAAGACGAAGATATAAAGCAGCATATGGATGAATGGAATCCACCGGAACAGAGATCGAAGGAGCCGATAGGAGAAAAGTTAAAGCGGTACTTCTTTTCACTGTTTGTGTTTCTGCCTGATGACAGGGCAGGCTGGATCTTTCCTGCGGTCGTCAAGGGTATCTGGCTGATCCTCAGATACAGGATAGACGTCATTTATACGACAAGCCCGCCAAGTTCATCTCTTGTGGCCGGGCTGATTCTGAAGACAGTGACAGGCAAAAGATGGGTGACCGATTTCAGAGATCCCTGGATCGGGGAGATGAAACCGTTTTTCGTGAGATCCCGGCTTTCTGACAAGATCGAACTATGGCTCGAGAAGAAGGTGATAGAAAAGAGCGATCATATCGTCTCGGTGACTCCCGAGATGACAGAGAGACTCAGGCAGAGGTATCCTCGCCTTGAGGCTGATAAATTCTCGACTATATGGAACGGATATGATTCCAGTGAACTTTCCGAATTCATTGGACTGGAAAAACGCGATGAATTTACATTTACATACGCAGGCTCGTTTTACCTCGGGCGCAGCCCCAGGGTCTTTCTGATCGCTTTGGCCAATCTGATGCAGGGGAGCGGGAGGATAGGCAATGAACAGATCAGGGTGCGGTTTATCGGTGACTGCCACTATTCGGACGGCATATCTATCCCTGCAATGACTGAAGAGCTTGGATTGACCGATATTGTCACGTTCATTCCGCAGATCTCCAGAGATGAGGCTATGATAGAGATGGCCCGTTCGCATATTCTGCTTTTGCTTGCGCCTGATCAACCTTTGCAGATACCTGGAAAAGTGTATGATTATTTCGGGCTTAAAGCATATATTCTTGCTGTATGCGGCCCTGGCGCTTCGGCAAATATTCTGAATGACTATGACAGGGTCGTCGTAGTGCCGCCGGGTGATGTCAGGAAGATGGAAAATGGCATTATCGAAGTAATCGATCTGTATCGCCGGGCCCCGGAAATATGTGAAGTTGACAGCGTGCTTGAAAAATATGAAAGATCCCTTCTGACTGAAGAACTGGTCAGGAAGATCGATTCCGCAGATAGTGTCTGATCGTCCGCTGAAATTTTCGAAAGCCGGGGCCCAACGCTGGAGTCTTCGTGATGAAAAAAGTGATCTTTGTCTGTACCGGCAATACATGCAGAAGTCCTATGGCTGAAGCGCTTGCAAAAGTCATGGCCGGTGAAAAATGGAAAGAAGAGGTCGAGTTCTCATCTGCCGGGTGCAGCGCCTTCAACGGGCTGCCAGCGACAGATTACGCGATCGCGTCTGTTGCTGAAAGGGGCGGCAGTCTCGAGGGCCACGCGTCTGCGCTGCTGACCGGGGAGATGATCGTTGAGGCAGATCTGCTTGTTGCGATGACAGGTGCTCATCTGGATCATATCCTCAGGCTTGTCCCGGGAGCAGGCTCAAAGACGATATTGCTCGGTTCATTCGGCAGGTCGGAAGAAGACCATGAGATCGCTGATCCTGCCGGAGGGGACAGAGCCGTTTACGACAGGACGAGAACGAAGATCGAAGAGCTTCTTGAAAAGTTGATCGGTCATATCTCTGAAAGGTTCGGGTTTGATCTGGAAGAATAGCAGGCGTCAGTTTTTCGAGGCGAAAGCTGCGGAATACTGCACTGGAGAAGGTTCAGCGCGGGGTGGTTCCCGAATAACCTGATACATGATAAAAGGTTACATTTGTACGGAAAGCTGTTTTCCGATATTTTGGAAAATTCGGCACAAAACGCAATTTCTGGTTGCCGAGCTTCCCCCGTATCAGTATAATTGTGCAGGTTGTTAGTATGACAGGTATCTTTGAGCTTTTCCGAAAGCCGTTGTTCCCGCTAGACTTTAGCATAATCGAAAAGGAGAAGGAATATGACGCTGCCAAAATCAGCGAAGATATGGATGGATGGCAAGATGGTAGACTGGGATGACGCGAATATTCATGTTTGTTCCCATGTCATTCATTACGGCTCATGCCTTTTTGAAGGGATACGGTGCTACAAGACAAAAAAAGGATCAGCGATATTCCGGCTCGAGCCGCATATCAAACGCCTCTATAATTCCGCGAAGATGTACAGGATGGAACCTCAGATCCCGATGAAGGATTTCATGGAAGCGTGCAAAGAGACTGTCCGGGTCAACAAGATGGAAGCGTGCTACATAAGGCCTGTCGTCTATAGAGGTTATGATTCCCTGGGAGTGAATCCTTTTCCCAATCCGGTAAATGCCTTTATCGTCGTCTGGGAATGGGGCAAGTACCTTGGCCCCGAGGCGCTTGAGCAGGGCGTAGATGTATGCGTATCTTCCTGGGACCGGATCGCACCGAATACTTTTCCGGCTCTTGCCAAAGCCGGAGCGAATTATATGAACTCGCAGCTTATCAAGATGGAAGCTATCGTCAACGGGTACGCGGAAGGGATTGCCCTCGATACCAACGGATATGTCAGCGAGGGAAGCGGAGAAAATATCTTCCTGATCATGGACAAAGTAATCTATACGCCGCCTCTGGGAGCAAGCGTACTGCCGGGGATCACCCGGAATGCGGTCATGGATCTCGCGAGAGATCTCGGATACAAAGTCGCCGAACAGCTTATTCCGAGAGAGATGCTGTATATCGCTGATGAGGTATTCTTTACGGGAACAGCGGCAGAGATATCTCCTATCCGGAGTATTGACAAGATAAAGATCGGCGAAGGAAAGAGGGGTCCGATCACAAAGGAACTTCAGGATCTTTTCTTCAGGGTACTCGACGCTGATGTCAAGGGCCGGATGGACTGGCTCGATTTTATCTAAGCCTTTTTTATACTGCTCGCTGGTAAAAGGAGGGTGTTTTGAAGGTTGCTGTCGGATCGGATCATCGAGGCTATCCCCTGAAGGAACGGATAAAGTCTTTGCTGGCCGGGGAGGGGCATCAGGTAACCGACCTTGGGACATATAGTACAGAATCTGTTGATTACCCCGATTATGGGATCCCTGTAGGCGAGAGTGTGGCACGGGGAGAGGTCGATCGGGGTATTGTCATATGCGGAAGCGGTATCGGTATCTCGATAGCTGCGAACAAAGTCACAGGAGTCCGGGCCGCGTTATGCCGCACGGTCGATGACGCAAGGATGACCCGTCTCCATAATGATTCCAATGTGCTGGCGTTGGCGGAAAAAAGCATGGAAGACCCCGATGTGGAACAGCTAGTCAGGGTCTGGATGAAAACAGAGTTTGAAGGAGGCCGCCATCAGGCGCGGATCGATAAGATAACAGACTACGAGGAGAGCCGGTGAGACAGCGGCTTTTCACTTTGAAGAGGTGTAACGATGTTTGAAGAGAATCTATTCAGCTATCTGGAAAAAACTGACCCGGAGATCATGGAAACGATGAGATCCGAGCTGAACAGGCAGCAGACTACGCTGGAGCTGATCGCCAGCGAAAATTTTGCCAGCAGGGCCGTTCTGGCCGCTCTGAGCAATCCGATGCAGAATAAATACGCCGAAGGGTATCCAAGAAGAAGGTATTACAGGGGTTGTCAATTCGTAGACAAAGCTGAAGATCTTGCCAGAGAGAGGGCTATGGAGCTGTTCGGCGCAGAGTATGCCAATGTACAGCCTCATTCTGGAACACAGGCTAATATCACCGCGTATCTTTCCCTGATAGAGCCGGGTTCGAAGATCATGGGCCTCAGCCTTTCACATGGCGGTCATCTCTCGCACGGACATCCTGTGAACTTTTCAGGGCTTTTCTTTGACGTAGTACACTATGAAGTCGATCCCGAGACAAAGGTCCTCAATTACGATACGCTTGAGAAACAGGCGAAGGATGAGAGGCCCAGACTGATCGTGGCCGGCGCGAGCGCCTATCCGCGCTTCTGGGATTGGGAAAGGTTAAGATCGATCTGCGACAGTATCGGCGCTTTCTTAATGGTGGATATAGCTCATATCGCGGGGCTTATTGCGGCAGGAGTCCATCCCAGCCCGGTACCGTACGCTGATATCGTCACTTCGACTACCCATAAGACTCTTCGAGGGCCCCGGGGCGGCCTTATTCTGGCCCCCGAGAAATACGCCAAAGCTATCGACAAATACAATTTCCCCGGCACGCAGGGAGGGCCCTTCATGCATTGTATCGCGGCTAAGGCGGTCTGCTTCAAAGAGGCGATGTCGGATGAGTTCAAATCGTATCAGAAACAGGTGATAGCAAACGCGAGCAGGCTTGCCTCGGTGATGGTCGAAAAAGGCTTTGATGTCGTAAGCGGAGGAACCGACAATCATCTCTTTCTTCTGGATCTGTCCAGACAGGGGCTTACCGGAAAAGAAACGGCAAAAAGGCTGCATAAGGCAGGAATAACAGTGAACAAGAATACGGTCCCATTCGACAAAGAGTCTCCCTTTGTGACATCAGGTATCCGTGTCGGGACTCCAGCCCTTACGACGAGGGGGATGAAAGAGCCTGAGATGGATGAAGTCGGGGATATGATGGCGTCGGTGATGAATAATATCGAAGATGACAGTGTAATAGATGTTGTCAGGGGCCGGGCAGAGGGACTAGCAAAAAGATTTCCTCTTTATGAATAGATTTTGAAAGCAGTGCCCGGCGATCTTAATCGGGGAGAGAACGGATGATGGAAAGACCCTCATGGGATGAATACTTTATGAAGATCGCCGATCTGGTAGCCGAAAGGTCTACCTGTCTGAGGCGCCATGTCGGGGCTGTCATCGTAAAAGACAAGAAGATCATTTCCACAGGGTATAATGGTGCTCCCAAGGGATTGAGACATTGCCTCGAACTCGGCTGCCTTCGCGAGCAGATGGGCACGCCCTCTGGGGAGAGGCATGAGCTGTGCCGCGGAGCCCACGCGGAACAGAACGCAATAATCCAGGCCGCCGGGGGAGGGACTTCTCTCGATGGCGCCACCATGTATTGTACAAACTCACCATGTTCGACATGCACGAAGATGATAATAAATGCCGGTATTTCGAGACTGGTTCTCGGCGCCACATATCCGGATAAGCTCGGTGAAGAGATGATAGAGGAGTCAGGAATAGAAACGGTATATCTGTCATTGGCTTCTTCGGTCGAACGACCGGAGGAATGAAGTAAGGGGGCATATCTTGCGTTGTCCCGCGTGTGGTCATGAGGAAGACAAGGTAGTAGACAGTCGTTCGACAAAGGAAAACTCCGCTATAAGAAGACGCAGGGAATGTATAGCCTGCGCTCATAGATTCACAACATATGAATATGTCGAACACAGGCCTGTAATGGTCGTCAAGAAGGATGGTCGCAGGGAGCATTATTCCCGGGACAAGATCCTCAACGGCCTGTTAAGGGCGTGTGAAAAACGTCCGGTCTCGATGGAGACCCTGGAAAAACTGATAGATGAAGTGGAAAAACTTGTTTCCAGCAGGGTTCGGGACGAGATTCCCACCAAAGAACTCGGGAACGAAGTGATGCTTAAGCTTGCCATGATAGACCAGGTGGCGTATGTCCGTTTTGCCTCGGTTTACAGGGATTTCAAGGATATATCTCAGTTTCTTTCAGAATTGAAAAATTTGCAGGAGAAGAGCGATTAAAGGGAGGGAATAATGAGAACTTTTTTAGGGATTCCCGCTGAGATCCTCATCAGGCGTGTCCTTATTGCCGGCCTGATATCGGCAGCCACTGTTTACGGCGGCGCAGCTGCAGGGGCGGATAAAGAGGAAACGACCCTGAGATTTTCTCTTAGAGAGGGAGAGATCTTAGAATACAAGAGTTCCAGGCGGATCGAGATGAACTGGCACGGAATACAGTTTGCCAGGGTCAGTAATATCAAATCGGAGCTGTCACTCGATAAGCAGTTGGAAGAGGGCCTGCAGAGGGTCGCATTAAAATTTACGGAACGTACCGACAGGATGCAAAGGGGATCGGGCGAATTTGAGGATTTTGACGGTCCCGTCAAACCGGAAGGCAAGACGGTCAGGGTCGACATCTATGAAAACGGAAAAGTCAAGGATGCTATCGGTTTTATAATCGGCGTAAAAAAAGGCGATCCCCTTAAAGACTATGTCGAGAGATGGTTTTTCAGGCTCCCCGACGGGCCGGTCACGAAAGGTTCTGTCTGGACAAGGACTATCCCCGAAGACGATACCGAAAAAGCGGCAGATGGAGAACAAACTCCGGAAAACAAGGGAGAAACACCGGAAGGGAAGCAGGCGGATGCGGAAAGTGGAGAAGAAACAGAGTCGTATATGAGGGGTACGATCAATTACGAGCTGGAAAAATTTGAAAAAAAAGACGGTATCATGGTAGCCGTAATCAAATATAAGGCAGAACTCGAAGCCCGCCAGATAATGGATGGCGCAGTCACTGAATCTGATATAAAATCCGAAGGTGAGGCAAAGGTCGCTGTCGATGGAGGGTACGTCGTCGAATCAAAGCTTTCTGTGGAGATGAAAGGCGATGTCATCAATATCGACGATTTCACCGGGAAAGAGACAAGAGAAGCTTTCGTACAGACTCTTTACACTGAAATAAAACTTGAAAAGTAGATTTGGATCCGGAGTGGCCGAAAAAGACAGAGAAGAACTTAAAGAAATGGGGTTTTTGGGCCATCTGGATGAACTCAGATCGATGCTGATCGCTTCTCTTGTAGCCTGGACAGGATCTTCGATCATCCTGTGGTTCTTCTCCGGATACACTCTGGACTTCCTGCTGGCGGGGATCCCTGTAGAAAGTCTTTATTTCCACGCGCCTGTCGACGCGTTCATGGTCCGCCTCAAACTCAGCTTTATGACCGGGTTCCTTCTCTCTTTTCCATATATCCTTTTTCGTGTGTGGGCGTTTGTCTCTCCAGGACTTTTCAAAAGTGAAAAGAAAGTCATTCTGCCTCTTATTGTCCCGGCCACTCTGCTGTTTTATGCGGGTGCCGCCTTTGCCTACTGGATCATGATACCTGTCGTTCTGGAATTTCTCATTGATTTTGGAACCGAGATGCTTTCCCCACTGATCTCTGTGGACAAGTATTTCGGGTTTGTAGCGCGCCTTTGTTTCGCATTCGGGATCGTTTTCCAACTTCCGCTTGTAATAATATCCCTTACAAGTCTCGGAGTCATCTCGCCGAGCGCGTTGTTGCGGCAGTGGAGGTGGGTCATTCTCCTGATTTTCGTAACTGGAGCCGTTTTGACCCCTCCTGATCCAGCTTCACAACTGCTGATGGCTTTGCCCCTTGTTCTTCTATATCTTGTAAGCGCGACACTTTCTCTGCTTATCGAAAGGAGAAAGAAGAGAGACCGGCTGGAATCTTGACTTTAAGGACAGTTAGTGCTAGCTTGCATTGTTCGGAAAGTTTTTTGCCGCTGTTTTTTCATCCAGTTCAGATCCGCCGGAACGGCTGCAAGCGGTTTTTCCGGTGAATCACAGATCCGAAAGAGGTCGGACACGCAGTGATGATATTTAACGAAAGCAAATACAGGGACAAGTTTCAGCTTCCCGTCAAAAAGGAACTCGCCTTCCTTGAAGAGATGCTGCGTCTGGCGCTTCACTCGGATGTCCCTCTGATCGAAGAGATTTGCGGTCACATAAGGGCGACATCGGGTAAAAGGCTTCGTCCGAACATCCTTTTTCTCGCTTCAAAGAGTGTCGGAGGGACTTCGGAAGCCCCGATGATCGCGGGTATGGCTGTCGAACTTATCCACACAGCCACACTTATCCACGATGATATCATCGACGGTCATCTGTTTCGCCGCGGGGAAGAAACCGTATTTGCCAGGTGGGGGAATAATGTCGCTACTATTATGGGCGACTTTCTTTACTCAAAGGCTTTTGCCAGCCTGGGTGAAGCCGGCCTGCATGAGATCATGGAGATCCTTGCCAGGACTACGAATATCATGAGTGTCGGTGAGATGATGCAGTTTCAACAGGCGAAGAATATAGATATAAGTGAAGCGGGATATATGGATATGATATACAGCAAGACAGCATCGTTATTTTCGGCATCGAGCGAGTGCGGGGCGGTCATTGGGAGCGGGGGAAGCCCGAACGGATTCAGAAAACCGTATGCCTCTTTTGGAAGGAATATAGGCCTGGCCTTCCAGATAACCGATGATCTGATAGATTATCTGGCGATCGATGACTTTATCGGCAAGCCGACCGCTTCGGATTTTTCCGATGGCCGGGTGACCCTCCCGTTCATAAAGGCTTTCAAGAATGCTCCCTCAGAGAAGAAGAAAAGGATTAGGGAGTTCTTCCACTACGGTTTCGACAGGGACGAGGACTGGCACGAGATCATATCTTTTGTGCAGAGCTATGGAGGAGTGGAATATTCTTTCAGAAGAGCGAAAGAATTCGGGAAACAGGCAAAAGCCTCACTTGAGCCGATAGCTCCCTCGCTCGAAAGGGATGCTCTCTGTTATGCCGCTGATTACGTGACCGACAGAGTCGATCCTCTTTCGGCGTGAGGGCAGGGGCCGGCCGTCAGGACATATATTCCGAAATGGTGATCGATCTTTCAGTGGTGGTCAGGTAATGGATGATGTCGAAGCTCTTTATTATGAGAAGCTTGACGGGTCTCGCGTTAGATGCAGCCTGTGTCCGAACAATTGTCTTATCGACCCCGGGGGAACAGGCAGATGCCGGCAGAGAAAGAATACTGAAGGTAAGCTTCTCGCAATATCATACGGCAGGACTGTGACTACCGCTCTCGATCCTATAGAAAAGAAACCTCTCTTTCATTTCATGCCTGGAAGCAGGATCCTCTCCGTTGGCCCGAATGGATGTACTTTGACCTGTGCACATTGCCAGAACTGGGAGATCTCACAAAAAACAACCGCTACGAGGTATATCTCACCTGAACAGATCGCTGATCTTGCGTCTGAAGAAGGATCCGTCGGGGTTGCTTTCACCTATACGGAGCCTTTGGTCTGGTATGAATATATACTTGATACGGCTGTTATTCTGAGGGAGCGAGGGCTAAAGTCGGTACTTGTCACGAATGGATATCTAAACGAGGAGCCGGCGCGCCGGATCGCCCCTCTGATCGATGCCTTCAATATCGATCTGAAAAGTTTTGATGACCGGTTTTACAGAGAGCTTTGCGGAGGATCTGTCGGACCTGTTAAAAGGTTTATCGAGATAGCCTCATCAGCATCTCACATCGAGATCACCAATCTGGTGATCCCGGGCCTGAACGATTCGCCCCGTTCCATCGAAGATATGGCGAAATGGATCTCCGGGATCTCAAGTGAGATCCCTCTTCATTTTTCACGGTTCTTTCCGAAGTATAAGATGGAGAAACTCGAGGCTACTCCAGCAGCGACACTCAGCACGGCATACGGCATCGCGAGAAGATTCCTTGATTATGTATATATTGGTAATATATTCATCGAAGGTACGGAGAATACTGTTTGTCCTGATTGCAGCGAACCGGTTATAAAAAGGTCAGGATACAATACCGAAATACTAGCCCCGGACGGAGTGTGTCTCCGCTGCGGGAAGGGAATCAAGGGGGTCTGGAAGTAATTGATCAAGATAGCACCGAAGGCGCTGGCCAGGAAAATAATAAAGGCAGCATGGGATAAAAAGGCTGAAGAAATCGTTCTTCTGAACCTGAAGAAGATCTCGGGGGTAACGGATTATTTCGTAATTGCCTCTGCCGGAAGCGATGTTCAGGCTCGAGTGATCGCCGATCATATCGTTGACCTTCTGAAAGGAAAAGAACTCCTGCTGCATGTCGAAGGATATGACTCGGGGAACTGGATCCTCATAGACTGTTTTTCGGTAATCGTACATATATTCAGGCCTGCAGCAAGAGAGTATTACGGGTTGGAAAAATTCTGGGGAGACGCTCCGCGAGAGGAATATCCTGATGGAAAATAACAGGTCTGAGAAAACTGTCATATCCGCCAGGAGCCGGGTGGTCGATGAGATATCCAGGACGATGACCTCTCTCGGTTACGACATTCAGGGGACAGAAATATATCTGGAGCGGCCGAACAACCCGGATCATGGGGACCTGAGCTGTAATCTGGCGATGGTCGTCGCCAAGAAACTCGGGATGGATCCGAAAAAGCTTGCTGAAAGCATTGTATCGGAGCTGTCGTTCGAAGAGGATTTCATAGACAAGGTGGAGGTTGCGGGACACGCTTTCATAAACCTCACCTTTTCAAAGGCTTACTTAAAGGACCAGGTAGCGCTGATCAACAGGATCGGTTCTTCTTACGGTGATTCCGAGATAGGCAGAGGCAGGAAGGTCCAGGTTGAATATGTCTCCGCCAACCCGACAGGGCCTCTGGTGATCGTTTCGGCCAGAGCCGCAGCTGTGGGAACCTCGCTGGCCCAGATACTGCGGAAGACAGGACATGACGTCGAGACTGAATACTACCTCAACGACGCCGGCAACCAGGTAAAAAAACTTGGGATATCACTTCATACCAGATTCAGGCAGAGGATGGGGGAAGAACTGGAATTTCCGGATGACGGTTATCCGGGAGAGTATCTTGTCGATATAGCTGAAACGATAGATGAGAATACCGGGAAAGAGTGGCTTTCCCTGGAAGAGGATGAGACCGCTAACGCCTTCGGCGGATACGCTGTATCCAGGATCACCGACGGGATAGTCGCCGATCTCGAACGATTCGGGGTCACTTTTGATAAATACTTCAAAGAATCGACTTTGTTCAGGGACGGGGGAGAGACGGGCGAGACGCTTGAGATCTTCAGGGAAAAAGAGGTCGTTTACGAAAAAGAGGGGGCGCTCTGGTTCCGCTCCACGGATTACGGGGACGAGAAGGACAGGGTCCTTATAAGGAGTGACGGTACTCCGACATATTTTCTAGCAGATGCTGCGTATCATCTTAATAAATTCAAACGCGGGTTCGATCATGTCATAGACATATTCGGACCGGATCATCATGGGCATATAGCCAGGCTGAACGCCGCTGCCGCTGTATTCGGCGCTCCGGATAACTGGCTCGATATCCTTACTGTCCAGTGGGTACGGTTGATAGAAGATGGAAAACAGATCAAGATGTCAAAGAGAGGCGGGGAATTTGAGACGCTGTCGGATCTTGTAGCTGATATCGGCAGCGACGCCTCAAAGTTTTTTTTCCTTATGAGGAAAACGAACGCCCATCTTGATTTTAATCTGACGCTTGCCCGGACAGAATCTGACGAGAACCCCGTTTACTATGTCCAGTATGCGCACGCCAGGATATGCAGCGTCATATCATATGCGGAAACAGAAGGGGTTTCTTTTCCGGACGAATTATCCTGCATAGGGAAACTCGGCGAGGAAGAGGAGATGGAACTGATCAGAAACCTTGTTATTTTTCCCTACCTGATCGAGGGAGCGGCGATATCTGCCGAACCTCATCGGCTTTCGGGATATGCGCAGCAGCTCGCGGCATCGTTCCACCGCTTCTATCACGTGTGCAGGATAATTTCAAACGACAAAGATCTCAGCCAGGCAAGGCTGCTTCTTGCCGAGGCGACAAGGATAGTGCTTGCAGAGACACTTCACCTGCTCGGCATATCGGCCCCTGAGAGGATGTAACTGGGGGTCTGCCCGGGGCAAGCTGTCAGGGTATGAGCGGGAAACCGCGGGTTTTGATATGGGAGGATCGAATGGGTCTGGTAATAGTCGGTTCGGTAGCTTTTGATACTATAGAAACGCCGGTCGAGAGAGTAGAAAGGGTCCTTGGCGGATCGGCTGTCTATTCATCGATGATAGCGTCGTATTTCTCTCCGGTTCAGCTTGTAGGTGTGGTCGGCGAGGATTTTACCGGGCAATACAGGTCTATTCTCGAATCAAAAGGTATAGGACTGGAAGGTCTTGAGACTGTTGCCGGAGGCAAGACGTTTTTCTGGGAAGGGCGCTACGGGGAAGATCCCAACGACAGGGAGACGCTTGTCCTTGAGTTGAATGTGTTCGAACAGTTCAAACCTCTGCTTCCAGAAGGGGCGAGGAAATCAGAGTGGGTCTTTCTCGGGAATATCGATCCTGAGATCCAGATAGATCTTCTTGACCAGATAGAAGGGGATGCGCATATCGGGTGCGACACGATGGATTTCTGGATCAAAAACAAACCTGAAAAACTGCGTGAACTTCTAAAAAGGGTCGATACGCTTTTTATCAACGACAGTGAAGCAAGGTTGCTGAGTTCAGAGCCTAATCTGGTGAAAGCGGGAAAAAAGATCCTCACGATGGGCCCTTCGATAGCAGTCATCAAGAAAGGCGAGCATGGAGCGCTGCTGATTTCGGGAGACACAGTCTTTTTGACGCCCGCTTATCCGATTGAAGAGGTGAAAGATCCTACCGGGGCAGGGGACAGTTTTGCCGGCGGGTTCATGGGATATCTTGCTTCCAGGGGCAACTCTGATCAAAAAACCCTGAAAAAAGCGATGATGATCGCAACAGTCTGCGCCAGTTTCACCTGCGAAAAGTTTTCAGTAGAATCTCTTGAGGATCTCTCCAGGGAGGATATTGAAAAACGCTTTGAGAGGTTTTCAGCGATGGTATCCCTCTGATCGCTCCCCAGACTTCGAAGCCGGTACCGGCCACGATGCCTCTTTGAAAGTTAAGTATAATCAACTATTTTGCAGTATTTTAAGTTAAGCGGGTTGAGTTTTATAATGATTTATGTTACAATTGGTTACCTGTGTTGCTATTTGTGTTAAAAGGGAATGGTTTAAGCGTGTTCGAAGAGTTTCCGGACAAAGATGTAATAGATAAAGCTGAAGATCTGATCATGCATCTGCGCGATATCCGGTCGTGCCGTATTGCAACGGACGAATCGGGGAGAATAACCGAGATACATGTCGTAGCCGCGACGAACAGGCCTCCGAAGTTGATAGCCCGTGATGTCGAGACCTGTCTCAAAGCCCAGCTCGGCATTGCCGTCGATTACAGGAAGATCGGAGTCGTTCTTATCGATCTCGTGGATGAGGAAGAATTGACGGAGGAAGCCGAAGAGCTTGATGAAAACTCATTTTCAGTAGATGAGCTTGTGGAGAGGGGGTTTTCCGAGAGGAAGCAATTTCCTGGCAAAGAGGGAGAAAAACCCCTTGAGCAGGATACTTCAGCGCATCTTGAGTTCCTGGAAGACGATTCCAGGGTCCAGTTCAGGGGATTGAGCCTCAGTATCGACGAATCCAGGATCGATGTCGAGGTCAAGCTTGAACGCAGCGGTATCGAGGTGGTCGGTCGTTTTGGTGCTCCAAGAAAATCGGGTCCGGCTTATGACACTGTTGCAGTAGCCACGATAGTTGCCCTTTCGGAACTGCTTGACGAGAAATTCGATCTGTGTTTATCTGGAATTGAAGAAATAGAATTTTCAGGTAACAAAGCTCTTGTTGCGGCGGTGGAATTGATCGAAGGACGGACGCTGAGGAGTTTTTCAGGTTGCGCGTTTATGGGTAGAGACTCCAATGAGGCCTCAGTCATGGCTGTCCTCGATGCGGTCAACCGCCCGTTAGGAAGATGGAAATCACGCAGGGAAATACACTACAGGATCAAATAGCACCCACCGATCTTTCCCTGATGTGAATGATTCCCGAGATAGCTGATCTGTATAGCCCTGGCCGGGGCGGAGCGCGCTGGTCTGCCGCAGATACGCATTGCAGCCGGTGCTTCAAGCGAAGAATGTGGCGATAGTCGGAATATAGGATATTTCCGGGGTGCAGGTAAAAATTGGTTGTGAATAAAGAGAAATCAGGGGTCGGGTTCAGGTTCTTCTACGCGATCTTTGTAATAACAGGATTCTTTTTTCTGGCGTATTTTATCAGGGATCTGCCGCAGGACCGCTGGCGGGATATTCTGCTTTTCCTCGTACTGATAATAATTGCCGATTCGGCGCAGATATCCCTTCCTAAAGGTGGAGCTTCGATCTATGCGTCTTCACCGATCGATCTTGCCGGCATCGTTTTGTTCGGGCCGGCTGTAATGGCAGTGATCGAAGCTGTCGCTACCCTTGTGACGGAGGGGGTCTTCCAGCGGCGTCCTATCATCAAGCTGTTATTCAATATTCCGCTTCTGGTGATGACGGTAGGAGTGTCGGGGTTCGTATACAGATCTTTCGGCAGTCTCGCTGATATGAGTTCACCTCTTTTTCTGATCCCTCTTTTTGCGGCTGGGGTCGTATATTATCTTTTCAACACATGGTCTGTCAGTTTCATCATTTCATTTGATTCAAAAAGAAACCCGCTTGTAGTCTGGAAGCAGAACTATATGTGGAACTTCTTCCACATACTTGCCCTTTTCCCTGTTGCCGCGGTCATCGCGCTTCTATACCGGAATTCCGGTGTCTGGACTATCGCTCTTTTTATCATTCCTCTTTTTCTCGCGCGCTATTCGTTCCAGCTCTATCTCGATATGCGCGAGACGCATATCAATACCGTTGCGGCTTTGACTTCGGCTATTGAAGCTTCCGATCCGTTTACCCATGGACATTCATTCAGGGTATCACGATATGCATTGAGGATAGCCCGCGAGATGGGTATGACGACAAAAGATATGGAGATGCTTGAATACGCCGCCCTGCTGCACGATATAGGCAAGATCGCCGTAAAGAACGAAGTCCTTTTAAAGGTGGGTCCCCTTACTGACGAAGAGTGGAGATCTTTGCGGGCTCATCCGGGGATTGGAGCTGAAATAGTAGATAAACTGAAATTTCTCAATGAGGCAGGAAAAGTCGTCCGGGCGCATCATGAACGGCCCGATGGGACTGGATATCCGAACGGGCTGATGGGAGATCAGATCCCGATAGCCGCGCATATTCTTAATGTCGTGGATGCTTTTGACGCGATGACATCTGATCGTCCATATCGTAAAGCTCTGCCAGTTGAAAGAGTGCTCGAAGAGCTTGAGACATACAAGGGGAGGCAATTCCATACAGAAGTGACAGATCTGCTTCTCAGCCTTTACAACAGGGGTGTATTTCCGTTAATAGTCGAGGCTGACGCTACCACGGAGATATATAATTCTCTCGTCGAGCACGTCCAGCTCTGACAGAATCGTTTTCAGTATATTTTATCATTCAAATATGGTTATATTGATCATCCGGCCGTGGACAAACGGCTGAAAAACAGGATGCAGATCAAGGAAGGACAGTAATATTGAGTTCAAAATACAGCGAATCAGGTGTCGATATAGATGCGGCTGCCGCTGCGCTAAAGGGGATAGGCAACCTTATTAGAAGCACATGGGGCAGGGAGGTCCTGTCTGAAGTAGGAAATTTCGGAGGGCTTTTTGAGATTTCTTCAAAATACCGGGAACCTGTGCTTGTATCGAGCGTGGACGGGGTAGGCACCAAACTCCGCGTCGCCTTCATCTCCGGCAGGCATGATACCGTAGGAGAGGATCTCGTTAACCACTGTGTAAACGATATCCTTGTACAGGGAGCCGAACCTCTCTTTTTTCTTGATTACTTCGGCTGCGGCAGGCTCGAGAGAGGGATAATAGAAGATGTCGTAAAAGGGCTGGCGAGAGGCTGCAAAGCCAACGGATGCGCCCTGATCGGCGGAGAGACGGCCGAGATGCCGGGATTTTATGCTGACGGCGAGTATGATCTGGCTGGGTCGATCGTCGGAGTCGTCGAACGCGGCAGCCTGATCGACGGCGGCAGGATCACAGAGGGAGACAGTGTATGGGCTTTCCCCTCCGCAGGTCTCCACACGAACGGTTATTCTCTGGCAAGGAAGATAATATTCGAGGATGCGGGACTGGGTGTAGATGATGATATCCCCGGAACCGGCAGGAGTGTCGCGGATAACCTCCTCGAAGTCCACAGAAGCTACCTTCCCGAAATAAGGGTACTCAGAAAGCTTGTCGATATCAGGGGACTGGCCCATATTACCGGCGGCGGACTGCTCGATAATATACCTCGTATCCTCCCGGACCGATGCAGTGTAGAAATAGAGAGGCAAAAATGGGATACTCCTCCTCTTTTTTCCTATCTTGGGGATAAAGGGGGAGTCGATGATGAAGAAATGCATCGTGTCTTCAATATGGGGATCGGCATGATCATGATCATTCCCGCCTCGGATGAAAAAAAACTTGTGACCGAGGGCCTTCGATGGAAACCATTTCCTGTCGGAACCGTAATAAAGGGTGAGAGAAAGGTTGTACTCAAGTGATCCGCGCGGCTACTACACTCTCCTTGACATCGAAAAGAGTCGGTGATACGATCTGCCTCGGACAGATTTCGTTTGTCCAGCTGGTAGTCAGATAGTAATATGTAGACATTGGATGGAAATTACGGTGATAATTATACAAATAGTAAAAGAGAGGAGCCGGATATGTTGAACATATCGAACAGGGATGCTGGCGGTGTGATGGTATTTGCTCTTGAGGGGCAGATCGATGGAGGCCCCAAATCTCAGCGGATCCACGAGATGATCAAGGAAGAAATAGAAGAGGGAAAAAAGAAATTTGTCCTTAATCTCAAGGATATCAAATGGCTTAATTCCCTGGGTGCGGGGGTCCTTATCGCTGCATATGCGTCAGCGAAGAGGGAAGAGGCCAGTGTCAAACTTACAAACATTTCTGACAGGGTGGGTCTGGTGCTCAGGACATGCGGACTTATTCCGGAAGTGTTCGAAGTATTTGAAAATGAAGAAGATGCACTTGCAAGTTTCTAGACGGGCCGGTTGAAATACTGAAATTGGTTAGGAGAGATATTCAATATGAAGATCAAAAAGAAAGAAGTGGACGGGATAACTGTTCTGGAACTTTCCGGCGAGATGTACGGAGGGCCGGACAATATGAAGCTTATTGACGTCGTTACAGAACTGATAGAGGAGAAAAAATTTGATCTGGTGGTCAGCCTTGCGAAGGTGAAATGGATATCCAGTACAGGACTGGGGATACTTGTCTCGGCGCGTTCACGGTACGCTAAAGAGGGTGGAAAAATAAAACTATGCCAGCCTAATGACAGGGTACTTGGGATACTGCAGGTCACCAGGCTGAATCTCATATTTGATGTCTTTGACAAAGAGGCTGAAGCGATAGAATCGCTTAGAAACGGATGATCTTTTCAGGCTCCCGGCCTTCAGCCCATTCACGGGCCAGAATCGCCGGAGCTCCCGGAATAATCAGTGATAAAACCGCAAAGATGCCCGGGCATACCGGGCATCTTTCAGTTTCTCAGTAACAGTAGAGGTCTGGGCGCGACCGCGATCCCGTATCGCTCGCTATAAGAATAAGGCATTGAGAATACGTCACTTTCAGTTTCGTCGAGCCACTGGCCGTCAGTTCCTATGACCACCAGCCTATCGTTAAATTTATCAATGAGATACAGTTTGTTATCTGATCGGGCGATATCGCCCCACCGTCCGGCATCGGCGCTGTTTCCCCCAAAATATGCGTAGAAATCGAAGAAATCGGTGTCGACAGTGCCGGTTTTAGTGTCGACTCGGGCTATCCCGCGCTGGTCATCGTCGTCGTCGATCGTGATGTAGAAAATGCCTTGGCCACCCGAACATATCCCTTTTGGAATCCACGGCCCCGTGTCGAGTATTATAGGATCGTTGAGTTCCCCGAAATCCGAACGCCCGTCCCAGGAGACCGATCTCAGCGCGAAGGTCGGCGGTACGCCGGTGATAAACAGAAGATCTCGTCTATCCGGATCGGCAACGAGGCACTCGGGACTTATATTGCTGTACGATAACTCCGCTGAAAGCTCAGATTCAGGGCAGAATATTCCTCTTAGCTCTGTCGAGGACGCGCAGGCGAGCACACTTCCGAAGTTTGGTTCGATCTCGCGTACAGCACTGGAAGAAAAAGTATAGAATGTCTCGAGTTCATACGTTACCGGGGTCACCTTGAAGATCGCTTCTGTCGACGTGAGAAAGAGTTCTCCGTGCGGAGAGAAAGCAAGATCGATTATCGTGTGGGTTGTTTCAAGTATTTTTGTGGTCTCTTCTGTTCCAGGGTGGAACTCTATCAGTACAGAACCGGATCCCTCTATATAAGATGAACTCGTGGTGGTTATAAAGACATTACCCTGTGTCCAGACGGGTTCCAGGACGGGGTTTTCCTCCGGACATTCGTTCTCCGCGGCGGTCGCGGTGAATATATCGGTGTCTTCCTCTATCGATGCGGCTATCTGATATTGACCCGCGTCGGGGCCAAGAGTGACAATACAGGAAACAAAACCGTCGCTGTCGGAGGTTGCCGTTGGATAGAAGATGATGACCCCCGGGTCATCGGAGGTGAAGCTGACTTCGATTTCCGGCCTCGGTTTTCCGGAGATATAGGTAACGCGGGCGACGAGAGGTTCGGGAAGAGTGGCGTTCACCCTTTCGGTCTGATCATTTCCGGAGTAGATGGCCAGTATGCTCGGCTCATTGAAACCCTCGTTGCCGTCGCAGGAGATATGCAATAAGTGGGTCGATATAAGTAACAGGGTCAATATCGCCGGAGTCGCGATCTTGAACATCTTCATAACGACTTCCTCCATGTTGATTGCAAGGGCCAGAATAATGAATAATATTTTGTACTTTAATGACTCTATGTGATAAATCTAATTCAGTCAACGGATGAAACACTGCGGCAGATAATTTGATCCATGGCATCAGTAATATCGATTTCAGAGACAGGTCTGAAAGGAGATCAGATGGATGGAGAATTCAGATACCCATGGATGGTAAAAAGGGATATCGACGGGTTTTTCGGGTTGGCTATAGACAACCTGATACAGTTTCTGGTCATCGCGATGCTCTGCCCTGTCATCGCCGGGATCCCGTCCGATTTTGTGTTTACACGGATACTTCCCGGGGCGGCAGTCTCGGTCATCGTCGGAAACCTCTTTTATTCCTGGCAGGCCCGCAAGCTGGCGCTCAGGCTTAAGCGAGCCGATGTTACAGCGCTGCCTTACGGGATCAACACAGTCAGCCTCTTTGCCTATCTGATCTTCATAATGGGGCCGGTCTACAGGGAGACTGGAAGCTATGATATCGCATGGAAAGTCGGGCTGCTTGCCTGTTTCTTTAGCGGAATCATTGAATTTGGAAGCGCCTTCTGTATCGATTTCTTAAGAAGAATAACTCCACGCGCGGCTCTTCTTTCCACACTTGCCGGTATAGCGATCACATTTATTTCAATGGATTTCGCTTTTCAGACTTTTGAGAAACCGCTGATCGCCATGCTGCCCCTCGCTATAATCCTGATCCAGTACTTCTCGAAGGTCAGATTTCCTTTCGGCCTTCCCGGGGGATTAGTTGCGCTTATATGCGGGACAGTGCTGGCATGGTCTTTCGGAACGATGGATACCTCAGCAGTCTCATCAGCATTTTCCGACACAGGGTTTTACCCGCCCATCTTTTCAGGCTCGGAAATCCTTGAAGTCATGAAAGGCCCATATCTCTGGAAGTATTTCTCTATCATTATCCCGATGGGGCTCTTCAATGTGCTCGGGTCGCTTCAGAACCTTGAGAGCGCCGAGGCTGCCGGTGACAGGTATGAGACTATGCCTTCCCTTGCGGTCAACGGTGCCGGTTCATTACTCGGGGCTTTTTTCGGTTCATGCTTTCCGACCACGATCTATATTGGGCATCCCGGATGGAAAGAGCTAGGAGCGAGATCCGGTTATTCCACCCTGAACGGGATATTCTTTACCGTCATTTCGGTGTTCGGAATAGTAAGATTGATAAACTCGGTCATCCCTGTAGAAGCCGGTATGGCGATAGTATTATGGATCGGGATAATAATATCTGCGCAGGCTTTTCAGGCAACGCCTCGAAAGCACGCTCCTGCCGTTGTAGTCGGGCTTTTCCCCGCCTTCGCGGCCTGGGGGATAAATATTCTCAAGCTGGGATACCAGGGAGCGGGGACCCTTCTTTCGGCCCAGGCTGAGTCGGGAGTTCCGATCAACGGTTTTTATGGGCTTCTGGCGCTCGAGAAAGGGTTTATATTTTCTTCGATGATACTGGCGGCTATCAGCGTCTTTCTTATTGAAAGAGAGTTTTTGAAGGCTTCGCTCTGGTCGGCAGCGGCGCTGCTGCTCTCTTTCTTCGGTATCATCCATACGTTTGAATTTTCCGGAAATGAGACGGTAAGTGTGATCGGGTGGAACGCCGGAGGGGAATATGCGTTTGGATATTTAACCTTTGCAGTAGTATTTCTGATATTCCATCTCTGGAAGGGAGGGGATGAGAGCGGCGAAGTGACCTCTGGCCGACCTTAAATAGGAGATTCCACCATCCAAATCATACATTCGATGAGATCGGCCGATTTGACATAAATCAGATTTGGTGATATAATCTGTCCAAATATATTCCGGCAAGCCTTTGAAGATCAGGAAGGAAGATATGTGCGTGGTTCCACCTGAATTTGAGGGGCAGTATCACCGGTTTCTGGAAGGCAGGGGGGCCGTAGTCAGCTCCCTTGTTTTGTATTTAAAGGGGAAAAGGCTTATCGGGAGCGATTCCGGCGCCTGGGCTGCTTTTCTCATTTCGCGGATTTATACAGTTAAGGGCAGACTTCTTCTTGCCAGCTCATATCTGAGATTATCCTGCAGCCTCTTTCTCATCGGCGATTCAAAAAAAATCCCTCTTGGCCTGTGGATCAACAGGGCAGTAATCCTGAAAATGCGGGGAAAGTATCGTGAGGCGATCGGGCTTCTGCGCCGGATTTTCAGACTTTCCCTTGAGAAGGGCGAAATATACGTTTCAGCCAAAGCAGCCCTGAATCTGGCTCTGATCCTTGCGAGGAGTTCGGATTTCAGGGAAGCTCAGACCTATCTGGAATATGCGTCTCTCAACTATTCTATCCTTGGACGCAGTGATGAGATCGCTCGCGTTGAACTGGCCAGGTCATTCGTTGAATCCAGAAGAGGCAGCAGGCCTGAAACAATTGACCGGCTTCAGGATCAGTTGTCACATAAGAAGGAATCTGCACTGACCAGAGAGAGCCTTTTCAGCAGGCTTCTTCTCGCCGAGATACTGTTAAAAGAAGGGGAATATGATAAAGCGAAAATATTTCTTGAAGAAATAAAATATGAAAGTGAGGCGCTGAACCGCTTCAGGCCGATTAAAATCAGGTGGCTTATTCTAAAGACAAGGCTGGAAGAAGCCGTCGGAAAGCAAATTAATGCGGATTATTTCAAAAAAACGCTGAAGTCCGAATGCAGGCTGAATGGTATTTTTGATCCTGAAGCTGAACCGGAGAACAGGACTCACGGCCACAATCAGATGACTTTGAAAACCGGAAGAAACAGGAATCTTCCTTTCGCGGGGAAAGATTCTTGTTCGGTGGCTGAAGAGTCTGTTTCCGCGCGGGAATCGATCAGGGTCAAAAACAAAGATGATTTATTCGCGAATCCTGAGTTTATATCGAACGATATGGGAATGAACCTTATTCTTGAGGAGATAAAAAGATTTTCTCCTTTCCCTTTTCCAATTCTGCTCGCAGGGGAATCAGGGACGGGAAAGGAGGTCATCGCAAGATTGATCCACCATTGGAGTAACCGAAGCGGATCTCCCTTTCTTCCCGTCAATACGGCAGCAGTTCCCCCTGATCTTTTTGAAGCTCAACTGTTCGGCCATAAAAAAGGATCGTTTACAGGGGCTGTCTCTGATCGAGCGGGGCTGATCGACTCGGCCGGACGAGGAACGATATTTCTCGATGAGATAGGTGAACTTACAACCCAGTTACAGGCGAAACTGTTGAGATTGCTGGAGAACGGTGAATATATCCGTGTCGGCGATTCCAGGGTCAGGATGAACGAAGCAAGAATCATAGCCGCAACAAATAAGGATTTGAGCCTTTTGGCCGAGAGAGGACAGTTTAGAAAAGATTTTTACTATCGTATGGCGGCTTTTGCTGTTCAGATTCCGCCCCTGAGAGAAAGAAGCTCCGATCTGGCTTTGCTTAGTGAATATTTTCTTGAGGATCTTTCAGAAAGGTTCAACCTGGGGCCGTTCTATTTGAGCAATATGCTCGAAATGCTGTTCATTTCATATTCCTGGCCCGGGAATGTCAGGGAGCTTAAGAATGAACTGACATCCGCTGCAATAAGGCGAAAAAGCGGAAAATTGAGAGTCTGTGATCTTTCAACCCGGTTTATTTCCCGGATCATCGGATCTATACGATCCGATGGAAGGGATGCTTGTAATGGGGAGGAACCTCTGAAAGGCAAGGATATGTTTTCGATCTGTCCGCCTGCTCCAGAGACGTTTGGACTTAGGATGCGGGCGATCGAGAAAAAAGAATTGCTTTCAGCCCTCAGCACGGCTGGAGGCAACAAGACTAAGGCCGCGATGATGCTTGGGCTGAAAAGAACGACATTTATATACCGGTTGAAGCGGTCCGGCCTGGACCTCGATTAAAATAATCCTATTCAGAGCGGCGGTTCGGCCTGCTGAAATTCTTTAATATCCGATTAACTGCCGCCTACAATTTGTAACCGAATTTTCTCAGAAGCTCATGTCTCCAGTTTTTTCCCTTTTCATCTTCTATTCCGGCTGGTTTTTCGCCATCGATGACGCCGACTATTCCCCTTCCGCGGCTGTTTTCTGCGATAATGACGTCTACCTGATTGGCGGTGGCGCAGAAGATCCCGCATACTTCGGGGATTAGCCTGATTGCGTTCAGAAGATTGATTGGAAATGCGTCGCGCATAAAGATTATAAAGGAATGCCCGGCTCCGATCGAGGACGCATTTTTTTTAGAAAGTTCGATCATCTCAGCGTCGTTGCCAGAATAACGGATCAGACAATCACCTGAGGCTTCGCAGAAGGCGACACCGAATTTGATCCCAGGAACCGATCCGACGGCGGCCTCATGGATATCTTCAACAGTCTTTATGAAATGAGATTGTCCAAGTATAAAATTTATATCCGATGGTTTTTCAATACTTACACTAAGGAACTCCATTGTTCCCCCTTTTGTCACCGATACTATCGTCTCTTGATCCCATGGAACTTGATTCTGTTGTGCAAATGCTGACGCGTGACATCAAGGATCTTCGCCGCGTGCGTCACCTTTCCATCCGTTTCTTCCAGTATATCAGTTATTATCTGCTTTTCAACCGCGGAAAGTTTTTGTTTGAGTGATCCGTGTTTGCTGATTTCGCCTGAAAATCCCGGATCATCACTGAATTGAGGAAAGAAATCTTTAGAGAGCAGCTTTGAATCTCCGCAGAGAGCCAGAGCCCTCTCAATGGTATTTTCAAGCTCCCTGATATTTCCGGGCCATTTGTTTGTGATAAGCAGCTTCATTGTCTCCGGAACGATCCGGACCTCTTCTTTGCCCATCACTGCAGAATATTTCTTTAAAAAGTATTCGGTGAGCGGGAGGATATCATCTTTGCGGTCGCGAAGGGGCGGGATATTGACAGGAACTACGTTAAGCCTGTAGAAAAGATCCTGACGAAAAAGCCCCTTGTTTATATCATCAGTCAGATCCCTGTTTGTTGCGGCAATGATCCTGACATCGACCTTTCTGGTCACGTTTTCTCCAATTCTTCTTATCTCTCCCTCCTGGAGCGTTCGAAGAAGCTTAACCTGCAGCTGGATCGGCATATCGCCTATCTCATCAAGAAAGATGCTGCCTCCGTGTGCTGTTTCAAAGAGTCCTGGCTTGTCAGATGTAGCACCGGTAAAAGAGCCTTTTTTATGTCCGAAAAGCTCGCTTTCAAGGAGTTCTGCGGGCATTGCTCCGCAGTTGATCGTGACCATCTGCTTTTCTTTGCGTGGGCCGTTGAAATGGATCGCTTTCGCGATAAGCTCTTTTCCTGTCCCTGTCTCTCCCCGGATGAGGACAGTAGTTTCAAGAGGCGCTATCTTGCTTATCATACTGAAAATATCCTGCATAGGTTTGCTTTTGCCTATAATCCCGGAAAACTCATATTTTTCGGAAAGTTCATGTCTCAGAATACGGTTTTCGTTAGCGAGATTCTCTCTTGAAAGGATCAGTTCTCCGTGCAGTCTCGCATTCTCAATTGCAATCGCGGCCTGCGATGCGAATGCGGTAATGATAGGGACGTCTTTTTCTGATAATTCATTTGTGAGCCTGATCGAATCGGTGTATATGACCCCTATTATTCTTTCTTCAAGTTTCAGTGGTACGCATACGGCGGTCAACAGCCTCAGATCGATCACGCTTTTCTGGTTTTTAAACTGTTCGTTTTCGGAGACATTCGATATGAATAATGGATCTCCTTTCCTGAAAACATCACTTATGATGCTGTGGCTGACTTCAAAATCTTTTTGATTCAGCGACTGTTCTTTCATATCCCTGGCAATACGGAACTGAAGCTCGTTTTCCTTATCAGCCAGCATCAGAAATCCTCGATCCGCATCGGCAAGCTTAATAACCGAATCGACAATATCTGAGAGGAGAGCATTGAGATTGAGAGTCGAATTAAGACTTTTTGTAATATCGGAGAGCATTTCGAACTTGCCGAGCCTGTGCATCGCCTTTTTCAGTTCTTTTTCCAGAGACAATGCTTTTTTTGCAGAACCGGTCTGTTCGAGGTTTCCCAGATCTTCCTCGACATCAACAAAGAAATCGTCCGATCTTCCGGATCCTTCCTTTTTCATATCTTTCGATCCTCTCTTCCACGAGCATCGGCTGTGCAGGAACGCTTTCAGCCCATGCTACAGATGAAAACAGATGCAGGTCAAACCAAAATCGAATTTATCCATCACAATACATAAAACAGCCCGTTTCAGTGGATATCCGTACCGGCCGCAGCCGACATCTGCTGAACATATGTTCTTTCCAGGTTGAACTGCTGAACAAACATCGCCCGATACATCTCGGATCATTCTGCCCGGATCCCCCCGATATAAGCTTCGCAACGGCACTTGCTTGAATTTCATCCTCCTGCCACCTGATAGGTACGATCCTTGTTGTACAGATCTCCTAAAGGAGGTTTGCCCATTATTTTCTTATCCGGCGACCCTGATGATCTGTTTGTCTTCCATCCCGAAGGCCTTGACACTCAGCAAACAGATCCATTTTCCTGACTGATCCTCCTCGGACTCAATCCGTCAGTAAGAATTTACACTTGCCAAAAACGATGTACTACGCCCTAATATGCGTTGCAAACGATGAGCCAGAACTTCAGTGGGCGCCGGTGGTCTCGTAATGTATAATAAATCAACGTGTTACCTCGCAAATTCGATGGTAATGATTTTGTCCCCTTCATCGGAAATAGGATTACAGTAAATGACTGTTTACACAAATTACAGGCACTATCTAGTAATTCATTGCCACACAAACAATTATATAACAGTAAACAAAATATTGCAACTGTAAAATATATTTTCCACTTTTCTCTGGTCCCGTTTTTTGAGATTCAAACAGGACCTTTTTTTGTTATTTTTTTTATCAGCAAGGTAATGAGGCAGGGACCGGGAGTGTCGGGAGCGCACAAAGATGGAGCGTGAATTCTATCTGCGAGATGGGATCTCACAGTCTCAAATTTTCAAATGATTTCATAACTTGCTATAATCAAATCAGATACAGGGCGAGTACTTGACAATATAAAAAGAATATGGTAGAATCGACAAAAGCGATCTGTTAACGCGACTGACAAGCTAGGGTAAATCCGAAGATGTACACTTTCTCATTGGCTGTGATCTGCAATGAGAGATGAGGTGTCTATGAAGCACTTTTTTGAAAAGTGTGGAAGCTTACTCTTGCTGGCTTTGGCCGCCGTTATTCTTCTGTTCGCTTTCTCTCCGGCCGCCGATGCCGCCTCCACGAGATATAGCGATTATTCCCTGATTTATACAAGGGTCGATGCTGATCCAGGGGAAGATCCGCACCTTAAAGTTATTTCCGGAATAGAAGATTACTCTGTCATCAATTATCAGGAACTGAGTTCGGAATCTCTTTCGAGTGGAGATCGACAAGAAATGCTCCGGGGGCATGGCAGCGGTGATAGTGGCGCTGTCAGGTGGCATTCCCGTGTCAATCCTAAATTAACGGTCATAATGCAGGCGTTTTTCCTGACACTGCGACGCTAGTTATTCGGGAACCGGAGAAATGCAAGTTCAAAGACTCGCTATACAACAGCTTATAGTTGAAACATCGCAATTTCATCAGCAGGGAGAGTATCGCCAGGCTTATCAGGTTGCCAGGGACGCAGTGGCTCTGGCCGGTGAATCGTTTTCCAGAGATGAACTGTATTGCAGAGCTCTTGTTTCAGCGGCAAAAAGCGCTTATTATCTCTCACTTTTTGATCAGGCCGTTGAATACCTGGATCTTATCCCTTCTCAACGGACAAATGAGATATTGAGCAGTGACCGGGTGACCGGTGAACGCTTTGAAGCGGGGAATTCACCAGCTGGATCTGAACAAGATAAAAACTCCACCCCGATTTTGATCGAAGCTTCCCTGGTCAGGGCGAATGTGATGAGGCGTATCGGTCGATACGAAGAAGCGATCTCCCTTATCTCGACTGTTGATCTTGATTCCTGCAGCAAGTCGGAGCCGAGGCTTGTTATTGAAAAACTTCTCATAAAGGGAGCATGCGGATATTATCTCGGCCGACTTGAAAATGCCCGTGAAGATCTGGAATCTGCGCTTGGACTGGCCATTTTCAATGACGACAAACGGGCAAGGTCGAAGATACTGATTATGCTCGGGCTTGTGGCCCGTTCGATGGGATTCATTTCTAAAGCAGAGGATTACTTTTCGAGGGGTAGGGATATCTGCAGGGTCGGGGGCGATTCGTATGGAGAAGCTGCCGCATCATTGAACCTTGCTTTGACTTATTATCACAGGGGATTATTGAATAAAGCAGAGGAAGCCGCAAAAAAAGCGAGATTCCTTTTCGTCAAGACAGAATGGGATCTGGGAGTTTGTCGTTCCCTGCTCGTGTATGGAAATATTCGGAGAGAACAGGGTGAATATGAGGCTGCTAGAAAATTGTATTCCAGAGCCTGCAAGCTTGCTCAAAGAGGCGGGTTTAAAAGAGAAAAAGCTCTTGCCGCGGGGCTCACTGGAGTGATTTTTCTGGCAAGAAGAGATCTCAGACGAGCGATCAAGATTTTTTCAGAGAGTCTGCGAACAGCAAACGAGATAGCTCCAAATGGAGATCTCTCAATAGAGATGAGAAGAAGGCTTGGAGAAGCATTTCTCTGCGAAGGAAAGTATATCGAAGCTTCAAAGTATCTTGAAGATGCTTTGTCTCTGGTGAGAATATCCGGAGATATGCTTGAAGAAGGTCTTATCCTCAGGGGATTGGCGCTGACTGAGACGGTAAGTGAAAATACCGGGAGAGTAGAAGAATATTTTGCGGCCTCGATAGATTGTCTGCGCGACAGCGGATCGTTGTATGAGCTCGCCAGGACCCATCTGATCTATGCGAAATATCTCACGGGGGATATCCTGGTTGAAATCGTTCAGTCCTTCATTCATCCGGGGGGCGGTTTCGGGAATGGAAAATGTAAAGAGGGAAATGCTATTGAGTCGACGAATATTGACAACGCCATTCGGCTGTTACTGGAAGCAGGGCATCTTTTTGCAGGTACAGATGATGACCAGATGAAGCTGATTACGGACAGGGCTACTGAGAAACTGATCGGGATCAGGAAAAGAAATGGGCTGCTTCATCGTGGTGCGGGAATGACTGAGAATATCATCACAGTAGGCTACTCGGACGAATATATGATAACGGATAGTTTTGCGGCTATTTCTGAACAGATGTTCGAAGTGTGGAGCAAGATCCAGTTCTCGGCGACATTTTCAAAACCTGTTTTGATTACTGGAGAGACCGGGACAGGCAAGGAACTTGTCGCGAAACTGATCCATGATTCAAGCGACCGATCTGAAAAGCCGTTTATTGCCGTCAACTGCGCCGCAATCCCGGATCATCTGTTTGAAAGTGAATTTTTCGGCCACAGGAAGGGGTGTTTCACCGGTGCTTGCTCAGACAGGCTCGGTATCTTTGAGGAAGCGGATGGAGGAAGCATCTTCCTCGACGAGGTGGGGGAGCTCTCTGCTCTGCAGCAGGTCAAATTGCTTCGAGTCCTGCAGGAACGCAAAGTAAAAAGGGTCGGTGAAAATGTTGAACGATTGGTAGATGTAAGGGTCATATCAGCGACAAACAGGAATCTGGGGCAAATGATAGAGGATTCGACATTCAGGGACGATTTCTATTACAGGATCAATACAGAAACGATCCATATAGAACCTTTAAGAAACAGGCCTGAAGATATTATTCCGCTGCTTGCCTGGCGCCTGTGCGGAAACGGGAACGGGAACCATTCCAGCAATGAAATCAGGATTGAATCTTCCGCCCTGAAAGTCCTGCAAAAATATCACTGGCCGGGGAATGTGAGAGAATTGATCTCCGTCATCGACAGAGTAGGTCATTTGGCTTCTGGCGGGACTATTCTGACGAATATGCTTCCAGAGCGGATCAGAAAAGGGAAGGATTTTCATCATTGCCATGAAGATTTCACTGAAGGACTTACCGATGACGGTGACATGAAGATCAAACTGAACAAGGTCCTCAATATCTGCAGAGGAAACAAATCCGCAGCGGCAAAATGGCTCGGTGTCTCTCGGGGAACTTTTTACAAACAACTCAGGCAAGCCGGCCTCAGCCACTTTATCAGGTGACCTTTTATTCCTGCAATATATCGGTGAATGGGCTTCTGAAGACAGAGACATGGGTCGTTTTGTCCGGTAGGGCTGTTCACAGTGTATATGACGTGAACAGATTGAAATGTTTCTGAAAGGATAAGTATTCTAATATGTTAGATCGATTGACTGTTACAGGGTGTATATGACCCGTACATCCGTATTAGTGACAACTAAACCAGGTTTGAATCGAAAGCCGATTTTTCCCCAGTCCTGTGATCTTACAACCTATTGTCTGATATATAGATGTGACTTCTATCCCCGCCCTGGCAACCCCCACAAAGATGAAGATCGATTCTGGCACATAACGTGATATTGCTATAAGGCGTCAGCCGATTAACAGTCAGCTTTTTGAAATACATGTTCCTTGAAAAGTATTTCAGATTAGAACCATCTAGCAGCTACGGTGCCGCTCCGAGCCCCCCCATCGCGCAACCAATACCGTGGCCCAGGGTGGTTCTTTTTATTTATCGAGCTGATAGATTCGGGGTCAGGGAAAGTGTCTGTCCCGATTATAACCATTTTTTTCTTCTGAAATGCCCGAGAAGTCCAAAGCCAACGATCGCCATCAATCCCATCAGAGTAAAGTATCCCCATTTCCACTTAAGCTCAGGCATAAACTCAAAATTCATACCGTAGATCCCTGCCATGAATGTCAGAGGGATAAAGATCGCGGCAAATATAGTCAATACTTTCATTATTTCATTCATTCTGTTACTTACGCTGGACATATAAATATCAAGTATTCCCGAGATCATATCGCGATATGTCTCAATCGTATCTATCGCCTGAATGGCATGATCATACAAGTCACGCAAGAATATGACTGTATGTTTCTTGATAAACTTGGATTCTCCCCTCTCCAGGCTGTTTACGACTTCCCGCAGGGGCCATATTGCTTTTCGCAAAGATATCGAATCCCTTTTCAGATTGTGGATAGCCTGTAAAATTTGAGGCTTGGGATTAGTGACCAGCTCTTCTTCCAGATCCTCGATAACGTCTCCCATTTTTTCCAAAACAAAAAAGTAGTGATCCACAACTGCATCCAAAAGGCTGTAGGCAAGATAATCAGAACCCATCTTCCTGATCCTTCCCTTGGAATTCCGGATACGCTCGCGGATAGGTTCGAACACATCACCTTTTCTCTCCTGGAAGGAGATAACGAAATTTGAGCCGACTATCAGACTTACCTGTTCGGATACAATTGCCTTCTTGGCCTCGTCAAACATCACCATTTTGAGGACTATAAAAAGATATTTGTCAAAATCTTCATATTTGGGGCGTTGGCCGGTATTAACGATGTCCTCGAGGGTCAAGGGGTGCATCTCGAAATAATTCCCGATTTCTTCAATGATCTTTAACTCATGCAGCCCATTAATATTGACCCAGGTGACTGTAGGAGTCTCCTTGAATGGAAAAGTATCCTTAATGTCAGTTATTTCTTTTTCCTGGAAATTGTTTTCATCGTAATCCAATACGGAGATATTTGCTTTATCTATTTTGATCTCCCCGATATGGACCAGTTCTCCGGGAATATTCCCGGCAGTCCTTGAGATCCTTTTATGACTCGCGGCCATCTTTCACCTCCTGATCAACATGGCGACTATATACTATATGCTATGGATCTTCACTACTTTTCAGAGACTTGATCTCTTCAAAAACACGTTTCCTGAAAGGGAGTGAGAGATACGACCTCTTGATCTCCTCGCCGGGGACCGATTCAGTGATCTGTTTTATCGTCTCTATAGTCTCTCTATACATAGAGACAGCTTTATTAATATTGCCTGACCTGAAATGGTAGAGCGCCAGCTGCCTCTGGATCTGCCAGGTGTTTTCTCGGGTCCCCATCTTCAGACTGATTTTTAATGCTTCAGTAAGGATCCTTTCCGCTTGAGGATCTTCAGTAATTGCCGCCAGTGAACCTTCGGCAAAGAGGAGGAAGGGTCTTAAATACTCGCAGTGTATTTCGTCGAATATTTCACGGGCTTCACTGATATGTGATGCTGCGTCACTGAAATTTTCTTTTTCAAGTTCATATATACACAGGTGCGCCAGAGTCTCGACAATATCGTCCCTGTCTGCAGTCTTACGGAAGTATTCAAGTGCCTTCGATGCCTGGCTGATAGCCCTTGAGAGCGTGAGGTTCTGGTAATAATAGATCGATTTTAGGAGGCTGCCATGCCCCAGCATTATCAAATTCTTTCTTTTTTTCGCTTTTCTCTGAAAGCTGGATGAGAGTGGTTTATATTTAGCAGTGAAATATTCCCCCAACCTGACATAAATCGTCTGGGGTTTAAGCAGAACATTCAATTCCGAGTTACCTTTTAACATGTTTTCGATCATAACCCCAGCTTCATCGATAAGAGCCAGGGCGGAGTCGTATTTGGCAAGATCTCTGTATGCCCCCGCAAGATTAGAAACTGCGAATATAGCACCTGAATGGTCGTTGTATTTTTTTGATAAGGATATTACTTTTTCAAGTGTACTGATTAGGTTCTGATATTCACCCTGGATATAGTAATATCCACCCAGAGTCGATAAATAATATATATTATCGATCTCGTTAAATGTTGTGCGGGCGATCTCTATTAATTGAGTGATATAATAATGGTAGTTCTTATAATCTCCATGATAGAAGTATGCTAAACTAAGGGTGCGAAGAACCTTCCTTTTAATATGGATCTCTATTTCTCTGTTATTTAGTAAATGTAACAAGTTATCTATGGCCATATTCATTTCATCGATCTTTCCCGAAAGCCTATGTGCATAAATGAGTTTCGACAATGCAAAAGCGTAGAGATTATAATCATTCTCTCTCGCCAGTTCAGATGCAGAGATTAATAGATCAATATCAGGGGTTTCCCCGCAAATGCTCTTTAATATCATGATTTCTATGATCAAATTTGTATTGTTTGATTTTTTTTCCAGTTCCAGAGCATCCGAGTACAATCTATAAGCAAACTTCTTGTCATAAAAATAGGCGTCCATTAATTTTCCGAGTTCAGTCATATAGCAGGATTTTTTGCCAGGGTCTGAAGTATGCTCGATCAGATATTCAAAATGTTCAGCCGCTTCTGCAATCAGGCCGACCTTGATCTCTATACTGACGAGCTGTTCAAGTATTTGATTCTGCCTCGATATCGAACCTTTTCTCTTTGCAAGGGATGATATCTCTGATAACAGTTCATACGCATCGTAGTATGCATATTCTGAGATATACTCTTCAATAGCCTGCAGTCCGTACTCGATGCTTTCATCGAGATCCTGTGCCGCGATACAATGACGGGTTATACGAGCCGGATTTGATCGTGTGTCATTTTGAAGATGCCTGGCAATCTTTCGGTTGTTTTTAACCCTCCGGCTGTATGAAGTTATTTTTAATATCTGAACCTTGTATGACGGGTTTGCGAAATCAACAATGTCATTATTTAGCGAGAGTATCCCGCTGATGATGATCGAGGTGATAGTTACGAGCAGTTCACTCTCCGGGATATTTAGAAGGATAGAAAGGTCGGAGATTCTGATCGATCGATCCCATGATGCGATCATCTGAAGGATCGAAAGCTGATCTTTGTCAAGATCTGAAAAGACAAATTCTACTATCTCGGAGAGAGTATCTGGGATATCAAAGCTGCTGAAGAGTTTTCTGTCTAGGAGCCAGTTGCCACCGTCTTTATAGATGACAGATGAACTTATTGCATATTCGATGATTCTTTCTATATAGAGAGGTATGCCTCCCGATTTCTCGAGAAGATAGTCCAATTCTTTATTGTTGAGAAGGATATCGCCGAATCGTTCCCGCAGCAACTCCGTCAATTCATCGACTGTAAAAGGTTCAATATTATGGTGCAGGAGATTTCTTGAATCGGACAACAGGTTAAATTGGCCGGATTTGATCTTTGCGGCAGAGGTGTCGGTGTTTCGCGAGATGATTATCTTTACATTCGATCCAAGGATATCCGTTTCATAGATCATATGGTTTATAAAACGTATAAAGTCAGGTCCGAATCTCATGATATCTGGGATAGAGATCAGGATATCATTGTCTTTGGACAGTTCGTGGAGGAACTGGACGATATTATCATATATGACAGGTGTCATATCCTGTTCTTTTGAAGGCAGCGCGGAATCTCTGTTCAGGCTGAATGATTCCAGAATATCGTTATGTCTCTTTCTAAGCTTCTCTTTTGAATATCCCGGGAGATGGGTCCCCAGGGTGCTGATGAATCGATTAAAAGAGTTAGAGTTGAATTTAGTATCTGATGTGTCGATCGTCGTATACCCTTTGAGTTGAGCGATAGTCAAAGCCTGCTGAATCAGGGATTTTTTCCCTATCCCTGTCTTGCCAAGGAGGAGGAGAGTGTTCTTATCACGATTCTTCGGTTCAAGAAAAGCATCTACAAAAGCAAGATCCTTCTTTCTCCCGACGAAATTCTGCCTCTGATTTGCCGAATGCCCTTTTTCCCCAAGCTTAAATAGCCTCGATAAATATTGAAGGCAATCGTCTGCGCTTTCCGGCCTCTGGTCAGACTCAAGACGGCAGAGGGAGATAATAAAACTTGAAAGGGAAGAGGGGTTTGTTAAACCTGCTAGGCTGAATTCTTTATTTAATGCTGAGTAGGCACTTTTATAAAAATCATCAGTTATCTTATGCGCAACAGGGATCTTTATATCGGTAAGAGAGTCGATTATCGAGATCCCCAGGGCATACAGGTCTGATTTTGCTGAATATTTCGATTCCGTCAGTATCTCCGGTGCAAGATAGTGCAGCGTCCCCGAAACCGTCTTTTGACCGGAAGGATCTCTTATCGCGAGTCCAAAGTCCATAAGAGTGGTTGTAATTTCACCGGAGGATGATACGGAGATCATTATATTCTCAGGCTTGATGTCGCCGTGCAGGATATCTCTGGAATGCAGATATTCAAGGGCAGAAAAGATAGATATAAGGATTTCTCTGATATTGGTAGAGTTGTTCTTTAAATAGTATCGAAGGTCGTCCCCCTGTATATAGTCCATTGTAAAATACGGAATATTACTGGCGGTAGATCCGAAATCATGGACCTTAACAAGATTGGGGTGATTCAGCCTCGACAGTATCTCAAATTCTTTCTTTAATGCTTGGTATGCATCGGGGTCTGCTTCGATGAGGATCTTGAGGGATATGACCTTACCCAAAACAGAATCAGATACCTTGTAAACCTGTCCTGTTCCTCCTTCGCCGAGCTGTTGCAGGATCTTATATCTGCCGGGGAGGTCGTCAGTCTTTCTCATAGATTGAAATACTATAGGGAATACTTAAAATTACCAATAAAAAAAGCCCCCCCGGAAGCGGGAGGGCTTTTTAACACTAATTTTAAAGTTTCTCTGGAGCGTGACCATATTCACTAAAGTGCTCAAGCGCTACAGTCGTGGACTGGTCTGAAGTTTCCCCGCCGATATTCTCCCAGAGGCCTGAGTCTTCATTGAACCAGTAGACGATGAAGCTGTCGACATCGGAATCGACCATATCGTGCGAGAGAGACATCGTTACCGGCTTGTTGAACTGTATCCCGTGCGGGCCAAGTTCGACCACTGCCTCTGGGAATCTGGGCATCTCTATAGTGATCTCAGTATCTTCGTCGAGGGCGCCTGGAGGGAAGTACAGGGTGTAGTAACCGTTTGTTACGATCCCTCCCTTTTCGGCCGAGACTATCGTCCCTGGTGAAGAAGCGAGTAAATCCAAAGAGGAAGAGCCCGAGGAAGCGGTCAGCTGAACGAAAAGCGGATTCTCGACACCGGGCAGTGTGTCATCCTGCGAGGGGGTAACAGGCGAATTCGTTCCACAGCCCATGGCAGCCAGTACACTGAGGAAGGTAATCGAAGTGAGGAATATCTGGGCTTTGGATCTTCTCATGCTGCTCGCCTCCTTTATCGGACTCTGTTGAAGGTCATCACATCTAAACTCTACCCTTGCTAAGGCAACTCGGGTGCCATCTGTCGATATGCGGGATTCAGACGGGGGAGATCTTAGTGAAGAAGGGGTCGGATCTCGGGTTTTCCCGATTTTGAAAAACAGGCTAACCATAGTTATACCAGCGTATTAGGTACAAGCCTGGGCTGTGTTTCAGGGGTACGGGAATAATTGCTAAGTGGTGATCTTTTCAGGTACAACCGGTCTTTTCAGAAGTACAGGTTTGGGAATATTTCTATAGTATTTCAGGGAAAAATTTGAACATTCAGGGTATGGCGATGTAAAAGATTGTTTTATTAGCTGGTTACGCTGATTGGCTTATATTTGCCGGTTCCGTTTTTTTGCTCATGCTCAGCAGCTTTGATTCCATATTTTTTCATCTTGTATCTTAATGTTCCGCGTTCGACCTTAAGAAGTCCGGCCGCTCGGGTGATATTCCCTCCGGTCTGTTCGAGGGTCGCCAGTATCAACCCCTTCTCGACACCTTCGAGAGACACTCCTTCAGAAGGGATATTGATCTTCAGAGTTTCTTCACCTTCCTCGATGTTCAGTGTCGTTTCCTTGATTTCTTTTTGTATCGGCAGATCTTCGGGATTAATCTCACCATCGGTGTCAAGGAGGACTGCCCGCTCGATCAGGTTTATCAGTTCACGGATATTTCCAGGCCAACTGTATTCTTCAAGCGATCTACACGCTTCTTCCGATAACCTGGGTTTTCCTTTCTTAAGGTTTGCCGCAAATTTCTCCGTGTATTTTAGCGCTATAGGCCGTATATCCTCGACTCTGTCTCTAAGCGGCGGCAGTGTGATCTCTATGACATTCAGCCTGTAGAATAGATCGATCCTGAATCTGCTGGAATCTATAAGATCTTTTAGATCTCTGTTAGTTGCCGAGATAATATTCACATCGACCGGAAGAAACTGGGTCCCGCTGACGCGCCTTATTGTCCTCGAATCAAGAAACTTCAACAATTTGGCCTGGAGGGCGTAATCAATCTCTCCTATCTCATCGAGAAAGATCGTTCCTCCGTTCGCAAGTTCAAAAAGGCCCATTTTCCTTTCCTTAGCGTCGGTAAAAGCCCCTTTTTCGTGTCCGAAAAATTCACTTTCAAGAAGATTTTTCGGGATAGCGGCACAGTTCACTTCTATAAACGGTTCAGATGCCCGCGAACTTATCTGATGGATCGCCTTTGCAAGAGCTCCCTTTCCCGTTCCATTCTCTCCCGTTATCATCAGTGAAGTGAATTCACTCTTTCCCACCTTCTTCGCCAGTTGAAGCACTTCCTGGATCTTTTTGCTCTCTCCGACTATCTCATCGAATCCTTCCGGCCTGCGGAGGTGCATATTTATAGCGTCGATCTGCTTGCGTTTCCCGAGGCCCCGGGCGATCTTCGATAAAATCCCGGTCAAATCCTTGCTTTCGTAGGGAGAGAAAAGGGAATGCCTTGCTCCGAGCTTAAGAGCGAACCGGTCTGCGGCCTGATGACCTTTTGGAGCAATCAGGATGATCTGTGTATGGGGATTCTCTGCGTGCCATTCTTTCAATCGGCTTATTTCGTCTTCAGTTTTTATCTTGCTCCATTTCATAGGAAGGGAAAGAATGATCAGGGGAGGAGGAGAAGTGTCGACGCCTGAGAGGAACTCTTCGACCGATGAATAGACATTCGTCACCCATCCAGCTTCCTTGCAATCCGTCAGGATTGGTCCGCCTGTATCTGAATCGCATAGAATCAGGTCGAGTCTCATTTCCATCCGATCTTTTCGGTTAAGGAGTCGATTTAGTGTACAAAACTGTAATACCGGCTTTAACTGCAAAATATATGCCGGGTTATTGGTTTTGCAGGAGTACTTCGGCGAGGTCATGACCCGATCTGTCGGATCCGGGCCATATCGGGCATCTGATACAGATCATAGAAGAGGTTATAAATATGTCCTGTCAGGGGGTCAGATCTGATCGAATCAGCTGTCTGAAGCTGTTCTTATCTGGTCGAGGTTCTTGTATCGTATATATTTTTCATATTCCAGTTTCGTCATAAAAATGCCGAGCCTGTCATAACATGGTTCGATAGCATTACCGAATTTTTCTCTCATCGTCTCTCCGATCTTTCTTACATCTTTCTTGCCGTCGATAGATGACCAGGTTCCGCTACCGATCTCATCCAGCCGGATCTTCACAAATCTTTTTGATGGAGTTCTTTTGTTGAGCTTTTTCAACAACCGATTATTATATCTTGGAACAAGGAGAGTAATGATTCCATCATCGTCGATTTCGTCGTCGACAAGTTTTTCAGGGATCAGTTCCAGGAGGTTTACCTCCTCTGTCTCTCTGTTTTTCTTTTTCATTCTCTTATTCCCCGAAGCGGATATAAATCGGATTCACTCTATACTGTCAGGATCCTGACATACGCATAATCAGGTTTGAGGATCGTATCCAGTAAGATCCGGGATGTCAAGGAGATCATCGTGTCAAGGATCTGACACCAGAGCAGCGTGCTTTCAGAATCAATAAATTCGGAATCGACAGTATTTCAACAGAATAAAACGCTTACTGCAGACGGGAACGAATAATGCCTTACACTAAAGCCATTGACTGGAAGGGATGATCTTGTTCTCGCTGATCGATGAATATCTGAGTCTTCTTTGTGAATCTTGCGAGTTTCACTCCGCTCATCTTCTGGTCTTTGCGCCGGCAGGTGAAAAGCAGATCAAGATCATCGATCGCACGCATTTTGCCGGCAAGTACAAAGGTGATCGGCGTGATATTTCAAGTGCGCAAATACCTTTCTTGTTTCATGAGGATTGCCGGAAGAGAGATATCGATTCCGGGATTGGGGATGAAAGGAAGTTTTCGATTGCGGAATCAGCTCAGATTGAAATGCAGTTTAAATCTATACCGTGCCGTGAAGGATGGGATCTCAGTAGTTCCGGACAGCTTGAATGGTCTTTTAAAGGTGCGGTAAATGGATTAGCAGCTGAATTAAGGGTGTCATGTAATAGAATAACAGGCGGATCGATAATTCACAGTCTGTACCTTGCCGAAAGATTCCTGGATCTTCTTGAAAGCGTCATATCAGTGGCCGGGATCGAACATACATTTGATAACAAGGACTTGCACTGTGCATCCTCCTTGGAAAAGAAATATTCCAGCAAAAATTTTAATCCTCCTCTCTATGGAGGGTCACAGGTAATAAAGGTCTTGAAAAGCCAGATAAAGAATGTCGCTTCCAGCAGTATACCGGTACTGATAGAAGGTGAAAACGGGACCGGAAAGGAGATCGTGGCCCGCAACATCCATCATCTCAGGCCGGGGAGGCCGGGGCCGCTTGTAATAATCAATTGTATGGAGCTGCCGCCTTCTCTGCTGCAGAGTGAGCTTTTTGGACATGTCAAAGGGTCATTTACCGGCGCCATGAATGACAGAAAGGGACTTATTGAGAGTGCCGAGGGAGGGACTTTTTTCCTGGATGAAATAGGGGAGATGCCCCTTCACCTTCAGGCCGCCTTACTTCGAGTCATCCAGGAAAAAGAGATCAGAAGGGTGGGAGAGAGTCAAAGGAGGGTTGTAGATGTCAGATTTGTTTTCGCCACCAATAGAGACCTGGCCGATTTTGTGAAGAGGGGCAAATTCAGAGAAGATCTGTATTACAGGATAAAAGGAGTCAGGATCCATCTTCCGCCTCTTAGAAAACGAAAAGAAGATATAATAATATTAACAAAGCTGTTCCTCGATTCATCCAGCAGGAAACTGAGCAGGAAGGTTCCAAGGATCTCTGCTGGTGCTGCCCGGGAACTTCTTGCCTATGACTGGCCTGGAAACGTAAGAGAGTTGAAAAACGAAATTGAAAGAGTGATGGCGCTTTATCCTGATATTCCGGTTATATTCCCTGATATGTTTTCCAGTGCCATCAGGAATGACCGTTTTGATCTGCGAGGCGGACTTGATCCCGAAGGAGAAACGCTTCCAGAGGCAGTGAGGCGTTTGGAGCTGAAGATGATCGAGAAAACTCTCAAACATTTTTCCGGAAACAGGACCAGATCGGCCGCAGTCCTTGGTATTACAAGACAAGGCCTTTTAAAGAAGATGAAACGTTATGAGCTGGCAGAAACGGTTTTTTGAGATACGAAGATGCAGGTCTGCCTGATATCATTTATGTCAAATTAGTATTGGTCTAGTGAGCAGTTTTCTATTATACTCCACCGCGATCAGCAGGTTGAAAGGTGATATTTGAGAAAAAAGACGTTTTTATTCAACTGGAAAGATGAGATCCTCGCCGGAGTTTCAGGCGGTCTTCTCATGGCTGCTTCGTTTCCTCCTTATCCGACAAGGGTTCTCTCTCTTGTCGCTCTTGTTCCGCTGATAAGATATTTTCTGATCGTATTTCCGGAATTAGCCGAGCGTAAAAATTCTTTAAAGAAAGGGTTCTGGACAGGGTATTTTTTCGGCATGGCATTTTTTTCAGTACTTCTCTTCTGGATCGCATATCTGATACCTGAATCCCCTATCAACATGTCATGGATCCTTATTCCAGCAGTGGTATTGTTTGTGCTATACCTTTCCTGTTTTACAGGCCTTTTCACTCTGGCGCTTTCATGGCTCGTAAAGCGGTTTGGAAAGAAGGCTCTTTTTACCGCCCCGGCGATCTGGGCATTGATTGAATTTATCCGAAGCAAAGGAGAACTTGCTTTTTCCTGGGGATTGATCTCCAGTTCGCTTGCTCCATATCCAATGGCTCTTCAAGGTCTGTCGATATATGGCCCTTTTGGCCTTTCGATGGTCATAGTGCTGATCAACGTGCTGGCTGGATTTATATTATTTTCCCGGGTGAAAAAGCATAAAGTCTGGGCATTGATTCTTTTGATCGCTGTTATATCATCTCACCTTGTTTATGGGAGCGCCCGGATGGCTGAAGTTGACAGGGGTATGGATGAAACGCATTCCAGCAAGAAAATAGCGATCGTACAACCTAACGTGGATCTGGGAGATAAGTGGGAACCTGTTTTTCGTGATTCGATATTTGTTCAGATAGAATCGCTCACAAAAAAAGCAGCCGCACTGGGGGCTGATCTGGTGATTTTCCCCGAGACAGCGGCTCCGGTTTCAATCAGCCACTCGGCCAAATACAGGAACTGGCTGAAGAAGATATCGAGTGTATCCGGAGTCGATCTTTTGATCGGTTACATAAATCACGTCAAAGAAAATGGAAGATGGAGAAGTCTTAACGGCTGCGGACTGTTTGATGACAGAGGGGTGTTAAAGGCTCAATATGAAAAGATAAAGCTGCTTCCTTTTGGGGAGAAGGTTCCTTTTAGCCAATATTTTAGCGTGCTCGAGAAGATCGATTTTGGGCAGGCCAATTTCAAACAGGGCGAGGATATGACCATCTTCGATTCCTCTGCGGGCAAATTCGGGGCATTGATCTGTTTTGAATCGACTTTTACCGGTTATACCAGAAGATATATTAAAGAGGGAGCACAGTTTTTAGTCAATATTACCAATGATGGATGGTTTGGAAGTCCCAGGGGCGCGCTGCAGCACGCCGAGACGACGGTTCTAAGAGCTGTAGAGAACGGCGTGTTTCTTGTCAGAGCCGCCAACACAGGCATTTCCATGTCGGTAGATCCTGCCGGAAGAATAGTCGAGTCGGTCGGATTCAACAGGGAAAGTATAATCGTCACTCCTGTCACGGTTGCGAGAAAGATGACTTTCTACTGCAGGCACGGGCAATTATCCTTTTTACTTATGTTTATTGGAAACCTCCTTATAATTCTTCTTCCCGCTCTTTTTCAGAAACATTGATTATTCTTTCTCTATAAATATACAGGTTGTAGCTTTTTGTGACTTAGGATATTATTTCCCCGTGCGAATGTTCTGGTTTGAAATCGGATGGGTGTGATATCTATATGGGACTTTACTGGTCGATATTTATTGCTTTCCTGAAAGTCGGGACATTTGGTTATGGCGGCGGTCCCTCGTTGATCCCCCTGATTGAAAAAGAAGTTGTGACCAATTACGGATGGTTGACCGCGGAGGAGTTTATCGATGCCAACGCCATGGCAAACACTTTGCCGGGCCCGATTGCGACAAAACTGGCCATCTGTATCGGGATGAGAACGGCAGGCCCGCTTGGAGCTGCCTCAGCTCTTGTTGCCATGCTCCTGCCTTCCAGCATCTTTATAATCATACTAACGATGCTGTACTATAAATACAGGAGTCTACCATCGGTTCAGGGAATGATTCGCGGTGTAAGGCCCGTCGTTATAGCTCTGCTTATGGTAACAGTTGCTCATCTTGGCCCGAAATCCGTCGTTGGCTGGGATACTTTTATTATCGCCCTTATCGCGTTTATCGTCGTATTCTATCTTAATATTCACCCTGTATATACCATACTGAGCGCTGCTTTTATCGGGTTTATGTTCTACCGCTGATCGATATCCTTCCCGAACCTTCTTAAAAGGCGGAGTCTGATGGACTATAACGAAAGAGGATACGTTTCTGAACCAGACAGGTTTGACTTCAGCGCGAAAGTAGTGAAGTCAGAGGATGCCGGCGATGGAAATACGCGCGTATGGCTTGAGAAGACTTTCTTCTATCCTTTTTCCGGTGGACAGCCAGATGACAGAGGAACTCTGAACGGGATCGAAGTCACTGAAGTGAGCGAAGACGAAAACGGAGTATGTCATCTTGTCGGAGGCATTATCGGAGAGGGTGATATAGTCGAAGGGAGAGTCGATCCCGAAAGACGAAGGGATCATATGTGCCAGCACTCAGGGCAGCATCTGCTTTCCCGCATCTTCCTGGAAAAGGCAGGATTTTCTACCGTTGGGTTTCATATGGGAGAAAGGATCTCAACGATCGATCTTGATAATGACAATGTGACCGATGATCTGATCGAAGAGGTCGAGATCAGCGTGAATCGACTTGTACTTAAAAACATCCCTTTTTCCAGCAGAATAATAACTATCGGAGAATATACCGAATTGATTGAAAACCGTAATGACTCTGGAATCAAGGGAGGGATCAGGTCGAGGATTCCAGAAGGCACCGAAATGGTAAGAATAGTCGAGATAGATGGAATCGACAGTTCGACATGCTGCGGAACACATGTTCAAGCCACAGGCGAAATCGGATCTGTAAAGATCCTTGGAAGGGAGAAAGTAAAGAACGGGACACGCCTGCAATTTGTCTGCGGTCTTAGAGCAGCGGCAGATTACAGGGGAAAGCACGACATGATCGATTCTCTCGCGAGAAAATTCAGTACGGATTGGAGCAATATAGAAAAGTCGATCGAAAAGCTCTACGACGAGAATAGAACTCTTCGCAAGGAGGCGGCCGCCCTTAACCATGAATTGGCTGAATTCAGGGTCAGAGAGATCGAAGATCCCACAGATCATATTGGTGACTATGGGGTCATCCGGAAGATCTTCGATCAGATGGAACCCGGAGTCTTAAGGGACATAGCGGGAAATATCAGGGAGAAGAGTGGAATGATCGTCCTGTTTGGATACAGAAAACCGTCCCCTGGGCTGATTTTTGCCTCTTCAGCCGGGATTGATATTGATATGGGAGAGATATTGAAAACTTCGGCGGGAATTATGGGAGCAAGAGGCGGAGGAAGCAAAAACTTCGCGCAGGGGGGTGGTGGGGATGAGGAAAAAGTAGAAGGAGCGGTCGATGAGGCATTCAGAATATTGAAAGAAAAGCTGAAATGATAAAGGGACACCGCGAAGACAGGGATACTCTAAGAAGAAATATGGTACATTCCCAGATCGTCGCGCGCGGAATAAAGGACAAGAAAGTCATAGAAGCGATGATCCGCGTACCGAGGGAAATACTTGCGGATACCGATGATCCCGCTGCGGCTTTCTACGATGGGCCTCTTACGATCGGATACGGACAGACGATCTCTCAGCCTTATATAGTCGCGTATATGACGGAACAGCTTGAACTATCAGGAAATGAAAAGGTTCTCGAAATAGGGACGGGAAGCGGGTACCAGTCGGCTGTGCTCGCTGAACTTGCCAGGGAAGTATATTCGGTAGAAATAATCGAAGAGTTGTCCCGCGCTGCCAGATCCCGTCTCGCAGATCTTGGATATAAAAACATCCATTGTCGTTGCGGAGACGGCGCGTCAGGATGGCCGGAGGAGGCTCCTTTCGACGCGATAATAATCACCGCAGCTCCGACCGAAATACCCTGGAGTATAGCGTCTCAATTAACCGAGGCTGGAAGGATGATACTTCCGGTCGGTGATTCGATCCAACAGCTTCAGAGGGTCACGAGATCAGAAGACGGTTTTAGAGTGGAAGACCTGATCGGCGTAAGGTTTGTTCCCATGACAGGTGGGAGCCGGGAGACTGAATTATGACAGGTGTAATATATCATGATCTTTTCGGCAGGCATCTTGAGGGTTACAACCATGTTGAAAGTCCGGAAAGATATAAGGCTGTGATTGAAAAATTAAGGGGCTGTTCTTTCTCGGAGTCGATCAGATTTATCGAATCCATACCGGCGGAACGGAAATGGATCGAAGCGATCCATGAGAGATCTTATGTCGATTCGATACTGTCCCTAAAGCCGGATAGTTATTTTCTTCTCGATGCCGGAGATACCGTTGCTACGGCAGACACCGTTCAGGCAGCGTTATATTCGGCCGGAGCGGGAATTCTTGGAGCACGGATGGTCCTTGAAGGCGAGTTATCGAACGCATTCTCCACCGGCAGGCCCCCCGGGCACCACGCGGAAAAAAACAGGGCTATGGGGTTTTGTCTCTTTAACAATATCGCGATAACCGCTTCGTACCTTTTGAATGAGGGAGGCCTGAAAAGGGTAGCGATAATCGACTGGGACGTACATCACGGCAACGGAACCGAGAATTCCTTTATAGATGACAGCAGAGTCCTTTATATAAGTATTCACCAGTATCCTCATTATCCAGGTTCAGGCCATGCCGATATCAGGGGAAAGGGAAAAGGAACCGGATATAATCTGAATCTTCCGGTAAGTTCCGGTTCTGATGATTCTGAATACCTCTCATTGTTTTCAGAAAGAGTGATTCCGGCGCTTGAGGATTATGCTCCAGAATTTATACTGATCTCAGCAGGATTTGACGCTCACATAAATGATCCATTGTCAGGGGTGAGGCTGTCAAGCGGGGCATATCGCGAAATGACCCTTATGATCAGGGAAGCTGCTGACGAGTACGCCGAAGGAAAGATCGTTTCTTTTCTCGAGGGCGGATATAACACCGGTGCTTTAGCAGAATCAGTTGAGCAGCATGTCCTGGCACTTATCACAGATACAACTGGTAGTCAGCACGGCTTTCGTTGATCGACGTTACTCTTATCCCCGGCTTGTCTGTGAGGGGACATTTATTTTCACATATTCCGCATCCGATACATAGTGATGGGTCGAGGGCGGGTTTTTTCAGTATGAAGATGTTTCCGTTATTATCTGTCATTTCCTCGTTCTTGAACTTGATCGCTTTTCCCGGGGCGGGACAGTGTTCCTCGCAGACGCCGCAGTTTCTGCCCAGCGCGTAGGGTATACATCTGTTTTTGTCAAAAAATGCCATGCCGATCCTGATCTTCTGTTTTTCCTCAAGAGATGTATTTCTGATCGCTCCCGTGGGACAGACCTGTCCGCACAGGGTACAGTTGAATTCACAATATCCGAGCTGGGGGACAAGAACTGGTGTCCAGATGCCCTCTAATCCGGCCTGGCTGAATGTCGGTTGAAGGCCGTTCGTAAGGCATACTTTCATGCACTCGCCGCATTTGACGCATTTTCGCAGGAATTCATCTTCGGGTAAAGCGCCGGGAGGGCGTATCAGCTGAGGATGGGGTCTCTTACCGGTCTCGCCGATCCCAATGAGCGGTACTGCCACTATCGCGGCCGCCGCGGTAGTAAGAATATGTCTCCTATGCAGGTCGACGTTTCCATCTCCTGTTACTTTTGCAGTCGGATGAATAGTTACGGCTGTCGCGGGACATACGTCCCTGCAGTTGAAACAGACGAGACATTCTCTGCTGGACCATCTTCCCGGGGGAAAAGGAGTCGCGTCCCCCTGGCATGATCTGTTGCACATATGGCAGGAAATGCATTTTTCCCCGTTGACGTCTACCCTTGCCAGAATCTGACGTGCTCCAACAAGGCCGAGGAGGGCTCCGAGCGGGCACAAGTATCTGCACCAGAATCTCGGAGCGATAAAATTGAGTCCGAGAATAACGGAGAATATCAGCGCAATCGAGATCATCTGCCTGAAGACAGGCTGCTCAAAGGCGAGAAGGGTGCCTGTCATAGCTGAATAGAGCGAGTCGAGCGCCGGAGATATCCCCGGAAGATCCAGTTTATAGCTGAATTCGAAGAAAGCGCGTACCATTCCGTTGATCGCAGGATTGAATCCGATCGCCATCGATCTGATCATCAGTGATATCGGATCCAGAAATCCGGCCGCGTTCCAGCCGAATACCGCGGCAACCAGGATGAATATAAGGATATAATATTTGATCTTTCTCAGGTGCGGGTGATTTCCTTCATCTGCTTTTTTCGCTGGACGCCGCATGCGGAAATACCCAAGCGCGTTGTTCAGTGTTCCCAGAGGGCATACCCAGCCGCAGAAAAATCGGCCGAGGAAAACAGTCATACCGATCGTTATAAGGGATAACAGAAAGATCTTTCTGGCTGCATGAGTAGCCAGAAAGGATGAGAGCGCGATCAATGGGTCAAAATCGAGAAAAAACCTGACCGGAATTCCCAGCTCGTCTTTCCCCTTATACTCGGTCTGGATGAACAGGAACAGGAATAGCAAAAGGAAAAGGATCTGTGATGTCCGTCTGAGGTTTTTCATCATACCTGCCCGAGGTCTATCTCAACGTAACCGCTTGCCCTGTAATCCGAACTTCCAAGGCCCCTCTTCTCGGCGAGTTGAAGGTGAGGAAATCCCGAAAGGCCCTGTTCCTTGAAGATGTCACCGAAAAGATCGATCCCGAAAGCGTCAATTTTGACAAGGTCGGTGCTTGCTGCGATCGTATCGCGTCTTTCGACATCGTTCAGAGTGCTTCCCTGAGGACCGTTTGCTTTTAGAATCCTTACTGCGTCGAGGATCGTCAGTTCAGGTTTAAAAAAGGAAGCCAGATCGACGATACTTCCCGAGAGTTTCTGATGAAGAAGATCACGCCTGCCGCCGATCAGACCCATAAGGTTTTTCATTGACAGGGTGACTCCTGACAGCCCGTGATGTTTTGCAACGGGAATATTGATGATCTTGTCCGCCTCGACCGCTTCGGTATAGATTTCCCAATCTTTCAGGACATCTCCATCCAGGTTCATCTTTTCAAATTTTCTTTTCTCCATAAAGGGAACGTCCGCACCGGCTGTTTGTGCTGCTTTTTGTATCCCGCTTCTTTTATAGCTTCTTCTCGCGTCGTTGCAGGTATTATCAGCGACAATTACCTTTTTAGCTCCTGCTTCAAGGACCATCTTGACCACAGTTTCCACGACAAGCGGGTTGGTAGTGGCTGCCTGTTCAGGATTTCTATCCCAGGATATATTCGGCTTAATAAAAACTGTTTCACCTTTTTCGACAAACGAGCCCATTCCGCCGAGAAGTTCGACAGCTTTCCGAACCGCCGCGGCAGTGTCCCTGCCTTTCACTACGGCGAAAGTGTTTTTGCCGGTTACAGAGGTATATGACGAAAGTTTTCCTGCCGGAGTCAGCAGGAATGCAGCTCCTCCTGCGAGTGTTTTTAAGAATGTTCTTCGATCAGCCATTTTACCATCCTTTACATTTTCTGACAGGCTGATTATATCTGTCGAGACTCCATACGTAAAGATAAATCCGGTATCAAGAAATCAATTGCAAAAGGTCGATTAAACCGCTATCTTCGCGCAAAGTGGCGGTTTGAACTGGAGTCTTTAGATGAATACTGGTGATTTTCACCCCAAAGTATTTTACAGAAAATTAGATTCTCTTCTGGTGCGTATAGGTAACAGCGCTAATACCAAGGATGTCCTTTCACTCGTACTCGAGGAGCTTGTCAAATTTTTCGGGGTCGAACTCGGAATCAAAAGCGGAAGCATATACAAACTGCGTTTCGGATCGTTCCATCTTGTAGAAGGTCCCGTAGGAGATCCTGAAGGACTCTGGCCCGTTTCTATTTTCAAAAACGATCCCGTGTTCGGGCTGTTGTTCGAACATAAGAGCTATATTTTCGCCGATTCGGCCTCCTCTCCGTGGGGGATTAACTGTGTGGCGGTCATGGTCGGAGAGAACGATCAATTTATGCTGGTTTTAATGCTCGATGAAGGATGGCAGAGGGAGTCTCTTCAGTTTACACTCAACACTATCCGAAGTACGGTCAATTACAGCCGTTCGACGAGCCGGTTTAATGCCGATATCCAGGAAGCGTATGAGATTCAGAAGTCGCTTCTTCCCCGAAACGATCCGCATTTTAAAGGTTATGATATCTCGGGAAGATTTGTACCTGCTGAACGTGTCGGGGGGGATTTATATGACTTCAATATTCTCGAAGAGGGCGTGTTGAGTTTTGCGATAGGTGACGCAAGCGGCCATGGATTGCCCGCTGCTCTTCTTGCAAGGGATGTCGTGACGGGGCTGAGGATGGGGATTGAAAATGATATGAAGATATCCAGTGTAATTCGGAAATTGAATGCGGTGATCCATAAAAGCCAGTTATCCACAAGATTTGTCTCACTGGTCTATGGTGAACTGGAGCGCAACGGGACGCTCGTATATATCAACGCGGGGCATCCGCCTCCTCTCCACTTTAGAGATGGATCCGTAACTCAACTTGATGTCGGAGGCACGATACTTGGACCTCTGGAGGAGACAATATTTAACAGAGGGTTCGCGTTTATGGATCCAGGCGATCTTCTTGTTATGTTTTCAGACGGCATATTCGAGATTACAAACAGCGATAATGATATGTATGGTACTGAACGTTTGACCGATGTCGTCGGCCAGAACAAGGGTGAGTCATCCGCTGTTATTATCGACAGGGTCTTTAAAAGTATTACAGCTTTCAGGGGCAGCAGCATTTTTTCGGATGACGCTACGCTTCTGGTCATCAAAAGGGTCGAATAGATGCCTCTTGTTCGATTTCTGACGTCATGAGGCGGATTTCGGCTGCCGCGCAGCTTTTGGACAGGAATGATCACATTCCATGAATTGGAGGGTGACGATGAGTAATGCACCGAAAATAAAAGAACTTTCCCCAAAAAAGATGAGATGGCAGTGTCCGGTCAGTATGTTCAAGTTTAAAACCACTGCCAAGATCAATCCTTGCGATAACATAATTGGACAGGACAGGGCATTGATGGCCATAAGTACGGGTCTTAACCTAGAGCATAGAGGGTATAACATATTTATTACCGGACTTGTCGGGACAGGGCGTACCACGACGATAAAACACCTTCTTGAGAAGATGGAAAGTAAGGATTCGATTCCTCCTGATATCTGCTACATGCACAATTTCAGGGACGAGAATATGCCGCTGCAGCTTGAACTGCAGGCAGGCGAGGGGATCAGACTGGCTGCAGAGATGGACGGGCTGATCTTCAATCTGAAAAGAAAGATCCCTTCGATGCTGAAAAGCGACTACTACCTCGGTAAGAGAAAAAAAATCGTCGAACTTCATCAGGAACAGCAGAAAAAAATCGGTACTGCGTTTGAGAAACAGATCGGCAAGGAAGGGTTTACGATGGTCAGCGTCCAGGTGGGAGGAGCGATCAGGCCTCAGATTGTTCCGGTCATCGACGGAAAAGCCGTGGATTATGCCCAGATCATGAAAATGATCGAAGAAGGGACTATCACGCAGAAAAAATTCGAATCGATGAAGGAAAAGGCAGAGGCTCTTTCCGAAGATATGTCTGGTGTCTATGAAGCGATGAAGGAGATTGAAAGAAATCTGAATGAGCAGCTGGAAAAACTGGATAAAGAGTTTATTCATCCTGCCGTTCACGGGATGATTGTCGAGATAGACCGACTTTTCAAAAACAAGAAACTTTCAAATATCCTCAAGAGTGTGGAAAATGCCCTGTTCAGGAAGCTGGACCTTTTTAAGAATGGTGGCAATGAGGAATCCCCGGAAGAGGTCCAGATGTCCGGGGTAGTCGACCCGGTGGAAGATGATGATCCCTTCAGAGAATTCAGAGTCAATGTATTGATAGATAACTCGTATGCGGAAGCTCCCCCTGTGATCATCGAGAATTTTCCCAACATCAAGAATGTTTTTGGGATCATAGAACGTGATTTTTATCCAGGAGGCTGGTCCAAAGCGGATCATATGAATATCAAGCCGGGATCACTGCACAGGGCAAATGGCGGATTCCTCGTAATGAATGCTATGGATGTATTTATTGAACCGGGAGTATGGCAGACTCTGAAAAGAACGCTGAAAGGCTCCGAAGCGATCATACAGAACTTCGATTCATTCAGTTTTGTGAGTTCATCAGCATTGAAACCCGAACCGATTGTGGTCAAGACAAAGATCGTTTTGATAGGTGATTCCAGGATGTACTATCTGCTGCAGTCTTATGATGAGGATTTTCGAAAGATATTCAAGATAAGAGCGGATTTCGACAGGGAGACAGATAGGGATCACAGGATAATACAGCAGTATGCCGGTTTTATAAAGGCGGTCTGCGACAGGGAAAATCTTCTGCACTTTGACAGGTCGGGAGTAGCTGCTGTCGTTGAATTCGGGGTAAGGCTCGCAGAAAGGCAATCGAAGATATCGACCCGTTTCTCCATGATAGCTGATATCATCAGAGAATCAAGCTATCAGGCGAAGACTGAGCATGCCAGGGTCGTCAGAAGGGCGCATGTTGAAAAAGCCATAGAATACCGTGCGATGCGCGTAAATCTTTTCGAAGAGAAACTTCAGGAGCGGATAGATGACGGGACCATCCTTATCGAGACAGATAAAGCAGTCGTCGGACAGGTCAACGCTCTGTCAGTGTACGATATGGGAGATTATTCTTTCGGTAAGCCTTCCAGGATCACTGTGCGGACCTCTCTCGGCAACTCCGGTGTCATCAATATCGAGCGCGAATCCGATCTCAGTGGAAGCACGCATAACAAAGGGGTCCTGATCCTGAGCGGATATCTAAGAGGAAAATACGGGAATGATAATCCGCTTGTAATGAGTGCCAGCCTCTGTTTTGAACAGTCGTACGGCGGTGTAGACGGAGACAGCGCAAGTTCCACCGAACTCTATGCGATTCTTTCGAGTCTTTCCGATCTGCCGATCAGGCAGGATATCGCCGTTACAGGTTCCATCAATCAGAATGGTGAGATTCAGCCGATCGGCGGCGTCAATCAAAAGATAGAGGGATTTTTCAATGTGTGCAGTTCGAGAGGCCTCAAGGGAACTGAAGGAGTAATAATACCCTGGCAGAACGTTGGGGACCTTATGCTTAATGAGAAGGTAGTCAGTGCGGCCCAAAAAGGGAAATTTCATATCTATCCGATAAAACATGTCGACGAAGGAATCAGCCTGCTTACAGGTGTAGATGCAGGCAAAAAACTCAAAAACGGAAAATATTCAAAAGGATCAGTAAACGATCTTGTGGAGAGAAAATTGTATGACATGGCGATGAAGTGGAAAAAATTCGGCACCGACAACAGACAGAAATAACGATGAGACACGAAGGTTGACGGAGATCCGTTATGTATATGGCCGCTCCAGGCGTTTATAGAGATATCCTGCGCAAAGCGTGGTTTTTAGAAAAATTCGGCTACTTGTTTGACTCATGCCTGTTGAATTGAAACAAATGGGCGTATAGATTGTATAAAAATATGTATTAAAACGCAAATTACCGGGAGGGATGTTCAATGGCTTATAAAAGACCTGTTCTTTTTGTCCTGATTTCACTTTTGATGATCTTTTCGTTTGGCAGCTGCGAAAAGGACAATGCCGAACAGACTGAGAATATGCCGGAAATCAAAACAGACGTAAATGTCGTCGTTAACCCGTCTTTTGAGGAGTGGGAGGGTTTTATGCCCGTGGGCTGGGAGCTTAGACAGTTTTCGGGTGACGGTGATAAGATGGTCATGTTCGGTAAGAGTTCCACTCATTATAAAAGCGGGAGACATTCATATTATATAAGGGGAATATTTAATACCGACAAATGGATGGTTCTCTGCCAGCGTTTTCCGATTAAGCCCGGGTACGACGTCTTCTTTTCCGCCGAGATGAAGACCGATGATGTCGAGAAAGCAAAAGGACAGGATGCAGACTGTAATATCTATATCATCTTTTATGACAAAAATGGAAACAGGGTAAATTCAAGGCATTCTACCGATGCGAGCACGATGAGAAGAATAGGGACGAGCAAGTGGGCGAAAAACAAGAATATGATGAACGTTCCTGATAAGGCAAGGTCGATAGAGATAGGACTGATAAACAGGATGAGCGGGTACGCATATTTTGATGATATCGAACTTGTCTTCCAGCCGGAACAGCATTGGGAAAAGAAAGAGACACGGTTTGTAGATTTTAAATGGCTTTCCGAGAAAGAATTTCCTCAGGGAGATATCGACCGTTTTGTGAAGCTTGCCGATGAGATCACAAAAGACTTCGGAATTAAAAAACTGGATAAAAAAGTTGAATACTATTTTTATCCCTCCGAAGACAGGTTTCTCAAACTATTGCGCAGAAAAAGGTATAAGCAGCTTCCAAGGTGGGGAATAAAAGAGTTCCATTCCATTGAATCGTATGAGGACCACGATATGATCCATATGATCCTGTACGACCTGGGTACGCCTCCTATGGGGCTGGCCAAAGGTGTCGTTTTTCATTACAGAGAAAAAATTTATGGATGGGACCTGCATAATTGTGCAAAGCAGGATCTGATCAACAAAAGGCTCCCGGTGCTCTATAAGACCATATCTAAAAAGGAGTTTATTCATACCGACGTTTCTGTAACCGTCCCTTCATGGGGCTCATTTGTAAATTACATGATTGAAAAATACGGTATGGACAAGATTGTAAGGCTGTTCAAGGAAACTGACGGTGTCGATAGTTTCGGAGATTTCAATATACATTTCAAGGAGATCTACGGAGAAGAGTTTCCAGTGATAGACCAGCAATGGCGCATGTTTTTGCTTCGATACGAATGTGACGCTGCGGCTGACACATTAATATGATGAAGGTGCTGGTTCGGGAATCATATGAAGAAAGCATTCAGATATTGCCCCTATTGCGGAAGCACGGTTCAGAGGAGTGAAGAGGGCGGGATAGAAAGGATGAAGTGCCCTGATTGTGACTTCGTCCAGTATGTCAATCCTGCTCCCGCTGCGGGAGTCCTTATACTTGATGAGTATGGGCAGATCCTTCTTGTCAAGAGGGCTTTCGAGCCTTACAGGGGGAGATGGGTAATACCGTCAGGATATATCGAATATGATGAAGAGATAAGAGCTACGGCTGTAAGAGAACTGAAAGAAGAGACTGGACTCGATGTGGAGATCGAAGGTATTCACGCGATAGAATCGTGTTTTGACGACCCGCGCGGCAACACTATCCTTGTCCTCTTTAAGGGGAAAATATCAGGAGGCACGCTTAAAGCGGGAGATGACGCCGGGGACGCAGGGTTCTTTCCCCTGGATGACCTTCCGTCGATAGGGTTTGAATGCCAACGTAAGATTATCGCGGACCTTAAAAACAGTATCTCCTAATTACGGGAACCGTCTTTCTTTTTCTTTTCCATTTTGATGACAAATATTATCAGACTGGCGAATCCGCCCCAGACCAGGCTGCATATTACGGACATCATTATTACAGCTGATCTTGTCATCGATCATCATCCTTTCCCCTCGATCTTTCCCCCTGTCTTTTTTTCTCCGCGCGGCTTTCGTCTGTCAGAATCCAGCTATCTGTGGATTTTCGCTCAAAAAGGATCCTGTTGACGGGCCTCTGAAATATCAGCAGGATCAGAATAAGCAGGCTCCATTGAAAGATACAGGTTCCCAGGCTGAATTTTCGAAAAGGATGCCACCAAAGTTCCGGGTCATATACAGTCACCGACTGGAAAAACCACCACCCCGTCATCGCGAGAAACTCTATCGGAAGGATGTATTTGACGGCAAAATCGAATATCCTTCCCGGTCTTATATCGTTATCAAGGCCGTCGAGGAGTTCGATCCGGAATTTTTTAACTCCGTAGCGGATCACTGTGACGCAGAAAAGAAGACCGCTGATTATCAGGCCGATGCTCCACACCCAGTCCTGATTCTGAAAAAACCCTGGATCGAGGGCAGACGGAAGTCCGAAAATAAAACAGGCTGACGCGATTATAAAGATGCTGCGCTTTCTGGAAACACCGAAATCCATGACGTTGCGCGTTCCAAGTTCGATCATAGCTATCAGGGATGAAAGCGCCGCGACGGATAATGCGAGAAAGAACACAAGAAGAAAAAAACGTCCGCCGTTGATCTGTTCGAATAGTTTGGGTATCCATATGAAAGTCAGCCCTGTGCTGAGCGGCCCCGTGTCCTGCGCGGCGGAGAGCGCCTGGCCGTATGGGAGGACCGCGAAGACTGTCGGGATGACCGCAAGGGCGGCCAGCAGTGAAGCCGAATTATTCCCAAGACCGGCAAGAAAGGAATTGGCCACAATGTCGTCATCTTTTTTCATATAGACTGCGTATGTCAGGATCAGTCCCCAGCCCGCGCCGGTCGACCACGCGCTTTGTGTGAGTCCTTCCAGCCAGATTCGATAGTTCAGCAGCGCGCTCCAGTCAGGTTGAAAGAGATAATTCATCCCTGCAGATGCGCCTGGAAGAGTCACGGCTCTGATTACCGCGACTATAAGGAGAGCAAAAAGAGAGGGCAGCATGATACGATTGGCTTTCTCAATACCGCCTACTACCCCTCTGTATATGATAAAAGAACCGGCAAAAATTCCTGTCATGTGAAAAAGGACCGGCTGCCACCTGGTACCCTGAAATGATGTCCAGAATCCGGTTGTTTCACTACCCCACAGTCCGGATCCGGGGAATGTCCCGTTCTGGAAAAAGATATCGAGGAATGATGCAAGTGAATACCGGAAGCACCATCCAGTCACTACACTGTAATAGAATGTTATCGCAAGCGTGCATATCCCGACAAATCCCCCCATCCATGTAAGCTTCCTGTCAATCGAACCGAACGCGCCGATAGTACCCATCCGGGTCTTTTTGCCGATGCCGAATTCGATCATAAGAAGTGGGATAGACCAAAGAAAGAGAAAGAGAAACCAGGGGACAAGGAAAGGCGCTCCGCCGTTCTGGGCGATCACTCTCGGAAATCTCCAGATATTGCCGGTACCGACCGCCATGCCGAGCGCGGCCAGCAGAAGCGACCATCTTGAGGTGAATTCTTCTTTAACGATCATTCGATTATCTTGATACTGAAAGTGTCGCCTGTCTCTATCATGTCCACGACCTCGATCCCATCTGTGACCTTTCCGATAATCGTGTACCGTCCGTCAAGGTGAGGCTGCGGAGTGTGTGTAATAAAAAACTGGCTTCCCGGAGTATCTTTTCCTGAATGGGCTACACCGACATATCCCCTGCCGTATCTGTGCATATTGAACTGACTGCGGAGAAAATATCCGGCATCTCCCCATCCATCCCCGCGGGGACAACCTCCCTGTATAACAAATCCAGGCACGACCCGGTGAAAATTCAGGCCGTCATAGAAACCGTCTCTCGCAAGAGTAAGGATCCCGGTAACGATATTCGGGGCGTCATCCCCGAAGAGTGTGATCCCGATCCGTCCCCTTGACGTAATCAGTGAAATCTTTTTTTCTCCGATCGGAAGAGATGGCTCGCCCCACGGGAGATCACCCCTGTTCCAATCCAGCGCCCTGGAAGTGTCGGGAGGAAAGGCCGATCCGAAACTGGATGACGCATCGGATGAGGCCTTCCGGACCCTGGGGTCTGGATCGGCAACTGCGAGTTTTAACAGGCTGATGATCTTTTCCCTGTTCCGTGCATCTGAATCCTTGTCGCCTGCGATCAGATCAAAAACTGTTATTATAGCGAGTCTTCTGTCAGCATCTTCACGGGATCCGCTTTTGTTGAAGATCCCGATCAGGTCATCAACAACCTGTTCCGGGATTGTATTTCCCAGCGCCTCGATCGAAATCGCCGCTACTACACAATCGCCACCGCCTGCGGCATCGAGAAGTGCCGCAGCAGGTGAAATACCGCTTTCACCTGCCGGGGTATAAAAACGATCCGTATTCTCAAATCGGCCCAGTCCTGCAGCAGCGCCCTCTCTTGAAAGGTCGTCTGTTTCCGAGGATAGGATATCCGTTAGTAATCCCAGATCTTCTTCGTTCCCTATCTCGCCCAGAAATTCCAGGGCTATCATCCTTTCGTACGGAGTCCGGTTCATGGCAGTTTCGAGAAGATATTTCCGGGCGTCTGAACCTCCTGTCGCTGCCGCGGCCCTTATTGCCGCCATTCTTACCATCAGCGAGCTGTCGCTGAAAAGAGGAAGGATCTTTTTGAATGATTTTTTGTTCTCCGATCTTTCAATTCCCTGAAGAGCAACGGTCTTAAGGTAGCTGTCGTCTGAAGAAAGGACCTTTTCCAGCTTCTCGGCAGATTTCTTGTCTCCTATCCGGGCGAGCGCTTCAGCGACTTTTATCGAAAAGATCCTGTCTCCGCTGCTCATCACAGCTGCCAGCGGTTCTATAGCTTTCTCCTCACGCAGTCTGCCGAGGGCCTCTGCGGCCTGAATCCTGACTTCCGGGTCGTCATTAAGCAGGAGATTTATCAACTTGATGTTCTCACCGCCGTAGCCGAGCCTGCCTAATGTATAAGCAGCCATCGCTGCAACTTCAGGCGCCGGGTCATAAAGCAAAAGGGCGCATGAACCGGCCTGCGTGGAATCTCCCAGAAGACAGACGGACAAAGCGGCACCGGCGCGGAGCGACGAGTGAAAATTTGTCATGTATTGTTTTATCAGAGGAGCGGCATCACCTGACTTTGTCCTCCCAAGGGCGTACAAAGCGAGTAATTTCATGTCTTTGGTGCCTTCTTTGAGGACCGAGGATAGAGTCTCGACCGCCAGCCGGCTCGTCTCTTCCCCGTATCCGACCAAACCGAGAAAATATACCGCTGATGCCGCGACATCCGGGTCGGTATCTTTCGCGAGCTTTGAGAGGAAGGTAACGGTACCAGCAGGATCGTCTATGCGGCCAAGGACCTCGGCGGACCTGAGCCTTATCAGAGGGTCCGGGTCCTCGATCGAGTATTTTATATCATCCGTCAGGATCCGGTTCTCCTCCATAAGTGCCAGGATCTGAAGTTTTCTTCTTCCATCAGGGTCATTGAGAAGCCGGTCATATTTTGACCCTGCCGAGACCCAGCCGGCCGAAAGGGATATGAATACGGCAGCGGCAATAAATACTCGATAGATTGATTTTACTCTGTTCATAACATCTCCCGTAAGTCAGAAGGTTATTAAATTCCTGCCATTTTGAAGAGGTGGATGTCAAGATGTTTTGCATCCGGTGCTGAAGATGTGTATTCTTCTTTACGTGAGTTTTTGTAGTGAACCCGATCTTATGGAGGCCCTGCGGATATGAAAAGATTATCTTGCCTTGCTATCCTGATTTCTGTCGTATTCCTGTCTGTTCCACATGATTTGACAGCCTGTACGAGTCTGATTGTGACAAAGGGAGCCAGCGCGGACGGCTCGGTTATGATAACATATGCCTGTGACGGCGAGTTTCATCCGCATATGAACTATACGCCCCCCGAAGATCATGGGCCCGACGATCTTTATGAATTGAAGGGCTGGGACGGGAATGTGCAGGCACGGATCGCGCAAGTGCCGCATACGTTCGGCGTCGTGTACCTGATGAACGAATATCAGGTAGTGATAGGGGAGACGACATTCACCGGGAGAGAAGAACTGAAGAATAAAGAGGGGGGGATGCATTACTGGTACCTGATGAGGGTCGCTCTTCAGAGAGCCAGGACAGCAAGAGAGGCTGTGGAGATAATCGGAGCCCTTGTGGAAGAATACGGGTACAGAAGCGAGGGAGAGTCTTTCTCCATAGGGGATAAAAACGAGGCATGGATACTTGAGATAATAGGAAAAGGCGCGGGAGTGAAAGGGGCCAACTGGGTCGCCCTGAGGGTCCCCGACGGGTATATCTGCGCTCACGCGAACAAGGCCCGCATAGGTGAGTTTCCGTTGAAGGACAGCAAAAACTGTATCTATTCGAAAGATGTCATTGATTTTGCAATCGAAAAGGGATACTACGACCCCGGTTCGGGAAAACCGTTCAGATTCCATGAAGCGTACTGTCCTGCTCCACCCCAGAAACTGCGTTACTGCGAGACCCGCGTCTGGAGCATATTCAGAAGGGCCGCTCCGTCGAAGGAATTTTCTTCCGACTATCACAGAGGAGTAAAGGGGGCGGAAGGATATCCTCTATGGATAAAACCTGACGAAAAACTATCCCGCGAAGATGTGTTTGCCCTGATGAGGGATCACTATGAAGGCACGCCGTACGATATGACAAAAGGAGTCGACGCCGGGCCTTTCGGCAGTCCGAACAGGTGGCGTCCCATGAACTGGAATATCGACGGCGAAGATTATACCTGGGAGAGGCCGATCTCGACGCAACAGACCGGATTTTCTTTCGTCTCACAGTCGCGTTCATATCTGCCCGATGCTATCGGCGGCGTCTTCTGGTATGGGGTCGATGACACGTATTTTTCCGTCTATATGCCTTTTTATGCCTGCACCGACAGAATACCTGAAACGCTTGCAACAGGAAGTATGGCTGAATTTTCCTGGGATTCAGCCTGGTGGGTATTCAACTTTGTCGCTAACTACGCGAACCTCAGATACTGTCTTATGAAAGAGGATATTCAGGAGGTACAGTCCGGGCTGGAGGACAATCTCTCGGCGATGCAGCCAGCTGTCGAGAAGGCGGCGCTGGAGCTGTACAAAAGCGACCCCGCTCTCGCGGCGGATTATCTGACCGATTATTCAGAGAATGCGGCAAACAGGGTGGTCAAGAGATACCGTGAACTCGCTGAACTGCTGATCAGAAAGTACAACGACGGGTATATCCAGCATGAAAAGGGTCAGGCGGAAGAAGAGGGATATTCAGAGGAATGGCTCCGAAAGGTCATAGAACTTCATCCTGATAAATACAGGCTGGAAAGATGGACGGCAGATTCGCTGGAGACGGATCTTCCGTACTGATCACCGGAGCAGGACCATCTTCTTTACTTCACTGCGTTCTGGGGTCACGAGACGGTAAAAATAGATCCCCGAAGAGACCGCCGCGCCCGCGCTGTTTTTTCCGTCCCAGATGATGTCTCTTCTTCCGCCGTCGATCGATTCATCGAGAAGAACGCAGACAAGTTTTCCCGTCACATCATAGACCGAGAGACCGACCTTCATCGTTTCCGGAATATCAAACCGTATCGTCGTCGACGGGTTGAACGGATTGGGAATATTTTGATGCAGGACGACAGCATCAGGCACAGGGGGAGTATCATCCCCGGCAAGCGTCGAATAACTTAGGATATACAGGCCGTAATAGCCGTCTGCGAGATAGGCATAAGAACCGCTTACAGTGACTCCCTCTGCGGCCAATGTATTGTAATATCCCATCTCCGTCGGCAATTCGGGGTCTGATACATCTATTACGCGAAGGCCAGAATAGTGGTCGGCGAGATAGACATAAGTTCCGATCAAGGCAACTCCATGCGCAGGATTCGAAGTATCAAAATATCCAACCCTGGCGGGGAATTTGGGAGTCGATATATCTACAATATCCAGGCCGTCATAGCTTTTAGCCACATAGGCATAGGTTCCATTTATGACAATATCCTTTGCATCTCCGATATCACAATATCCCGCTTCTTTAGGGGATGCAGGGTTATTTACGCTTATTACTCGAAAACCGTCGCCAACGGCATAGGCATGAGAACCGCTAATGGCGACGCCTATTAAATAATATGTATCAAAATATCCAACCTCGGTCGGGGATGCAGGGGTCGATACGTCTATGATACGAAGTCCGCTAGAGCCGTCTGCGACATAGGCGTAAGAGCCGTCCACGGTAACTCCACGTGTATAACCCGGTGTATCAAAATATCCTGCATTGGTCGGAGATTCAGGGGCTGATATATCTATAATACGAAGGCCGTCACGGGCGGCAGCGACATAGGCGTAATCACCGCTTACGGCAACTCCAAATATACGATCCACCCCGATATCGCAATAACCTACCCTGTTCAGGGACTCAGGGTCTGATATATCCACAACATTAAGGCGTCCATTCTCTAAGTCTGTAACGTAGGCATAGGAACCCCTCACTGATACATCGACCGCGTAACCTCCTGAATCAAAATACCCCGCCTCAGTCGGCAATTCAGGGTCTGATATATCTATTACACGAAGACCGTCATGGTAACGGGCGACATAGGCATAAGAACTGCTTACAGAAAGATCTTTTCCACCCCCAAGGTAATATTTTCCCACCAGATCCGGTAATTCAGGGTCTGATACATTCAGTATCGCAAGGCCGTCAGCGCCCTCGAAGGCGACATAGGCGATAGAGTCGATTACTGTAACAGCATTTGCGCTCTGGTAATACATCGGATTAACATAGGATCCTACTTCAGCAGGTGATTCAGGGTTCGATATATCTATTATACGAAGGTGTTTATAGCTGTCAGCGACATAGGCATAAGAACCGTTTACGGCAACCTCTTTTGCAGAACCCGGTGTATCATAATATCCCACCTCGGCCGGGGCTGCAGGGGTCGATATATCTATAATACGAAGGCCTTCACCTCCGTCAGCGACATAGGCATAAGGACCGATTACGGTAACTCCACTTGCAGAACCCGGTGTATCATAATATCCCACCTCGACGGGGGCTGCAGGGGTCGATATATCTATAATTCGAAGTCCGCTTTCATAGTCAGCGACATATGCATAAGAGCCGCTTACGGCAGCTCCACGCGCAGAACCGGGCGTATCACAATATCCTATCTCGGTCGGGGATGTAGTAATCGATATATCCAGTATTCTAAGGCCGCCATCCCCGTCAGCGACATAGGCATAAGAACCGTTTACCACGATGTCCATGATAGTTTCAGGTAATGTCGTGTTCCCCAGTTCAACAGGGTGCGCCGGGTCATAGAAACCAACTATCTCAAAGCAGTTCTCATTTCCAAAATATGCTATAAGTCCTTCCGCAAAAACAGCCATGCAGTCTCCATCGATCCACCTGCCGACAAGATCGACATTCCAGCTGTCTCCAGCCTCTGCAGGGAGAGAATCAGCTGTAGAAGCGGGTACGGAATTCACAGACAGCACGACGAGTGCTACCAGGAGGTGCCTGAAACGAAGGAAATGCGGACGCATGTCAATCGCCCCCCCATAGTTTGAGTATTTATTACCACCGGTTTTCATTCTAGCACAATTTCCGATTTTTTTCCATTACTTATAGGCAATTTCCCCCAGTTTCCGTTGATGGCCTGGAGAGAGATGCACGCTTCCGAGATGGTATATGAAGAGATTCGAATCTTCCGGGTGTAAATGGTCCTTGCCCGCCGGTGTGGGAATATATATAAAGATGATATGCGTAATTTGAAACTGACGATCGAGTATGACGGCGGAGATTTCAGCGGATGGCAGGTCCAGACCGACAGGCGGACGATCCAGGGCGAGTTGTTACGCGTATTCGCGGAACTCGCAGATGGAGAGGTCAAGATAATCGGGGCGGGAAGGACCGATGCAGGAGTCCATGCAGTGGGGCAGGTGGCAAATGTTCTATTGAGTACCGATCATGGCCTCGACGTTATCAGAAAAGCGGTAAACGCGAAACTTCCCGATACTATCCTTGTCAGGCAGGCCGAGGAGGCCGATCTTTCATTCCATGCCCGGTACGATGCTAAAAGCAGATCTTACAGATATATCTTTATCACGAAACCGACCGCCCTGTGGAAAAAGTATTATCATTACACACGAGGGCCGGTCGATATAGATGCAATGAGAAAAGCGGTGAAGGAGCTGCAGGGATATCATGATTTTACATCATTTGCCACTGTCGGTGATGCGAGGTCATCATGGTGCCGTGTCATGCGGGCGGAACTTCTTGAAAACGGACCTCTTCTTACTATCTCCTTAAAGGCGGACCGGTTCCTCTATAACATGGTGAGGACGATCGCCGGGACAGTCCTCGAGATAGGAAGAGGAAAGGATCTCAATATCAGACAGGTCATCGAAGCGCGCGACAGGAGAGCCGCGGGGCCCGTCCTTTCCCCGAGCGCCCTTTACTTTATGGAAGTAGAATATTAGGATTTCCCTTAGATTTAAGGTCACTGAGGCATTAATACAGATTTTCCTCCCGAATTTGGTTGTCTGATCGGGGGGTTGACTGTATAATTCTTGTTTCTTTTAGTGGGTTTAAAAAACAGAAGATCTGGAGGAAAAATGAAGTTTTTTATTGATACTGCGAATGTCGGTGAGATCAGGGAAGCTGCGAAACTTGGTCTACTTGATGGCGTTACGACCAATCCTACCCTTCTTTCCAGGGAAAAGGGAAGTTTCAGGGATACTCTCAAAGAGATCTGCTCGATAGTGCCGGGCCCGGTAAGCGCTGAAGTCGTCTCGCTCGATGCCGATGGTATGTTCGAAGAGGGCAAGGATCTGGTCAAGATCGCGGAAAATATAATCATAAAGGTTCCCTGCACTACCGAGGGGGTCAAGGTTATCGGGATGTTCAACGCAGAAGGGATCAAGACGAACGCGACACTATGCTTTTCCGCCAACCAGGGACTTCTGGTGGCGAAAGCGGGAGCTACCTATGTGAGTCCCTTTGTCGGCAGGCTTGATGACGTCGGCCAACCCGGCATGGACCTTATAGCCGATCTCGTCGATATATATAATAATTACTCTTTTGCGACCCAGATCATCGTCGCCAGCATAAGAAGCGTCCAGCATGTTTATGAATCTGCTCTTATAGGCGCCGATGTCGCGACCATACCTTTCAAGGTGATATCTCAGCTGATCAAACATCCACTTACAGACAAGGGTATCGAAAGTTTTCTCGCAGACTGGGAAAAGGTCGAGAAATAAGGGCACTATATTGATTCATGCGGTTAAAACATGTGCCGGCGCTGAACAGGCTCCAGGCGGCGCGCTGAAACTGCCGTATTGTTGACCGAGAAGGAGAGCCCGGGAGAGGATTGATCATAATTGAAGTCATTTGAATCAAGATGGTCGAGGGCGTTTCCTGTCGTGATGGGTGTGCTGTTCGGGCTTGCCATGGCGATGCTGATAGTATCGATCTTTCTTCTCGTCAGGATAACAAAAGAGAAGTCGTTTTTTCCTGAATCTTCCGGTAATTATATTTCCGGGGAGAGTTCATTATCAAGGCAGGATGCGATTGTCGGTGCGAGGCGCAGAGTCAGCCCCTCTGTTGTTTCAGTGACTGCATACCGTACTCAGCTTGTTTACGCCAGCCGCGGATGGGATGAATGGTTCCAGCAGTTCCGCGGACGGATGCCTACCCTTGCCAAACAGAGGTATCCCAGCTACGGTTCAGGAGTGATCGTCAACCCCGATGGGTATATTCTGACAAATGAGCATGTGATCCGTGATGCTGAAGAGATATATGTAACGATGACAGACAGTACGGAGGTCCTCGCTACATTGATCGGCCGCACTCCCGAATTCGATCTTGCCCTTCTGAGGATAGAGGGCAGGAACCTCCCGTTTGCCCCGCTCGGCGACTCGGATCAGCTGGAGATCGGCGAGACTGTGATAGCTATCGGCAGTCCATTTACATATCTATTCAACGACACTCAGCCTACAGTGACAGCCGGGGTGATAAGCGCTCTTCACCGGGACGTAAAGCAGACTTCGAGAGCAGTCCAGATATTCAAGAATATGATCCAGACGGATGCCGTGGTCAATCCAGGGAACAGCGGAGGTCCTCTGGTCTCTGCCGACGGCCTTGTGGTAGGGATCAATACCTTCATCTTTTCATCGAGCAGCGGCAGCAGCAATATCGGTATGGGGTTCGCGATCCCTGTAAATACAGCAAAGATGGTAATCGATGAACTCAGGCAATACGGAAGATTCAGAAACGTATGGACCGGGCTGATAGTTAAGGAACTTACGCCTGATGTCATTAAACAACTAGCGATTCCCTTCAATACGGGGCTGGTCGTCGCACAGCTTGAGCAGGGAGGGCCTGCCGAAGAGGCCGGCATAGAGGTAGGCGATGTCATTATTGAGATAAACGGAAAAACCATTCTTGATGCTTCACAGGCCGAGAGAGTGATCTTCGGGCGGCAGGTCGGAGACGATCTTGAAGTAGTAATATGGCGCGACGGCCGTACGCTGGATGTAAAGTTAAAACTTGTCGAGGCGAAAGAACAGACATAGGAGGAGATAATTGATTCCACGGTATTCACTTCCAGAGGTCGCGGAAATATGGACAGATAAGAACAAGTACGATCTCTGGCGGGAGATCGAAGTCCTTTATTGCGAGGGGATGGCGGAGTACGGACTTATCCCGAAAAAAGCGGCGCGGGAGATAAGAAAAAAAGCGGATTATAATATCAAACGGATACTGAAGATCGAACAGAAGACGCGCCACGACGTAATAGCTTTTCTAACCAACATGACTGAATATATCGGAGAGTCCGGAAAGTATCTTCATATGGGCATGACAAGTTCGGACCTGCTCGATACCGCCCTCGCATGTCAGATGAGGGATGCGGGCCTGGTCAACCTGAAGAAGCTGAAAAGGCTGAGGGCAGTGCTGAAGCGTCAGGCATTGAAGTACAGGGGGACGCCCATGGTGGGAAGGAGCCATGGGATACACGCCGAACCGATGACGTTCGGTATGAAGCTGCTTGTCTGGTACGCTGAGACAGAAAGAAATATCAAAAGGCTTGAAAACGCGATTGAAGAGATCTCCGTAGGACAGATCACCGGCGCCGTCGGAACGATGTCGCATACCGACCCCAGGGTCGAACGGTTCGTGATGCGGAAACTCGCTCTTAAGGCCGCTCCCGTGACAACACAGATAATACAGCGGGACAGGCACGCGGCCTATCTGTCAGCACTTGCTTTGACAGGCGCTTCTCTGGAAAAGATGGCGACCGAGATCAGGGGGCTGCAGCGGACGGAGGTCGGAGAGGTCGAGGAGCCGTTTACGAAAGGTCAGAAAGGATCGAGCGCGATGCCGCACAAGCGCAATCCTATCCTGACCGAAAGGATAACCGGAATGGCGAGGCTGCTCAGATCGAATTCAATCGCCGGCCTGGAGAATGTCGCCCTGTGGCACGAGAGGGATATCAGTCATTCTTCAGTTGAGAGGGTAATACTTCCGGATTCTACAATGATACTGGCTTATATGCTTGAAAAGTTCATCTGGCTTGTCAGCGGGCTCAGGGTGAATAAAGAGAGGATGCTGAAGAATCTCGATATGACAGGAGGGCTTGTTTTTTCGCAGCATCTCCTTCTTTTACTTGTCAAGAAAGGACTGTCGAGGGAGAAGGCGTATTCTATCATCCAGGGAGCTGCGATGAAGAGTATCGGTTCAAAACAGTCTTTCAGAGAGATTCTGAAAAAGGATAAAAAGATGATGGAGCTTTGTACGGAGTCTGAATTGGAAAACGCCTTCGATCTTAAGACGCACCTTAAGAAGATCGATTTCATATTCAGCAGGGTCCTTTCTGAAAAGAGAAGGCCCGGGAAAGGATAGTACGGTTGCTTAAAGGAACAGTCCGAATAACCGACAGAACTGACGCAGAAGTGGCTGAGTCACTGAAGAAGAGAGACCTTAACCTGGCGGTCAGCGAAGCGCGCAGAGTGTGCGAGCTCCTGGGCAGGGACCCTACGATCGTGGAGCTCACGATATTCAACACGATGTGGAGCGAGCATTGCAGCTACAAGAGCAGCCGCCGGATACTTGGCGAGATGCTTCCTACTAAAGCGGCCAATGTCGTTATGGGACCAGGCGAAGATGCCGGCGTCGTGAGATTCGCGAAGGCCGCCGACGGCGACTGGCACTGTCTTGTCATAGCCCACGAGAGCCACAACCATCCCTCACAGCTGCTTCCGGTCGAGGGAGCGGCCACAGGGATCGGAGGGATAGTAAGGGATGTCTATTGTATGGGGGCTGAGGTCGTAGGCGTTCTCGATCCTCTGAGGTTCGGTGATCCGCATGGGGAGAATGCCGGTCAGACCATATCGATCGCGCGGGGAGTCGTCGATGGGATAGCTCAATATGGAAACGCTCTCGGTGTCCCCAATCTTGGCGGAGATGTAGTCTTTGACGAAGGGTATGACGATAACTGTCTCGTAAACGTCGTGGCTGTCGGAACGGTGATGGAATCGAAGATCCTGCGGAGCAGGGTCCCGGAAGAGGCGAAGAACAGGCCATACAAGATAATACTGGTCGGAAAGCCGACTGACGATTCAGGATTCGGCGGGGCAGCTTTTGCGTCTGAAGACCTCTCTTCCGAGGAGGACGCGAACAGGGGCGCCGTGCAGGTCCCCGACCCTTTTCTTAAAAGAGTGCTGTCTGTAGCTAACAGGAAGGTTCTGGAACAGGCTTCCGAGCGCGGTTTTTCAATCGGATTCAAGGATCTTGGAGCAGGGGGAATATCATGCGTTACATCGGAACTCGCCGATGCGGGCGGTTTCGGCGTAAGGCTCGATCTTGATCAGGTCAATGTAGCGGCGGGGCATTTCCCGGCAGCTGTGATCGCATGTTCAGAGACGCAGGAAAGATACGCGATGGCGGTCCCGGAAGAGTTCGTGGGAGATGTCCTGAAGATATACAACGAAGAATTCGATCTTCCGCACATATACCACGGCGCGGGCGCTTTTGTCGTCGGCGACGTGACGGTCGAAAAAAAATATACGATAGTCTCTCAGGGTGAAATAGTATGCGAAGCTCCGATAAATGTAATTACTACAGGTATAAGCTATGACCGGGCGAAAAAAAGCCGCCGGCTTCTTTTCAAGGAGCCTGCCGGGCAGGATGACCGGTCTCTGAAAGAGGATCTTCTGAAGGTTATCTCTTCCGTAAATATCGCTTCGAAGGGCCATCTCTTCCGTCATTATGATTCTGAAGTACAGGGAAGGGCTGTCCTGAGGCCGGGAGAGGCTGATGCAGGCGTCATAGCGCCGGTGCCCGGCATTGCGGCAGGTATCGCTTTATCGGTAGACGGCAATCCGCGCTACGGGACGATCGACCCCTATCAGGGGGGAGCTTTGGCCGTTATCGAAGCGGCTCGGAATGTAGCGGCGGTGGGAGCGGAGCCGTGGACGATAACAGATTGTCTTAATTACGGAAATCCTGAGATAGAAGAAGTCTTCTGGGAATTCTATGAGGGAGTCAGAGGCGTTGGAGATGCATGCAGGGGGATAGGGCTTATTTCCCACGAGGGAGATCCTCTTCCTGTAGTCTCGGGAAATGTTTCTTTCTACAATCAGGGCGAGAGCGGCAAGGCGATCCCGCCTTCTCCGATCATAGCCTGCGCGGGAGTGGTGAAAGATTATTCCAGGAGCCGGTCTATCGGTTTCAAGGAGTCGGGAAATACAGTCTACTATGTCGGCGAACCGCTCGATGAACTCGGCGGCAGCGAATATTACAAGGTGATATACGGTGAACTCGGAGCCAACGTGCCCGAAGCTGATTTTGTCAGGGAACGAAACCAGATCCGGGCTGTCATCGAAATGCACGATCTCGGCTGGGTCAGGGCCTGTCACGATACTGGGCAGGGGGGGATGATCACGGCTCTTGCGGAGATGCTGGTAGCTGCCCGGACCGGCAGTTCTGTCGGCCTGACTATAGACATCGACGAATTCAGCAATACGGGGCTTAGCGCAGAAAAAATACTCTTTTCCGAAACTGGCGGATTTGTCGTCGAACTTTCCGCCGGAATAGAACGCGAAGTCCTCGCGCTCTGCGCAAGGGTAAGGGTCAAGCTGCATAAGATAGGTACACTCAACAGCAGATCGAATCTGGAAGCCGTTTCCGGAGACAAGAGGCTTGCAATCTGGGAAACCGAAGAGCTTAGAGACGCATATATAAATGGTTGCCGCGGTATCTTTGGTATCGAGAAAGGAGAATAAGTGGCCACATCCTTCAAGGGAAAGGTAGCAATCATCCAGTTTCCGGGCGTTAACTGTGAAAATGAGACAGCCGATGCCATAAGGTCTGTCGGTCTGGATGCGGATCTTTTTCGATGGAACGAGGACCCGGGCCTTCTTGAGGAGAGCCTTGCTGTCGTACTTCCAGGCGGGTTTTCATATCAGGACAGGATAAGAGCGGGTGTAGTCGCGGCAAAAGATACGGTGATGGACGCGCTGAGCGATCTTGCCTCTGCCGGCCATCCACTGCTTGGCATATGTAACGGAGCACAGGTGCTCGTAGAATCAGGGTTCATCCCTGGAATACACTGGGAGAGGGTCGATCTTGCGCTCGCTCCCAACATCATGGAGGACAGGGAAGGGTATTACTGTAACTGGGTATATCTTCGAAATGAAGGAAGCAGCTGCCGATGGACGAGATTGTTCCTGGAGGAGGAAGTCATCCCTGTCCCGATCGCGCACGCCGAGGGGAGATTCGTCACCAGGGATGAGGACCTTCTCGAGCAGATGATAAAGAACGGGCAGATCGTCCTCAGGTATTGTACTGACCGCGGAGATATAGACAGCGCTTTTCCGGTCAATCCGAACGGTTCGATGGAGAATATCGCTGGCATCTGCAACCGTGAAGGTAATGTGCTCGCGATGATGCCTCATCCGGAAAGAGCCTCGTGGCTTAGGCAGGTCCCGGAGGATATATGCGGTATATGGGGCAAGAAAAGATTCCAGGCAGCCGGTGATTTCAGCAGGATGGAAGATGAGGGGCCTGGGAGAAGATTCTTTGCTTCGCTCCTTGAGAAAGGACCGGTTTCTGCCTCTTCGGGCTGTTCAGGACAGGCAAAGGAGGGCGGCAGATGAGATTCAAGGCAGAACTTTGGGTAAGACTTAAGGTGGCCGATCTTGTAGCCCAGACCGCCTGGATGACACTGACGGAAAAACTCGATTTTTCTTCGGATCTTCATGGAATCGTACGGTATTCATACTGGGGTTTCGACGCAGAGGGCGAGAGCGCTGAAAAAGTGATTGAAGATCTTGACAGGGTCGTAAGGCTAGACAGCTCTTTTACAAATCAGAATAAACACCTTTATTTATTAAGGGTGACGGGGGATACGCCCGGGGCGGATTCTATCACCGCTGGAGACCTTCCTCTCGATAGAGATTACCCTGTTCATGACACGGTCGAAAATGTCGAAGCTGGGAATAAAAGATTCGCGTGTGATCTGCTTGTACGTGAGCATAGGAACGACAGGGCTGAGGGATTTGTATCGAGGCTCGAATCGAGGCTCAAAGGGACAAAAGTCTCGGGGATGAAGGTCGGTGAAGTATGGAGGCTTATTGTGAACGCCTCGGGAGATGAGGATGCCGTGAGGAAAGCCGAAAATATGGCGGTTACCCGTTCACGCAGGGAAGGTGTCCTTTTGAACCCGCACTATCAGACTTCGGAGTTGGTAGGTATCAGTGTGCCGGAGGAGTAAAAGGAGATGATGTCTTGAAAGAGGAATGCGCTGTATTCGGCATATTCGGCAGTAAGGAAGCTGCCCAGATGACGTACCTCGGCCTTTATTCACTTCAGCACAGGGGACAGGAATCTTCCGGTATCATAAGCTACGACGGCAAGAAAATGTATGAACATAAAGCGATGGGCCTGGTATCCAAAGTCTATTCAGACGATATCCTGAAGGAATTGGAGGGTCACGTCGCGATCGGACATAACAGGTATTCCACTACAGGGATATCACACGTCGTCAACACTCAGCCCTTTCTGGTCGATTGCAGGTTTGGAAAGATAGCAGTCGCTCATAACGGAAACCTTGTAAATGCCGTGGAGCTGCGTACCAGGATGGAGGATGATGGATCGATATTCAGGAGTACTATGGACAGCGAGGTCCTTCTGCATCTTATCGCAAGGAGCCGGGAAGACTCGATCGAAAAGATGGTAATAGACGCACTCGGCCAGGTAAAAGGCGCTTACTCACTTCTCTTTTTGACGCAGGGGAAGATAATCGCGGCAAGAGATCCGAACGGATTCAGGCCGCTATGTCTCGGAAAACTTGGAAATACACATATCATAGCTTCTGAGAGCTGCGCCTTTGATATTATAGGTGCGGCCTATCTTCGCGAGGTCGAACCTGGAGAGATGATAGTACTTTCTGAAGATGGAATAAAATCGATAAAATTTGCCGCTTCCGCCGAGAGACTTTCGAAATGTATCTTTGAGTTTATTTATTTTTCCAGGCCGGACAGCAAGGTATTCGGGGAAAATGTCGATAAGGTCAGAAGAAAGCTCGGGAGAAAACTGGCTGAGGAGCATCCCGCAGACGCCGATATAGTCATCTCGGTCCCCGATTCGAGCAATACGATTGCGCTTGGGTTTGCCGAAGCGTCGGGGCTTCCTTTTGAGCTTGGACTGATACGAAACCATTATGTCGGACGGACCTTCATACAGCCGAAACAGAGGGAAAGAGACTGGGATGTCAGAATAAAATTCAATCCGGTCAAGGGTGTCCTGAGAGGCAAGAGGATAGTCGTCATCGATGATTCTATCGTCAGAGGCTCAACGATGCGCAAACTGGTCACTCTTATAAGAGAAGCCGGAGCAGCCGAGGTACATCTCAGGATAGGGTCGCCTCCGATCACCCACTCATGCTACTATGGAATCGATACTCCGACCCGGTCGGAACTTATTGCTTCGAAAAAATCTGTCCGTGAGATAGAGAAATATCTTGGCGTGGAAAGCCTCCACTATCTTTCTGTAAAGGGGCTTCTCGAGTGTGTCGATGACCCTGATAATTACTGCATTACATGCTTCAACGGCGTTTATCCGATCCAGCGCGACGGCGATTATTCAAAAGATGTCTTTGATCAGGATATAAAAGACAAGTCCGGCCGCCGCGCCGAGAGGAATTCCGCGTGATTATCGAACTTCCCCCTATCGGAGATATCCAGGACGCCCTTCAATCTCTTGTCGACGGCGGAGCTGAATTCGCGGAGCTTTTTTTCGAAGCAAGACTTGTCCATTCGATACGCTGCGAAGATATGAGGATCGACCAGATGTCCAGCGGCAGGGATGTGGGTTTCGGGCTGAGAGTGATCACGGGAAACAGGACTGCATACGGCTATTCCAATATCCTTGAAAAAGAAGAGATCTTCCGCCTGGGCAAAGCGGTTTTGGGAAATCTCGAAAAAGGAGAGGGTTCCTTCAAAGATCCTGGAGAAATGCTCTCTGGAGTATGCGAGGGGATACTTATCCCGTCAGAGGATGTTTCTCTTGAGGAAAAAATCAAGTTGACGCTTGATTCCGAAAAGATCGCCAGGAGCGTGAGCAGAGAGATCACCCAGGTCCGGGTAAATTATTCCGATATGGTGCAGGAAGTAAGGATTTTCAACAGCGAAGGTGCGGCTGCAGGAGATGATCGAAGGCAGATTGTCTTTACAATCCGTTCCATAGCGGCTGATGGCGCAGATATACAGAGCGCCTACAGATCTATAGGAGGCCGCAGAGGATTTGAATTTCTCGACGGAGAGACGATCCGCAGCCTTGCCGTTGAAAGCGGAGAGAGCGCGGTACGGACTCTTCATGCCGACAGGGCTCCAGCGGGAGTCATGACTGTCGTACTTGCCAGTGAAGCGGGCGGGACAATGGTCCATGAAGCGATAGGCCACGGCTTGGAAGGGGATGCCGCTGAAAAGGGTCTATCGATCTACAGCGGCAAAAAAGGGGAGAAGGTCGCTTCAGAAATGATAACTGTCGTCGATGACGCGACCCTGCAGGGAGCGAGAGGTTCCTACAATTTCGACGATGAGGGAGTGCCGGCCCAGAAAACCGTTCCGGTCGAGAACGGCGTGCTGAAATGTTATCTCCTCGACAGGAGGATCGCCCGCAAAGAGGGGGTAAGTTCGACCGGAAACGGAAGAAGACAGGATTTTCGCCACAGGCCCATAGTAAGGATGAGCAATACAATAATATCCCCGGGAGATCATGAACCGGGGGAGATCATAGAAAGTGTCGGGAATGGACTCTATGTAGCGCGGATGGGGGGCGGTCAGGTAGATACTTCGAGCGGAGATTTTGTCTTCAAGGTCAATGAAGCCTACCTGATAAAGGATGGAAAGGTCACGAAACCGGTCAGGGGAGCGACTCTGATCGGAAACGGCCCCTCTGTGCTGGGAGATATCGATATGGTCGGAAGTGATCTCGGGTTCGATATCGGGACCTGCGGAAAGGATGGTCAGCACGTGCCTGTCTCCGATGCCCAGCCGACGCTGAGGATCCCTGGGATTACAGTCGGCGGAGAAGTCTGAACCGGATGAATAAGATGATCGATCACATACCAGCCGGTTCTTATTACGATCTTCTTTTACCTTCGGTAGAGAAGCCCTCAAGATATATCGGCCGTGAATTGAATCTTTCATCGAAGGGATTTATAGATGGCGGGTTCAATGTCGTGCTGGTTTTTCCCGATCTTTACGAGATCGGGATGTCCCATCAGGGCATAAGGCTGCTCTACGATATTCTCTCACGCAAAGAGAGTGCCGGGGTAGAGTTTGTCTTTGCTCCCTGGCCCGATATGGAGAAAAAACTCAGAGAATCGGGGGAGCCTCTCAGGTCGCTGCAGACCGGGACACCGGTATCGTCCTTTGATCTTGTAGGGATAACCATCCCGTATGAGCTTCACTATACAAATATCCTTACGATACTCGGACTTTCCTCTATTCCTCTTGAGAGGTCCGACAGGCATGAGAATGATCCTATAGTCATCGCCGGCGGCCCCTGTGCCACGAACCCTCTGCCTATCCTCAATACTCTCGATGCTGTTTTTGTCGGGGACGGAGAAGAATCTCTGCCGGAAGCGGTCGATCTCCTTGCTGGAATAAAGGCACGCCAGGGGGGGAGGGATGAGGCGAGAAAGGCTCTTGCTTCAGTCGAAGGCGTATATGTCGATGGAATCTCCGAGTCGATAGTCCCGAGAAAATATCTTCTGGCCGATGGGGATCTTCCCCGCAAGCCGATAGTCCCTTCAGCAAGCATAGTCCATGAGAGGTTATCGATAGAGATCCTCCGGGGATGTACCAGGGGATGCAGATTCTGTCACGCGGGAATGACATATCGTCCCAGAAGGGAACGAAGTGTCGATGAGATCACAGAGGCGGTATGTTCCGGCCTTGATGCTTCAGGGTGGGAAGAAGTCTCTCTTCTTTCTCTTTCTACATCGGATTACTCGCGGTTCGATGAGCTTGTCCAGCGGATAGGTCCGGAACTTGAGAAACGAAGGGTTTCTCTCGCACTTCCAAGCCTGAGGCCGGAGACGATCTCTTCGTCGGTATTGTCGGCTTCAGCTATTGTCAGGAAGTCGGGTTTTACCATTGCTCCCGAAGCAGGTACAGAGAGGCTCCGGAGAGTCATCAACAAGGCGATGTCGGATGATGAGATCATGAGCGCGTGCACCGGTATCCTCGATGCCGGCTGGCAGACCCTGAAACTCTATTTCATGATCGGGCTTCCGACGGAGACAGAGGATGATCTCGAAGGAATAGCTTCGCTTGTCGAAAGGATATTGAACATACCCCGGGGGAGAAAAAGGTTTAAGCTCAATATATCTGTTTCTCCGTTTGTTCCCAGGGTCCAGACCCCTTTTCAGTGGGAAAGACAGTCTTCGATCGAAGAAATTACCGGGAAAGAGGAATATCTCGCAAAGAGGATCAAGCACAGGAACGTCCAGCTCAGCATGAGAGAACCCAGGATCAGCGCCCTCGAAGGGATATTTGCCAGAGGTTCGGCCGATCTCTGGCCGGTCATCAGGAGTGCGTACGAAAAAGGGTGCAGGTTTGACGCGTGGAGGGACTATTTTCGATTCGATCTATGGCAGGAGGCTGTAAGAGAACATGGATATTCGATGCAGGGGCTGCTGGAAGGATTTGATCCTGAGGCCCGCCTTCCCTGGGAGAGGTTCGGCTCAAGGGTGAGCAGAGGATTCCTCCTCCGCGAGCGGGAAAAAGCTTTTGCAGGCGAGACGACAGAGGACTGCAGAACGGGGGAATGCACAGGGTGCGGGGCCTGCGTGGACGAAAGCGACTTCGAAGCGGGGAAAGGAGCTTCATCAGAAAACGGGATACCAGATGTGGATTCCGATCCGCGGGTTAAGACCGAATCTTCCGGTCAGGAAGACCCTCCTGTGCGATACAGGTGCATTTATTCCAAAACCGGCCTTGCCGGGTATATCTCTCACAGGGAGTTCATTAATATTCTGCACAGGGCTCTCAGAAGAAGCGGGCTTCCATTAAGTTACAGCGAAGGATTTCACCCTCTCGCAAAAATATCCATGGGGCCTTCTCTTGCTGTGGGGATCGAGGGCGAAGAGGAATTTTTCGATATTGAACTTATCTCGGCGGCGGAGGTCGTTCCAGCCCTCTTCGACGATCTGTTGCCTGAGGGGATAAGGGTCGTTTCCTGCACGGGGCCTTTCCTGAAAAAAACGGGGAAACTTCCCTCTGAAGCCAGGTATCATTACCGGCTGGGCCTGGAGGCTGCGGTGAGGGTGACATCTGCTGATTCGGGGACCTCAGACGATACTCTGTTGCCCGATGCCGACCGGATGTGGTATCTTCGCGGAGGAGATGATCCTTCTTTATCGGAAGGTGCCGCAAAGGAAGATATTTCGATCGAACTGGCGCCTTCTCGATGGCTGGCTGAAAAGTTGTTGGATCTTTTCGAATCGGGCAGTAAGATAGTTGATCGAAAGGGAAGAGATCGGTCCTGCATCGGTTGCGGGATCGTTGAAGATATAGACGAAAATACGTTGGATCTCTATATCGGTGCTGATGGGTCTCCCGGGATACGGGATATCCTCTCTCACCTCCTCACGGAAAAGGTGGCTGATGTAGTGAGAATAAAACGGAAAAAAATCTTGTATTTGACAAATGGCCGGTATATCGGACCTGAAGAAAGGGTCGTCTCTGCCGGTCGGGAAAAGGCATGAAAAAAGAAATAGTAATCAACTACACGAAGGGTGAGGTCAGGATCGCTATCCTGGAAGATGACGAACTGGTAGAGTTTTTGATCGAACGCGAGGAAAACAGAAGGACAGTCGGAGGAATATATTCGGGAAAGATCAATGCTGTAATACCCGGGATTCAGGCTGCGTTCGTCGATATCGGGCAGGAGAAAGCCGCGTTTCTGCATGTCAGCGACGTGGCGACGGGATCTCTGGATCCCGATCTTCTCGATGACGATGATTATGTTCCGAGTGGAAGAAGAAAACGAAGAGATTTTCCTCCGATCGAATCGCTTCTCAAAAAAGGCCAGGATCTTGTCGTACAGATCCGCAAAGAGGCCATAGGGACCAAGGGGCCGAGGATATCGTCGCAGATCTCGCTTCCAGGGCGTTTTGCCGTTCTTATGCCGAATCTTGACCACGTCGGCGTCAGCAAAAAAATAGAGAACCGCAAGGAGCGGAACAGGCTGCGCGGCATCGTCCGTAAATACCGTCCGAAAGGATCGGCTGTAATCGTCAGGACGGCAGGGTACGGGGTCGAGGAAGAGCAGCTTCGCGACGACATAAAACAGCTCGATAAAAGATGGAAACAGATCGCGAAGAATATCGAGAAGGCTACTCCTCCCGCCCTCGTTCACGAGGATGTGGATATCACCGTATTTGCCCTAAGGGATCTGTTTACTGAGGATGTAGACCAGATCACGATAGACAATAAACATGAATATGAACGCCTCAAATCATATCTCGATTCGATAGGCGAAAACCTCTCATCGAAAGTGAAGTTCTATAACGATAAAAATCCCATCTTCGATTACTATGAGATAGAAGATGATATCGAGAAGACTCTGGAAAGCAAAATCTGGGTGCGCAAGGGCGGGTATATAGTGATAGAACATACCGAGGCCCTTGTCTCTATCGATGTCAATACGGGAAGGTTTACAGGTAAGAAGAATCAGGAAGATACGATCCTGCAGACGAATCTGATAGCCGCGCGGGAGATCGCCAGGCAGCTGAGGCTGAGGGATATCGGGGGCATCATCGTTATCGATTTTATCGATATGGAGCGAGAAGAGAATAGGAAAAAGGTCTATAACGAATTCCGGACCTGCCTGAAAAAAGACCGTTCGAGGGCGAGGATCTCGCCTATCAGCGACCTGGGCCTGATCGAGGTAAGTCGAAAGAGGGTTCGTCCTAGCCTTTTACACTATTACAGTGATGAATGCCCATATTGTGTCGGCAGCGGGAAGATATTGAGTATCGAATCGATGGCGATGAAGGTGGAACAGTGGATAAGACGCATCGGTTCCCAGAGAAACATCCAGGGTATGCAGTTCCGTGTAAATCCCGTTCTCGGCATCTTTCTGAGAGAAGAGAGGGGAGAACATATCCACGAGCTTGCTGACAGCTACAAGATAATAGTCGAGGTTATCGACGACCCGAGAATGCACAGAGAGGATTTTCATATCCATTCGCTCGATGGAAAGCGGGACCTGAAGGCAGAGTTTGTCTGACGAAGAATGCCGGCCGGTCCCTGGATCGTCGGATTGATTCGGGCCGGGAGTGCGGCCTTGCAGATTCACAGGCGGTAATTAAGAAAGCAAAACGGTGGAGATCTTCAGGTCTCCACCGTTTTTATGTCGTTTTCTATATTCTCTTATCTGATACAGAGACGGTATCTTCTAAAAAGCGACTCCGCCCCTCATTATGAAACCAGGACCGTACGACATTTCGAAATCATCGTTACCCCCGGTCGGAGATCCGGTTATCCCGATCATCGCCAGCCAGTTGATGCCGTTCTCCATCGGGAATATCGCTTCTACAGTACCATGAATGATGAAAAACCCCGCTGAATCGACATAGTCGTTGGAACTGAGAGCCCCGTAGCATAAACCGAATCCCGGACGGAAGATTATGTTGGTATTTTCCGGTTTTATCCAGGCCTTAAGGCTGAATCCAAATTCGAACATAGTCGATGAAGCGTCCTCGTAGCCGAAATTGCTGATATTTGTCAACAGTCCGCCCGAGATCTTGGGGCCGAGCTTGTAATCAAGCCCGGCGCTGAGGCTGTAGCTCATGTCTGTATCTGCATCGTAATCGTCGACCCAGAAAGTCCCAGGGCTAATGAAACCTGCCTGGAAGTTGAAAGTCGTTGTCTTTTCCATGAATTCTTCTGCGAGTGACGCGGAGGCCCAAAGCACAGAAAGAACCATAACCAGAACACATGCGCGCAAAACCTTTGACATACAGCCCTCCCATGAAAAGGAAAAATGACCCAGTCGCCGAAGTGTATGTGGCTCTTCGTAATTCTGTCAAGAAAGAACAGGATTATTTTGTTTCTCAATAATTATTTGCTGGAATTGTTTTCTCATCACGGCAATAGTGGTATTTATATTCGGGATGAAGGTTCTTTCGCAATGGACCGCCGGCATGGCGGAGATAATGCAGATGGAGGGCTATTGAACAGATGCGGCTGAAAATCCAGGTATTAGCGGCAGTAATGTTTGTCCTGGCGATATCGGTCTGGGGTTCTATCAGGCCTTCAGGCGATCGACGCTGGGCCGATGATCAGGCGAGGTCTGTTTCGGTGAGTTTCAACGATTCATCAGTTACGATCGAAAATGCGAGACACTTCGACCACTGTCCGGAAAACGGAGGAAAAGCTGTCCAGCGCTGGGGGATAGACCGATATAATCTGTCCGATCTTCATAGCGTCTGGCTGATCATTTCTCTTTTCGACCGCGACAGGCGCGGACCCGCACACCCCTTTTTAAGTTTTCAATTTGGAGATACTTCTTTTGTCGCGGTATCGGTCGAGGCACGACGCGAATCTCACGAATCATATTCAATATGGAAAGGAATGATTAAGAGATTTGAACTTGTATATATAATCACCGATGAACGTGATATTGTGAAACTGCGCGCGATCTGCCGCGATGACGCTGTTTATATCTACCCGATAAGTGCTTCTCCCGAAAAAGTCCGAAAGTTATTTGTAGATATCCTTGAAAGAGCAGTTCAGCTCGGGAAAGACCCTGAATTTTACAATACGATCTGGAACAACTGCACGACGAACGTGCTTGACCATGCCAACGCAGTGGCTTCCGAGAAGATTCCAGGGGGATTGTATTTGATCCTGCCCGGGTATTGCGATAAAGTGGCGCTCTCTCAGGGATTGATCGATGAAGAAGGGCCGCTTGACGAAGTGCGGAAGCGGTTCATGGTAAATGACAGGGTGAGAAAATACGCGGATAACCCTGAGTTTTCAGTTATGATCAGGCAGACAGGATCAGATCCCGATCAACCCGCTCCCTGAGGCCGTTATACGATTAATCACTGCCGGCAAGCTCCGCCGCGATCCTCCAGTAAGGGTCTGATTTAGGATGTTCGAGAGGAACCGAGCTGCCGTTTTCTTCGATTTTCATCCCCTCGCTGTTGTCGAGGACTTCGCCGACTATCGCGCATTCGATCCCTTCCGCGTTCATCGCCGAGACGATATCGCCAGCTTCTTCAGGCGCTGCTATTGCGATAAGCGTGCCCTCGCTTATCGCGCAAAACGGATCAAAATCAAAAAGCTCAGCTGTCCTGGCGACGACCGGCAGGATCGGTATCGAACTTTTGTCTATACGCAATCCGAAAGAACCGGCTCTTGCCATCTCGAAAAGCCCTCCCCAGATACCGCACTCGGTCGCGTCGTGCATCGCGCGGACTCCCCTGAAGCGGCGAGCGATGATGCAGTCATCCATAACTGACATCTTGTAGAAGATGTCTTCAGCCTCTTTTCTGAACTGTTCGCCTCCCGCTTTGATAAAGTGCTTCGGGAACCCTGCGGCAAGAAGGCCTGTCGCTTCTACAGCAGCTCCTTTAGTTATCAATATGCTGTCGCCTGTTTTCACCAGGTGGGGCCCGCGTAGATCGGATACCGGCCCTTCAGCGATCGTTGTGGCTCCCCCTACCATAGGATAATTGCACCCTGTGTATCTGGCTGTATGTCCGGTGAGGATTGTTATCCCGTACTTGCAGGATTCATCGTGGACGACCTGCCAGAGTTCTTCAAGTTCTGCCTCGGTGATTGAAGGGGGCAGATTGAGATCGATCGTAAGATATCTCGGAGTGAGTCCTGATACGGCTACATCGCAGAAAACGATATGGAAGGCAAACCACGCAGCGCGTGAAAATCCGTATTCAGGCATGATGAAGAACGGATCGGAAGACATGGCCAGGCATCTGTCTCCGAATCTGATAACGCCGTAATCGACGCCGTGACGGGGCCCCATCACTACTGATTCGTCTTCTACTCCGAGCCTTGGATATATAACACGGTCAAAGAACTCCGGATGGATCTTGCCCAGATCGGGCAGTTTTGATTTCGACATGACCTACTCCCTTCGCAGGCATTACCCTGATCAGGTTCGTCCCCCCGAGCGGGGAGAGGGTCTCCCGGTACCTCCGGGACTCTCAGCCCTGGTTCCCGGCCTCGACGGCCGCGGGAAAAGGCTCCCCTGAATCTACTGTGAATCATGATATACTTGCCTCTCTCATCCAGTCAACTTGAAAGAGGAGCTTTGCAAGTTGACTTCTCTGAGATTGACGGATAGACCGCCCCGAGGGGATTTATCATCGCAGATAATAAGCAGATCATGCAGGACACGAAGATGTTGGAACAACGAAGGCCCGCACCTGCGTTCTGAATCGGGATGATCGACGGTTTGAAAGATAAAGATTATTATGAAGAAACAGTATAAATAGTAGTTAGGCACAGACGCCTAATGATAGAAAGGAGCAAGCTGCGAAAACTCTGGACACTACCTATTCTATTGTCTTATCCTGCGTTTGTTGACAAGCAAAACCATTAACTTCTGCAATAGAGGGGCGTTGCAGTGGCGAAAATCAGAATACTGCTGATCGAAGATAATCGTCTGCTCCGTGAAGGCATCGCCGCCATGCTGAATGGCCAGAGCGATCTCGAAGTCGTCGCGCGAGCCGAAGACGGAGACGTGGTTGTGCAGGTGAAGAAGATGAAAAATCCCCCCGACATCATTCTCCTGGATCTGGGGCTGGAAAAGGAAAACAGCCTGAATCTGATGACCGGCCTGCTGAAAGAGGTGCCGGCGGCGCGATTCATCGCCATGGACATGTTCCCCGAACAACTCGATATCATCGAGTTCGTTCAGGCCGGCGGCAGTGGCTTTATTCTTAAGACCGCATCGCTGGACGATTACCTTCAAACCATAAGAAAGGTCGTGGCGGACGAAAAGGTCCTTCCACCGGCCCTGACCAATTCACTCTTCACGCAAATCATCGAGACGGCGCTTAAAACCGGCAAAGAAATCCCTAAGAATTCGATACAGTTGACCAGCCGGGAGCGGGAGATCGTCACCCTTATTTCCGAGGGCCTCGCAAACAAGGAAATCGCCGAACGCCTCCATATCGCCACCTACACCGTAAAGAGCCATGTGCACAATATCCTGGAAAAACTCGCGCTCAATACCCGCCTGCAGATAGCAGCCTTTATCCGAAAAGAAGAGTCTAGGTGACAGCGTTCCGGCCTTGATATACTCACTACTCGCGTGAGGGGCTGATTCTTATGGACTAGCTCCTTTTCCATCCTTTCGGGCGATTTACCCGCGCCCCATTTCCGAGTATATTTCATATATGAGTATCGCGCCGGACAATAATTTGAAAGGAGCGGGGACGGATCGTTACGGTGCGGTTAATTAATCAGTTTTGTTATTCACCACGAAAGGAACAGAAATGTCAAAACGAATAGCGGTACGGGCAGTCCTGATGATGTGTGTCCTCTTTTACGCCGGAACGGCTCTGGGGCAGGACAAGATTCAAAACTACTTCAACGACGCCGCGATCAAGGTAAAGGCAACGAACGACCCATCGCAAAAGCGTGAGATTCTGAGCACTAAAATTCAGAATATGTCGACGGCTCTTGACAAGATCAGGGATTCATCGTTCGTGTCGGAATCAGACCGCGCGGGCATCGATCGCACCAGGGCCAGCCTAAAGGAGAAGCAGGACGAGCTGGCGGGCACCAATGGTTTCAAGCGAGTTTCCGACACTCGGCTCAACGCATTCTCCGATTACCTGGTTCAGGATATGGAACAGGCCGACAGGACGATAACGATGAGCGTCGTCACGGCTCTCCTGATAGTGATCGTAATTATCCTTGTTACGTAATCCGGGTGTTTCGCCGGTATTCGCGTGGTTTGGCATGAAAAGTACGGTTAATCGATCTTTCGAAAGAGTCAAGCGGTGTAAATCAATACCGGTTGCGGGCGTCGCCTGTGCGGCGTTTGCTTTACTGTTCTTTTCATGCAGTTCGATACCGCCTTCCTATCGCGCGATTTCACTGGAAGACGAGAATCATCTTCCAGTGCGGTATTCGATTGTGTTCATCATTCACGGCGATGGCGGATACCTTTATCACGATGCCGGCGGAAACGCGCATAGAGCAGACGAGGTGACCCTTGCAAAGGCGAAAACGGTCGCTGAGAATAATTTGCGGGCCGAGGTGTTTATCTTCCATGAAAGACACAGAAGACACTTCATGCTTTTCTTCCCCCGTCGCGACGGAACATTCTATTATTATCGGAACGGCCGCCTTGCTGCTCAGGAATCGTATTGGCGCGATCAGGGCGAATTGCGTTTCGATCCTGAAATGGAGCTCTATACCCGTTTCCATGCAGAAGGTTCACCCGGGCCGGTGAGTATGTTTCTGTATTTCGGCCATGAAATCCCCGAATACGGCGGGGAGGGCTACGACGCCTCGTACAAGAATCGGACCTTCACGATCGACGACCTGTCGGAAGGATTGAAAATTATCACGCGGGATTCCACGAAGGTGGATCTCGTGGTGCTTTCCACATGTTTCAACGGCACGCCTCATACCATGGAAGCGCTTGCTCCGCACGCGCGGTACGTCATTGCCTCACCGGACAATCTTCACCTCTCGTACTTCGATATCGGCTCATTTGAACGGCTGGACACAGGATTGCGGGAAGGAGACGTGTCGGAATTCGCGAAGAAATTTGCTCGACACGCGTTCGACAGACTGGCGGAGGAATTGCAGACGACTGTGACCGTTGTCGTGTACGACATGGAGCTCGTCAGGCCATTCGTGAGTTCCGTAAAAGATGTCTACGATCGCACCCTGATCTCATTGGAAGGAAAAGCGTCCGGTTCGATTGAACGATGCGATTGCGCCGAAGATCCAGCATACGCATCGCCAGAGATGAGCGAGGGGGTAACAGTGCTGTACCGCCCGCCGCAGTTCGGACGTTCGAAGAACAAGGATGGCCACTCGGGGTGGGAATGTTGGAGGATTGTTAAGTGATCCGGAGTCGTGCGAAACGTTCGCATAACAAAGCCGGAACTTTCGGACCGGTTAAAAGGAAGAGATAAAAAGTGAAACTGACCACACGTTACTATGTTCTTTCTCTGGGTGGGCAGACTAACAGGCTTTATGAGGCGTTCCGGGATAATCTCATCGATATTCAAAACAGGAATTTCCCGATTGAGTCTGCCGATAAGATAGGCAAAAATGTCAAAATGGGGGCGAGAGACGATCAGGTGAGGGAATTCATTCGCACGGCAGACAGACACTTCGACCACTATTTTAAACATGACCCGCTTCAATTCGTCGTGGTCGGGGAAAGAAAACACCTGTCGATATTCGAGTCCGTGACATTGCACCAGGATGTGCTGATAGGCTGGGTCGAAGGCGATTATACTGAAACTTCTCCGCATGACCTGGGCAAAATTGTATGGCCGATCGTTAAGGACGCAATGGCCGGCACGAATGAAAAAGCGATGCATAACCTGGAAAGGGCGGAAAAGACCCGGAATATCACCTCCGGGATTGAAGCGGTAGGACGAAAGGCGGGTTTAGCCGAGGGAGACACATTGTTTGTTGAAGAAGATTATCATATGAAGGGCGGCATTCGCAGTACGGATCATTCGTTCATTACTCCCGAGGAACTGGACATCCGAGAGGTGATCAACGATGTGGTGGATGCCATTATTGAAAAAGTGCTGGGGAAAAGTGGAAAAGTGATTTTCCTGGGAAGCGGTTCGCTTACAAAGCAGCGGAGAATAGCTCTCATAGCAGCAGGCTGATTGCACAACAACAGCAAGGATCTGATTTGAAGGAGGTGAAGTGGAAATGCTTTTTACTATAGGAATAGTACTTTTGATTCTGTGGCTTCTCGGGCTGATTACGGCGCACACATTCGGTGGAGTCCTTCACGTTCTCCTGGTTATCGCGGTCGTAATGGTAGTCATACGGCTGCTCCAGGGTCGACGAATATAGTACGGGACAAAAGGAAAGAGAGTTCCAAAATTAAAAAGATAATCACTGCGATCCATGCGGCTTTACTCATGGGTCTGTTACTGGCAACCGCCGACCAGGGCGTTTGTGAAGCAAGGAGTTCATGATGATATTCAATAAAACGGAATGCACCAAGGGTGGAACGTTGGCTGCATTATTGGTGTTTTTGATGTTGGCAATGAGTCTTTCGGCGTGCGGCGATAAAACTCCGTCCGAGAATGCAAAAGCTACCGGCGACGCGGTCGGCGACGCCATGGAAGCCACGGGCGAGGCCGTTGGTGACGCCGCGAAAGCGACCGGAAGCGCGGTAGGCGGCGCTATTGAGGCGACCGGAGAATTTCTGACCCAGACGAGGGAGGCGGATCTCAAAATCGCCCTGGAGACCCTCGAAAGGATCGAAAAGGAGTGGCAGGACCTTCAGGCAAAATCAGCGCCGGTCGGAGACGCGGCAAAGATCGAATTCCTGGAGACCAGACAGCAGATGTCGGAGGCGCTGGTTGACGCAAGAGCAAGGCTTGCCGAGGCGAAAGACGCGAGCGCCGACAGCTGGCGGGAGGACGCCAAGCCGGCGCTCGACGACGCCCTGCAAAAGGCTCAGGGGCTTTTCGAGGATGCGTACGCCAAATTCGGCGGCAAGTAGAAACGTTTGAAACGTTGAGGAATGTGTGAAGAGGTGAATCTATGAGTACGATAAAGATAGTCGCGATCCTCTTGATAGTCGTCGGCATCGCCGGTCTGGTGTATGGTGGGTTTGTTTACACCAAAGAGACACACGAGGCCAGTTTGGGTTCGATCGAGATGTCGATCCAGGAAAAGCGCACCGTCAACGTCCCTCTCTGGGCCGGCGTCGGCGTGTTGCTGGTCGGAGGCACTCTTCTGTTTGTGCCTGGCAGGAAAAGTCAGTAATTGTCTATCTGTGTTTTCTGAAGGTTGAAAAAAAAGGTTCATTTTAAACGGAGGTAACGTTTTGTTGAAAAAATTGTTGCTGGTGACGGGGTTGATTGTATTGATGTCCGCCCAGGCGGGCGCGCAGAGCATATGTCTGGGCCCACAGATAGGTTATTATAAAGCGCGGGGCGCGGACGAGGGCGATTTTATGTATGGGGGGGCGCTGAGAGTAAAATTGATGCCTATGATAGGTATCGAGGCATCGATCAACTATCGCCAGGAAAAGTATGGCGACGACGCCGTGACGGTTCGAAGCTGGCCCGTGATGGTGACCGGACTTATATATCCGGTCCCGATGGTCTACGGCGCCATGGGCTTCGGTTGGTACAACACCACCATAGATTATGACCAGAGCCTGTTGCCGATTCTAGAAGACAATACAGTACAGAAAATCGGCTGGCACTTCGGTGGAGGCGTGGAACTGCCGGTCGGGGAGAATGTAAAATTGACTGGAGACATCCGTTACGTTTTCCTGGATTACGATTTCGAGGCAATTCCGGGCAGCGATGATCTAGACAGTAACTTCTATGTCATCACCGCGGGGGTCCTGTTCGAATTATAATTGTCGCCAATAATCAGTAAAGAAGGCCGGGCGGAGGGAGCAATGATTGGCCGAACGACTGGGCTGTGCGAAACAGTCTCCGGCGGCACATATCGTACGGGTTGATTCCATCTGTACAACTTGTAGTGTAGGTTCGGAAGTTTAATTCAGAGGAGATGATCAAGTGCGAAATACTATTATATTGGAATATTCCCGGGTGGTCGTGACCTGACCCCCTTGATCTTCAAATCGAATATATCTCATAACTCGGATCCAATCTAGGGGGCTGGGTCATCCTGTTTGAGCTTGTATTCCTGGGTACTGCTTTAAATTCACCGGCCCTGGTAGATATTTCGGTTGGATTTGGTGGTTTTATTGTCGGACCAATATGGTATATTTGGATGGGGTTTGTGCGGAGGTCATTAGCCGGCGAAGAGGAGCAAGAAAATACCCATGAATCCGGAGATCGTTATCAGGGACGAGACAGATTCCGATGTAGGCGCAATAACCGAGGTTACCGCCGCTGCGTTTAAGGCTCTCGAGATCAGCAATCACACTGAACAGCATATCATTGTGGCACTACGCGACGCCAAAGCCCTCGCGATATCCCTCGTCGCAGAGGTGGATCGCCGAATTATTGGGCATATTGCCTTTTCTCCCGTTACAATTTCAGACGGCACTCCAAACTGGTACGGCCTGGGACCTGTTTCGGTGATGCCGGAGCATCAGAAGCAGGGCGTAGGAAAAGCTCTGATACGGGAAGGGCTTGCACGGTTGAAGGATATAAATGCTCAAGGATGTTGCCTTGTTGGACATCCGGATTACTACAAGAAATTCGGATTCAAGAATGTTCCCGGGCTAATGGTTGAGGGGGTGCCGCAGGAGGTATTTTTCGCCCTGTCTTTCGACGGGCATACTCCGCAGGGCACTGTCAATTTCCATGAAGGATTCATGGCGGATAGCTGACAACAAGGCGTAGGCGCCGGAGCCGCAGAGTATATTTTGACAGGCTAACCGTCGATTACAGCCGGCGGGATATTCCCTGTAACGTTTTTGCCCGGGTAGGGCCCGAGCCAGGGTCGCCCAGTGGCTGAAGCGAAGATCATTAGATGCGCTTGTCAGGAGGTGAAATGGAGAAGTCAACTATTAGTGCGCTGATCGTAGCTGGAAGTTCCGTGCTGGTCGGGATCGTACAGGTTGGCGTTCTACGAGCTGCCAGGAGGCACAGGAAGTCTGAGAATGAAGACGCAGTTGAAAAGAGATCAGAAGATCTGCCGGGTCCATAGCAAAAGATGACGACACACAAGATAATGGAGTACCCGATGGAAGAAAAGAAGGAGAAATATTGGAGCAGATTTCCAGATACATACGATGAAAATCAGGGGTATGTCGTCGGGAAGGAACTTCTTGGTGATATTTCAGAAAAACTGAACGACTTGTCGACTTTGGGTGAAGTTGTAGAGTTTGGGTGCGGTACTGGATATTTCTCGGAAATAATTTCTCAAAAGGCGAATCGGATGATCTCTACTGATCTGTCAGATGAACTGCTCGATAAAGCGAAGGCCCGATTGGGAGACGATTCCAGGATAACCATACAGAGAGAAAATTGTATCGAGACATCTTTTTCATCTGATAGTTTTGACGCGGTACTCATGGCAAATTTGATCCACGTTATCGAGGATCCTGTAAAAGCCCTCCAGGAAAGCCATAGGATTCTTAAAGTCGGTGGAGTTTTGATCATTGTCACTTTCACCAGTTATGGTCTGGGGTTTTTTGATGCGATAAGATTGAGTTCAAGGTACCTTCGCAGTTGGGGAAGACCTCCCCGGCATATGCACAGGTTTTCCCCTGAAAGTCTGGCCTCTTTGGTGGAATCCGCCGGATTTTCGATAAACGAATCGGTCCTTCTCGGCAGCAGGACAAAAGCCATATTCATAGTAGGACAGAAAAAACAACTGTGACAGGAGCAGAATCATTGCCTACCTGGATGCTTGCGTCGAACGGGGAACGGGTGGTAGAATAGTTGCGGACCGTCAGGGGGAAGGATGCAGAGGCTTCAACGGATCCGAACCTGCTATCTGGAGTGGTTAGGAAGGTTGAATAGGTAGCCACCGCAGCTGGATGTCAGGGGCAGCACGCTGACTGAATGGAGAGCAAAATGAGAATGCTGGAAGAATTTTTCCCGGAATTTGCAGGCGTACTGGATCAGATGGATTCTCTATACGGAGAGAAACGTCTGATTGATGAGAAGACCTACCAATTTCTCTGCTTCGCCCTTTCTATCAAGGCGAGATCGAAGCCCTGCGTGCTCAAGCATTTCAAGGGAGCTCTTGAAGCAGGGGCTACCGTAAAGGAATTAGCGTATATCCTCGCCCTCGTCATGCGCGAGGCGGCGGGAGCTGATGATTGCTGGACACATGACGTGCTGGGCGATTGGAAAGAAATACTGGCTGGCAACGTCGATTGTGGCTGCGACAAATAGAATGGATTCTCACAAAACTTGATATATAAGGGCGATCCGGAAGGCGCGGGCGAAGATCAATGGATTCTGAATTCAGGAATGTGTATGACGATGAACAGAGAGCCAGGGCTTACGCACAGCTTGATTTTCCAGGCACGTACTACCTTGCTTTTCGAGACCTGTCATCGGTTTTTGAAAATCATGCAAAGGGGAAACGCGCTGTTGATTTCGGGTGCGGCACAGGAAGGTCGACAAGGTTCCTGAGAGACCTGGGATTCGAGGTTGTGGGCATCGATATCTCGCGTCCGATGCTGGATGAAGCACGCAGGCTGGATCCCGATGGGGATTATCGTTTAGTCAAAGACGGAGACTTTGGCGGCCTGAAAGGCTGTCTCTTTGATTTGGTCCTCTCTGCATTTACATTCGATAATATCCCGACCATGGGAGAGAGAAAGGCCGCTCTTTTGTCGCTTAAAGATCTTCTTGCTGAGGATGGCTGCATTGTCAGTGTGGTTTCGGCACCTGAGATATATATTAACGAATGGGTCTCTTTCAGCACCAGGGACTACCCCGAGAACAGGAATGCCGTCAGCGGCGACAGGGTCCTCATAGAGATCCTCGGCGTAGGTGATGCCCGCCCTGTAGAAGATTCGGTATGTTCAGATGACGACTACCAGCGGTTGTTCAGGCAGTCTGGTCTGTCGGTCCTTGAGACTCTCCGTCCGCTCGCGAAAGGCAACGAGCCTGTCAAATGGGTGAGTGAGACGGAAATAGCTCCCTGGACGGTCTATGTCCTCGGTGCAGGTTCGTAAACGAGGCTGGAAAAATATCAGAATGAATATTGGAAATAACATTATGCAGGCGATTGGAGACACATCCATGGTGCGGTTACGCAGTGTTGTCCCGCCCGGCTGTGCCGAGATCTTCGCGAAACTTGAATGGGAAAACCCGACCGGCAGCATGAAAGACCGTATGGCGCAGGCGATGATCTCAGGAGCCGAGAAAGACGGACGGTTGAGGCCGGGAGATAAAATCGTCGAATACACGGGAGGCAGCACCGGCATATCACTCGCATTGATCTGTGCCGCAAAGGGGTACAGTCTTCATATAGTGACTTCCGATGCGTTCAGCAGAGACAAGTTGAATCAGATGTCGGCTTTTGGCGCCGAACTTACGCAGGTGCCGAGTGAGGGAGGACTCACTACCAGCAGACTGATAAGGGATATGATCAAAGTCGCTGAAGAACTCAGTAAAAGGCCGGGGACATACTGGACTGACCAACTTAACAACTTCGACAGTATCTCGGGGTACTATCCCTTGGCCGAGGAGATATGGAAGCAGACAGAAGGAAAGCTCGACGCGTTTGTTCAATGCGTCGGAACCGCGGCTTCATTGCGGGGTGTGGCAACGGTGTTAAAGCGGTACAATCCAAGGCTGAAAATAGCGGCGGTCGAGCCGGGTGAATCGGCGGTACTGGCAGGCGGCCAGTCCGGGCCTCACAAGATAGAAGGAGTCGGAATCGGCTATACACCCCCTCTATGGAACGAGGAGATCGTCGATGAGATCATTGCGGTCAAAACAGATGACGCAAAAGATATGGCAAGGCGCCTGGCTCGCGAGGAGGGTCTCTTTGCCGGCACATCTTCAGGAGCAAATGTTGTCGCGGCAATCCGAATGGGAGAGCGTCTGGGCCCGGATGCCAGGATAGCTACTTTGATGGTCGACTCCGGCCTAAAATATCTCAGTACCGATCTCTACCGATGAGGAAGCGGATTCCGGCCGGCTTGAAAGAGGATTCCTTACTTTCCTGTGGCTGCCCCGCTGACAATGTGGTAGCCTTTGGCGCAGACGCCTGGGGGATGACGCGGTCCAGTTATACTATTCAGACAAAGACAGGAGGTGATTTGAAAGAGAGGGATATTTCTAGGGCTGGAGGCTTCTTTTTAATAAGGAGGGAAATATTATGGGTATGATGAAAGAGTTTAAAGAGTTTGCGGTAAAGGGAAATGTCGTTGATATGGCGGTAGGCATCATTATCGGCGTCGCATTCGGCAAGATCATCTCATCCTTTGTTGCCGACGTGATTATGCCGCCGATCGGAGTCCTTCTGGGCGGAGTCGATTTTTCAGGTCTCGTATTTATAGTCAAAGAGGCTGCCGGAGAAGCTCCAGCTGTGGTTATCAGTTACGGGAAGTTCATACAGACCCTGATAGACTTTATAATAATCGCATTTGCAATATTTATGGCTGTAAAGGCTATGAACTCGTTAAAAAAGAAGGAAGAAGAGGCGCCTGCGGCGCCGGCCGCTCCTCCCAAAGAAGAAGTGCTTCTTGCGGAAATAAGAGATCTGCTCAGGGAGCGGAAGTAATCAGTGTTTTTTCGAGGGGCCGCATCGCAATCGCATCGAGAAGGAAAAGAATGAATACTAAAATCTGCAGACCGAGATTTTTCACCCTGGTTCTTTTCCTTCCTGTTCTATTGGCGCTCGTCATATCAGCGGGAGGGGCGAGGGCAGAATCTTTTCGCCTGATATTCATCTGTGATATACATCTGATGCCGGAATTGAACGGTGCCGGAGGCTTCAGGGCGGCGATAGCCCGGATAAACGAACTCGATCCGGATCTTGTCATAACAGGGGGGGACCTCATATATGACGCCCTCGAGGCTGACTACAAGAGGTCCTCCTCACTTTACGACCTGTATATCGCCCTGCGCGATGAGATCGATGCCCCTGTCTATGATGTCATAGGAAATCACGAAGTCTTCGGCCTTTACCCTTCGAGCGGGATCGACCCGGGCCATGCCGAATATGGAAAGAAGATGTTTATCGACAGAATTGGTGAAGGATCCACCTACAGGTCGTTCGATTTCAGGGGATGGCATTTTATTCTTCTCGATACGATAGGCTTTACTTCCGACAGAAAATATTTCGGGCTTGTCGGACGCGGCCAGCTCGAATGGATAGCGCGCGACCTTGAGAAAACAGGGCAGGATACGCCGATAGCTGTTGCAGGGCATATTCCGCTCGTGTCGGCTTACGGGCAGACAAAAAAAGGGGCAGCTTCCGCCGCCTCGCCGAATGAAGTCGTTGTGAACTCGCATGAAGTCCTCGCCTTGTTCGAAGAATATGATCTTAAGCTCGTTCTGCAGGGACACCTGCATATCGTGGAACAGATCGCAATAAAAGGAACACATTTCGTTACAGGCGGAGCGGTCAGCGGGGCCTGGTGGAAGGGCCCCTTTGAGGGTTTTCCGGAAGGATTTGTCGTTGTAGATTTCGATGGCGCGAGGTTCAGTTACTATTATGAATCGTATGGATGGAAAGCGGAGGACTGAGATGAAAAGGGTTCTGGCGGTATTTCTTCTCCTTTTGCTGGTCCCCTCGGTTCTCTTCTCCGGTTCGATGGTATGGAAGGCCGTGTCGAAAAACGGTAGTACCGTTTATATCGGAGGGACTGTCCATCTGCTCCGAGAGAGCGACTATCCCCTGCCCGAGGAGTACGAGAAGGCATATATCGATTCTGATATCCTTGTCCTGGAAACGGACCTCGACGCGATGAACGATCCGGATATCCAGCAAATGATTCTGGTAAAAGGTCTTTATGAGGAAGGGAAGAGTCTGGATTCAGTCTTGTCAAAAGAAGCTTATGGGCTGTTGAACGACTACTGCGAGAGTATCGGGATCCCCCTTGCCACATTTCATCAGTTCAGACCATCGCTTGTCTCTATCGCACTCCTCGGGATCGAACTTCAGAGGCTCGGGATCGTCCAGGCCGGGATCGACCTGTTTTACCACAAGAGGGCTAAAGCCGATGGAAAAGAGGTCAAAGGGCTCGAATCGATCGATAAGCAGATAGACTATCTCCTTTCAATTGGAGAAGGGAACGAGGATGAGTTCGTTATACATACAGTCAAGGAACTGAGAGAAACCGGAGAAACGATCGATGGCCTTATCGAATCCTGGAAAAATGGTGATGAAGTGAAAATGTATCAGTACATGGTGGAGAGTATCAGGGATGCGTATCCAGAGCTTTTTGACAGATTGATATTCGAGCGCAATGGAAACTGGGTACCCCAGATAGAAGCTTTTTTCGATTCCGGGGAAAAGGAATTCGTTCTGATGGGCGCTGCGCATCTTCTGGGTGATGACGGGATAATAGAGCAACTGAGAGGGCTCGGTTACTCTGTCGAAAAATCTGCCGGCGAATGATCTCCCGACAATCGAATTGAGTTGACCTGGAACGTAAATCCGGGTGATACTGGGTCATCGACAACCGAGGTCAACCATGTAATTTCTTCCAGGGAAAAAGGAGGATCATGCGAAAATCAATATTTATTGTGCTGCTTTTGCTCGCTGGTGCGGTCTCGTTAAATGCCGAGACCTGTATAACGACCAAAGAGCATACAGACGCAAGTTATCACCATGGCACTGTCGAGCCGGCTTCCGACAGCGAAAGTGAAGTATGGATAGGCGAAGGAAGGATCGCGTCTATAGGTGAAGATCACCATTTGATATTCGATTTTCCCGGGAATAGACTCACGATCATTCAACTCAGGGACAGCTCCTATGTGGAAGCTGAATTGCCGCTCGATATGACAAGAATAGTCGCTCCCGAGATGGCTCAGAGGATGACGATGTTCCAGACTACAGGCGAAGTCAAGGCGCTCGATGAAAAGAAGGATATCGGTGGGAGGGAATGCGTCTGCTACTTCCTGGGATCGTGGATCGATTATATGGGTACGCGGTTCAGGGAGACCGAAAGGACTTCATGGGTGACTACAGATCTTCCTTTCGATATCGTTATGCTCGAATCATACTATGACGCTGTCTTCAGACTGAACAATTTCGGCAGCGAATATATTGAAGCAAGAAAAGCAGTCGTAGGCCTTGAGATCTTTTCGGAATCGATTCAGTACTCCGAAGGGCAGGCAAATAAATCGACTGCAGAAGTAGTTGAGATTGCAGAAAAGGATCCGCCCGCGGGGGTATATACGGTCCCGGAAGGCTATGTAAAAAAGGATGTGCTTACACCTCGCTGACCGTACAACGATTAAATCAGAAATAACTGACAAGGCAGTCACCGGCCGTTATCTGGAGGTTGGAAATGGACAGGAAAGAAGAGAAAAAGGGGCGAAGGGATTTTATCAAGACGGGGATCGCCGGCCTCGCCGGTGCCGCTCTGGCGCCATCATTACTTAAGGCTGAAGAAGTATCGAAAGAGAAGAAAAAGCACAGGCTGATCTACAGGACTCTCGGAAGGACGGGGATAAAGGTTCCCATAGTCAGTATAGGGGCGCAGGCACAGGATGCGGCGATATTCAGCGCGGCACTTGAAGCAGGCCTTACCCATTTCGATACGGCAAGTAACTACGGAAACGGGGCGCATGAGTCGCAATTGGGGGAGGTCATAAAGGGAAGACCCAGAGATTCCTACATGATCTCGACCAAGGTCTATCTCCCGATGGATCAGAAGACGGGAGCGTTCAAGAAGGAAGCTACGTCGGAAGCCTTTATAGAGACTTTTGAGGGGAGTCTGCAGAGACTTGGGGTGGATCATGTGGAAGTCCTCCACGCTCACGCGGTCGCCAGCAGGGAGGCGGTTCTTTATGAACCGGTCATCAATGCCCTTGAAAAACTGAAAAAGGACGGGAAGATCCTCGCATCCGGAGTCTCTGTCCACACTAACGAAGTCGAAGTGATCGATGCGGTAATCGAGGGCGGTTTTTACGATGTCGTTCTTACCGCCTACAACTTCCGCCAGCCGCACCGGGAAGATCTGAAAAAAGCAATAGCGCGGGCTGCCAAAAATGGAGTGGGTATAGTTGCGATGAAGACTCAGGCAGGAGTCTACTGGGACAGGGAACGGACGAAGATGATCAATATGAAGGCTGCTCTTAAATGGGTCCTTGGCGATGAGAATGTACATACGACGATCCCGGGGTTTACGACCTTTGAACAGCTTGAAGAGGATATCTCCGTAATGGCAGACCTGAAGATGACGGCCGAGGAGAAAAAGGGCCTCGAACTTGGGAGCAGAGCCGGCCATGAAGGGCTCTATTGCGATCAGTGCGGGAAATGCGTCGATCAATGCAGAAACCATATTGATATACCATCGCTGATGAGAAGTTATATGTACGCGTACGGCTACAGAAATCTTGCTAAAGCGAAGGATACGATCCGGACGGTCCTGAAAGAGAGCTCTCTCTGCGAAGGGTGCTCATCGTGCAGCGTTGCCTGCTCGATGGGGTTCGATGTGAAAGGGAAGATATCCGATATAGCGAGACTTGCTGATGTGCCTGACGATTTTCTTGCGTGATCCTTATGGGGGATCGGGATAATATATATTTCAGGCGTGTGCCCTCTTGCGGCGAGAACGTTCCGGGATGGGCAGCCTGGGCGTACGCGCTTGACCCGGCATGTTGACAAAGAGTATCCTTGCAGCTTGATTAAGTACATAGGGGGTGGTCGTCCCTTTTAGATCCTGCCGCGTATCCACAGGTTTCCAGGAATAAAGCTCGATGCCCTTTTGACATTATCTGATTATCTTCCGGGCCGTCGCTCCGATACTGTTTCATGCGGTAATTTTTCAAAGAGGCGAAAAAATTTCAGAAAGGAGGGAACACCTGGTCGACTTATCCGGTCTAATATGTGAATCGGGAAACGGCGGGGAGATACCCTGCCGGGAGTCTTTTCACACAGACCGAAAGGAGCAGTCATGAAACGTTTATCTATTTCGTCGATGGCCGCTGCAGCATTTGTCGCCCTCATCTTTGCCCTTTTTTCTCCGGCAGGAGGGAACGACCGCCAGCCGTCTCCTTCGCCGGAAGTGACAGGAGTACAGACCGGAGAGATCGGCGGGATCGTGGTAATTGATACTGCCGGACTGCCGCTGGCATATGCCAATGTGATTGTCGAAGGAACGAACCTGGGCTGCATGACTTTGAAGGACGGGACATTTTTGGTCAAGAATGTCCCTGTCGGTAAATACACGGTGACAGTCATGTTGATGGGTTATAAGAAAGAGCAGATCGATTCGGTGCTGGTCTTCGCCGGCAAGACGACACAAATTGAATTCAGGATGCGCGAAGAGTACGTGGGAGAGACCCGGGAGATCCTTGTAGAGGCCGATCAGAAACTGGTCAAAATCGGAGCCAGCAGTGCAGGGGATAAAGATGGTCTTCCAGGCGGAAGATCAGAGGTAATGTATTTCTCCGGCAAAAAGAGGTACTGTCCTCCCTACCCGTCTGTTTCTCACAATACAGAAGAGTATGAGCATATAAACGACAACAGGTTTCTCGGCGTGATCGCCAACCCCCTTTCGACATTTTCCATCGATGTCGATGCCGCCTCATATTCCAATATGAGAAGATTTGTCAACGGCGGCGAGTATCCATACAAGGATGCGGTCAGGGTAGAGGAACTTATCAATTACTTCGACTATGATTATGAGGAACCGAAGAAGGGTCTTCCGTTCTCGATCACTACGGAGCTTTCCGAATGTCCGTGGAACACCGGCCACAGGCTTGTACATATCGGGCTCAGAGGTGAACAGCTGGATGAGAAAAGCGTAAAACCGAGCAACCTCGTTTTTCTTCTCGATGTATCAGGGTCGATGGACCAGCCGAGCAAACTTCCGCTGCTGAAGGATGCCTTCAGGCTTTTAGTCAACCAGCTTGGAGAAGACGATCGTGTAGCGATAGTCGTATATGCCGGCAGCGCCGGTCTTGTGCTTCCGTCGACGAGATGTTCAAAGAAAGATAAGATAATCGAGTCTCTCGAAAAGCTGAGCGCTGGCGGTTCGACTGCCGGCGGAGAAGGGATAAGGCTCGCCTATGAGACCGCAAAAGAGAATTTTATCAAAGACGGAAATAACAGGATCATACTCGCCACAGACGGGGATTTCAATGTCGGGATATCGAGTTCGTCGGAACTCATAGAGTATATCGAGAAGAAACGCGATGATGGGATCTTTCTTACGGTCCTCGGGTTCGGGATGGGGAATTACAAGGATCACAGGCTCGAACAGCTTGCCGACAAGGGGAACGGAAACCATGCCTACATAGATAATATCATGGAAGCAAAGAAGGTCCTCGTAAACGATGTCACCGCGACTTTGTACACGATAGCGAAAGACGTGAAGATCCAGGTCGAATTCAATCCTGCCAGGGTCGCAGAATACAGGCTGATAGGTTATGAGAACAGGCTTCTCGAGACAGAGGATTTTGAGGACGACACCAAGGATGCAGGAGAGATAGGAGCAGGGCACACCGTCACCGCATTGTATGAGATAGTCCCCGTCACAGATGGAGGCGAGGCATCAGAGGACCGGTTGAGGTACCAGGATGTGGTGATCAACAGTCAGGCAAAAAGATCGAAGGAGCTTCTGACAGTCAGTATCCGCTATAAGGAACCGGACGGTGAAGAAAGCAGATTGATCAGCAGAACCCTTAAAGACGACCCCGTAGCACTGGATGATTCCTCCGAAACTTTCAGGTTCTCCTCCGCCGTTGCGATGTTCGGGATGGTACTCAGAGAATCCGAGCATCGGGGAGATTCCGATCTCGATTCGGTCATCAGGCTTGCAAAAGGGGCCAAAGGCGACGACAATTATGGATACAGGGCGGAGTTCATAAGGATTGTCGAACAGGTAAAGATACTTGCGGAACTCCGGGAGATCGGTTCAAAGGACGGAGATGATTAATATATCGCCTCGTATCAGGGTCCTCTTTCTCTGCACGGGAAATTCCTGCAGAAGCCAGATGGCGGAGGGTTGGATGAGACACCTGAAGAGTGATACCGTAGATGTATTCTCCGCTGGGATAGAGCCACATGGCCTGAATCCTGATGCAGTCCTGGTGATGGCAGAGGCAGGAGTCGATATCTCGCGGCAGGAAAGTACCAGTGTAAAAGAGTATTTGTCTGAAGAATTCGATTATGTGATTACGGTCTGTTCAGACGCCGAAAAGAACTGTCCGGTCTTTCCTGCCGCGGCCCGTCATATCCATAGGGGGTTTGATGATCCGCCGCGGCTTGCCGAGCTTGAGACAGACCGGGAAAAAGCTCTGTCGCATTTCAGGAGGGTAAGAGATGAGATCAGGTCTTTCGTGGAAGAGTTTCCCGCGGGATCCGAATGACAGATAAGTCTTTCCGTATCCTGAGAGAATAGGCCGTCCAGCTTCTTCCGGATATTGTATCTGTTGACAAACCCCTGAAAAGATCAGAGAATTCTGGTTATGGAGAAAAGTCCGGATAGATTGAGGACTTCACAGATCCTTTTTACGCTCGCCAGTTTTGTCGTGGTCGTGGCGGGCCTGCGCGCGGCGTCTCAGATCGTGGTGCCGTTTCTGCTTGCTACATTCATATCTATAACCTGTTCCGCGCCGCTTTTCTGGATGAGAGGAAAAGGAATACCGGCCTGGCTCGCGATCCTCGTAGTCATGGTCGGTATCATTTTAATAGGATTTATCATAACGAGCCTGCTCGGAAATTCGATAGACGATTTCTCGAAAAACATTCCCCGGTATGGCGCGGTATTGAACGGCCAGTACAGGAACCTGCTTTTCTGGGTCGAGGAAAAGGGTGTCGATGTATCAAACCTGGAGCTTGTCGAGATCTTCAATCCCCAGAAAGCGATGCAGCTTGTCGCGAAGTTCTTCAACAGCCTCGGAGAGGTCCTGACGAACGGATTCCTTATTATAATTACGGTGATCTTTATGCTTCTGGAAGCATCCAGTATTCCGGCCAAGCTGCATTCTATATTTCGAAATCCCGATGATTCTCTTGCCCAGATAGAGAGGATAACAGCAAACGTAAAGAACTATCTTGCCATAAAAACGATCATCAGCCTGATCACGGGAGTGCTTGTGGCGTTTGTGCTATGGCTGATGAAGGTCGATTTTCCGCTTCTCTGGGGGCTTCTGGCTTTTCTGCTGAACTATGTCCCGAATATCGGATCGATCATAGCCGCGGTGCCTGCGATCCTGCAGGCTTTGATCCAGCACGGTTTGGGCAGAGCAGCAGGTGTCGCCTTCTTTTTCCTGCTGATAAATCTCGTAATGGGAAATGCTGTCGAACCGAAGTTCATGGGTAAAGGGCTTGGCCTGTCGACACTTGTCGTTTTTCTTTCTTTGATTTTCTGGGGGTGGGTCCTGGGCCCCGTGGGAATGCTTTTGTCGGTGGTCCTGACAGTGACCGTGAAGATAGTCCTTGAGAGCCGTGAGGACACAAGATGGGCAGCTGTGCTTCTCGGTTCGCATGTTCCATCTGTCTCGGGTGAGGTCACTCCTGATGATTCTCCCGGTACTGACGCACGATAGATTCGACTGCGGGAAACTTTCCGGATTCTGCTATACTGTCTTCGAGAGTATCGATTCCCCGGGGTATCGATTCGAGGAAGGACTCTTTTTTCTTCTCGAAACCCAGAAAGGCAAAGGCCGCGAGCGCCTGCAGGTTGCGCTGGATAGCGGCTAAAGTGAATTTCTCTAAATATTCCTCAAATGTCTCTTCCGTGATCGCATCGACTTCTTTCAGCCTGTAGTAGAGTTCCATAAGAAGGGTCTTTCTTGTCCCTGGACGGATCGGGTGATAGAGGCCCTTAAGAATAGAAGCGGCGTCATATATTCCAGGCCCCCTGTGAGCATCTTGAAAATCGATCAATCGGATCTCGCCGTTTTTGACCATGACATTACGGCACTGAAGGTCTCTGTGCATGAATACGAGCGGTTCAGCAGAGAGCTGTTTCGCCAGACTGAGCCTCTCGGTCTCCCACCCGTCGGGAATGGAAGAACAGAACCTTCCGATAAATTCTCTCTCGAAATATTTGGTCTCACCGAGAAGTTTCTCTTCGCTGAAAACATTGTCTTCCAGTATGCCTCTCGCCATCATATCTTTGTTTACCGAAGTCTGGAACATGTAGAGGATGTCTATACATTCTCTGTAGTATGAGAGTTCCACTTCCACAGTGCAGTATTTCAAAGCATCTTCCAGATGGATCGAACCAAGATCTTCCATCATCAGAATGCCCTGTTCGCTATCAAAGGAGTAAAATTCGGGGACAGGTACCTGGTTTTTTCTCAGGAAATCGCCTATTGAGATATAACGTGATAACTCAGATGCTCTGCCGGGCTGTATTATCGCGACGATACTGCGTCTGCCGTCAGTGATCCTCAGGAAAAATCTGTCTGATCCGCCTCCGTGGATCATCGTTGAGGGCGAGTCTTGAGGGAACGCACCTCCCGGCAGGTCGCCTGTAAGTTTGATTGCTTCGGCGGTGTACTGTTTTATGACGTCATCAATCTGATTCATCCTGTTTTCATCTCTCCTTCCGGGAAAACGATCGTATTTTCGATCGACCTGCCCTCATCAATCACGGAATCTTCCAGTACCACGCAATTTTTCAGGCTGCATCGCCTTCCTATTGCAACATTCGGGCCTATTTCAAGAAAACCTTGCCAGTCAAGGTCTGGAGGTATCCTCGTGTCCCTGCCGGCATGAAGCGGGATGGGGGGCGGATCCAGAAGAGGTGAAAAGATCTCTTTGCCCGCAAGGATCCTTTCGTGCAGGCTAAGGAAAGATTCCGGAGTGCCGATTTCGCTCCAACTGAAAGGAGGGTCCGCAGGCACGATATATCCCGCCACGGATCCGGGTCTTTCATCAATAATATGTCTCAGAATGTCAAGCAGTCCAATCTTCTTACTGGCGGGGAAATATTCGAGTGCCTCCCTCGATATGACGGACATTCCCGTGTAGCCGCAGCAGCCGGCGGAATCGGAACCTATGGATCGCGCCCCTTCGAATGCGATTATCAGATTATCGTTATCGATCACGACATGCGGAGGGGGACTGCAGGTTTCCGGAAGAGAGGGATTTTCCGCCGCCAGGATCATCGTGACCAGCGCCTTCTTCCGGATATGAAACGATACGGCCGGTCTGAAAGAAATGTTCGTCAGGATGTCGGCATTGGCAAGAAGGACGATCTCTTCATCGATGAGAGATGCCGCCATATTACCGATTCCGCCGCCGGTATCGAGTAAGTCCACTTCATGGTGCAGTGTTATCGGCAGCTCTTTTGCTGATATGAACTCCTCGATATTTCCAGAGAGATGGTGGGAGTTGGCGTGCAGGCTTGCAGCTCCTTCCGAGAGCAGTTTCGCGGCTACAAGTTCTATCATCGGAATACCAAGAATCGGTATCATCGGTTTCGGGATAGAAGAAGTGAGGGGCCTCATCCTTTTTCCGTAGCCAGCCGCCAGTATCATTCCGGCGGCCTTACCGGAGCTCTTTCCCATTACTGCCTTTCGATCCAGGATATTCAAGCGCGGGAACAGGCCGGATTACACCTATAATGCCGGCTTTCAGTATAGAAGATGATCTTTTCTGGCTGCAAGATAATCTTTTTCATCACTTTTCCATGACATAAAGAGCTCTTCGATATCCTGATCAGAATCTATTGTCTTTCTCAGCAGCCGGCTTCCAGAGAGGATATCTATCGGCATATGTTTCTCTTCATATTCATAGGGGGGAGCGAGCCATTCGAAATCATCCGGAAAGATATCAGATATCGATTTTATCAGAATCGCCGCGGTTCTTAAAGGCATGAAGCGGCTGCGATCGGTAATATGCAGCTGGATCCCGCGGCAGATCCGTCCGGAGTATTTATCCCAGGCAGGCGAAAAATCGATCGGCCGGAATACCACTCCTTCGAGATTATGACTTTTCAGTACCGAAATGAGTCTTTTCGGTTCTATCCAGGGCGCGCCGGTCATTTCGAACGGCCGGGTCGTACCGCGCCCTTCGGATATATTGGTCGCTTCCAGAAGGACCATCCCGGGATATACGATCGCCGTATCGAGGGTCGGGATATTAGGAGACGGCATGACCCACGGCTGTCCGGTTATGTCAAAATACATCTCTCTTTTCCAGCCATCGAGCTTTTTGACCTCCAGGGCGGATTGCAGTCCCCTGGAAAGGCCTATCATCTGCAGGGCTTCACCTATCGTCAGAGCGTGTCTTACAGGAAAAGGGTACATCCCGACGAAAGAGAAGAACTCTTCCCGCAGAATGGGGCCTTCGACGACCGAGCCTCCAATAGGATTCGGCCTGTCAAGCACCAGGATCTCGATCCCGGCCTTCGAGCATTCCTCAAGCATGCAGAGCGCCGTCCAGATGTATGTATACGGACGGGCACCCACATCCGGGAGGTCTATTATCATCATGTCGAGTCCGGCCAGGCTCTCCGGAGAAGGTCTCCTGGTTTTTCCGTAGAGAGAGTGCACCGGAATATTGAACTCGGGGTGGATATATCCTTCCCATTCGACCATATTGGCCTGCGTGTCACCGCGAAATCCATGCTGAGGACCGAATATACAGGAAAGGTCTATCCTGTTTCTGACCAGGATCTCCGTTATATGGGTAAGTTCTGATGAGACAGAAGCGTGATTGGCTAGAAGTCCAACCCTGCGCCCTTTCAGGCAGCTGCATGAATCATCGGCTAATATGTCGCAACCGGTTCTGATCAATTGTCCCTCCATATCCTTACCGGGAATCATAACCTGTCCGGTCCTTTATGACAAGAAAAGGATAAATCCAGGCGACCCGGACCCTGTCGAAAAAGAGAGGGTTTTTCCTTTGTATAAATCTCCTATTGATATAATATCTGTCTGTTATTTCTATCAGGAAACAAGGAAGGTGGGTCAATGAAGATAGACAGGATCATTACGGGGATTTTATCGCTTGCTCTTGCATCGGTTCTTTTTCTAACGTTCTGTTCATGTACGGAAAGCAGGAATGCCAGTCATCGCAAAGGCACATTGATAATAGGCGAGACGAGCGCTTATGAATCCCTGAATCCTATGCACACGACAGATGCTCATGCCAGGGATATCTATCAACAGCTTTTTCTCCTTCTGCTGAAAGAGAATTCCGACCTTCTTACATTTTCTCCGCAGCTTGCGAGATCATGGGAATTTTCCGAAGACAGGAAAGACCTTACATTTCATCTCAGAGATGATGTCCTTTGGAGCGACGGGGTCAAGGTGACCGCTAATGACGTCAAGGCGACTTTCAATATTCAGATCGATCCGGATGTCCTGTGGAGCGGAAGGCATCTTAAAAAATATATCGACAGCGTCTCTGTCGTTGACGATTATACGGTCGTTTACCATTTCAACCATGTCTATCCGTATCAGGTGATGGATGTGAATGATGGGCCGATACTCCCGGCGCATTTTATAGAGAAGTTCGAGAGATCGGAGATAAGATCTGTCCCGATTGAGGAATTTCCCACCGATGGACCTTTCAGGATAGGAGAATGGGAAAAAGGGCAGTCCCTGACTCTGGTTCCCAACGAGAATTATTTTGAAAGTGGAAAGCCGTATCTCAGCAAGGTGATCTTCAAGATAATCCCTGATCAGATGACGCTTATAACTCAGCTTCGCGCGGGTGAGATCGACTGTATGGAAACGGCTCCCCCGGCCGAAGTGGATATGCTGAGAAAGAATCATCCAGAGCTCAGGATCTACGAATTTGACGGCAGGGGATATGTCTATCTCGGATGGAACGGTTCAAGGACGCCATTCGACAATGTCAGGGTCAGGAGGGCACTGAGCCATGCCATCAACAGAAAGATGATCATAGATAATCTTTACTACGGCCTGGCCAAGGAATGTATTGGACCGTTCCCGCCTGTGGTCTGGGCATACGATCCCGATATCACGCCGATACCGTATGATCCGGCGGAGGCTGTAAGAATCCTGGAAGAGGAGGGATTTGAGGATACCGACGGAGATGGATATCTGGAGAAAGACGGTGAGCCGTTTGAATTCGAATTGCTGACCAATCAGGGAAACCAGGTAAGGGCAGATATTCAGATCATGGTTCAGGAACAGCTGAAAAAGGTCGGAGTGAAGGTCATCCCAGTGACAATGGAATGGACGGTCATGCTTTCCAGACACAAAGCCGGTGATTTTGACGCGGTAGTAAGCGCCTGGAGAGCCAGCTCAAAAGCGGACCTTTCTCCGATATGGTCCTGCGATGCGAGGAATGAAGAAGGCTACAACAGGGTGAATTACTGTGATCCGGTTGTAGACAGCCTTAACGCTCTTGCGGCCTCTATGCTTGATTTTGACGAGGCGCGCCCGTTGTTCCACAAGGTACAGAGAATGATATATGAAGCTCAGCCGTACACTTTCCTCTATGTAAGATCAGAACTGCTGATACTTAACAAAAGGTTTACAGGTGCGGTCCCTGATGCGGTAAGCACTTTTAACAACCTGCATGAGTGGCGGGTCGATTGAGGGAAAGGGGCCGGGAATTTCCAGCAGCAGGATGGATATCCGCTGGATCAGGGATTGTGAATAGAGAGAATAACTGAAGGGATGCTGATGGTTCACGATATAGCGATCGCGGCTCTGATAAGCGCGGTCGCAGCACAGTTTCTAAAGCCTTTTGCCGACCTGCTGCAGAAGCGTAAATTCAGTTTTTTCAGGATGATGGATTCAGGGGGGATGCCTTCTTCACATACATCCGTCGTAACTACGCTTACTGTCGGTGTAGCCGTTTATCAGGGTGTCGGTTCCGCACTGTTCGGGATATCCCTCGTATTCAGCCTCTATTTTATATTTGAAGCGACCGGGCTGAGGCAGGAAGTGGGAAATCAGGCGAGAGTCCTCAACGAGATCATTGAAAAAGTCAGAGAGACCCATCATCTCAACGCCGAGGAACTGCAGGAACTGATCGGTCATACCTGGGGTGAAGTTATCGGGGGTTTTGTGATAGGGATACTGGTCGCTCTGCTGTACTATTGAGCCTGTCAGATCGAGAAGTTTGATATGCCGTTCCCGCCAGTGAAATACTAAAAAACCCTTGACACATATTGAAGTGATAGCCCACTATGACGGTGGGAATCCACACCGATGCGCATCATTCGACCGGTTCAAAAGGACAGGAGGGGATGTTAATGCGGACGGTCTCGGTCATCAATCAAAAGGGTGGTTGCGGTAAAACCACTATCGCTATCAATCTTGCTGCCGCTCTCGGCAAGATCGGCAGCCGTGTTCTTCTTTTGGATCTTGACCCTCAGTCACATGCTTCACTAGGGCTCGATGTTACTTATCACGATGTTCAGCACACTACGTATGATCTTCTTAGAAATCCCAGGATAATGGTAAAAGATGCTGTTTTTACCGTTAACCCCAGCCTCGATGTCATTCCCTCTTCCCCTGTTCTGAGTGCTATCGAGCAGGAGCTTTCGGGGAAACCGGGAAGAGAGACAAGACTCGCGCTCAAACTTATGAGGCTTAACAGCAGCTACGACTATGTCATCATCGATTCTCCCCCCAGTGTAGGGCTGCTGACATTCAATTCTCTCCTGGCTTCGGGAGAGGTGCTTATCCCCGTCGAGCCGAGTTATTTTTCGCTCCAGGGGCTGTCAAGGCTTATGGAGACGCTTGAGCTTCTCAAGAGTGAGACAAAACACAAAACAAAAATACATGTAGTCGTCAATAACATAGAAAAGAGGACGACCTTTTCACGTGATATTGTGATGGAGCTGGATCGGCACCACGGAGATATCGTCCTGGACAGTACGATAAGCCATTCCGTAAAGTACAAGGAAGCGGCTCTTTGCGGAGTATCGATATTTGAGATGCCGAGATCCGAAAGGTTGAAGCGGGAGTTCCTTTCTCTTGCCCGCGAACTTGAGGAAAAGAGATCATCTCTGCTCGAGGTAGATAATATCAGGGACTGGATGGTAAAACTAAATGGGCCGAAGATAGTCGATTCCGGAGTGGTTTTTACCCTCAAGGCGCCTAACGCGAGAAGTGTAAGCCTGACAGGCGAGTTTACAAACTGGTCGCATGAGGGGATCAGAATGCTCAGGGATGAAGACAATGAGACATGGAAGATAGTCATGAATCTTGATCCCGGCGATTATGAATACAGATTCATAGTTGATGGTGTGTGGATCAAAGATCCCAATAATGTCGACACAGTCCTTAACGAATATGGACAGGAAAATTCTCTTCTGATCGTTTAGGTCCCGTTACAACCGATTAATCGATGCCTGACAGAAAAAGATCAAAACGACTTCACGATGTTTCACATCTATTCCTTTCCGGGAGTGCCGGGGCGGACAGCGGGGCCGGGGTCTCTTTCACAAGCCGTGTCTATCTCTGTATATCGGGAGACCCGTGTTACCGCGGATTTATCTCCTCAGGGCTCTCCTCTGCCGTGTCAGCAGAAAACATACCTGTGACTCTGCTTGAGACGGGGTATTCAATGCCGAATGCCGGATATTATTTTTCTTTCGAGCCGGAAGAATATCTATCGACTACCCTTGGGGGAAGAAAGGGGTTTAAAAAGAAAGTAAACGATTATCTTAGATATTCCTATGCTTCCCGCTACGCTGACCTGGAAAGGTATGACGATCCTTTCTCCACTCCTTCAGCTTTACAATTGACGATAGAGGCTTTCGGACCTGCCGTTCCCGGCGGGACGATGGCGGACCAGAAGATCCTTGCCGATCTTTCCTCGAAGCCGGTAAAGAAATACGATCACATATTCAGCAGAGGAAGGACTCTGGTGATATTTGATTGCTGCGGTGAGGATGACTGGATAGATTATCTCTGCTCCGCTTTCAGGACAGGATCTTCATCCGATCCGATCTTTGTCATCGGAATGGGGAAGGGGAACGGGCCAGGCCGGGATCCTTCGATTTCCGGTTATTCAGAACGATATCTTGAAATGCCGCCGGGATTCATGAAAGATCTCGGCAAACGTATTCCTCCGGTATCGACCTTTATGAGAGGGCTTGCAGGCAGTATTACCCGATCGATAGCCTCCGTCGAGAAAGAGAGGAGGAAAAATGCGGTCATATAGCAGCAGGATCAGGGAAGCTGCCGGAAATGGAACGAGGATCAGGCCGGTCAAGATCAGAGACCTGTATGACACACTGTGCGACCACCTGATCTGTTTTTCCTCAGGAGTAGAGGTGGAGGCTGCCCTGTTTGAGACCCGGTTCACCGGCCCCGGCGGTATCGCGATAATATTGTCACCATATAGCGAGATATTTACGGTATCGATAGGAGGGAGTTCCAGATGTGACGTAAGGGTGAATGATGAACAGAGTTATTTCCGCGCTTTGGACCTTTCAATAAAACACCTTCTGACCTGTACTTCCAGAGTTACCCGGCAGTGACCCGGCTGCCGGAAAATCTTCAGAAAAACCCGTTCAGATCAAAGAATAATCTTTCTTTTCTTATTAAAATTGATTATTAATTAGGAGAGACCTCCACCGTCTATCAAAGGTTGGGTCAATGCGAAAAATAGCGAGAATAACGGCCTCATTCCTGTTGTCGATTGGTCTTTTCAGTTCGTGTATCTTTCAAAACGATCCTGCAAGTCCCAATATTCCTCCCGTCATCGAATGGTTCAGTCCGCTAAGCAATGATACGACGCTTGTCGCTCCCGGCGAGAAGATGTTCTTCGAGATGAGGGCTTTCGATCTCGACCGGGACGAATTGTCATATGAATTTATAATGTCGACTCTGGGAGGATCAGTCTTCGATTCGGTTCTCAGCAGTACCAGTTCGGCTGAGTTCCGTGCTATAAAGGGAGGACGGTACCGTATCGAGGGGAGTGTACGTGATGGAGAGGATAAGATCTCTGTATTCTGGTTTGTTGAAGTATTCGAAGCGTTCAACGAACCTCCCGTAATAACCGGGTTTATTCCCGAAATGGAATATTTTTCCTGTCTTCTGATGGAACCGGTGGAATTCCGGATAGCGGCGTGGGATGAAGAACCGGAATATCTTCAGTACCAGTTCTGGATCAATGGAGTAAATGTCACAAGTCATGTATGGTCCCCGCATCCCTACATATCGCATAAATTCGAGGAAAATGGAAGCTATGAAGTGCTGGGGATAGTAGATGACTGGGAATTTGCCGATTCGATCCTCTGGTATGTAAATGTCACCGGTGACCGCGATACTATCGATCCCGGGATTATAAATAACCTGGAAGGCTGGACAGGGAATTCGGCAGGTTCCATCTTTCTGCGGTGGACCGCTCCGGGAGATGACGGTGATCAGGGAACTGTCTTCGGCTACAAGGTTAAGACCTCTACTATACCTATCATAACGGAAGAAGGCTGGCTGGACGCCTCATACAAAGCGGGCACTCCCGAGCCCGGAGCTCCCGGTACGGTTGAGAATATGACAGTATATAACTGTTATCCTGGAACGAATCTCTACGTGACTGTGAGGGCTTTCGATGATTTCGGCAATCTTGGTCCGATCGGCAACTGCATAAGCCTGCTTGTCAGAGGTTATGACCTTGACGGTTATCTCTTCGACGCGAGCAACGGACTGTCTTTGAGTGATGCGTCGGTTTCTGCGGGGATGATCTCGACCGTCTCCGAATCTGACGGATATTATATGTTAAGGAACCTCCCCAGGTACGCGACATGGATCTCGGTCCGGGATGAATCCGATTACGGCGTCATAGGAGATTATCATGATTTTCTATATCTGTCCGGAGAGCTGAATTCGAATGCCACGAGGGATTTTTACCTGCTTCCTGCTTTTCCCGATGAGGTGGGTGTCGATGATAAATATCAGGATTTTCTCATGTTTTTCAAGGATCTGACGAACACGGAAGGGCTGCTCGGCGCCCCGACGATCTACTACGGATGGGACCACTGGCCTCTGACCGTCTACAATCCGCCTATGGTATGGAAGGATGTCGATCTTCAGGAGGTAGCAAGGGGTTCGATGGCAAGCTGGGAAGACGGTACCGGACTTGACCTCTTTACCGAAGTCGAGTATCCCCAGATCGCAGATGTCAAGATCGTTTATTTCAGCGTGGGCGAGGATAAGCACACTGTTAAAACGATCGAATATAATCCTGACGGTACTCCCGAGAAAAAGGAAGTCTGGATATTTCTGCAGAACACTCTTTCTCCTGTGGCGACTAAGGGACACATGATATTCGCACACGAGTTCGGGCATGTCGTAGGGATCTCCCACAGTCTTGACACAGCGCATCTGATGATCGGGATGACGACCCCGTTTGTCAACGATCCCTCCATTGATGAATTTCGCCTGCTGAAGGTTATCTATCATACGCCGGCGATATTCGATTCAGACTGGTTTGTGCGCGAATGAGATCTTCCGGCCGGTCGAGCCATTCGGTCATTCGGAGATGTTGTTTCTGATATAGCGTTCCAGCTCTTCGTAATTATGGAAATGCAGTTCAAAGTCGTAATCGTCTTTGAATTCGCAGCTGTCCCAGGTATGGGATCTGCATATTCTGGGGCGTTTAGGGTAGATCATGCATCCGATAATAGGATCATAAAATCTGCACGGATTGTTTACGATCACGAACCATCTTTCCTCGTCCATGTATATCTGGGCGTCCCTGTGAGCGAGGATCCAAAGCATATCGTCCCAGTCGCCCTTATCCTCCGGTTCATCGATCTCCACCGAGAAATACATGCAGCACTTTGCGGGAATACACTCTTCGCACTGATTTTCCATCGTTCTATTGGATTTCTTTTTCTTCTTTTTATCGATGTTTTTAGCCCACATTCAGTTTCTCCCTTCATCGATCCTGTATGACCACCGGCGTAATATATACGAGAGAAGAACTGTTTGACAACATCTAAACAGCACACTGCCGGTTCCGGATCGACATTGACCTGGAAAAATCAGCGAAGTAGGGGTTAATTCTCGTCGTTAAACGAACGGTCGGATTTTGAAAAAAATAGGTAAAAACACCTCCACGGCATTTGAAAACAAATCAGTTATAACACGATTCTTGACAAATAGTTATCTCTGTGGTACAATAGAGGCAGTGTTTATCTTTCATCAGTGCAACAGCGCTTATTGTGTTGGGCATCCTGAAGGAGTTGCAGACTACGACAAACCGCTAAAGTCATTATTGACGTCTGAAAGAACGATTACGATAAAATTCCTGCAGCAGGAGGATGAGAATGTCCAGAACCGTGCCTGTATTATCTTTGATGATATTCCTGATCTTAATTGTATCGGCCGGGGCAGAAGCCGGGGAAGTGACTCATTCCATTAATGATATAGACCTTTCTGAAATTCAGATAACGGGAAGCGAGACGGAGGGATACGTTCTGGGTATGAAAGGGTATATCAGGATGAACTATCTGGGTTATCCAGCCCTTCCCTACAAGGTGATCAGTCTTCTTATCCCCCAGGGGGAGGAAGTGGTCTCTTGCCGTCTTGAGGCAGGAGCCGTAAACGAAGAATTCGGGGAGATCAGGCTTGAGTTATTCCAGGGCGAGTATCTTGATGACGGAACCAAACGCGGCCTGAGTGCCGACGAATCGGAAGTCATCGGTGAGGGTACGGTATTTCCGTCGTTCAGCGTCCGGTATCTGGGAACGGGGATCTACAGAGGATACCAGATCGCGGCTTTCGCTGTCTACCCGTTCAGGTATGATATCGGGTCGGGACTATTGACGGTAGAGACCGGGATGACCTTGAAGGTAGAAACGGTGCCGTCGATGGTGAAACAATCTGCAGACCGGGTGAGGTATGTGGAAGGTTTCAGGGAAAAATCGCAGGCCGAAGTGGAACTCCTGGTGGAGAATCCGTCCTCGGCGGGTTCATATGTCTTTAATGACGTCAAGGTAGAGGGTGTCGAGAAGGGATTCTTGCCGGGGTATCTTCCGGGGCTTGAGGGGAGCGAGGTTTTGTACCTGATAATAACGAACGAGGAGATGGCACCGGCATTTCAGCTGTTGGCCGATTCAAAGACCAAAAAGGGTGTTCCTGCGGTGGTCAGGACTGTCGAGTGGATCACGCAGAACTACTGGAACGGGGCTGATAGAGCGGAGACGATAAGGAATTTCATCGTGGAAGCGTACGCCAAGTGGGGTGTGGAATGGGTCCTGCTCGGAGGAGATGTCGATGTGATTCCCGCAAGGTATGGATTTGTAGCCTTCTTTTTCGGAGAGTTTATTCCCGCTGATATTTATTATTCATGCCTTGATGGAAGTTGGAACGATGACGGCGATTCGCTCTGGGGAGAAGCGTATGCCGGGACACTTATACCGGGAGATGATGCTGATCTGTATTCTGACGTTTTTGTCGGGCGGATCCCAGTATCGACATATCAGGAGGCTGAGACGGTCATTGGGAAATCTATGAGTTACGAAGCGGCAGTCGAGACCGCTTCGAAGAACAGGTTCCTGCTGCTTGCCGAGGTGATCTCTCCCTCTCCATATGATCCCCTGGAAGATGAGATCGAGGATGACGGGGCGACAATACTGGAAAATATGTACAACCCCTATCTTAACGGAAACCCTGATGCGCATGCTATCAGGCTCTATGAGGATTATACTTCCTATCCGGGGGCGTACGAGATCAGTTACAGCACCGCGATCGACAGTATGAACGCAGGAGCCGGCCACGTCCTGCACGCGGGGCATGGTTCGATGTATAATATGTCGGTCGGAACCGGTTCTATACTCAATTATGATGCCGCCGGGCTTACCAACGCTGATGCCCTTTTCACAATGTATCTTCTGAACTGTACAAATGTGGCATTTGACACAGACTGTCTCGCCGAATTTTTCATGCTGAACCCGAACGGCGGAGCTTTTTCTGTTACGGGCGCAAGCCGCTCGTCTTTTCCGAGTGTCTCGAGTAGATATCTTGATGAATATTACAGATTGCTTTTTGACGAGGATATGGTCCATCTGGGGGAGACTTTTGCAAATTCCAGGATTCCTTTCACTCCTTTGGCTGTAGGAGAGACCGCGGACCGATGGACCCATTTCATCTACACTTATCTCGGGGACCCCGAGCTTTGCATCTTCAGAAAAGAACCGGAAGAGTTTTCCGTCGATTACCCGGCTTCGGCGCTGTTTGGACCAAACGAGATATTAGTTACGGTGACAAGCGGCGGAATGCCTTTTGATTCGGCGTATGTATGTCTCTACAAGGATGGGGACGATTACGCTTATGGAAGCACCAACAGCAGCGGGGAAATATTATTCAGTGATTTTCTCTGCCGTGATGGCGGGAATATAGAGCTGAGCGTGACAGGGATCGATCACAAGAGGTACGAAGGCACAATCGCTGTCACTGAGGAGACGGGAGCGTTCATCCGTAAGGCAGGTACAAATATAGTGTCCTCACTTACAGGAAACGGAGATCAGCTGATAGACAGCGGTGAGACTCTTGAGTTCGAAGTGAGCCTTGAGAACACAGGCGGCACGATCGCCCAAAAACTCTGGGCGATCCTGCGTACGAATAATGAAGATGTCAATGTTTATGACAGTGTTACAGCATATCCCGATATTCCGCCGGATCAATTACGGATAGGATACGACCCTTATATCATCGCATTCGATCCATCTATCCCGGATGAGGAACCTGTCGAGTTTACAATAGAGGTTCATGATTCGACCGGAGGGTTCTGGAGCGAGAATTTTGCAGTCGAGGTACATGCTCCGAGGCTTGAACTCTTTGTGAACCTGATTTCTGACGAGGCTCCCTATGGTAATGAGAACGGGATCATTGAAGAAGGAGAGAATTTTCTTCTGAAGATCGGAGTAAAGAATTTCGGAACAGGAGAGGCACAGGGGCTTGAGGGAGAGATCACCAGTCTGAGTAAACCGGTGTTTTTTGTTGTCGAAAAAACAGCGGATTACGGTTCGATCGGCCTGCTCGAGACGGGGTATGGCGACGGGTTCGTGGCAAGAGAGACAAGCCTTGTCACAAACAATTATTTTACATTCGAACTGACAGACGATTTCGGCAGGGTCTTTTCAAGGCACCTGGAACTGCGGGTGCCGAGTACGCCGATCAACATATCTCTCGACGCAAGTTATGGCCCGACGGAGATGCATGTGACATGGCAGATGCCCGATTCTCTTGAGGATTACAAGTACTGCGTAAGCCATTCTCTCGAATCAGGGACCGGGTATGAAGTGGCGACTGCGGATCTTGTAAAGCATAAGCTCTATCGTGATGCAGACCTCTTGTCCTCGACCAGGTATTATTTTACTGTGGCCGCAGTGGATTCATGCGGCAATCTCAGCGTAGAAAGCATGGAGGCGAGTGCTACGACAAATCCTCCTCAGCTTGACGGGTGGCCGCAGACGGTCAACAAGGAGACCGCAAGCAGCCCGAAACTCGGAGATCTCGATGGTGATACTTATCCCGATGTAGTCGTCGCTTCCCAGTATATACATGCCTGGCACGCGGACGGAGTCGAGATACGGGACGGTGACAGCCAGCCTGTAACCTGGGGTATTCTAAATACCGAAGGCGACAACTATGTCGCGACGGTCGCCCTGGGCGAGCTTGACGGAAATCCCGGACTGGAGATCGTCGGGGCTTCATGGGACTCGAAAGAGATCTACGTATTCGACCACGACGGGAACACCCTTCCCGGTTTCCCGAAACCCACTACGTATCTATGCTGGGCGTCCCCTGTGATAGGTGACTTTGACGGTGTCGAGGGGCTTGAGATAATTGCCTACGATGTCGGTGGAATAGTGTATGTCTGGCATGCAGACGGGACGGAACTTGCAGACGGTGATTCCAATCCAGCTACTGATGGACCGTTTTTTCAGGCGGGGGTCTATGCTGATGGGTGGCACGTCTCGACTCCAGCGCTGGCCGATATAGACGAGGATGGAGTGCTGGAGCTGATAGTCGCCGCACCGAGTACTTTTATTTATTGCCTGAACAGCGACGGGTCGTCAGTTCCCGGCTGGCCGGTGCCCGTTGTTGCGGGAGCTAATATATCGGCAAGTCCGGCAGTCGGGGATATTGACGATGACGGCCTTCTCGAAGTGGTCGTACAGAATTCGTTTGGAAATGTCTATGGGCTCAATAATGACGGTACTTCGATGAGCGGATGGCCGAAATTTGTCTCTTCCGGGACTTTTTTCCACGGTTCTCCCGCCCTGGCAGATCTGTTGGATGACGGGAAACTCGAAGTAGTAATCCCCGGCATGAACGGATATCTGTACATATTCGATCATACAGGCGCGGCGCTGCCCGGTTGGCCTCAGGCATATTCTGACGGCACTGCTACTGAATCGTCTCCCATCATAGTGGATCTTGACAGCGATCAGTTTCTCGATATCGTCCTTGGGAATGAAGACGGTTTTATAAATGCATGGAATATAGAGGGCGAGCATATGCCGGGATTTCCAATACAGCTTAATGCCTATGTGAGAGGCACTCCTACTTTGGGGGATCTTGATGACGACGGAGATATGGAACTTGTCGCCTCCTGCTGGAATCAGAATGTGTATGTGTGGGATATTGAAGCGGAATATTATTCCGGGGCTGTTCCATGGAACGGGTTCCACAGCAATATATTCAATGATGGGTGTACCGAATCCCATGCCATCACAGGCTCCGAAGGCCTGGCTTATGCTTATCAAATAAATACCGGAATGCTTTTTCTAAGCTGGTCGGTAAACGCGGCCCCGGGGGTCTGGGATCTTTACAGGGCTGAAGGCGATGGTGAATATACGCTCCTTGCGAGTGAACTTTCGGCAGGCGCGTCGAATATGATAGAATATGTCGATCTGATTGTCGAGGAGGGGCTGAGTTACAGATACAAGCTTGAGTCGGTAACCGACGCGCGGCTGTCTCTGGAGACAGAGAAGATAGAGATCCCTGTGGGGAGGGCGCGTTTGTATCAGAACTATCCCAACCCCTTCAATCCGAGCACTAAGATCTCGTTTACGGTGCCGGGCGGATCCGGGCAGAAGCAGAATGTGCTTCTGGTGGTATATGATATACGCGGTGCTGTCGTCAAAACGCTGGTAAGCAGTCCGATTGAAGGCGGCCGGCACGATGTGGTCTGGGACGGAAGCAATGACAGGGGAAAACCTGTTGCGAGCGGCGTATATTTTTCAAGCCTGAGAACGTGCGGAGCCAAGGAAACAAAGAAGATGCTTCTTTTGAGATAGAAGATTTTCTGCAGTAGATAGACCTTCAGATGCCCTGGCAGCTTTAAAGGCCGCCGGGGCTTCTGTTTATCATGGAGCGAGGCCTTATTTAAGAGGCCGGATCACGGCCAATCAGTCATTACCGCTCCCAAGTAGAATATTGACATCGGACATCCCTATGATGTATCTTCACAATTCGTGAATTATACTGACCTGATATGTCTGGAAGATCCTTTATCAGAGGAATGGTATGCAGTTAAGACTGAGTGAAGAAGAAAGGATGATACAGAAGACTATTCGGGATTTTGCCAGAAAAGACCTGGCCGCCGTGGCTGATCAGGCAAATCTCGATGCTGTCTTTCAGGACGAGATATACAGGAAACTCGGGGAGCTCGGGTTTATGGGCGTGACCGTTCCTGAAGAGTACGGGGGCGTGGATCTGGGGACTTTTTGCCTGACTCTTGCTCTTGAAGAGATAAGCATGGTATGTCCGGCGACAGCAATAGCTGTTTCAGTCCACAATGAACTCGCCAATTCGATCGTCCTCAGATACGGAAGCGATGCCGTAAAAAATAAATTTCTTCCGGCTATGGCCTCGGGCAGGTCGATAGGCGTCTATGCGATAACGGAGACCGAAGCGGGAAGCGATGTATCTGCCATAAGGATGTCCGCCGTCAGGGAAGGAGATGAATATATACTCAATGGAAACAAAATATTCATCTCGACCGGGGATAAGGCGGGGGTGATAATTGTCGTCGCTCGAACCAACGCTGATGACAGGACGGGGGGGCTTACAGCTTTTCTGGTCGAGCCTAATTTCCCTGGATTTTCTATTGGGAAGACGGAACACAAGATGGGTATGAAAGCCTCGACGACAGTCGAACTCGTTTTCGAAGACTGCAGGGTCCCGGCAGGAAACGTGCTCGGCAGTCCGGGTATGGGGATGAAAATAGCTCTTGGAGCTCTCGATGGAGGAAGGATAGGAATAGCTTCGCAGGCTCTGGGAATCGCTCAGGGAGCGATGGATTCTGCTGTCCTCTTCGCGAGAGAGAGAAGCCAGTTTGGCCAAAGGATAATAGATTTTCAGGGAACGAAATGGAAGATAGCGGATATGGCGGTCAAGCTCGATGCGGCAAGGCTGCTTGTCTACAGGGCGGCGAGGATGAAAGACGCGGGGGAACAGTGTTCAAAGGAAGCATCGATGGCAAAATTATATGCCACCCGCATAGCTAACGAGATCGCTTATGAATCCATGCAGATACATGGCGGTGTCGGCTACACTGAGGAATTCAGGATCGAGAGGTTATTCCGGGATGCCCGAGTTACCGAAATTTATGAGGGTACCAGCGAGATACAGCGCCTCGTAATCGCAAAAAAAGTAATTGAAGAATATGAGCAGGCTTATCCATCCTGATCCTGATCGAGATGGAACTGCCGAGAGGAGGAAGAATTGAAGATCATAGTTCTGCTGAAACGCGTGCCTGATACGGAAGCGAAGATACTGATCAACCAGGAAGGCACGGGTATCAGGAAAGACGGGGTCAAATTCGTAATCAATACTTACGATGAATATGGGATCGAAGAAGGCCTCAAACTCAAGGAGAAACTCGGCGGAGACAGTAAGGTCACGGTATTTTGCCTTGGGCCGGAAGAATCGACCGAGGTAATCAGGACGGCTCTTGCGATGGGTGCAGACGACGCGGTGCATATCTGCGATCCCGCTCTTGAGTCTCCTGCACCGTTCACTACCTCCGCTGTTCTCGCGAAAGCGATAAAGGATGAGGGGTTCGACATAATATTCTGCGGCAAGCAGGGAATTGATGATGATACGGCGCAGGTACAGGGAGGCATCGCCGAGGCACTTGGTATTCCTCAGGTGAATATAGCTTCTTCCTTCGAACTTTCGGAGGACGGGTCCAGGGCTCTGATAGGCCGAAGGATCGAAGGCGGAAACGAGAAGATCGAATCGGCTCTGCCGGTCATCGTTACTTGTGACAAAGGTATCAACGAACCAAGATATGCTTCTCTGCCCGGGATCATGAAAGCCAAGAAGAAAGAGATCAGGACCAGGACTCTTGCAGATCTCGGGTTTGATGAGATGCCGGCCGCCGGCAGGAGCAAGATCCTGAAATGGCTCCCTCTTCCAAAAGGCGGCGAATGCAGGATGGTGGAGGCCGAAGAGGTCTCTGATGCGGTAAAAGAACTTGCCCGCCTGCTGCGAGAAGAAGCAAAAATCATATAAGAGAATATGGAGGATTCTGCAATGGCAAAAGATGTCCTGGTTTTTGGTGAGCTAAGAGGCGGAAAAGTAAAGAAAGTGATCAAAGAGCTGATCGCCGCAGGAAAGATCATAACAGATGGCAACGGCGGATCGATAGATGCCGTATTGATAGGAAGCGGAGCTGAAAAAGAAGCGGAAAAGATCAAGTCGCTCGGCCTAAGAAAGATAGCGGTCATAGACGAGGAGATTCTCGCAAATTATTCAACGGAAGGTTATGCGGGAGCCCTTGCCGGGATGATAAAAGAAGAAGGGTTTGGATATATTCTGCTTGGTGCTACCGCGATGGGCCGCGATCTCGGTCCGAGGACTGCGGCAAAGGCCGATGGCGTGATGTTCAGCGATTGCGTGGAACTCCGTTTCGAAGAGGGGAAACTGATCGCGCGAAGGCCGGTCTATTCAGGTAAGCTTTCGATCGAGATAGCCGCCGAAGGGGACTATCCGGTATTTGTAACGATACGGCCTAATAATATCTCCCCTGCTGAAACCGGCGGTGATTCCACAGAGATCGTTTCCCGTCCTTCCGGTGTGACGCAGGAAATGATAAGGGCGATAGCCAAAGAGATCGTTCCCCTTGCCGGTGGACGCCCTGATGTCAGTGAGGCGGATGTGATAATATCTGGAGGACGCGCCATGAAGGACGCGGCGAATTTCAAGATCCTCGAGGATCTTGCCGATCTTTTCGGGGGAGCTGTCGGAGCATCGAGGGCCGCTGTCGACGCGAGGTTTGCTGAACAGCCGCTGCAGGTCGGCCAGACAGGGAAAGTCGTCAATCCCAAGCTTTATATCGCTTGCGGGATATCCGGTGCGATCCAGCATCTTGCCGGTATGAGGACCTCGAAGGTGATAGTCGCGATCAACAAGGATCCCAATGCGCCGATATTCGAGAAAGCTCACTACGGTATCGTAGGCGATCTGTTCGAGATCGTTCCGATCCTGACAGAGGAGATAAAGAAACTTCTCAATTAGCAGAAAAGGTGATTGCAATTCTGGGACCCTGCTCCATCTGGAGGTAGTATGACTGTAGAGGGTATCGTTCTGGTTGTACTTTTCGCTGCGACTCTGGTTGTATTCGGCTTTGTAGTCAGGATGCTTATCCGGACGCTTCTGCTTGGAAAACCTCAAGGCGGATTTGGTGATCCCCTGCGAAGGTTCTGGTCCGTCATAGTCCATGTAGCCGGGCAGGCTAGAGTCCTTTCGCAGCCTGCCGGTCTGGGTCATTTTCTGATATTCTGGGGATTCATCTTTATTACTCTCGGCACGATCGAGCATATGCTCGGCATGATCATTCCGGGATTCAGCTATACGGCGATTTTCGGATCGGCGGTTGCGGGGTGGATCTCGCTTTTACAGGATCTTCTGGCCCTGCTTGTCCTTTTTGCGATCATATATTCCCTTTACAGGCGCTTCATCATCAGACCGGTGAGGTTGAAAATAGATGATCCCGCGGCCAGAAACGAAGCGGTATTCATCTTATCTCTGATCTTTATCCTCATACTGCTTATGTACTGTATTAAAGCGATCGGTATTGTGGAAGGAACGATAGACGAAAGCTACGCTCCCGTATCGAGGATCGTCTCCGGTCTTTTTGAGGGCAGGGATATCGATCTCGGTCTGATGGAGAGTGTCTTTGCATGGATACATCATCTTATTATCTTCTTTTTCCTCCTGTATGTGCCTTTTTCAAAACATATACATATTCTCGGTGCGATCCCCAACATCTACCTGCGAAATCTCGGTCCTATGGGGACCCTTTCGCGTATGGATTTTGAAGATGAGACTGCGGACAAGTTCGGGAATTCTGAATTGCGCGATTTTACATGGAAGCAGCTCCTGGATCTTTATGCCTGTACAGAGTGCGGCAGGTGCCAGGCGGCATGTCCGGCCTTTCTGACCGATAAACCGCTCAGTCCTTTCAGAATGATCCACCGGATGAGAGGTCATTTGACGGATGAGAGAAAAAGGCTGTTAAATTCCGCAGGCGATGATATTGAGGGAACCCCCATTATCCCGGAGACCGTGACGGAGGATGAGATCTGGGCCTGTACCACCTGCGGCGCGTGTATGCAGGAGTGCCCGCCGTTTATCGAGCACGTCCAGAAGATCGTCGATCTAAGGCGCTATCTTGTCATGACAGAGAGCCGGTTCCCTTCAGAGATGCAGCCGGTTTTCAAGAATATGGAAGTAAACTACAATCCATGGTCGATGGGGTATTCTACGAGAGCTGACTGGGCGGAAGGCCTTGATATCCCCCTTGCTTCTGAAAAGAAAGAATTTGATGTACTGTTCTGGGTCGGTTGTTCGGGTTCGTTTGACGCGAGAGGCCAGAACATAAGCCGCGCTTTGAGCAGTCTGCTGAAAAAAGCGGAAGTGGATTTTGCGATCCTCGGAACGGAGGAGATCTGCTGCGGAGAGACTGCGAGAAGGATGGGGAACGAATATCTGGCTCAGACATTGATCGAAGCGAATATAGAAACGATGAAAAAATATTCATTCAACAGGATCCTGACTTTCTGTCCGCACGGATTGAACACCTTTCGCGTCGAATATCCCCAATTCGGTTTCGAACGTCCCGTGATCCATCATTCCGAGTTTCTTCTTGAGCTGGTGAGGGAGGGAAGACTTCCTGCGGGCGCGGTCGAAATTAAAAAAGGCGCATATCATGATTCATGCTACCTCGGACGCTATAATGATATTATCGATCAGCCCCGTGAGCTGATAAAGATGATCGACGGCGTGAGCCTGTCGGAATTCGGGAGGCATGGGAAACGTTCCTTCTGCTGCGGTGCTGGCGGCGGACGAATGTGGATGGAAGAGGATATCGGAAAAAGGATCAATGAAGAGAGGGTCGATGAATCACTCGAACTCGGAGTCGGCGATATATTCACCGCATGTCCTTTCTGCCTGACGATGTTCGAGGATGGACTGAAATCCCGCAATATCGAAAATATTAAAGTTCTTGATATTGCTGAACTTATGGTTGAGGCTTATTCGGCGGAATAGCGTAGTATATTCCCGTGGACCGGAAAAGATACCGGATAATATCAGAAAGATCTTGAGAGAGTGGCGGAAATCATCGTCAGCGAGAAATCGTCATCTCTTCTGGAGTGGAACTCGGGGTCGTGCGTGATAAACAGATTGAGCGCCATATTTCCCTTAAGATAGATGTTTCCCATAAAAGAGAGCCGGTTGAGGTAGAAATCAGAATAGATATCGTTTTTTTCCAGGAGATAATTTCTTCGGCCTGGTTCGTATGAAAAGCTTATCCAGTACTTTTCATTTCCTGATGTCTCTATTCCGAAGATGATCGATACTTCCTGGTACCTCTCTTCAGGAAAATCCCTGCATAACATTCCGGCAAACCGAGGTTCTACGCTGAAAGTCACAGATTCGCCGGCAGGCCAGGATGTCCCCACAGCGCCTCTCAGAAAATGGGTATTGAAGAAAGTAGTCGAAGGATCATCGTAGGTATACAGTTCGGATTCGAGCCTTAGCTCGTAGCTTATCCTGTCGGAAAGAGTGACGGAATTGGCAAAATAGGAATAGATGATCCAGCTCGAACTTCTTGTGTTTTCCAGGTAGTCCCGCCTGTCGGCAGATATCGCGAATTCGGTCTTCCGGTTTTCATCCGAAACGAAGTGCATTTCCAGGTCTGCCTGGAACCTGTTGAAGCTCAAGGCTGTCGTATCCGGGACATCCCTGTATCCGGCGGAAATCCCGATGCGAGAAAACTGGTCGAAATATGATCCTTTTTCCAGTTCTATCCATGTGTCGAAGTACCTGTAATCATAATCAAAGCTCGTTCTTTTTCTGAAATCTATGAATTCGATCCGGCTTTTCGATACAAGTTTAAGTCGGTCGAAAAGATATCTGCCTATTTTAAGCTGGAAGTTGGACTGAAGGTAATCGTTCCCGAACTCATAGTCGCTGCCGTCGCGAAAGTATTTGAACCTCAGGTTGTTCTGCAATTCGAAAAGCAGGGAGTTCTTCGATCCGAAAGTAAGTCCTGTCAGAAGGTTTTCATTTATTGCCTGATTTCCCATTCGGAATGTATTGGAAAGTTCGAACCTGGACTGTCTGTTCTTCAGGTCCAACATATTTACGATCGAAAAGTATAATTCATCGATCGCCTCTGTCGTATCATCTTCGAGAATGGTAAATCTGTCTATATAAGAGTCGTATCCGACAATCAGTTTTCCTCGGCTGGACGCCTCGGCAAATACCGCGGATCCAGATGTCAGAATGCCGAATACGGAGATCAGCGTGATCAGCGCCGCAATATGTAGAACCTGGTTTTTTCTAAACATTAAGGATTCTGCCTGAGTAATAATTCTGCTTCTGTCAGAAGCTTTATCGCCAACAGAGGTGTTCCTCGAAGATAAGCATCCTCCGCGATTTTGACAATAGTCCATATTTCGATCAATTCAGGACTGCTGTTATTTTTGTCCTCTTTTCCGATCTCGTCAAGCAGCCGGCTGTGGATCTCCACGAACAGATCCTCGTAACCGGCCTGAACCGAAGTATCGGCATCGGCCGGGATCATTTGATCCGGATCTTCCGATGACGGAGAATAGCTGGATGAGGATGCGCAGGCAGAGAAGGCTAAGATCAGGATGATGAGCATCGGCCCAATCTTCAGTTTGCACATATTTCTCTTATCCGTTGGTACATATTTCTGGCAATCCTGGCCTCGGCTTCAGCCTGACCGTATCTATTCATTTCGAAAAGTCCCACGGCATTGTCAAGATGCCTGTTGGCGCGCTCATAGAGGTTTTGTGCTCCTTCGGCCTGGCACTCTGACAGCATGACTCCGATATTGTCCCTTACATCCATCATCGATTCGATGTTATTCTCTACCTGTCCGGGCTCGGCCTCGCTGTTCCTTGTCTGGACAGCATTGCGCAGCATCGTCCGCGCCTTTGCAATAAGTCCCTTTGCTTCCTCTGACCTTCCCAGCGCGATCTCTTCTCTTGCCCTCAGCAACAAGGCGTCAGCCTCGGCAAGGACTCCAGCAGGGTTTTCAGAATCGGCGAAATATTCTCTCGCCCTCATCAAAAGCCTGAATCCTTCTTCGAGCTCGTTGTCGATAGTCTCAGTTTTGTTATTCGAGATATGGCGCGCCAGATTTCGCAGGATCCTCTCGCATTTTTCTACCGAAACGCGCGCGGACTGATATTTCCCTTCACCGATCATTTGCTCCGCCATCTCCATCGACCTTACGGCCTGCTGCAATCTGAGCTTGTCTTCTTCGTCGCCGCTCTGCTCCACGCTTTCTCTCGCTCTCGTGATCAGCCTTGTCATGAGCATCAGGCGGCGCTCACTCATTTCCTTGAGATCAAGGACTTTTCTGAACCGTTCCTCGGCGCGTAAGGCGAGGTTTCCGGCATTCTCCGAGATATTCATGGCAAGCTGGTTTCTAAGCTGATGGGCGTTCATATGTGATTCTTCAAGAAGATCACCGGCTCTCGTCATCAAGCCGTTCAACTGATCGTCTTTGATCCCGCTCTCCAGGATCCGTTCGCGCAGCCTTAAAAGCCTTTCCTGCGTATTTTCATTAAGATTGTCGAGTTTTTCTTCGACCCTTGCGTCATTTCTGGCAAGGGCTATCGCGTGCCAGGCTTCTCTTCGTGCCTGTATGGTGAATTTATAGGCGAAATTCATGTTTTCTACGGCAAGCTGGCTATTCGCCCTGTCCTGCAGAATGACAGCTTTTTCAAGAGATCTGCGGGCTATCTGACTGCGACTTTCGGTAATTATCGATTCGGCCTGCCTTATTATTTCGCTGGTCCTCTCGCAGGCTGTCACGACAGATTCCCTTGTAACTGCGGACGCATCCCGGGCGGAGATCGTTGAAATCATACCGATGAGTAAAATCACCGTAAACATATTGTGTAAAATCTTCATTATTATCTGCTCCTTTCAGCAATGATCGGGAACAATAACACGCAAATGGTATGCCATGAGGAATAAAAGGCCCCATTTGCAAATAATACAATATGTTAATTACAACCCCGCTGCTCAGAAACCTTCTGTTTTGCACCTTATGGTACAATTTGGATGGACCCTCAGGTGCACAGGAGCAGAGTATTATTCCTTGTCGTTGCCGCTATTTCCTGAAAGTCCGTATTTTTCCAGCCTCCCGTACAGGGTCCTTCTCGTTATTCCGAGGAGAGCGGCTGCTTTGCTCTTGTTTCCTCCCGAGCGTTCCACAGCCATTTCGATCAGCGATCTTTCTATCTCGGGGAGCGATTTTTTGCCTATCAGAGAGCCGAGAGCATCTTCGGGTGAAGAGATCGATGATCCGGCGCCGAGGGATATATGAGCCTTGGAGATCGGCAGGGATCCGGCAAGGATAGTGGCCCTTTCAAGGATGTTTCTGAGTTCTCTGACATTCCCCGGCCATGGATATTCATACAGTGTTTTGATGACATCCTCATGCAGGGGGACGTAGTGCAGACCTTTTTCCCTGAGGAAATCTTCCGCGATAGGCAGTATATCTTCAGGCCTGTCTCTAAGCGGCGGAATCCTTACGGGAAAGATGTTCAACCTGTAATAAAGGTCGTCTCTGAAGGTCTTTTCAGCGACCATATCTTCAAGATTCCTGTTTGTAGCGGCAATCGTCCTCACATCGACCTTGACCGGTCTCGAACTGCCGAGGGGAAGAAACTCCCCGAGTTCTATCGCTCGGAGTAGTTTTGACTGCAGGGAAAGGGGCAGTTCCCCGATCTCGTCAAGAAACAGTGTGCCTTTATCGGCAAGTTTGAACTGGCCCGCTTTATTTTGAACGGCGCCGGTGAAAGCGCCCTTTTCATAACCGAAAAGCTCTCCTTCCAGAAGAGTCTCGGGGATAGCCGCACAGTTTATGATAATAAACGGTTTTTTGGCCCGCCTGCTGGAGTTATGGATCTCGGCTGCGACGAGTTCCTTCCCGGTTCCGCTTTCTCCGCTGATAAGGACTATAGTATCGGTGGGCGCCACCTTCGCGATGATATCCTTTACGCTGCTTATAGCGGAAGACTTGCCGAGTAATTTACTTTCGGCCCCCAGTGCCGACACCGCTTCCCTGAGGGCGATATTCTCGACTACAAGATCGCGCCTTTCCTGAATTCTTTTCAGCAAAAGGATGACTTCATCCATCTGGAATGGTTTTACCAGATATTCATACGCCCCTTCACGCATCGCCTCTACAGCTGTGGAAGCTGACGCGTAGGCGGTTATTATCACGAAATCGGTATCAGGGGAAGATTTTTTCGTCTGGCGAAGGAGCTCAAGTCCGTCCATCCCGCCGAGTCGCAGATCGCACAGTACGATATCGGTCTTACCCTCGGCTATCCTGGGCAATGCTTCTTCTGCGCTGGTAAAGGTCTCGACTTCGAACCCTTCTCTGGCGATCCGGTCGGACAACAGCATCGTAATCTTTATTTCATCATCGATAATAAATATTCTGCTCATATTATTCTCCCGCAAGGCTAACAGGTACCGGAAGCATAAGAGTCACTGTCGTCTTTTGTCCGACCCTGCTCTCTATGCTGATCGACCCGCTGTGATCTTCGATTATTCTTCTTGCGATTGAAAGTCCCAGCCCGCTTCCAGTCTGTTTAGTAGTGAAAAAGGGTTCAAACACATTGGAAATATCTTTTCTTTCTATTCCCGCGCCGTAATCGGTAAAACAAATCTTGTAGTCCGTCCCTGAAATATCAAGAGAAACCTCTATTTTAAGGTCTTCACCGCCGGATTCTTTGGCGTTGATAAGGATATTAAGAATCACCTGCTGTATTTTCTTCTCCTCGCATATCAGCGGAGCTTCCTCGACAGTGCAGGTAAATTTTATCGGAGTCCGGCCGGAAGACCCTTCGTCGACAAGCCTGATCGATCTTTTGATGATCGTAACCAGGTCGCACCTGACGGGAGCGATCGTCTCGTTTCGCGCAAAGGTCAGATAATCTGTAAGGATACCGTTTAGCCTGTCAGTCTCCTCGATTATGAATTCATCCAGTTCTCGCGCGATTTCAGGGCAGGTACAGCGCAATTTCTCCGCGCTGCTCCTGATAATAAAAAGTGGGTTCCTTATCTCATGGGCTATCCCGGCAGCCATTCTGCCCATGGAGGCAAGCCGCTCTGAATGGAAGAGGGATTCCCTCGTTCTTATAAGCGATCTGCTCGCTTTTACGACGAATAGTACAAAGAAGAGAAGTCCGGCGAGCGAGATCGATGTGGATACCAGAAGACTTCTTCTGAGGTCGTCGAGGCTGTTCAGAAATACAGCGTTTGCCTCGACTGCCGCGACCATTCCCGTGCTTCCTGAACCGAGAGGGATCGGGGAATATCCTGCTTTAAAATAGTCTCCCTCTTCCGAACGGATAAGCCCTGTCGCGGAGGGGTAGCCTTCGAGCGCCCTGATAATAGCGGGATAGTCCATATTCCACAGGGGATATATTTCACCCGGATGAAAAAGGGATGGGTGCAGGGAAAGGATAATAGTCCCGTCTTCGCGTAAGATGGTAATATTTGAAAGCGAAAAATCGCGGCTGTATATCTTGAAGATATCCGGCGGAATCTCACTGATCCCCAGAAGATCTATCTGACCGGACAGTTCAGCCAGCTCTGTAGAATCAACTGAAGCCGAGACCATCGAGGCGAGCGCCCTTAGCCGGGTCGAGAATTCCCTGTCGAGACCGGAACGCACCTGAGCATAGTAGTACCAGTTCAGCAACATGAATACTCCGATGATCGTGGCTGTTCCCACCATCATCCATGCGTTTCTAAAGATCGCTGTTGCAGAATCCCTTTCCATAGGTCAAATATCTACCTTATCGAATGAAACCTTTCAAGCGCAGGTTTTTTCCAGGCGGGATCAAGAGCCGCCTTTTTGTACTTTTCTTTCGCTTCCGCGCTTCTCCCATGCTTTAGCAGCGCTTCTCCCCAGTAAAAGTAGAGGCCTCCTGAAGAAGGAAATTCGGCGATCCCTTCCTGCACGAGAGGGTATACCCTGTTTAACTGGCCGGTCTTGACAAGAAGCCTGCTCAGTGACACGTACGCTTTTTTCTTCTCGGACCGGGGGATCTTTTTCAGTTTAAGCGCGGTGGTGTAGTATTCTATCGCTTTTCCCTGGTGGGACAATTGTTCGTGCAGGGAAGCAAGGCTGATACACGCAAGTGGGTCTCCGGGATCCGAACTGTGCGCTTTTCCGTAGTATTCGAGCGCTGTCTGCCTGTTTCCGCGGTTATAACTGATATAGCCCATGTGGAGATTGGCGATATAGTTCTCGGGGTTCAGCCTCAATGTCTTTTTGAAAGCCTTCTCAGATTCAGCCGTTTTACCTCGTCCATAGTACAGCTTGCCGAGAAGCGCGGTCGCGAGTTCCAGCTCTCCGGCCTTCAGCAGATATTTCTCCGCTTCATCCCGGTAGCCACGCTCCATTCCGGCCTGCCCGATTAGAAGATAGTGCCTGTTGTCAGCTGTTCCGAGCGATTCGGTCATCATCATCCTTGTTCTCAACTCGTCCCATTTTTTACTCCGCGCGAGTTCAATCCCGATCTCGTATGCAGCGTCCGGATCTGAAGGATCCAGTTCCGCGACCTTTCTCCATGTCTTAGCCGCCGAATCCTTGTTTCCGTCTGCTGAATGAACTTTGGCAAGGAGCCTCAAAGCCTCGATATTTTCAGGTTCGTTCTCAATAAGTCCCGTAAGAAGTTCCAAAGCTTTTTTGTAGTCGCTGTTTTGCGCGGCAAGGGTAGCGTCAAAGATGATTGCTTCTGAAGAAAGAGATACTGTCTCTTCTTCAGCCATCTTTGCTTCAAGATCATCCTCTGCTGCCGTTTCAGCGGGAGGGGCTCCGGCGCACCCGGATATTATGAACATGAACAGTATAGATACAGCAGGTAGAAAAAGAGCGATCAGTGTCGGTGCCTGTTTTTGTCTCATCCTGTCAAACCTCTCAAGAGTCATTTTCTTAAAAGACCCGGCTGCTTTCGACGGTTACTATTGCCGATCCTGTTTTGTCATAGTCACAGCTTCCTGCTTAAATAACAATAATAAATGTGTAAATGGAAGCAGGAAAATAGAAAGGGAGAGGATTTATCTCTGAGCCCCGATCGATATTTATTGTATCAGATCCCTAATACTGGCATTGAATATCTCCAATGTGTTACAATTCATCCCGGCAGGAGCTGGTCCGCTCGGGGTGTGTGATTATATTTTACGGTCTGCGAGGTGGATATGAGTGCATCGAAAATACGAATCGTCCTTTCAGCAGGGGTCGCCGCTGGACTTTTAGTTACACAGCAGGGCTGTTCCGGTTCGGAAAAACCGGAAAAAATACCGACAGGGCCCACAACGGAGCTTACGATCCTTTTCTCGAGCGACCTGCTGGGAAAGGTCAGGTCCTGCGGATGCACGCTTGAAGAGGTCGGAGGTCTGGGACGCAGGACGTCGTATGCCGATCATGTCAGGAAAAGCACGGAAAATCTCCTTATTGTCGACGCGGGCGATGCTTTCAGCCTGGATCTTTCCTATCTGAAAAGCGAAGCGGAACTCACCTTTGAAAGTTTCAATATTATGGGCCTGGATGTCTTTACTCCAGGTGAGCTTGACTTCATATTCGGGCTGCAGTTTCTCCAGACCCTTGCTGAAAATTCCAGCTTCGATATCGTTTCGGCAAATATGGTCTTTACTGATACAGGGGAGCCTCTCTTTGGAAAACGATATGTCGTCAAGGAATTTAAAGGCGGGATCAAGGTGGCGGTGACCGGAATCCTTGACGAATCTGTGCGGTTTCCAGGATATATCGATAAAAGCATGTTCAGGGTAGATCCGGCAGAGAAGGCGCTGAAATCTGTCCTGCCTGCGATGAAACGGGAGGCCGATTTTCTGATACTCCTGAGCCATATGGGGATCGAGAGGACAGAAGATCTGCTTTCCCGCATAGCTGATTTTGACATCGCAGTGGTAGGGCACGGAAAACCTTTGATCAAAGACCAGTATCTGGTAGGCAAAACGATGATGCTGGCAACGGGAGGCCTGGGCCAGTATATCGGTTCGATATCGCTGGAGCTGGATAAGTCGGGGAACTACACGGAAGGTCTGTTATCCCAGGTGCAGTTGACTTCGAAAAAATACCAGGTCGATCCCAGGATCGAGGAGCTTTTTCACCTCTACGAACTTCCTCTGACAGACAAGGAATTTCATAAAAAAGGGAAATCGACCAGGAACTGAAGTTTTGCAGGAAGCAAAACTATCAATTTGTGTTCGATCCCCTGAAATACATTCAGGGGGGACAGCAGCCAAACAGAATTTATGGTTGACATTGTCCTCGACGAGTATTAATTTTCAACGGTAAAATGACCCAGGTGTATGATTGTGTCCTTCTTACTTGTAGTAAAAACAAGAGGGTTTTAACTGTTCACTTTTGACAAAGGAGCGTATCCATGTCGAAGTTTTTTTCATCCGTTCTTATCATGGCCCTTATCGCTGGTGTTTTTACCGGTTGCGGCGGCTCGCTTGATGAGACCTACCAGATGGTCACGCTCAGGGAAGCAAGCCATACTAGTATTGCCAGTCCGGGTTTCAAGTTCGGCTTCGATACGCCCAAATTCATTGCCGTTAACGGCAATGTAGGACTGGTCCGTGATGGAAATCTGATCGAGTTCTTTACAGGAGAGGATCTGGAGAACAAGGTCAAGATGGTTGAGGGCAAAAAGTATGTCGCGGGAGTCAGAAAGATCTTTTCGCCGCGCGTCCATTTCGCCATCGATTTCTTTGTGGCGGGCGGAGACACTATTAAGGTCGGAGAGCCTTATGAATCGAGATTCCCGACTCTTCTCAAAGGTTTTGATGAGGGTCAGTTCGAGGAGATAGCCCTTGGCAGCATCACTTCTTCGGTCAGGGACCTCAAGGAGATCTATGACACAAAATTCAAGGTGCCGGAGGCGGAGCTGACATATGAGGAAGTCAATTACAAGGGTGAGCCCGAGATGGCTTATCTTATAACCCTTCCGAAAGTAAGGTTTATTCTCGACGACATGGATCCTGGCATGGAGCTTATTCTCAAAGCTATTATCGCCGAGAACCTCTATTTCTCAGGCGGACTGAGCTATGGCGGTGCTCCTTCGAATACTCTTTTCCCCAGATCGTGGAGGACCAGCACCAAGATCGGCGGGAAGGCGAAGCTTGAGTATATCAAATATGCCGGCGAGGTAGTCCCTCTGGTCCAGTAGGCTTATCAATAGATAGACAGATATATGCGGGGCCGGTCTTTATCGACCGGCCCCGTTTGTTTGGCTTTGAAGGCGCTGAGTCCCCCTGCCGCTGTATGGATGTCCTCCTTTCTGGGCGGGGCCGCAGTTTGCTGCAGGTTCTTTTTCCCGTTTATACTTGACCATAAGCCTATGCCTGAATTAGTTTAGAGGGCGACGCAGGATATTATAATCGGAAGCTGAGGAGGATGTGTGTCGGAAAATCTGAAGGTCGGCGACAGTGTCAACAAGGTGATGGTCGTAGCGAAAAAGGTGAAAAGGGATTTTTCGAACGGGAAGTTTTTTCTTTTTCAATTTTCTGATAAAAACGGAACAGTAAAAGGTGTATGGTGGGACCCTGCCCGGGAAGCCGACAAGATCAAGGCTAATGACATAGTCCGCGTAACAGGCGAGGTCCAGGAATACCAGGGAACGATCCAGATACGAGTCAACTATATGGAAGTGCTTGCTGAAGGAGAATATGACCCTTCAGTCTTTCTTCCCTCTTCTTCACGGGATGTCGAATCAATATACTCCGGGATCCTCGAGATAATCGCAGATGTAAAGGATAAGGATCTCGCGCGGCTTCTCAATCTGATATTCTCGGATGATCGATTCAAGGAAAGGTTTGTGAGGTCTCCCGCCGCGAAAGGATGGCACCATTCGTATGTAGGAGGACTTGCAGAACATCTGTATGATATGGCGCGGATCGCCCGGGCAGTTGCAGAGGTATACAGTGAGGTCGATCGTGATCTCTTGATCACTGGAGTGCTTCTTCACGATCTTGGAAAGATGTCAGAACTTGCGGTCGGTAATCATATTGATTATTCAGACAGGGGAAGGCTGCTGGGGCATATCAGCATGGGAGTCACCCTCTTTGAAGAATATCTCAGGGGCATGGAAGATTTTCCTTCCGAACTCGAGATGAAGCTGAAGCATATGATCCTGAGCCATCACGGTCAGCTCGATCACGGATCTCCTGTCGTTCCGATGACGGTCGAAGCCCTGCTTCTGAATTTTATCGACAATATGGATGCCCAGGCGAGAGGCACTCTGATGGTGCTGGAAAAGGGCGGGGGAGAAGGCCGCTGGAGCGACTATGTGAGGCTTCTTGACAGATTTATATACAGAGGGGACCGTGAGAGGGATATCCCGGATGATCCTGGTGATGAGGATGGTGATGAAGATGGATAGGTTCCCTGCATGGGTCGAGGTAGATCTTGACGCCTTCAAACTGAATATCAGCCAGATCAGGGAGCATCTCGACCATAGGGCGGATATTCTTCTTGTAGTCAAGGCTGACGCGTACGGACATGGTGCGGTGCGGATCTCGCGTCTCGCAGTCGAATGCGGAGTGAAGATGCTCGGTGTGGCGACGCTCGACGAGGGCCGGGAGCTCAGAGAAGCCTGCATCGATCTGCCGATAATCATTTTAAGTCCGGTCCTTCCCCAGGAACTTCGAGAGGTCCTCGAAAACGATCTTGCGGTAACCACGTCGTCAGTCGCTTTTGCCCAGGCGGCCTCTGACACTGCGGGAAGTATGGGGAAGATATGTACGATGCATATCGAAATAAACACGGGGATGGGCCGTGCAGGACTGTCTCAGGATTCTGCGGTCGAATCGATACTTCAGATGAAAAAGATGGAAAATCTTGATATAGAAGGGATATTCACCCATTTCCCGGCTTCTGACAGTGATTATGATTATACTTCCGATCAGATTGAGATGTTCACGGATATTGTCAGCCGGCTGAAGGCCCACTCGGTGACCTTCCGCTACATCCATTGCGCCAACAGCGCTGCGATCATTAATTTTCCCGAATCACAATTCAATATGGTCAGGCCCGGGATCATGGCCTACGGGCACCATCCGTCTATTGACCTTAAGGACAGGATCGAAGTCATCCCGGTCATGAGTTTCAAGTCGAGACTGATCCTCGTCCGCGAGGTGAAAGCCGGGGAAAGCATCAGTTACGGGAGGACATATATCGCCCCCCATCCGATGACTGTTGGTGTCATAGCGGCGGGGTACGGGCACGGGATGAGCCATCGCCTCTCTAACAGGGGTATGGTCCTTTTTCGCGGAGAAAAGGTCCCGATAGTCGGCAGGGTGACGATGGATATGACAATGGTAGACCTTACCGGTTTTGAATCTCCCGTAGTCGGTGAAGAGATCGTAATCTTCGGGAGACAGAGGGAAGGCAGCATAAGTGCCGATGATATTGCCCAATGGGATGGCACCCTTAATTATGAGGTCCTTTGCCGGATCAGCAAACGGGTGGTCCGTGTATATTTCAGGAGCGGCCGTGTTGAAAGCACGAAGTCGCTGCTGGGTGTCCACGAACTGTTGTAAGAGATCAGGCTGATATCTTCCGGCGGATATTTACCCAGCATAAATGGCATCAATATATTAACAGGAGGCTGAAATGGCCGGCGATATGAGACTCAACAGGCTTATAGACCATACGCTCCTTAAACCGGAAGCGACCTCTGACGATATCAGAAGGCTCTGCGCCGAAGCAGTCGAGGAATCATTTTATTCCGCCTGCCTCAATACGCATTTTGTCTCTGTAGCGGCCCGGGAGCTGGAAGGCACGGATGTTAAGGTGTGTTCCATAGCGGGATTTCCGCTTGGAGCGGTCGATTCAAAGGTCAAAGCTTTTGAGGCACGAAGAGCGGTCGAAGCCGGGGCGGACGAGATAGATATGGTGTTGAATGTAGGTGCAGTCAAATCCGCCGATTACAGTCTGGTCTTTGATGATATCGCTGGTGTAGCAGAAGCGTGTGGAAAGGCCTTGCTCAAGGTGATCATCGAAGCGGCTCTTCTTACCGACGAAGAAAAGTCAGATGCCTGCCGGATAGCGGTAAAAGCAGGCGCCGGATTTGTAAAATCTTCTACCGGATTCGGCCCGCCGGGAGCGAACGTAGGGGATATAGCTATCATGCGGAAAGCTGTCGGACCCGATATAGGAGTGAAGGCATCGGCAGGAATAAGGACTGCGGCTTTTGCTCTCGAACTGATCGAAGCCGGTGCTGACAGGATCGGGACGAGCGCCGGGATCCAGATCATGAGGGAATACATGGAGAGCCGTTGAAGGGCAGGATCAAGGCTGCGATGACGGTCTCCCGGGATCACCCCGCCTATCTGTGAGGAAGGTCGTTTTCTTCCGACGCTTCCCTGTCGAGTTCCTTGAAATCCTTGCTCGGGTCGAGGAGGTCGTAGGCGCTGATCTTGTGCAGGTCGCAAGTCCTCGTCGGTTCGTGTCCCTCTATAAAAAGTTCCCTTCCTATATCCTTGCAGTACGGAGTGGCAAGAAGGCCTGATTCGGTACAGATCATAGCTTCAGATATTCCATCGGGCCTGGCAAACTCGGGGCCGGTATTGCCGGGGTGCGCAGCCAACATGATCCACGTCCAGAGGGGCAGAGCGGATTTGGCACCTACCATATTATCCCCCATCGGTATTACCGCGTGGCTGAATCCTGTCCAGACTCCCACCGCCAGGTCGGGTGAATACCCTATGAACCATCCGTCTCCCTCGTCATCGGTTGTTCCTGTCTTACCGGCGCATGGGATCCTCAGCCCCATCTGTCTTGCGATCCTTCCTGTCCCTCCATCGATCGTAGTCCTGAGCATATCATTCATTATATACGCGATCTGGGCAGAAAGGACTTCTTCATAGGATTCTCTGTACTCTTCAAGAATATTGCCGCTGGCATCTTCTATTTTGAGGATAGACATCGGTGTCGCGCGGATACCTCCGGCGGCGAGGACTCCGAAGGCCGATGTAAGATCGAGCAGCGTCACTTCCTGAGCTCCGAGAGCAAGTGAGAGGTAGGGCATAAGCGGCGTACTTATCCCCATCTTCCTGGCGGTATTTATTACAGCGGGACCGCCAAGTTTCTGAAGCAATTTTACCGCCGGGATATTTATAGATTTATCAAGGGCGAATCTCAGGGAGACTGCGCCATGGAATTTTCTGCTGAAGTTTCTCGGTTTATATACCTCCCTGTTAGGCATCTCGATCACTATCGGAGTATCGAGGAGCATATCTGAAGGAGAGTATCCGTATTCGAGAGCGGCAAGATATATGAACATTTTGAAAGCCGAACCAGGCTGCCTTTTGGCCTGGAGGACGCTGTTGAATTTTTTTTCACTGAAATTCCTTCCTCCCACCATCACCTTTATATGCCCGTTGCGCGGATCTATTGCTACGGCGGCTGATTGCAGATAGTCGGGCTCGATTTTTACACCTGCCGCTATCGAATCGAGGTAAGCGCTGCGCGTAAGTTCGTATCCCTTTTCTTCCTCGAGTCGTGATAGAAATGTTTCCATGCTGTCTTCGGCAACAGCCTGGAGGTGCGGGTCTAATGTGGTGTAGACTGTCATCCCCCCGCTGTAGACTGCGGTATCCCCGTATTTCTGGACGAGGATCTGCCGGATGTACTCCGTGAAATATGATGCGGAGTGGCTGTTGTCGGTCTCTCGATCGACGACATCAAGAGGTTTGGTCTTAAGCGAATCGAGCTGAGCCTCGTTGATCACTCCAAACTCATGCATCGCCCTCAGGACGACCGATCTTCTTTTCAAAGCCCGGTCGGGGTTTCTGAACGGGTTATATCCCGTCGGGTTTTTCGGAAGCCCCGGGAGCAGCGCGATCTGGTGGAGTTCAAGTTCCCTGACAGATTTCCCGAAGAACCGGTAAGAGGCTGCTTCGACTCCGTAACCGCCCCCTCCGAAATATATCTGGTTAAGGTAAAGCTCCAGGATCTCGTTCTTTGAATATGCCCGTTCGATCCTGAAAGCAAGCAGGATCTCCTTGATCTTTCTCGCGAAAGTCTGTTCCTTGGTCAGGAAGAGATCTGTCGAGAGCTGCTGAGTGATCGTGCTTGCCCCTTCTTTGAGCCGCCAGTACTTGATATCCTGCCACGCTGCGGAGAATATACGGATAAAGTCAATACCTGAATGTTTATAGAACCGCCTGTCCTCTACAGCGAGGAATGCCTGCTTAAGAGGGTCGGGGATCTCGTCAAAAGAAAGAAGTATCCTGTCCTGTTTGTAAAACTCCCTGAGTACCGTAGAATCTGCCGCGAGGATCCTCGTCTTGAGCGAAGGCTCTATTATCTCCAGCCGGGCCATCGACGGCAGGTCCCTGGAAAACCATATATATCCTGCCGTACTCATTCCAAGCAGTATGACTATCAGCAGCAGGATCACCTGAAGTATCAGTTTTTCCACTCTTCTTAACGGCCGGAAATGCATATACGGGCCACCTCTCTGACTGGTTTGATAGAACCTACCGTGAAAATGTAAAGGTATTGAGGCAGTAATTCCAGCCTTTTTGTGCTTAATCAGGGCCGGAATAAAATAAAGTGATAAAAAAATGATTTTTTTTGCGAATAGAGTTGACACGGGAACCAATAACTATTATATCTTTGCGAGCATTTGATAGAGTGCGGTCGGTGTTGAATTTAGGTTGGATGAGAAGTTTATGAAACCTCAAGTTTGATATTGACATCCCATCACAACTGGGCTATATTGATTGTTCGGAAAATAATTTCCATGTAGGGAAATACGCTCTTTGAAAAAGAAATAGTGTGCGACGAACCGGACGAATGTGAGGGCCCGACGGCTCCTTTTGGAGTCGAAAGGTTTGGAATGTACGTCAATATGGACGCTGCTTCGGCAGTGTATTCATATACAATTTTTTACAACGGAGAGTTCGATCCTGGCTCAGAATGAACGCTGGCGGCGTGGATTAGGCATGCAAGTCGAACGAGAAAGTGAAA
>JAFGBF010000009.1 GCA_016933255.1 Candidatus Krumholzibacteriota bacterium
CTCTATCGACCTACCCGAGAGTCAAGCGAAACGGGCCGTTTCTCCTCTTCTATTTGGTCTTTCACCGGGTGGGGTTTACCAAGCTATTTCCGTCGCCGGAAATACTGGTGAGCTCTTACCTCACCTTTTCACCCTTACCTCCGGAAACCCGGAGGCGGTTTGTTTTCTGTGGCACTTTCCTTAGGGTCGCCCCCACTGGGAATTACCCAGCACCCTGCCCTGTGGAGCCCGGACTTTCCTCGGACAGGAAACCCTGTCCGCGATCACCCCGTCTACTTTACCAAAGTCTCTATTCATCTTCTGACGTGCCAGAATATAACATAGAACAGGCTCAAGGTCAAAAACTGTCGATCTGGGGGAATACTTTGGAAAGAACACCCTGAAAAACGGAAAAAGGCCTGTCAGACCATTCCTTCTTTTTTCAGACGATCCAGAACTTCATTGGCAAGTCTGTCTGCTTCCATGTTTTCTGATCTTGGTACATGTGCATAGGTTATTTTTGCAAGACGAGATGCTTTCTCTTTGACTATCTCAGCGAGCTGCGCAAGATGAGGTTTCTTGATCTTGTATTCGCCTCTTATCTGTTTGACAACGAGTTCTGAATCAAGCCGGAAAACAACGCTATCGGCTCCCAGATCTGTGGCAAGTTCGATTCCCAGGATCAATGCTTTGTATTCAGCCTCATTATTCGTTGCCTTCCCAATGAATTCAGAAAACGATCCAAGAATTTCACCGGAAGCTGAATACGCTACCGCAGCGGCCGACGCAGGCCCCGGATTGCCTCTAGCAGCTCCATCTGAATGAACAATGATCTCCTCGAGGCCGCAAGGACCGAGACCGGAAACCGATCCAGGGGACGGGGTGCCGCCGGCAATCCTGCGGTCGGGCAGCAGATCTGCCACCTTTTTCAGAGCAGCGCGCAGATCGTCGAGAGAAGTAAATCCTGCTTCTTTCCATGCGCCGTCAAGTGACTTTCCGGAAGAAAAGAGCGTCAAAAATATCTTAACTTTCTCCATTTCGATCCGGCCACCCGGCAAAATATCATTCTTTTTCATAATAAACCAGGATTCTCCCGCAATATTCGCATTTTCTGATCTTATCGTTTCTTCTTATCTCAACTGCCTTTTGAGCAGGAATCCTCGAATAACACCCCTGGCAGATGTCCCCGATAAGATTGGCTACCCCGGAATCACCCTTTGCTATCAGAATCCTTTCATACATCTTCCTGACCTTTTCCGAAAGATGCGGAAGGATCCGGAGTTTTTCATCGTTGATCAGGGAAAGAGACTCCCTTTCCGCTTCGAGCCCTTTCTCCAAACCTGTTTTTTTCTCAACAAGCAAATCCTTTTCGGCATTTATCTTTTCCTGAATCTTGCTCAATTCTTTATTTTCTTCGACTATCTCGTCAAGAATAGCAATTATCCTCTCCTCTTCCATATCCACTTTATCGATCAGAAACTCGATCTCATTGCCCATCGCTTTATATTCTTTATTTGTTTTCAGATTTTCGCGTTCCAGTTTTTTTTTGTTGATTTCATCATTCTGACTCTTGACCTTGGACACAAGAGTCCGTTTTTCCGATTCAAGAGCCGCAACAGCATCCTGTTCACTTTTCAGTTTTTCATCCATACTTTTGATAGCTTTATCCAGCTCAGCAATTTCACCGGGCGTGCTATCCAGATATCTCTTCTTTTTCTGAATCTCCAGATCCTTTTTAATAAGCTGTATAAGGAACTGGATGTCCTCTTCCGCTGTCCCCATAGATCAATTACCTTTCGTTTACATACAAAAAATGCTTCCCTCCGGGAAGCATCGATCACCGATCCTCATTTATGGCGCTTTTTCTGTTATTATTACAATCTTTCGCAGACCGCCATCTCACAGTATTTTGTATCCAATCTCCTAAAGCCAGAAACAAGCGAAGTAAGAAAGGAGGCTATAATATACCGCGTAAATGAGTCAAGTTTTATTTAGTATTTTCCCGGGAGTTTTTTCACTCCACCTCCTCAGTCTGTCCCAGCGGCCCGAGATCATACCCGAATCTGGTCAAAGTCCAGGAGTCTCCGCCATCGACGGTCTTCATAACAATGGAAAATTTATAATAATCCTCACCGACCAGTTCTTCTCTGCCTCTTCCCACGACCCAGCCGGTAAGTTTATCGATGAACTGTACAGCTCTGAGATCGGCAATCCGCTCATCGTCAGGAGTAATATCGATCCACGTACATCCGCCGTCCGTTGTCCTCAGAATCGTTTCACCTCCAGCAGCGAAACCTGTATCAGAGTCAAGAAAACTGAATTCCCTTACAGTTGTCTCCTCCAATTGCATCTCCCAGGTCTTTCCTCCATCGACAGTCTTCATAATAGTGCCGCCGCCCGCCCAACCGGTCTCGCAATCAATAAATTCGATCTCAAGAATCGACGTGAGAATTGAGGCTTCTGATCCTTCTACTTCGCTCCAGCTGAAGCCTCCGTCATAAGTCCTGTAGAGCAGTTCAGGGTCGGCATCCGTCCAATGGCTCCCAAGCAGATATCCGTTCTTATCATCGATCATCGACATACTCCATGCGCCTCTCGACGGCTCGACAGCCAACCAGTAGTTTTCCCAGTCAGCCCCTCCGGTGTTCGATACAAATACGCCGTGAAATCCCTGGATGAATCCGTCCTGTTCACTTCGAAATACGACCTGGAAAAGATCGTCATCTTCAGGAACACCGTAAAAGAGCTGTCTGCTCCATGTCGCCCCTCTATCAGTACTTTTATAGATACTTCCGTATCTTCCAACGACCCATCCGATATTGGGATCGATAAATGAGATCGAACTAAGATTTACGTCACCGATATCGACAGCATCCCAACTTTCCCCTCCATCGACCGTCATTATCATTGTACCGCTCTGTCCGCATACCCAGCCGCAATCCTTATTCAGAAAAAATATATCAGTCGCGTTAAGGAGCAGACTAGGTATGCTCGGAGGCGGTTCCGGAGCCAAAGAGTTTTCACGGGAACAGGAATGGATCTCGAAATAGACGAATAGGATTATCAGCAATGCCAGCAAAACCGATCTTCTAAGTTGCATTATTACTCCTGTCCATGCAAAGTAAGCCACTGCTTCTCTGATGCAAAAATCTCCGGCAAACTCCTGTTGGGACGTATAACTTCAATCTTTACAAATGGTTATGTCGCCCATACTATACTGACTGATATTTGACTACAAACGACCGGAAACTACGCTACAGCAAAGGCAATCTTTACGCCTAACAGGAACGTCTCTTGTAAAAAAAAAGACCCGCCGGACAAAAATCCGGAGGGTCCTGAGTTTATCTGGTGGGCCCAACAGGATTTGAACCTGTGACCGACCGGTTATGAGCCGGGGGCTCTACCGCTGAGCTATGGGCCCAGAACAAGCAATTCGAAAACGACCGGAGAGCACACTAACATCGAATGAAAAACTCTGCAATACTTTTTATCAAATATCTATATATCCCTTGAGTTTTCTGCTCCGGCTGGGGTGCATCAGTTTCCGCAGTGCCTTGGCTTCAATCTGCCTGACTCTTTCCCTTGTGACTTTAAAGATCGTGCCGACTTCCTCAAGAGTCCTCGGCGTCCCGTCTCCCAGACCGAACCTCAATCTTACGACTTTTTCCTCACGGGGAGTCAGAGTAGCAAGCACGCGTGATACCTGATCCTTAAGCATCGAATGGGCAGCCGTCTGATCGGGTGAGGACGCTCCAGTGTCTTCAATAAAATCACTGAGGTTGCTGTCATCATCCTCGCCTATCGGCCTGTCGAGGGAAATCGGTTCCATACTCGCTTTCATCACGCTCTTGACCTTGCCCACAGGATAATCAAGATGGCTTGCCACTTCTTCCGGAGTCGGCTCACGCCCCAATTCCTGGATAAGTTTTCTTTGAGTGCGCGAAACCTTGTTTATCGCTTCGATCATGTGAACGGGCACCCTGATAGTCCTTGCCTGGTCAGCAATAGCGCGCGTAATAGCCTGTCTTATCCACCACGTCGCATAAGTGCTGAATTTGTACCCCTTGCGGTAGTCGAACTTATCGACAGCCCGCATCAACCCGCTGTTGCCTTCCTGTATCAGGTCAAGGAATTCCAGGCCCCTGTTCGTATACCTCTTGGCGATGGATATGACCAGCCTGACATTGGCTTCGATCATCTCCTGTTTGGCCCTTTCAGCTTTCCTCTCACCGTGCCTGATATCCTTGACTATCTTTGCCAGCGCCACGCAGTTTACCTTGTTGTCCTTTTCGATCTTCGACACTGACTTCTCAAGTTCTTTGAGTCTGTCAGAAAAATCATTCAGATTTTTTGCATTCCATTTTATCTTTTTCTTCAGTTCCTGCTTTTTTTTGCTTCTGCTTTTCAGGATGCTGATCGCTTCCTTGACCTCTTCCCTGGTCATTCCGATGACTCTCTCGTACTCTTCTATCTCCTTTATATATTTTTCCAGATGTCTGTGTATTTCCTTGCTGTTTTCGGCGATCTTTTCGATCTGGACCGGGTGAAGTTTGATCTTCGCGTATTCTATCTTGAGTTTTTTATTTATTTCCTCATTTTCCCTGGATAGTTCAGCAATTCTTTTTTTACTGACCCGTTTTTTAAGATTGTTCCTTATTGCAGCGGTCTCATCCCTCAGTTTAATGATCTTTTTAAGGATCTTTGTATATTTTTTCTGTTCTTTTACCCCTGAATAGGGTGGGTGAAGCCCGCCCGTTTCAAGCTGTATCACATCTTCAAGGCGCAGCTCGCCGCTTTCAAGCTGTTCGACAAACATCTTAAGTGCCTCTGTCGTAGATTCGAGGTTAAACACCGACCAGGCGACTTTATATTTGCCCGATTCGATCCTTTTCGCAATGTTGACCTCACCCTCCCTGTCAAGGAGGGGCACTTTCCCCATTTCACGAAGATACATCCTCACCGGATCATCGTATCTGACAGCGGTATTCAATAATTCATCCGACTTCTTAGCCTCACGTACAGCCCGCCTGTTCTGGGCATCTTTCTTCATCAGCGCTTTGGCATCAGTGTCAAAGAATTCTATATTCTCGCTGCTGAGACGTATGTACAGCTCGTCAAGATGTCCCGTGTCGAAATCATCACCCAGTACCGAGGCAATATCGCCATAGAGTACATATCCCTTTTCCTCACTGAGTTTTCTGATCTCACCGAGCACATCGTCTATCTTACTGCGATTCATCCGATTCATTATCCCCCTTGAGCCCTAGTTTTTTATACTCTCGCGTGATCTTCCGGTATGCTTCTGCAATCTCTGTTTTCGCCGTTGAATCTGCATCTTTACCCTGCTCCTGAAACTGAATGACCTGCCTTTTCATCTCATCCATCTCATCGCGCAAGGCAGCCTTCTTCAGCCAGATCAGGGTGTCCTCAAAAACCTCGTCGATCGGACCGGGAGTGAGCTCCAGCAGAGCTATCTCACTGGCCAGTCTGGAAAGTTCCGGGTCTTTTATAGCACCTGTAAAATCAGGGCTTTTAATATCAATGCCATTTTTCAGCGCCAAGTCAAGCGCTTTGTAATATTTCCTGAAAAGTACACCCTCAAAGTCGTCTTCCATAAGATTTTCCAGGAGTCTGCGAGAATATGAGTCTCCTTCGAGCCCTATTCTGAACAATTCCTTCTGGATATCTTCCCTTTTTGTAGAACCGGGAGAATGTTCCTGATTTTCTCCGCCGGCTCTGCCTGGCCTTCTTTTTATTGCAGTCCTTAAAGTATCAGCCGAAAGACTGAATAGACCCGATACTTCCTGAAGCATCAAATCCCTGTCGACCGGCTCCCGGACTCTTGAAACCACTTCGAGAATATGCTTTACCACCTTGCTTTTTCTGTAAGTGGCATGAAGTCCTTTTTCAGCTTCCAGCTTCATATAGTCAAAATAACCAGGAGCAGAATGCATCATCTTTATTAATGCATCTGCCCCATTTTTCCTGACATAACTGTCGGGGTCCTCAGACTCCGGCAGTGATACTATCCTGATATCGAAACCCTCGACCAGCAACTGATCGGCTGCTCTTACAGAAGCCCGTTTGCCCGCCCTGTCTCCATCATTGATAATATATACACGTTTCGCATAACGTGCAAGTAGCCTGACCTGCTGCTCCGTTAGGGAAGTCCCGCATACAGCAGAAATATTGCGGATACCGTTCTTCCATAACATTAAGTAATCGGCATAACCCTCTACTAAAACGACAGATTTGAGTTTACGTACCTCGCTGATGGCATGGTTTAGCCCGTACAGCATCCTCCCTTTGGAATATATCTGCGACTCTGTCGAATTAAGGTATTTCGGTTCTGAACCGTCAAGGACCCGGCCCGCCAACCCCACCGTCCGGTTTGATATGGCAATGATCGGAAATATTACCCTGTTTGTGAAATAATCGCGATAACCGCTCCCTCCGCTTCCCCGCATGACCAGTTTCAGGTCCAGTAGAATATCTCTCGAGAGCCCCTCTTCGGAAGCAGCCCTGTAAAATCTATCCCAGGCAGGGGGAGCATACCCAAGTTTAAAAAATTCAGCGAGTTCCCCGTCAAACCCCCTTTTCTGAAGATATTCGCGGGCACCCTCTGCATCTGTACTTTCCAACAGCTCTTTTCTGTAGAAATCCCCCGCAAATTCCATCGCGCGGTAATACGGGTCGAGCTTTTCCTTCTTATCCCCGTATGAAATATACTTATCGACCTCAATACCGGTAGTGGAAGCAAGCTTCCTGGCTGCTTCGACAAAACTCACCCCTTCGTATTCCATCAGGAAATTGAAGGCATTTCCACCCTTTCCACAGCCGAAACAATGATATATCTGTTTTCCCGGACTCACCATGAAGCTTGGTGTCTTTTCGGGATGAAAAGGACAGAGTGCCTTGAAATTGCTCCCTGATCTCTTAAGATCCAGAACGGAACCGATCACCTCAACGATATCCGTCTGTTCTCTAATATCATCGATTATCTTTTCGGGGATCACTTTTTATCCTGCCGGTTATAAGATTCGATCACTTCATTCTGACTCTGGCTACACCATCACCGCCATGAGCCGGTTCCCCCGGCTCAAAGCTTTTTACCCGCGGATCCGACCTCAGCATATCGTAAACCGCTTTTTTTAGAATCCCTTTACCTATTCCATGTATGATCCGCACCGTGTCAAGGCCGTGTATAACCGCCTTGTCAAGAAAAGCATCTACTTCTTCGAGCGCTTCCACACGCTCCAGTCCCCTTATCATCAGCTCGGTCGAGACCGGCTCCGAAGGATCCGGCATCCAGGAAACAGACCCTGATGACATATCCCGTTTAACGTTTTTCGATTCAGACAGATCCTCTATCTTCGTTTCTACCCTCAAACCGCCGTCGAGTTCCACTATCACTCTGGACGTGTCCCTGCACTCAAGGATCTTCCCTTCCCTGTCGAGGGTATCGACCTTGACAAACATACCTGCTTTTAATTCGTCCGGTCTGTATGCCGCTCTACTGTCCTGGCTATTTACCTTTTTCTCAAATTCGCTGGTTTTTTTCCTGATGATATCCCTGGAACGGAGAATCACATTTCGTTCAGCCTGGGTAATCCGTATTTCGCGGACAAGCTTTTCCATCTCCGCCCGGGTGGAGCTTACGATATCGAGAGCTTCAGTTCTTGCCTCCCTGACCATTTCGCCGCGTTCCCTCTCAAATGAGTCGATATGGTCGCGATAACTGGATATCAGCCGTGAGATCTCTTCTTCTTTATGAAGAAGCTCTTCTCTCTCCAGAATAAGAAGCCTCTCCGTCTTTTCCAGGTGACCAAGAAGTTCCTCGAGTCTCAACGAACTCTCTTCGAGCCTGTTTCTGGCGTCATCTATGATCCTTTCCGGCAATCCCATCCTTCCAGCCATCTCGATCCCCCAGCTTCTACCGGGAATCCCCATACGCATTCTGAAAAGCGGCTGCATTTTTTCACTGTCAAATTCAAGGGTGGCGTTTTCCGCCGATTCCTTTTCATGGGCCCACCCTTTCAACGCGCTCATATGCGTAGTAACGATCGTCCTTCCGCACAACCGTGAAAATTCTTCGAGCAGAGCACAGGCTATGGAAGCGCCTTCTTCCGGATCGGTCCCATCACCGATCTCGTCGACCAGGACGAGAGAATCTCTGTCGGCAAATTCAAGGATCTTTCTCATCCTGTCGATCCTCGATGAGAATGTGCTAAGGGATCTTTCGATAGACTGGTCGTCGCCGATATCGACAAAAATATTTTTATGATCAGGGAGTACCGTTTCATCGGCGCACGGGACAGGTAGTCCATATCTGTCCATCATCATGATCAGGCCCACAGTTTTCAGCGCTATCGTCTTTCCTCCCGCATTCGGGCCGGAAATAACAAGAACCCCCGTCCACGACCCGCACTCTATGTCAAGACCCACAATCTCCCCGGGGCCGTCAGATGACAGTTTTTTCTCAAGAAGAGGGTGCCTCGCCTGACGAAGATCCATGGTGCCGTCTTCGCTGTGAAGAGGAGATCTACACCCGTATTTTATAGAAAACAGGGCTTTTGAATAAATTACATCCAGCTCCAGAAGAAGTTCCTGATTATTAAGAAGTCTATCCCTTGCTTCAAAGACTTCAGAGGTAAGTTCTGCGAGTATCCTTGCTATCTCCTTCTTTTCATCCTGAAGAAGAGTCTCAAGCTGATTATTCCCTTCGACAAACTCGATCGGTTCGATAAATAAAGAAGCTCCGCTACCGCTGGTATGGTGTACGATACCCTTGACCTGCGAAGCTTCACTGAGCGGCATCGAGACCAGATACCGGTCTCCTCTGACTGTAACGAACTCGTATCCTTTGCCTCCACTTTTTCTCGCTGAGAATTCAGAGAACTCCTTTCTCAGCCTGTTCCTTTGAGATCCGATCTGTTTTCTTATCTTTGCAAGGGATCGGCTTGCGTGATCGAGGACTTCTCCGTCTTTTCCTATCGCTCTTTCGATCTTTTCAATGATCTCTTTGTGGATACGAAGATTTTCTGAATAAAAGGAGATCAAGGGAAGATCATCTATTTGCGATTTGACCGACCCGGAGACCTCGGCAGCTTTCTTTTCCGCCGAAGCGATCGTCACAAGATCCTCGGCTATCGCAATCTTTCCCTGCGAATTTATGCTTTTCAGGACAGGCCAGCTGTTTTTCCAACCCGACAACGGAAGTCCGCCGCCATTTTCACGCAGGACGATGAGTTCCTGTATTTCCTTCTGACTCTTCTCGATCTCAGCCAGCGAACCGAGCATTCCGCCAGAATGGATCCTTTCCCTGGTCAGCTCCGAATTGCTATACTCGGCTATCATCGACAGAATGGAATCGAACTCGAGTTTCAATGCCGAATGATGAACCTCTTCATCCAAGCCTGATGAAATCTCTTCCACAGTCATTATGCTCCAGATCTTCTATTGTCTTACTGAAATCCTTGCGGCCGGGGTCAGTTATCTTCTGCTTTCTTTTTCAGTTCTTCTGTCTCTTTTTCTATGACATCTTTATATTTTTCAGCTTTCTTTATAGCTTTTTCAATACCATCCAGCGTATCGACCTGGGATACCTTGTCGAAATCCAGTCCGGAACGGGATACGACAAGATCGAAAAGGACTGGAAGAACCGGATAAATCGCTCCAGTCACGGCATCCTCACGGATCTGATCCTGGAAATCCCAATCGATAGGGATAGCGAGGATGATGACAAGTGCGAGGCTGACCAGAAGGATCCCCTTGACAGCTCCGAATACCCCTCCCATCACGCGATCAAACGCACCAAGTATCGTCATTTTGAAGAATTTCTGTAGACTCAGACCCAGAAAATAAAAAAGGATGGTTATTCCGACAAATATGACGACCGCCGCGATTATAAGCGCGATCCTGTATGAGAGATCTATCTTGCTGTCAATATAGACAGCAAGATAGTGCGCAAGGTAAAAAGATCCGATAAAGGCAGCGATCAAACCGAGCACTTCGAGCACTTGCCTTATTAATCCGCGCTTTAATCCGATTATGAAAAACACCAGAAGTATTATTCCGATACCTATGCGTACAATATCCAAGCTACACCTCAATCCGACTGGAGGATCTCGTTTGTTATATTCCTGACCGTGTTACCATCCAGGCGCCCTTTGAATTTCTTCATCATCAAGCCTATGACTTTTCCCATATCGCCGGGGCCGGAAGCCCCCGTCTCTTTGATAATAGACCTTATCTCTTTTCTTATTGTCTCTTCATCGAGCTGCGCTGGAAGGTAACTCATTACAAGTTCATATTCTGTCTTCGCGGCTGGAAGCAGGTCGTCCCTTCCGGCCTTCTCGAATTCAGAAATGGATTCCCGGCATTTTCGAGCGTAACTTCCGATGACAGTTATTTCCTCTTCCTCGGAAAGTTCCTCGCGCTTTTCAAGTTCAAAATTTTTCAGAGCATTGATGATCATCCTGAGAGTGCCGACTCGTTCCTTTTCCCTGGATTTCATCGCTTCTACGAGGTCTTTGCCTATCTTATCTCTAATAATATTTTTACTCATCGTGTCCCCTTTAAAACAACCGGTTTCCATGCAAGCGGTAAAGTATAATCACCCGCATCACCAAATGTCAATCCCGGTCTGCACTGAAGCCTATCGGTATGATGAAAGCAGTCCGTAGGCAAGGCATATCGCGGCAGTCTCCGCTCTGAGCCTGAAAGGCCCAAGTGTGGTCTGTATCGCTCCGGATGACAGGATCAACGCCTGTTCTTCCTCTGTAAAGCCCCCTTCAGGGCCCACTATCCCCAGGACTCCCTTATCATTTTCGACACGGGGAAAAAGCGTTATCCTGTCGCCTTCTGAATCAGCCAGATAGACCCTTAAAAATTCAGGCATGAGATCGACCAATTCTTTAAATCGGGTGACCTTCTCTATTACGGGGAAATATGGCTGCCCTGATTGCTTGCAGGCCGAGATAGCCTTTCTCTGCAGCCTTTCTTTCTTCTTTTCAGCCTCTTTTGTGCCGCCTCGCCAGACAGTTCTATCGCATATCACAGGTATGATCCTTCTGACACCAAGTTCGGATGATTTCTCGACAACCTGGTCGAGCCTGCCCGACTTGATCAAGGCTACGGCAAGATCCACCGAAAATGGCCGTTCGATCGTTTTTCTTGAGACCGGGTCAAGATATACAGAAGATTCGTCTATACCAGATATCATAGCCTTGACGACAGTGCCTTCTCCATCCATAAGATTGACAGTATCACCCTTACGAGCCCTGACGACCCTGGAAAGATGATGCGCTTCAGGCCCTCTCAGACAGATTACGCTGTCATCGATATTATCTCGTGAACAGATAAAATACCGTTCGCCCGACATTGGAAAATCCTTCTCATCTCCGGAAATTGACACGACCGGCCGTAAACAGGCGCCTGAACGGGATGATTCTCAGAAAACGGGATCAAATGCAATATTTATTTTGAATATATTCTACGCCCGCACTGCGGAGGTTTATCTTTTACGGTATCTTCGAGTTTATTGAAAAGCTCTATTTCTTCCCTGCTGAGATCCTGGGGAGTCCACGCGACCAGCCTCACGAGCTGATCCCCCCTCCCATGCCCGTGCAGCCTTGGAAGTCCCTTTCCTTTGAGCCGAAAGATCTTGTGCGAATGCGTCCCGGCAGGTACCTTCAGAGCAGCCTTTCCTTCAAGCGTCTTTATCTCTATCTTGACTCCAACGGCAAGCTGAGTATAACTGACCGGCATATCACAAAGAATATCAAAACCGTGTCTTTCAAATATCTCGTCTTCTATCTCTTCTATTACTATTATAAGATCTCCTGCCGGCCCCCCCCTCGGCCCGACATCCCCCTGCCCTGACAGAGTCAGATAATTCCCCGTTGAGACACCTGCGGGGATCTTGACTTCGACACTCTTGCTCCCGGAAACGCGTCCTTCTCCTCTGCATTTTTTACAGGGAGAAGAAATTATACGTCCTTCCCCGTTGCATGATGGACAGACAGAGACATTGACAAATTGCCCGAACAATGACTTGGAGACCTGTCTTATCTCTCCCCTTCCGCCGCAGGCAGTGCAGGTTTTCTTCTCCGTTCCTTTTTCCGCACCCGATCCCTCACAGGTCGAACAGGCGATCTTTCGATTGACCTTTATCTTCTTGGTAGTATCCTTCGAGATCTCAAGGAGGGTCATCCTCAGTTTTATCTGAAGGTTGTTTCCCCTGGTATAAGCCCTGCCCTGCCCTCGTCCCTGCTGCGAACCTCCTCCGAACAGGTCTTCGAAACCTCCAAACCCTCCTCCTCCAAAATCACGCATAAAGGCTCTCAGGGCGTCGCTTAGATCGAACCCTCCGGAGAATCCTCCAAATCCCTGTCCTCCGGCAGCGGAAGAACCTACGCCTGCATGGCCGAACTGGTCGTATCTCGCGCGCTGATCCTTATCTCTAAGGATCTCATAAGCTTCAGTTGCTTCCTTGAACTTCTCTTCGGCGCTCTTGTCACCTGGATTCTTATCAGGATGATATTTTAAGGCGAGTTTGCGGTATGATTTTTTAATCTCATCTACTGAGGCGTCCCTGCCTACGCCGAGAACCTCGTAATAATCCCTTTTTTCCATGCCCCCAGAAATCTACTTTCTCTTTATAAAACGTCAACAATTATGATTTATGTTCAATCTTCCACTACATATTCTTCCGACGATGTTGAGTGATACATCAATTCGGCGATTTTGTAAACAGCTGCTGAAAGATTCTGTGAAGATTTCTTGATCTCGTCCGAATCGGAATCTGGTTCCTTGAGAAGTTCCTTAAGTTCAGCAAGAGAAAGTTCTATTTTTTCCTTGTCCTGTTCGGGGATCCTGGAACCATGTTCCTTCAGAGTCTGTTCAGTCGAATATGTCAGGATCTCTGCTTCATTTCTGGTCCTTACCGAATCTTTCTTCTCGGCGTCATTGAGCGCCTGCTCTTCGGCTTCTTTCAACATACCGTCTATCTCTTCCTGCGAAAGCCCGCTTGAAACCTTGACCTCGATATTCTGCACCTTGCCTGTACCAAGGTCCTTGGCGGAAACATGCACGATCCCGTTTGCATCTATGTCGAAAGTGACTTCTATCTGAGCCACACCTCTCGGCGCAGGAGGAATACCGACAAGATCGAATCTGGCCAGTGTCCTGTTGTCAGCAGCCATCTCGCGTTCTCCCTGGAGAACATGGATGCTTACTGCGGGTTGATTATCCGAGGCCGTCGAAAATATCTGGCTCTGCCTGCACGGAAGAGTACTATTGCGCTCTATAAGAGTCGTCATAAGACCACCGAGAGTCTCGATTCCAAGACTCAACGGAGTGACGTCGAGTAACAATATCTCTTCTACTTCACCTGACAGGACTCCACCCTGGATAGAGGCCCCCATAGCCACTACCTCGTCAGGATTGACCCCCTTGAAAGGTTCTTTGCCAAAGAAATCTTTTACAAACTTCTTTACAGCTGGAATTCTTGTCGAGCCTCCCACAAGGATCACTTCGTCGATATCTTTCACAGCCAGTCCGGCGTCTTCAAGAGCCTGCTTGCACGGAATAAGAGTTTTCTGGACAAAAGAATGGATAAGTTTTTCCATCTCAGAGCGTGTCAACACAAGATCAAGATGCCTCGGCCCGTCGTTATCCGCATAGATAAACGGAAGGTTTATACTTGTCTCGTGCACAGTGCTCAACTCACACTTTGCTTTTTCCGCGGCTTCCCTTATTCTCTGTACCGCCATCTTGTCTTCTGTGAGATCTATATTTTCATTTTCCTTGAAAGTGCCTATGATCCAGTTCATCAGTACGCGGTCAAGGTCATCGCCTCCAAGCTTGGTATCTCCGCTTGTAGATTTTACCTGATAGACACCCTCGCTCAGTTCAAGAACTGAGACATCAAAAGTACCTCCGCCAAGATCGTAAACTACCACCTTTCCTGCCTTCTGCCCATCGAGGCCGTAAGCCAGCGCCGCGGCAGTCGGTTCATTTACGATCCTCAGGACTTCGAGGCCGGCGATCTTCCCAGCATCTTTTGTGGCCTGGCGCTGGGCGTCATTGAAATAGGCGGGAACGGTAATAACCGCCTGCGTCACCTCTTCCCCTATATATTCTTCTGCGTATTTTTTGATCGAACGCAGTATCATCGCTGATATCTCCTGCGTTCTGTAACTCTTGTCTTTCAACTCGACAAGGATCTCATCCTGCTTGCCTTTTTTAACCCGATAAGAGACCTTGCTTACCTCATCTTTTACTTCGGAATACCTGGCCCCGATAAACCTTTTTATACTGTAGACCGTATTGTCTGAATTGGTGATTGCCTGCCTTTTCGCAAGCTCTCCGACCAGCTTCTCGTTATTCTTTGCAAAAGCCACGATCGAGGGAGTCGTCCTCCCTCCTTCAGAGTTGGGAATGATGACAGGTTCGTTTCCTTCGATAATTGCGACACAAGAATTGGTGGTACCGAGATCGATTCCAATGACTTTTCCCATAATCACTTTCCCTTTGTCAGAGATTAATTATTCTCCAGCCCTTCTTCGGCTGGCTCGTCTGTGTTTTTTTCCTTTACTACTATTACTTTTGCAGGCCTCAGCAACTGATCGTTGATCACGTACCCCTTCTGGACGACATGAAAAACGCTCCCGGCTTTTGCTTCATCACTTTCGACATTTCCCACAGCTTCATGGAACTTGGGATCGAAGACCATACCCTCAGCCTCGATCTCCGCGAGGCCGGAACGCTTCAAAACATCCATAAGCTGCGTATAAATCATCCTGATTCCGCTTTGAAAATGGTCTTCTTCGCCCTCTGCTGCGGCGAATGCCCTCTCAAAATCGTCCAAAACACCAAGGATTTCGACTAAAAGGCCCGCATTAGCCTTTTTCAAGTGCAATTCCCATTCCCGTCTTGTCCTCTTCTTGTAATTTTCAAATTCAGCGGCAAGTCTGAGTATTTTATTTTCTTTTGTTTCAAGCAGTTGAGTTGTTTCTTCAAGCTTATTTTCAAGCTTTATAATAACCTCGTTCTTCCTCTCAAGGAGCTCAGCCAGCCTCTTGCCAGCCGATTTCCTGTTCCGCCTGGACTTTTTTTCAGCCGTTCCAGGATCTAAATCATCGTTATCTGCACGCTTTTTTGCCATATCTTCGATAATCTCTATATCATCGCCTTTTACCATCGGTTCATCGACATTATCCGCCGCAGATATCTTCTCATCGATTTCCCTGTTTACGTTAGACAATTCTCTACCCTTCATTACGGTTAAGCTCTATAAATTCCGGTAACTTTCGTGATGCAGATTCATCTCCTGTCCCATCATATCCAGCAGAGACAATACAAGGTCATAACTCATTCTCGTGGGACCAAGTACTCCAAAGACACCATCATACGTCTCTGCACGGAAACGCTTTGTGATCACTGAAAAACCCTCAAGCTCCTCGAGATGGTTTTCCCTTCCTATTGTGATCATCACATCGTTATGGATCCTGTCTTTCATAAAACTGAGCATCAGTCTTCTGGCGCCCATTATCTTCAGCAGGTTATGCAGATGTCTGGGATCTTCCAGTTCATCTACTCCCGGAACGCTGCCAAACCCGTTCAGATGGTACTGCAGTTGGTACGGCAGATCAAAAAGGTAATCGGCTTCGGAAGCTACGCTCACCGCGATCTCCCGTTCTATGCCATCTATTTCTTTTACATATATCTCCAGGCGGCCATGCGCTTCCTCAAGAGGATAACCTGCTATCCTCTCATTTATCAGATGAACAGCCCTGTCCATTATATGAGGCCTGTATCTTTCCGGAAATTCGATCAATATCTTTCTGTCTGATCCTCCCCGCATACTCAGGATTACAAGCCCGTGTTTTCCTTCCAGCTGGATGATCCTCAATCTATCGATATCCCCGTACGAATGAAGGATACTCATCATCAGCCCCATACAGTTCGTCATCCCCCCCAAAACTCTGGAAGCACTGTACATGATATCTCGGAGATCCTCCCAATCCCTGCCTATCCTGTTTTTTACTTCCTCGGCCAGCTGCCTGCTCAGCGGCTTGACTTCGGTCAGATTATCGACGTAAGTCCTGTATCCTCTGTCGCTGGGAATCCTTCCCGCTGAAACATGCGGTTTGAAAAGATAACCCTTTTCTTCGAGGACGTGCATCACCTTTCGAATATTGGCCGTACTCCACTTCAAACTGTATTTTGACTTCAATGTCCTCGAACTGACAGGTCTTCCAGCCCTTATATACAACTCAGTCACATATCTCAAAAGAGCTGTCTCTACATTATTTAGGTCATTCTCAACGGTCATTGTTAGCACTCTCCATATCCGACTGCCAGATTACCCGATAAATGTAGATACTCTAACACCTGTTGTCAAGGACGAGGTAAAGTCCGGTAAATGCAAATTGAATGCCTGAAAAGGATAAATCGCTGATGAATTTTAAATAACGGATTACTGGCTATTATTTTATAAGATCCCCGATCCTGCTGAACCTGAGCCAGTGAGTTTTATAATCAACTGAAAAATATATAAAAAGAGCCTTCCCCCGGAGAAGTTTTTTATCCAGCGGACCCCAGAATCTGGAGTCATAGCTGTTGTCCCTGTTATCGCCCATGACAAAAATACACCCCTCCGGCACGGTAAAGGGCCCGTAGTCACGCCTCTTCATATCGTTATGGATATGTTTGCTGTATGGTTCGTCGCTCGGCAGGCCGTCGATATAGACCTGTTTGTCTTTTACCTCCACTACCTGTCCTTCAATAGCTATGCATCTCTTGATGTAGTCAGTCTTCTCATCTCCTGGAAATTTGAATATAACGATATCCCCCGGTTTAGGCTCTCTCACGGCAGGTAGACGCATATCAAGAAACGGGACCTTCGCACCATAGATAAATTTCGTGGCAAAGAGAAAGTCCCCCTTGAGGAGGGTGTCCTCCATCGATTCTGACGGAATATGATAGCTCTGTATTATAAGGGCCCTGACTATCAGGGCAAGTACTACCGCTGTAAGTATTATCTCCGTATATTCTCTTAATTTTGATTTAACAGCCTTTTTACCCTTCGAATCCGATTTCTTTTCGTCAGTCATTTTACCCTCCATATTTAACAGTAATCGATATTAAAAATATACTTGTCTATCTTCTCTGCGACCTGTCCCCGACTGTCCGGGTTCCAGGGACAGGATTTATCAGTATGCTTCAATTTCCGCTAGAAATCAATAACAAGTGAGATCCCGGTATTTTCTTTTATCGGCGAATTCTCAATCCGGAAATTCATATCGTGGAGATGGGAATCAACGTAAGCATCAAGGACTTCAACCAGAATGCACCCGGCAGACCACCATATGAAGTCAACCTGCCTCTCACGGTATTCTTCTGCCCAGGCATTATGTTCGCGCCAGGGATAGTTCAGTATCTGGATGGGCTCATCCCCTTCTATATAGATATATTTAGGGTAGCTGTCGCGTATTTCGATCTCTCGCTGTTCCATTCGGTAGTTATGCAGGATATTCGCCAAGTAAAAGACTTCGAATCCCATGGCTACCATCGCCTTGAACGGCTTTTCATTGTAGATCTGCCCCAGGCCCGGAAATACAAGAGCGCTGAGCATTGCGATCTTCGGATTTTTCTTTCTGTGCCAGGAGGATCCTTCGAGTGAAGGTTCTCCGGTCTCCCGGTCAAGCATCTCCTTTAGAAGATCCATCGATCCCCTGACCTCTTTTTCGCCTGTTTTTGTTGAATCAGATGGAAGGTAGACCGGACGCATCGTCTCGTTATCAGCTGTTCCCGTTGAATCAGAAAGGATCGGCGGCTCGACTCCGGCAAGCCTGGAAAGATCAAAAGTGAATCCCCTGTTTGGAATTAATAACAAGACGAATGACATTGAAATGACAGTAAACCGCATTGCTGCCCGGTGAAATGAATCCCGACATCTGGTTTTCCTGATCCTGATCACGGCGCATCCTGTTCCGGCAAAAATCGATCATCAAGAGTACGGGAGTCCGGAAATCGCGGGGTAATGACCTGGCGGGAATGTGTGGGAATCGAACCCACCCCGGATGGTTTTAGCACCCGGCTGAAGGATTTGAAGTCCTCGGGGCCCACCAGAAC
>JAFGBF010000010.1 GCA_016933255.1 Candidatus Krumholzibacteriota bacterium
CAACATTAATCCCCCGGAAGGCCGACCAGCTTTTCGGAGGGCATTTCCGGCCTGTCGTCAGTTGACCGCATATTTCTTTTCTATCTCGAATGAAGGGATGATGTCGACCGGGACCTGATCGAGCTTCTTCAGCGAAGCGGCGACATCCTCTCCCATATTCCCGTACTTTTCGATATATTTTTTGGCGGCATCATAATCCCCGCGGGCCTGGATCATAAGGATCTCCTGCGAAAGAGCCCTTACCGCGCTTTTAGCGAGAGCAAAATCTACCGACCAGAGCCCGGTATCCGGATCCTGTTTGTAGGCGCCTTTTTCTTTCATGAAATTAAATATAATCATGTTCGCCCTGCCGTGAGCTTCATCGACACCGAACCTGACCGAGCGGAAGAACCCTGCCAGAAAAGAAACTGCCGTCTCATTCTCCAGCCTGTTGTCATAAAACCCTTCATTGATAAGATAATAAAAATTGTACTCTCCCACAACATCTGCTTTCGCTTCCTCGATCGCGGAGTATGTATTGCTCAACATCTTGTTCACCGATGTTACCGTGCCGTCTTCGAGAGTGATCGTCCCGGGACCAAGGCCGTGAGAGAATTCGTGCAGAAGGATATGGTTGAAATACGCTTCGAAGGTAAGGTATTTCAGCTGATCTTTCGCTATGACTCTTTCTGCGATCGGCACAAGGATCTTGTCGAACTTGGCGTGGCACATATTGCGGAGCATTACTTTTTTGCAGCCCTTCGCTTCACGGACCCGCTCGTCGTTCGGCAGATTGAAAGCGAGAGTCTGCACCCCTGCTTTCGTATCGCCGGCAGAGAACACCTCATCGACTATCGAGATCGGTGAATCGCTTCCCCTGCTGAAGTTTTTGTATTTGTCGTCGATAGGAAGATTTCTCTCCATCTTCCCGAGATAACCTTTCAGTCCGTCGAGCTTGCGGCTCTCCTCAGGGTCGCGGATACAGAGGAAAGACTCAAAAGCCGCTTTGTAATTGAAGATATTATCCTCATAGACCTCGTAAGGGCCGATCGTTATATCGACCAGATTGTCGGCGATATCCATCCAGTCCATATCGCTTTGAAAATAATCGTCATGCAGGAACGCTTCCGCCCTTGATCTTAAAAATTTCGCGAGTGTCGCATTCCCCGTAAGATCTGCCGCTTCGTTCATATACCCGGCCGCTTCTTCGAGTTTTTCCCTGTATACTGAAGAATAAGGGACCGCTTTGAGCCCGCCGTCGCCGGTCCGCCGTATCACAGTGAAATTACTCTCGAAATCCTCCGCATCCTCCGGATGCGCCGCTACCCAGTTCTCGAATTCTTCTCTCGACATATCTTCTGGATAGAAACTGACGCCGTCCGGCTTCTCTTTTAATCCTATGAAAGGCTCATCCTCGGCGAGTCTGTCCCACGGACCGAAATTAAGGTCGAAGAACCGAAGTGTCTTTTTGTCTCCTTTTGCAACGAGTTTTTTCCTTAGTTCCCCGTTCCCTTCCGAGACCTGCCTGAGAAACAGTTCATCCATAACCTTCGAAGCACGGTACAGCTTCTCCAGCACGACCGACTCTTTTTCATCGAGGAGTTCCCAGGGGACTTTCAGTTCTACCGGCGCGTATGGCGCCATCCTATCTTCGATGCTCTTTGCTTTTACCATCTCTTCTCCCTGGATCGTCCCGGCGAGCGTCACCGCCGCAAGGCAAATACCGAAAATGACCACGGCTATCTGTTTCATCAAGGCTCCTTTCGCTCCGCAGCGGTCTCTCCAATGACCGCCTGGGCTTATCAGCAGGTTCGATCTTTGTCCGGCAGCCGTTCCGACCGCCCCCGAAGCGTATTATCTCAAAACTGCCTCGATCATTCAAGAAAGAGTATCCGCCGATCCAAGATTTCCAGATCAGGGAGAGGATCGCGCTACGGGCGGGCCGCTGTAGAAAGATCTATCTCTATCTTTAATATATTTCAGGTTAGCAAAAGAACATCTTCGCCTATACCGACATCTATCCTCGAAACCGAGCCTGTCCTGTCGAAGAGCGGCCGGCTTGAGACACGATCGAGCAAGCAGCCTTTCTCCCTTACTTTCGATCCGCCGGCTGATTCGACTTCAAGCCACTTCTCTCCGGCGGTCAGGTGATATATCACGGGGACCTGGCAGAATGTAAAGGCGAGGCAGCCTTCCGGGACCGTTATCGTCCTGTATTTTCCATCGATGCCGTAGAACCCGAAATCCGCTTCCGCGCTGAGAAACTCGCTTCTTCTCAGGATAACCGGATCGAAGATGACCCGGCCTTCATCGACCACGACCCCCAGTTCGCCCAGCCTTGTGATTATCTCTTCCTTCACCTGCCCGGTCATCCCGGGCTGTTGTGCTCCGGCATGCTTCGGAGTATGCGAATATGGATCCGTGGGAAACGCTCCGTATTCCCCCGCTGTCTTTTCGAAACTGAGTCCCGACCTGATCCTGTAATAATACCCGGCAAGCGATCCTTTGACAGTTTCGGGCAATCCTTTCCTGAAGGCCTTAAGCGCGGCCTCCTGCACCGCGAGGAGGAGCTTCGATACCATATGCCAGTAGATGCACCCGAGCCCTTCATACCCGTACATCCTCCCCGACCTGCCGGTGAACGCCTTGTGCCTGAAGACCTCTTCGAAGATATCCAGGACCGCGGCGCGGCCGGGCCCGACCTTTTCCTTCCACTCCGGATCCTCCGCAAGGTGTTCCAGGGCTTTCGAAAGATCATCGGCGTTGGAGAAATCGCCGCTGAACCTTACGACGCCCGACCTGTCCATCGCCACGATACTGCCGTCGCCCCGCTCGAGCAGTTCCCGAAGGAGCGGCGCCATTTTAAGGCTTTCGTCGGGGACGGCATTGATATCGAGGAAGGCCGGAAGATCCTTTTCAGGATAGAGCATAAAACTGTTTTGGTCCCTGCGGTATAGCTGGCTGTCATAGAGGCTGGACAGCAGTTCTGCCACAGCATCCGGCTCCAGCACACCGGAACTTATAGCGGCGACCTGCCCCTCGAGCATCTCGTAGAGGCGTTCGATCTGCGCCTGCCCGCTTTCATTTTTCATCTCGAGGATGTTATACGAGTGGAAAAGCCCGTCTGCTCTTCTGTTAGCCTCGATAGAATGGTCTATGTACTGCATTGTGATCTCGAGGAATGAATCGATCTTGCCGATATGAACCCTTTTCTTTCCGGAAAAACCGTTCGAATAGACCGATCCCCTGTACTCTTCGAAAGCCTTCCCAAGAGCATCCATAATGCGCCTCCGGGAGCTGTCATCGATCTCCGGCGAACTTTCCAGCGCGGCGCGTCCATCGCCGAGAATGCCGTTTATCCTTTCCATCCAGTCTGCGACCTCGATCGAGATCTCCGGCCCGGCTATAGTGAACCGTTTGATCGCCGACATCAGGCATGAGATGTGCCTGCGCAGATAATAGAGGGTCACAGCCGACAGACCGTTTCCTGCAAGGGCGTTGTTGGCATCATTCCATTCCGGCCTCTGCGTGTTCATCCATATTCCGCCTCCGGGGACAAGGCAGGAGATCTTCGCCAGGACCGGCACCAGAAGTTTTTCCAGCAGGTTTACGTGATAGATCCCTCCCGAAGGACCCAGGACCAGCTTACCGTCAGTCCCTTCATTATCGACACGCAAGGCGACATTCGCGGCATGCCCCGCGTCATAATCAATCGTCGAGCGGGGGTCATCCACTATCTGATCGTAAGGCTTGATACTGTAAGGAACATCGGCGTACGCAAACACCTCTTTCGTCATCATATCATTAAGCACCCCGGGATAGTATCTCGGTAGGGCCTCCAGGAACTTGAGCAGGTATATTATCTGATGATCGCCCCAGTAACCGATATAGCTCCACGGGTCGTCAGGGTCTGAGACCTCCCAGTCGATCCCGTCGCGAGTGATCCTGTACGGGTTGAACCCGTCCACCGTCGAGGCGTTCACGAATTTCGCGATCATGCCGGGGATGAATCCGGGGAAGCTGAGGCAGAGCGCTTCCCAGTTCTGGAAAATATCGCGCCAATTTCCCTCGTAGTACAGGACCTTCTTTCCTCCCGGGCCGTTGACACGGATCGAGAACCTGTTCCAGGGGCGGCTCGGGTCCCCGTGGCGGCGCCCGAAATAGAGCGGCATGTATTCATAGACAAGACGTACAAGATCGGCGTTCCCGGTCTCTTCCATCTCCTTGAGAAGCTCGCTGGTTGTAATCGATCCGGGGAGGCTGCCGAGCACCTCTTTTTCATCCTCAGCTACAGGCCTGTTCCTCGTTCTGACAAAATCTCTGAAATCTTCAACCTGAATATCATACCCCGAGGAAAATATCCCCCCCCGCATGCAGTTGAACAGGACATTGGCAAAATGATGGGCCACCGCATCCGGGTCGCCGGTCTTCTGTATCCCGTCGGCGCTGCCTACTATCCTGACAAGGTTATCCGTTGAAGCAGCGAGGGACCCCTCGATCTCTTTCCCCAGATCGCCGCTTTCCAACAACCTTCCTTTGAGCGATACAAGCTGGAGATGGTCCCTGCAGGCATCGGCCGAGATATGCCATTTCAATCTTTCTCCGGGAGAGATATCGAATTCGGAAGCGATCAGGTAGTTGCCGCGCCTGCCGGTCAGAAGACCGGAGGACGGAGGGGTCTTACGGTCCCTGAACAACGAGATCGTTTCGATCGGCAGATACACGCTGAAATCGAACGGAGCCGAGCACCAGGCCACGTTCGCTCGCAGCTGTTCAGCCGCTTCCGCGCGATCGATGATCCTGGAGGTCAGCGAATAGACAGCCATCCCCGATCCGGGGTCCAGGTCCGTTCTCTTGTACGCGTCTACAAGGCTGCTCGACTGCTGATACAGTGCAAGCGGAGCGCCGCACGGAAGGATGTTTCTCAACCCGTCGAGTATCGACAAACGAAGCTTACTTTTCGCAGAGGATGTGATCGTACATGTCCGGATATGCCCGAACTCGTCAGATGCGGACCACCTGTACCTGAACGTCAGCTTCAGCCGCTGATAGATCTCTTCGAAGATCACGCTGTTTCCGGCGACGCTCTTGTACAGATTACGGCGGCACCCCGGGTCTTTGGGGCAGGCGCTGAACGGTTCCCACAGATCTCCATCGTATTCCCCCCCTTCGACCCTTATCAATGTCACGGGCCCCGTATGGTGATGGCCGTCGTACAATCTGTCTACTGTCTCATAAGGGAAAATGCTTCCATCGGGATCGACCCGTCCCGCGGTAAGGCCTCCGCTCGAAGCTATGAACATCCACAGGTCGGTATCGCTAGGAATCGACATCAGGAACGGCGGCATAAGGTCGTAATCGAGTATCCTTGAATATTCCTCCCCATCGATGGAAATATATCCGGCCCCGGCTCTTTTGCTGTCTTTCCCGTATCTCATCAGATACCTGCCCCTTTAATCCGTGGACCGGGCCTGGAGACCGTCCGAAGACAGTTCCGGCCTCACCGCGTCCCCCCGCTGTAAGCATACCCGAAACAGTAGAACTATATCGGCATATCGTTTCTTTTGCAACAGGGAACGGATCGTGCGCCGGCCGCGGGAGTGGAGATATCCTTGATTAAGGGGGAACTTTCGATTACAATCTCTCATAGGTGTCAGGATATACAGGCTCCTCAGAACAGGCTCTGAAAAACAGATGAAAATCAAACTGGCAAATAACGGACCCGAAGTCTCGAGGATTGTCCTCGGAATGATGCGGTCGATGTCCTGGAACCTTTCACCTTCCGGTCTCCTCGATATGATCACGAGATCGATAGAGAACGGTATTTCGACATTCGACCATGCCGACATATACGGCGATCATTCATGCGAGGAGTTTTTCGGAAAGGCGGTTTCTTCCGCGCCCTCGCTTCGATCAAGGATACAGATCATAACGAAGTGCGGTATCATGCTTGTGTCGGAGAAAAATCCGGGATGCCGGCTCAAACATTACGACACATCGAAGAGCCATATCATCAGATCGGCCGAAAATTCACTGAAAAGGCTTGGAACCGATTATATCGACATCCTGCTTATCCACCGCCCCGATCCGCTGATCGATGTCGACGCGGTTGCCGAGGCTTTCGCTTCACTCAGAAAATCCGGAAAGGTTCTCCATTTCGGGGTTTCCAACTTTTCACCGTCCAAATACCGGCTGCTGTCATCACGGATGGATATCCCGCTTGTCACCAATCAGGTCGAATGCTCCGTACTTCATCTCGACCCGTTCGAAGACGGTACGCTCGACTCATGCGTTATCAACGGCGTGCATCCGATGGCCTGGGCGCCCCTCGGCGGAGGGGAGCTTTTCAGAGAAACATCCCCGCGCGCAGAACTGGTCCGCGGCGCTCTGGAAGAAATCGGAAAGTCTCACGGCAACCTCCCGATAGATATGGTCGCGCTGGCGTGGCTGATCAGACACCCTGCCGGAATAGTCCCGGTGATCGGAACGGGAAATATCGACAGGACAAGGAAGGCTGTCAAGGCTGTCGATCTGGAGATCTCCCGCGAAGAGTGGTTTCAGGTATGGACCGCTTCGAAGGGTGCCCCTGTACCGTGACCTGAATTGATGCAATTCGCTTATCTTTTTATTTTACGTATTATTGCCTGATATTGAAAACTCGTGCGCACGCATTCTATTGACTTTGGCCAAAAAGCTGTCAATTATTATGGTAACGGTATACTATGATATCAATCGGCCCTTTAATACCGGAATAACCTGGATGGAGGAATAAATGTGCAATTCAACCATAATTTCAAAACTTGCTGTATTCTTCTTCATTATCCTGGCCGCGTCAGGATGCGAAAGGGACACGACAGGCCTCGAACCGGTGCCCGGTATCCCCGACCCTGTCGTCTTCGATGATGATTTCAGTTCGTACTTAGATTACAGAGCATTCGAGGGGTCCGATCTCAACGCCCTGTCGATAGACACCGAAATAAGACACTCCGGCACAGCTTCGCTGAAGGTCAATGTTCCGGATCCTGGAAGTTACGCGGGCGGCACGTTCTGCACGCCCCGACTGAGGGATCTGACCTCGTATGACGCGCTGGGTTTCTGGGCGAGGGCGAGCAGGAGTCAGCTCGTGAACGAAATCGGATTCGGAATCGATGCTTCATGGGAAACAAAGTACCAGGTCACGGCGTTTAATATTCCGCTAGACACCCAATGGAAGAAATACTACATACCTATCCCTAACCCTGAACGCCTGAGCTATGAAGGAGGCCTTTTCTTCTACTCTGATAATGCGGATGATGATACTGAAGGGTATGAGATATGGTTCGATGATGTGATATTTGAAAAAGTCGAGCCGGGGACGATTACCAACCCGAGGCCGGAGATGGAGTCGTCGGAATTAGGCGCGTTTATCGGGGCAACGGTCGATATGCCCGGCGCAACGGTGACTTACAGCATAAACGGCGAGGACCTTACTATCTCCTGCAAGCCGGGATACCTGACCTTCTTCTCTTCGAACGAGGAGGTTGTCCAGGTTTCCGGTGAATCTGTGAATGTGGTCGGGGAAGGGACAGCCGAGATCTCCGCAACCCTTTACGGCACACCTGTAGACGGAACGGTTCAGATCGAAGCGGGTCCTGCTCCTCTGGTTCCTGCTCCGGTTCCGCAGCAGTCCGGGGCGAATGTGATATCGCTCTTCAGCAACGTATATGATGACATCCAAGTAGACAGTTGGTCGGCAGACTGGCCAGATATGGCCGATGTCGCCGATTTCAAGATAGGAGAGGATGACTTGAAGGTCTATACGAATCTTATTTATGCCGGGATAACCTTTGAAAACGATCTTATAGATGCAGCCGACATGGATTATTTCCATATAGACGTCTGGCTGCCCGAAGGAGTGACTCTGTTCAAGGTCAAGCTGGTGGATTTCGGAGAGGACGGAACCTGGCAGGGCGCACCCGACAGCCAGTGTGAACTGACATTCGACGCAGGTTCGACACCTGCGCTAGTCACAGGCGATTGGTTCAGCCTTGATATCCCGATCGAGGATTTCATGTACGGCACAGAGGGCCTTTTCGCCAGGGAACATCTCGCTCAGATGCTCCTCTCGGGCACAGGGAATACTGCGTTTGTAGACAACATCTATTTCTACATGAATCCGTAGGCATTCTGCCGGGGGCGGAAAGGAGAAGACATATTGGGGAAATATCAGGCAGGTATCATAACGATTTCCGCGAAGATCATCCTGATATCGGCTCTTATTGCGCCATTCTACCTTTCCGGTTGCAGCAAAGAAGAGTCTCTTAAGTGGACCCTGACCTTCGAGGATGAATTCGAGGGAGCAGCAGGAGAGTCGCCGGACCCCTCGGTCTGGAGTTTCGACATCGGGACCGACTGGGGGAACGACCAGCTCGAATATGACACCGACCGGCCCGAAAACGTGTCGCTCGACGGTTACGGCCACCTGGAAATAACCGCGGAGGAAGAATCAGAGAAATTAGCAGAATTCGAATTCTGTGATTATACTTCCGGGCGGATCAAGACTTTGGGTACCTTCGAACAGACTTACGGCCGGTTCGAAGCGAGGATAAAACTCCCCGTAGGTGCGGGTATCTGGCCGGCTTTCTGGCTCCTCGGAAGCAATATCGATGATGTGGTCCCCGTCGAATGGCCCGAGTGCGGAGAGATCGACATCATGGAATACAGGGGACAGGAACCGAACATACTTTACGGAAGCCTGCACGGCCCCGGATATTACGGAGGTACTGCTATATCCCGGCGTCTCGTCCTCGACTACCCCCTCAACGCGGAGTACCACGTATTCTCGATAGCATGGAGCAATAACAAGATCACATGGATGATAGATGAGGTGCCGTATCTGACGGTGACTCCGGCCGATCTTCCTCCCGACGCCCAGTGGGTCTTCAATCACCCGTTCTTCATAATCCTCAATGTCGCCGTAGGAGGAAATTTTGTCGGAGATCCTGACGAGTCGACGAAGTTCCCGCAGAAGATGCTAGTCGACTGGGTAAGGGTATACCGGGGAGATTGACCCACGGCAGGCTGCCACCCGGCCTGATAGTCATTCTGACAGTGATATTCCCGTTTCTTTCGGAAACGGCCTGCTCATGTCAGAGCGCGAAGTTCAGATATGTCCTGACCTCCCATTCATTCCCTTCACCGCCAGACGCAAGCGGATCGCAGACGAGGTTGTTGTCTATGTCATATATATATCCGGGGCAAAAGCGGGGAGAATATTTATCAAGCGACCTCCACGTACCCCTGATGCCGATACTGGTCTGCGGGTAGCCGAACCATCTCGGTTTACCGAGTGTGTAGGAGATATCTCCCATAAGCTGGATCGGAAAGGTCAGGTTGAAATCGCGATGATAATCGTAAGGCCCCCAGTCATTGAACTTCGCCTCGGCGGCGATGGCGACCGGGCCGGTTGCGACTCTCGCATCCCCTCCGAACCTTCGTATCATCCTGAGGTCCTCTCCCTTCGGTTCGTTCGTGCCGTAATACATATGCGCCACGAGCCGGAAATCGTTCCCGATGACCGAGACGATCCTGGCGTTGACCTCTCCGATGTCACGGGCGGGCGGAGCCCCGGGAAACGGAAACGTAGTTATTCCATCGGAGTATATTCCGATAGCGACATCCTGCGTCGTCATATGATGTTTATAGACGTAACCGATGCTGGCCGCCAGCCTTGCGTTCTCCCGCGTGTCGTTGTCCCAGTCCCACATCCATGTGGCCGGTTCCGGGTCGTAGGTGATCATGAACTCCGCTCCGAGCATCTCCCTGTTGTCCCTTACCGCAAAGGGGTCGTCGAGGATATTTCTCGGAACGGCGGGAGAAGGGGCATCTGACGGGATCGGCCCGACGATCGGCTTCTGCCACAGGACATTGGGACTGAACTGGAACCGCCCGACGTCGACGGCAAGCCCGGTCATCGCATTGACCTGGTTGCCGGACCCGCAGTCCTTCAGGGTCCATCCAGTAAAGGTGGTGGCCTGTGTCGGTCCGCCATCGGCGACCAGCCCCATATAGGCGCCCTGGAGATACCAGTGCCACCTCCCCTTCTCAACGGTAAGTTTTCCTTTGGCTCCAAAAACGTCTCCATCCCTGACCTCGTCCTGAAGGACCAGCGTCTCATCTTCGGACAGGATCTGGAACTCCTCGCCGACCCTCGGTGTGCCGGCGATAATGCCTCCGAGTTCCAGAACCGCGGCGCCGCGGCTGGCTTTCAGCGCAATTGTGAATTTTCTCGTCTCAGGAGTCGGTATGGCTATAGTGCTTGTGACAGCGGACTGTCTTGAAAGGTCTTCCTGGAAGATAGCCGTCATATCGACGAACCCTATCTTGCGGTCATATTTCAGAAGCAGCGCCGGGTTCGCGCCCCACCACAGCTGGGGGCCGAATGCGGCCTTGAGCCCCTTTAACTTCTTCTTTCCGGTGATCTCGAATCCGACGGGGGCCGCGCCGTTGTAGATGTCGATGTTTTCACCGTAATAGGCGTCTCTGTACAACCCGAAAAGGTCGCCGTCATACCCCCAGTGTGTATGGCCGGTCCGGTAGAAACCGTCGAGCAGAAACCACCTGTCGTCCCAGGTGACAGAACCCTGATAGACCTTGACCCTTTCGATTCCCTGAAGTTCTATTATTTCCAATTCGTCGCGCAGTCCCACTACCCGGAGCGGCCTGCCCCTGTTCTCGTAGAAGATCTCGTCGATCGGATTCAACGGGACGTGCCCGAGGATATTGACCGAAAAATTTCCGACCACGGATTCTACCGGCTTGGCCTCGAACTCGGCGTAAAACGACTGAAGCTGATCGAACCCCTGGAAAGAAGGGAAAGAGGTGCTCGACGAACCTTCTTCCGGCGTCGTTATCTTGTCGCCGCCGGTATTGTACGTGACGTAATGCATCCTCACCCCCGAAAGCCGTACCTTCTCATGTTTCTCCGCCAGCAGGCTCGCGCGCTCCCTTCTCGCTTCAAAGACCGAGGAGCTCGGGTCTACAGCGCCGAAATGCTCTCTTATCGCCGCGATATCTGTCGATGGAGCATACGGGTCGAGGCTCAGATCCTTTTTCAGGACATAGTAGGCCAGCCTCGGGTAGACGTTGAAAAGGCCGCGGTCGTCGGCTGGCCCCTTTGCCGTAATCCCCCACCATTCCTCGTTCATATTGTTCTCGCCGGGCACGAAATCCTCAACGTATCCACCGTTCGGCCAGGATGCGTTTGTGTCGTGTATATCGAGCCTGCTGCTCTGCCCGAACTTCCACCACCCGTCGGTCCACTGGAAGATGATCCCTCCTATGGCGTTTCCGACCCTGCCCTTACCGCTCGACTGCTCGTAGATCTCCTGCCACTGGCCGTGAAGGTACCTTGCCTGGGCCTTCTGGTCCTCACGCATTTCCTTTGCGTTCCATGCGTCCGCCCCGAATTCGGTGAAGATCACCGGGATCCCCAACGCATCCTTGACCCTGGCGAAAAGGTCGCGGGCCGAGATCCCCCTGTATACATTAGTACCGAATATATCCAGGTTGGTGCATTCCTCGGCGATCAGATCAAGGTACTGGATGTCCCCGTTGGAGATCGCCACGACCCTGCCGGGGTCTTTTTCCTTTATGCCGCCGGTGATCTCCCTGTACAGGGAATACAGGTACCTGGCTCTGGCAGCATCGCGCTGTCCCTCGGGAAGCGCTTCTATCTCGAAGGAGGTCCAGTGCAGGCCGTAGTTGTTCTCGTTCCCGAGAAGCCACATCAGCACGCCCGGAACGCCGCTGTACGCTTCTGCACTCTGCAGGACGTCAGCAGTGACCACCTCGCGGAAACGTTTGTCGGAATAGTCGACCGACGGGGTCCAGACTCCGTCGATCGTATATCCATACATACCGATATAATGGTTGATGATCGTATATATCCCGTAGTTCCTGTATATATATTCGATCCACCGCGGCTGTATCCCGACCAGCTGACGGATCGCATTGACCCCCATATCTCTCAGAAGCGGCATATCTCTTGAGAGCGCTTCGATGATCACTTCATCCGGCTGGTCCCAAAGGTTGAAACTGTAATTATGTCCGATCGGGATCCATCCCCAGTTCATCCCGCAGACCATCATCGGGCGGCCGTTCACTTCGAGCCTGGACCCTTCAGAGTCATTGACCACGCGGACTTCGTCGCTCCGGGTCTCCGCCGCAGAAGGCAGGGCCAGAGCCAGGGAGAGAGTCAGCACCGCGATCGATACGATCAGGAATCGACCCCCTGATCCTAAAAGACCCGTTTTACCATTAAGCATCGGAACCTCCTGTGATTAACGTTCTCTACCACTTTATACCGAGTTGGACTCTATGACTTCCCTGTAATAAAAGGCGCTGTCCTTCGGTATGCGCCTCAATGAATCATAATCGACCCAGTAAAGGCCGAACCTCTTCGTATATCCATGCGCCCATTCGAAATTATCGAGGAGCGACCAGGCGAAATATCCTTTAAGTCTAATTCCATCGGATACCGCCCTGTGAACCGACTCGATATGCCCGCGGAAGTATTCCACGCGGCGCTCGTCCCTGATACGGCCCGATTCGTCGGGCCCGTCGGAATATGCAGCCCCGTTTTCCGTAATATATATATTTTTCGGATCATAATCCCTGCTCACCCTGGAAAGCAGCTTATAAAGTCCCTCGGGGTAGACCTCCCAACCCATATCGGTGAGTTCTTCTGAGGGAGCGCCTTTTTTTTCTACAGCTCCTGAATTCTGCTCAGCTTTCATTATCACCCTGCTGTAATAATTTATTCCGAGAAAATCTATCGGAACCGATATGATATCAAGATCGCCCACTTTCAGGAAGGGAAGTTCTGCGTTTGCCAAATGTCCGCGGGCGACCCTGTCCCGGATAGCATCTTCGGGATAGCTGCCTCTGAAGATCGGATCGAGATACCACCGGTTGAACTTTCCGTCGAACCACCTGGCAGCTTCATGATCCTTGCCTGATCCGCTGGCCGGCTCTACAGGAACAAGGTTAAGGACTATCCCCGCCCTGGAACCGGGAACCCGTCTGCGGATCTCTTCAACGGCCCAGCCGTGTGAAAGCATCACATGATGGGCTGCACTCAACGCTTCAGCCGGGTCGCGATGCCCCGGAGCGTGCTCGCCTTCTTCGTACGACAGGTTGGCGATGCACCAGGGTTCGTTATGGGTAGTCCAGTCGGCTACCCTGTCGCCGAGACGATCCGTCACGGCGGCGGTGTATTCGATGAATGCCTTTGCGGTATCCCTTGACACCCAACCGCCATGATCCTGAAGCTTCTGGGGAAGATCCCAGTGATACAGGGTAACGAACGGCTTGATCCCGGCCTTGAGAAGGGCGTCGACCAGCGAATCGTAGAAATCGAGCCCTGCTTCGTTGATCTTTCCGCTTCCATGGGGGAGGATCCGCGGCCAGGATATCGAAAACCTGTAGGCCCCGATTCCAAGCCATTTCATGAGTTCTACGTCACCGCGCCAGAGGTGGTAATGATCGCAGGCTCTGTTTGCGTTCGATCCGTCGGAGATCCTGCCTGGAATCGCGGCAAACCGGTCCCAGATCGACTCACCTCGCCCCCCTTCGTCATAAGCGCCCTCTATCTGCTGTGCGGACGTGGCCACGCCCCAAATGAAATCTTCAGGAAATTTATGCGTCTTCATCTGATCTCAGCTCCAGTAGAGGTGGCAGCGTACCAGTTTTGCTTTTGACAGTTTGAAGGATTTCCCGCCATTATAAGGGTTTTTACGATATTTCTCTCGAAGCGATGTTGTCAAATCATATCAGCCCTGTCAAGGTCGATCTCAGAATCTATTTTTCAAATTTATTAGTTTAGTTTGTGAATTATTACAGGTCATAAACAAATCCTTGCAGATAAAGATGTTACCGGTCCCTGTTTTGGACCCCGGAGGGGGTTATCAGAGACTTTAACAACTTTTAAGACTTGCATTTAGACGATTTTTATGCTACAATTGACCCACTTATGTGTGTATATCCCTTCGCCTCCGGGCATGGATGGTTGTCTGCCCGAATTCCGGGTTGTACCGGAACTGGGTGTCAGGGCGGGAATTTGTGCTGCGGGTGCGGGTATATGTGGGCGGTACGGTACTGTTCAGTCTGAAAGAGAGTGTGTTTTGATCCTTCTGAGATCGCACCTGGTATTGCCATTATTGATCGCTGCTCCCTGCCTGGCTTTTTTGGCCGCAGGCGCGCAGAGCCAGTGCATCATCGCAAACCCCAGTTTTGAGGTCGGGGGCTCGGGCGGTGAAGTATTCGGAGGATGGAACCAGTTTGGCGTAGTAGGTTCCAGTGCGACCATCGTCCATGGTTCAGCAGCTGCGAAGGTCGTCGGACCTGACCTTGGCGGCTGGGATGTCTCCGGTTTCTGGCAGCGTTTTGATTCGGCGCCCGGCGAACAATGGGCCGCTTCGGTCATGGGATGGCATACTTCAGTCAATCCTTTGACCGGTGACTCAAAGGCCATCCTCAACATCGAATGGCGCGATGCCGGTGAGGGCCTTATATCGTACGAATCCCATACTGTTGCCGATGCAGCCACGCCTTTCGACGAGATCCAGGAATTCACCGTCACAAGCGGCCCCGCGCCCACAGGAACGGTGACGGTCCGTTTGGTTCTCGCGGTACTCCAGAGTCCTCTGGATCCTCCTCCTGACGTATACTACGACCTGGCTGATTTCAACAACGCAGGTTCTCCGACGATAGACGATATTCAGTGGAACGATTTCCCCGGAGGAAATACCCTCGATTTCTCGAGCCGTACCTGGCGCATAAAAGGCCCTGGCTATTACGGCCCTGGGCCGAACCTCTTCTGCGACGATCCCAGCTGCACATGGGTCGACCTGGACGGCCGCCTCCATATGACGATCACCAAATCCGGGAATTCGTGGTACAGCACAGAGATCGTTCTTGAAGAAGCTCTCGGATACGGAGACTACATATTCACCACAGCAGGAAGGCTTGACCAGCTCGATCCCAGTGCAGTCCTCGGCATCTTCCTCTGGCAGTACGGGCCGTGCTGGGACAACTCATACCTCTGGTGGAATCCGTACAATGAGATCGACGTCGAATTCAGCCGGTGGGGCGATCCCGGCAGCTGGATCGGACAGTTCGTTGCCCAGCCTTATGACTGGCCAGGCAACATAAGCAGGTTTGACGCCTCTTTCTCCGAAGAAGAGCTTACCAGCCACGCTTTCAACTGGATGTCCGACAAAGTCGAGTTCAGGAGCTGGAGGGGCGGCCCCCTCGACGAGGAACCGGCAAACATGATTCACGAATGGACCTATACGGGACCGCATATCTCGAGACCCGAGCAGCCCCGCGTACATATAAATCTCTGGCGCTGCTGCGGAGAACCTCCTGCTGATCAGGAGATCATATTCGACCGTTTCACCTTCGTTCCCCCGGGAGCGACAGTCGATTCTGATATCCCCGGGCCTTCTGCCCACCTGGCTGCCGCCGTACCAAACCCGTTCAACCCGGCCACAAAGATCGGGTATACGCTGGACCGTGAGGGGTTCGCGGAGATCACCGTCTATAACATTACAGGGCAGTATATATGTACCCTCGTCAAGGGAGTAACCCCGGCGGGAAACCACGAGATCAGATGGAACGGGAAGAACGAATCTGGCAGCAGTGTGGCGTCGGGCGTCTATCTATATCAATTAAGAACCGACACGATAGTCGAGACAAGAAAGATGGTTTTGTTGAGATAAATAAGCTGGTCGTTGGTTCCAAAGATGAAAGCGAGGTGATGATTAAAGAAAAATTGTTTAAATTCTCAATTGTTACTGTTCTTAAGTTTTTTGAAAACCCTGCAAAGGAGACATGAAAATGCTGAAGAGAACTCTCTTGAGTCTGACTGCATGCGTTGTCATGCTGCTGATGGTCGCCGTGACAGGCGCATCGGCACAGAATATTCTTTTAAATCCCGGTTTCGAAAATGGCCCCACAGTCGCTGTCCCTCCGACAGACTGGGAATCGTTCGGAAACGCCTACCAGGAAGCTGCATCTACCGTAGATTATCGGTTCGTTCCTTTTGCTGGCAACAACCTCTGTTCTATGTACGGCAACTGGTCGGGTGCGTACAATGTGTCCGGCATCTTCCAGGAATTCTCTGTCGTACCGGGAGATATGTGCATGCTTTCCAGCTATGCCCGCCATTGGGGAGGCGACGCAATGATCGGCAGCCAGGCCACGGGCGGCAACTGGGTAGTGCAGAAGATAGCGTTTTTCAACAACAAGAAGCCACAGCCTGAAGAGATCGCTTCTGTAGAATCGATCATACTCGACGGTTCCTTTGCGCAGGATGTATGGCATTATGGCGTACCGATATGTGCTTTGGCGCCCGCTGAAGCTGTCACTGTCCAGGCCATGATCCTCTATATCCAGGTCGACGCAGACGGCGGAGCTGCCAATATCGACGACGTGTATTTCTGCATCAACGGGACAGTCCCCGTACAGGAATGCACCTGGGGCGCCCTGAAGGCCCTGAAGGAGAAGGAATAGGTTAAAAAAGGAAGGCTGCCATTTTGCCTGGGAGTATGGCACCAGATCGAGCGGGTTGCCTTCTGTTAAAGAGCGCCGGCAAGGTGCCGCGGGATACAGACGCGGTCTGGGTCTTGTTGTGCTATCTGCCGGCAGCTCAAATCCAAGGGAGGTAGACATGAAGCTTCAATTCACCGGAATGATGCTTCTGGCGGTTGTCATGGCGATGATCACGATCGGCTCCAATGCCGCCGCTCAGAGCAACCTGCTTGCCAATCCGGGTTTCGAAGCGCTCGGAGGTTCGTACGATGGCTGGTTTACATTTGGAGCCGGGGTTCAGCTCTCCACTCCAGACACCGATAACATCATCCGTACCGACTCGACTGCTTCGAAGATCTACGGAGAGTTCACCGGCTGCCCAACACCGATGTTCGACGTAGGAGGATTCGGACAGGCCTTCACCCCGGTGCCAGGGATGATATATCAATTCAACGGGTACTCGTATGTGTCAAGCGACGACCAGATCCCCGGGACAGACCCCTGCTCGAGCAACCGCCTGCTGGCGAAGATCGTATTCTTCAACGCGGCTGAAGGCGGAGCAGAGCTTTCCTCGAACGAGATGATAATCGGCGACGGGAACTCTATCCTTGATACATGGAACGAATTTTCCGTTGAGGCTCCCTGTCCTTCCGGCGCATTAAGGGTAGAGGCTCTGTTCCTCTTTCTCCAGCCGGGCTGTGACACCGGATCGGTCTTCATCGACGATGTCTCGTTCTACGAGTTTACTCCGCCGACTCCGGCAGCCAACCTTCTGGCCAATCCCAGCTTTGACACCGGAATCACGGGATGGACAAAATTCGGCAATGTATATGCTGATTCGAGGGCGTTTGCCTTAAGAACAAGGCCGGCGTCTGCCAAGCTTTACGGCCCGTTCGCAAACCCGGGCGACGCATCCGGCATCTATCAGAGTTTTGCAGTGACAGAGGGGACAGAGCTGGAATTAAGCCTCTACGCGATGACTACCTGCGTGGAAAGCCCGATCAGCGGGTCGAACGATAATTTCGGGACGATGAAGCTCATCTACTTCTATGAATTCCAGCATAAAGTGACTGTGGTCGACAGCGTCGAAACGGTCATCGTCGACAACACTTCGCCGCTCGGCACCTGGACCTACCATTCGGAGAGCCTGACAGCCCCTGCTGGATGCGACAGCGTCGCAGTTTATATACTGTTCATCCAGCCCACGGACATGGGAGGAGCTTTCTGGATAGACGACGTTTCTCTCTGCGAGGTGACGACGACCGGAGCCGACGAACAGATCCCGACAGCTTCGACACTTTATCAGAACGTGCCGAATCCGTTCAACCCGACGACCCGTATCGATTTCAACCTGGCTGTGCCGGGACAGGTTGAAATCAAAGTGTACAACGTGACAGGAAGCCACGTGGCCACGATCTTCAGCGGGTACAAGGAAGCCGGCTTGCATACCGTGGTCTGGAACGGGAAATCAGCCGACGGAAATATCGTCGCCAGCGGGGTCTATTACTATTCTCTCGTTTCCGGCGATGAGAAGATAACCCGGAAGATGGTATTGCTGCGCTAGTAAATCTGTCTTTTTGATAAAAAGGTCGTTTTTAGACCCGGTTGTTGAGTCGACGAAGGACTTGGCAGCCGGGTTTTTCTTATGCCGTACCAGGAAGGAGGGGCCAGGGCCGGCCGCAGGGAGCCTTTTCTCTTTACGCCTGCGCTTTTGATATGACCTTGTGCATCAACCGGCCAAGATCAGCCATGGAATAAGGCTTCTGCATAAAATAGACATTTTCGTCATCCAGAATATTTTTTTCAAGGATCGCTTTGTCATATCCGCTCGACAGGATCACGGGGACCTCTTTTTTCAACTCCCGGATCTTATGCAGGATCTCGGTTCCGTTTTCACCGGGCATGATGACGTCCAGTATTATCAGGGATATCTCATCGTTCTTTTCGGTAAAATGCCGCATTCCCTCTTTCGCGCTGTTCGCTGTAAGAAGTTTGTAGCCGAGCTTTCCAAGCATTTCGCCTCCTATATCGAGGATCATCTGCTCGTCGTCAATAAAAAGGATCAACTGTCCCTCTCCGCGCTTGTAATCGCCTTTTTCTTTTTCAGAGATTATTTCGGGAAGCGGCTCGCCTGCGGCGCGAAGGTAGATCGTGAAAGTGGTCCCTTTCCCCGGCTCGCTGTAGACATTGATAAATCCCCCCTGGCTGTGCACGATCCCATAGACAATATTCAGCCCAAGGCCCGTTCCTTCTCCCCTCGATTTGGTCGTAAAAAAAGGTTCGAAGATCTTTTCGGACGTATTCTCATCCATCCCGATCCCGGTATCAGAGACGGCGATACGAATATACTCGCCGCATGTCATATCAAGGCTCAGTTTCGGGTATCCTTCATCAATGACGATATTTGACGATGTCACTACGAGCTTGCCCCCGTCTGGCATCGCGTCTTTCGCGTTCAGGCAGATGTTGAGAAGAGCCTGCTCGATCTGCGCGGGAGAACCCTTGATCGCCTTGAGGTTCCTGTCAAGATTGGTTTCGAGGACTATCTTTTTATCTACAGCCTTTTCAAACAGTTTTATTACGTTACGGATAAGGACGTTGCAATTTATGATCTCTTCAACAGATTTTCTGCCGCTAGAAAGCGACAGCAGCCTTTCTGTCAGCTTTGAAGCTTTTCTCGCCGAATTCTCGATCATCTCCAGGTATAAAAAAAGTTCATGCTCCGAATCTATCAGATCCATCATGAATGAAGTGTATCCCAGCACGCCCTCGAGGAGATTGTTAAAATCATGCGCTATCCCGCCTGCCATCTCGCCGATCGTTTCCATCTTGTTAGAGTGCAGAATAAGTCGCTGCAGATGTTTTTTCTCTCTGTTGTCTATAAGGATCTGCAGATAGCAGCTGACCTCGCCCTCGGAATCAAAACGAGGCGACATGGAAAAGACAAGCTCCCTGTCGCGCCCGTCCCCGCTTTTTATCTGGATCTCCATGTTCTCTATTACTTTTTTCTGCTCGAATGCCCTCCTGATGATCTCGCCGTCTTTTTCTGAATAGAAGGAAGGGGGGGACTCTACGCCCAAAAATTCTGATCTGTCGTATCCGGTCAGTTTTTCAGCGCCCCTGTTGAACGCCATATATCTGCCGTCCGGGCATATCACTGCAAATCCGACAAGATCGTTCTCGATAATCGACTTTATGATCTCGAGAAAATCTCCGTCTTTTGCGATTTTAAGCGACCCGGAAAACAGTGCGAGGATTTCCTCTTTTATATCTCCCTTTGTCATCCCTTCCTCTTTCCCTGGAACAATACAGCCGGCGCACTGCGCCATGCCTGGATCTCCTGTGCCCGTAGAGTGTTTTCAGAAATGAAATGGCTCCGCCGGATAGCAACATTGAAACACTTTCAGAAGACGAAAGTCAACTGTGAAATATCGATCGCCATCCCTGTCTGTGCGAGGCAGCAAATGATTTATTTGAATGAACTCATCGGCAGGGTTGGAGTCCTGCCGCCCCTTCATCGAGGGAACTCCCTTTTAGACCCAGCCCGTTTGCTGTTGACGGAAAATGCCTCATTTCATATACTTCGGCGACTGTTTAGCACCGGATGATCGATAAAGGGATTTAATGGGCAAAATCAAACTGCTTTTTAAGATCGGATATGCTTATCATAAAGCCGCTTTTGATCCGGTCATCGATATAATTCTCAACGACGAAAAATATGACGTATGGTTCACTCTGGATATGGAAAAGAAGCGCCGTTTCATGATCTTTGATTTCCCATTTCAGCAGCCGATCATCGAAGAATGGAAAAAGGCCGGGTATCGCTTTACGCGCGAAACAGCCGGCTTCGATATCGTAATCACCGGCGACACCTTGCGCAACACGGCCGGGTACGGCAGGACTTTGCTCTGCTTTCTCAATCATGGCACGGGAATAAAAAACATCCTGTACCGCGAACTTGCCAGAGTCCCGGATGATAAATATCAGATCTTTGTCGAAGGGCAGCACCGGGTAGATTCCCTGAAAGACTCCGGCCGTCTGGGAAAGAACGAGATCCATCTGGTGGGACTTCCCAAGCTCGACTATTACTTTCAGGGGAGATTCTCTGACCGGGAACGGCTTCTTTCCGGATTGGGCCTGGATCCATCGAAAAAAACCGTCGTTTACGCCCCTACCTACAAACCGACCTCGATGTACCGGATCAAAGACGATCTTTTTGACCAGACCCGGGATTATAATCTGATCATTAAACTCCATCCGTACAGCTGGATGGGCAAATACGCCCCCCACCGGCAGCACCGGATCTATCAGCGGCGGGTTAAAAAATACCCGCATGCCGTCCTGCTTCCTTTTGAAGAGTATAACATCGTGCCTTATTACTCGGCGGCCGACACATTGATCAGCGAGGCGTCGAGTACGGTTTTTGATTTTCTTGCATTGAATAAATTCGGGATAGTCTTTGATCTGCCGTGTGACGAACTCAGGCATTCGGACGGGGAGCCCATGCTTGAGATCGATAACCGTGAATTTCTGAAAGGGGCTTTTGTTCATGCGGACGCTGGCAGTCAGCTTCAGTCTGCTATCGAGCAGGCTCTCGATCCGACGCCCGAGATGAAAACAAGCGCCGACGAGTATCGGGAAAGCCTGTTTTACGGTCTGGACGGAAAAGCCTCTGAACGGTTTGTCGCCAAAGTCGAGGAGCTCTACGAAGAGGGCGGCCATGAGAATATTCCGCAGGAAAAGGATAATGAATGAAAGCAGTGATAATAGCGGCCGGCACAAGTTCGCGCTTGTGGTCTGAGACGGACAAAACCCCAAAGACTCTTCTGCCTTTCGGAGAAGGGACTATCCTTTCCAGCATCATGCATAATATCGCAGAAGCTGGAATCGATGAATTCGTGTTCATCCTGGGATTCATGGCGAAACAGATCAGTGATTATCTCGATCGGAACGATTCCTTCGGATTTTCAACAGCAACCATCATGAACAGGGATTATCTCCGCGGGAACGGGCTTTCAGTGCTATTGGCCGAACAGGCTGTAGGCAGCGAAGATTTTATTCTGAGCATGTCCGATCATATTGTCACCCCGCGTGCGATAGAAAGAGTCATCAGCGACGGCCGCGATAAGAATCTGCTGCTCGTCGATAAACGGACCGGCAATATCTTTGATATCGACGACGCTACCAAGGTCTGGCTCGATGGAAAGCGCATAGAAAGAATAAACAAGAATCTGACAGAATATAACGGAATCGACTGCGGTATTTTCCGGCTGACACCCCGCTTTTTCAAAACTATGCGCAAGCAGAAAAAAAACGGGCAGGAATCGATAAGCGCAGGGATTGAAATACTTATACAGAACGGCGATATGGAAGCTGTCTTTATGAATGAAGATGAAAAATGGATCGATATAGATACCCCGGATGCGTATCGATTCGCGCAAGACAGCTATTGAACGCGATCTGTCGACTCAATCGACAACCGCCCGGTCCGGCACCATCAAGACAAACAGTCCACAGCTTCGCAACCCCCGGCCCGGCAGATTGAAGCTGCCGCCGGCCGATCATCTCTGCCCTGATGAGTCACGATCGTACGCAACGCGATTCTTCCCCTCTGCCTTGGCGCGGTAAAGTTCCTTATCGGCTCGTTGTATGAGCTTGTCGAATCCTTGGTCTACATCCCGGGGCAGCCTGCCGTCGGCAACGCCAATACTGACTGTAACGGGAATACTGCCGGACGTCCCGGACTCGATATTCTTTCTGACGTTCTCCGCCAGTTCCCAGACCGAACTCCGATCGACGGTGGAAAGAAAGATGATGAACTCCTCGCCTCCGAATCGCGCGACTAGATCGGAACTCCTGACGCTCGATCTCATTATTTCGGCAATATTCTTCAGTACCGTATCTCCGGCCTCGTGCCCCTGGCTGTCGTTGACTTTCTTGAAATCGTCGACATCGGCGATCATGATGCCGACATTATGGCTGTTGCGCTGGGAGAGGTGCGAAAGAGGCTTGACTGCGGCGAAAAACCCCCGCCGGTTGTAAATTCCCGTCAGAAAATCCGTCGAGTTCTGGCGCGCAAGTTCGAGGTTGCGCTTCCACATGCGCTGCAGAGTCTCCCCCAGCAGTTCGATCTCGGAATTAGGGGCCCCGAGTGTAGCGATGGAATCGACGAAGCGGGCAAGGTGTCTTTCGTATGAAGAGGCGGGGTCGACACCCGGCAGTATCGGCTTCATATAGTAGAAAAAACTGGCGAATACGGGATGAAGAAGATAGAACTCGATCCGAAAGGCAAGCAACTCGGCGTTCTCGAGATTCGGTTCCAGCATATATCGCTTTTTGAAGATTTCGACTTTCTTGTTTATATCTTCCAGTTCCTCGAGTGTCTCTTCTGGGTTATCGAGGATATCGGGCAGTTTTCTGTTTTTGGCAAGCTCAGCCAGACTTTCCCAGAATGATATATGCTCCCGCTCTTCGTCTGCCATCCCCCCCCAGAACTTCCGGATCTTCCTGTCCTCGGTCAACGAGACGAAAGAGTCGTACAGCTGCGCGGCCTCCAGTTCGATCCGCGTGCACTCAGCTATGATTTTTTTTGTTATCCTGTCTGTCAAGGCAGCCCCTCGGCTGAATTACCCTTCATTGCGATAGCATCTCTTTCATTTTTTCAATCGTGACCGAACGGCAGAAATCCTCGCTGCGTTCCCGCCTCGGGCCCATAACCAGGCTCAGAATGGTAAATTCTTATCACAGGCTGGTTATGTTCACGAAAAGCAGCTATGAGTTCATTGATATTCGCCAGCGCTTATGATAGACAGAATAACCCTTCGCTCCATCGTACCCAATATAGGAAAGTTGTGTCAAGATTGCTTACATGCGCCGAGCGAAGCCGGGGGCAGCGAGCAGGAAAGGCTGTCCTTAAATAAACCGCTTGAAATTTCTCAGTCCTGATGCGATGATTCCCGTATAAAAAGGGGCCGGCAGGGCCGGTTTTGACGTTATCGGCATCTTCACAGGAGTTAACATGAATGCAGAGATGATGAAAAAAATCTATGACTGGATAGACGGATATACTGATTCCATGGTCGACCTTCAGACCAAAATGACAGCGATTCCCGCCCTTGGGCCGGAGAATGACGGTGATGGAGAGTCGAAAAAAGCCGCTTTTCTCGAGAAATGGATGGCGAAAGAGGTCGGCTTTGACGAGATCCTTCATTTCGATGCTCCCGACGACCGTGTGCCTTCCGGTGTGCGCCCGAATATCGCAGCCGTCGTCAAGGGCGCGTCCGACAAAAAGAGGATCTGGGTTATGGCCCACATGGACATAGTCCCGCCGGGAGATCTGAACAAATGGGAAACCGACCCGTACGAGGTCGTCCGAAAAGACGGCAGGATATACGGCAGGGGAACGGAAGACAATCAGCACGGGATAGTCACTCCGCTCTTTGCCCTGAAAGCGATAAAAGAACTGGGGGCAAAGCTGCCATATGACGTGTGCGTAGCTCTTGTTTCAGACGAGGAGACCGGAAGCGAATACGGCATCGGATATATGCTGGATAAATGCGATATGTTCGGTAAAGACGATTTTATTATTGTCCCCGACGCGGGCGAGCCTGACGGGGCGATGATCGAGGTCGCTGAAAAATCTATCTATTGGCTCAAGGTCGAGACTAAAGGGAAACAGTGTCATGCTTCGACCCCCGAGGCGGGGATCAATGCTCACCATATCGGCGCCCACCTGATCACGAGGCTCTACAGGCTGCATGATATTTTCGACAAGAGAGACGAAGTCTTTGATCCGCCGATCAGCACCTTCGAAGCGACGAAAAAAGAAGCTAACGTACCCAACATCAACACCATCCCCGGCGACGACGTCTTCTATCTCGATATGCGCATCCTTCCGGGAATAAGCCTCGATGAAGTAGACAAAGAGATACGCGCGATCGCCGATGAGGTCGAAAAGGAATTTGGCGTAAAGATCTCAACAGCTTCGACACAGAAAGAAGAGGCGGCTCCAGCTACTCCTGTCGATGCCCCGGTCGTTAAAGCGCTCGCCTCTGCGATAAAGGATGTTTACGGTATTGAGGCAAAACCGATGGGTATCGGCGGAGGTACCGTGGCCGCTTTCTTCAGAAGGAACGGGTTTAATGCTGTTGTCTGGTCGAAGATTGAAGACACTTGCCATCAGCCGAACGAATATACCACCATTGAAGGAATGGCGGGAGATGCGAAAATATTTGCCAATCTTTTCCTTCAGGACTAGAAAAGATCGCCTGTTTACGGCCGGTGCGCCAGAAAAACATTTTCTTTTTCATTTGCGTTTCTTTACTGTTCGCATTTGAGCGGATAATGTGTTAGGATTTCCGGTGTTAAGCGGCTGTCCGTTTCCAGAGGGGTCATTTTAATGAATTTTAAAAACCTTTTGATCCTGCTGACGTTTATCGTTCTCTCGTTCCTTTTCTTCGGGATGTCGATCGATAACGGCTTCTGGAACAGCTATGACTTTGTATCCCTGGAAAACAGCGTGAGGATGCTGGAAGATCCTTCAGAGGCATTTAACAGCGACCCTCCGTTCAAATTCCAGCCCCTTGTCTACGGCCTTCATTATCTGATCTTCAAAAATTTTTATTTTTCTTCGGCGGCATATTTCATAATCAACATCCTGCTCCATGGGCTTAATTCTTTTCTGGTCTATATTCTCGTCAATTCCCTGCTGAGGGACCGCCCGGTATCATTTCTTTCGGCCCTGCTTTTCGTCTGCACCGTGGGAAGCTATGGAAAGACGGTGATGATAGCTTCCGGATTCGAAGATCTCATTATCACTTCGATAACCCTGCTTACAATGATCTTCTATTTCAAAAATGAACTTGACGGAAAAGGCAGTATCTTTTCCTTCCGGTATCTGTTTACCCTGATATTCTTCATCGCTTCGATGTTTACCCGAAGCACGAGTTTCTCGATCCTGGGAGCATTCATCGCTTTTAATTTCTTTTTCAGGAACGAGACCGGAAGACGTGTCTTCGGCGCGAATTTCATGGTCCTTTTGGTGATCGCCGCTACTTCTCTTGTGATCAAATACTCCGTTTTCCATTACAGTCCGCCCCTTTATACGAAAAACCCCGGTGTCTTTTATTTCATCGTGATCGCGGGGAAAAATGTGATTAATTACCTGGTAAGGATGATCTTTCCCATTCACACTTCCCACCTTGTCACCGAGAGCGGGCCATTCGTAAATTATATTTACAGCTTCGCGACCGCGATCAGGATATTTATAGCGCTTACTGTTCTTTCATATTCCGTTTTCGGTTTTATATTCGGGAACCGGGCGATCAGGTTCCTTATCGCCTGGACATATATCATGGTTCTGCCTTTCGCTTTTTTCCAGTTCCCGTATGACTGGCTGAACATTCGCCATCTCTATCTTGTCTCTATCGGATTTGTCTCGGTGATCTCTGCAGGAGCGGTCTATTGTTCCCGTCTTATCTCTGCCGCAAGATGGAAAAGATTCGTTCCTTTTGTCGTTCCCCTGATATTCATCCTTCTGTCAAGGTTCATAGTAGTACAGCTCGATCAGAGCTATGAATCCAAGGCCTCGAACCAGGCTACCCTTGCCAATAAACAGGATTTCGCCGACAAATTCCCGAATGTCCATCTTAAGGATGGGGAGCTGACGATAGACAGGTAGGCATTATATTCCGTTCGGGTCATGAGGCAGTATCGTCACCCTGACATTTCCCGCTTTTTCAATCTTTCCGATATCTTTCTTGTCAGTTATCAGGACAAACCTTATCGTCTCCTCTTCCACGGTCCTTTCGAGTATCCTCGCCGAAGACTCGATAAAGGCGATCGTCCTGCCGTCAGAGACCGGCAGTTCTACGCGGGCTTTCACCCTGTTCCTGTCGATCTGCCCCTTTATCATCCCGAGAAGAGTGTCGATGCCATCTCCTTTAGCTGCGCTTATCGATGCAGAGGCCGGATAACTTTTCAAGGCGGCGGCAACCGCTTTTTTCCCCGTTTCACGGTCTGTCTTGTTGAATACGACAATAGTCGGTATCTTGAGCGTCTTTCCCTGCCCGCCGCTCTCCTTCAGTACTTTTCCAAGGACATCATTTACTATGAGGATCCTGTCTTCGAACAGCGGGGAAGAAACGTCGACAAGATGGAGGAGAAGGTCGGCTTCCGCCACGTCGATCAATGTCGCCCTGAAGCTGGCGACGAGGTGGGTCGGCAGCTTTCTGATAAACCCGACTGTGTCCGTCAAAACGAATTCCTCGCCATCGGGTAATCCTACTTTTCGCGATATTGAATCCAGGGTTGAAAAGAGCTGGCCGCTCTCGAGCACTCCGGCACCGGAAAGACGGTTAAGAAGAGTCGATTTTCCGGCGTTGGTATATCCTACTATCGTCGCGTTGAATACATCTTTTCTGTTTTTGCGCCTTTCGCCCACCCTTTTGCTTATTTTCTCGAGTTCCTTTTTTAAAAATAATATTCTTTCCCGTACTCTCCGCCTGTCGACTTCGAGCTGGGTCTCCCCCGGGCCTCTTGTTCCAATCCCTCCCGCCTGCCGGGAAAGATGATCCCAAAGCCTTTTCAGCCGCGGAAGCGCATAGTTCAGCTGAGCTATTTCGACCTGCAGCTTTGCCTGCCTGGTCCTCGCCCTCCTGGAAAATATATCCAGAATAAGCTCGGTCCTGTCGATCACATTCACTTTTACCAGGTTCTCAATATTTCTCGCCTGCGCGGGAGAGAGGTCGTCATCAAAAACAACAAGATTCAGGCCCTTGTCCTGAACAAGCCTTTCGATATCCTCGATCTTGCCTTTCCCGATATAGGTAGCCCCATCGACCCTTGTCCTCTGCTGAATGATCGTCTCTACCACTTCGGCGCCCGCAGTCGACGCAAGCTGCCCGAGTTCCTGAAGATTCTCCTTTTCCTGCTCATAGGTCGCCCCCGGGAGCTTGACTCCAACAAGGCAGGCTCTTTCTTCCGGCTTATCGGGTGGAGGAGAATAAACTGTCATTTTTACCTGAGAAGAATGACCCTTTTCGTCAGGGTCCGTTGTTCGATCTGCAGTTTGCAGTAATAGACGCCGGGGGAGACTGGCATAGAGCTCTCATCATTTCCGTCCCACCCCAGGCTGTAGTCTCCGGGGTGCAGATATTCTTCCGGCAGGATCGTTCTGACAAGACGCCCTTTTACGTCGTATATCCTAACCGAGCTGACCCCCCGTATCTCCGCCCCGCTCTGCGAGGAGACCTGCCCGGGGGTCTCGGTGATCCTGAGGTGAATATTCAGGCTCGAGACGAACGGGTTCGGGAAAACAGACATGAACTCATCAGGAAGCCGTCCCGGCGATTCCGATTCGCCAGATGCAAAAGATTCTATTTCTTTTTGATTTATCCTTGTCGTGAATATCGTTCCGTCCGAGAACTGCCCTTCGATGACGAAAGCCTCCCCTTTCCGCATGACTTCATCCTCTACAGAGACCATAAGCCGCCGATAGACACGCTCATACGCCTCGCAGACATTCTCCCCGACCTTTATCCATTCCAGATCCTCATCGTCCTTCGCGGGAAGGATGATAGAGGCGGCAGGTTTTCTCTTGCCTTCCACCCAGACAGGAGCAAGCCTGCCGGGAAGTGTGATATACTCCGCTTTTCTCGCCGGCACTATCCATCTCCTGGGCTTGCCGTCATCGTCTGTGACCCCGGTGTATGTCTCTATCGCCCTGGAGATGTTTCTTTCAAGAGATTTTTCCGAACATCCGAAGACCAGGGCCCAATCGACCTGGAATTTCTCTCCCGGGCTCAGCTTCGGTATTACGGGAATACGGCTGATGAGGGTTTTTCTTCCTTCCTTATCCACCCTGCCGCAAAAAGCTAAAGAGGTGTCTGCTATTATCGCCTCGATCGGCTGGTCAGAAACTCCGGGCGCTTCAAAATCGAATATGACTACGGCACAGAGGCCGCCCGGGCCACCATCAGACACCGCGGCGAAAAGCCGCGTATACTCTTCGCCGTAATCTTTGTTTCCAGTCTTTTTTTCGATGAAAAAATATTTATCGTCTTCCGAACGGTCCGGATGATCTCCCTGACCGACGGCAAAGTCGAGGCACAGGGCCGTTTCTATCCCGAGCATATCCTGTTTCCGGCCATCATCATCTTCCGGATACAAAAACACCGACGTGAACCCGATAAAATCCCTTACGTGCCCATACGCCCACGTGTAGCTTGATTGGCAGAAAGTCAGCCCGGTCCGCGGTTCAACGCCCCGGGTGACTGCCATCTCGTTCCCTATGACACCGAAATCCTCGTCGGTCTTTCCGTCGGAATCGTTATCCAGATAGTCGAACGGATCCTCATCTACCGCTCCGTCACCGTCGTCATCGCATCCGGCCGAAGGGTAGCGGATCCCCCTGTCGGCTCCCTCGAAAAACATCTTCCCGTCTGTCTCCGCCCCGGCAGCCAGAAAGGATGAAGAGCGAAGGACCCTGTTTTCATCTTCCCCGTCGAGCCGGAATCCGAGCACAAAGCCGCCCTCCCCAAGAAACTCCATCCCGCCGGTCCCCGGCCACTTTATTCCGAACCGCTCATCTTCGTAATAACAGACCCGGAGGCTGCCGTTTTCAGGCAGGTTGACGGCGACTCTTCCCGTGCGGTGGACGAGGCTCGTCTTTTCTTCCTGCCCGGCCGGACTGTCCGCCGCCAGCGCCAGAGCCGCTGCCGCGGCAGCTATGGCCGGGATCATCATGCGTTTATATCTGTTTATCATCGTATTTTCCGGGCTTGTTATTCCTCTTCCGGCTCAGCGCCGTTCTCTTCTTCCTCTATCTCGGCGCTGTCCGCGATTTCCGCGCCGTCTGCCCCGGAATCATCGTCCCCGTTCTTGACCCCCGCGATCATCGCGACATCGACGACCTTGTCGCCCTCTTTCAGATTGATTATCCTCACGCCCTTCGTAGCCCTTCCCACCACTCTTACCCCGGTCACGGGACACCTGATGATCATTCCGCTCATCGTAATGATCATCAGTTCGTCTGATTCGATCACTTCCCTGGATGTCACCAGATTTCCGTTGCGCTCCCCTGTCTGGATACAGATGACTCCCTTGCCGCCCCGGTTGATGTTTTTAAAAGCGCTGATCCTGGTGCGTTTTCCGTATCCGTTCTCCGTAATAAAGAAGAGGTCCGCTTCTCTTTTGACGATCACCATCTCGACGACCTCGTCTTCTTTATCAAGAGTAACGCCTTTCACCCCGATAGAAGCTCTGCTGACAGGCCGGATCTGGTTTTCGTTGAACCTGATCAGCTTGCCTTTCTTTTTGGCGATTATGATGTCGTCGCTTCCTGAGGTAAGTTTGGCGCTTACCAGGCTGTCTTCTTCGCGAAGCTTGATCGCGATCAATCCTCCGCTGTGGACTCTCGAATATGACGACAGCTCCGTCTTTTTGACGACCCCGTTCCTTGTCACCATAACGAGATAATCCCCGTTATCAAAATCACTGACAGGGATCAGCTCCGTAATCTTTTCGCCGGCCCCTATCGGGAAGAAATTGACCATCGCCTTCCCGCGGGCAAGCCTTCCGCCCTGAGGGATCTCGTGCACCTTAAGCCTGAAGCATTTCCCCATATTCGTGAAGAAAAGAATGTAGCTGTGGGTCGAGGCGATGAACATCTGTTTGACGAAGTCCTCATCTTTCATCCCCATGCCGGTTATCCCTTTTCCGCCCCGTTTCTGCCGTTTGTATGTACCGACAGGGATCCTCTTGATATATCCGGAATGCGTGACGGTAATGATCATCTCTTCTTCGGCGATCAGGTCTTCGATGTTGACCTCTCCGTCTGCGTCGATTATTTCCGTGCGCCTTGCGTCTCCATATTTTTCTTTCAGCTCTTCGAGTTCTTCGGCAATCAGAGAGAGAAGCATATTCCGGTTTTCCAGAATAGACCTGTAGTAAGCGATTTTCTGGATCAGCGCAAGGTACTCGTCCTCGATTTTTTTCCTCTCGAGTCCTGTCAGACGCTGAAGTTTCATGTCAAGGATCGCCTGCGCCTGCGGATCGGTCAGCTTGAACCCTTTCATCATGGCATTCTTCGCTTCGGCAGGCGACGCGCTCTTTTTGATCAGCTTGATGATCGCATCGATATTATCAAGAGCTATCTTGTACCCTTCAAGGATATGAGCGCGTTCCTCGGCGCGGGCGAGGTCGTACTGAGTGCTTCTTGTTATGACTTCTTCCCTGTGATCGAGGAAAAGCCTCATCATCTTTTTAAGGCTCATGACTTCGGGCATCAGCTTGTTCAGGGAGAGCATGATGATCCCGAAGGTCCCCTGGAGGGCGGTATGCTTGAAGAGGTGGCTGAGAACGACCTTTGGATAGGAGTCTCTTTTCAGGTCTACCACTATCCTGAGCCCTTCCTTGTCCGATTCGTCTCGGATGTCCGAGATCCCCGACAACTTTCCTCCCCTGACAAGTTCCGCTACTTTTTCTATGATTGAGGATTTATTCGTCTGATAAGGGATCTCTGATATGACGATGCTGGTTTTCCCGCCCTTTTGTGTCTCTATGTTCGCCCTGGCCCGCAGGGTTATCCTTCCCCTGCCCGTTCTGTAAGCTTCCTTTATTCCCGCTCTGCCGTATATTATCCCTCCTGTCGGAAAATCAGGGCCTTTAACGTGGCGATAGAGTTTATCGTCGCCGATATCGGGGTCCTGCAGGAGCGCTTTGAGCCCGTCTATTATTTCCCGCAGGTTGTGAGGGGGGATATTTGTCGCCATCCCTACAGCTATTCCTGAGGCTCCGTTTATCAGAAGATTCGGCACTTTCGAAGGAAGGACAAGCGCCATCTGTCTTGTCTCGTCATAGTTCGGACCGAATTCGACCGTTTCCTTGTCCAGGTCAGCAAGCAGTTCCTCGGCTATCGCCGCCATCCTGACTTCCGTGTACCTTTCCGCTGCCGCGGAGTCCCCGTCTATTGAACCGAAGTTTCCCTGGCCGTCTATCAGGGGATATCTCAATGAAAAATCCTGAGCGAGCCTCACGACCGCACCATATACGGAAGCGGTCCCGTGAGGGTGATAGTTACCGGAGACATCTCCGGTCAGCTTTGCCGATTTTCTGTATGCCTTGTTGTGAGTGAGACTCAGGTCGTTCATCGCGAGGAGGATGCGCCGGTGGACCGGTTTCAGCCCGTCTCTTACATCGGGAAGCGCCCGTGATATTATTACGCTCATCGAATAATCGAGATAGCTGCTTTTCATCTTGTCTTCTATGTAAACGGGGATGACTCTCTGTCTGCTAAGATCCATTTAGTAGCGCCTCCTCATGTATCCCGCCCGGAACCGATTCCCTCCCGCAGTCTTTCAGAAGATGCGGCTTGATCCCGGTATCGTATCGTTTATTTATCAGATATCCAGGTTCTGTACCGCAAGGGCGTTTTCCTGGATAAAATTCTTCCTCGGTTCGACCTTGTCGCCCATAAGCATCGCGAAGGTGTGGTCCGCCTCGACAGCGTCCTCGAGAGTGACCTTCAGGATCGTTCTTCTCTCCGGATCCATCGTCGTCGTCCATAGCTGATCGGGGTTCATTTCTCCAAGACCTTTGTATCGCTGGATATAAACACCCTTTGCCCCTCCGAATTCATTTACTATTTTGTCTTTTTCCGCATCATTATACGCATACTTCATGTCCTTTCCCTTCCTTATCCCGTATAAGGGCGGCTGCGCTATATACATGTTGCCGGCGACTATAAGTTGGCGCATATGCCTGAAGAAAAGGGTCAGGATCAGCGTCATGATATGCGCTCCGTCGACATCGGCGTCTGTCATGATTATGATCTTGCTGTATCTTGCTTTTGTGATATCAAACTCTTCTCCTATGCCGGTACCGAGAGCCGTGATGATCGTCTTGATTTCTTCGTTGGCAAGGATCTTGTCGATCCTCGCTTTTTCGACATTGAGGATCTTCCCCTTGAGAGGCAGAATCGCCTGGAATCTCCGGTCTCTTCCCTGCTTCGCCGATCCTCCCGCCGAATCGCCCTCGACAAGATAAAGTTCGCAATGCTCCGGATCTGTCATCGAGCAGTCGGCGAGTTTTCCCGGAAGTGTGCTCGATTCGAGAGCTGATTTCCGCCTGACCAGCTCTCTTGCCTTTCTGGCGGCATCTCTCGCGATCGCAGATTGTGACGCCTTTTCCAGAATTTTATTGGCTGTCTTGGGGTTTTCTTCCAGGAATTCCGCGAGCTTTTTCCCGACGACTGATTCCACGTAGCTTCTGATCTCGCTGTTCCCGAGCTTGCCCTTGGTCTGCCCTTCGAACTGGGGGTCGGGAAGTTTGACGCTGAGAACGGCTGTTATTCCCTCGCGCACATCATCCCCGGAGAGAGCAGAATTAAGCTTGTTTTTTTTAAACAGGCTGTTTTTCTGGCCATAGTTGTTGAAGGTCCTGGTAAGGGCCGACCTTAAACCCACAAGATGGGTTCCGCCCCCGACAGTATTGATATTGTTGGCGAAACAGAAGATGTTTTCTCCGTAAGAAGTGTTGTACTGGATCGCGACCTCCAGTTCGTACGAATCTGAGGCGTCCTGGAAATAGATCGGCTTCTTGTGGATGACATCCCTGTTCTCGTTCAGAAAGTCAACGAACGATACGATCCCGCCCGAGTAGTTAAAATCATGTTTTTTCCCGGTCCTCTCGTCCTCGAAGAGGATCGAGATCCCCTTGTTGAGAAAGGCGAGCTCCCTGAATCTTTGCGAAAGGGTGTCGAAGGAATATTCGAGTGTGCTGAAAATCTTGTCGTTCGGAAAGAAACGGACCGAAGTGCCGGTCCTTTTTTTCTTTGTGTCCAGAGGTTTTTCCTCGAGCTTTGTAGTGGGAACCCCGCCGTCATACCTTTGGGTATATGATTTGCCCCCCCGGAATATCTCTACTTCAAGCCAGGCCGACAGTGCGTTAACGACCGATACTCCTACTCCGTGAAGCCCGCCTGACACCTTATAGGAATCATGGTCGAACTTTCCTCCGGCATGAAGCGTAGTCATAACGACTTCAACGGCTGGCACTTTCTGGGTCGGGTGTATATCGACCGGTATCCCCCTGCCGTTATCGACCACGCTGACCGAACCGTCTTTCAACAGCCTTATCTCTATCCTGTCGCAGTGCCCGGCCATCGCCTCGTCGATACTGTTGTCCACGACCTCATAGATCATATGGTGCAGGCCGTAAATGTCTGTACTGCCGATATACATCGCCGGCCGTTTTCTGACCGCCTCCAGCCCCTTAAGGACCTGAATTCCTTTTGCTGTATATTCCTTGCTCATCCCTCGCTTTTTTCCCTTTCTATTACAAGACGGATATCCTCGACTTTAAGTCCCGGAAATATGTCTCTTATTCTTTCCATGATCCTTCTTCGATGGAACCTCATTTCCTGCATCCAGACATTATTCCCGACCGCTATAAAAAGCAGCCCTCCCCTGATATCCAGCGGCCTGCTCTGGGCAGCGACCGCGTCACCGACCACCTCCCGCCATCTGGACCTAAGGGACACTTCTTCCATTTTTTGCTCGATACCAAGGTTCCTGATAACGGATGGAAGGATCTTGTCGATGCTTTCCGAATTTTTCTCGGCTGGCAAAACCTCACTCCTCCACTGCTCCGATACTCGGGTTCCATTCTATTACGCGCCGGCTGAAAAATAAACAAAAATCTCCTTTTTCCGGGGGCCGTAAAAGCCTAATTCCGAAGCGAAAAAGAACCGTTCTCAACGGCGAACAAGGCCGATCCTGCAGGGATATCCGAAAAAGCTTCTTTTTTCGGAGAGGTTATGAAGCTTTGATATCTGTCGGAGATCAGCTCTCTGACCTTCCTGGAAATTCCCGCATCCAGTTCGGAGAAGATGTCGTCCAGAAGAACGACCGGCCTTTCGGCCCTTCTCTGCATAATGACGACGGCCTGGGACAGTTTCATCACTATTGCAGCGAGCCTTTTTCTTCCCTGTGAACCGAACCTTCTTATCGATGCGCCGTCAAGGGACAGCTCTATGTCATCGTACTGCGGACCCGCGAGAGAATATCCTCTTCTCAGTTCTGCCTGGGAAACCCTCCTCAGGGCCTCTTTCAGATCATCTTCTGCGGTGTCGTTCCCTTCGTAGAAAGAAGACCTGTATCTTATCCCTAGTTTTTCCCCCGAGGGCATTATCCTGCTGTATATCCCGCACGCTGCATCTTCGATCTCGCTCAGCATTTCTCTTCTTCCCCTGGTCAGCGCGGCTCCCCTGGAGACAAAGGTCTCATTCCAGACACCCAGCTCTTCGATCCCTCCCCCGCCGGTCGAGATCTTCCGCAAAAGTGAATTTCTGTGTTTTAATGTCCTTTTGAACTCGCCGAGGTCTGATAAAAAGGCCGGAGATATCTGAGCGCCGGTATAATCGATGAACAGCCTTCTGCCTGCAGGAGGCCCCGAAGCAAGCTCGACATCCCCGGGAGTAAAGATCACTGTGGGGATTATCCCTATCATGTCAGAGAGGGAAGAAAGCCTGTTTCCGTTAACAGACACCCTTGCTTTGCCCCCTTTTTCATATCCGAACTCGATGCCAAATTCCACTTTTGTGTCGCTTTTTCCATTGATCCTGAGAAAAAAATATTCCTCGCCAAACCTGACAAGTTCGTCAGTCTTTCGCGTTCTAAACCCTCTGCCGAGCGAAAAGATGTGCAGGGCTTCCAGAAGGTTGGTCTTTCCCTGGGCGTTCATTCCTTCGATGATATTGAAGGTCCCTGAGAATTCAAGGCGGGTCTTCTTGATATTTCTAAAATTGACGCACTCTATGTCTTTGACGATCAACCCTTCTCACCGCACTTCCCTGTGATCTTCTATCCTAATATTCTAAGGGGCATCACGATACACAACTGTTTGATCTCTCCATCCTGTTCGACCGGGGTGATTATTCCGGCATTATCAGGCCTGTCGAGTTTAAAGGCTATCTCGTCGGTATCGAAAGTCCTCAGAATATCCTGTACATAAGCTGCATTATACCCGATCTCCATCTTTTCATCCGAGTATGTCGCATCAATATCCTCTGTGGCCTCGCCAAGGTCCTGTGTCGCCACATGTAGCCTGAGACTGTTTTTTCCAAGAGAAAATATCACCTGGTGGGTCAGGGCATCGGAGAGTATCGCTACTCTTTTGGTAGCAAGGTTCAGGGCTTCTTTTGAGATCAGAAGCTCTTTGGTATTATTGGAAGGAATGACTTTTTGATAGTTCGGGAAAGGGCCCTCGAGAAGACGCGAATATATCGAGACTTCCTTCATTTCAAACGATATGCTGTTATCCCCGATACTTACCTTTATCATTTCGTTTTTTTCGGCGTATGATTTGAAAGTCGCAAGTGCTTTCGGCGGTACGATCACCTCTGATTTCTTTATATCGCCGAGAGAAAGTTTTGTTTCAGCTTTTGCAAGGCGGTGTCCGTCAGTAGAGACCATCAGCACACCGGTCTTGTCTACTTCCCATTTCACCCCGCACAGCGCCGGGCGGGTCAGGTCTGTAGAGACTGCATAGATCGTTTTTTGAATCAACCTGCTCAACAGCGATGTCTCGATAGAAAATTCTGTTTTGCTGTCCTGTTTCGGAAGTTTTGGAAAGTCGTCTGCGCTCCGCCCGTTGACTGAAAATTTGCTTTTTGCGCATTCGATCGTAAGTTTTTCTCCGTCGTCGGATGATAACGTCACGTCGCCCTGGGAAAGAGACTTGACGATTTCGGCTATTTTCTTCGCGGGTGCCGATATGCCGCCGCCCTTAACGACTTTTCCGTTGACTGTGGATGTGACAGATATATCAAGATCCGTCGCTGAAAAAGTAATGCCGGAACTTTCTGCTTTGAGAAGAACCATCGAGAGGATAGGCATCGTCGTCTTTCCCGGAACAACACTCGATATCGCATTCATCTTTTTACTGAGCTCTTCAAGCGGGATAACTACCTTCACTCCTCTACCTCCTCTTATTATCTTTTTCATCGGCAGATAAATATTTAATTCATCAGGAAAGGAGAGCATAAGGGAAAAATCCTCGCTGTACAAGATAAAAGAAAAGGAAAATATCAACACGCTCTTCTTATTACAATTCTAATAATTAATAAAAATAGAAGTAGTAGTAGAACGTGTGGAAATGTTGAAATGGAGAGCGAAACAGCCAGGCGCTGGTGGTGAGCACAGGTCTGGATATGTTGATTAATTAGTGGAAAAAACCCAGATACCAACATCAGGGCCGGCAAAAAAAGATATCGACATCTATCCACATATTGTTAACATTCTTTTTGTGGAAAGCGGGTGATGAAAAAATCCGGGGTCAGTCTTTAAGGTCTTCTCTTAAAGCGTTTATTGTGTTTTCCAGCGTCAGGTCGACAGAAGAGGCCTGTTCTATTTTTTTAATAGAATGAAGTACGGTGCTGTGGTCTCTTCCTCCGAAGCTTTTGCCTATCTGGACAAGCGAAAGGGATGTAAGTTCACGCGAAAGATAGATCGCCACCTGGCGCGCGGTAACGACACTGCTCATTCTTGTCTTGGCCGAAAGAGAGTGGATCGGAATATTGAAACGGGACGAGACGGCTCTCTGTATTGCTTTGACTGTGACCTTTTTCTTTTTTGCCCCCGCTATAAACACCCTTAGCACCTCGCTTGCCATATCGATGTTTATATCCTGGTTTGTGAGGCTTGCGCAGGCGAGGATCTTCACAAGAGAACCTTCCAGCTCCCTGGTATTCCCTTTTACATTCTCCGCGATCAGGAATATCACATCCTCGGGAATCGATATTACTTCATTCTCGACCTTTTTCCTCAGGATAGCGACCCTCGTCTCAAGATCGGGAGGCTGTATGTCTGTGATCAGGCCCCATTCGAACCGCGAAGTCAGCCTTTCCTGAAGAGAGGGTATCTCTTTCGGGGGGCGGTCGCTCGTACAGACTATCTGTTTGCTCGAATTATGCAGCGCGTTGAAGGTATAAAAAAATTCTTCCTGAGTCCTCTCCTTGCCGGCAAGAAAATGTATGTCATCAATAAGAAGAATATCAGTGTTTCTGTACCGTTCTTTAAATTCGAAAGTAGAACCGCTTTTAATCGAGTGGATCAGCTCGTTCATAAAGCTTTCGGTCGAGACGTACGAGATCCTCATCCCCGGGTGCTCTTCAAGGACGAAATGCCCGATTGCCTGCAAAAGATGGGTCTTTCCGAGCCCCGGGCCGCCATATATGAAAAGAGGGTTATAGGTCCTTGCCGGTTTTTCAGCTACAGCAAGGGCTGCGGCGTGCGAGAGCAGGTTTTCGTTCCCCACGACAAATTCTGCGAAAGTATAACGGCTGTTCAGGTGAACGCTGTTCGGCAGGATGACCGGCTCTCTGACGATCAGCGATCTTTTTGCCGGATTCTCGGAGCGGGTGATTCTGCTTGGAGACGGGGATGAAAACTCTATAACCACTTTTTCTCCAAGGACTTCTGAGGCAGCTTTTGTGATCTTGTCTATATGGTGCTCGGCGAGCCAGTCGATAAAGAAGGAGTTCGGCCCCTCCACAAGAAGAACACCGTCCCTGTACGAACCCATCCTGGTCGGAGCGAACCAGGTCTGAAAACTTTGGGCATTAACGACCTTTTCAAGCTTTTTGAGTATCGTCGCCCAGACGTCGATGTCAGATTTTTCCACAGCTCTCATATTCCCGGCCCGGAGACACCATCCCACAGGAAAGATAGCACTCTTTCAAAATACGCCCGCTTTCCACAAATGTGGAAAACTCTGCAATTGTAATAATAACAACAATAACGGCGGGGGTTTCAATATGATGTCGCAATGTTATCCACAATCTCAAATGAAGGGAAGTAGTCCAGAAAAAAATCGGGCTGCACGCCCTGGAGCTTGGAACCTCCCCTGATCCCGCAGTCGGGAAGGTATCACACGCAAAATTCGATATCAAGAATTATTTACATAAAATATCGATAAATTTCTAACTTGTTGAAAGGCGGTCAATTAAATGGTTGTTTCGCGGAAGGTGCGGCCGACGGCAAAAATCACTGCGGATCTTCAGTGGGGAGAAAGCCAAGAAGACACAGCAACCAAATAACTTAAAAGTCTGAGAGATAAAAGGCTTGACATTAATGCCGGGGGTTTCTATTGTAAGTTGTTTATATATATCCGGCGAGATGGATTTGTGGGAAAATGAATGGAAAAGGGTAGAAAATGAAACGTACATATCAGCCTCATAATAAGAGAAGAAAGAGGACGCACGGGTTCAGAAAGCGGATGAGCACGAAGAACGGAAGAGAAGTGCTAAGGCGAAGAAGAGAAAAGGGAAGAAAAAAGCTGGCGGCATGATCCCGGAAAAAGCCTGGATACTCAGCCTATGAAGGGAATAAAAAAAAGCAGGCAGTTCAGGCAGGTCTACAGCGGCGGTAAAAGAGAGGCCGGGAAAAGCATAACGATCCTGTATCTGAAAAGGAGCGGCGAAGGGGATGATGAGAACAGGGGCATCCTGCCCGGATTCGTGGCCAGCAGGAAGAATGTAGGAAAGGCTTGTCAGCGAAACAGAGCGAAAAGGCTGATGAGGGAAATATTCAGTGGGGTCAAGGGGCGAATAATAGAAAAAAATATCTGGATCGTATTTATAGCCTCGTTTCACCCTGAGGAGACATCATTTCAGGAACTCATGGAAGATGTAGTGAGCTCTCTGGAGAGAGCCGGACTGATATCAAGTTGCGGATGATATCCAGAATTCTGACTAAAGTCGGCCTCGGTGCCGTCAGGATATACAGAATAGCGATCTCCCCGTACCACGCACCGGTCTGCAGGTATACACCTTCCTGTTCGGCTTACGCGGAAGAATCCCTGAAACGATACGGAATCTTCAAGGGCGGCTATAAAGCTGCCATGCGTCTGTTGAGATGCAATCCGTTCTCCCGCGGCGGCTATGACCCCGTCCGCTGATCAAGCCTGTTAATAAAACACGTATCCTCAGACGGAAGGAAAGACAGGAATGGATAAGCGTTCTTTTCTGGCGATTGCGGCGACCTTCATAATCCTGCTTGTGTGGCAGTTCCTCTATATAGCCCCGAAACAAAAAGAATCGGCCAGAATAAGAGCTCTGGAGATGCGTGACAAAGAGGTCGCGGATTCGCTTGCCTTGCTGGAGAGCGGGGGGCGGGAGAACGTTCTGTCAGCAGAGGATGAGACCTCTCCGGCTGGCAGGGTGGCTGGAAAAGAAGAAAGTATTCCGGGCGAGGACCTGGCTGGAGATGAGGACCTGTTTTCTTCGGAAGGTTCCGGCACGAGGAAGAGATTTACCGTAACGACAGGGAAGATGATCGTCGAGCTTACGAATCTTGGAGGAGAGATCACGAGCATCGAGCTCACGGAGTTCGAAAGGAACGGCGGAGGGCCTGTCGAGCTTGTCCCGGAAGGCGCACCCGGGGCATTATCGTTTTCAGTCGAAAAAAATGGCCGCAGGACAGGGTTCTCCGGAGCGGTTTTCGACGTAACGGTCAACGGGCGCGAACTCCTGGATGGAGAGAATATCGATCTGACAGGCGAGATGGAAAAGGCAAGGATCGTATTCAGAAAGATCGGCCCTGGAGGAGGCGGCGTTGAAAAGAGGCTTGTCTTTTCCGAAGACGGATATGAAGTCGGCGTGGCGATATCTCTCTTCAGAGAAGGAGGGCTGAGAGAGGTCAGCGGATACGCTCTTTCCTGGGAAAGCGGAATCGCGCTGAACGAGAAGGACAGAAAATGGGAACTCAGGCAGATGGCCTCTCTTGGAAAAGTCGGAGAAGAGTATTACAAGGAAGGTACGGGAAAATTCGGGAAGACCAACAAAAAAGAGCACGACGGGATGGTCGTCTGGGCGGGAGCAAGAAGCAAGTATTTTTTAACTGCCCTGATCGTAGATGAGCAGCGTACAAGTGTGCTGGAGATGCTGGGAGACAGGGAAACGAACATGGCGGGGTACTCGATATACTTTCCGTTAAGGGGAGATCCGGGAAGGGTAGATGCCTCTTTCCGGTGTTATTTCGGGCCGCTCGACATGCACAGGCTTAAGGATTACGGAAATGGGCTTGAAAGGACGATCGAACTTGGAAAACTCAGGTTTTTCAGCGTTTTTGTCCTGAGGCTGATCATGTGGATGAACGGATTCATCCCCAATTACGGCCTTATAATAATCATCCTTTCGATCCTTACAAAGGTGCTTTTCTACAGGCTGACTCACAAGAGCTTCAAATCGATGAAAGATATGCAGCGATTGCAGCCAAAGCTCAAAGAGATGCAGGAAAAGTACAAAGACGACAAGGAGAAACTGAACAAGGAAACGATGAAGATGTACAAGGAAGCCGGAGTCAACCCCCTTGGCGGGTGCCTGCCCCTGCTTTTCCAGATGCCGGTTTTCATCGCACTCTTCAACGTTCTCAGAAACACGATAGAGCTGAGAGACGCGCCTCTCGGGCTCTGGATAAACGACCTTTCGTCGCCTGACGTGTTGTTCGGGTTTGGTTTCAGCCTTCCCGTCATAGGGAGCGAGTTCCATCTGCTTCCGATTTTGATGGGCGTGGCTATGGTAGTCCAGTCGAAGATGGGCGGCTCTCCTACGGGAGATGCCGGGCCGGCAGCCCAGACAAAGATGATGACGACGATGATGCCGGTGATTTTTACTTTTATATTTTACGGGATGCCTTCGGGGCTGGTACTTTACTGGCTGATCAACAATATTCTTTCGATCGTCCAGCAGTATTATGTCCATAAATCGATTGAGGCCGAATCGGTTGAAGGCGCAGAAACCGCATAGCAGAGGAGCGTAAAAAAGCTCCGGGGAAAATATTGACGACCAGGCCCCGGCACCGCAATACCTGAGAAGCAGTGAGGCGGGAAGAAGATCTGTGATATCGAACGCAGACGCAGGAGGCTCTGGGACGGAAAATCGGAAGGAAACAGAAAATGGTGGAAGTAAGCGGAAAGACAGTAGAAAAAGCTTTGGCAAAAGCGCTGAAGGAGCTTGGTTCTGATGTCGAGGATGTAGATATCGAGATAATCGATCCCGGGCAGAAAGGGGTCCTGGGGATCTTTGGTTCGAAAGATGCCAGGATCAGGGTCTCCAAAAAGAACGGGTCGAAAGGGATAGAGGAAGTGGCTGACGAGGTCGCGGGGCTGATAATGAAGGGGTTGGCTGTAAATTACAGGATATTTTCCGACACCCTTGACGATTCGACATATATCAATATAGAGACCGCCGGAGTCGACGGGCTGTTGATCGGAAGAAAAGGGGATACCCTGAGTTCTCTGCAGCACCTGATAGGCAGGATCGTATCGAGAAAGCTCGGCGGATATCAGAGGCTTACCGTAGATGTGGGCGGATACCTGAAAAACAGGCGGGAAATACTGAATCAGAAAGCGATGAAGGCGGCGGAAAGAGCGAAAAAGACAAAAAGAGAAGTCGGGCTCGAGCCGATGAAAGCTTCGGAAAGACGGATAATCCATATGGCTCTCGCCGAGACAGAAGGGATCTCGACATATACGGTTGGAAACGGCGAGATGAGAAAAGTGTTTATATCAGCCGATACAAGCAGAGAAAGAAAATCGAACCGTTACAACAAAAGATAAAAAATGGATGGAACGACTGTTGTAGCCTTGAGCACGCCTCCCGGAGAATCGGCGATTGCGGTAGTCAGGATGTCGGGGACCGGGGCGGTCGATATTCTTGACAGGATGGCCGGTGCGTCCGGTCCGTGGGAATCTCACAAAGTATACAGGAAGATCCTTAAAAAAGCTGATGGCGGGCCTATAGACGAAGTCCTCGTCACTGTCATGTCTGCGCCTGATTCATATACAGGCGAGGATGTCGTCGAGATATCCTGCCATGGCAGCGTCCATATATATTCTTCGATCATAGAAGAAGCGTTATATCTCGGTGCGCATCCTGCCGGTCCGGGAGAATTCACCAAAAGAGCCTATCTCAAAGGAAAGATCGATCTTACGCAGGCAGAGGCGATAGCCGATCTCATCTCTGCCGAAACGCAGCTTCAGGCCCGGGTAGCGCTCGAACAGCTCGAAGGGTCGCTATCGAAGAAGATCGGAAAGATTGAAAAAAGACTTCTCGAAGAGCTCGCGCTTCTTGAGCTTTCGATAGATTTCTCGGAAGAGGATATAGAACTCTGCAGCAGGGACACTCTTCGAAAGAGGTCGGAAGAAATAACAGAAGAATTAAAACAGATGATCGATTCGGAGATAACCGGGAAGAAACTCAGAAACGGTATCAGGGTCACCGTGCTTGGTCCGAGAAATGCCGGAAAAAGCAGCATATACAATGCGCTTCTGGGAGAAGAAAGAGCTATAGTCTCCGCGGTGCCCGGAACGACGAGAGACCTGCTTAGAGAGAGGATACACATAGGAGGGTTCACATATTATCTCGAGGATACCGCGGGGATAGGGCAGACAGAGTGCGAGATAGAGACGAAAGGGATCTCGATCGGGAGAAAAGCAGCCGAGGGGGCCGATCTGATACTCTTTGTCATCGACGGAAGCGCCGGATGGGATGATGAGTCGCGGAAGGAATTCGAGAAGATCGCCGGCAAAAACCATATCCTGGTCTTGAACAAGAAAGACCTCGGAGCAGATATTTCCTGTGAAAAGTACCGGCCGAAAACTCTTTCCGGCTCAGCTGCAGAAGTATCGGCAAAGACCGGAGAAGGGATCCAGTCTCTCCGAAAGATGATCTATAAGAAGACCGTAAGGGATGATGCGGCCGAGATAGTAAAGGAAAGAGGCGCTGTCAGCTCAAGGCACGCCGCAGCGCTGAGGGAGGCTGTGGATGCCGTTAAAGGCGTCATTGCAGAGCTTGAAGGGGCCGGAGCGGTGGAGATCATGAGCCTGGAGATCAGGGAGGCGATCGAAGCCCTCGGAAAAGTGACCGGCAGGTCAGTGGCGGGCGAGCTTCTTGACCTGATCTTCAGCAGGTTCTGCATTGGAAAATAATCTCTTAACAAAGAAACAGTTACAGGTATAACAATAATGATTATTAATAACCCTGGCGGAAAATCATATGACTTGATCGTCGTCGGAGGGGGGCATGCCGGGTGCGAAGCAGCGCTTGCCTCGGCGAGGATGGGAAACAGCACCCTGCTTGCCACGATAAATATCAGGGATATTGCGAGGATGCCCTGTAACCCGGCGATAGGAGGGCTCGCAAAAGGCCAGCTTGTCAGGGAGATAGATGCTCTCGGGGGAGAGATGGGGCTTTGCATAGATGCCGCCGGGATACAGTTCAAGATGCTGAACCGGGCGAAAGGTCCCGCGGTCTGGTCTCCGAGGGCGCAGGCAGACAAGGCGGTTTATCACGAAAAGATGCTTGAAGCCCTCAGCTCTGAAGAAGGCCTTGATATTTTCGAGGGCGAGGTAGAGGGGATCGCTGTCGAAGAGGGCAGAGTCACAGGCGTCACTATCTCGGGAGAAAGGATCAGGGGGAAAAAAGCAGTGTTGGCCCTGGGCACCTTTCCTAACGGGCTGATGCATATAGGGGAGAGGAAGATCCCCGGAGGGAGGGAAGGAGAGCCTCCCTCCTGTCTTCTTTCTGATGATCTTGCGGCCAACGGGATCGAAAGGGCGAGACTGAAGACCGGAACTCCGGCCAGGCTGAAAAGATCGAGCATTGATTTTTCACGGTGCCAGGAGCAGCCGGGGGATATTTCTCCAGTCCCTTTTTCTTTCAGGACGAAGAAGCTGAATCTCGACCAGATCTCCTGCTACATAACCTATACCAATGTGGAAACGCACGATATCATCAGGAAGAACATCGACAGGGCCCCTCTCTTTTCTGGTCAGATAATGGGGACCGGGCCGAGGTACTGCCCTTCGATAGAGGATAAGGTGATAAGGTTCTCCGGCAGGGACAGGCATCAGATATTCCTTGAGCCTGAAGGGCGCGGTTCGGAAGAGATATATATAAACGGCCTTTCGACGAGCCTTCCCGTCGATATACAGGAAAAGATGATAAGGACAGTAGCGGGCCTGGAAGATTCGGAAATAGTAAGGTATGGATATGCGATCGAATACGATTTTTTCCCCCCGCACCAGATCCATGCATCCCTTGAATCAAGAAAGATCGAAGGATTGTATTTCGCGGGCCAGGTAAACGGGACTTCAGGGTATGAAGAAGCCGCGGCGCAGGGGATAGTGGCGGGGATCAACGCCTCGCTTTCTCTCAGGGGAGAACCTCCTTTTCTTCCAGGGCGGCACCAGGCTTATGCCGGCGTTATGGTCGACGACCTTATAACAAAAGAAATAGACGAACCTTACAGGATGTTCACTTCCAGGGCAGAACACAGGCTGCTGCTCAGGCAGGACAATGCCGACGAAAGGCTTTTCCGCTACGCAGTGAGGTATGGTCTGCTCGAAAAGGGGTTATGGTCGGAGATGATCTCCAGAAAAAAACGCGTGATGAAAGCAAAAAGACGGCTGCACAGGGAGGTCATTCCCGCAGAGAGGATAAACAGCCTTCTTGAAAACGAAGGCGCTCCTCCTGCGACTGAAGCAAGAAAAGCTATCCAGATCGCCCGGCGGCCGGAGATAGGGGTCGAAAAGCTCGAAGCTATACTTGATGGAGGAGGCCTCGGCCTGGGAGAAAGGGAGCTCGATATGCTCGGCATAGAGATCAAATATGACGGGTATATAGCACGACAGAAAAAAATGGCCCATAAGCTGTTGAAAATGGATAAGATGACGATACCGGACGGGTTTTCTTTTGAAATAGAGGCGCTAAGCCGCGAAGCCAGAGAAAAACTCGGCAGGTTCAGGCCGGAAACGCTTGGCCAGGCCTCAAGGATATCGGGGGTCAGAAATTCCGACCTCTCGATCCTCATGATCTTTATCGAGAAACTAAAGAAAGAATCAAAAAATTCCGGCCGGAGGGGAATGAATTTCCGATGAAAGACCCTGACGAGATATTAAGCAGGATACTGGCTCTCGCGGAGACGCTCTTCCCGAAGATGCGGGATGAGAGAGCCCGCGCGAAGCTGAAAGGTTTTGTTTCGGAACAGATCGAGTGGGGTTCGAAGATGCATATTGTCGCAAAGGGAAGCTTTGTCGATTCTCTGGAGAGGCAGGTGTCCGATTCCCTTCATATCCTGAGCTTTGCCGCAAGGCAGGGAGCCCTTGCAGAAGGGACCGACCCCGAAAAAAGGAACGTCAGGACGGCGGATATCGGAAGCGGCTATGGATTCCCCGGAATCGTATGGAAAATAATCTGCCCGGAGATCGATATTACACTATTCGAGAGAAAAGAAAAGGCAGCTCTTCTCCTGGAAAGAATGATCCGGAAGCTCGATCTTTCCGGGATAAGGGTCAAAGGAGAGGCGAAGGCCGGGACAGGCGGGGAACCGTTCGGCCTGGTAGTCTCCAAGGCCGCCGGCAGGCTTTCCTCTCTCCTTCCGCTTGCCGAGGGGCTTCTGACTCCTTCAGGGAGTTATGTTACGATAAAGGGGGCCGACTGGGAATGGGAGCTGGGCGACTATTCCGGCACGATGAGGGCTGCCGCTTCAGAACCTCTTGAGGAGAACAGGGGAACGCTCCTCCTTTTTCGAAGAGAGGAAGCGGAGGGGCGCCGGGCAGTTTCACGTGAAACCGTTTAGCGGGCCTGAAAAAGGGCAGATCAGCGCAGAAATCAGGTTTTTCTTCCGGGCCCGGGACGTCGCTACTATAGATGTTTCACGTGAAACATCTATTTGCCGCAACCGGCAGCGAAAAGATTTAAATTGATTTATCAAAGAGCTAAAATTATACTTACCCGTACCCCATCTGGTAGACAGGGAGAAGAGAATGCGGGCTAACTCCAATTTTTCAAGTGTGTTATCAGTTTTGTTGCCGGCGGTGCTTATATTCACCGGCTGCGACAAGTCCCTGGGGTTCCATAATAAAGCGCCGGTGATCTCGTCTATTTCGAAAAGCGCTTGCTACGTAGGCACAAACGGGGTTTTGGATCTGGTATGCGACGCTCAGGACCCCGATGAAGATCCGATTTTGGTTCGGTGGTCGGCATCGGGGGGAGAATTTATCCCGGCAGCTGCGGAAGGGGAGATGGTTTCCTGGAGACCTCCCCCGCAGCCGGGGACGTATACCGTGACAGCGACAGTCTCGGATGATATCGATGAAAGCTCGATGAGTATCGAAATAGATGTGGGGAAAGAGCTGACGGTCGAGATCGGAAATACAGTCCTCGCGAACGACGTTTTGTTCTATGTTATAAGCGCTTCCGGGCTCGTACCGGTCCTGGAAGGCGCCACCCTGACTATAGAAGCAGGTGTAACGGTAGTGGTAAACCAGCGCGGCGGAGGGCTGAGCGTCCGCGGCGAGTTGGAAATAAACGGAAGATCCGAGGATCCTGTCTATTTCAAGCCGAATGTATGCCCTGGAGAGAACGGGGTCTGGGAAGGGCTCGTCTTTACGGGGGAGAATGCATCAGGCAGCATGACGAATGTCAATATCTCGATGGCTGTTGGAGCAGTCAGCGTTTCCGGCGGCGCGGTGGTATCGGTCGACTCCTGCTTTATTCATGATGGTGCGGGAATAGGTATAACTGCCGAAAATTCTACCATTTCGATATACGAATGCAGGGTGTCAGACAACAGCGGCGGGATCCACGTCGTCGACTCTGATGCAGATATAATCGATTGTCAAATAAGGGATAATGGCGCATATGGGATATGGCTGGAGGAAAATGAATCAGAGACAAAAGAGGCCCGTGACGTAACGGTCGAAGGGTGTGATATCGCCACGAATTATAATGACGGGATCATTATCTCCTGGCGGGGGCTTCCTGTTATCAATTATAATTCGATCCTGCATAACGGGACATTTTCAGGGGGATATGATCTGAGGCTGTACCAGTATTTCAATACAGCGGGGGTAGATGCGAGGTACAACTACTGGGGAGTCATAACAGAAGATGAGATCCGGGAGGTCATTTTCGACGGATCGAACTACCTTCCTCCGGCCCCTTCGATATATGTGGATTTTTCTGGCTACCTTGATAGCCAGCCGTAACTGCAACTGATAGAGGGTTAGGGATAATAATGGGCAAGATCATAGCGGTAGCCAACCAAAAAGGCGGTGTCGGGAAAACGACCACTTCGGTGAATCTCGGGGCGAGCCTTGGGGCTGTCGAAGAAAAAGTCCTTCTCGTTGATGTCGATCCCCAGGCAAATGCCAGCAGCGGGCTCGGAGTGAGGGTAAAAGACGGCGAACCGACTATATATGAAGTGCTTATAGGCGAGGTCAAGGCCGAGGATATCATAGTAAAGACGGGACTTCTCGATCTCGTTCCCTCGCATCCCAGGCTGAACGGCGCGGAGATCGAACTTGTCTCGCAGATAGCAAGGGAAAAGAAGCTGAAATCCGCCCTGGCGCCTCTCGTGGATAAGTATGATTACATCATAATAGACTGCCCGCCGAGCCTTGGGCTCCTGACGCTGAACACGCTTACCGCGGCTGATTCGGTGTTGATCCCGATACAGTGCGAATATTACGCACTGGAAGGGCTCAGCCAGCTTCTCAGCACTATCAGGATGGTGCAGAAACACCTTAATCCCGACCTTGGTATCGAAGGTGTCCTTCTGACGATGTTCGACAAAAGACTCAGATTATCAAGCCAGGTAGCAGAAGAAGCGATCTCGTACTTCGGAGACAAGGTATACGACAGCATCATCCCGCGAAATGTCAGGCTCAGCGAATCCCCGAGTTTCGGAAAACCGGTCATCCTCTATGATGTTCAGAGTACCGGAGCAAAGAGCTATCTGAAGCTCGCAAAAGAGTTCATCGAAAAGCAGAATCGGCCGGACCCGGAAATGGATAAAAGAAGGGTAGGGGCTCGATGAGGAGAACCGTGCTTGGAAGAGGGCTGGAAGCGCTTATTTCACAAGACCTTAAAGAAAGCGTATCAGAGACCGAAAGGGTAATGGAGCTGGAAATAAACAGCATTGAACCGAACCCATTTCAGCCCAGGACCCATTTTGACGAGAGTCAGCTTCAGGAGCTTGCCGAATCTATAAGAAAAAACGGGGTGATCCAGCCGGTTGTCGTAAGAAGGGTAGAGGGCCGGTACCAGCTGATCATGGGCGAAAGAAGGCTCAGGGGTTCAAAGCTGGCGGGAAAAACGACGATCCCGGCGATAGTGAGGACCGTCAACGACAATCAGTCCCTGAGTTTCGCCTTGATGGAGAATCTGCAAAGGGAGGATCTGAACCCTGTCGAAGAGGGGAAGGGATACAAGGCCCTGAAAGATGAATTCGGATTTTCTATCAAAGAGATATCACAGTATCTGGGAAAAGACAGGACGACCGTCTCAAATACGATAAGACTCCTCGCCCTGCCCGAAGAAGTGCTTCGCCTGATCGAAAGCGGAAAGCTTAAGGCCGGCCACGCAAGAGCCCTTCTCTCCATAGAGGGGGATGATAAACGGATTGAAATGGCTCTTAAAGTCGTGGAAGATAATATTTCGGTCAGAGAAGTAGAACGGTCGGTGGCCCCTCGCAGGAAGAAAAAAAGAAGAAGGACAGGCAGAAAGACAGACCCGCTTATAGCGGCCCTTGAAGAGAGGGCTGAGCGGCATCTGGGGACGAGGGTAAGGATAACTCCCGGGAAAAAGGGCGGGACTATCACGATCGATTATTATTCTGACGACGATCTTGAGGCTATCCTTAAAATGATCGGGGTCAGCACAGAAATTTAGATAAAAACGAAAGACCTGGCAGAAGATACAATGGAAAAAGAGACTTTTTCGGTTATTATTGTTCCTCACGATCTGAAAAAGACGAGGACCTACAAGATCCCGTACAAGGCCTTTTATCTTTTCATGGCGATTCTTGGTGCGGGGCTGGTCACGGTGACAGTCTTTGTCTTTACCTACGGCAAACTGCTCATAAAAACGAGGGAGACTGTCAACCTTGAAAAACAGGTCGTAGAGCTTACCGAAAAGAACAGACAGATCGACGATCTGCGCAGAAACCTTTCCGAGATACATGCGATGGATATGAAGGTCCGGAAACTGCTCGGACTCGATATTGCGGCAGAGGACAGTGTTGCCGCAAAGCGCCTTGTAGCCGATGAAGAGGAGCTCGACAACGGGACGGAAAGCGAAAAGTCACGGATGATGAGCTCGATCCCCAGTTTTTGGCCGGTAAGAGGCTATATTACAAAGGGATTCAATGTTGCCGGAGGAGAAGGCGACAAGGAGTATCATCCGGGGATAGATATCGGAGTCGAGAAAGGGATCCCTGTCAGGGCCTCAGCGGCAGGGTATGTAGTCGAGGCGGCCTGGGACAACATATATGGATATTTTGTGAAGATCGATCACGGATATGGAATAAAAACACTTTACGGACATAATGAAAGACTGGTAGTAATAATGGGGGACAGGGTAGGGAGAGGGCAGACGATCGCTTACTCGGGGAACACGGGGAGAAGTACCGCGCCGCACCTGCACTTTGAGGTGACGCAGAACAATCTTCACGTTGATCCCCTGAAATATCTTTTGCAGTAAGGATGAAGATGAGAAAAAAGAATTCTGAAAAAGGGGTTTCAAGTCTCGCGAAAGAAGGTGAAAGCATGGCGACCGAAGGAAAGATGAATTCAATTATCGGGGAGGGCTGCGCTGTCAAAGGTACGATCGATGTGCGCGACGGCACTCTGAGGATCGATGGGGATTTTGAGGGGTCGGTAGTCTGCCCCGGAACCCTCGTCGTTGGCAAAGGGGGAAAGGTCAAGGCCGACATAAAGGTAAACAGTGCGGTGATCGGTGGAAAGATGACGGGAAATATCGACGCAAAGGAAAAGATAGAGCTTCAGGCCGGATCCAGGCTTGAGGGAGATATCAAAACGACCCGTCTCGTTATCGATGAAGGCGTTTTCTTTGAGGGCTCGTGCAAGATGAGCCCTGACGGAAAGACGAACTACGCCGCTCCGAAAATCGAGAAAGACGAAAAAGAAAAGAAAGACTCAGCAAACGCTTGGACGAAATAGAACCCTTCAGCTGACGCTACGGGTCTTATGGAAAAAGAAAAGGGCCACCTGATGGCGGCCCTTTTTCTGTGACGGATCGTCTGGGCTTATTTTACCTTTACCTTTATCTCTTTCGGCTTTGCCGGTTCCGTCTTTGGAATAGAGACCCTGAGGACTCCGTTTTTGTATTCGGCGTCGACATCCTCGAGCCTGGTGTTCTCCGGCAGCCTGAACGATCTCTCAAACTTTCCGTAGCTCACCTCGCAAATATGCATCTTTTCGTTTTCAGCCTTTTCTTCCGTCTTCTTTTCCCCTCTGATTGTCATCAGGTTCTCCTGCACCTCGATCGATAACTCCTCTTTTTCCATTCCGGGAATCTCGGCGGTGAGTTCAAACCTGTCATCGAGTTCTTTGACATTCACTTTCGGCATCCAGCTTATCTCTTCGCCGGGCCCCCTGAATACCGAAGGGAAAAAACCGTTAAACATACCTTCCATCTCACTTTCGAACCTGTTAAGGCCTGTCGACGGGTACCATCTTACGAGTTTCATTTTCTTCCTCCTTTTTGCGGTTTCCTGGTATCTAAAGATATTTCGTTTTCATCCCTATCAGAACGCATCATACATGCCAAAAAGCCGTGATTGTTTCAAGTCATGTTATACCAGCTGGTTATGGCGGTTGCCCACACAGGCCGGCCAGGCTTTTCGGCGGCAGCATGACACTCTGCCACAAATGCGCTGCCATAGGGGCATATTTTGACAGCAGACAAATGTCAATGTGGCAGTTAGGCCTCTTCGCTTATGGCAGGTTGCTGCAAGGTCGTCGTCCATGATATCTAATGAGACCGGATCAAGGGATATTACCGGTAAAAACAGTTCGGTATTTTCTTGAATTGAAATATTCCATGAAAAGGATTATTGTCGGCATATATGTTTATGTAGTTAAGGTTTTTCTCGATTACAGAGGTGTGATAATGAGCGTGGAACCGAATAAAATCATCTATTCGATGATCGGAGTAAGTAAATTCTATAATAACAAGGAGATACTTAAAGATATATCTCTTTCATATTTCTACGGGGCTAAGATAGGAGTGCTCGGGTTAAATGGCTCGGGAAAGTCGACCCTGCTGAGGATCCTTGCCGGAAAAGACAGGGAATTCAACGGGAAGACGAGCCTCTCGCCCGGGCACACAGTCGGCTTTCTGGAGCAGGAACCATCGTTCGATGAAGAGAAGACGGTAAGGGAGATAGTTGAAGAAGCGGTAGGAGATGTGGTAAAGCTGCTCGAAGAGTATAACGAGATCAGCAGCGCCTTTGCCGAACCTATGGATGATGATGAGATGGATGCCCTGTTGAAAAGGCAGGGGGCCGTGCAGGAGAAGATCGATGCTTCGGATGCGTGGGATCTCGATTCAAGACTCGATATGGCTATGGACGCTCTGCGCTGCCCCGCGCCGGAAACGAAAATAAAGCATATATCCGGAGGGGAAAAGAGAAGGGTGGCGCTTTGCAGGCTGCTGCTACAGAAACCCGACATCCTCCTTCTCGACGAACCTACCAACCATCTTGACGCCGAAACGATAGCGTGGCTCGAGCATCATCTCCAGGAATACGCAGGCACAGTCATAGCGGTGACTCACGACAGATATTTTCTTGATAATGTGGCCGGATGGATATTGGAACTCGACAGGGGCGAAGGGATACCCTGGAAAGGGAATTATTCATCATGGCTCAGGCAGAAGGAAAAGAGGCTCGAGCTGGAGGAGAAAAAAGAATCCAGGCGCAGGAAGACGCTTCAGCGCGAACTCGAGTGGATAAAGATGACCCCGAAGGCAAGGCATACCAAGTCAAAAGCAAGGATCAATGCGTATGAGACCCTTATAGGCGAAGAAGGAAGCGAAAGGGAAAAGAACCTTGAACTGTATATTCCTCCAGGCCCGCGGCTGGGAGGCACGGTGATAAATGCCGACGGCGTCAGCAAGGTCTATGATGGAAAGATCATATTCAGCGATCTGAAGTTCATGCTCCCGCCGGGAGGCATAATCGGAGTCATCGGGGCGAACGGAGCCGGCAAGACAACGCTTTTCAGGCTTATTACCGGAGAGGAAAAACCGGACAGCGGAACGGTTGTTCTCGGCGAGACAGTCAAACTGGCATATGTCGATCAGTCGAGGGCTCTGCTGGATCCGGAGAAATCGATTTGGGAACAGATCTCCGGGGGAGAAGAAAAGATAATGCTGGGAAGCAAAGAGGTGAATTCCCGGGCTTATGTCGCGAAATTCAATTTTTCCGGATCAGATCAGTCGAAAAAAGTCGGAAAGCTCTCAGGTGGAGAAAGAAACAGGGTGAACCTCGCGATGGTCCTTAAGGAAGGGGCGAATGTGATCCTTCTTGATGAGCCGACGAACGATCTTGATGTCAACACGATGCGCGCTCTTGAAGAGGCGCTTGAGAATTTCGGCGGGTGCGCCGTAGTCATCAGTCACGACAGGTGGTTTCTCGACAGGATAGCGACGCATATACTTGCCTTTGAAGGAGACAGTTCTGCCTACTGGTTCGAAGGCAACTTTTCCGACTACGAAAAGAACAAGAAGGAGAGGCTCGGAGCCCTGGCTGATATCCCGAAACGGATAAAATACAGGTCACTGACAAGGGATTGAGTCTTCACCATGGCAGGGCGGGAAAGTATCGGAGAAGGCGGATGATATTAAAAAGAATGGAACTTGAGGCTGTAATGCCGTATAAATACGATTGGGCGGGGAAAATCATATGCCTGAAAGCGTGATACCAGAGGAGGAGAGATGAAAGCCAGACCAGTTACCATAACACTTATTATTTTGATGACAGCGTTGTCCGCGTGTACTGGACATAAGGCGGCGGAATATACGATCGAGCAGTTCATGGATAATGTGATCATCTCGGGAGGGTATTTTTCGCACGACGAGAAGAACCTGCTTGTTACGATGGATGAATCAGATATCTTCAACGCCTACAGTATTCCGGTCAACGGGGGAAAGGCTGTCCAGCTGACTGATTCCGACAGGCACTCCGTTTTTGCCCTTTCATATTTTCCTGCTGATAACAGGTTTCTTTTTCTCAGCGACAAGGGGGGAAACGAGATCTACCATATCTACCTTCGCGACGAAGACGGGATCATTATCGATCTGACTCCGGAGGTAAAGGCAAGGGCGGTATTCTACGGGTGGACCAGGAAAGAGGACCGGTTTGTCTTCGGTTCGAACAGGCGCGACTCGAAATATATGGATATATACCTGATGGATATCGAGACCTTCACGCCGAAGATGATCTATCTGAATGATGCCGGATACAATTTCGGATGGATCTCCGATGACATGAGGTATATGGCTTTTTACAAAATGCTTACCGAACACAATACGGAGATGTATATCTATGACCGTGAGGCGGGTGAAATGAAGCACATATCAGCGCATCAGGGAGATATCATCTTTACCCCGCTCGAATTCAGCAAAGATTCCAAATATCTGTATTATCTGACAGATGAAGAGAGCGAATTCACCTTCCTCAAAAAATATGAACTTGCCACCGGAAAAAGTTCGACCGTCGAGACAGCCGAATGGGATATAAGCTATTCATACTGTTCGTGGAACGGGACCTACAGGGTGACGGGTATCAACAATGACGGGAAGACAGAGATCAGGGTCTACAGGACAGAGACCGGCGAGCTGGTCGATCTTCCTGAATTTCCCGATGGAGTGATATCTTCAGTCGGAGTCTCGAAAAGCGAAAGATATATGCGTTTCCACCTCAGCGATTCGAGGTCGACAAACAATCTCTACGTATTCGATTTCGAAACAGGGAAGTATAGGAAGCTGACAGACTCCATGAATCCCGAGATAGATCCCGAGGTCCTTGTGGTGCCGGAGCTTATCAGATACAAATCGTTCGATGATGAAATAATACCGGCTTTTTATTTCAAACCTGAAGGGATCAAACCGGGAGACAGCATCCCGGCTATCATATATGTCCACGGAGGTCCTGGCGGACAGGCGAGAGTAAGATATTACGCGCTTATTCAATATCTTGTGAATCACGGTTACGCCGTACTCGCCGTAAACAACAGGGGAAGTTCCGGATATGGAAAGAGGTTTTTAAGCCTCGATGATCACAGACATGGGAATGATGATCTCAGAGACTGTATCGAGGGAAAGAACTGGCTTATAAAAACGCGGTATGTCGATCCTGGCAGGATCGGGATCCTCGGAGGGAGTTATGGCGGGTATATCACGCTCGCCGCATTGACATTCACTCCCGAAGAATTCGCCGTCGGAGTCGATCTCTTTGGAATGTCGAACTGGGTGAGAACGCTGAGCAACATCCCACCCTGGTGGGAAAGTATAAGAGAGGCCCTTTATAAGGAGATCGGAAACCCCCAGACCGACGAGGAATATCTGAAAAGCATCTCTCCTCTTTTTCACGCGGAAAATATAGTAAGGCCTCTTATGGTGCTTCAGGGGGCAAATGATCCGAGGGTCCTTAAAGCTGAATCGGATGAGATCGTCGAGGCAGCGAGAAAAAACGGTACGGTGGTCGAATATATGATATTCGAAGATGAAGGGCACGGATTTCTTAAAAAAGAGAACCGTATTGCAGGGTACGGAGCCGTTCTCGAATTTCTTGACAGGCATCTTAAAAACAGTGACAAAAAGAATTGAGATCGAGTGGGAGACCTCCTGAAGTATGGATCAAAATAACGAAGAGAGGGTCCTGGCGCGGTTCGCCGAAGCTTACGGGAAACTGAAGGTCGAGATCGCGAAAGTCATCATAGGACAGGACAAGGTAATAGACGAGCTTATTACTGCTCTGTTTGCCGGCGGGCACTGCCTGCTCGTCGGGGTCCCGGGGCTTGCCAAGACGCTTCTTGTCTCTACAGTCTCGGAATGTCTTGGGCTGGGATTTTCCCGGATACAGTTCACGCCGGATCTGATGCCGAGCGATATCATGGGAACAGAAGTCCTTGAAGAGGACAAATCCTCCCACAGCAGGGTCTTCAGGTTCATCAGGGGCCCCGTTTTTTCAAATATCGTTCTTGCCGATGAGATCAACAGGACTCCCCCCAAGACACAGGCAGCCCTTCTGCAGGCTATGCAGGAGTACAATGTCACGGTAGGAGGCGAGACGCACCCTCTTGACCTGCCTTTTTTTGTCCTTGCGACGCAGAACCCGATCGAACTCGAAGGGACCTATCCTCTCCCCGAAGCTCAACTCGACAGGTTCATGTTCAATATCAGAGTCGATTATCCATCGATCGATGAAGAAATGATGATTGTCGATTCGACCACTTCAGCGGCTTCCGAAAAACCGGAGAAGGTGATCGGTGCCGAAGAGATCATAGAAATACAGAATATGATTAAAAAGGTGCCGGTTTCTGAAAAGATCCTTTCATATGCTGTCCGGCTTGTAAGGGCAAGCAGGGATAGATCGTTTCCGGGTGTCGGCCAGTACCTGTCGTGGGGAGCCGGCCCGAGAGCGGGGCAGTATCTTATACTCGGAGCAAAGACCCGTACTGTCATGACTGGAAGGACGACACCGGATATCGATGATATCCGGGCTGTCGCGTGGCCGGTTCTCAGACACAGGCTGGTGACCAACTTCCACGCGGAAGCGGATGGGATCACGACCGAAGAACTGGTGGGAAGACTGCTTGATACTGTCGAGCAGTAACTCGGGCAGGCGGCTCTGGATATAAGATCGATGGGATCGGAATGTCTCCAGAACAAAATGATATAAGCGAGTTTCTGCGGCCTGAGACGGTAAGCAGGCTCGCCAATATCGATCTAAAGGCAAGGCTGATCGTTGAAGGGTTCATAGCCGGGCTGCACAAATCTCCATATCACGGGTTTTCAGTCGAGTTCGCCGAATACAGGCAGTATAACGCGGGCGAATCCACGAGGAACATCGACTGGAAGATTTACGCAAAGACCGACAGGTATTATACGAAGATATTCGAGGACGAGACGAATCTCAGCGCGACTCTTCTGCTCGACAGAAGCGCTTCGATGGATTTCGGAAGTTCCGGGATAACAAAGCTTCGGTACGGGACCCTTCTGAGCGCAGCTTTGGCATATCTTATGATCAAGCAGCGCGACGCGGTCGGGCTGGCTGTCTTCGACGAGAAGATCGTGGAGATGGTCCCGCACCGGTCTGTCAAAAGACATCTTTTCCATCTTATGAAGACCCTGGAGAATATAACTCCCGGCGCAATGACAGAGATCAGCAATACCCTGCATGAAATAGCGGAGAGAATAAAGAGGCGGGGGCTGATCATTCTGATAAGCGACCTGCTCGATGATTCAGGACGAGTGATAAGCGGGCTGAAACACTTCAGGCACCGGGGGCATGAGATAGTGATATTTCATCTTCTCGACCCGAAGGAGATCTCGCTTGATTACGGGGGCGAGGTCAGGTTCGTCGACAGCGAGACAGGAGAAAAGATCAGGACTCAGCCATGGTTTCTGAAAAAGGAATACAGTGCGGATATCAGCGGGTGGATCAATGATCTGGAAACGGCGTGCAAGGAAAACGCTATAGATTACAATCTCGTCACTATCGACACCTCTTTTGATAAAGCTCTTTTCTCTTATCTCAGCAAGAGGCGGAGGATGCGGTAGGAGATGGATTTTCTTAACCCTTTTTTTCTGATAATGCTCGGCGCGGTCGGAGTGCCGATCCTTATACATTTTTTCAGCAGAAAAAAAATACCTGAGATCGTTTTCAGCTCCCTGATCTTTCTCCGTGGGTCTCAGCGCAGAAGCATGCGTCGGATCGATTTCAGGAGGCTTCTTCTCCTTCTCGTCAGAATGGCCGGGGTCGCCCTGATCGCCCTTGCCTTTGCGCGCCCCGTGATAAAAGGAGGGCTTGCCGCGGTCTTTCCCGGAAAGGGTTCGGCAGCGATTGCTATTCTTCTTGATAGAAGCTACAGCATGTCTGTCGAGGAAGGAGAAGAAACAGTTTTCGAAAAAGGAGCTGACAGGGCGCTGGAAATTATCAGGGAATTAAACGAAGAGGATGAAGCAGCGATCTTTCTGTTCGATACGAAAGTGGAAAAGATATTCGAAGCGGAAAGATTCAGGGCGGCCCCTGTTTTTGACCTTTTGAAGCTGCAGGCGCCATCGTTCTTCGGGACTGATCTTGCCGCGGCATTCGCTGCCGCGAGAGAACATCTCCTTTCAAGCAGAAAAGAGATCAGGGAACTGTATATCATCTCTGATTTCCAGAAAAGCGGGCTTGGAGACGCGCGGAGTCTCCTTAATGACCAGAAAAACGACGAAGGGGCCGATAAAGGGGTTTCGGGAAAAAAGAAGGAAAGGATCCGGTCGTTTTTAATTCCTGTCGGGGGAGAAACCGGACAGAACGTCTCGATCGATCGCGTCATCACTCCCGGAGCCGTCGTACACAGGGGAGAATCGGCCGCGATAAGTGTCGTTATGAAGAATCATTCACCTGTTCTTGAAGCGCAGTTCCCGCTGAGAATATCGCTGGACGCAAAAAGGATCCTTGAAAGAGAGATAAGGATTGCGCCCGGAAGTTCAAGGACGGAAAGTGTCGAGGTCCCGATAGAGAGATCCGGCTGGATCGAAGGAGAAGCGAGTAAACGCCCTGACCGGCTGAGCGTCGATGATAGAAGAGTATTCACGATCCATTCCAGAGAAAAAGACAAGGTGCTCCTTATCAGCGATGGGGAGTCCTTTTATCTTGAGCAGGCTCTGAGCCCGCGGGAAGAAGACGAGGAGATAATACTTCTCCGAAGGAAATGGGACGATCTCGTCACTGCCGACCTGGACTGGGCCGACCTGGCTGTTGTCGGGCCCGGACAGGAACCGGCGGAAAGAGACATCTCGATCATCAAGGAGTTCGTCTCGAAGGGCGGAGGACTGCTTGCCCTTGTAACGAAAGGGCATGAACGGCTGATAAAAGCGCTGTCTTTAAACGGACCCTCCATCGATTATAGCGGAAGGGAAGAGACTGTCGAAGCGATCAGCAGAGATGTGGAAAAGCCGTTGTTTCTGTCCCCTTTCGACCGGGAAGATATGAAGTCGCTATTGGATCTCAGGTTCAGGGGAACTCCCATGATCAGCGGTGTAGATAGAGGCGATATCGATCTCTGGTTCAGTAACGGTTCTCCTTTTGTATGGAGCGAAAGGACGGGAAAAGGAAGAATGATCTTTGCCGCGGTCGATCCGAGGCCTGAAGGAGGAGATCTTGTCCTTTCCCCTTTGTTTCTCCCCCTGATAAGGCAGCTGCTGCTGGCGATGGATCCAGAACCGGGACGTTCGGGGAGTGTGGAGATCGGGGAAAAATTCATATGGGACCGGGAGGGACAGGACAGTTTTACGGTAACTCTTCCTGATGGTTCCGAATATCTGCCGGCAGAAGAGACAGAAGGCGCTCCTGGCAGCTCCGGAGGCAGCGGCCATGGAAGCAGAGGATCTCTCATACCTGCTGGGGACTTTCCGGGGTTTCTGAGGATCGAGGGGCCGAAAGGCGCTCTTCTGGTGCTCGGCGTCAATCCGCTGTCTTTCAGGGAATCGGATCTTGCTGTTGCCGCTCCGGGGGAAGCGGCAGATTCGCTGCGGCTCGAAGACGTAATGATAATCCCGGAAAAAGCTGATATTTCAGCGCATATGAAAAGAGCAAGAGAAGGAAGGGAAATATCGGTTCCTCTCATACTTGCGGCGATCTTTCTATTTGTCGTCGAGCTGTTTATAGCTCAGAGAAAAGATATGGCGGAGGGAGGGACCGCAAAAGATGTGGAATGATCTGAAAAAATCTGTCGTATCCCTTCCCGCGGCTAAAGGTCTTCTGAACAGGATGAAAGCTGGTCCGGCAAGGATCCCGGTGAGAGGGCTGACTGGCAGCGCCCGTTCGCTGCTGATCTCCGCCGTAATGGAAGAAACAGACGAGACTTTCATGATAATTGCAGCAGATCCTGTCAGGGCCCGTGATATTGCGGCAGACCTTGAGAGTCTCGGCGTGGAAGGGGTCGTATCATATCCGGAAGATGAGATCCTGCCGTATGACTATCATGATCCTGACAGGAATCTTACCGGTATGCAGATGAAAGCTCTCGAAGCTCTTTCAGAAGGCAATTGCAGGGTCCTCGTATGCACGCTGTGGTCGGCCCTGAAAAAGGTATACGGCAGAGAGACTTTCAGGCGGCTGCTGATCGATATCGTTAAGGGGAAAGAATACGACCTCTCCGGACTTGCTTCAGAGCTTGACCGTATAGGATATGAGAGGCACGCGATAGTAGAGGAAAAAGGCCAGTATGCAATAAGGGGAGGGATCTTTGATCTATTCGAAGTCAGCGCGGATGATCCGGTCAGAATAGAGTTTGATGATGACACCGTATCGTCGATCAGGGATTTTGATATAGAATCACAGAGGTCGTACGGCGATAGGGGGGCGTTCAGGATCAGGCCCTTCCACCACCTGAGTCCTGATACGGAAGGACTGAGAAAGCTCAGGGGGTTCCTGTCGGTCGAAGGGGGAGAGTTCGACCGGGATTCCGGCCAGAAGAGACTGCTTCCCGCAGACAGGCTGCGCGAGGGGATACATTTTTTCGGGATGGAGCATTATGCATCCGTCGTTCACGACCTTTTGCCTATCTTTGAATATTTTGCCGCTCCTCCGACACTCGTCATCTACGATACTGAAGATATAAGGGTGCTGTTACCCGAGATAAGGGACGAGATATCGATACGATACGATTCTTCGAAGATCGAAGGACATTTCTATCCCCCTCCCGGGAAAGTTTACATTTCCGAAAATGAACTGGATCAATATTTCGATAGTATGCGGATGATCGAGTTCACATCCTTTTCAGAGGAAGGAACAGTAAGGTTTTTTACAAATCTGATCGGAGACTATCGAAGAAACATAAAAGGGCTGATAGCCGAAATAAAAAAAGAACTGAAAAACAGCCTGCAGGTCTTTCTCTTCTGTTCGACACCGATGCAGCGCGAAAGGGCGGAAGAACTTTTTGCCGATGTTGCAATCGATATAGATTTCCCCCTCGGGTTCCTGTCGACCGGATTCCGCTGGAACGACGCGGGGGTCGTGCTTCTCAGCGAGGAAGAGGTCTTTGGAAGGTTTCACCGGCCATGGCATTCGCCCCGGTCGAGAAACAGATCCCTTACATACGATTCCTCTCATTTTCAGCCCGGGGACTTTGTCGTACACCTCAGCCATGGGATAGGCCGTTATATGGGGATGAGAAAACTGGAGATCGAGGGGGGAATGACAGAGTGCCTGGATATAAGATACGAAGGTGATGACAGACTGTTCATACCTGTTTCCCAATTGAGGATGATCGAAAAATATATAGCTTCTGACGGAGCCTCCCCCTCTCTCGCAAGTCTCGGCAGCAAGGCATGGAACAGGGCAAAGACGAAGGCGAGAGAGAGCGCAGGCTCGATCGCGCAGGATCTGCTCGAGATATACGCGGCGAGACAGGTAAATAAAGGATACGCCTGCGGTCCCGATAAGCCCTGGCAAAAAGAGATGGAAGCGTCATTCCCCTGGGAGGAGACAGAACACCAGCTTCAGGCAAGCCTGGAGGTCAAGGAGGACCTTCAAAAACCGGTTCCGATGGACAGGCTTTTGTGCGGAGATGTCGGGTTTGGAAAGACAGAGGTCGCCCTGAGGGCTGCGTTCAAGGTCGTTGTCGAGGGAAAACAGGTCGCTTTTCTGGTTCCGACAACAGTCCTGGCCCTTCAGCATTACAACACTCTCCGCGACAGGCTTGAAGGGTATCCGGTCAGGGTAGAGATGCTGAGCAGGTTTGTACTTCCTGCCAGGCAGAAAAAAATCGTCGAAAAAATCTCCGATGGACAAGTCGATATTGTCATCGGGACACACCGGCTTATATCGAAAGATATCAGGTTCAGGGATCTCGGGCTTGTCATTGTTGACGAAGAGCACAGATTCGGAGTAAAGCAGAAAGAAGCTTTTAAGAAGCTGAAAAGAAGCGTCGACGTGCTTGCCATGACGGCTACTCCGATCCCCAGGACTCTTTCGATGGCTATATCGGGGATAAGGGATATCTCGGTCATCGATACCGCTCCCCGGAACAGGCTGCCTATCCACACGGATATTCTTCCCTTTGATGATGAAAAAATAAGGGAAGCGGTCATGAGGGAGATCAACCGCGGGGGGCAGATCTTCTTCGTTCATAACAGGGTACAGTCGATTGCCGTTATGGAAGGATATCTGAAAAGGCTTCTTCCCGAGAGGGTGAAGGTCGCCCACGCGCACGGACAGATGAAAGAAAAAGAGCTCGAGAAGATCATGGTCGATTTTCTTGAAAAGAAGTTCGATCTGCTTCTCTGTACGATGATAATCGAAGCCGGCCTGGATTTTCCAAACGTCAATACTATCATAATCAACCGTGCCGACCGGTTCGGCCTCGCCCAGCTCTATCAGCTTCGTGGCCGAGTCGGAAGGTCGGACAGAAAGGCTTACGCGTACATGCTTATCCCGAAAGGCCGCACTCTTACCGCTACTGCGATAAAGAGGCTTCAGGCGATCAGCGAATTCGATTATCTGGGTGCGGGGTACAGGATCGCGATGAGAGACCTGGAGATAAGAGGGGCGGGGAATCTTCTCGGACCGCAGCAGTCCGGGCGGATAAATTCTGTAGGTCTCGACCTGTATGCCAGGATGATAAAGGAAGAAATAGCAAGGACAAGAGGAGAGACGATAGAAGAAGATAAAGATGTCAAGATATCGATTCCTCTCCCTCTCTATCTTCCGGAGGAGTATGTGTTCGACTCTGAAGAGAGGATGAACATCTACAGAAGGGTCGCCCGGGTCAGGGGCCTGGAGAACGCCGAGGAGATAGGATCAGAGCTGCGAGACCGTTTCGGACCCCTTCCGCCTTCGGCGGAAAACATACTCAAGCTGATGAAGTTCAGAGTCAGGGCGATCGGCTCCGGATTGGACAAGATCGAGATCGATGCCGATGGACTTCTAAGGGTCAGGTTTGCATCCGGGAATATCCCTGGAAGGCAGGTCCTCGCTTCGATAGCGGACCAGTTCCAGGGCAGGCTGACCTTCCATACCGATAACGGTTTCTCTCTTTCTGTCAAACCGCTTGATACTGTCTTTGAGAGCGAAACGGAAAATCGATCACTCCGGAATCTCTCCGCCGGAACCGGCGATCTTGAAAGTTTATTGAATTTGTTGGAATTTTATGCTAAATAGAGTAGTTTAACCAATGTAGCATGCGGGGGATATTCCCGCGGCATTGATCTGCAGAGCACTTCGGAAAGGGGAGCAAATTGAAGAAAACGATCCTTATCCTTATCGGGTTCAGTCTGGCGGCAATGCTCGGTTGTTCCAGGACTGAAAGAGAAGACCTTGTCGTTGCGAAAGTCAATGAAAGGACTATTACAGTCAGAGAATTTGAAATAACGGCAGAAACTCTTGAAAACAAGTACCTTCCTGAAACCAAAGATATGGAGGGAAAGAAGGAACTCCTCCAGCATATGATCAACAGGGAAATCATGACGCTGAAGGCTTATGAATTCGGTTATGAGAAGGATCAGGAGTTCAAAGACTTCTGGAACCAGTTTAAAGGCCCTTTCCTCACGACAGCTCTTTGGAACGAGGAGATAACCAAGAAGGTGACGGTCACACAGGAAGAGATCGATTATTACTGGGAACAGATGCACTATGAATACACCCTCAGCCAGATCCTCCTGATCAGTGAAAACGAGGCGATGGAGATCCGCGAAAAGATCGTTAATGGAGGGGAAGATTTCGCCGAAATGGCGAAAAAGTATTCGATCGGGCCAGAGGCGGAAAACGGAGGTAATGTCGGGAGTGAATCTATCGGAAGGATCCACTGGTGGATAGAGGAGATCCTGTTCGACATGGAGGCCGGAGAAGTCTCTCCTCCTGTCAGGACCGATAACGGATGGGGATTGCTGAAGGTCCAGAAGAAACGCAAGGTCATTCCGGATGAAGACCGGGAATACGCGGAAAAAAGGCTCCATGCAGTCAAAGAGTACAAGGGGAGAAACGATCTGAAGGACAAGATCGAACAGGAGATCCATCTGCAGATCTACAGCGACGCTGTTGATATCGCCTATAACAGCCTGCCCGAAGACGTTCTTTTTGATGATATCATAAACGGCAAGATAACGAGAGCCAACGCGCCCAAGCTCAGGATTCCAGATCAGTACAGGGACATGATAATCTGTCAGTATGATGACGGAATATATACGCTGGCCGATTTCGAAAAAAAATATGAGGAGACAGCCCTGCCCGACAGGCCCAGACGGTCATATGGAAAAGAGAGTATCGTACTTCTTTTTAAAAAGATGATCGGCAACATAGTCCTTCCCGTATACGCGGAAAAAGTGGCAAAAGTACTTGAGATCCCCGAGGTCAAAGACAACTATAATAAGCGCCTCGAGCAGTTCCTCGTTTACAGGCTGTATCAGGACCAGGTCAAGGATGAGATCACGGTCACCGATAGAGAAATCAGGGAATACTACAACGCCAACAAGGATCTGCTGAGAAGCAGGGAAAAAAGAAATTACCAGATCATACTTGTCGAAGACGAAGCAACCGCGCGTATAGTCGAAAAGAAGGCGAAGCTGGGACACGACTTTACTGTCCTGGCCAAGAAATATTCCCAGGATCCGTCTGTCGCGGAAAATTCGGGGATAACCGGCCTTGATATCTCGGGAAGGTATATCGAATATGACGCGGCAGCATTTGCTCTGCCTGAGGTCGGCGCGATTTCCGGCGTATTCAAGGTATCGAGAGGATGGGCCCTGGTAAAGCTTCTGGAGATCGAGACCGGGGAAATGCCTACATATCAGGAATCGATATTCGATATCAGGAAAGTGCTGACGGAGAACAAAAGCGCCCTGCATCTTGAAGACAAGATAAAAGAATGGGGAGCTGGATATAATATCGTCATCAACGAAAAAAATCTTGAAAAAGCGCAAATGAACAGAGTGAGGATCTAAAGGCTGGTGGCTGATTGAAAAATTGGAAACTGACCGGATCATCGATCGTACTTCTGCTCATATCGGTGATCGCCTTCGGCTGTGCTCGGAATAAGGGAGAAAAAACTCCCGAACTTCCTCCGGGAGCTATTGTAAGGGTCGGAGATGTCGTGCTGACGCACGATAAACTCGAAAATCTTCTTCCGGAAAGTGAAAAGATTCCTTTTTCTCCCGAGGAAAAAACGCGGTTCATACAGAACTGGGTGGATATCGAGATCTTTTACAACGAGGCCCTCAGAAGAGGGCTCCAGAAAGATCCTCGTGTCAGCACGAGAATACTGACGTTGAAAAAAGAATTTCTGGCCGATCATCTCGTGTTTCTTGAACTTCGTGATCGGATCAACGTTTCCGAAGAAGAAGTCGAAGGCTATTTCATGGAGCATGGGGATGAGTACAAATACGAGTACAGGGTCAGCCATATTCTGGTCAATACCTTTGAAGAAGCCGAAGAAGCAGAAAAATTGCTGAAGAATAACCAGTTCGCGTGGGTGGCGAACAGGTATTCTGTAGATCCGATGGCTAAACGCGGCGGCGACCTGGGATATCTGACGAAAGGGAATATGATACCGGAATTCGAGACAGTCATTTTCGACCTCAAACCGGGGGAGGTCAGCCAGATAGTCGAGTCTGATTTCGGGTTTCACCTGATAAAGATGGTCGGTATGCGTGAAGCGAGGGTGAAGGTCACTCTTGACGAGGTCAGGGAAAGGATCATGAGCCAGCTCATAATGGAGAAGAGGGCGAAAACATACTCTGAGTTTGAAACAGCGCTGAGAGAATCAGCTGATATTGAATATTATGAAAAGAATTATATGCCTGGCTCAGTTACGCCGGTAGAAATCCCGGTGGATCGGGACACGATCCCGGAAGGTGAGGAGCAATCGTGAAGGGTGCTATCAAAACAGTCTTTCTTGTCCTGTTAGTCCTTATGGCGCTGCAGAATTTTCCGCATGCTGAAGGATCCGGAGGAGAAAAAGAGATCATCGACAGAGTCGTGGCAATAGTGCAGGACAAGGCGCTGCTGCAAAGCGATATAGATATGGAATACCGTCAGCTCCTTATGCAGATGCAGAAGACAAGCCTGCCTCCCGACGAGGAAAAAGCGAAAAGGAGAGAGATCCTTGATGGGCTTGTGGCGCATCTTCTTATGACCGTTCAGGCGGAGAAGCTCGGAATCGAAATAACAGAAGATAAGCTCGACAGCGAAGTAGAACGGATCCTTGAAGACAATATGCGGGCTATCGGCGGGAGCGACGCATTCAACCTTGAACTTCAGAAGGCGGGTATGACGCTGGATCAGCTGAAGGCGCAATGGAGAGAGAAGATCAAGGCAAACAGGCTGATTGAAAGGCTGAAGTATCAGGAAGGGCTGATGGATGTAAGCGTGTCAGAGGACGCGATAAAGGAATATTATCGAAAACATTACAATGAATTCGAGAAACGGCCGAGAACCGTGTTTCTCGCTCAGATCCTTATTTTTAATAAAGCGGAGAAAAGCGCCGAAGAAATTTCCATGGCGAAGATAAACAGGATCAGTGAGATACTCGCAAAAGGCGGAGATTTTGAGGAGACCGCCAAAGCGTTTTCCGAAGGCCCGAGCGCCAAGTACGGAGGAAGTCTCGGGTTTATGAAGCTCGATGACCTTGACAATCCCAGATTCGTCGACGCAGTCCGAAAATTAACGGTCGGGGAGATAAGCGGGCCTGTTGTAACGGAGCATGGCGTACATATTATTAAACTCGAAGAGATAAGCGGTGACGAGGTCAGGCTGAGGCATATCCTTGTGAAAATGGAGACCGACAAGGAGGCAACAAGAGAGATGGCGGAAGGGTTGAGGCAGGATATTTTAAACGGCGCGGATTTCGGAGAAATGGCCAAGGCCTATTCGGAAGACTGGAGTACCAGGGACGCTGGCGGCGATATAGGGGAAATACCGGTGAGCCAGCTCCCCGGATTCTTTATGGACTCGATCAAGGATTTGAAAGCCGGGGATATAGCTGAATTAATAGAAGAGGAAAAGGGCTTCAGGATCATCAGGGTCACAGGGTGGACTGAAGAGCGGCCTTTCAATCTGGATGAAGCCAGAGACAGGATAAGGGACATCATGCAGCAGGAAAGCTTCATGAAAAAGTTCGATGAATATGTCGAATCGCTCAAAGATCTCTATTATGTGGATATCAAGTCCGAGAGTGGGCTATGAGAATCGACAACCTGCTCAAAGACCTGTGCCTTGTAAAGACCCGAAGCATGGCAAAAACAGGCTGTGAAACAGGAAACGTGAAACTGAACGGCAGAACGGTAAAACCTTCCGGCACTGTCTCGGTCGGGGACCGGCTTGAGATCAGGTATCCCGACAAGGTCCTTGTGCTGGAGATGACCGGCATCCCGTCCGGGCAGGTATCAAAAAAGGAAAGAAGCGAATATTTCAGGATCATCAGGGAATCACCGCTTGCCGGTGACAGCGGAGGCTGGAATGTCTGAAGTAAAACCGCGTCTCGCGCTCACAATAGGGGATCCTTCCGGAATAGGTCCGGAGCTTGCCGCGAAATTACTCAAAAGGGGAAAACTCGACTCCACGGAGACATGGCTTATAGGGTCGGCGCACTCGCTTCAGAAAGAGACCGGCCGGGAGCTTTACGAGAAACTGGAGAAAATGACCCCTGAAGAAGCTGGTTCGGGGGCCGCCCCTTCTTCTTTCCCCGTGATCATAGATGTTGCCGGCGGTATCGAGCCTGTTCCGGGAAGAGCTTCCGCCGAAAGCGGGCGCATCTCCGGAAGGGCTGTCGAGACAGCTGCGGAGATGGCAAAAAAAGGCATCGTGGACGGGATCGTCACGGGGCCGATATCAAAGGAAGCCCTTAATCTCGGCGGGTATCATTTTAAAGGCCATACGGCGATGTTGTCGGAGATTATGAACGCGCCTGATTGCCAGATGATGATGGTCGCGGGAAAGCTCAGGATCCTGATACTCACGAGAGACATTCCTCTTTCCGAGGTCCCTTTGATGGTGACCCGGGAAAAGATTTCTTCAGGCGTGCGTGAGACATGCCGGTCGCTCAGAGAGGATTTTGGAATAGAAGCCCCGGTTATCAGGGTGGCGGCGCTGAATCCGCATTCTGGAGACGGGGGAGTCAACGGAAGAGAAGAGATAGAGGTGATATCTCCCGCGATTGAAATGCTCAGGGCGGAAGGAATAGACGTAAGCGGACCGGTCCCCGCCGATACGCTCTTTTATGACTGGGCAAACAGCGGTGTGGATGCTTTTATTGCCCTGTACCACGACCAGGGGATGATACCATTCAAGATCAGCGGATTCAAGAACGGCGTCAATATGACGATAGGTCTTCCGGTCCTTAGAACTTCAGTGTGCCACGGAACGGCGTATGATATCGCGGGAAAAGGCATAGCGGATCCAGCCAGTCTCGAAGCTGCTGTATCCCTTGCTTCCGGGTGTCTTGCTTCGGGCAGGAAAAAGATCGGAGTCCGGTAACAGGATGACACAGGATAGCAGAATAATCGCCGGCGTTTATCATCTGTCAAAAGAATTCGGCCGGCACTTCAGCCTTAAGGACGTAAGCCTCCAGGTCTCCAACGGAGAGATCGTGTTCCTTGTGGGCCCGAGCGGCGCGGGGAAAAGCACTCTCCTGAAGATGATATATATGGACGATCTCCCTGCTTCAGGCCAGGTCGTCGTAGGGCCGTACGTCTCTTCGAATATGAAAAGAAAGACGATACCCGACCTTCGGCGCAAGATGGGGATAATCTTTCAGGATTTCAGGCTCCTGGAGGACAGGAACGTTTTTGAGAATGTCGCTCTGGCAATGAAGGTCACTGGAATGCGGATGGGTGAGATCAAAAGCCGGATGACCGAAATTCTAACCAGGGTCGGTCTGTATCACAAAAGGTACGAGTACCCCAGGACTATGTCAGGGGGAGAACAGCAAAGGGTCGCGATTGCCAGAGCTGTCGCAAACAGGCCGTCTATCCTTCTTGCCGATGAACCAACCGGCAATCTGGATCCTGTGGCGACAAAGAATATTCTGGAACTACTATTCAAGATAAACGCAGGCGGTACAGCTGTTCTTATGGCGACGCATGATATCAACCTGGTAAGAAGCTTCGGTCAGAGAATAATATATCTTGAGGCCGGCAGTATCGTAAGAGACAGCGAAAAAATATTCGTTGGAGATATCAGGGACAGGATAGAGAAGTCAAGCGTGAGCGAAAGCGCTGAAAGGCTTGCCGGGCACGAGATAACCGGCGAGGACGAAGAATGAAGTTAAACGAGATGAAATATATCCTAGACGAGTCGGTCAGCATGCTGTGGAGGCGTAAGGCAGCGAATCTGATATCGGTCATTATCATGGGGCTTTCCCTCCTGATTCTCATCGTTTTCCTGATGGTGACGCTGAACATTACAGGTTTTATTGACAAGACGAGCAAAGAGACCAGGATGTACGTTTATCTCAACGACGGGGTCTCTGAAAGCGATTCGAGGGATATTCAGCTGAAACTTCTCTCAGAGACCGGTGTCGAAGAGGTCGTTTTCATCTCCAGGGAAGAAGCTATGGAGGATTTCCGGGAGACCCTGGGTGAAAATAACGAACTGCTCGATGCCCTGGATTTTAACCCGCTCCCCGATTCATACAGGCTCAAACTCAAGGAAGGCTTCGTGACGAGCGCAATCATGAAAGCGATCTCCGAACGAGTCGAGTCGTGGGAAGGAATAGAAGAAGTCAGGTTCGGAAAAAGATGGTTTGAAAAAGGCGAGAAGCTGGTCCGGAATTTTTTCATAATAGATATTGTTCTCGGCTTGATAGTCTTTCTTTCGGTCGTTTTCGTAATATCGAATACTGTCAGGCTGACGATTTCGAACAGCAGGGAAACAATAGATATTCTGAAGCTGGTAGGCGCGACGAATAAATATATAGAGATCCCGTTTATGATCGAGGGCGCTATGCAGGGTGTCGTCTCTTCTCTTCTCGCTGTCGGGCTTCTTGGAGTGATTCACTGGTTCGCCCGGGGCTATATACAAGACCTCGTGTTTATTCGTCTCGACGCGATCGCTCTTTTTGTTTTCTTATGCGCGCTGCTTGGCGCGGTTGGAAGCTTTGCCGCGTTGCGAAGGTTTTTAAAATCATAAACCCCCTTTGGTGTAATGAGACATCTTGCAATAATCTTCTGTTTTCTCATCATATTTGCCGCGGCGCGGCCTTTTGGGGCGTTTGCGCAGGAAAAAGACCAATCTGGGAAAATCGGGAAAAAAGAGGATGAACTTCGTGAACTTCGCAGCCAGATAGAGGCGCAGAGAAAAAAGATAAAGGACCTCGAAAAACAGGAGAAAAACGAGTCTGAATATTTGAGAAAGCTCAAGAATGAAGCGTCGCTGACAAACAAGCTCCTTGATGTGCTCGAAGAGAAGAAGGGGATGCTTGAAGACCAGTCTGAAGGACTTGGAATCGACCTCCGGCAGAACGAGGCGATCTATGAGGTAAGATCGCGCATACTCGCAAAGAGGCTGAGAGAGATCTATAAAAACGGGCCCCGCCATATCTGGGCGGAGATCCTTGAGGCGAAGGATTTCGCCGATCTGCTTCAAAGATCCAAATTCATTTCCCTTATAGCTGAAAGAGATGCCGATCTTGTGGATGAGGTCAAGAAGAAAAGAGAAGAGATCAGCGAACAGGAAGCGCGAATAACAGAAATTCTCTATGAGGTGACGGTTTCAAGAAATGAAAAAAAAGAGGAGCTCGAAAACCTTCAGGACAACAAAAAAAAGAGGGAGAACACTCTTAAAAAGATCAAAGCTGACAGAAAGAAATATGAAAAGAAAGTAGCGGAACTGGCAGAAGCCGAAAAGAAAATGCAGGCATTTATCGAAGAGCTTGAAAAAGCGAGGATCGAGCGGTCCAGGGCGTGGGGGGAATACGGGGAAAAAGATTTCGACTCGTTGAAAGGGAAGCTGGAAAGGCCGGTTTCGGGAGAAGTCATCAAGAGGTTTGGAAAATTCAAGCATCCTGAATTCGGTACGGTGACATACAACACGGGGATAGATATCGAGACAAGGTCCGGTGAACCTGTCAGGGCCGTCGGAAGGGGAAGAGTCGAGTTCTCGGGCGTTCTTCCGGGATACGGCAATTGTATCATCATCAATCATGGTGAAGGGTATTACTCTCTTTACGCGCATATTTCCCAGGTGTTCGTCGATCAGGGCAGCCAGGTCGAAAGAGGAGGCCTGATAGCAGAGACCCTCGATCAGGGAAACGGGATGAAAGGAGCTCTTCACTTCGAAGTGAGAAAGTCGAAAAAAGCACTGGATCCGGAAGAGTGGCTGATGAAGGGAGGCCGGTAATCGATATACTTGGGGCGGCGGATCTGATCGCAAGAGGGCAGAAAAGGCCCGAGAGCATAATCGCCGGCATGCTCGAATCCGGCAATATCCCCCCTTCACTGCTTTTTACCGGCCCTGAAGGGTCCGGTAAGGAGCTTATGGCTCTTTCTCTGGCCGCAAGGCTGAACTGTACCGACCCAGGCTCGGCGGAGCGCTGCCGTTCATGCCGCAAGACAGGCAGCCTTGAGCACCCCGATTTCCATCCTCTCTATCCGCTTCCTTCCGGTCCGTCCGAAAAGACGATGCCTGTAATACTGGAGAGCCGCAGGGAGAATTTTTTCGATAAGGGAGAGTTCGGGAGTAAAAACAGGAGCATCGGGATAGAGATGATAAGGAGCCTCATCGAGGCTCTGTCAAAACAGCCGTTCGAAGGGGCCTATTCGCCTGTCATCCTGTTCGAGGTCCACAGGGCGACGATAGAAGCGCAGAACGCCTTTCTGAAACTCCTTGAGGAGCCTCCTTCTTCAGCGGTATTGATCCTTGTGACAGAGTATCCGGAACGCCTTCTTCCGACGATACTGTCGAGGTGCCAGGAGATAAGGTTCGATCCCCTTCCGGAGGAGACAGTTGCCGCCTTTCTCGAGACTTACTATTCGATTGAAAGAAGCGAATCTCAAAGGCTGGCAGTCCTGGCAGGGGGAAATCTCCGCAGAGGAGCCGATTTTCTTGACGAAAGATTTTTGACGCTTAGAAACGACGCTGTTTCGGTGCTGAAGCTGGTCCTCGAAGGCAAGGCGAGGCAGCTTCCCATGGAAGCAGAGGAACTGGCTCACGAATATACGCGGGAAGAAACAGGGTTACTGTTAAAAGAAATGACAGGGCTTCTGAGGCTGTTCCTTCTGCACGTCGACGGGGCTCTTTCGGAGAGGGAATCGAAGGTGCTGGAGGAGGAATTCGGAGAGGCCGGGATAAAAGCGGCAGGCGGAAGAATGATAACAGATGATATAAGAAAGGTGAATGCCGCTTCACTGGGATTGGGAAGGAATATCGACATCGAGCTGATGTGGGCCCAACTCCTGCTTGATTTGGCTGGGAAGTGGTATTAGATTGCTTACACTGCAAGGTGGGTGATTAAGGGCCGCAAAAGGCGGTCAGCCCCCGCCCTTTTTAACAATAACAGCGACTGGGGTGAGATGATCTCATGGAAATTGTAGAGGTCCAGTTTAAAGGCCAGAGAAAAGAATATTTTAAAAATTCAAGGGCCCTGTATCTTCGAAAGGGTAATTACTGCATAGTGCAGGCGGATCGCGGTGAGGATATGGGGCTTATCATCTCGCTTTCCCAGGTCCACGCAAAAGATACCAAGGCAAGCACCAAGGAAGTCATAAGACACGCTACCGATAAAGATATAGAGACGATGGAAGAGGTCAGGGATAAGGAAAAAGAAGCGCTCTCCATCTGTCAGGAAAAAGCGGAAAGCCACAACCTCGACATGAAGCTTGTCGACGTAGAATACCAGTTCGATGTGAACAAGATCACCTTTTACTTTACCTCGGACGGACGGATCGATTTCAGGGAGCTTGTAAAAGACCTTGCGGGGATCTTCAGGACAAGGATCGATCTGAGGCAGATCGGCGTCAGGGACGAAGCGCGGCGGTTTGACGGAATAGGTATGTGCGGACGCAAGCTCTGCTGTTCGACCTTTCTCAAGGATTTCGAACCGGTCACGCTGAAAATGGCGAAAGACCAGAACCTCCCTTTGACTCCGACCAAGATATCCGGCGCCTGCGGGAGGCTGATGTGCTGCCTGACATACGAACTTTCCGACTACAAGGATATGGTAAGAGGCATCCCGAAAATAGGAAGCAAGATCTCCTGTTTCGGCGGCCGGCATCGGATCGACAAGATCAGCCTTTTTAAGGAGACGGTATCTCTTACCGACGAAGAAGGCAATACTATCGAGATATCCCTCGACAAGTTCAGGGAGGAATTGAAAATATGCAAGGTCGAGGAAGAACCGGAAGAAAACATCGACGAAGAAGAGCTCCTCAAGGAATTCCACGAAGAGGACCTGGGGGAAGGTGATCTGTAAAGGGATGGACAAAAAGAGGTTCTATATTACGACCGCGATAGATTATGTCAACCAGAGGCCTCATCTCGGGACGGCGTATGAAAAAATCGGCGCCGACTGCATGGCAAGATACAAACGCCTCTGCGGATTCGAGACTCATTTCCTGATGGGAAATGACGAACACAGCACCAACGTGGAACGCGAAGCGCGAAAGAGGGGGATGGAGCCTCTCGACTATTGCAGGCAGATGTCGGGGGAATTTACCGGGACGTGGAAATCTCTGCTGATATCGTACGATGATTTCATACATACGACGGAAGAACGCCACGAGAAGTCAGTCAGCCGGCTCTTCAGCAGGATCTACGAGAACGGATATATATATAAGGGAAAATACGATGGACTCTATTGCGAATCCTGCGAGGAGTTTATAAACGAAAAGGACCTTGTCGACGGACTTTGCGCCACACACAAACAGGAACCGAAAAAGATAAGCGAAGATAATTATTTCTTTGCCCTCTCGAAATTCGAACAGCCCCTGCTTGACCATATAAATAAGAACCCTGGTTTTGTTTTGCCCGAGACAAGGGCGAATGAAGTCATAAATGTCATAAAAGGCGGGCTTTTCGATGTGTCGATATCGAGGGCCGGCGTCGAATGGGGGATACCGCTTCCCATCGACAGCAGCCATGTAGTCTATGTCTGGTTTGATGCCCTTACGAATTATATCTCCGCCCTTGATTACGGTGAAGAAGACAGCAGCCTCTTCAAAAAATTCTGGCCGGCAGATTGCCATGTCATAGGAAAAGATATCACAAGATTTCACTGCATAATCTGGCCTGCGATGCTGATGGCTGCGGGAGTAGAGCTTCCAAAAAACATCTTCGCTCACGGGTTTATATCTCTCGCGGGCGAAAAGATGAGCAAGTCGAGAGGGAATATTCTTGATCCTGAAAAGATGGTATCGGTCTTCGGGCCTGATTCGTTGAGGTATCTTCTTTTAAGAGAAGTGCCTTTTACAAAGGATGGCGATATTTCCGTCGATATCCTGGTAAACAGGCATAACTCGGACCTTGCGAACGAACTTGGCAATCTCTTCAGCAGGACGCTGGCGATGATCTCGAAATATCTCGGCGGCGAGATCGAAGGGGCCCCTTATGGGCCTTCAAACGAGCTGTACCAGGAATTGTCGGACGCCCTTGAAGGATATCGCGAATATATGGAGAAAATGGAGTTTTCGAGGGCCCTTGGCTCCTACTGGAGTATTATTCAGAGAGCGAATAAATATATAGAAGAAAAAAGCCCCTGGGCGCTTGCCAAAGATGATTCGAAAAAGGAAGAGCTGAAAGCGGTTTTCAGGGAACTTCTGGTCGTCCTCAGGTGTTCGGCCCTGGTCCTTTCTCCCTTTATGCCGGAAAAGATGAAAGAGATGTCGGCCCAGCTCGGGGGAGAGGAACTTTCCCTGGGAGGCCTTCCTCCAGAACAGTCTTCGGCGGAAAATATCCAGCAACCCTCCCCTCTTTTCCCAAGATTGCAGGGAGATCCGGAAGATATATTCAAGGATTGAGAGGCATATGCTGATTGATTCTCATGCCCATCTGAACATGCAGCAGTTTGCCGGCGACCTTCAAGAGGTTATGGATAGAGCCCGGGAAGCAGGTGTCGGAGAGATCCTCAACATCGGATTCGATCCCGCCTCGATTGACGAGACGCTTGAACTTGCCGACAGGTACGGGAATGTTTACGCCGCCCTCGGGATCCATCCGCATAACGCGGCAGATTGGTCGGACGGTCTAGAAGACAGATTAAAAAGGCTTCTGCTAAGAAAGAAAGTCGTCGCTGTCGGGGAGATCGGACTCGATTATTACAGGGATCTTTCCCCCAGGGATGTCCAGCAGGATATATTGAGGAGGCAGATCGGCCTCGCGCTGCGGTTTTCAAAACCGATGATCATACACTGCCGGGATGCTTTCGACGATCTGGTCAGGATACTTGACCAGGAAGGGGCGTCGGAAGCGGGGGGGATATTTCACGCCTTTTCCGGAGGAGCCGATGAGATAAAGGAAGTCCTGAGGCTCGGATTCCTTGCCGGTATCGGCGGCCCGCTGACATATAAGAATTCGCAGCTCCCCGAAGTCGTTATGAGGATGCCCTCGACGAGTTTCGTTCTTGAAACGGACTGCCCCTACCTTCCGCCCGTTCCCTACAGGGGAAAAAGAAACGAGCCGGCGTATCTGAGATTCGTGGCCGAAAAATTCGCCGACTTAAGAGGCGTATCGGTCGAAGATGTGGAAAGGGCTGCCGAAGTCAACTATCGAAGGCTCATCCATCGCGAAAGAGGGCTGCCTGCCAGCATAGCCTATTCGCTTGGAGACAGACTCTACATCAATGTCACCTCGACCTGTACGAACGATTGCATATTCTGCTCCAGATCAGATCCCGGCAACATCCTGTACGGATATAACCTCGAACTTCCGGTCGATCCAAAGGCCGCAGAGATGGTATCAGCCGCCGAAGCTTATCTGGAGAAGGGAAAATATTCCGAGATAGTATTCTGCGGTTATGGAGAGCCTACCGCGAGGATCAGGGAACTGAAAGAGGCGGCAGGAACTCTGAAAAAAAGAGGGATTCCGCTCAGGCTCAACACTAACGGACAGGGGAACGCGATCAACCGCAGAGACATCGTCCCGGAACTGGAAGAGAGCTTTGCCAGCCTGTCGATAAGCCTCAACGCGCCTGACAGGGATACATATATGGAGATCTGCAGACCCGATGCAGGAAAAACTGCTTTTGACACGGTCCTGGACTTTACGCAGAGAGCCGCGGCTTCAAAGATGGAAACTGCCGTAACAGTCCTCGACCATCCGCTGGTCGATATAGATGCGGCGAGAAAACTGGTCTCCGGAATCAAAGGAGCCCGGTTCAGGGTCAGAAAATATCATTTTACCCGCCGAGCGGGCCGGCTGTGATATTCCTGTTGTAAAAGGCGGAAAAAACAGGGTATTAAGTGTAAAAGAAAAGATTCTCCGCGGTCTCCCCCCTGGGCAAACAGATATCATTCTCGATCTATCCGGAGGAGAGTTTTGAAAGATGGAACAAGCCCCGGTCCTAAAAAAAGCCTAGGGCAGAATTTTTTGGTCTCCAAGGCGGTGATAGACAGGATCATCGGGGCCGTGACGGAAGGGGATCGTCGGCCGGTCTTTGAGATCGGGCCGGGCCGCGGGGCTGTCACTATCCCTCTGGCGAAGTCGGGGGCAAGGATAGCGGCTTTCGAGGTGGACGGCCTTCTCGCCGCCCGTCTCCGCGAATCGCTCCAGAAGTATCCCGAAGTGGAGATTGTGGACGCAGACATAAGAGATGTCGATTTTGATCTTGAAGGAAAAAAGCGGGGGTGGGAGGAATATGCAGTTGTCGGGAATATCCCATATATGCTTACAAGTTCGATATTGATAATGCTCCCGGAAGCGAGGAAATGCGCCCGGGCAGTCATCATGATCCAGAAAGAAGTAGGAGAAAGGATTCTTGCCTCGCCCGGCAGGCGGGATTGTGGTATCCTATCGGTCTTTATGCAGGCATACTTCCGCGTTGAAAGAGTCGCGCGGGTGAAAGCCGGTTCTTTCAGGCCAAGGCCGAAGATCGACAGCGTCGTTCTAAGATTCGTTCCAGAGGCGATCGAAGGTGCGCCTGAAGACCGCAGAAGGTTTCTCGGATTTCTCAAGGCGGGGTTTTCACAGAGGAGAAAAAAGCTCTCAAACCTTTTAACGGGTCCTCAGGAGATCGACAAGAAAGATTTCACAAGGGAGCTTGGAACTGTCACCGGAGTCGATCTCGGGTGCAGGGCGGAAGAGCTTTCGCTGGACGGCTGGTTCACCCTTTTTCGCGGATATCTGGAGTTGATGGAAAGGCGATGAACTTTTCGAGTAAAATAATATTGGCTCTGGCCCTGATCGTCTTTGTCTCCGGGGCAGAAGCGGCTCCGCCATCTCCGCAGGCTCCTCCCCTGCCGGCTGACAGCACTTCCGCCGGCATAGACAGGTTTTCAATAAAGTCCACCTCGACGCTCAGGTTTACAGAGACGTACCAACTCGGCGAGACTGGGTTATCCTCAGCGTATATGGGAGGCGGAGGGTGGATCTATAACAGCAATTTGAATATTTCGAAAAAGAAATTCAGGGGAAGAGATATGAGCATGATCTTCGAAAACTTCCTGGGGGCAGCATCAAAAAACGTTTCGGGATTATACACCCTGAGGCTGTCAGTCGAAGACATGTATTCCAGGCAGACCAGTCTCGGGATCTCACAGTATGGAAAAGAGATCATAATGGAGACGAAATCAGCCGGTGCCGAGCTCGAATATCAGAAGGCGCGATTCGGGGCTTCGAAGACGAAGTTCTTCGTCTCGGGGACAGGTTCAGGCGGACAGCAGGATTTTAAATACAACAAGACATTTGAAGCTGAGACAGGCGGGTATCAGAATTATCGCATGGGAGACAAAATAGGCCTGTCAGGAGGATTCGGGACAAGTTTCAAGAGGGAGGCGAGCGACGTAGGTCCCATCGAATTCAACGGGATCACAAGCCGGGTGGACACTATCCGGGCCGCTCTGGAGATCGGCGGGGGAGATACCAAATTTCTCGCCGTGAAGTATTCAAAAAAAATGGGGACGCTGAGAAAAGTCGATCCCCCTCTTGGAAACTCCATGCAGATCCTTGATAATCCGGAAGACGCGAAAAAAGAAGAAAACCGGCTGAAAGGGGAGCTCCTTGAGGTGGAGATGGAGATCGAGCCTCTCGACTATCTTTCCGTAAAGGTCGAGTTCGAGCACAACTATTCAGACGATAAATACCTTGTCGAAGACAGGCGGAACAAGGAGATCGAGACGAACGATCTCAGCGGAAGCATCGCCTACAGGTACTGCGACGATGGTTCTCTCGCCATTTCGATGACAAGGGGAGAGTCGGATACGGAGTACGGCCCTACTTCCGTCGCGAGCTACAGGATAAAGGATTATATGCTGAACGGATCGGTGAAACATACGCTCCATGATTCACTCAGCGTCTCTCTCAGGGGGTCGATGACCCTTAAGCAGAAATTCTTCAAGAAAAAAGAACAGAACCCGAGAGACGCCGATTATCTTTCCTCTTCTCTGTCGGGGACGATCAACGCCTACCTATTCAGGGTGATCAGGACTTCTATTACCGGGCTTGTGAGCAGAAGAGAGACGATAAATATCGACGCTACCCTCTCGGGGGACAACAGGGTCGATTCGCAGTACAAATTCGTCCCCGAGCTTTCGATAACTCCCGCCCGATGGGTCACGCTGAAACAGGCGTTTGAGATCAAGATGGACTATACCGAATTCACCTTCGAGCCGGACAAAAACTATCTGAACAGAAATACCGTCCTTACTACCGATGCTTCCTTTATGATCGCGAGGCCCCTCCTTTTCAGGTTCAGCCACATGTACCAGATGAAAGACACGGGGAGCTATCTGCTGAGGGAAGGGGGGACGCGACTCTACGGCCCGACTAATGAAAACTTCGAACATAAACTGAGTATGGATCTGAGGTACACCCCCAAAGAAGATATGACCTTTTTCGTCGAGACGCAGTTCAAGGACCAGGTCAGCAACTCGGTCGGGTTTCTCGACGGTAAGAAAGTGATAAGATCGTCCTCTCCCAGCGAATCGGGCAATTTCAGGATAGGAGCGGAAAACAAGACCGAGTTCACCGACAGGGGCAGGCTCGATCTGGATATAGCGTATGTAAAAAGATATGGGCCTTTCATCTCCGAGGACAGAAGGCAGTTCTGGGAGATTCAGGCAAACTTCACACTGGATTTTTAGGCGGTAGCGATGAGAAAGAGGATATTTACAGGGTTTATCATCATAACGGCGCTTCTCTTTTCAGGATGCCTTTTCGACGCCAGAGTCGCGGAAGAACCGGGAGAAGACAGCGATCCATGGACGATCCCGAATACGCCGAAAGATGTCTTTCTTAACCTCAGTTCGGGGTTTCATGCCATATCCAATTCGAACTATGAAAGAAGCCTTGATGGCGAATTCGAGTTTGTGGCGAGGCTCCAGGACTGGCCGGCCTTCACCTCCTGGGACAAACCGGATGAGATGGCCTTCCTCGACAGGGTGAAAGGCGATTATACCGGAGAGAGGACGATCCAGTTCGGAGACGAGGACGGAATCTTTGATCGGGAAAATGTCGAGGTAGGTTCGGCAGAGTACGAAGGGATGTATATAATCACCCTCGAAGACCCGGATGCGGCAGAGCCTGTCGTCTATGCCGGTATCGCCAAGTTCTTCATCGAGAAAGGCTCGGTCGGGTGGGTCCTCGTAAGATGGGAGGATACCGATATCTATTCCGACGAGTTTACCACCTCTAGCTATCTGAGGAAAACTATGCAGTAAACGGCTCCCCCTTACGCGGGATTGTTAAGATATACTGCAATCCGCTGATTGAAACCTTGCTTAACAGGCGAAAATATGTTAAAATTCACCCAGGAGGAGTTGCTATGAACATAATGAAGAAACGCCTGCTCTCTGCGGCTGTCTTTTCAGCCGCCCTGTTTTTAATAAATGGCTGTATCCTGAATCCGGAGACGGAGAAACCGCCCCCGCCGGAACCTATAGAGTGGCCGGATCTCACAGAGAAGGAAGATGTCATAGAGACGATCACCCTCTGCTACGAGAATTACAACACGGCGACCCCGAGCGATCTGGAGACGCATTACAGGGAGATCCTGTATGACGAAGAAGGCCATAAATATGTTTTTTATCTGCAGGAGGGTGATTATGGTCCGGCAGAGGAACCTCTGCTCACGCTGGAGCAGGATGTGGCAGGATCAGTGAATATATGGAAATATTCCTCAGGCCTCACCCTGAGCCTTTCTTATAGCCAATGGGAGGAATATACAGGAGACGAAGATTGTGATAACTGCTGGCAAACCACAAGGACGTATTCTATCGATACGAGTATTGAATATGGCGGTGAAGTGCATGATCTGTCCGGAACAAATATGACAGTTATTTTTATCATCAGGCCGCAGCATGATGACCCTTCAAAATGGGCGATCTATATAGCCTATGATCTCCCTCCACAAGCAAGTTAAGCTTTCTGGAGAGAGCGGTTTTCAAAGATGATCTTTCGACCCCCCGCAAGGGATGCGGGGGGTTTTTTGTGCCTCATCTCCCCGAACTCTTGACATTCCGGATCACTGGCAACTATAGTGTTTCTGCCCATTTGTCTTGGAAGTACTGTATTTTATTACCTCAATGACTGCGTAAGAGAAGGTCCGGGAATCCTTTCCGGGGAGCCGGTATGGCGAAGAAGCGATCGAAAAAAAGAAGCAAAAAGAAGGAAGGGGCCGATATCAAACGCCTCCTCTGGGGGTCGATATCGCTTATTGTAATAATATTCGCCCTTTACAGGTTTTTTCAGACGCCTAAAGGGGATCTCTTCGTCCTTGACTATATGAATATCGTCGCTTCCGAGAAGGCACTGAACCGGCGGTTCGATTCTGTTCGCGATGACCTTGAAAAGCGAATAAGATACGAGGTCAGCCGCCTCGGTATCGGCGACGACCAGATCAGGATAAGCAGGGAAAAGACGCCGAAGAATGGTTTCGCGGCAGGCATCGTACAGATAGACCTTTCTTCAGACGAGTCTCTGGAGCAGGTAAATGCCGCCATAGACAGGGCGGTCGAGACGGCCGGGGCGGGTATCCGCTCAGGGAGAGAGGTAAAGACAGACCTGGTGCTCGAACTCGATGTCGGAACGAAGCGGTTTATTACTCACCGGTGTTTTATTGCCAAGGGAAAAAGCAGGAGAAAAGAGACCGATTCGGAAAACGGATCGCCGATGATTGCTATAGTTGTCGATGATTTCGGGTTCTTCAACAACAGCCTTGTCCGCGATTTTCTTGGTCTTGAAGCGCCTTTGACGGTGACCGTCATACCGGGGCTGAAGCATTCTTCAAAGATATGCAGGATGGCTAAAGAAGCGGGCAAGCAAGTCCTCTGCCATCTTCCGATGGAGCCTGAAAAGGGAGCAGACGATGTAGGCGATATCCCTCTCGTCAGAGTCTCTATGGGAAGCGATGAGATCGAGAATATCGTAGCGAAAGCATTGAAAGATACCCCCGGCGTATCGGGGGTCAATAATCATATGGGATCAAAGGCGACATCCGACCGCAGGGTTATGGAGGCCGTGCTGAAGGTCTGCAGGAAAGAGGGGCTCTTTTTCTTTGACAGCCTGACATCGCCGAACTCTGTTGTCGCTGAAGCGGCCGCGGAAATCGGAGTAAAAACCGGAAGGAACGACCTTTTTCTCGACAACAAAAAAGAATATACAAGAGAAAAGATGAAAAAACTTCTTTCTATCGCTGTCCGCAAAGGGCGGGTTGCCGCTATAATGCATGTGAGAAAAGAAAGCCTGAAAGAATTGCAGTGGCTTATAGAAGAATCGCGCGACAGGGGAATAAAAATGGTATATTTATCCGAACTTCTCGAAGGAGAGGATTAGAGGAGCGAAAGGGGATCGATTTTGAACAGAATAAGACTGGGAGTCAATATAGACCATGTGGCGACGCTGCGCGAAGCGAGGAAGACTACGGAGCCCGACCCTGTTGCCGCAGCGATGATGGCAGAGATGGGCGGCGCCGACCAGATAACCTTCCATCTCAGAGAAGACAGGCGCCATTTCCAGAACAGGGACGCGAGGCTGGTAAGCGAGACGGCGCAGACGCTTGTCAACCTTGAAATGGCTGCTACTCCGGAGATGCAGGAGATCGCTCTTGCGCTGCATCCTGACGCGGTGACGCTTGTCCCGGAGAGAAGGGAAGAGGTCACGACCGAGGGAGGGCTCGATCTTGTACGCGGGTTTGAAAAGTTTGCCGGAGTAGTTAAAGCTCTCGGGGAAGGCAGCATCAAGACATCGGCTTTTGTCGGGCCCGATAAGGAGCAGATAAAGGCAGCTTCGAGGATAGGGTTCAATGCCGTCGAGATCCATACAGGCGAATATGCCAATGCTACAAGGACGAACAGGGATGCGGCGCTGAAAAGGATCGTCGAGGCAGCTGCAGCGGGTGCCAAATACGGCCTGCATGTCCACGCGGGGCACGGCCTGACATACCATAATATTCATCCCATAGTGCGGATAGAACAGATCGAGGAACTGAACATAGGCCACAGCATCATCTCCAGAGCGGTATTCGTAGGTATCGAGAATGCCGTAAGAGAGATGGTCGAACTTATCCGCCGCTGACGGGATATAACTTTTTTCTAACGGAATAAAACATTTTTCCGGAGATCTATGGATTTTGATATAACAGCGACGACCCTCTATGGCCTAGAGCCCCTGCTTGCCCTGGAACTCGAAAAGGCCGGAGCGAAAGAAACGGAGATACTCAACCGGGCAGTCTCATTCAGGGGTGACAGGGAGCTGCTCTACAAAGCGAATCTTTCTCTTCGGACATGCTCGAGGCTTCTCGTCCCCCTGCGCAGATTCAAGGTGCGCGATGAAAAAAGGCTCTACGAGGTCGTCCGGGATATAGACTGGAAAAAGTATCTCGATGCCGGCAGCACCCTGGCCGTCGACAGCGTGGTTCATTCGAAGCATTTCACCCATTCAAAATATGCCGCTTTAAAGGTGAAGGATGCCGTTGTCGATCAGTTCAGGGACAGATATGGCCGCAGGCCTTCGGTCGACCGTGAAAAACCGGACCTGAGGATCAATCTTTATATCGCCGCAGACGAATGCGTCATTTCCCTCGACAGTTCGGGGACTCCGCTTCACATCAGGGGGTACCGACAGGAGGGAAGCGCAGCGTCGATAAACGAAGTCCTCGCTGCAGGGATGGTCTTGTTTTCCGGGTATGACGGGTCATGCAGTTTTACAGACCCGATGTGCGGTTCCGGGACTATAGTGATCGAAGCCGCGATGATCGCGGCGGGGATCAGTCCAGGGACCCTGAGAAGAGATTTCGGGTTTTTCAGGTGGAAAGATTTTGACTCGTCTTTGTACGAGACGATAGTAAAGAAGTTGAAGGCAGATGCCGCGAACAAGACTCTTCACCCTGTGACAGGATCGGATATCTCCCGGGGCACGCTGAAAACCGCGAAGAATAATATAGAGCGGGCAGGCCTTTCCGATATCATTGATCTTCATCAGGGCGCTATAACCGATCTTCTTCCGCCCCCCGAACCCGGGATACTGATTTCGAACCCGCCTTATGGAAAGAGGATGGGAGCGGAGGATATCAACGGCCTTTACAAAGATATCGGCGACACGCTGAAAAAGAAATACAGCGGTTTTGAAGCCTGGATGATAAGTTCCAATTTCGAGGCGCTGAAACATGTCGGGCTTCGGCTTTCAAAAAAGATAAAGCTTTATAACGGCCCGATCGAGTGCCGTTTTCAGAGATACAGCATTTACAGCGGGAGCAAAAAAGCCAAATATAGCGCGGAAAGAGAGGGCGAAGGATCGTAAAAGCAGTTTTGACAGAAGGCCCGATAGGAAAGACGCTGGCAAGGCTTACCCTTCCGATGGCGGTCGGGATCATAGCGATGGTCGCATTCAACCTTACCGACGCTTTTTTTGTAGGCCGTCTGGGGACACTTCAGCTCGCCGCTTTAAGCTTCACCTTCCCGGTAGTTCTCGTGCTTACCCGTTTCGCGCTGGGGATCGGCATCGGTTCGGCCTCTGTCATCTCCCGTGCGATAGGAGAGGGCGACTGGAAGGCCGTACAGCGTCTCACTACCGACGGTCTGATACTGTCGATCACGATGGTAGCGGTCATCACCGTTGCCGGGTTTTTGAGCATAGACATCGTCTTCGGCAAACTCGGCGCCCGCGGCGATATCCTGAGACTTGTCAAAGAATATATGAAAATATGGTATCTGGGCCTGACCTTCGTCGTATTTCCGATGGTAAGCAACAACGCGATTAGAGCGACAGGGGACACAAAGACCCCGATGATGATCATGCTCACGGCGGTCGTCATCAATATTATCCTCGATCCCCTTCTGATATTCGGGGTCGGGATATTCCCCCGTCTTGAAATGCAGGGAGCAGCCCTGGCGACGGTCATAGCCAGGATGTCTACATTTATCGTGTCGTTTATCGTCATCTATAAAAAGAAAAAGATGATCACCTTCGAAAGGCCTTCCCTTTCCGTGCTCTTCGATTCATGGAAAAGGATACTATACATTGCGCTGCCGGCGGGGGCTACAAGGATAGTCGTTCCTCTGGGGCTCGGAATCATTACCGGTATCGTCGCGGCGTACGGGCCGAAATCAGTCGCAGCTCTCGGAGTCGCTAACAGGATCGAGTTTTTCTCATTTGCCGTGGTAATGGCTCTCTCTTCGGTACTGGCTCCCTTTGTAGGGCAAAACTGGGGAGCGGGAAGATTTGACAGGCTGAGGAAAAGTATAAGCATAAGCAATCGTTTTGCTCTTCTGTGGGGCGCCGGGTCATTTGCCCTTCTGGCTTTGCTGGCAAGGCCGATCGCCATGATCTTTACCAGGGACCCGGAGGTCGTATCGGGGATCGTACTTTACCTGAGGATCGTTCCCGCAGCATATTTCATGCAGGGGATATTCCGCCTTGTAACTGGGGTTCTGAACGTACTGAACAGGCCGCTACATGCTGCTGCTCTGGGGGTCGCGCAGGTATTTATTCTGACTGTCCCGCTGGCTTACGCGGGGGCAAGGTTCTTCGGCGTGGCAGGAGTCTATGCCAGCATCGCCGCGGCGTATTTTCTGTCAGGGGTCATCTCTCACAGGATACTGTGGGGACAGGTCAGAAAAGTGGAGAAAATGGAAGGGTGATCTCCGGGGGCTTGCCGGTCAACGGCGGCGAACGGCGATCCATCCGGATGTAGGTTCCATCCTTTTATCAAGGATCACCGTACAGGTTCTGTTCTCGGACTCCAGATCGAAAAAGATCTCCAGGATATTGGTATGGTCGATGATGACATCTATTCCCTCTTCTTCGACATATCTGTCGAGTGACCCCTTCTTCAGCGCATCCAGGGCTTCCCGGTTGACTTTGCCGTCGAGATTGATCACCTGCCTGTCGCAGAGATAGCCGATCGTCCCTGCCTGAAATACTCCGATCTTTTCTTCTTTGGATGTGTTTTCCTTTATCCAGCCGGCGATCTCATAAAAAGGGGTGGCCCGGCGGCTCCTGAAAGCCTGGGAATAGGAGAAGGATGCGAAAAGTATCAGATACACCAGACCAAAAGACAAGGCGATACGTTTGACCAGAAGTCTTTTTGTTTTAAGCCAGTCGAAAATATCCTGAAGAAAAAAGGCAAAATAGACTGATGCGATAAAATAGATAGGATAGTAATACCTTAGAAAGAAAAAGGTCCCGAATATATAGAATGAATAAGATACAAGCAGAAGGACCGAGAAAAGAAATAGAAAGTCGATCTCCCTCCTTGAAGCTTTCCCTGTGTCTTTCCGCCATCTGACGATCTTGAATATGGCGGCGGAGAGAAGAATGACCCCCAGGATATTTCCGGCGGCATGAAACGCCCTGTAAGAGTTTAGAAAGGATCCTGTCTTGTCGATCGCCCTGAAGAGGATGTGTACAGGCGGGATGACTTTCATTACAGACATGGAGTGCACGACCTGGACCCATACGAAGGCAGGGTCCGGCCCGGCAGAGGTAAGGGCCCTCGTTCCTTGACCGAAATATGAAGCATACGCCAGCGAGATGTAACGGGTAGCGCTTCCGCTGTCCTGCAGGGCGCTGCCGCTCTCTATGATATTGAAGAGGAGCCACGGCCCGAATAAAAAGAGGACTCCGAGAGGCAGAAGGGAAAGAGGTATTAGTGCTGATCCGGGGCTTTTCCTTCTGCGAAGAAGGAGCAGATAGTCGAGAAGCAGGGCAAGCACCAGAAAAACGCTGTCTATACGGCTGAGGACAGTCAGGCCCAGGAAGATCCCGAGAAGCAGAAACCTCAAAGGCGGAATGTTTTTCACAGGACGCACCTTCTCGAGATAATAATAGACGCTCAAAGCTATAAAGAATGTAGTGATCGCTGTTTCCAGCCCGTTGGCGCTCTGTCTCATCACGACAGGAGAGAGGCCCCATAGAGCGGCGGCGGCAAGAGATGCCGCAACTCCTGCATACCTCCTGGAGATCCTGTAGACAAGCCAGGTGGTGATGGTTGTAAAGAGAGCGAGAAAGGTCAGAGCGATATGCACAGGAAAGACGCAGTTTTCACCGCATATCATAAATACCGGTACCAGAAGAAAGACATAAAGCGGCTGAAACCCCGTAGTAGGATGGATGCTGTCGAAGGAGGCGCCGTTCCCTTCGGCGATATTTTTCGCGATATTGAAGGCGTAAAAGCTGTCATCATAGAGGAATCCGTTACTCGCCAGAGTGCCGAAATCCTGCCACGCGACCGATGTGTGGAATATCAATACGATCAACAGAAGTCCTGTGTTCAGCACCGTTGAGCGGGTTTTCGACATTTTTTGCGCCAGTCCGATTGCAGTTTTCTATTCAGATCCTTTTCATTTATGGACAGAGCCCGAGTATACAATATAAACGAATATGTGTCAACGTGGCCTTCAAGAATAAACTGTTGCTGTAGTGGTTTTTACCTATGACAGGGCTATCTCAGCATCACGATCTTCCTCGTGAAGCTTTCCTCGTTGTTCAAAACGAGTCTGCAAAAGTAGACACCGCTGGTTACTCTGCTGCCGCTTGAGTTTTTCCCGTCCCATAAAACTTTGTATACTCCGGGGCCCATTTCCCCATCCTTAAGAGTCAGTAACAGTTTGCCGGAGGCATCATAGATTTTTAGTGAAACGGTCGATTTCAGCGGCAGATGGAACTCAAAAGTCGTCATCGGATTAAAAGGATTCGGATAGGGATTAAGAAACGCAAATGCAGTCGGTATATCTGAATCATCATTTTCTTCAGAGGCAACAACAGTTCCGGCGTAAGAGAGAGCATAATATCTTACCCAATTTTGTTACTCAGACGGTACGGAGAATACAAGTTCAGAGTTTTCGCCCGAAGAGACATGAATTTTTTCTTGATTAACACCGCAGGAAACAGGAGTGTACCTGCCTGCAAGCAACGGGTGTGATAATTTTTCATCGGAGGAAGGTGTCAGGTGCAGGTAATCCCTTCCGTTGTCGGTAATTGCAAGGTTACCTTTGTCGATCGTCAAGTGCTGATTTTGCCAGAGATCCACAGCCAACAGTTCCATTTTTTCGATAATCAGATCAAATCCTGAAGGACTCTCAACCGAAAGCGTGATAGAACCTGATTTATCTATCGGATTGTCGAGGAGAGTATAATAACTTTCAACCTTATCTAAAGCATCGGTTTGTGCGAGCCCTGGAAGCGGTATATTCTTCTCTCCGCCGTCACTAGAGCTGTATGCCACGATAGGGATAGGATTGCCCTTGGGATATGAGATCGTTTCCTTAATGTAGAAAGGTATAGACCAGCATCCGGCATAGTTACCTTCAATATTCCAGGCATATAATTTGATCCTGTAATAATGATTGTCGGGATCTGAACTTATCCCTGTTGCTTGCCATGTGATGGAGTTGCAGGCGAGGTCTGGTTCGTCATATTTCTTCAGCGAAGCTAGTGTAACAGTGTTTATATCGTCTTCAGTCAACTTGATGTCTACTCTCGTGGGACACCCATTGCATGTCCAGGAGATCGTGACATTCTGGCCGATTTTATAAGTTTCACCAATGGGGACTGGGCCTATGGCGATTTCAAGACTGGGATCGCACCCGTGAACCTTCTCATAAATCTCAAGCATGTGATAATCAGTATCAGCACTGTGTTTGTCGACATAGTAAAGGCATTTGCCACTGCTGGCTACTGTTCCGTTTTTTAGTTGACCCAGCACCAAATCACCACACGCATATTCCGGAACACTCTCAGGAGAGTAGAGGTCTACCGCATATATGGAACTATAGGGGTTTCCATCCCACCTGTAGGCAGTCACATATAGATATTGATCACTTCAGATAAAGCCACAGGATAATATGTGTGGCAGGCAACTGATCCACCGCCACAACATTCACAACCTACGGCATTTGATAGATAGCTGATTCCACCTTAGCATACTATATTAACTACATCGCACTGATTGTAAGTCGTGCCGTAAAAGGAGCTGACGCATTGAATGCTTGCGGCCCAGCACCAATTACTTTCAGCTAAAACGCCGGATACAGTAATTGCAAAGACACTGGAACCTATAAACGAAATAATCATTATGGTAAAACAATAAAACACCCAAAACATTTTACGCCATATCTTATTGCTATACAAGAAGTAAAGTTGAAACGGACTATCTAAAATTTTATACCTATCACCGCTTCGATCTGATTATAATGATTATGTGTGACTTTTGTGCACTTAGCCCGGATCAGCGTTCCAAGATATTGCATGAGTACCGTACTTTTCTTGCAGATGGGAGTGCCATGGTCGCAACGATGCAAAAGAGAAGTTTAAAAAGAAAGAGGTGAATATGAGCAGGAAGCTAGTACAATTGGTCGTTTTCTTGATATCGGTTTTAATATCTACTGAAATGCGAGCTGATTCATCAGCGTTGCCGGCGTTGATGCTTGAACTTGAGGGCGGTGCGGTTTGGCAGAGCTATAACGACGTCCAAATTCCAAATAATGCTGATGGAACGCGTTTCTCATTAGTTGATGTAGCAGGCAAAGGCTCATGGCCTGCGGCGAGACTCTACGTCACCTGGAATGTAAACGAGACACATGGTTTACGTTTTCTCTTGGCACCGTTGAGTGTTACCGAGACTTCGACGCTGGAATCACCTGTGGACTTTGCTGGCGGTAGTTTTATTGCCGGTATGCCCGCAGAAGCGACCTATAAGTTCAACTCATGGCGATTGAGCTATCGATATCGGTTTTATGCAAGTGAGCGCTGGCGATGGTGGATAGGTTTCACTGCCAAAATTCGTGACGCAAAGATCAGGCTTGACCAGGGTTCTGAAGTTGCGGAAAAGACCGATGTCGGTTTCGTGCCGTTATTGCACATCTCTGGCGCCTGTAGTTTCGCTTCAAACTGGACTGGAGAAATAGATATCGATGCTTTGGCGGGTGGCCCTGGCAGGGCAGAGGACGTCTCTCTCAAGGCTAGATATCACTTCAACGAACACTGGAGTATGGCCTGTGGTTATCGTATGGTTGAGGGCGGTGCCGATGTGGATGAGGTATACACATTTGCATGGTTGCACTTTGCTGTAGTTTCGGTAAGTATGGGTTTTTGAGAGTACAAGCGGCGGCCCTTGCTGGCCAGGGCCCGCGCCGGCGGCGACCGCGGCTGAAGCAAAGATTGTTGTGATGGTAAGGAGTGCCGGATCATGCGCCGTTTAGACAAGATGATGATTTTCGTGCTGATGATAATTGTCACAGCGATGTCGTGTGGACAGGCTGACAGGGTGCGCCCCTTCGAGCCGGTCGCAGACGGGCAAAGAATATACAACGCGGTCTGCTACGGGCCTCATCGGGACGGACAGCGCCCAGGCGGGACCCCGCCGTCGGCAGGGGAGTTCCTGGAGGATCTGTGGCTGATGCTGCCGCACTGGAATATGATGCGTATATACGGCTCATCGGAGTATGCCGGGACGATTCTAAAGGTGATCCGCGAGAACGGACTGGATATGAAAGTGATACTCGGCGTGTGGATCGACCCCGAGGAGCGGCGCGGCGATGCCGGCGAGGTGCTGGAGCGGTTCGAAGAAGCGCCGGCGGGGAACCAAAGAGAGGTCGACGCTGCGATAGATCTGGCGAACGCTTACCCGGAGATAGTGGCGGCGGTGAGCGTCGGTAATGAGACCCAGATCTTCTGGTCAGCCCACTGCGTTCCTCTCGATCTCCTGATGCCGCATCTGCGGCGCGTCCGAGCGGGTGTCAAAGTCCCGGTGACGGTGGCGGACGATTTCAACTACTGGAACAAGCCGGACAGCAGGAAGCTCGCTTCGGAGATCGATTTTATCATGCTGCACGCGCATCCGATGTGGAACGGCCTGCAGGTGGAGGAGGCTTTGGATTGGCAGCGCGAGCAGCTCGAGATCGTGCAATCGCTGCATCAGGATCGCCTTGTCGTAATAGGCGAGACGGGATGGGCCACCTCAGTCATAGACGAGGGGGATCAGGGCAGGCTGATCAAGGGAAGACCGGGGGAAGAGGAGCAGAGATTGTTCTACGAGGCTGTCCGCGCCTGGGCGGGGGCCGAACGGCAGACCGTCTTCTTTTTCGAGGCGTTCGACGAGAACTGGAAGGGCGGGACGAATCCTGATGAAGTGGAGAAGCACTGGGGACTCTTCCGCGCAGACCGCACTCCGAAGGCGGCTATGCTCGAAAAAGCAGAACAGTGATCCGTAATAAATTTGAGCGTACCCTCTGTTGATTGCGCATGTTTTTTCGCCGTCCCTGAATCGTACTGAAGCCAGAAGAGCCTCTATCCCTGATGTCCTCTCCGCTCTGAAAGCTCCCTCTCGATCCTCTGCATCGTCTTGTCGTCCAGCTCGTAGAAGATCGCCGCGATCGCAGCTATGGCCGATCCAGCCACGGGGATGTAGCTCATCATCAAGCGTATTCCGTTAAGAGTCTCGGGGCTCTGGGCCACGTTCGGCTGGAAGTTGAATTTTGCCAGCAGCCACCCCGCCAGCCCACCGCCGAGGGCCATACCGAACTTCTGCGAGAAGGTCGCTGCGGAGAATATCAATCCGGTGGCTCTGCGCCCGTACTTCCATTCCGAGTAATCGGCCGTGTCGGCGTACATCGCCCAGAGAAGAGGGGCCTGCGGAGCCATCACGAAGGAGATGACCATGTGGACCGCGAAGATGAGGAATATCTGGTCCCTGGATATGTGGTAAAAGATTATCGTGAAAACGCTCGTCAGGCTCATGACGATCAGATAGAGCTTCTTCTTGCCCAGCCGCCTGGCGAGAAGGTCGGTGCAGGCCACGCCGATGATGACGGCGACTGTCCCTGAAACCATGAAGGCCGCGGCGAGCAGCTCGTTTCCTATGTAATACTTGAAGTAGTAAAGTATCGTGCCCATCCGGATTATCACGTAGCCGAGGGTGAACATCCCCATCACGAGGAGAATCATCCAGGGCCGGTTCCTCACGAGGTTTCGCATATCCTTCCGGAGCGATCTCTGCTGATCCTTTGACGGCTGCACGCGCTCTTTCGTCAGGGCGAAGGTAAGGTAGAAGAGCAGGCAGGCCAGCAGTCCGTATATTACGAGCGTATACTGGAAGCCCTTCGCGACATCCACCTTCCTCACCGAGTATGACAGATCCCTCACTTCGGGGAGGGTGAACACCTGCGAGAGATCGATAACGTGCTCTCCGAATCCCTCGTCCAGCTCTATTGTGCCGTTTTCCTTGATGTATGCAGGTGCATCAGCGGCAGGGGCCGTTTCATCCATCCTGTTGATCTTGACGAGGAATTCCCGGGATGTCTTATCGGTGCCGTCATCCGCTTCGATGATTATTCTGGATGTCCTCGTGCCCGTTTCCTGAATTGTCACGAGGCCGTTCGAAAGGGAGATCCCCTTGTCCTCTGACCCTAGAGAATTCACGAGAGGCAGCGTTGCGCCCTGTACTATGAAGGCCCCCACGAATGCGAGGACGAACCTGTAGGTCGAGGCGCTCGTCCTCTGCCTGGAATATGGCGAAAGGACTCCCAGCATGGCCGAATAGGGGATATTGATCGCGGTATACGCCATCATCATGAGGATATATGTGACATAGGCGTATATTATCTTTCCCCCGAGATTGAGCTCGGGAGTCGTGAATGTCAGGACGCCGATGACGGCGAGCGGGAGCATCATCCAGATCAGATACGGCCTGAATTTCCCCCACCTGGTCTTTGTCCTGTCGGCGATTATCCCCATTATCGGATCGTTCACCGCGTCCCAGAACCTCGATACCATGAAGAGGGTTCCCGCAACGGCAGCCGGAATCCCGAAGACGTCGGTATAAAAAAACAGAAGAAAGTTGATGAACATCTGGAAATAGAGATTGGAGGCGGTGTCGCCTAGTCCATATCCGAACTTCTCCCTGAACGATAGCCTTTCTTCTACGTTCATCCTGTTCTCCCCGCCGATTGTCCTGTCCTCACTCGATAATGATCGTCTGGAGCGCGCACGCCGGTATGGAGATCTCGACGAATCTTGAACCCAGCTCGAGAGAAAATCGTTTGCTCTGGTCTGCCTGGTTCAAAATCTCCACGGCAATCGTGCCGCCGGTATTCCTCACCGCTGTCACCATCAGCCCTTCGGCCCCGTTCTCCACCCCTATCCGCACCGCCCCCGGACGAATGTACCTGCTGAAATGCCGCATAACGTAATAGAGCGGGGTGTAGTAGACCTCGTCCGCCGCGGGGTTCGCTATGACCGGGGCGATGCACCAGTTCTCGGCATGGTTCGGGCCTCCCCTGTCATCGAGGACTATATTCCAGTCTATCCATCCGGTGAGATAGCTGTTCAGGCCGCCGATGATATCCCGGGCATAGCGGTAGACCGGCACGTACTCGGGATGAAGGTGTTTGTCTTCTTCTGTAGCCCAGTAATACCCCCAGTCTGTCGCCTCCGGTCTCCAGTACCAGTCGTCGTCCCGCCATACAGGCACTTCCGAATCTATGCACCCCTCTGTGTGCAGAAGCTTCTTGCCCGGAAACCGCTCATGGATCCGGGAGAGCTCTTCAGGATACCACTCGTATGTGCTGCTGTACCAGTGAACGGCGGTCCCCCAGATATATTTCGCGGCATCCTGGTCTCCAAGTATGACGTTCGCCCATTCCTCCAGATGATCCCTGTTCTGGTCGTAGATCAGGATCCGGGTGTCTATGCCGGCCTCGGCGAATCTTGGCCCGAGATTGTTTTTCACGAACCGGGCGATCTGCGCAGGGGTGAAAATCATGCTTTCCCACTGTTCCGAATTTCCGAGCGGTTCGTTCAATGTCGTTACCGCCCAGATAGGGATGCCCGCTCTCTCGTACTCCTCGATGTATCTGCAGAAGAACAGGGCCCAGGTATCGTAGTATTCGGCGAGGAGCGATCCGCCGTTCCAGCCGTTATTGTCCTTCATCCAGGGTGGCGCCGTCCATGCGGAAGCCACTATCCTGAAATCAGCCCCTTCGACGGCGGCCGCATCAAGAATCAATGGAATCAGATCGTCCCTGTCTTCGTCTATGCTGAAATCGGAGAGTTCGAGATCTCCGGGAGTAACGGCGTACGTATAGTTCGAGAGGGAGAAATCACAGCTGCCGATATGGGTCCTCGTCAGGGAGTAAGCGGCTTCGTCCGGGCTGAAATAGGCGCGCAGCACCTCTTGTCTTTTTGTATCGCTCAGGCGGCTGAGTACCCAGGCGGAGCTTTCTGTGAACGAACCCCCGAACCCGGCGATCTCCTGATATCTCTTCTCCGGATCAAGCCTTATGACGGGGAGCCCGGAAGCGTTCTCCGGTCTGAACGGCACACTCTGCTTTTCAGAAGCCTTATCGCCGGCCCTGGAGGTCTGAACGATCCTGGCGGTGTAATCTACCCTGGCCGAACAGCCGGGATTTATGATACAGGCCGATCTGACGCAGAATGCTGTCAATAATACCGGGGAAAAGAGGCGGATCATGCCGGAAATCAGGTAACGACTTTTAGAATGTGCGTATCTCATAACCCGGATCCGATCTGGGAGGTCAGGCCGCTAAACCGTCTTTATTCATTCGCTGCCGCCTACGATGTGCCGCTCCTCGAGCACCTTGCGGATCTCGTTAGCTCTGCTTTCCGACAGGTCATACTTCCACATCACAAGGATCGCACCTATCGTTCCGGCTATCGGCAAAGCTGAATAGATGATCCTCATACCGGTTATCGCCCCTTCGGGCTGAACGGGTGCATCGGGAGTAAAACTCACGAGCGTCATAATCGTGCCGCTCAGCAACCCTGCGACGGCAAACCCTAATTTTACCATCCACCAGAAGATCGCTCCGAAAACACCCTCTCTGCGCAGTCCGGTGTTGAATTCATCCAGGTCGCAGACATCAGCGGTCATCGACATCATCAGCGTAAAGAGCCCGCCGATTCCGAACGAGAAGAATGGAAGGGCTATCAGAAACAGGTATGGCTTGCCGGGCACAAAGAGGAACCAGAACAGTATATATCCTATTATCGAGATCGATTGCGAGATTATGAATGTCTTCTTCTTGCCTATCTTTTGCGAGATCCTCGACACTATGGGGATGACTAGAAACGTCGTGGCCAGAGCGCCTACGCTTCCATGCAGGGTGGGCCAGATCCCTGCCGCTCCGGCATCTCCCGCGAAGAGGTAATAGACGATTATGAAGAATGAAAACGCTGCTATCGTGTTAAACGAATTGAAAATGAAAAAAGTGGCGATACATAGTTTCCTGAAAGAGGTGTTTCTGAAAGCGTCGGCAAATCCTTTGAAGAATTTCGCCACATTCTTCTTTAGATTCTTTCTGCTCAGTTCCTCAAGATGATCGGCATCGATTGTAGATTTGCTCTTGATGAAAAGAGCAGGGACGATGGCGAACCCCATGCAGATAAGCCCCACCCATACAGAAAGCTGCCTGCATCCGGCAGCCGGAGAATCAAACCATTCAGGCTTGTAGATGATGATCCAGAACCATGGACTGATGACCCAGGCCCACTGGCCGATCCATTGAGAGACTGCCATTATCCTGGTGCGTTCATGGAAATCGCTGCTCATCTCATAACCCATAGCCACATACGGGACGCTGAAGATGGTCAATCCGAGATAAAAGAGAAGTGAAAAGCACATGAAGTAGACAAAATTGTATGTAACGCTGTTTTCTTTGTGCAGCTGCCACATCAGGATATAACTGATCCCAAGTATCAGGGCGCCCAGGAGGACATACTGGCGGCGCCTTCCCCAGCGCGATCTTGTGTTATCTGAAATGAAACCCATGATCGGGTCAGTGATCGCATCAAAGATCCTCGGCAGGAAGAAGGCTATTCCCCAGAGGATCGGAGGAAAACCAAGGTCCTTCACCAGAACGACCATAAAGATTCCCAGGGCGGCAGGAAACATCTGGTTTGCCAGCATGCCGATCCCGAATGCGATCTTTTGACCGGCAGGGACAATTTCCAGTTGATCGGTTACGGCTCTGTAATGTTCGCTCATAATTCTCTCAATTTTCCTTTTTGGGACTGAATTCGAACAGCATACCTCTTCCTATATACCGGTTTCATTCAGATTGTAAAAGATTCTTTTCTTCCGGTTCCATCGCCCATCGTTGCCTGAAATGGATGGTCCGTCCGTCACGCGTAAACTTTTATCACCCCTTTATCCCGAAGAGGAAGCGTGTGAAGCGGTTGGTCTTCACCAGTTCGCAGCATATGATACAGGCAAAGAACGATACCGCGCAGATTATGAGAAATTCGGCAACGGTCCCTGACCTGATTCGTGTGATGTAGTGACCGGTAACCGAGATAACGGCAAGATGGAAGATGTAGAACGGATACGAGATCCTGTTAAAATATCTCAGGAACCTGTTTGTACGCGAAAGCGTCCTTCGCGCCATGCTGAGGACCGCAATGACCCAGAACCAGGTGTTTAATCCGGCCACAAGCGAGTATGAGGCATAGCTTAAGTTATATGCGGGCGTTGAGAACGAAGGCGCGAAGGATTCCATAAGCAGCTTGGACGTAGAAAATATTATCCCCAGGATAAGCGATAAGACCGCGTGCCTGTCAAAAGCCCGGGACCACCCGGCATCGCGTGCTATGAGGAATCCAAAATAGAATGCCGAGATATTATATGCAAAGTAACCCCAGTCCGAGTAGAGGTTGTTCCGGAAGAAAGGCCAGATCGGCGACAGGACCGAGAACGTGATGAAAAGCGGTACCGCCATCACGTATACTGCCCCTTTCCGGACTGTCATAAAGCCCGTCCAGGAGTCTATGAAGGGCATCTTTCCCTTGCGGATCCGAAGGAATAAAGGCAGAAGGATCAATGAATAGATAAAGAGGTATCCCACGAACCACATATGAGCCCAGTTCGGTCCTTTGGTGATCGGCGAGAAAAAGCTCGTCAGGAGACACCACGGCCAGAACTGCGTTAGATAGTTCAGGCTGCCGAGGTCTACCGTGGTCGGCCAGAAATAACCCAGTACGGGGAAGAGGAAGATCATGAATGTCAAAAGAGGGATAAGAAGCCGTTTGACACGCTCAATGATGTACTGCCCCGCCGACCGGTGACGCAGCGCCATGAATGTGCTGGTGCCGGCTACGAGAAAAAGCAGAAACATGTGAAGGGGGCTGACGAAGTTGACGTATGTGTGGAGGATATTCCATGCGGCGGTACCCTTCCTGACGAAAGAGAAACCTTCCACGCTCGTTATCATCCAGGCCACATGGAACGGGATCAGGTTGAGGGTTACGATCACCCTGAGCCAATCGAGATCGTACCTTCGCTCGGGCATTATTTTCGGCTGCGGGTTATCCATGGAAATCCTTCCCTTCGAGTGCCTGAAATCCAGGACTCCGGTAATTCTATAGTAGACTTTGCGGATTTGTCATTCGAATTGTAACGGCTGGTTTCAAGGATGATCGGGTCTGTCGAACATAAATGTTGATCAAGGCAGTCCAAAAAGCGGGGATCAGGGCGTTTTTTGATTCCGCTGAAGGACGACCAGGGTGAAATCATCTGTGAAATACTCCGTTCCGGCAAAATCATGTGTCGCCCGGATGATATTGCTGATGATATCCGAAACCGTCGATCTGAGCGAACTCTGCACCACCGCTTCGAGTCTATCGGCGCCGAACTCGTTGCCATCATTGTCAATGACCTCGATAACTCCATCTGTATACAAGAGCAGCAAGTCTCCCTCTGCAAGCGAAACTTTAACGGAGTGGCGGGATATGTCTTCAAGAGCCGAGCTCAATAGTGGATTTCTATCCTTCAGCCTCTCAACGTTACCGTTGGAGCGAAAGAGAATCGGCGGGTGGTGCCCGCAATTGACATATTCAAAACTGCCGGCAGCGGGGTTCAGAACACCGTACACCGATGTCACGAAATTAGATTCTCCCATAAAATCCGGCAGCAAATGTTTAAGCGTTTTGATAACATCCTTTGGTCCTGAACCGCTGCGGGCATTGGCGCGCAGCAGTGCACGAAATGCCGTCATGATAAGAGCCGCCGGAATGCCCTTCCCGGAAACATCCGCGACCACGATAGCTAAATCACCGTCCGGAAGCTTGAAATAATCATAGTAGTCTCCGCCAATCTCGTATGTCGGTATACACGTCCCGACGATGTTGTATCCGGAAATGTCGGGGTGTGAATCCGGGAGGAGACGGGACTGTACATGCTGCGCCGTTTTAAGCTGCTCCTCTATCAGCTTTTTATCCAGCAGTTGCCGGTGTAACATGGCTTTTTCGATGGAGATTGAAGCCGCGTCCGCGAAAAAGCGAAGAACCTCTAAATCGTTTTCGATGTACTTTGCAACTGTGTTACTCTCCAGATTCAACGCCCCTATCACTCGTTTCTTTCGCACGATAGGTACGGCGATTTCCGAGAGTGTACCCTTGCGGCCTTCGACATAGCGGGGGTCTTCCCGGACATCTGAAGCGATAACGCTTTCGCCGGTTCTTATAACATGCCCGATGATACCTTTGCCACTGACGAGCATTGGATCGACTGTCGGTTGGGGCATGTCGAATCCACGCATCGCAAGTCCTGCGATAAGCGAGTGGGGGTGCCGGTCGCGTGAATAAACGATGTCCTCGTTTAGAACAAAGATACCCACCGCATCGTAATCCAAAACTGATTGAACCATGTTCAATAGATGATTCAATATCTCGTCAAGGCCCAGCGTGTCCCGAATCGAGTGCGAGATCCGGGTCATAAGCCTATATTTATTTTCAGCCGTGAGCTTCATGCCCATGACGCGCCTCTGGAATTTATACAACTTTAAGACTCAAAGAGTTTGATCCTGGCCCGCCCCGTTTTCCCAGACCGCTTGAAGGGCTAAAATTTCCGTTTTTGAGGTCCCATTTTCTTCATGTTTAAGAGCATACTCCCTGGGTGTAAGATTGTCCAGCGAACTGTGCGGTCGGAAGCTGTTGTACTCCTCTCGAGACCATACGTTCGATCGATCTTCACGCCGCGCCAGCTGTTTGCGGGGGGACTTTGATAATCGAGCTTGCCGAATTATTTCAGCCGCCGCCGTGTGCCCGGACGAGGGATCGATTTAGCATGAGACGGCCGTTAATGCATTATAATTAATTAAGTTGCCATTCCAGTACCATTTGTGATACTATAAAAATGAGGGGACATATGTTATCAAAGATCAGCTGGAGTGGTGCAATGAAACCGTTCACTATCATTGCGTTGCTTTTTGTACTTCTGTTTGCCGGCCCGGTTTCTGCCCAGCAGCAGTTCACCGATTATTCTAAAATAACCCGTTTGCGGTGGATGGGATCCGAACAGCCTGGAACCTACCCTGAATATCTTGCATCGCATCCCGCTCAACCTTTTCAGATCGTACCCCTGCGTATGGTGCCCTTGCGTGCCCCCTCGGACGGTGCCGCCCCGCGCGTGCTCGTCATCGTGAACAGCACTCTTCAGCCGCTTATTCAGACGAAATTGGACAGGTATATCTCCGACATTGAAGCTAAGGGATATGCAGCCGATCTCTACAGTTCGACCTTTGGCACGGCTGAGGAATTAAAAGCTTTTATCGTCTCCGAGTCGACCGGTCTGGTTGGCTGCGTGCTGTTTGGGGAACTGCCATGCGCCTGGTATGAGGTCGAAGATGACTACGGCGAAGATGGTTATTCTTCCTTCCCGTGCGACCTTTATCTGACAGAACTCGACGGAGTCTGGAGCGATAATGGAACCCAGTATCCGATGTTGAGCGGCGTTTACGACTCCCACACCGACGGTGCCGGCGATACGGCACCCGAAATCTTTCTTGGGCGTATCGACGCCTCGATGATGACGGGTGACGATGAATATATTCAGATCAGCAACTACCTGGACAAGCTGCATTCCTGGTACTCTTCCGAGATGACCCTGACCAATTATGCCCTTTCTTACACCGAGGACGACTGGGTGAACTACTCTGAGGACGATTGGTTGAGCTATATCGATATTTGGGGCGGTATCGGATATGCCTATCCGGATTTCGAACCTATTTTGGCTCCGAATACAAATCGGGATGATTACGCCGACAACCGCCTTGCTTCACAGGCCTATCAATTCATACAGTTAGCCTGTCATTCAAGTCCGAAGGCCCATTATTTCACGAGAGGCGGGTGGCTTAATAATAACGAAATCAGGGCGATTCCGCCCAGGGCCCTTTTTTACAACATTTTCGGCTGCAGCGCGTCGCGCTTCACCGAAAAGGATTTTCTCGGCGGATCATATATCTTTAATCCAAGCACAACGGCCCTCGCCACGGTCGGCAGTACCAAGACCGGTTCGATGCTCGAGTTCTGGGCCTTCTACCAGCCTCTCGGAGATGGGAAGACTATAGGGCAGGCCTTAAGCGACTGGTTCAACACTATTGCACCTTATGATCACGCCGAGATCTATTGGCACTATGGGATGGTTATTACCGGCGATCCACTGCTCGTGCCTGTTTCCGAATCAAGGTGTGAATTTCGCAGGTATGTCTCGACGACCGGCGGCAACATATATCCGTATTCCTCTCCTGCCCTTGCGGCCCTTTCGATACAGGATGCCATCGACGCAGCTGTCGACGGAGACTCTATAATGGTCGAGACCGGCACCTACAACGAGAAGGTGACAGTACAGAAACCGGTCTATATCCTCGGCGGATGGGACGTCGGCTTTTCGGCTCGAAATACCGGTGCTTATCCCACTACGATCAACTCTTTCGGGAGTACGGTATCGTTCATAAACGGAGCCGGTACAGGGAGCGGTATCGAGGGATGCATCATAGCCGGCAGCTTCGGCTCGAACCTTTCAATGCCGGAGAGCGGAACATACGGCGGAGGGATACTCAGCTACGAAGCTTCGCCGGTGATCAAGGATAATACGATAAACGGTTGCGGATACATCACATCTTCAGGTTACAGCGCCGGGGGAGGCATCGCCTGCTATCTTGGAACTGTAGAGATAATCGATAACAGGATAAACAACTGTGTCGCGCAGAGTGGAGGAGGCGTATACCTCTACCAGGTAACGGCCGAACTATCGGGCAATACGATAACAGGGTCGCATCCGCACGCCGATTATACGGGCATCCGTAATGGCGGGGGGATATGCGCGCGCTGCTCGGATCTGACGATGTCCGGCAACGTCATCACGGGAAACACCGGCTATGTCAACGGCGGCGGGATCTACTCCCGGATCGGATCCGTTTCTCTTTATGGGGACACTATCTCCTCCAATTCCTGCTCGGGAAGCGGCGGCGGCCTGCTGACCGAAAGATCAGCTTTCGACGCCAGCCTGGCGTTGATCACAGGAAATTCTGCCGGGACAGGAGGGGCAATCTATCACAAGTCCGCTCCCTTTGACATGGCCAATACGCTGGTAGCACAGAACACTGTATCGATGATCGGAGGAGGCGTCATGGCCGACAGCCTTTGGGGTACAATCGATAACAATACCTTTGACGGCAACAGCAGCCCCTACTTCGCCGGAAGCATGACGATAGGCAATTCGGAAGGGTGCGTAATAAGGAACAACCATTTCACGAACAATGCTCCGACCGGTTTCCAGGCGTCGGCACCGGAAAACATTACCTATATTTACAACAATGCGTACAATAACCCTGACGGCGATGTCCTGGGCATGACTCCGGACGGGACGAACATGAGCGCAGACCCCCTCTATGTGGACCTGCCCGGCGGTGATTATCACCTTGCCCTTCATTCCCCCGGAATAGATAGAGGCGATCCCGGGGCGGGAAATGACCCCGACGGTTCCAGGGCTGATATAGGAATGTACGGAGGACCAGACGCGCTTTGGCAGCAGCCAGACTATGTCATGAACTGTGTTGCTGCAGTCTCAAACGATACGATCACCGTTACATGGGACGAGATGCTCTCCTCTTCGGTCGACTATTTCGCTGTCTTCGGAGATACCGCTTCTGGATTTGATACGGATGCCGTACACCTGTTGGGCACCGTATCCCAGGAAGAAATCAGTTTTGATCACAACCCGGTCAATGAATGCTGGTACTACAGGGTATGCGCTGTGAACCTCCTTGCATATTCGGGCGGGTATTCGAATGAAGCCGCAGCCTGCGCTGCCAGCAGCACGACTGATGCTGAAGATATTCCCCTTGTGACCACCCTTCGCCGGAACTACCCCAACCCGTTCAACGGGCACACTACGATCTCTTACTCGCTCGATAAACCGGAACACGTCATGATCCGTATCTACGATACCGCAGGAAGGCTGGTGCGGATTCTTGAGGACAGTGACCGTGCCGCAGGGACGTATGCTCTCCTCTGGAACGGAAGAAATGAAGAGTCAAAGCCTGTGGCCTCAGGGGTCTATTTTATGAAGATGGATGCGGGCAGCTACAGCAGTTCGCGCAAGATCGTATATTTGCGTTGATGCTGTACTTATCGAAGACATATCTGAAACAGTATAAAAGAAACTTATTTCCATCTCCCCCCGTATAATTTACATAAATAATTATGGATTCATCTATGGAGGCTCCTGTGAAGAGATTCAACCATCCTGCCGAGACTGTTTTTCTGGTAATTATCCTGGCCGGTGTCTTTTTTCCGTCTGGAGAAGCCCGGGCACTCAATGTTGGAACGGGAAGTATGGAAGAACCGTTCAAAGTCCCGCACATGACAAAAAAAATAAAAATCGATGCTTTGATGAACGAGGCAGCGTGGAACGGCGCCCTCAAGCTGGTGGTGAATACCGAGGTCGAGCCGGGGGAGAATATCCCCGCGCCTGTAAAGATGGAGGTATATCTCCTCTACGATGAGTCGAATCTCTATGTCCTTTTCAGATCTTTCGATCCCGATCCTTCGCAGATCCGGGCACGGTACTGCGACCGCGACGCGCTCTGGAACGACGACTGGGTAGCGATCTTCATCGACACATTCAATGACGGAAGGCGCGACTACGGATACATCTGCAATCCGTTCGGAGTGCAGTCGGATATTGTCGAGAGCGAGATGGGAGGAAACAGCGCCTGGGATGCTATCTGGGATTCGGCCGGCCGGGTCACATCCGACGGTTATATCGTCGAGATGGCGATCCCGTTCAACAGTCTCTCCTTCCAGCGTTCAGAAAGCAACCAGGTATGGGGGCTTGATCTTGTGCGCTCGTATCCGCGAGACGTGCGGCATCATATCGGCCTCTGGCCGCGGGACCGAAACAATAACTGCTATATGTGCCAGGCTCAGAAAATATCAGGGTTTGCCAGGATCGAGCCGGGAAAGAATATCGAGATAGCTCCGACGATCTCTGGAATATTTACGCAGGAGCGCGAGGGTTATACATCGGGTGATTTCGTCGAGAAAGAAAAATCATTCGACCCGGGGGTCACGATGCGCTGGGGGTTCACTCCCAACATGACGCTGAGCGCTACCGGCAATCCCGACTTCTCGCAGGTTGAATCCGACGCGATGCAGCTTGACATTAATACCCAGTTCGCTCTCTACTATCCTGAAAAACGCCCCTTCTTCCTCGAGGGCGCCGACTTTTTCAATACTCATATGCGCACCGTCCATACGAGAAGCTTCAGCGATCCCGACTGGGGTATCAAGCTTTCCGGCAAAGAGGGCCGCAACGCGATCGGGTTCTTCAGCGTCCAGGACAGGATCACAAACCTTACATTCCCCGCGCAGGAGTACTCCGACGCTGCTTCTCTCGACCAGAGGTCTGTCGGAACTGTACTGAGGTACAGGCGCGACGTTAAATCCTCCTCGAACATCGGTTTTCTGATATCGGACCGCGAGGGCAAGGACTATTACAACCGCGTCGGAGTGATCGACGGAAAACTGAAATTCAACAAAAAGGATCAGATGGCGATAATGTTCATCGGTTCGGTCACAAGCTATCCCGAGCAGGTCGCGGCTGACTATGGCCAGCCAGAAGGCAGCCTTGAGGGGGGAGCGACGGAGATATATTACCTCCATGGAACTAAAAGCCTCGACTGGTACGCGATCTACAGGGCATTCAGCCCGCAATTCCGTACCGACATCGGATTCTTTCCGAGAGTCGACTACAATTACACCGAGGCCGGATTCGGATACACCTGGAACAACGATCCAGACAACTGGTGGAACATGATGAACTTCGGGGCATGCCATGAGACCGAGCATGACTTTTCCGGGGAACGGCTGCTCGTAGGATACTCCTGGTGGTACAACTACCGCGGCAAGAAACAATCGGAACTCGACCTCGTCGGGTTCGGCCGCGTGCAGCGATACGGCGGAGAAGACTTTTATCTCAAGGGACTCATCGCAGACACCGGCTTCTACCCGTTCGGGGCGATGAGTATTTTCCTTCACGGGGTCGTTCGAGAGGCTATCGACTACTCCAACATCCAGGACGGCCTGCAGATGATGATCAATCCCGTGATCGAATACAGGATCGGGACCCACCTCTCGCTCGGGATCGACCACACATATGAAAGGTTCAATGTCGATGACGGACGCCTTTATGACGCCAACATCAGCCGGGTGAACCTCGTCTACCAGTTTAACCGCAGGACCTTCTTCAGGTGGATAGGCCAGCACAGGTACTACAAACGCAGCGCCGGGCTGTATCTTGACGATATCGACCCGACAAAGGAAAACTTCTTTAACCAGCTGCTCTTCTCGTACAAGATCAATCCACAGACGGTCCTTTTTCTCGGATATTCCGACATCTTCTATGGAGGGCGCGAATATGTCGCCAGCGACGAATACCGGGAAATAGATCCCGTGCAGACCGACCGCACATTCTTTATGAAGATAGGTTACGCCTGGGCTCAGTAAGGGAGACCGACATCTCCCCATTGATATTGTCAAAGGTCGATGTTGATTCTTACAAAATAAATGCTCTTCATATGTTGGACGGGACGTCTATCTGAGTTATACGAAATATTTGTCACCCGGCCGGCAACATACGCTTTTGCCTTGACCTGATTTATTTCTGCCTGATAGTTTCTCTGCGTATTCTGGATAAATACACTCTCGTACTTCTGCTTCGAGGGAGGTCTTTCGATGAAAAGATTTTCTGTTTCCATGGTCATCCTGATGGCTGTCATCCTCTGTTCTTCCGCCGGCTATTCCACCGAAAAAGGTGAATTTCATTACGGCATAAAAGCCGGCCCGAATTTTTCTACCGCCGTTGCCGATGAGGGAAGGCTTAATTTCAGGACCGCCGGAGCTTTTGGCGCGTTCATGAGCTACAATCTCAGCGGCCTCTTCCAGGTCCAACCCGAGGTGATGTTCATGATGAGGGGCTGGAAGGAAGTAGCGGGCGGCCTGACCCTCACTAACAAAATCAACTACGTGGATTTAAATCTTCTCCTCAAGCTTGTCCTTCCGACGGAAAAGAGGGTCCAGACGACCATCGGAATAGGTCCTTACATCGGGATGAAGGTATCCAACAGCTATGATTTTAATTTCGACGTACCCTCGGAGTTTGAAGATGCGATGGACATTATCTACGACCAGCTCAAGTCGACTGATGTCGGGATGGTCATCAGCAGCGAGATGAATATTCTTCTGGAAAACGGAGGGATGATCATATTCGACCTCAGGGGGACGGTCGGCATGACGCCGATCTTCGATGATCTGACGATCGGAGAAGAGACTTTCAGTATGACGGAGCTGAAGAACATGGGGATTCAGATACTGGTAGGGTACGCCTTCTGATCCAGGCGATGAGTATATCTTTTCACCCGAACGAGACCATCCGCTCGATCGACTTTTTCGCGGCGCCGGCTATTTTCGGAGGGACTTTGACCGCCGGTTCAAGAGTCTC
>JAFGBF010000011.1 GCA_016933255.1 Candidatus Krumholzibacteriota bacterium
AACACTCATGTGGCTCTAGTTGGAACTCTGTTAGTCCCAGACTAACCCACGAAAATCAAGGGGTCCAGCCGGATCTATAGTGTCTAGGCCGTTCTTTCTGGAGCCTGGAATAGAATCTTACAAGATGGATCCTGACTGCCGGACTGCGTTATCCGAGCGTCACGAGTATTATGCCGGATAATGCCAGTACCGCCGCTACGAGCTTGTTTCTTGAAAAAGGTTCCTTGAGAAAGACAGAGGCGAGGATCAGTATATGTATCGAGCTTGTCTGATTCAGTATCGCCGCAATGCCGGTCTGTGTGTATTTCATCCCCGCTATCCAGAAAATAAGGGCGACATATGAACCCAGAAATGTCGCGGGAAACATATACTTCCAGTGCTTTTCAGGTTTAAAGACTAAAAATATCCTCTTCCTCGACGGCATCACCAGAGCGGCAGGGATCATGACGAGAAAGGCTCCTATTTGTCTTACCGCAGTCGCCCAGAGAACGGGGGACCTCTCCAGGACCGGCTTGGCAATAACGATCCCTACTCCCAGAGTCAGCATCGCCAGCACTCCCCAAAAGATACCGAACATAAGCTCCTTACGGGTTCTTCCTGCCGGAGGATCTACCCTCGTTGTCAGGAATACTCCCGAAATTACCAGAGCAAGCCCTCCAAAATGCCAGAGGTTGAGCTTCTCACCAAGAAGAAGGTATGCAAAAAAAATGATCGATGGGGAATAGAGTGTGTCGACAAGGGCATTGATCCCTGCTCCGACCGCATTGATACACATATGAAACAGTGTGTCCGAGATCACGATCGCGATCGCTCCGCTCAAGGTGAGGATCAGATAATCCTCGAGAGGAGCCCTCCAGAGAAGGGGTTCGCGCATAATGAGGAAGGTTGCTAAAAAAAGGAACGATGCAATTCCGACTCTGAAGAAGTTCAGGGCAAACGGGGGTATCTTCTCGCCGGACTTCTTTATCAGGATTACGGCAAAGGCCCATACAAAGGCGGTAATCAGGGCATATACTTCTCCCATAACGCTTTCAGTTCCTTTTAAAACAGGCGGGAGAGCCTTGTCCGGATCATCCCCCGCCTCCTGAAATCAGTTGCCGCCCGCAAAGACCGGACCGGCACTAATTGATCGTCAGTTCTTCAAGCAGATCCCCGGCGCCGCTGAACTTGTCGAGCACAAAGAGGATATACCTTGACTCAACGCTGATACAGCGGTTCAGATCGCTGTTGAAAAGGTAGTCGGCAGAGATGCTTTCCCAGTTACCGTCGAAAGCTGAGCCGACTACTTCCCCTTTTCCGTTCAGTATCGGGCTTCCTGAATTCCCTCCAGTGATATCGCATGTCGAAAGGAAGTCCACAGGAAGATCCCCGAGATACTCATCGACATACCCTCCGAGATCCCCCGCATTGCACATTTCGACAAGCTTTTCCGGACAATCAAAAGGTTCTACGCCCGTATTCTTCTCGATCATTCCGGAAAAAGAGGTTATATAGTCATAATCGACCGCGTCTTTCGGAGAATACCCTTTTACCGTACCGAAGGTCAGTCGCATCGTCCCGTTCGCGTCGGGATATAAGGCCCCACCCTTCCACTCCTTCATCCCTTCTATCAATCTGGGCCTCAGTTCTGTTATCACCCCGGCAAATTCCTTTTCTCTCTTCTCCGTAGCTTTAATCTCACCATCGAGTTTCGCGCATAACTCTATTATCGCGTCTTTTTCCTTCATCAGTTCTTCGCGGGAGAGATCGAACATCCTCGCCCTTTCCTCGGCTATATGGAGTTTCGTCCCGGAATAAAGCATTTCGACCAGCTTATCGATCCTGGCATCGACATCTTCACCCGGGATCTCCATGATAAGCGATTCCAGCGCTTTACTTCTGGATTCGGCGGGAAGTCTCATCGTGAGACTGAAAAAATGCTTCATAAGAGCCATATCGACGCCCCTGTCATAACTTCGGTCGATCATATTCAAACGCATCTTCAGGCGTTCGATATTCTTGTCCATATATCCGGGGTCTCTTTCGATATCCTCTTTTTCCTTTTCTTCTGTCCACTTGAATATCTGGTAGCCCGCGCTGAACATCTGGCAGCTGAAGCCCATGATCTGACCTATTCCGTCCATATCACGGTACTTCTCATTCTCTTTGTAAAGCTTTTCGATCTTGGGGAGAATATCTCCATACTTCTTCTTGCGCTTGTCGTTACTATTGACCCACTCGGTAAAAGCCTTTTCGTCGGCGATCTTTTTATCGAGCAGGCCGGCTTTCAGGAATCCTTCCAGCTGACCCTGGTAGTTCTTCATCGAATTGTTGAACATCTGATCGAATGAAGCGACCTTTATCGCCACGCCGGGATCAGCTTCTCCCGCTTTTTTATAGATATCTATAATATCCCCGAACAGGGCGATCCTCTTTGGGAAACGCCAGTTCTGGCTCCATTCTATAGAATAAGACGATCTGTACCGCTGCGTCGCGGCCGGGTAGCCCAGAATCATCGTGAAATCATCTTTTTCGACCCCTTTGCTTGAGATCGCAAGATGAACAGCCGGCTGATACGGCACATTATCTTCTGAATACTCGGCAGGAGTGCCGTCGGGAGCGACATACGCCCTGAGGATGGTGAAATCTCCGGTGTGCCTGGGCCACATCCAGTTATCGATATCGCCTCCATAATTGCCTATAGCCCTCGGAGGAGCGTAGGCGATGCGGATATCCTTGATAACGAAGTATGAAAACATCTTGTACTGCATTCCGCTGTAGAAGGCAGAGACATAACATCGGACATCACTATCTTTTTCGCATTCCATTTCGAGAAGTTTGATCCTGTCTTCGATCGCCTTGAAACGCTCGGCCCCTGTCTTTCCTTCCGCCGCTTTCAGCACCTCGTCTGTGACATCTTTGATCGAGATCAGCACCTTGGCCTGATACCCCTCGGCGCGTATATCTTTTCCCGTGCTGCCGGCATAAAATCCGTTTTCAATGAAATTGTTATCAGTCGTACTCGCTCTTTGCAGGGCAGTAAACCCGACATGATGGTTCGTCAGAATAAGGCCTGTCGATGAAATAAAAGAACCCGTACCGCCTCCAAGATCTACTATTGCGTAAGCGATCCCTGAACCTCCGGCTTTAAATATCTCATCCTGCGAAAGTTCAAGGCCAGCGGTCTGCATCTGTTTAAACAGATCCTTGTCGAACTTGTCCAGCTGCCACATCCCTTCTTCAGCCATAATAGCGGAAGAACCTGACAGCACGACCACTGCCGCAAGTATGCTCAAAAGTCTGAAAAACATCTATACCTCCCCGTCAAATACAGAAAGACACGTTAACCTCTGCATCCGGTCGAAGCGAGATGTTATCACATCGAATTGAAATATCAAAACATGATTTTAGGGATATAATAGAATACGGAGTGCAGCTTGAATAAATCGAGCGTCTAATATTCCTGAAGGACCTTTTCCCATTCTTTGGCTACCTGGATCCGGTGTTTGACAATTTTTATTATCTTGGGATTTCTTGCTTTTTCCCTGAGTTCTTCCCACTCTCTTACCGCAAACTCGACCTCTCCGAGCCTGGCATGCAGATATCCCTTGATAAACATCGCCTTCTGATTCTGGGGCCTTAGAGCCCGCGCTTTTCGCAGAAACACGAGGGCCTCGCTCAGCCTTTCCAGCTTATAATATATTTCTCCAAGCATCCTCAAGGCCTCAAAACACTCACCGTCTATCTGAAGGGCTTTTTCAAATTCTTCAGCTGCCATCTCGAGGTTCAACCTGCTGTAATAATCATGTCCGTTACGAAGCAGTTCCTCAAGCCTTGCTTCGTTGTTCGATTCGGCCTGATTTTCATTCTCCGCTTCTTCCAGACCGATAACGTTCATCACTACCAGCCCGTAGATAAGCTTGCTTGTCGTGAAAAGATCTTCACCGACAAGGTTATTCACTTCATTGACAGAACGCACGCCGTCGATCAGCGAGAGGATCTCCCATTCTTTGGGTTTAAGGTTTAATCTGTGGTCCTTCTCTCCCCCAGAGCAGAGATGAAAGACGCAATGCCTCGATGTCACCTTGTTTTTTATATTCGACCATTCATCGATCCTTCTGGCGCCTTCAAGGATCAGATTTTCGGTATTAAGCATAACGACTACTTCGCGTTTCAGATCAAGTTCTTCCTCGATGAATCGGAAGTCTCCGTTCTCCCATTTGAAGATATCGTAGACATTTTCCCTAATCCTGGAGCTGAAGAAATTTTCCAGATGATGTTTTGATGAAATACCCTCGCCTACCAGGCAATCTATAAGGTTGTCATATTTTTTATATGCATTGAGTATGGAAGGCAGGATCGTATCGTCGATTATCCCCCATTCCTCCAGAAGCATTTCGACCGTCTTGGGCGATCTGTCATTTACCGATGCCAGACATACCGATCCCTTCTGAAAAAGGATCTGAGCGTCTTTGTTCTCAGCAGCGTCGCTTATTATCAACCGGCCCGTCTTGGCATTCATATGGAGCAGCTGGAACAGGTCGAAAAGTCCTAATTCCTTGATCGAAGACTGGATTGCCATTATGCCCTTTTCCTTTCCCTGATCATATCTCTATCCTCAGGTCGATAAGGGAATCATCTTCCTCACACTGACCCGATTCATCGTTATCGTCTGTCTGTTCGTTTCCTTTTTTCGCAGTCTTTTCTCCGGACTTGTCATTCTTCCCATCCTCGATATCCCTGATACCTTCTTCGACCACGTTCATCAGAAAATCTTTTATTTTATCAAACCTGCGGTGGACCCCCGCCTGAAGGATCTCGATGAGTTCGTCGTCCGGCTCCTCATGCATGGAGGTTTCTACATGGCAAGGATCAGCTTTGACATGATCGTCTACCGCAATGAAAAAATGATACCCTGTGTATTGCGGATTGATCTTCGCCGCTTCAAGCACACACTGGATCGCACCTTCAAAATTTTCCTCGCGAAGAAGCACCAGCCCTTTCAGATACAAAGCGTCGCTATGGGCGCTGTCTGAAGTCAAAGCACTCTCTATATCGAAGAGGGCAAGAGTCATCCTGTTAAGTTTATAGTGGAGAAGGGCCCGTTTTTCATAAAGGGTGGCGCTTTTACCTACAAAAGCTTCCATCCTCTGAATCAGGTTTTCGGCCATCATATAATCTTCTTTAAGAATGTTGCAGGTCAGGAAGTTATAATTAAGCTCAATATTATAGAGGTTTATGTTCAGCCCTTTCTTGAACATCCTTTCGGCGTCCTCAAAAAGTTCCGCCTGGTAAAGGAGTACACCAAGATTGTTCATGGTGCTGGCATCAGCTGAATCAAGCCTGAAAGACTGAAGATAACAGACTGCGGCTTTTCTGAACTCCTTGCGAAAATGATATATACATCCACAAAGCCTGAACGCCTCGGGATTCTGAGGATTTTCCTCCAGGGCTTTTAGAAATGCTTTCAGCGATTTTTCTTCTTCCCCTTCCGAAATATTTACTTTGCCTATTTCTATATAGACTTTGTCTTTCTCTGCCATATCGAGCAGAGCTTTATTGAGTTCCTGCAGCGCCTCTTTGTAATAGCCCCGTTCCCGATACGCCATACCGAGAGTAAAAGACGTACTTTCCATGCTAGGGATATCCTTGCCGCCGCCGGAACTGTTCTGAATCTGCCTTTCACCGGAAAACTCTGACAGGGCAAGATTTGCTTCCGTATTATTGAAGGAAGGATTAAGCTTCGACGCGGTCCTGCTTTCTTCCAGGGCTTCCTGGAAATTTCCGATATCGCCATAGGCGAATGAAATAAGAAAATGTGACCGCCAGTATTCCACATCCAGCTTTATCGCTTCCAACAGCTCCGTGATCGCCTCATCGGTGCGCCCCAGATTGTAATACACTTCTCCGAGATCCGTATGGAAAACTGCCGAATTCTTGACCTTTTCCCCTGCGCAGAGATAATGCTCAAGTGCCTGCTGATGCAATCCCCTTGATTTCAGAACACTGCCGAGATGGATCCGGGCCATATAATGATCTGAATTCCTTTCCACGACCGCTCCCAGCGTATCCGCAGCCTCTTTCAGCTTACCCATGTTCTGGTAACTTATTCCCAGACGCAGAAGCGCTTCATCACTGTCGGGATCTTTTTCGACCTCTTTCCTCCACAAGCTTACATCCGGGTCATCCATCTTAGTTTCCGAGAAGAGATAGCGAAGGTTTTCTCTGGCGAGATCGAACCTCGAATCGATCTTTATCGCCTCCTTGAACTGATTTATCGCTTCATCATACAACCCTTTCCTGAAATACAGGACTCCTAGGTTGTTCAAGGCTCCCGGGTCATTACGATCCACTCTGGATGCAAAACTTTTCAGTGTATCCCGTTCCTTTACATCAATTTCAGACATTATCGGTCCTTCCCTTACCCGATCATACCTTGCTGACCTGGTTCAGAATCTTTGTCACTACCTCTACTACTCTTGAAGGATTAAACGGTTTAATCAGAAAATCTTTAGCTCCAGCGCCAAGAGCGTCCTGGACAAGCGCCTGCTGTCCAAGTGCGCTGCACATCACTATCTTGGCCTGCGGGTCGGACGCTATGATATTCTTTACCGCGTCTATTCCGTTCATCTCCGGCATTATAATATCCATCGTCACCAGGTCGGGGCTGAGTTCCGAGTATTTCTCCACTGCTACGGCCCCGGTATCAGCTTCACCGACGATCTCCATCCCGGAACCTTCAAGAATGTCAGCGATCATCTTCCTCATAAATATTGCGTCATCCACTACTAATACTCTCGGTTTCATTTACTTTCTCCTTTCAAGTCTATTCTATTCCAATTGATTCAAACAAAAGATCTACTGAATCCGAAGTCGGAATAAAGAAAAGAAATCCCTTACACTGACTCTGCGGCAGAGAGAACGCTGTCTCAAGCACTATCGCATAATCGGATTCAAGACTCAGGTCTATTAAAATCGAATCCATTACGGCGCCCAGCATATCGTTCGAAAACTGAGGAACCGAATGCATGATCTTGCGGTCGATAAATGTCGAAAGTGTGTTCAAATAGCATCCACACATGATGTTTCCTATCTCTTTCAACGTGGAAAGGGACATCTCATCCGTTAAAACACCTTCTTCTACTTCGCACCCTCTGGCCATCTCAACCATCTTGTTAGCTTCAGGATAAGGGAAAATAAGGAACATCATCCCCCTGAAGTCATCGCTGTAGCCCTCGAGATACACAACCGAAACCATGGACTCGGGCCCATTGAAGAGTGTGTATATGATCTGCAGCGGTATTATGTCAACGTTCGTAATGGAGACATCGATCCTCTTTTTGAGCAGGTCAGCAAGGCCCGTAATAGCATGAGACGAACCTATGTTTCCCAACTCTTTCAAGGCATCAATCCTCAAAAACGACGGCCTCTTTATCTGGTTCATTCATACACCTTTCTTGTAAAAGTACTTTTGGATCCCATATAAATGCGATCATTCCGCTTCCGAGTATCGTCGCACCGGAAATTCCGCTTATATCCCTGACCATACCCGGCAGACCCTTGATTACTACATCCTGCTGGCCTATGATATGATCGACTATCAATCCCGCGGTCTCGTCACCTGTATCGATGATTATCAGTTTGAAGAACCGCGACCTTGTTTTTTCATTATTCATCTCGAAAAGATCACGGGGACGCACGACAGGAATCAACTCTTCTCCATTCTGATATACTTCTTTGCCTCTGATCGTCTTAAACGAACCGTATTCTACGCGCGCCGTCTCTCTGACGTATTCTATCGGAAGAGCGTGTATTTCTCCGGACACGCTGAAAAGCAATGCCTTTATTATCGAAAGATTAATAGGCAGATACATTGATATGATCGTACCTTCAGATTTTACGCTTTTAATCCTCATCGATCCGCCGAGGGAATCTATCGTATCCTTGACGACGTTCATCCCCACTCCCCGGCCTGAATACCGGCTGACCCTGTCACGCGTACTGAATCCGGGCGCAGACAGTATTCCGCAAAGCTCATCTTCGCTGATCTCTTCATCGATCTGATTTTCTATCGATTTCTGTCTGGCTTTCTTTCTTACTGCTTCCATATCGATTCCGCGCCCATCATCTTCCACCTCTACAACTACATGATTTCGCTCACGCCTTGCGATCAGGGTGATCTTTCCGATTTCACTCTTCCCGGATGAGATCCGTTCCTCGGGAGATTCGATCCCGTGATCCATGGCATTTCTGATAAGGTGCACGAGCGGCTCCCCCATCCTGTCGAGAACAGTTCTATCCAGACCTATTTCTGAACCGATTATTTCGAATTTGACTTTTTTGCCGAGTTCCTTTGATGTATCCCTTACCAGTCTTTTGAAGCGATGAAAGATCTGTTCCGCGGGGACCAGCCTTGCTTCCATTACATCTTTCTGTATCTCTGATATCAGTTTTCCTGAGGATTCAATTTCCGCTTCGAGTTGTTTTGACCCAAGCTCATGGGCGATACTGCTGAGCCGGATCCGGCTGACTATCAGCTCACCGACAAGATCCATCAGGTTATCCAGCCGTTCGAGATCCACTCTGGTAGAAATGATCTCAACGTGATGGCGTTCCCTTACTGCATTAGAGTCTTTCGGGTCCTGAGGATCTCCTTCTGCTATTATCTCGCCTGGCTTATCATAAGATTCATTGATTTGCGCTATATCCGGCTCTGTCCGTTTTTCATCCTTCCCTGCCTCAGATCGGCCCTTCGGGATCAGGCGCTCACTCACCGGAGACAACAGCGCCATTATCTCTCCAAGAAGCCGTTCTCCCTCCTGGTTTTCCTTACCCTCTATAGACCATTCGACAAGCTCTCTGAGATGGTCCACGACTCGAAGCAGGCCGTCGATCTCGGAAGATTCGACCGCCATATCCCCCTTTTTGCACAGATCAAGGATATTTTCCAGGGCATGGCTCGCCTCCACAACGTGGCTGTATCCCATAGCACCCGACATGCCCTTCATATTGTGGGCATTTCTGAATATTTCTTCCAAACACGCAGCATTATTTTCTTTTTCGAGATCCATTATCCCTTCTTCGAGGACCTTCAGGATCTCATTCGCTTCACTGATGAATAACGCCTTGTAATCATTGACTTTCATGACTTACTTCCATCATTATCGCCTTATCGACATACTCTACTATCACCTTTGCAATATCTTTAAGCGGTACTATTCTGTCCGCGAGACCTTCTGCCTCGACCGACCCCGGCATTCCGTATATCAAGGATGAATCCCGGTCCTGACAGATCACGCTGCCCCCGTGTTTGCGTATCGAAGCACAGCCCGCTGTTCCGTCCCTTCCCATTCCTGTCAAAATGACACCGATCATCCTTTCCTTGAAAACGGTCGCGAAAGAAGTCATGGCAAAGTCGATAGACGGACAAGCTGTCTTCTGGAGGTCATTCCTGGGAAACAGCATCACAGACGGTCTTCCCCGGTTCTCACCAAGAAAGAGGTGCATCCCCCCCGGAGCGACAAGGACTCTTCCGGGAAGAATAAGATCTCCCTCTTCAGCCTCCCTTACTTCCATTCCTGATCGGGAATCTGTGCGTTCAGCGAGAAACCCGGTAAATTTCGCCGGCATATGCTGAACCAGCAGAACACTCGCGCCGAGATCAGCAGGAAGCCTTGGTACTATCTCCATAAGGGCCTGCGGCCCCCCTGTACTTGCTCCGATCACTACCAGAAGATTACTGCTGTTTTTTCTCTCGCCCTGCCGCTCGATTCTGAGGTCGTGATCCGTTGACGAAAAACGGACTTTCTGTACGTCTACGGAAGCAGCCATCCTGATCTTCGAGATCAGCGTCTTTACGGGAAATCTGTTCCCCTGCATAGTCTTGGCGACAAAATCCACTGCCCCGTGTTCAAGACATGTCAAGGCCATATGGCCGTTCCTTGCTGAATGTCCGCTCAGGATGACCACGGGGACCGGCCACTCGCTCATTATATATTTCAATGTATCTAATCCATCCATCCTCGGCATTTCCAGGTCGAGCGTGATACAGTCGGGCTTTAATTCAACAAGTTTTCTAAGAACTTCCCTGCCGTTTGCAGCGGTTCCGACCACCGTAATATCCGGATCTGTCTCGATAGACTCGGTAATGAGCGTTCGCATAAAGGGAGAATCTTCACCTACAAGCACTCTGATCTCTCCACTGCCCCTTCTCATTTCACAATTACTCATCAAAGAATCTCCTCATTGTCAAAGGCATCGCAGACATAGACGCTACCGTTGTCTATCCTGAATAGAATAGTCTTTCCAGTTGTTCCGCCTACTGATTCCGCGATCACCGGAATATCGTATGATTTCAGCGTTTCTCTTGCTGCCTCGATGTTTTTCAATCCCACCTGGATCAGCCCATTGCTTCCCGTGATATGCTTGAACATCTGGGCCCCTCCAAATAATTTTGCAGTAAACCTTTTTCTGTTGGCTCCGCATCTGACCATCCTCGTAACCATATGTTCAATCGCCGAATCAACGAATTTGGCCGGGTTGGAATTATTTTTGACCTTGTCCCTGCTTGGGTGCATCACGTGGGCAAGGCTCCCCATCTGTTCAACCCGGTCATGAATCACAATGCCGACACATGATCCCAGTGCCATTGTGTACATCCTCATCGGCGCCACACCGATCCTGAATTGAGCCATCCCGACTTTTACAATCAGTCCCGTTCCGCTGTCACAGACCATTTGGTGTCTTTCTGATAACTGTTTCCATTATCCTTCCAAGGAACGATTTCGATTTATTCCTGCCTGCTGCTCTCAGACGTTAAGGCACTCTTCGAACAGCTCTTTAATATCAAGACACTGTTTTACAATTTTTTCCGGATCGATGCAGATAAGCATTCCGTTCTCCCCCTGTACTATCCCCAACACAGATTCTTCGAAAGAATGATCACTGGATACTTCAGGAGATTTTCTTATATCTTTCGATTCGACCTGAACCACATCTTTCACTTCATCCACAATAAATCCGAATCTTCCTTCCGACGAATCGAGTATAATAACCCTCTTTTTCCTGCTTTTCGCATTATCCTCATCCTCTTCAACTCCAAGAACGGAATGTATCTCCAGTACCGGAATGATCTCTCCTCTAAGGTTGATCACTCCCAATACGGGTTCCGCCATACCTGGAACAGGAAAAGCCTTGATCGGACGGATTATTTCTTTTACCTCTGAAACAGGTATACCGTAATTCTCTCTACCGAGCCTGAAGGTCACCAGCTGAAAACTTTCGCTTTCTGTTGCGTTCCTTTTTTCAATATCCATCGCAGCGTACCTCTTTTTCACGTGATCAATTTGCTTTTACTGCTTCATCAGCTGAATCGATCATAGTGATCTTAAAACGGCCAACATGCTCTCTTAGCTGTATCGCCATATCACTTAATTTCTGAGCGGAGGATGCGACATCCTCCATGCTGGAAGTCATCTGCTCCATAGAGGCAGCAGTCTCCTGTGTGGACGAAGCATTCTTTTCGGCACTTGAAGAGATCCCGTCGATCGAACCGATCACATTTTTCATGCCTCGGCTGAGTTCCTTTGTCGCGGCTGAAATCCTTCTCGCCATATCACTGGAACTTTTAAGGACCTCCACGATCTCATCGAGAGATTCCCCGGTTTTAGTGATTACTTCCTTTCCTTCATCCACTTCTTTTGAACCAAGCTCGATACTCTGGACTGCTGTTCGAGTATCTTCCTGCGTTTTTCTTATCAGAACCGCTATCTCTTCTGCGGCTTTCGCGCTTCCTTCAGCAAGTTTCTTTACTTCGTCGGCGACCACGGCAAATCCTCTGCCTGCTTCACCCGCTCTTGCCGCTTCAATCGCCGCGTTAAGAGCAAGCATATTGGTCTGATCCGCTATATCAGTGATAACATCGACGATCTCGCCTATCTGGTTGGAACGCTCCCCGAGATTTCTTATAATTCCCGAGGATTTTTTTGTCACTTCGTAGATAGTATTGATCTTTTCGACCGCTTTTCCCGCAGATTCCCCGCCCTTTATCGCAGTCTCTGACGCATTTGTCGCTGCGGAAGCCGCAAGTTCGGCGCTGTTGGCAACCTGCTTGACCGACCTCTCCATGTTCCTGATCTCCCTGATCGTATCCTCCACCTTTTGAGCCTGAAGATCAGTCGATTTGGCAATATTCTGTACTGTCAAAGAGGTTTCCTCGGTAATCGAATTCATTTCCTCTGTTGAAGCAGAAAGGCTCTGGGCGGAAAAATTGACCTTGTCCGATGTCGATCTGATCACATTGATTATTTTTGCAATATTGGAAAACATCTCATTCATGGTGGTTCCCAACCTGCCGAACTCATCATCTGAATCTATATTGATCTTTGTAGTCAGATCGCCTGCGTCAGTGGCCATGAGCCTGCTGGCTTCAAGAAGCTGCCGGACAGGTTTTTTTACCATCTGGTGGATAAAACCATAAAAGAAGATAAAGACAGCAGACATTGACACGATTATGATCAGGATTATGAGCAGATTACTTGAAAACGAAAATACACCTTCGTGGGGCCTTGCCACTGTGATCAGTAGATAATGCCCTGCTCTTTCGCTGACAGGAAAAATAAATTCCTCTTTATGTAATTCTTTTTCAATCTTTCCCCGATCTGCTTTACTTATATTATTGCCGTCGTCTGGTTCAGAATCCTCTGCCGATACGATCACCACTCCGTCTCTGTCTACTATCGCCAGGCTCTCAAGAAAACTGAATCTGGTATTGAGATCACCATAGATGGAAGAAAGCTGCTCTGATGTCTCGTTTCCTAAAACTGACGAGTTTGCCTCTGAGATGCACTCACACAGTTCGACATGTTTCTCTCTCAACAGCTCCTTCGTCTTGTCACTGGAAATTTTCAATATTGAAAGCGCCATTCCGGTACAGATCAATACCGCAACCAGCGACATCGTAAAAAACACCTTTTTGCTCAATGTTTTTTTAAAGTTGAATCGTTTCATTTTTCTCCTCCCGGGGTCTGATTAGTTACAGGTAACTGACTTTTTCCCGTCAGCTTTTTTTTCAAGATCTTGCTTCTGGGCACTACCATCTCAAACATGTATTCAGAATCCATTTCCAGCGCCTCGCTCTTTCCGAGAATAAGCATGCCCTCATCGCAAAGAGCAGAATGAAAACGGGAAATGATCTGTCCCCGAATGTCGTGTTCAAAATGAATCAGGACATTCCTGCAGACAATCAAATCGAGCATTGAATAAGGAGACGGGGAAAAAAGATCATGCACTCTGAATTTTACATATTTTCTTATTCTGTTTGATATTCTAAACCTGTCTCCGTCAGGTTCGAATCCGGATGATTTCATATGATTGGGGACTCTTGTGATCTTTTCTTCAGAGTAAAGGCCTTCCCTTGCCGTTCTTATCGAATCCTCTGAAACATCGGTCCCAAAGACCTCCAGATCATACTTTTCCGATCGCTTTTGAAGAAGATGGTCCAGCAGGATCGCAAAACTGTAGGCTTCTTCTCCGGTTGAACATCCCGCGCTCCAGATCCGGATCACTTCACTGCCTTCTTCCGATTTTCTTTTGATAAGTTCAGGGAATATATCCATCTGCAGCTTTCGAAATACATCCTGATCCCTGAAAAAACCGGTAACGTGAATAGTGACGATATCCTTCAGCCTCTCTATCTCATCAGGATGTTTATCAAGATAAAAGAAATAATCCTCAATGTTCTCGCAGCCGACCATCACGATCCTGTGCATGACCCTCCTTTTCATACACGAGGACCTGTAGACGGACAGATCGATCCCGTAATGGGAACTTATGTGCGAGGTAAGTTCGCTGATATCGAGAACACTTTTTCTAGTGCTCATAAAACTCCAGAATATTCGGTTAAAGATTTTTCGATGTCACAAATTCCTCAAGTACTGAAAGATCTCCGGAATTGATCCGGTGATCGTATCGGGAATCGATTTTGCAAATGCTGTACCATACAGAGACCAGGGGTCCCTGCCCGGAGGTATATTGCTGCCTTCAGGACACTATGCTTTAACCTGCTGTATTTACGGGACATTAAGCCGGTAAAGCAATGATTGGAAACTGCCGGGCAGGATAATGGACAAAGAGACAGAAAGGGTCAAGACAAGGGAAAATGCACCGTAAGCTCGCTTTTTGCAACATATTCCCTTAAAGGAGTCGACAATGCCTGAGCTGAAAATCAAACAGGTTGACGCTTTTACTTCAAAGCCGTTTTGTGGAAATCCCGCCGGGGTAATATCAGACGCAGATGAACTGACATCTGACGATATGCTGAAGATCGCGGGTGAAATGAATCTGGCCGAAACAGCATTCATCATGATGCCTTCTTCAGCCGATGCCCTGTTCAAAATAAGGTACTTTACTCCTTCCGAAGAGGTCGACCTGAGCGGCCATGCCACCATCGCATGCTGTTACGCTCTGATAGAGGACAAGAAAATTACTCTAAGGAACGGGGTCACTTCAGTGGGATTCGAGACAAATGTCGGAAATATCACCGTAGACATCTACTTTTCATTCGGCGAAAGGCCTGATGGACCAGGGGATTATATTAATATCGATACGATCAACGGGGATGGTTGGCTCCAAAAGATCATGATGAGGCAAAGGATCTCGGATTTCAGGACTTCAACTGTTCCCCTGGATATACTTACCGAAATCCTGGGCCTTGAAACAGGCGATATCCTGGGCACGGGGCTTCCTGTTGAAATAATATCAACCGGGCTGCTCCAGCTTATGATCCCGATCAAGCGGAAGGAAACGATTCAGGAACTCAATCCTGACCTTATAAAACTGGGGCTAATGAACAAAAAGTACGGAATCGACACCAACCATATCTTCACTGTGGACACATACAATGAAGAATCAGTGACATATTCCAGACACTTTGCTCCCGCTTTAGGAATGTGGGAAGACCCGGCTACCGGTACGGCAGCTGCCGGCCTTGCTACTTATCTTATCAGGCACGGGATCATAAATTCAGGCTCTATGATAATGGAACAGGGAAAAGAAGTGGAAAGTCAGGCCAGGATCCTTGTCGAAATGAACAGTAACGATGGAAATGAGGCGGTACAAGTCGGAGGACTGGCTGTCACTTCGATAGTAAGAAAACTCACTATTGGAAACGATACGATCATTATTACCTGAAAAAAAGCAGAAGAAAAATATCTTCTCCCTTGATCAGGCCTGGATCCGGACGTTTTTACTTGTTTCTAAGAGAAACATCCTGTAAAGGAAGTGAAAAGCAAAATACCGCCCCATTCCCCTTTTCACTCTCTACCCATACTTTGCCCCTGTGAAGATCGATATAATGCTTAACCAGGCGCAAACCTATCCCCATCCCGTTAGATGGCCTTGTGCGTCCCCCGTCAACCTGCGTAAAGTCATCGAAGATTCCGGCAGCGTCCTTCATATCGATTCCAGAACCGGTATCGCTTACGGAGACGACAGCATCACTTTCACCCTTTAAGGTCGAAACCGTGACTGATTTTCCCTCAGGGGTAAATTTCACGGCATTATTGATCAGATTTACAAGAACCTGTTTTAAACGGAGCGGATCGAATCTCATGATCGGGAGTGAATCGTCAAGAGAGACGATTATCTCTACACCTTCCTGATCGGCGAAAGGTCTGGCGATAGTCACGGCGGCGACGGCGATCTCATTAAGGCTGCATTCTGTGACATCAAGCATGGTCTCGGAAACTTCCACTTTTGAAAGATCGAGAAGATCGTTAATCAGTTCCAGGAGGTCTTTTGACTGGACTTCTATCACTTGCAGAAATTCTTTTCTGGTCCCGTATTCGATTGATTCTTCATCGTCGTTAAGCAGGGTATCGGTGTAGGCCATGATAACAGACAGGGGAGTCCTGAGTTCATGGCTTATCCTCCCCAAAAATTCGCTTTTCAACTGATCGAGTTCAAGCAGTTTTTTATTACTCGCGACGAGCTCCCGGTTCTGAATCGTGATTCTTTCTTCCAGGATCTTTCTGTCGGTGACGTCGTGCCCTACCGCCAATATGTACGGATGATCCTTGATCCTGATTATATTGAAATTGATATCGAGATATACTATCTCCCCATCTCTTCTGAGGCATGGGATCTCGACCGCTCTTGTGATCTCTCCGCGCAGAACCTTCCCAAAATTTCTTTTGACCGTCTCTCTGTTTACGGGAATAGCAAAATCTGATGGAGATCTTCCTTTGACCTCCCCCCTGTTGTATCCGAATAATTTCACCGCATTGTTGCATTCGACTATCGAGCCTGATATATCGAGAAGGACGATCAGATCGTCCACCGTATTCATCAATATCCGGTATTTTTCTCCGAGGCCCTCAAGATCCTGAAGAAGAGCTGATTTTTCGATCGCGATTGACGCAAGATCACTGAATTTGTTGAGGATCTCCAAATCGACGCTGGAATAGTTATCCTGCTTGAAGCTTCCGAAGTTAACAGTTCCAATAAGTGCGTTTTTTATTATGAGGGGAACCACGATATCGGATTTCAGCCCATCCTCTTTCATTATTTCGTCAAAACGTCGATCTTCAGGTATATTGTTCCGTAATACAGGTTTTTTGTTTATTGCTACCCACCCTACCAGATTCGATTCATCGAGCGCAACGTATCTGCCCTCTCCTGTTTTATCACCGCTTTTCCTGTAGATATGTTTCAGAAACAGGCAGTTTTTATCTTTTTCATAAATAGCCACGCATCCCAGATCGAAATCCAGGATCTTTGACATCTGTACGGTGATCGTAGACAGAATATCATCCAGATCCGTTTTTGACCCGATCGCTTTTACGATCTTGATAACAGCAGATAACTGTCTGTTTTCTTCATTCGCCAAGTTAGAAGAAACACTATGACTGTCTCCCGTTTTAATGTCGGAATCGAAATTTTTCTTTTTCTTAACCTGTTCAATAGCCAATTCTGTCATTCTTTCCCTAAATAGTATTTCTCCGGATTACTGTCTGTCACCGTGATAACAGCAGGAAATATTCCATTTTTCGGAAAATCAGCTTTGAGTATTGATGACAGAAGATAAAAAAGGGCCTCATACCCGCAGCTATGAGGCCCACAACATCTTTTTTGCCGTATAAAAGTCAGGATCGCCCGGTTGTGAGAAGGAGGGTCAGCCTTTGAACGAGAATCTGCTTTTAAAATGCCTCATGCTGAGATTCCGCCCGTAATCGACATTGACCCCGGGGATCTTGTCCCTGTTTTCGGCCAGGATCCCTGCGGCTTCGGCAAGCGAAAAGAGGTCCTGATCCTCGTATGCAAGACGCGGGACAGCGGCTCTGATATAGTTGACCCTTGGGTTGGGCGGTGATTCCACGCCGTCGTTATAACTTCCGAAAGCATACAGCCCAAGTTCACATACTCTGTGTCCGGCTATCAGCATCAACGCTACAAGTGATATAGCTTTAAAATCACCATCGTCCGCCCGGCCGTCAAAAAAACGATCGACATCGATATATACCGCATGTCCGCCGACCGGCCTTATGATCGGGAGTCCCTGCTTTACCAGCTGCTCTCCAAATCTTCCCACCTGTTTTATCCTCGAATCGAGATAATCCTCACGTACGATTGTTCTTAACCCTTCGCTGATCGCTTTGATATCTCTTCCTGACAACCCGCCATAGGTCGGGTGACCCTCGGCCATAATCTGATAATCGGTCAGCCCTTCGGTAAAATCAGGGTACTTTTCCGCAAACGCACCGCCGTTTCTTATTACAAGCGCCCCTCCCATATTTACCAGGCCGTCCTTTTTGAGGCTGATATGAAACCCATCGACGTAACTGAACATCTCGTGGACTATCTCGGTTATGGATCTGCTGGCGTATCCCTCTTCATTGCGATGGATAAACCAGGCGTTTTCAGCGAACCTGCAGGCATCAAAGAAAAACGGAATATTATATTTTTTTGTGATTTTGCGTATTTCCGCGATATTCGACATGGCCACAGGCTGTCCTCCGCCTGTATTGTTCGTAATCGTCAGGTATACGAGAGGAACTCTGGCTCCCTCCGTAGCAAGAAGATTATCCAGCTCTTCAATATCCATATTTCCGCGGAAAAGGAACTCCTCGTCATTTGCCAGATGTTCCCTGCACGGCATATTCAGCGGTATCATCCCCTTGTTCTCTATATTACCCTGAGTAGTATCAAAATGCGAATTGCTCGGTATGATACAGGATGACTCTGTCAAAACAGTCTCTTCCCCTGAAAACGACCTTATTTTCAGTTCGATCCTTTCCCGCAGTTCACGATCAAGATCTTTAGACAGATGTTGTCCGAAAGAGGCGTTTCCCTTTTGAAGCTGGTTTTTCAGCACTGAGAAAAAAGCGTTCTCAGCCGCTCTTCCCTGATGAAAAATAAAAAGACTCTTTGACGATCCGCCAAGGGAATCATCATCCACCAATCCCGGGCCAAATGTCTCTCCCATCTGGCTTTTAAATTCAAAGTAGCCTTCGTTCGAGCCGTAAGCCTCATCCCCTGTCATCATCGCTGCCCATTGCTCGATCGTCATCGTCGTCGTGCCCGAATCAGACAACAGATCGCAGCCCGGAATCATATCAGCTCTGAAAAGAAAAGCGTTAAGGCCAGCTTCCCTTATGAGGATATCCCTGCGCGTCTCAAAATCATCGATCGAACATTTTCTGAACCGAACTGCAGCGTTTCTGTATGCCCTCGGCCGGAAATACCTCGGATCTACACGGTCCTGATCAAGCCCCTTGCGGAATTTATCAATAAAATAATCGGTGATATCAGCCATTAAAACTTCTCCCTTGTCGGCAGATTCATTACATCCCTGACTTCTTCCAAAGTATCCCGCGCGATTTTTTCAGCTTTTTTTGCTCCGGCGCTCAGTATTTCCCTGATTATCTCGGGTTTTTCCACCAGCTTCTTTCTTTTTTCCCTTATCGGCCTGAGCGATCCATTCATCATATCGGCAAGCTGCATCTTACACTGAACACATCCCCTCTCACCCTTTTCACATTCGCTTCGGATGCCTTCGAGCAGGGATTTATTATAAATATCATGGAATGCGAAGACAACACATCCATCCGGGTGCCCCGGATCGTCTTTTCTGAGCTTGACCGGATCTGTAAACATATTTTTGATCTTCTGCGATGTCTCTTCTTCGGAGAAAGAAATAGCAATATGATTACCGGAGCTCTTACTCATTTTTTTGTCGACGCTGTCGATTCCGGGCACCTTTGGTACTTCCGTAAGCAGAGCTTCCGTGATAGGAAATACATCTTTTCCGTAAAGGCTGTTGAATCGCTGACCGAGGTCGCGGGTCATATTGATATGGACCTCCTGATCCTTGCCGACAGGGACAAAATCCCCTTTATACGCAAGGATATCCGCTGCCTGCAGAGTCGGGTATCCCATAAGCCCGTAGCTGGGCGATTCGATTTTGTACCCCTGTACCATTTCTCGGAAAGTCGGATTTCTCTCGAGCCATCCGAGCGGAGTGATCATTGAGAAAAGGAGATGCAATTCGGCTACTTCGGGAACATGTGACTGGATAAAGATCGAGCTCTTGTCCGGATCAAGCCCGCTGGCCACCCAGTCTATAGCGATCTCACGGACCCTGTTGCGCAGCTCACCGACATTTTCGTATCCGACAGCCGACCCGCCGCCGGGGGTCGTCAACGCGTGCCAGTCCACTATAAAGAAAAAACACTCGTATTTATCCTGAAGCTGGACCCAGTTATTCAGTGCCCCAAGAAGATTACCAAGATGCATGCTACCTGTGGGCCTCATACCGCTTGTGACCCGTTTACCGCCCATGACTTACTCCTTCACTGAAAAGCTCGATCCGTTCAATGATATGATTATGAGGAAAACGTTAAAAATGTAGGGGTGGCAGGACTTGAACCCGCAACCCCCGGTTTTGGAGACCGGTGCTCTAGCCAGTTGAGCTACACCCCTGTAATCCATATTTTGACACGGAATGATAACATTTTATCCCAGTAAGTCAAGTTTTTTGAATTGCTTTTCAGTCTTCAGGACACCCCGGGACAATCGGCAGGTCCCGGGATGCCTTTTTTCATATCCGGCAATTTCAGTCTCAAGCAAGCTCCTCAAGAACCGCAACAAGGAGTTTCCAGAAAGTCTCGACAGATGAAATGTTTACCCTCTCTTCAGGAGAGTGCGGATGCTCTATCCAGGGACCAAACGAGACCATATCTATCCCGGGGTACTTTTCGCCTATTATTCCGCATTCGAGTCCGGCATGGATAGCTTTCATCTCAGGATCCTTTCCGAAGAGATCCTTGTGCACCTTCTGGACTACCTTCAGGATGTTGGAATCAAGGTCAGGCGCCCACCCGGGATAAGGATCGTTCTCTACCGCTTCAGCCCCGGCAAGACGAGATGTCGCCGAGATCCTGTCCCTTAATGCCTGCAGCGCCGACTTGATCGAACTCCTTGTGGAGGTACCGATCGTCACCTCGTTACCGCCTGTCGATATCGTCGCAAGGTTGTTCGATGTCTCTACCAGCCCCTCGATATCATAGCTCATCGTCTCTACTCCGTGCGGAATGGCAATGAGGAAATCGATCAGCGTATTCTGGCTTTTTTCATCCATGACCTTTGCCTGTGCGGTTTCTGAAGGTTTAATAGTGACGGCAAGGTCTTTCTCGCGCCCGCCCAGTTCGGCCCTGATTTTTTCGACCTCATCCTCGACCAGGCTGGCTAGTTCGTCGACCGCCGTTTCCAGGACATTTAACTGGGCAAACGATTCGCGTGGGATCGCGTTACGCTTGTTACCGCCCTTTATTTCGGCGAGGTGAACCGGCTGAGTCTTCATGGCGCAGCCGAGGATCCTGGCGAGGATCTTTATCGCGTTACCGCGCTGTTCAATAATGTCTATCCCTGAATGTCCTCCCCTGAGGCCTGCTACTTTCAAAGTGTAGCTCTTTGTCCCGGCGGGAATATCAACGAGGGTCACCGGCAGCTTTATGGTGGTGTCGCCTCCTCCGGCGCATCCGATATATGCGGCGCCGAGTTCTTCGCTGTCAAGATTGAGAAGCGTCATGCCTTTAATAAACCCAGGCTGAAGTTCGCCTGCGCCGGTAAGGCCGACCTCTTCGTCGACGGTGGAAAGGACTTCGATAGGTCCATGAACCAGGTCTTCAGCTTCCGAAATGGCAAGTCCCGCGGCAACACCGATTCCGTTATCGGCTCCAAGAGTAGTGCCCACGGCAGTAAGCCATTCTCCTTCGACCTGGACCTTGATCGGATCCTTGAAAAAATCATGCACTACATCAGAATTTTTTTCTCCTACCATATCGAGATGTCCCTGAAGGACGATCACTGGCGCTTTTTCGTGCCCCGGAGAAGCCGGAACCCTTATGACAATATTTCCACGTTCATCTCTTTCCGCCTCGAGTCCCTTGCTCTTGGCGAACGAAAGCAGGTATTCCCCCAGTTGAGCCTCATTGCCCGAGCAATGAGGAATACTCAGGATCTTCTCAAAATGTTTCCAAAGGCCTTTCGGTTCAAATCCGCTTAATGACATTCCAACTACCTCCTTTTATTGTGTATATCCCATTCTCCCCGCCCAAAACCGGTATCATGACTATACTTGCAAACCGGTCCCCTGCGCGAGACCCCGGAGTTCTCAAAAAAGAGTTACAGCCCGGATCTGCCGGGAAGCCGATTATACGTAACAGCCGGTATATGGTCAAGCTCTCGTTCTGTTTATTCAGGGCCGGCAGCATACTTTCGAAAAACAGGCTGTTAAAAGCCCCGAAAATACCATTTTCTCAGATGATTGAGGCAAAAAACCACCTGGAAACTGGTTTCCTCCTGTAATATCATCATTAAGTGCTGAACGGAGATCAAATAAGACTATGCCTTACTGCCGGCTGAACGAAAGGAGATATATGCTAAGTGAGATCAGGATAACGACCAGTAAGAGGAACGAGATGAAAGATATCACGGGGGAGATCGAATCAGCCTTGTCGGACAGCGGGATAACCGATGGGGTCTGCCATATATTTGTTCCTCATACTACGGCCGCCGTGACAATAAATGAAAAGGCTGACCCTGATGTAGCGACCGATATTTCATCGACTCTCGAAAAGATGATCCCCGCCGGCTGGGGATACAGGCACGCGGAAGGGAATTCGGATTCACATCTTAAATCTTCTTTGGTCGGAGCTTCAGAACTGGTGGTCATAAGAGACGGGAGACTTCTGCTTGGCGTATGGCAGGCTGTATTTTTCTGCGAATTCGACGGACCAAGAAGCAGAAGATGCTACATTCGCGTATCAGAGGATCGGCCGTAAGGCGGGAACACGCTTTCGGAAACAGTCTTTCTTTACTCGCGGTCAGTGCCCTTTTACCACGGATAAAGATCAAATGTAAATCCAAGGAAGACTTTCTCTTCAAATTTGAACAAAGGGAACCTGCACCCCCTGTCGATCCCCAGCTCAAGGTCCGGATGGTAAGATCTTCCGCCAGGACTCTCAAGCAGGTCTCTTAAAAGCAGACAGATCCTGAATCTTTGGATCAGTTCCGCATGCCCTGAGATCGATGACGGCCAGTAAGAATCAACAGCGTAAGAGAACTGCAGGCCGCCCCACACCGTCCATGTCGCCCTTCCTTTCAGAAAGGGCGAATTACAGCCGAATTCATCAGTCTTCCAGAGATCGGCCCCGCTCGAGTCAAACCACGCGTACCCGAGAATCAGATCGATCCCTTTGAAGACGCTTGCTCCGTCAATATTTACACGATCGAACAGATTATCAGACCTGACCGCTATCGATGCGGATATCGACTGCGAGTATAAAAGTTCTTTTTCGATCCCTTTCGATCCCTCTTCGCGCAGATGTGAATATTCGAGAAATGTCGAATATTTCATCATCCCGGCCCGGAAGGAAGAAGAGAGGTCGATCCCGGCTTTTCGCCTTGCAGACTCCCTCCCTGTTCCGGAATCTTTAGAATAAGTCACCCTGTCAAATTTAAAAAACGGAGATATCCTTAAGAAGCTGTTTCCAAATTCAGGTTCGATCTCTATCTCGCTTGTCGCCTTCTCAGAGGAAAGATCATACCCGTAACTCAATCTGTTGAACCTGTAGAATTCCCCCTCTGTAGAAAAGGCTGGAGCGACGTACTTTTTGAAGATCCCCTCCTTCTCCATTCCGGTCCCCTCATAGCCGTAATAAAAAGGGTCGCACACCGGACCCAGCATTGTATCTACATCCTCCCTGGATCTGAAAATGATCCGGTAGCATTTTCTGCCTTTTAATTTCCCTGAAGAAAGGATTACTACCTTTTTTCCTGAATCTGTACCTGCCACCTCCACCCTGGATGGTGAAAATATCATATCTTCATCGTCCGAATCTATTATGACGAACTGGTCTGAAGAGAAATCCTCCGCCATAGATGAGTCATCCTCAGAATATACGAGAGGAAGTTCGATCCAGTAGTGGCCCCGGTCAAAATAGAGCGCTCCTTCACCGGAAAAAACCGACGCGGAGATATGACCGGAAATCAAGCAGAAAACAATCAGCATTCCAGTTAGCGCTATTCTGTTTCTATTCATCCGCCGATCCTTTTTCCGGCATATTTTTCAAAGCTCCCGAACGAAGTAATCTTTCGGCGAATTGAGGCACAGTCTCATCCCTGTCAAACAGCGATCTCACTTTCGACCGGTCGAGGCCAGCACGTTCAGCAATAGCACGGAGGATCTCATCGAGTGTATCATCATCGGGAACATACTGGCTCAGTAATACCTTTATGACCCTGCGATCCTCTCCATCGATATACAGATCATTGAACTCATCAATCCCGATGGAGATCCTATCTGAAAATTCTTTCGCAATAACGGCCAATATCGTCTTTCTTGATTCCACCCAGCCCGATTTCATATTCACTGAACGCACCTCTTGAAAAAAGCCCGCGATCCCTCTTGAATTTATAAGGAAAATCGTACAGGATCCGGTCAAGATCAAAAAACCCTGAAAATAACCAGACTAAAAGAAATAAAAGACCTGAAAAAGGCCTTCCGTCTCTCTCTCAAGATATGCAATGAAATAATTATTATCGAGATGCAGGACCCCGGATACTGGTTCTTCTGCATCAAGTGTTATCAGCGCTTTGAGATAGAAGGTCTCCTGTCTCATCCCCCTGTGAAGAAGCGATGGATCGACTATCTCAACGAGGTTATGCTGACCCTCTTCAGTTATAACGACTGTCACAAGATATTGGTTGATATCAGGATCGTTCATCTCGACATTACCGCTTTCCAGACCGATATAGAAATCGACCGATATTTCGACCGCTCCTGCCGCTACCAGGGGATCGGCAAATATATCCGCAAAAAGATCTGCTCGTGTAATATCGAACTCATCGTTCCTTATTTCCTCCGGCACCTCTATGACTAATTCCCCATAATATTCCCCTGTCACGGCGGCGAAGACGATTGGGAGAAAATCCTTCGGATCAGACCTGTTGGTCACTTCCAGCGTCGACTTGCATCCTGATAAAAGAGACAGAAAAAAGATCAGCAATATTAATCGTTTCACCGCCGGTTCCTCCGGTTAAAATCTCCAGAAAAAGGAAAAATGCGGTAGTACCGGGATATCGATATCTTCATCAAGTTTGATCCCGGGCCACAATATGCCTGCCTGTAACGCGAACGATCTTCCCACTCCGAGTCTGAAGCCTGTTCCTCCCCTCGGTTTTCCGTAGGATAGGTCATTTCCCAGTTCGAGCATAAACTTCAGAGAATCAAACAGGTCCAGATCAGCTCCAAACAGTATGGATCTGTGAGTCGCCGACTCATTAAAATAGACTTCTATCCCCATCGGCTCTCCATCTGAACCCATCTCGACCGGTTCATCTGTACTCAGGTTGCCTTCAAGCCGTCTGAATTGAAACCCCGCATGCAAACGCAGGCGGTCGTTCACTTTTTTACTGGCGGAGATGAACCAGGTCAGGATATCGAGGCCCGAGCTGACTGACATATCCTCATCAGTGAAAGCTTCCTTGAGCACAAAATCCACAACATACTCCGAAGAGACAAGATTATAATACCCTATACCGGCTGAAAGGGCGGGGAAAACCCCTTCATCAGGCAACAGGGCCACCTTGACCTGTCCATTGACAAGAGTAAGCAGATCCATAAGGATATTAGTAGAAAACTGTACTCTGTCAAATGATCCGATACCAGAGTCGTTCAGCCCGATCATTACATTCTGCTGATTTCCCAGAACGTATCCTGTTTCAAGATTCATCAATTTCACAGGGTACAGCGAATGCGGGGGCTGATCCGCTTCAGCCGGGGCTGCGGGAATGCAGGACTGCAGACAGACCAACAGCACGACAAGGCCCTTACCGTTTTGATAGATCCTCATACTCACACCAATGACCTGATTCATTTTTTCGATTATTGGACTGCGGTGATTGTATTCAAACCGGGTGTTGATATCAAGACAAAAAAATGCCGCCTGCATTCAACCACAGCTCCTAAGAAGTGGAAAGCGATCCTAAGGGACTCTCACCGGAGCGTTGAAGGTCGAACCTGAAAGATCAGGCAGAAGACTTTTCCATATTAAGCGGCTCATCTCCTAGGGGAAGAGATGGGGTTTCGGGTAGGTTGGAAAAACCTTCCATTAACCAGGCGGCAAAACCTTTATTACGATTTTTTTTGACTTCTACTGCGTATTCACACCTCCAGAAGCCTCAGCATATTTTACCCCGCTGAAAAGGGTCGGTTCCTGTGTTCGTATTCTATGATTTCTTCAATAAAACTGGCAGCCCCGCCTGAAAATCACTCCAGACGTATTTAGGATATACTATATGCAGGTGCCATACAATAGATAATGGTCCTCATTTTTACAGGTGAGTCCAATAACAGTCTGAATACTAAAAACGGTCCACTAGGCCTATCTTTACCGCGTACATGACCAATCCGGCAGTCTCGTGGATATTGAGTTTATTCATGATATTCGCTCTGTGATTTTCAACCGTTTTCTTGCTGATAAAAAGTTCTTCGCCGATCTTCTGGCTGGTCAACCCCTCAGCGATATACTGCAGTATCTCTTTTTCTCTGTTTGTAAGGCGGCTGAATTCATCAGCTTTTTTCCCCGATTTTTTAAGCTTTTTGTAATTCAGCAGGACATCTTCAGGAAAATTGGAACTGATAAAGATATTTCCTCCTATAACAGTTTTTATCGCCTCAAAAAGGTCTTCGGATGCCTTGTCTTTGACGATATATCCGTCAGCTCCCGCATCCAGCGATTCATAGACATAGAGTTCGTTCGAATGGATCGTAAGCATGATCACCTTGATCGCCGGGTGCATCTTTTTGATCATTCGGGTAGTCTCGATCCCTCTGAGCTTAGGAAGGCCGATATCCATTATTATCAGATCCGGATCAGTCTTATCCACAATGGAAACAGCTTCACGCCCATTATCAGCTTCTCCGACGATTTCGTGTCCTTCACTTTCCAGGATCTTTCTGAATCCTTCCCTGACGATCCTGTGATCATCAACGAGCACGATTTTAATCTGTCTCATCTTTTACTCCTTCCAGCGGGAATATGACTCTTATGCGCGTTCCTTCTCCGGGAACGGAATGAATAATGAATTTTCCATTAAGGCTGTTTACTCTTTCTCTCATTCCAATGATTCCCAATCCCTTTCTTCCCTCTTCACCTTCGAGATCAAAGCCTTTTCCGTCATCCGCCAGGCTCATAATAACATCGGGATATCCTTTTGTCAGCTTTAATGAGATGTTCTTTGCTCCTGAATGACGCACCACATTTGTAAGAGATTCCTGGGCAACACGATACAATGCAAGTGATAACTGGGGGTCGATCCTGCCATCCCATCCCGCCGTTTCAAAGGAGACGTTTATCCCTGCGTTTTTTATAAAGTTATCAAGATACCACCCGATCGTGGGAATCAGCCCGAGGTCATCAAGCATAGCGGGATGCAGGGAATATGAGATCTGCCTTATCGTATCGGTCAATCCGTGGATCTGTGCCCGGATATGTCTGACTCTTTCGAGAGTCTCTGGATCATCAGCATCGAGTTTTTTCTCAAGCATCGAGAATTCACCCTCGACGACGATCATCGACTGGCCGATCTCGTCATGAAGGTCCAGGGCGATATGGCTTCTTTCATCTTCAATAGACTCGATAAGTTTTCCGGCAAGCTTTCTCAGGTCAGCTTCATATTTATTCTTTGCAGAAAGAAGATCGCATCTCTCAAGTTCGATTCCGAGCTGGATCCGGACGACATCGAAGAACTCCCTCATATCGGCAGACAATTCCACATCGGCGTCGAGACATATAACGATGATGACTTTAAAGAGATTTCCCGCAAAGATCGGGAGTGACAGCGTCTTGGATACTCCAGCCAGTTTTCGGAACTCAAGGACCCCAGGATCTGCTTCCGGAAATTCATCCTCTGCTATAAACAGCCTTTTCCCTTTCATAATGCTGGATACCATCCGTATATCGAGCGGCATTTTACGCACCGGTTCTATTACTTCACTTTCTATTCCCCTCAAGACCCTGCATTCCAGCGAACTGGAATCTTCTGACGGAAAGTAGACCCCACCTTTTTCGAGACCGCTTTCTTCCAGCAGTATGTCTATCACTTTCCCCATGGTATCCACATTGCACGTGGAATCCTCAAATATCCTATGAATGTCGTTAAGGACCCTTAACTCCCTGTTTTTGTGGGCGAGCTCTACTTCCGCCTGTTTCCTGTCAGTAATATCTTTTGCGGCACTTATAAACGACACGCCCCCCTCTCCATCTTTTCCCAGCGACAGGCCATAGACCTGAAGCCATCTTTCCTGCCCTCCCCTTGTCATAACCCTGAATTCACTAAAAACATGAGGCTCTCTGGAATATGATTCGATGTGCCTGAATACTTCCCTGATATCTTCCGGATGAGCCGCGTCGATAAGCATCTTTGCCTCGGGAGACTCTTCGATCGGGTATCCCAGGATATCCTCAAAACTGCCTTTGCTCCACTTTAATATCATCTTACCGTCAGGGTATACGCTTCCGCCGAAAGTAAAATCGGAAGTCAACCCGGCGACAAAGCGGTTTCTTTCCTCGGATTCCCTTAAGGCTTCCTCTGCTTCTCTCCTCTCGGACATCTCCCTCTTCAATTCCATATTAGTCATCTCGATCTGCAGTGTGCGTTTGTTTACAATATCCTCAAGATGCTCGCGATACCGCTTAAGTTCCTCCTCCGCTTTCCTGCTTTCTGTCACATCGTGGGTGTGTACCATAACAAGATCGGGAACACAGAAGACATAAGTGACGATCATGTCCAATTCCGAACTCATCTCTTCTGCGTTGACATGGATCTCCCTTTGGAATTTCTTCTTTTCCCTGAGGCAACGCTTCAGATCGTCTATTATCGAAGTGTCATCTTTGTGGAATATACTTGCCTTTGTACCGAGATGATGTTTGATGTACCCTCGTGTCAGATCATTTCCCGCGTTATTGTAATCGATCAGCACCAGGTCGTCCCCGTCTTCTTTCCAGATAAACGCAGGGACAGGCATATTCATGAACTGTGTTCTCGCTGCTTCTTTACTTTTTTTTAGCGATTCTTCTACAGCGATCCTGTCCTTGATCTCTTTCTCAAGCTGCGCGTTCAGTTTTTCCAGCTTTTCTATATAATCACTCATTTTCACTATCCCGACTTCCAGCAGGCCGGCAGATCCCGATCGTGTAATCGATCATATCATCACAAGGGACTTTCTTCCAACTCCAGAATTTTCAGCGGCTGGAAGCGATCGGGCCGTCGGAGTGGAATTACGACGCTGCTTCCCGGATCACAGATCGACAGACTCTCCATATGCGCGCGCTGATGACTGCAGAATATTCTCCGCATCCATCAGAAGCCGTCCCGTGATCTCGAGTCTTCTGAATTCTCCCGGCACTGCAAAATAAAATATAACTCCGCCTGAAAGATCCATTCCGGCCTTTTTTGCCGCCAGGGCATATACGCTTCCCTGGACAGAATATCTTTCAAACCGCTTATCGACGAGATCGGCGCCGATATCGTCAGTCTTGTAATCGACTATCGTCCACTTTTCGTTTTTTCGGAATAGGAGATCGATCCTTCCGTCGACAAAATCTGTTATTCCGGAGGAAAGGTCACCTGCAAATTTGCCTTCACGGCAGAAAGAAAAGGTGAAAGGCACTTCTCTCAGGACCGTGTCAGCCTCCCGTGCGGATTGCATGAGATCCGAGGAGATCGCCTTGTCGGCAAGATCCGCCAACCTGCACGCGGAATCTCTTATTCCGAACGAAGATGCGACCCTTTCCGACAACATCCCGATATCAGTCTCCCCGGAAAGACCGGCCAGTTCCATTATCCTGTGAAAAGCAGATCCAAAAGCAAGAGGATCTTCCGCTCTATCCTCACCTGATGACCGATCAGCAGCGACGGCGAAAGCGTGATCGACCAGGCCGGAAGGAGTGATATATACGCGCGTACCCGCTCCGCTGGCAATGGCGGAGTCTTTTCTCACGGACCACTCAGCTTTCAGATCCGATCTGGATCGCCTGCGCTTCTTTCCAGCATCTTTCGGCCCAGCCGATACAGAGCTTGAGGATCTGACCGGCGGTATCTCGGACCCCATCAACTTTTGCACCTCGAAAAATGCAGTATCAGGAAGTCCCTCTATGTCGCCGTCTTCTCCGTTTTCCATATATTTCTCGATGATACTGTAGTAGGAATTATTACCTGGAGTCTTTGGAAGGACAAGGATATCCCTGGCTCTCGTCGCCGCAACGTAAAGAAGCCTCGCTGATTGAGCGTCCTCTTTCAATCTGTCTATTTCCTGAAGACGAGCAAAATCGCTCGTCTCCCATCCATCACTGAACCTGATAGAAAGATATCTTCCTCCACTTACAAGCTGGGACACCGATCTGTTCTTCGCCTGGACAAGGTTCACAATGATGACCACAGGAAACTGCAGGCCTTTCGATTTATGTATTGTGATCAATTTGACCGCATCTTCATTTTCATCTATTGATGGAGACTCGCCTTCTGCGGCGCCGGTCTTTCCCTGGTCTTTGAACCATCTCGCAAAAGACCTGAAGGAATGGCCTTTTTCTCCGAATGAACGGGCAATTTGAACGGCTTTTTTAATATTAATGACCCGCTGTTCGCCATGAGTCCTTAACATCGAAAGTTCAAGATACCTGGTTCCGTTCAATAGATCACAGAAGATCCCGGCTGGTCCCCGTTCATTCCTCTGCTCATGAAGCTTTCGCAACAGCTCGAACGCTGCAGAAAGATCTTCGAATCGAGGGCCGCTGGGAAGCGACGGATCAAGGTAATCGAACTTGCCTCCTCCTCTTTTATACAAAAACAGCTCTTCATCGCTGAACCCGAAGATTGCAGAGCGCAGGACAGTGACCAGGGCAAGTGTATCGAAGGGATCCTCAACAGCCCAGACTGCAGCTGCCAGATCCCTTATTTCCTGCCTGGTATAGTAAAGTATTCCACCTTCGACCAGATACGGGATACCTGCGTCGCGAAGCGGGTCCTCGTAATAGCTGATTCCGGTCATAGCCCCGTACAAAAGCGCGATATCCCCATACCTGACCTTTCTCTTCGACCCATCCGCAGGATCTGTGATCATCCTGCCGCTGTCGACAAGCATCCTTATGAACCTCGCGACCGTCTCTCCTTCTATCTCTCTTATCTGATCTTTTTTTCCGCCGGCTGATTCGAGTTCAAGAGAGATCACCGGATCTTCCGTTTCATCTCTGACCGCTTCTATAGGTTCATATTCAGGCTGATAGAGGCCTTCCGACGGAGGCTTGATAATATTGGAGAAAACCTGGTTCACCCAACGTACTATCCCCGGCACTGACCTGAAATTCTGGCAGATGTTAAGACGCGCGCCTCTGGATGGAAGACTCCGTTTTATCTTTTCATATATTTCAACATCAGCCTTTCTGAACCGGTAGATACTTTGCTTCGGGTCTCCCACGATGAATAATTTCCCGTCCTGAAGCTCAAGACCGCCTGGACTCTTTCCCTCTGACGCTAAAAGGATGATTATCTCTGCCTGAAGGGGATCGGTATCCTGGAATTCATCGACCAGGATATATCGATATCTTTCTCTCAACGATTCGCGGGCTGCATTGTCATCCAGCAGTTTACGCGTATATATCAGAAGATCGTCGAAATCCAGCAAGCTTTCTTTCTGTTTCCGGGCGTCGGCAAAATCGACAAACTCGCCAAGCCAGTCTTCAAGACTGTCCCTGACTCGATCGAGATATGACTTTCTGGCCTCGGACTGCATATCGGCAAGATCACGAAAAATTTCTTTCAGCCTGCCGCATGATTCGCGGGTATCCCAGTTCCTGGCGGACCCGGCATTCTTCCTGGGCATCTTGATATAGAGAAGATATTCTTCCAGCTGACGGCCGGAAAGCCCCCCGGTTGGCGCCAGATCTTTGAGAAATCTTTTAACTTCCACTGCCCCTTTGTCCTCTGGATCATTGCAATGCATCCGGACAAGTTCTTCGAGTTCCGCGGAACTTTTTCCGACATAATCGGCAAACTGCTCCGATATCTCGCCGGTGACGCCACCGGAACGGCATCCTTTCTCTCCCCCGCTTTCATCCCCGAACATCCCCGAGAGCACCCTATCTCCGCGCGACGAATATAGAAAAAACGCCAAGTCATGTAATTTCGATATCTCTCCCCCGGCAAACACCCAGCTGCGGATCAGCAGATCTCTCGATGAAGCGGTCTGGATAAGAAATTCATCCCAGCAGTCTTCAAGAAAAAGCCTTTTCTCGATCTCATCGATCTGTATGAAATCGGGATCGACACCAGACTCGACAGGATATTCTCTCAGCACAGAAGAGGCAAACGCGTGTATAGTTGAAACGGGGGCGCTTTCCAGGTTCTCCTTTGCCGCCCTGAGCCTGGATATTTCCAGAGACCCTGTTTCCTCCGAGCGGATCAGTTTATCGATCTCTTCCCTCAGGCGAAGATTCATCTCGCCGGCCGCTTTTTCAGTAAATGTAATCGCGACGATCTGGCTGCAGGATGCTCTTCCGGTTTTTATAAGTGAGATATACCGGTCCACAAGTATCGTCGTCTTCCCTGTGCCGGCCCCAGCCTCCATGCACAGAGTAGAGTCAAGATCGGTAACAGCTCTTACTCTCACCTCCTGATCCACCGGAATCGGCCTGCCCTCAGGCATCTTCATCGACATCCCGTCCTCTCAGTGCCAGAAAATCTTTCCACAGCTGATTATTTTTGCTTTTGCGGCTGAAAAGGGTCTCTCTTGCTGAAGGACATGCTTCCTTCATCTCGCAATACCTGCACACCTTCCTGTCAGGATAAATAAAGAAATACCCCTTCTCTATCCCGGAGATAATCAGATCGAGAGCGTCTGACAGTACATCTCTATTTTCTTTCCAGTTAATTCCGCTAAAAGTTACTGAAGCCCTGCCTTCCGGGGTTATCTGCTGGTACAGGGCAGTCCCGGATTCAACCGTCATCCCAAGCAGCTCCGCGGCTCCTAGCAGATAAACCGGAAGCTGCAGAAAGGTCCCTCCAGCGATATCATCATCTTTTCCTTTTAATCCGCCAGTCTTGTAATCTACGACCCTGAACCTGTCATTACCTCCCCTGTCTATGCGGTCTATCCTTCCATGAAAGAATATCTCACGCAGCTTCGTCCTGAACGATACGGGACTGCCGTAATTTTCGCCGAAATATTCTTCGAATCTCTCCGGCTTCATATCGTCCTCATTTTCCATCTCTCCTTCGACATATCTGATTACAGCTTTTCTTGCCCACTCTTTTTCCATTTCCCAGAATGCCGCGAGGCCGACCGGCTGCTCCTCCTGGTATCGGTTAAGTATCTTTTCGATAGTCAGGGAAGCAGACTTCAAGATCTGTTTTCTACTTGCCCTTGAAAGCGGAATATACCCTTCCTCTCCGAGTCTTCTGAAGAGATCTTCAAGGAGCGAATGCACAAGCCTGCCGCGCTCGGTCCTGTCGATCGTCAGTATACGCTCAGGTTCGGAGACAGACCGGACACCGAGCATATTTTCAAGAAAATACAGGTAGGGACATCTTGCCCAGCACTCAAGTGATGTGGCTGAAAACGACCAGTTTTTTTCTTCCAGGACCTTTTTCGATTCCGACAGCGCCTCTGAAGATCTGAAAACTGCGTCATATGGAGTCAGACGGTCTGCCTGCCAGCGCTCTGAGGAAAGTAAACGTCCTCTTGAGAAAAAACGGTTGGATATCGCCTCTATTCCCGCAGCGCGGTCAGAAGCGAGAAGGATCATATCGAATTCGTTTTCGCTTAACGGTTCTATTTCATCTATCGACCTTACAGTTCCGGGGATCCTCATCTCCAGAAGAGATGAAGGATCGCTTCCCTCGGCGAACCGTTCTCTGAGAAAACGTACAAACGAAGACTCTATTTTATCTCTCCCTGTCCCTGATTCGGTTCTCGGGCGGCTGCAGACAAGCTTATCCGAAGCAGAATCGCAGATCATGCTGAAAAGAAGGATCTGTTCATCTATCCTCTCGCTCTTTTTCGAAAATAATATTTCCCGTGGCGCGATCTCCTCAAGCATCGTCCTGTCGCTATCCTTTAGAAACGGATCCTGCCTGATCTTTCCCGGAATCGAACCCTCCGTAAGCGAAGGGATGAATATCACTTTGGCTCTCAATCCTCTCGCCTCTCCCGGCGAAAGGACAGGGATGCCTCTTTTTCTTTTATTCGATGATCGAAAAGCAGCAGAATCGATCGTATCGCGGAGAATGCTGAAAAAGAGTCCAGCCGGGACCTTTCCAGAGAGCCTGTCGAGCCCTGCAAGGCTTTCGAGGATCAAAGAAATTTTCAGCATATCCTCCGTATCCGGAAATATCCCGGAGATCAGAGAAGAAAAATGCCCGGCAAAATCTGACCATGTCGAAGAAAGAGAGTAATATCCTCTCGCTGTGACGATCTTTTCGATCAGTTCACCGACGACTTTTACGGCGGAAACTGCCTCTTCGCTTTCCATTCCCCTTTTCACCGCATTTGATATCTTTTCGAGAAGAATCCTGTTTTCATCAACCCACCCGCCTTCCCCGGTCATCCCTGCTTCAGCACTTTTTCTGATCCATACCGCTATCAGGTCGGTACCGCAGCCGATCCTGCCGGAAATATCGACAGGTGCGGATGAAAAAAACTCTACCAGATCGGTTCGCCGGATCCTGCCGTTTAAAAGCCCGATCAGACTCAATACTCCTCTGGCTATGGAAGATGAACCGGTATCATGACTGTCTTTGAGATAAAAGGGTATTTCTGCTTCATCGAAAATATCGGCAATAAGATTTTTATCGGTTCCAGGCAGCAGTATGATCTCCATTTCGTCGAATCGATAATCTCCACTCCCTGCGAAAGAGATGATCTTTCTCGCGATCTCCCTGTATTCTTCCTCATCATTCCTCATGCTGAGAAGCCCTGCGTCGATCGGCCCGGTTTTTGCGCAAGGAGTCTCTGCCGCGCGCTCGATCTCCAGCCCGGATCCGGAAGATCTGTCTATCAGCCTGCCGGCAAAACTATACTGTTCCTCATCACAAAACGGAACAAAGAGAAGGATCCGGCCTTGCCTTGCGATCGACGATATCAGATTCCACTGTTCCTGGTTGAAATCATAGAACCCGTAGGCGACAGTGACTGTATCATATCCATTTCTGTCGACAATATCCGCCGCCTCTGAGAACCATGAATGCATATCGCCTCCGGCCTCTTCGATCCTTTCCCTGAATTTCGAATATACCGACAAAAGGTCCGCGACGCGCCTCGATCTGCGTTTCAGGCTCTGATCTTCCGAAAGTTCTGCGGCCAGCGACCCCGAGATCCCCGATTCAGCCAGATCGGTAAAGGTCCTCGAAAGAGCCGAGGAAAATCCTCCTGTATCGGCAATGCTTCTAAAAGATTCCGGGATCACCGATGACGAAATGATCCCTTCTATGATCACCTTCCAGGCAAAAGGAGGAAGGGAAACCAGCGATCCAGGACGGGATCTGTCTATTATCTTTTTTATGAGATCGGGAAATGTGATGAAATCGATATTGAACAGGATCTGAGATTCCTCGGCAAGCCTTCTTTTCAGATATTCTCCCAGTTGATTTGAACCTGTAAGAATATCGATTCTTGCCGGTCCCTCTTCGGCTCTGATCTTGACGATCTTCTCTATAAACTTTTTTTCAAGAAGAGAACCGCCTCTTCCGGTGATGACTTTCCCATACATAACGCGATACTAATGGAGATCATGGAGGAAGGTCTACAAGAAAGGTGAGCGCGGGGGGCTTAACCCCCGGGCTCACCTTTGCATAGAACGTCGTCCGGCTGGAACGGCAGTTTACCTGTTATCAGCCATGCGTCTCTTCATAACGACAGCGGCAGCGAGGATCATGGCAAGCACCAGGATCGTGACTACAGGTGTCGAGAAGAGAGGTACATCAACGGGCTCTACGATATG
>JAFGBF010000012.1 GCA_016933255.1 Candidatus Krumholzibacteriota bacterium
GAGTTCAGCAGGACAAGAAAGATGATCCTGCTTCGCTGATATCGATGATCTTCGGCTGCGGGATCCGGGCGGTCCTGCAGCCGAAGCAGAATCTTTACCTGCTCCCTGTTATTGTATATAGAAAACTGCATGGTTCAGGATTGGGGCATTCATCGTCTTTTCTGTAAGAGGCTCCATATGTGCCTGTGAAATTGTCATAATCGCTGAACTCGACATAGAAAGTGACGGTGTAGTAGGCGTAGCAGTCAGGGAGCAGGACAGGGATTGTAGTCTCTTCAGAAGTACCGCCGCCGCTTGTCTCCAGTGAATCCCAGTCTCCGACGATAGTCCCGAAGGTGATCACCGAGTCTCCGATGACTGTAATATTGACGTATGACCCTGGCGGCGCGGAAACCGCGCAGTCATTTTCATATATCTCGGATACAAGGGAAAAAGAACCTGTGTAGGGGGAGTTTTCTTCTTCATTATCGTCATCAGGTTTTGATGGATTACTGTCAGAACACGCGGCGAGTGAAATAGAGAGAATCATCAGTGTAATAAGGACCTGTTTCATTTTTGCTCCTTTCATAACCGCCGAACGGCGATCCTGAAGGTTTTCCAAGCCAGAGGAAAAGACATCCTCACATTACCAGAAAATACAGGAGGATGCATCCGGAAATATTCGCCAGCGGACCTGGGAATTTCATGGCTATCATTCCACGGAGATTGAATTCGGCCGCCTGACACTATATACTTCGAGGTCGGGAATCTGCCCGACATAGTGTGACGGTCGGTACAGCCTCACTCTTTCGTGCAGGCCGGGGCATCGTCTGGATCTGAGAAAGATCGGATTAAAAAACAAAATGATCATTGTTGAGAATATTTCCAAAAGTTACGGCAGCCAGGAGCTCTTTCGCAAGACCGGTTTCAAGCTGAACTCTCGCGAACGGCTCGGTCTGGTCGGCAGGAACGGGGACGGAAAGACTACCCTTTTCAGGCTGATTACCGGAGAGGAGGAGGCCGATTCGGGAATTATCACAGTTCCCAAAGGATACACTATCGGCCATGTCCGCCAGGAAACCGATTTCACGAAGGATACAGTTCTGGGAGAAGGGTGCGAGGGACTGGCTGAAAGGGAAAAGGATCACTTCTGGAAGGTCGAGAAGGTGCTTTTCGGGCTGGGTTTCAGCGCGGAAGATCTGAAAAAGCACCCTTCCGAGCTGTCAGGAGGGTTCCAGGTAAGGCTGAACCTTGCCAAAATCCTTGTCAGGGACGCAGACCTTCTTCTGCTTGATGAACCTAACAACTATCTCGATATCACCTCTATCAGATGGCTGACAAGATACCTGAACAGCTGGCATGGAGAGATAATCCTAATCACCCATGACCGGGCCTTTATGGATAATGTCGTGACCCATACGATGGGGATCTACCGCAAGACCCTTCGAAAGATCAAGGGGAATACCGAAAAACTCTATTCGCAGTTTGCGATGGAGGAGGAAGTCTACGAGAAGACACGGCTTAACGATGAGAAGAAAAGGAAAAAATCTGAAGAGTTCATCAGGAGATTCAGGGCCAAGGCAAGGCTTGCCAATATGGTCCAGTCGCGGATCAAGACACTCGCGAAACAGGAGAAACTCGAAAAACTCGAGAAAGCCAGGGATCTTGATTTCTCTTTCCTGTCCAGGCCGTTCAATGGAAAACCGGTCATGCATGTCAAGGATATATCTTACGGGTTCGATAAGGAAAAACCGCTCTTTTCGGATCTTTCGTTTTCGATCGGACCGTATGACAGGATCTGCGTCATCGGAAAGAACGGCAAGGGAAAGACGACGATGCTCAGGACGCTCGGCGAAAGATTGGGTGTCGATTCCGGTGAGGTCGCGGGCAATCCTACAGCCCATCGCGCCTTCTATGAACAGGCGAACGCAGATAGTCTCAATGACGACAGAACGGTCATAGAGGAGATAATGTCATCCAATCCTGAAGTCACGCAGCAGAGGGCGAGGGATATCAGTGCCATGATGATGTTCGAGGGTGACGCGGCCATGAAGAAGATCAAAGTACTCAGCGGTGGTGAGAAAAGCCGCGTAATGCTCGGTCAGATAATAGCAGCTCCCGTAAACCTTCTTATTCTCGACGAGCCGACCAATCATCTCGATATGGAATCCTGCGACGCGCTGCTCGAAGCGCTGATCGATTTTGAAGGTGCTCTTATAATGGTCACTCACAACGAGATGTTTCTTCACGGTCTTGCCGAGAGACTTGTCATCTTTCAGGGAGGAAACGCATCTCTTTTCGAGGGATCATATCAGAGGTTTCTCGAGACGAGGGGGTGGGACGATGAACAGGTACCGGTTTCCGGTGATGATGCTGAGGAGAAGCAGCGGGCCGGGATAAACAGGAAAGAGATCAGGCGGAAGAGACAGGAGATAATAAGGGAAAAGAACAGGATCCTGAAGCCGCTGGAAAAACGGTACGGTGATCTGGAAAAAAGAATCGTCGAGGCCGAGGCCCGTCTGGAAGGACTCCACTTTGCCATAGAGGCTGCGTCGCGGGATCAGGACGCCGCTGTCATAGAGGAGATCTCGAGGGAGATACACAGGTGCACAAAAGAGATCGAAGAGTCCTTCGAAGAACTGGAATCGATAAGCGGTGAACTGGACAAACAGAAAAAGTACTTCGAACGTTCCCTGGGAGAATTCGAAGATCAGGCCCGGTGACCGGTGAAAAGGAAAAAGAACAGGCATCATAACGTCTATGTGATCGAACTCGATCCCGATGTCCTTCTCGAAGAGAGGTTCAGGAAGGCAAACCCGGATCACCGGCCGGGAATGAAATGCCTGTATGTAGGGATGACAGGCCTTGATCCGGAAAAACGGTTCGAAAACCATCTTGCAGGGTACAAATCGAACCGGTATGTACGCCGGTACGGAGTTAAGCTCTGCCCTCTGATGTACGAGGAATATAATCCTCTTTCATATGAGGATGCCTCCGAGATGGAGATAGAACTTGCCAGGATCCTCAGGCGAAAAGGGTACGCTGTATGGCAGAAATAGAGGCCATAGCGAGGAGACGGCAGTTCAGTGCCAGACGGATTGACCAAACCCCTGAAATGTGATACAATATCAGGGTGTAAATCCTGATTGACAGTTGGCTTTGATATTCCTCCGCGGGAGGGGTGCTATGAGTGGATGCAGGTTCTTTCCGGTCGCGGCGGTGTTCCTTGTCTCGGTCATAGCGCTCACAGGGTGCGAGCAGGGCACTGGTCCGGTCGAGGGCGAGCCTGCCGGGATCAGCGATTCTCAGATCAGTTTCGGGAAGATAGATACAGTGAGCATCTTCAGCGGGAACGGGATCTGCGGAGGGCCCGACACGCTTGTTCTTGCGAGATCTCCCTCCGACCCGATGTTCATCGAAGCTCTGATAGGGGGCGGCAACGATTCTGACGGGTGTTCCTGCTTCAATGCAGGTGATCCGGAATCGCCATCTCTTCCCATAACGACGTATTATCCCACCGACAAGTCTGGTGATTTTCTTACGTATTTCGAACTTCCAGAGGATTTTTCCAATGTCCACCTTATCTTTTCGGTCATCGCTGATGATGCCGCTCAGATATATCTCAACGGTATCTTTATCGACCAGGTAGATCTCTACGATATCAGCAGTCCTGGAGAGAAGAAGGCCTGGACCTTTGACATCTGCGGAGACGATCTCTTTGTCTATCCTGTCAACACGTTGCTCTTCAAAGTAAGGAATACCGGGACCGGTTATTACGGCGACCCGGCGGCCAGGGCCGATTCAGCAGATTGCATGTACCTCGAATTCTGGGGCATGTACACCAGCCAGACGGAAGACACCTGCGGCGTACTTATAGATATCAAACCGGGAAGCGATATCAACCCGGTAAACTGCATGAAGTTAAATGGTGTGATTCCTGTCGCGATACTTACGACCGATTGTTTTGACGCATGCGAAGTCGATCATACGACGGTCCGTTTCGGGCCTGATGGGGCGAGCGAGAATCATTTCAACAAGCATGGGATGATCCGTCATGAAAAAGATGTCGACTTTGACGGGGATATAGATCTTGTTTTTCATTTCCTGGCGTCCGAGACAGGAATAGAGTGCGGAGACTGCGGGGCTACCCTTTCGGGGTTCACCTTCAGCGGAGATTATTTCGAGGTTTGCGACAGGATTGTGACTGTGCCGGATAAAGAAGGCGGGTCCGACTAGACGTTTGCCTCAAGCAGGTTTTTGTGGTTTAAGGAATTGCCGGGCGGATGTTCTTATTCATCCGCCCGGTTTTTTTATTCGGAGTCCATCTTCCAGATTCTTTTCATGCGGATAATTCTTTTATCGGATTCGCTTTTTTTATGCGCATCTGTTATATAGAATGAGATCGATTGATGGCAGAAGGTTTGATTCGATTCAGAGGAGGTCACCGCAGTATGAAAAAGTCTGTTGTATTTTTGATTATTATGACCGCGCTTATATTCGCCGGGATCGCGCAGGTAGAAGCATGTACCAATTTCCTTATAACAAAGGGCGCATCGGAAGACGGTTCGACGATGATATCGTACGCCGCCGATTCGCACGTTCTTTACGGCGAGCTGTATTACTGGCCTGCCAGGGATCATATTCCCGGAACGATGCTGAATATCTATGAGTGGGACACGGGGAAATATCTCGGTCAGATCCCGCAGGTAGAGCACACATATACAGTCGTCGGACTCATGAACGAGCACCAGGTCTCGATCGGTGAGACGACGTGGGGGGGAAGGGCTGAACTTCGAGACAGCACAGCTGTCATGGATTACGGATCCCTGATGTTCATAGCTCTGCAGAGATCCAGGACCGCAAGGGAAGCGATAGAGGTCATGACCAGCCTGGCAACCGAATATGGGTATGCCAGCTCGGGTGAATCTTTTTCGATCTGCGACCCTGAGGAAGTGTGGTTCATGGATCTGATAGGTAAGGTCGCCGGCAACAGCGGAGCAGTCTGGGTGGCGAGAAGGATCCCCGATGGATATATCTCCGCGCACGCCAATCAGGCAAGGATCAGACAGTTTCCCAAAAAAGACAAAAAGAACTGCCTTTATGCTCCGGATGTGATCGATTTTGCCAGGGAGATGGGATATTACGAAGGTTCTGACAAGGATTTCAGTTTTGCCGATGCGTATGCTCCGCCTGACTACGGAGCTCTTCGCTTCTGCGAGGCGCGCGTATATGCGATGTTCAACCGCGCCGCGCCGTCGCTGAATATGTCGATGGATTATGTCAAGGGTGTGGCAGGGGCCGAACCGATGCCGCTCTGGATCAAACCGGATAAAAAGATATCTGTTCACGATATGTTCGAATTCATGCGCGATCATTTCGAAGGTACCGATTTTGATATGACAGAAGATATCGGCGGCGGGCCGTATTCCTGCCCTTATCGCTGGAGGCCGCTTACGTGGAAGGTCGATGATGTTGAATATGTGAATGAAAGAGCGACGTCGACGCAGCAGACCGGGTTTTCATTCGTCACTCAGGCCCGCAGCTGGCTGCCCGGACCGATAGGCGGTATCATATGGTTCAGCGTAGACGATACATACAGCACAGTCTATAATCCAGTCTATTGCGGGGTCAGCAGGGTGCCCTATCCATACGCGGTCGGAACAGCAGATTTTCATAATTTCTCGTGGGATTCGGCATTCTGGGTATTTAACTGGGTTTCGAATTTCGCTTATTCACGCTATTCCGAAATTATCCCGGACATTCTGATCATCCAGCGCGACCTCGAGGGAAAGTATCTTGCCGATCAGAAAAGGATCGAGGACTCTGCTCTCGCGCTTTACAAACAGTCACCGGGACTCGCGATAGATTACCTCACTGATTATTCGTGCCGGGTCTCGGACGGCACGGTGAAACGCTGGAAAAAACTCGGGGAGGATCTGCTTGTGAAATTCATGGACGGCAACCTCAAGGACGAGCTCGGCAATGTTAGCCACCCCGGTTATCCCGAGGCATGGTACAGAAAGATCGCCGATGAGACAGGCGACCATCTTAAACTCCTCGAACTGGAGAGCAAGGAATAGCTCTTACAGGATCAAAGGCCGGATTAAATGATATCCGCTTGTGGTTTATTCCGGCCGAATGAAAACATACCTGGCCTCGGATGATTCCGGGGCCAGGTATGAGTCTTGACCGGAAACTTTCTGATTTGTCGTTCAGGCGGCCGCCTCTTTTTCTTCTGAATTCTCTTCAATCGTATTTTTCCTCAGAGATCTTTTGAATGATTTGAGGATCTCAAAGATAATGAGGTAGACCGCTGCAGCTCCGAGTATATAAAACCAGTCGACAAGGCCGGGGCCCCTGAACTGCAGGAAATCCTGTACCGTCGGAGTATAGATGACTGCAAGCATAATAAGCGCAGAAGCGATGATCGAGAGAAGGAGTATCCTGTTGGTGAAGAAGTTCATGCTGAAGATCGACCTGTGTTCATACCGCCGCGAAAGTATATTGACGAACTGGCAGAAGGCTATCGTCAGGTATGCGATCGTAGTCGCCGTGGAATAAAGCATGGACCCGGGAGAGTCTTCCGAAAAGACCGTTCCGCTGCGCGACATGAAAAGAGCATAGTTCACAAACGACAACCCTCCGATCACAAGCCCGAGGAATATGACCTCAACGAATGACCATTTGTTTACGATATGGTCGGAGAGGCTTCGGGGAGGCCTGTTCATTATATCTTCCGATGGAGGGTCATAGGTCAGAAAGGTCAACGGCATGATCTCGGCGAGAAGGTCGATAGCAAGGATCTGGATAGCAAGGATCGGGATCGCCCAGCCGCGCATGCTGACTGCGGCGAGTCCCAGAAGCACGACGAAGAGTTCCGCCAGGTTTGTAGTAAGAGAGGCGAGCACCGTTTTTTTGAGGTTCCTGTAGATAGTCCTTCCCTCGCGCACCGCCTCGACCAGGGTGGGGAAACTGTCGTCGAGGAGGATCAGTTCCGATGCCTCTTTGGCGACATCTGTGCCGATCCTTCCCATAGCCACTCCGATATCTGCCTTCTTCAGAGCAGGTGCGTCGTTGATGCCGTCTCCCGTGACAGCTACGACTTCTCCGCTGTCCTCGAGAAGCTGTACTATCCTCAGCTTGTCTTCAGGGTCTACGCGCGAGAAGATAATAGAGTTGTTTTCTTTCATCACAATTGAAAGTTTATCGTCTGAGATCTCTTTCAGTTCTTTACCGGTAATCGTCAGTGATTCGCTTTCCGAATCAGAAAGGCCTATCTCTTTTCCTATCGCCTGGGCCGTTATCGCGTGGTCTCCCGTCATTATGAAGGTGCGGATCCCGGCGTCGTGGCACTCGAGGAGAGCCTCTTTGACCCCTTCGCGCGGGGGATCGATCATTCCTGTGAGGCCGAGGAATATCACGTCCTTTTCGACCTCTTCCATCTCGTAGTCTCTGCCATCCGGATCGAGGGGGCGGTAGGCTATTGCAAGCACGCGCAGCGCCTGTCTGGAGAACTCTTCGTTTATTGATGATATAGCTTTTTTGTCATCTTCCGTTATACGTTCCGCTTTTCCGTTCCTGTATATATATTTGCTGATGGCGAGAATACTGTCCAACGCTCCCTTCATCGCCAGCTGCTGTCTATCCCCGAACTGACGGACGGAACTCATCATCTTGCGCTCGGAATCAAAAGGGAATTCCTGGAGTTCAGTGTTTTCCTCGTCTTCGATCGGGGAGCGTTTGCCGAGCTTGGTCGACATCGTCACCAGAGCCGCTTCTGTCGGATCCCCCACCGGGTACCATCCCGGATGGTCTTCGTCAGGCTGGTGGATCTCCGCGTTCGATGCCATCGTGGCGGCATCCATCATTATCTCTATCGCGTCGACTCCTGCCTGATCAAGATCCTTTCCGGAATCATCCTTTATTTGTCCCTTCGGCTCGTAGCCGGTCCCTGTCATCTCGTAATGCCGCCCGTCGAACCATACCCTGGTCACAGTCATCTCGTTCTTGGTAAGTGTGCCGGTCTTGTCGGTGCTGATGACGCTCGTGGAACCTAGGGTCTCCACGGACGGGAGGTTTTTGACTACCACGCTCTTTTCGGCGAGCCTTTTGCTTGTAGCGGAGAGCGCGACTGTGACCTGAGCTGGAAGCGCCTGGGGCACAAGTGCGACCGCGATTCCGAGGGCATATATCATGCTGGTCAGAAAGCTGAACTCCTGCCACATCGCCACGCCGAAAAGGATCGATGCGATCACCACGACTATCACCGTAAGCAGCCGCGCGAGACCGGTAAGTTCACGCTCAAGAGGCGAAGGTATATCAGTAGTCGCTTCAGTCATCCCCGCTATCTTTCCCGTCTCCGTATCCATCCCGGTCCGCACTACGACCCCTTTGGCGCTTCCCGAGGTGACAGTAGTACCGGTGAAGGCCATATTCTCGCGGTCTCCGATAACAGATTCTTCAGATATGGCGTTGGTGATCTTGCCGACCGGCATCGACTCGCCGGTGAGGGCGAATTCTTCGGTGCGCAAGTCGTATGATTCAATGATCCTTATATCAGCAGGGATCTTGTCTCCCGCTTCTATCTGCACGATATCGCCCGGGACGAGGTTCTTCTGCGGAATTTCAGCAAGTTCTCCTGAACGGAGTACTTTTGCCGGAGAGTCTATCAATGTCTTGAGGCTTTCGAGTATACGGCTTACCTTGAATTCCTGCGCATAACCGATCCCGGCATTTATCAGGACGATTACGACCATTACCATCGCGTCGCGATAGCTTCCTATCGTAAAGGAGATCGCGGCCGCGGCTATAAGCACTATTACCAGCAGGTCCTTGAACTGCGAAAGAAAGAGTATCCACTTGGGAACGCCGCTGTCCGCGGAAAGTTCGTTTGTTCCGAATTCGATAAGGCGTTTGTCAGCATCTTCGCTGTTCAGGCCTTTTTCTGATGTTCCGAGTGAGGCGAAGACCTCGCTCACTTTCATGCGGTAATATTCAGTCTTTTCCATATATAACGCTCCTCGCTTTAAGACACCGTAACGTATGGACAAATTTTAGTCAACCGGCGAGATTATCGGTTATGGAAGGCATCCTGATCCCGCTGTTCGGATCTCCGGAGGTTCTTTTCCCTGTGAGAATTGTCTTGACGTAAGTACGTCCGATGATAAGATGAGCCTGTTAATAAAGGACGCTTTTGACAATCTGTAATTAAAAGGGGGGCGAGATGTGTAATTTCCTGAGATCATGCGGGGTTTTACTGATCGTATCCGTTTTGCTCGCTGTGATTCCCGGTCTCTCGATATCCGGGGAAAAGACAGGATCGGTGGGGTTGTATATCTACGAGAATATCGAAGGGGAGCATACGATATCGTCTGCTGCCGGAACGGAGCTTGGCAATACGCTTCTTGAATATTTCGGAAAAGTCTCGGTCATCGACAGGGTTCCGCTGGAGTCGAACGAGACTGTCAGGATCCTCGACGAGATGACAAAAGAGAGGAAGGTCACTGTCACTTCGGTGCACACGTGGCTCTCGGGAGGAGTAATCTCATCTCCGACCCTGACCTTTGCCGATGACGCTATCAAGTTCAAAGACCTGACCTGGCATATCGACAGCGGCAAGATCATACAGGATGCCGGAAAAAGAGGGCTTAAAAAGGTGTTGTACGGTGATTTTTCCGGATATGTCTCTCCGGCGAATCCCGGCAATCCCAAACTCGGTTCAGTCACCGTTGTGGCGAACCTTCGGCTTATGACTGTGGCAGGCGAATCGGTCGAATGGGCAAAGACTTACCGGTCTGTCATGGCGGGGTTCGATCCCCGGATAGCGTTTAATGACGCGATCGTGAGTATATGCGAAACGGTTTCTGAAGACCTGAAAGAGAAATTCTAATTTTAACAGGATGGAGGTGTTTGATGAAGAATATCATCAGATCTGTATTTCCGGTAATGTTACTGGCGGTCTTTGTCCTTGGCGGATGTTCCGGCTCCTCGCGTTATGTCGAGACCGACCAGGTTGATGATCTGACCAGGGGAGTAAGCGATACCGATGTCAAGTTGCTGGCTAATACGATAATAGAAAAACTTCTCGCGTCGCCTTTTATCGATCGTTACGACAAACCTGTCACTATATCGCTTCTTCCGATTGTCAACAGTACGTCGGAATACGTAAACACCGACGCCCTTTTCGGCGAGAAGATCATGGAAGCGATAATCAACAGCGGTGCTGGAACGTTCGAGTTTGTCGACAGGGCTCTGCTGGACGAGACGATAAAGGAGGCAGAACTTGCGGCCGACGGGCTGGTTTCCCAGAGTGAGGCGACAAAACTCGGCCGCGCCGCGGGAGTGACGCTTCTGATGACCGGCGAGCTGACCTCGATAAGAACGAATACAAGAAATGTCGATCAGAGATACTACAAGCTTTCGCTGCGGCTTGTCGACACCGAGCGGAATACTGTCGTATGGATCGCCAACGAGGATATCAGAAAAAGTTCGAAAAAAGGATGGATGCAGTAATTTCAGGAAGGGCCTAAATGAAAAAACTGAACATTCTCTTCCTTGTCGCTCTGAGCGGGTTTCTTTTCGGGTGCTCGACTCCATATATAAAGGCTCAGGGAAAATACTTCAGCGGAGATCCTGCAGCTGCCGAGGAGATCCTGGCGCCTGCAGCCGAAAAGGAAGTTGAAAAATCCGGAAAAAATAAAAACCTGTATCTGTGGGATCTTGGGGTCTACAGGTTTTTTCAGGGTAATTATGACGGCGCGATCGAGAGCTTCCACGCCGGCGTCGTGGACGCCGATATGCTGCATACTGCAGGCGAGACGGTCGGGGCTGCGTTTACAAGTGCGTCGTCCCAGAACTATGTGGGTGATCCTGTCGAGGTCAGCCTGGCATATTTCTACCTCGGACTTTCCTACTATATGAAGGGAGATTATCAGAACGCTCTGGTCGGGTTCAGGAGAAGCCTGGAAGAGGATATCAGCAAGGATCTGGCCAGGCAGGGGGATATCGGAATCACCAATTATATGATGGGGGAAGTGTTTTTCCGGACAGGAAGGTATGATGATGCTGCGGTCGCATTTAAAAGGGCCGTGGATTATAAAGAGGGGTTTTTACCCGGTTACGCCGGCATGTATCAATCGAATGTAAATCTTAACAGAGTCTCCGATCTTGGGATCATTGAGGAGAAGATCGTCAGTATCGGCGGACAGGGTTATTTCGATGGCGTAAGGGAGAATTCCGGAAGCGGCATTACACTGCTTATGATGTCGGGGCGTGCTTCGAAAGTGAAGTCCGATGCTTTTACGGGGGCGTTCAGAAACAGGGCAGAATTTACGCAGCCTGATCCGTACTGGAAGGGCAGGGTCGATGAGAATAGCGGAGAATACAGGCTGTACCTTGCCGACAGGATGCACGACCACTTCGAGGACCAGGGAGGCGCGGGAGATGAGGTTAAAAAACAGGCGACAAGAGCTCTCGTATCGGAAGGGATGAAAGCTATTCCCGTCCTTTCCCTTTTCGCTCCGAGCACCGCAGCCGACGTTAGATACTGGCCGACTTTACCAGGCGGCTTCTATGTGGGTTATTTTCCTCTGGAGCCTGGATCCTATTCAGTCGAGGTGACCGGCGTCAACCGGTCGGGCGCAGACCCCGATACGGGGAATCAATGGGACGGGATCGAAGTAAAAGAAAATAGAAGGACCCTCGTTGTGATGAACTCATTCGGATCGGTCAGCAGGTTGAGGGTCAGGGAGACTGTCAGCGAAGAAGAAGAAGGAGGAGGCGATGAAGAAGAAATTGATTAGCGGCGTATTGTACGCGGCTGTTTTTTCGATGGCCCTGTATGCGATGGCGGTCTTTTCCGGATGCGGCCCGGCGAGGCCCAAATCTCCGGATCAGAATGATGTCCTCGATTCAGAGACTGTCGTCATGCTCGACATGGGATCCACAACACAGCTTGCGAGGCAGAAGGAGTGGGTCGAGGAGAAGAACGGGTTCATTGAGCCCCATATCATAATGAGAAACACCGGCGGCAAGACGATCCATATTGAGATAAGGACGTATTTCAAAGACAAATACGGAGCTACGATCGAGACTGCCGCAGATACATGGACTCCTACGACGATCAATCCTCGCGAGGATTTTCATTATCACAAGATGTGTCTGAAAAAGGAGGGCGTAGGGTACCAGTTCCATATCAGAATGGGTAAGGAAAAGAGAGACTAGGTTTTAACAGGAGGAAGGGATAATGATGATCCGGAAAATTGCTGCAGTATTGATGGTCTGCCTGCTTGCGGGGTCGGTTTTCAGTCCTCTGCAGGCGATGGTACATTTCGATCTCGGCGGGGGTGTGGCGATGCCTACAGGTGATCTCAACGATTACTGGGGGATGGGCCCGGTTTTCTCGGGTACGATCCTTTTTCCGGCCACGCCTTTTGTCAGCATAGGAGCTAATTTCGGGTTTTCCAAGATGGCGTTCGATCACGATACCTTTGCCGATGCTATCGGCGAGCCCGACCTGGATCTTTCCGGAGGAGACCTGTCGGTACTAAACGTCTGTGCTGAACTCAGGGTCCACGCCGGAGCAATGGAGATGGCGTATATCTTCGGAGGAGCGGGTCTTGGTCTATACAATATAGGCCTTTCCGATCTTACGGACGGAAACGAAACTCTGGAATTCGACAGAGAAAACAAGGTCGGCGGATATATACACGCAGGTTTCGCCATGCCGATCACTCCGATGATAAAATTAGGTTTGAAAGGCCAGTTCAACTTCTACAAAGTAGACAAGAATGAAGACCTTGATGAGTATTTTGCCGAGACGCAGAATTTTTTCAGCCTGATGGGGATTTTGATCATAGGGCTTGATTAAGAGCTCTTCAAAGATCTCCAGGCTGCTTTTTTGACCTTCGGAGAAACAAAAGATGCCTGCCGGCAGGCCAGCGTGGCTTTCCGGCAGGTTCTTAGTAAAAAGCATTTAACAACGTGCAATAGCTCACTTTACGATGAACTGCAGATATTTCTTCAGATATATCGAAATAAATTGACAACAGTTATTTCGGCCTGTATTGTTATACGTCAGTTGAAGATAATAATCTCTTTAGCGGTGTTGTATGTATGCCGCCTGAACATTTTAAAACAGGAGGATCCAAGTGAAAGGCCGGGTACTTGTTATAGATGATGAGGCTGAGATCAGACGAAATCTGACTGTCGGTCTTACACAGGAAGGATTCAGTGTCGTCACCTGTCCGGACGGTATTTCTGCCATTCATGAACTTGATTCTTCCAGAGCAAAAGGGATAGCCTACGATTTTCTCGTCACCGATATCTTCATGCCCGATATCGACGGCCTGAAGATCCTGAAGGTGATCAAGATCCAGTATCCGGAGCTTCCAGTCCTCGTGATCACCGGTTTCGGAGACGAATCTCTTGAAGCGACAGCACTTTCCGAGGAGAATACCGGATACCTCAACAAACCTTTCGAGATACCCGACCTTGTAAAAGCGCTTGAAGAACTTTCACCCGGTTCGACCGGCGGCAGCGCCGATGACGGGGCCGCCGATGCCGAACCTGTTATGAGGGAATCGATAAGCGCCTATCTGACGATCCAGATAACCGACCAGGACAGGAGCATGGAGATATATAACGAACTCTACCAGATGAACGGCGTCCAGCGCTGTGAAGCTGTAAGGGGAGAGTTCGATATCATAGTCCTTCTGCAGACTTCGTCGCGTGAGAAGATCGATGAGCTGTTCAAGAAGATCGGCAGTATCGAGGGTGTCGAGGTCGTCTCGCTCGCCGAAGTCGAGATGCCCAAACTCGACCGGGATATCGACGAATTCGTAAAGATCTATTCCGACGCCGTAAAAAAGCCTGGACAGGTCACTTCTGGAAAGCAGCCGGGGATGACCAGTTATATTATAGTCGATATCGACAAGAACGCTATTCAACAGATATTTACGACTGTATTCTTTATCGATGAGGTCGTCTTCTGCGATGTGATAGAGGACGGTTCGAAGCTGGTCGGAATGATCACCGGCGGAGCGATGGGGAGGACTCCGAAGGTGATTGCCAAACTTAACGAGATCGACGGCGTACTGAGAGTCCGTGAAGCGAAGATAATAAAACTGGCCGAATAACAGACCAAAGAGGGGTCAGAGGTGGCAGTCCATAAAGAAGAGAATTTCAGTTACCGTCTTTGGCGCTATGACGGTGCTCCCGGGGAGCTTATTCCCCTGCTTCAATCTGCTCAGGATCATTTCGGATATATTCCCAGAAAAGCGATAAGCTATATCTCGGGGGTCACGGGGATCCCCGAATCTGATATATACGGAGTGATAACATTCTACAGCCAGTTCAGACTGCGCCCGATGGGCAAGTATGTGATCAAAGCCTGCGCGGGCACGGCATGCCATGTCTCCGATTCGAAGACGATAATCGAGACGATAGAAGACGAACTGGGGATAGAGGTCGGTGGAACAACGGAAGACGGTCTGTTCACGCTCAATACCGTCGCCTGTATCGGGTGCTGTTCTCTCGCTCCCGTGATCATGATAAATGACGATACGCATGGAAGGCTTACGCCAGCTTCCCTGAGGAAGCTTCTGAGAAGCTACAAGCGCAGGGAGAAATCATCGCAGGGAGACAAATCGGCCGCCTGATCAGGCAAACAGACCAGGGTATGCGGAAGTTGCTGGTTTATCTACAAATAAAGTCTGGAGTCAGTAAATGAAGAAAGTGATCGTGGGGATGGGTACATGCGGCCTGTCCGCCGGTGCCCGGCAGACATATGAAAGATTCAGCGAACTTCTCTCTGAAAATCCGGGTGTATTCGAACTCGCCCATACCAGCTGCATCGGAATGTGCTACAGGGAACCTCTCGTGGAGATCCGTGAAGGGGAGGACAGGATCCTCTATGGCGAAGTCACTCCCGAGCTGGCAGATGAGATCTATCAAAGCCACATAGCCAGGGGGAAGATCCTGGAGGACCATGTTGCCCTGCACCTTGGGAAGGGCGGAGCGGCAAAAGGTTCGGAATCGGAGTTCTATTCTCTGCAGAACAAGATAGTCCTCAGAAACTGCGGTACGATAGACCCTGAATCGATAGATGAATATGAGGAAAAAGGGGGATATCGGGCGATCCGCAAAGTCCTCGAAGAGATGGAACCTGCAGAGATCATAGGAGTGATCAAGGAGTCAGGACTGCGGGGACGCGGGGGGGCAGGATTCCCGACCGGATTGAAGTGGTCTTTCGCCGCCGGGTATGATTCCGAGATAAAGTATGTCGTCTGCAACGCCGACGAAGGAGACCCGGGGGCCTTCATGGACAGGTCTGTCCTTGAGGGCGATCCGCACTCCGTCCTTGAGGGAATGGTTATCTGCGCCAGGGCGATAGGCGCAAGCTCAGGTTATATCTACTGCAGAGCCGAATATCCGCTCGCTATCCACAGGCTGACTATCGCAATCGGAGATGCGCGGGAGAAAGGGTATCTTGGAGAGAATATCCTTGGATCCGGATTTTCCTTTGATATAGAGATAAAACAGGGAGCCGGCGCTTTCGTATGCGGTGAGGAGACGGCCCTATTCGCTTCGATCGAAGGGCAAAGAGGGATGCCGAGGATCAGGCCTCCTTTCCCGGCAGAGAAAGGATTATGGGGCAAACCGACAAACAATAACAATGTAGAGACATACGCGAACGTACCCTGGATAATCACCAACGGCGCGGATGCCTACTCGGCTTTCGGTACGGAAAAAAGCCGGGGGACGAAAGTCTTCGCTCTCGCCGGAAAAGTCGTCCACGGCGGACTTGCCGAGGTCCCGATGGGCACGTCGATCCACGATCTGGTCTTCAAGATCGGCGGAGGGATCAAGGAGGGGCGCGAATTCAAGGCTGTCCAGATGGGGGGGCCGTCGGGAGGATGCATACCGGCTCATCTTGATCACACCCCTGTCGATTTTGAATCTATCCCCGCGACCGGAGCTATTATGGGTTCGGGGGGGATGGTCGTTCTGGACGACAAGACCTGCATGGTCGAGATCGCGAGATTCTTTCTCGAGTTCACGCAGGAAGAATCGTGCGGCAAATGCACATTCTGCAGGATCGGAACTTTGAGGATGCTGGAGATCCTTACAAAGATAACCAAGGGTGAAGGGGAACCCGAGGATATAGAAAAGCTCCTTGTGCTTGGAGAGCAGATCAAGGAATCGAGCCTTTGCGGGCTCGGCCAGACAGCCCCTAACCCGGTCCTTTCGACGATAAGATATTATCGCGACGAATATGAGGCTCATATAAATGATAAAAAATGTCCTGCCGGCAGCTGTTCCGCCCTCGTCGATTTTCTGATCGATCCGGAGAAGTGCACCGGCTGTACGATCTGCGCGAAGAACTGCCCGGTCGATGCCATAACGGGTAAAGCCAAAGAGGTGCATGTCATCGACGGTTCCATCTGCGTTAAATGCGGAAAATGTATTACAAGTTGTAACTTTGACGCTGTTTATAAAAAATAAGGGAAGGTCCAGTGGAAAAGATCAGGATAACGATCAATGGACAGGAAATAGAGACCGTACCCGGGAAGACGATCCTGGAGGTAGTCAGGGAAAATCAGCTGGATGATATCCCTACTCTCTGCTATTCGCCGGAGCTTGAGCCTTACGGGTCATGCTTTGTCTGCGTAGTGGAAGTCAAGGGTAGAAACAATCTTGTTCCATCCTGCGCCACAAGGGTCTCTGCGGGTATGGAGATAGAGACGAAGAATGAAAGAGTCATCGCTTCGAGAAAGACAGCTCTTGAACTTCTTCTTTCCAACCATTACGCAGATTGCGTATCTCCCTGCATGGAAGGGTGTCCCGCAGGGGTCGATGCTCAGGGGTATATTGCATTGTCGGCGATGGGTCAGTACGCGAAAGCGGTCGATCTTATCCGCGAGACGAATCCCCTTCCGGCTGTATGCGGAAGGGTCTGCGTACGCAAATGCGAGGTAGTATGCCGCAGGGGAGATATAGATGAAGCTGTCGGGATCAACGCGATAAAAAGGTTTGTCACCGACCAGCCCGGGATCTACGACGGCCAGCCTGAGTGCGCTCCCGAAACGGGAAAGAGCGTAGGCATAGTCGGCGCGGGGCCCGCGGGGCTTACGGCGGCCTGGTTTTTAGGGAGAAAAGGCCACAAGCCGGTGATCTATGAAGCGCAGGCGAGGTCGGGAGGTATGCTGCGTTACGGTATTCCGGTCTACAGGCTTCCGGACGATGTCATGGACGCCGAGGTCGATCACATCCTCAAAGCCGGCGGAGAGATCATATACAACACTTCTGTCGGCGATGATATCGGTATCGATGAGTTGATGAAGAAACATGATGCCGTCTTTCTAGGAACAGGCGCGTGGGCCGGCAAACCTATGAGGGTAGAAGGCGAGTTCGAGACTGAAGGGATCGAGACAGGCGCAGAATTTCTTCCGCGGATGAATAAAGATCCCGAATCTCTGACCGGAACGGTAGTCGTCGTCGGAGGCGGAAACACGGCGATGGATGTCGCAAGGACTTCGTGGAGGCTCGGTGCCGACAAGGTCATCATCCTTTACCGCAGGACCAAAGACGAGATGCCGGCAGACAAGCTTGAGATCGAAGAGTGCCTTGAGGAAAATATCGAGATCATGGAGCTTGCCGCTCCTATAGGGATAATCGCCGAAAATGGAAGATTGAAAGCGCTGAGATGCCTTCGGATGAAACTCGGTCAGCCGGACGATTCAGGAAGGCGCCGCCCTGTCCCGCTTGAAGGCTCGGAGTTCGATCTTCCCTGCCAGATGGCGGTCTCGGCGATAGGACAGGCTCCGATCCTGGCTGGCGTCTCGAAAGTGGCCGGCAAGCAGCTCGAATTGACGAAATGGAATACGGTAGTCATAGACAGCGAAAGTATGAAGACGAATATCGATGGTTTGTTCGCCGGAGGCGATAACGCTGACGACGGGCCGACGGTAGTCATAGACGCGATAAGGGACGGACAAAGGGCCGCGAGGGCCATAGACGCCTGGCTGAAGGGCGAAGAGCTTCACGGCAGGCCGTTTATAGTAAAAAAAGAGTTCTGGAGCCGCCCTGGAAAACTCGAGCTCGGCGAGATCAAGGAAAGTCCGCGCCACGAAGTGCATATGACTGATCTCGAGGCCAGGCGGGGCAATTTCGATGAGGTAGCTACCGGGTTTGAATTCGAGGATAATCTCCATGAATGCGAAAGATGTATTTCCTGCGGGTGCGTAAGGTATTATGACTGTGATCTTCGCCTCTACGGCGAAGAATACGGAGTCGACATGGAGAGGTTCAAGGGACAGGTGCGAAAGCACAAAGTCGATCAGCGCCACCCGTATATCATCTACGATCCGAATAAATGCGTTTTGTGCGCCCGCTGTATCAGGACCTGCGCAAGGGTCCTCCCGGTGTCGGCGATAGGCCTTGTCGGAAGAGGCTTCAAGACGGAAGTAAGGCCGGCGATGAACGATCCGCTTGTCGAGACGAGCTGCGTCAGCTGCGGCAACTGCGTCGATGCATGCCCTACCGGAGCTCTTACAGTAAAATATCCTTTCGACGGCCGGGCGGCGCTTGATACGGAGAGCATCGAGACGCATTGCGGGTTCTGTTCGCTCGGATGCGCGCTGAAGGTCCGAAAGGTCAGTGAGGACAGGTATTTCATAGAACCTTCGGGGGTTGCCGGTGAATACCTCTGCAGGTATGGCCGGTTCGGCCACGAGCTGTTCATCAAAAAGGGAAGGATAACCTCGCCGGAGATACGGGCGGGAAGCAGCAGGGAAAAGAGTTCGATCGAGAAAGCGTGTGAACTCGTTGTATCCGGTATGAAAGAGGCTGTTAAAAAGCACGGCGCAGAAAAGGTCGGCGTCTTTGTTTCGCCTGAGCTCACCAACGAAGAGATCTATCTCGCTGGAAAGATCGCGAGAGACGGGGTCGGTACAGGTAATATAGCTTCGCTGTCGGTGCTCGGAAGCAGCAGGCCCGGAGGAGTGCTTGACGGAATGCTCGGGTTTACAGCGTCTACCTCCGACAGCGGGTGCGTGAGCGAGGCGGATCTTATCATATGCAATAACACATCTATCGAGTCGGATCACCTGATACTCGCTGTCGATGTGATCGAAGCCGTAAGAAAAGGCGCGAAACTCGTCGTCTCCAATTCTACTCTCGATACGACCGATCAGCTCCTCGCCGATCGGGCGGTCGATCCGATGAGAGGAAGGAGTTCGCTGCTTTTCAACGGTATAATCCAGGAAATGCTAGATGAAGGGTATATCGATAAAAAGAAAGTGAGCGGCATTCCCGGAGCAGATGAATTTTTAGATTCCATGAGATTCGGCCTTGCCGAAGTCTCGGAGCTTACAGGCGTGGATGCTGGATCGATAAAAGATATTGCCCGGATAATAAAAGATGCCGGGAGCGTGGTGATCGTCCATAGCCCCGACAGGCAGCAGGATCAGGCTTTCGGTGATATGGAGACACTCGCCAACCTTGTCATCCTTCTGAGATCGATCGGCAAAAAAGCGGATATGCTCCTTCCGAGGACGATTTCGAACAGCGCGGCGCTAGAGGTGGTCGGCGCTGATCCCGCATTCGGACCGGGAAGGGTAAGGATCGGCGCGGGTCCTTCCGGTACGGGGAAGAGAGAGGAGCTTCTGGCCCTTCTGAAAGAAGGAGAAATAAAAGCTGCTCTTATAATAGGCGAGGATCCGCTCGCCTGGAACCAGACGGAATCATGGTTCCATAACCTGGAATTTCTTGCCGCGATGGATTGGACAGCTACAGAGACTACGCAGTATGCCGATGTGGTCCTTCCAGGATCGACGTATCTTGAGACTTCCGGGCACAGGTGTGATTATCTGGGGAACCTCGTAGAATATTCGAAAGCTGTAGAGCCTCCGGCGGGGCGTTCGGGGACAGAGATACTGAGGTCTCTTGCCGGGTCTTTCGGGATCGCCGTCAAGGAGGATCTGGGCCGGGAGATCGATGGTCTTGTTAAAAAGAATCTTGGGAAGATGGAACCGTTCTACTGGAATACCGGTCAGGAAAGAGTGTCGGAAGCAAAGATGAGGCTTTCCGCCGCCCAACCAGAATTAAAGAAGATAACTATCCTTCCGCCGCTTACGCACGGCGCCCGCTACAAGAAGGAAGTAAGAGAAATAGGTACCGAGAGGTTCCGCGTCAAACCCTGATTTTCGGTTCCGGGCGGGGCGATGGGACCTTACCTTCTGTCCACAGGGATCGGAGAGGCTTCGATATGCTCCAGAAAGAGGACTTCTTTAAATTCATGGAGGGGAATTTCGATTACCTTATGGTCGTCGATGGTGAGGACAGGATCATCCACATGAGCGAGATACTCCTTTCCGAGTGTTTCCCGTCATTCCTCTCAGTCATAAACAAAAGGCTTCCTGATGTCCTGAATAAATCATCATTCATGACATTCGGGTCAGCGATAAGACAGGTCCGTTCAAATGGCAAGGGGATCGCAGTCTTTTCTCCATTAGGGGAGGATCCTGTTTCCATACCTCTCAAAGCCGGTTTACTAAATACCGAGGAGGGTGAGATATACCTCTTTTTCGGAAACCGCCTCCTTGGACTCAAGAAGCAGGAGGAATGGGAAAAAGATGAAAGGATCAAGGAACTTGCCTGTATCTACCATGTTTCTGAACTGATTGAAGTGACATCGTCGATCGACGAGTTTTTTACCAGGCTTCCCCGCGTGCTGGGCCCCGGGATGCTTCATCCTGAAGAGATCACTATATTTTCCGAGTACCAGGACAAGGAATACGGCCAGAAACCGAGCGAGGACAACTACATATCGGTAAAACTCTGGACTGGAAGTACGCAGAAGGGGGAGATCCGCGCCGGGTATCTCAATGACGATTTCAAGCTCCTTCCAGAAGAACAGAAGATGCTCGATGAGATCGGCAGGATGCTTAATATCGCTCTTGAAAGGAAAGAGCTTAAAAACAGGCTTACCCTGAAACAGGAGGAAGAAGCGGACTACAATGCCCGTCTGGCGGAGTTGAAGAGGGAGATAGCGGAGAGGTCGGATGAAGTCGAAGAACAGAAAAACAATCTCAAGATAGTAAATTCCTATCTCGACAGGGTGAGGGGCGGATGGGAAGAGGCAAAGGGAAGGCTCAAGACGATATTCCAGGCGGTTCCCGGCGAAGTCGTCCTCATAGACAAGCAGCACAGGATAGTGGAGACAAACAGGGAGAATGTCGAACCTGGAAAGTTCTGCTACAAGGTCTTCTTTGAAAGGGACAAACCATGCGAGAATTGCCGGCTCGCCAAAATCCTCCGTGAAAAGAGGCCGTTGACCCTTACGATGAAGCAGGGGGAGAAATATATCCATGTGCAGGCGGTTCCGGTCTACGACCAGGAACACGAAGTCGACGGCATACTGGAATTTTACAGGGATATCACCCTGGAGAAGACGCTGGACCAGCAGCTCCAGCAGGCTGACAAGCTTGCCTCTCTCGGACAGCTTGTAAGCGGCATAGGGCACGAGATCAACAACCCCAACCAGTTTATAAGGGGGAATATCAAGATAATCAAGCAGGCCCTGGAGGATATGCTTCCTATCGTCGATGCCTACCAGGAGTCGCACCAGGATCTGAAGATAGCAAGGCTCAAGTACGACTTTTTCCGGGAACATATCATGACCCTTGTAGACGATATGGCGCATGGTTCAGACAGGATAAAAGGGATAGTCGAAGGGCTGCGCACCTTTGTCCGAAAAGATGAAGGGCTTCTCGTCGATAAGGTGGATATCAATACGATCATTCAGGCGAGCGCGAGGCTGGTGCACAATCAGGTGAATAAACGGGCCGATATCAGGCTTGATCTTGCCGAGAACATCCCTGCTTTTAACGGCAACTCCCAGAAGATCGAGCAGGTTTTTGTAAATCTTCTTGTCAACGCCGGAGACGCGATGCAGGACGATCAGAAGGGAGAGGTGGTCGTCAAGACAATGAAAGATGACGGGTTTATACATATAGATGTCTCCGACAACGGCCTTGGAATGAACGAGAGCACACTGAAACAGATCTTTGATCCGTTCTTCACGACGAAAAGGGCCCGCGGAGGCACTGGACTCGGGCTTCCGATAGTATTCAGGATAATAGAAGAACATGGCGGGATGATATCCGTGAACAGCAAACCCGGTGAAGGAACTACTTTTTCAATAAAGATCCCATGGAAAAAAGAGTCCGGAGAAGGTTCGGAGGATATGAATTGAAAAAGATATTGATCGTCGATGATGATGCCGCTGTGACAAATTATCTCATGGTCTTTCTCGTACAGACGGATCTTTTCGAACCGACCGTCATGAACGATTCACCAGGGGTCGAGGCTCTCCTTGAAAAAGATACGTTTGATGCGATCATCCTCGATATGGATATGCCGAGGGTAAGCGGAATGGATATCCTGAGTGCGATGCGGGGAAAAGGGGATGATACGCCGGTCGTCATCCTGACAGGCGTAAGCGATGTAGATCTCGCGGTGAAAGCGATGAAACTCGGAGCGTTCGATTATCTGATCAAGCCGGTCGAAGATGACAAACTCCTCGACGTCCTTGAACGGGCCATCGAACAGAGTGTCATAGAAAAGACGATCGATGATCTTCCGCAGCGGCTGAAAAGGGAAGATCTCAAGCATGAAGCTGCTTTCGAACCTTTCCTTACGCAGGATCCCGGCATGATAAGGCTCTTCCATCATGCGGAAAAGATCGCCCTGAGCGATCTAAGCATCTTTATATGGGGCGAGAGCGGAACCGGCAAGGAGACGCTTGCCAGGGCTATCCACGAAGCCAGCTCGAGAAGTAATAATCTTTTTGCCGCGTTTGACGCGGGCAGCCTTGATCCAGAGACCTTTGCCCCTTTCTTTTTCGGTCAGGCCGGGGACTGGAGCGGTTCCCAGAAGAAAAATCCAGGTCTTCTGGAAAGGACGAATCACGGGACGATCTTTCTCAACAATATAGATAAGCTGACCCTTCCGATGCAGGTCAGGCTTAAGCGCCTGATTCAGAAAGGCGAGTATTACAGGGAGAACTCGACAAAGATAATGAATGTGGATGTCCGTCTTATAGTCTCTTCGACGCAGGATCTTACCAGTCCCGAGTATCAGGAGACTTTTTCGCGGGATCTTCTCTACCACCTTATGGTAAATTCGATCAGGATACCTCCGATGAGGGAGAGGGTTGCAGATATACCTGTCCTGGCGAAGCTGTTCCTCGAAGAGGAGATCGAAAAGACCGGAAAAGAGATCAAAGGTTTTTCCGATGAATTTCTGAATGTGCTGAAAAGCTACAGTTTTCCAAATAATGTCCAGGATCTTCGGACGATCATTGAATCTGCTGTTGCCAATGAGACGACCGATATGATCCAGGTCGAGTCGCTATCGAGTTATATAAGGAAAAAGATAGATCCTGACATGACCGGTACCGCTGAACCCCTGGCATCGAAAAAACTTGATTCTGTGATAAGGGACCATGTTCTCAGGATGCTGGAGCTTTCCGGCAATGACAGGGACAAGGCGGCGAAAGAACTTGGGATATCGCTGAAAAAGCTTGGAGATATCCTCGACAGTTGATCATTTTCCGGCTTTTTATCCTGAGATATCCTCATCTTCCAGACGGAGTTTGATCATGGCGAATAACAGGCAGGCCCCTTATACCCTTCTTATCCTGTGCGCTTTGATTGCGGCGGGGTTTCTGCTCAGGTCATATCACATCGATTATCCCCCGATAGGATATAATTCTATGGAGGAGGTTCAATACCTGTCCGTAGCTAAAGGATATCTCGACCATGGGGATCTTCTTCACAAAAGAGTCCTCTATTATGGAATGACCGGCGGAGAAGGGTATATGAGGGCCTTCCCCCGGTTTCCCTTTCTCCCCCTGACCTACTGGGCGTTGTGGAGTCTTTTCGGCGTTCATATATGGATGGCGAGATTTGTAATAATACTTTTTTCCCTCGGATCGGTCATCCTCTCGTGGATGGTAGCGAGGCGCCTCGGCGCCGATAGCGATACAGCCATAGTCACGGCGTTTTTCATGACGGTAATGCCTCTGTCGGTATTCTTCGGCCGGAACATCCAGCCTGATTCATCCGCGCTGTTTTTTCTTCTGCTGTCCACACTCTTTTTTCTGAAATGGACGTCCTCTTTCAGAACCCTGCACCTCGCCGTCTTTTCTGTCTCTTTCTTCATGACTGCTCTTGTGAAAGGTCCTTTCCTCTTTTTGTTACTGCCGATCATCTTCCTGTTTCCTTTCAGATCGGTGATCGAACCGGGAGAACGGAAGAAAATCTCGAAACAGATGATCTGGCCCGCTGCGGCCGCGGCCGGAGCAGCCGTATGGCTGATCATTTCGAGGATGACAGCCGTCTATTCGAGTGATCTTTCCCTGGCAGAGGGGATCCTCTTGCCAGGATCAGTATCACCCGGCTTCGGGAAATGGTCGATACCGGTCATATGGAGAGATATCGGCGAAAATTACACATATATCTATTTCGGTTTTGCGGCGGCAGGGGTCATCTGGAGTGTGATGAATGCCGGCACGAAGCTGGCTCGATATATACTGGGAGTCCTTGTTTCTTCCGTCTTCTACTTTATCTTTTTGTCTGAATCAGCGGCAGGGGAGAGCTATTGCCATATGCCGTTTATTCCGGGGTTCAGCCTGTCTGCCGCTGCAGGTCTGGCAGGGGCTGTTTCGCTGAAAGGCATTCTGAAGAATAAACAGGCGAGAAGGACCGCTCTTGTGATACTCGTCGCGGCAGCACTGCCTTCTGTCAGGACAGTACTCTATGAAAAGTTCGACAGGATGGTGCCGGGAAGCGATATAGCAGGAGAGTACATCAGGGATAACGGGTATAAGGAAGACAGGGTCTTTATCTCATACGGTTCCCCGTCGGACAAGGGATATGACGTTTACAGGAAGCAGCTTTACGGGACCCTGTGGTCTGCGGGGAAGAGGGGAAGCATGCTGCCAAACGATTACAAAAGGATAATCTTCGGTGAAGCAGAGTGGAACTTCAACTGGATCCTTCTGTATGATCTGCCATGGAATGAAAATGACCAGCGGGTAATGGATTTTATAAAGAACAACTATTATATAAAGCAGATCGGTTATAAAGGGGATAAACTGATCTACTATCTTCTGAGGAGCGGAGGAAAGTTTGATCCCTCCGACCTGAAAGACAGACCGATGCGAAAAGCCGGAACATATGGGTTCAGTTCCGGGTCTGTCGATATCAACGTGAAAGAGATCTGATTCGAACAAGCCGAGTGCTGGTATACGCCGGATAGAGGCACTGATAAGGGCAGAAAAAAATATTGACTGGAAATCGGGAATTATTTTATTTATTCCAAGTATAACCGGGAACCAAGTATGATGGTATCCTTTACCGTATAAGGCTTTTCCAGAGATGCCTTTTTTGCGTTTATAAGTTTTGACCAGGCTTATTCGAAAGGAGTCTTCTGTGATCGAGATATCGGATCTGACAAAATACTACGGCGATCTATGCGCCCTCGATCATATCAACCTGACTATCGAAAAGGGTAAGATCCTTGGACTTCTCGGACCCAATGGAGCAGGAAAGACTACTGCTTTGAGGATCATGACAGGTTTTCTTTCGCCTTCTTCGGGCACTGTGACCGCCAGGGGGATATCGGTCGTGGATGATCCGCTTGGGATCAAGAAGATGATAGGATATCTGCCTGAATCCGCCCCCATATATCAGGATATGATAGTATATGATTATCTCGTATATATTTCAGAGATACACGGTCTCAGCGGCAGTGAAAGAATGGCCAAGCTGCAGGAACTCGCCGGCGTCTGCGGGCTCAGGGATGTGATGCACAGGACCCTGCACGAGCTGTCAAAGGGATATAAACAGCGGGTGGGCCTGGCTCATGCCATGATGAGCGATCCCGAGATACTGGTCCTTGACGAGCCCACTTCAGGACTAGACCCGAACCAGATCGCGGAGATCAGAGATATCATAAAGAAGATAGGCAAAGAAAAGACGGTCATACTGTCGACGCATATTCTGAGCGAGGTCGAAGCGACCTGCGACAGGGTCGTGATCATCAACCGCGGAAAGATCGTGGCTGACGGCAGTACAGATGACCTGAAGCGTTCCTCAAAGTCTGACTATACGCTGAACCTCGTCATCGGCGGAGCCGGCCCGGCCGAGGTCGAAGAGAAGCTTTCCTCTATCAGAGGGGTTTCCTCAGTCGGCGGGGGCGGACCGCGGTCCGGAGGCACTGCATATACACTTCAGTGCGATACGGGAGATGATATCAGAGGCGAGGTATATCGCAGGATCAAGGAGACAGACTGGCTGCTTCTCGAATACATGCAGGAGTCTAAAAGCCTTGAGAATATATTCAGAGAATTGACAAAGGAGAATTAGAAATGCTTGGAACCGAAAATCTGTCTTGCATATTCAAGCGGGAATTCAAGGTATATTTTATATCTCCGATAGCCTATGTCGTGATAGCCGTTTTTCTGGTCCTTACGGGGTGGTTCTTCTTCTCGACATTCTTCCTGTACAACCAGGCGCAGATGAGAGATTTCTTTTCTCTTCTTCCGATCATATTCGCGTTCATGATCCCGGCGGTCACGATGCGTCTTTTTTCAGAGGAGTTCAATACCGGGTCGTATGAGATCCTCGCGACCCTTCCAGTGAGGTTTATCGATATCATAGCGGGAAAATTCCTCGCGGCCGTATCGTTTGTCGCGATCTCGCTGCTGCCTACCCTAAGCTACGCGGTCTTTATCTCATTTCTCGGTGATCTTGACTGGGGCCCGGTCATCGGCGGATATATCGGGGCCCTCCTTCTCGGGGGAGCGTTCAGCGCGGTAGGGATCTTTGCCTCGGCCATCACAAAAAATCAGATAATCGCTTTCATTGCGGGGATGATAATATGCGTGACCCTGACTTTGATAGACAAACTGCTCTTTTTCCTCCCCGAATCGATGCTCGGTTTCTTTCAGTATATCGGCGCAGACCATCATTTCCAAAATGTCGCCAGGGGTATCCTGGATTCAAGGGATCTGCTTTATTTTATCAGCCTGATCTTTATCGCGCTTTTCGGCGCGCATCTGGCTGTCGAGGAAAAGAAATAGAGGAGGCAGGATGACTTCGACAAAGGGATACGTTAAATACTACAGGTTTCTTATCTACCTTGCTGTTATCGTACTGGTCAATATAGCGGGGCTTTCGGCCTTTTTCAGGATAGACCTTACCTCCAACGGGCTGTATTCTCTTTCTGAAGCGAGTAAAGAGGTGGTCCGGACCCTTTTCGAACCATTGACGATCAATGTCTTTTTCACAAACGACCTCCCCGCTCCTCATAATAACACAGAGCGTTATCTGCATGACCTTCTCGAAGAGTATTCTGCTCACTCGAACAGATATTTCAACTACAGGTTCTATAATGTAAGCGCTGATGAAGGGGATATAAGCGAAGATGCCAGAAAAAACCAGCAGCTCGCGAGGGATTACGGGATATACCCCGTGCAGATACAGAATATAGAACAGGATGAGGTTAAATTTAAAAAGGCCTATATGGGAATGGTGATGATCCATGGTGATGTCATAGACAAGATACCGTCAATAACTACTACGGACGGTCTTGAATATATCATCACTTCGAAGATCGAAAAGATGAACAACAAGATAAGTGTTCTTCTGAACCTGGATAAACCGGTCGAAATCAAACTCTTTCTCTCCACCTCCCTGAAAGATGTGCAGGAACAGCTGAGGATAGCGGATATCGGAGGGATCTCCCAGGAGATCGAATCGATAATCGATGAACTCAATCGGAAGTATTACGGGAAGCTGGAATTTTCGCGGATCGATCCGACAGACGATCCGGCGCTTGATAGGCAGGCGGCAGATTACGGCGTGCTGACGCTGAGATGGCCGGCCGCCGGAGAGGCTTCCGGAGAGGAAAAGAGAGGTTCGGCGGGGATCGTCGTTGAGACCGGCGGCTCACATATCACCATCCCTCTTATTGATGTCGTGAGGATACCGCTGTTCGGCACACAGTATAAACTGGCCGATATGAACGGGATGTCCCAGAAACTTTCCGAAGTGATTGATGACCTTCTTGATATCAACAAGAAGATAGGATATCTGTCAGGGTACGGCACAATCGCGCTAACTTCCTCCGGACAGATGCCGAATCAGCCTCCCGGGCAGGAATCGTTTTCTAATTTCAACAGATTGATCTCTGAGGATTACTCCGTCAGCAATGTAGGATTATCGGGTGAACCTGTTCCTGACGGGATAGACTGCCTTATAATAGCCGGCCCGAAAAAGCGGTTCGACGATTATGATCTTTTTCAGATCGATCAGTTTCTTATGAAGGGTAAATCCCTCGCGCTTTTTCTCGACCCGTTTGAACAGATCGAGCAGAATCCGAATCAGAGGCAGACGGGTTATAACCAGGCCCCTGTCTTCAGGCCTGTAGATACCGGCCTCGATAAGCTTCTCGATCATTATGGAGTCGGACTCAGGAAATCATATGTACTCGATGAGCATTGTTACGAACAGAGGCTGCCCCAGGTCTACGGAGGAGGGACACAGCCGATCTATTATGCTCCGATAATCAGGCAAGAGAAGATCAATGACAGGGTAAAGTACATGAATAATATCAAAGAGATGATATCTGTGACCTCCTCACCTGTCGAGATGAAGAAAGACAGACTTTCATCAAACGGACTTGAGGGGACTCTTCTTTTTTCCTCATCAGACCGTTCGTGGGAGATGGCCGGCCGTATAGACCTGAATCCTATGATGATAATGCCCCCCGATGATCCCGGCGTGATGAAGAGTATTCCGATGGCTGTTATTATCAGCGGCGAATTCCCGAGCTATTATGCCGGGAAGGAAGTTCCGGAAAAACCGGTCGAAGAGCAGGCAGAAGGGGAAGTCCCTGAAGGCGGAATTCCGGAGACAGGAATTCCGCAGGAGGAGACTTTCGGAAATATCTCGGATGAGGGTACGATCATAGAGAAAGGCAAGCCGGGAAAGTTGTTTGTTATCGGCTCGGCGGCCCTGCTCGGCAATAATGTACTGGATGAATCCGGGGTATCGACGAACGCGACCTTCGTAATGAATCTGCTCGATCATCTTAACGGCCGTGATCAGTACGCCTCTATGCGGAGCAAGATGCAGCGATACAATCCTCTCAGAGAGAGTTCAGGCGGAGTCAAGACTTTCGTAAAAAGTTTCAATATTGCCGGACTGCCTGTTCTCGTGGCAGCGCTGGGAATATTTGTCTGGTTGAGAAGAAAATCAAGAAAACGCGCGATTGAGATGATGTTCAGGAGATGATTTCGGAGGATAGCCGATGAAGATCAAAAAAGAATATTCAGTACTCGTTCTCATAATACTTGTTCTCTTCACCTATTTGATCCTGCGCGGGACAGACAGAACTCATTTTGAACTTCCCGGGATTACTCCGCCCTCCAGCGGGGATATAAGCAGGCTTGTATTTTCTTCGGGAAAGGGAAGTGTGACCCTTGAAAGAAGAGACGGTCTGTGGAGGATACTTCCCGAAGAATACATCGCTGACAGATCTCTTGTCGAAAAGATGAGCGCTGTCGTCTCCGGATTCTCTATAACCACACTTGCTTCAGAGTCCGGCAGCTACGCTGTCTATGATCTCGAGGGGGACAAAAAGATCAAGCTGGACGTTTATTGCGGAGAAGAAAAAGCCCTTTCTTTCGAGATCGGTAAAAAGGCGTCGACAAACAGGCATACCTTCGTCCGGCTGGATGGAAAGAAGGGCGTATATCAGGTAACGGGCGATTTCAGGAGCGCGTTTGATCTGGGGTTAGATAGACTGAGAGACAAATCGGTCTTCAATGCCGAAAAGGATCAGATAACCGCCATAAGGATCATAGGAGCAGAAGGTCCGATAGAGGTGATCAAGAGTACTGATCCTCGGTATGCCGGCGTGGATGCCCGGGATGCCGAAGAAATAGACTCGGGAAAATCGGTATGGCAGACCGCCGATGGAACGCCACTCGAAGAAGGCGCTGTCAGCAGGATTGTATCCTCACTGTCAAATATCAGGTGTGAGGGGTATATCGACGGTATGACCAAAGGGGATCTGAAAGATCCCGTCTTTTCGATGATAGTATATGCAGGCGCGGCCGATACGCTGTCGATATTCGAGACCGATGAAGAAAGATATCCCGCGGTCTCATCGCAGAACGAATATCCCTTTTTCCTGCCGAAATGGAAAGCCGAACAGATCATCAAGGGAGCCTGCGGGCTTCTGCCTGCTGACTCAGAAGATCCTGGCGTAGATTGAAAAGAAATGATCAGCAAGAACCTGTGCTCTTCTCCTCTTTCTGCTGCGGACGGAAAAAGTAGTATTCTGTCCAAAATTCTGCTTGCCAGATGAAATAAAAAATGTATATTCAGAACAATCGTTCATATTATGAATGATTATTCATAATATGAATATGGCTTCTGGAGGGATGGAAATGTTTGATAATGAAGATGATAGCAAGCAGTTAAGCAGGCGAGAAAGGGAAAGAAAAAGGCACAGGGAGGAGATCCTGGAAGCTGCTTCTGAAGTTTTCGGACAGTACGGGTTTGAGAAAACAAGCATGCAGATGATAGCCGAAAAGGCTGAATTGTCTGTCGGCAAGATCTATACGCATTTCAAAGGGAAGGAAGCGATCTACAGGGAGTTGATCGAATATATAGTCACTCTTGTCCACCAGCGGTGTGAAGATGCGGTGAAGCCGGGGATGTCTCCGCTTGAGACTATCAGGGTCAAAATGCGTACGGCTATGTGTACATTCAGGGATCATACCCCGTTCATCCGGCTGTACCACGAGGATTTCGATATAAGAAAAGGCCGGTTCGGGGACGTAGAGTGTAAAAAGCCTATGATGGATATATCTTCTCTGCTGAAGGAGGCGATTGAAAGCGGTGAATTTTCCGGGGAGATCGATCCGGAGTTCCACGCGTTGATGATGGAAGGGGCCGGCCATATACTGATGGAGTCTATTTCACGCAGTGGAACCGATTCTTTTGATAAAATAACCGAACTGCTCGATAAGGTCTTCCTGAAGCCGTTCGAGAATAAAAAACAACAATGAAATCGATCAAAGGAGTGTTGATGAGGAATCGAGGAGTGATATTTAGAAGAGTTATGCTGATACTGCCGGTTTTTTTAACGCTCATGGCGGGGGTCAGTCTGGCCGGGGAGGCTGTCAGCGACGGGAAAGGGGATGATACAGCCGGAGAGCTTGAGCTTTCTCTTGATGAAGCGATAAGGCTTGGTCTTGAGCATGACGAAGCGATCAGGCAGGCCGGTCTCCAGGTCGATGGCGCATATGCCGGGCTGAAAGAGGCAAGGTCGGGGAGATTGCCTGATCTTGCGATAAGCGGTCAGTATGGACGCAATATCAGAAAACCTGTGATGTTTCTTCCGTCAGATATGGGAGACGCGTTTGGAGGCGTTACAAAGATAGAGCTTGGAGAAGACAACGATTTCACAGCGGCGGCGCAGCTTTCTTATAACCTCTGGACAGCCGGGAGAGTATCGGCCGGGATCGGAGCATCAAAAGAGATAGTCGAGGCGATGAAACTCCAGAAGATCGCGGTTTCCGATTATCTGAGGTTTCAGGTCGTAAATGCATACTACACAGTCCTTCTCTCCATGGAAAATCTTGAGATCGCGGAAAAAGCATATAAGGAGACTGAAGAAGCGGTAAGGATAAACAGGGCCGGCTACAAAGAGGGAACAGTCAGCAGGTTCGATCTTCTCCGTGCCGAGGTCGAACTTGAGAACAGGTCGCCCCAGATAGTAGAAGCTGCAAATGCCGTAGAGCAGGCTCTTGTCGTTCTGAGGCGTCTTAGCGGGCTTGATCCCGCCCGCGCGCTCAGTCTTACCGATTCTCTGGAGATGGTCGGAGAGGCGGAAGATCTCGATTATTATATCGATCTGATGAAAAAGGAAAATGTATATATCCGTGCTCTTGATCATCAGGTCCAGGCTTTGCGGCACAATCTTGGATTTGAGAAGGCCGAACGCTATCCGGTCCTTCAGCTAGGAGTCAATTTTGTAGTTCAGGCGCAGTGGTCAGATTCATATATGCCTGAATCGAAGAATCTTGCCAGGTCGTCGGCGGTAACTCTGGGATTCCAGATACCGGTATTTGACGGCCTTAAGGCAAAAGCCAGGATAAACAGGGCAAGATCTGACCTGAGGTCTGCCGAGATAGAGTTCGAAAAAACGATTAACGAAAAGGAGATGGCCGTGAGGATCGCGTACCTCGCGCTCGAGAATGCCGTTTCCTCTCTGAAAGGAAGGGAAGAGACGGTCGCTCTTGCAGAGGAGGCGCACCGCCTTGCGCTCGTAAGAATGAAAAACGGGCTGGCCACTCCGGTCGAAAGGCTCGACGCGGAACTTGCCATGACAACGGCAAGGGGCCAGATGGCACAGGCCCTCTTTGCCTGTAATATCGCCAAAGCCGCGCTGGGACTGGCCACAGGAGCCGGGAGCCTTATTGACAACAATAACTTATCTGTCGAAAGCGAGTGATAATGAGAGATGGTGTAAGAAAGAAGAAGTCATACAGAGGATATCTGATCGCTGTGGTATCGATTGCCGTAGTATCGGCATTTGCCCTCAGGTTCAGTGCGGTGAGCAGGACGAAGGATGTAGACAGCATCGGTTCTATTCATCAGAAAGAGGGGAGGCCAGTCGAGGCGGTCGCAGTCCAGAAAGGCGACATGGTCGTCTGGCAGACTCTGGCCGGAACTGTCGAGGGGATCATCCAGTATCCCATCGTTTCTACCAATTCGATCCAGGTGATGGATGTATTGAAGCGCGAAGGAGACTGGGTGAACCCGGGAGATATTGTCATCAGGCTGGAAAAGACCGCGGCAAATCCGATGCTTCATTCATATGAGCGCTCAAGGGCGCTTTACGAAAACGCCCTTGAGGATACGCGCCGCATAAGGAACCTCTTTAAAGAGGGAGCTGTTTCGAGACAAAAGCTTGAAAGCGCCGAAATGGCTCTGAAGATCGCGGAAAGCGACCTGCGCGATGCCAGAGAGGGTACGGATCTTACTGCCGATTATGCCGGTATCGTAATGAATGTGCTGGTAGAAAAGGGAGAGATGGCTGACAACGGGAAGCCGCTGGCGTGGATCGCCAGGACAGATACGGTAAAAGTAGCATTTAAAGCGGGCAGCAGGCAGGCTATGGTGCTTTCGAAAGGGCAGAGGGCTCAATGGGTATATGCAGGCACAGGCTGGTCCGGAGAAGGATCTATCGCCAGAGTCGATCTCGCCGCTGACCCGCACTCGCATCTTGTCGGAGGAGAAGCAGTCTTTCCCAACGCGGAAGGGCGGCTGATTCCGGGTATCTTTTTGTCGTTCAAGGTCCTGACAGGTGATCGAAAAGATGTCCTGATGATACCGGCCGGATGCGTCATGAACGATGATAAAGGGAATTTCGTATTCGCGATCCTTCCCGATAAAGAAGAGAAAATGAGGGCTGTCATCCGAAGGATAGGGACAGGACTGAGAACTTCAGATTACACAGAGATCCTTTCCGGGTTGTCCGAAGGAGACAGGGTCGTTCTATTCGGCCAGACAATGATCGAAGAGGGGGATCTGGTAAAGGTCATAGAAACGGGGGAGGAAGACTGATATGAATCTGATCAGGATTTTCGTCCGCCGCCCTGTACTTACAAGCATGATCCTGGTTCTCATGCTCGTGATGGGGATATACTCGTACCAGAGGCTTTCCGTAGAGATGATGCCGAGGATCGATTTCCCCGTGATCGTAGTTTCGACGGTATATCCCGGAGCTTCACCCTCCGAGGTGGAAAGCCAGGTAACAAAGAAGATCGAGGACGAGGTCTCCACGATAGCGAATGTGAAAAACCTTCAGTCATATTCAATGGAAAATATGTCGCAGGTGATCATCGAGTTCGAACTCGAGACCGATGTCGATCTTGACGCGATGGATGTAAAAGAGAAGGTCGACGCGATACGCTATCTTCTCCCGGATGATGCCGAAGACCCCGTGATCCAGAAGTTCGATCTTTCTTCGGTGCCTGTCATGGAGATCGCTGTTTCCGCTCCAAGGCCTCTTCAGGATATCTATCATGTTGCCGATAAGGTGATCCGCGAGAGGTTGAGCCGGATAGACGGCGTCGCGGACGTTGAGATCACAGGAAAGAGGGAAAGGGAGATCAGGGTCGATGTAGCTTCTGAAAAGCTGAGGGCATACGGTTTGAGCCTTCTTGATATTATCGGCATCATTTCATCTCAGAACCTCAATATACCCGCCGGACATATAACCAGGGGGGCGAATGAGACGACTCTGCGGATGGTAGGCGAGATAGGCGATCCTTCCGAGCTGGCGGATTTCCAACTGCCCCTGCCTTCGGGGGAGACCATCCCGCTTTCCGAGGTGGCTGATGTCAAAGATACTACGGAAGAGATCAGGGAGTCGTCGACTTGGAACGGGGAGCCGGTGATAGGCCTTTCGATACAGAAACGTTCCGATGGGAATACTGTATCGATAGCGGAAGATGTGTATAAAGTCATCGGCGATCTTGAAAAGACACTCGACAGCGATATAGAGATCATTATTACCGACAATCCGTCGATTTTCGTAAAGGCTTCAGTGACTGATGTCATGTCGAATATCGCTATCGGGATCGCTTTGACCTCACTGCTGCTCTTTCTTTTTCTGCATGACTGGCGCCAGACCCTTATCGCAGCTATTTCGATGCCGGTATCTGTAGTAGCGACATTCCTCCTGATCGAACGGGCCGGATTTACCGTTAATATAATGACGCTGCTTGCGCTGGGGATCTCTATAGGCACACTGGTCACGAATTCCATTGTGGTGATCGAAAATATATCGCGTCTCGTAAAATCCGGGATGGATCCTTTCGAGGCTGCCGAAAAAGGGACTTCAGAGATCGCTATTGCTGTCGTGGCTTCAACGCTTACTAATGTCGTCGTATTTACTCCGATTGCATTTATGAGCGGCATTATCGGCAGGTTCTTCCTTCAGTTCGGCGTGACGGTGGTTTTTGCCACTTTGATCTCCCTTGTCGTCAGCTTTACGATGGTCCCGATGCTGTCTGCCAGACTGCTGAGGGCAAAAGCAGGGGAGCATCATTCCCGCGAGCATATCTGGACAAGATTCACCGATGGCTGGGACCGGGGTTACGATCGGTTGACAGGCGGGTACAGGGCTCTTCTGTCTAAATCGCTCGACCACAGGTGGGTCCCTGTCTCGGCGGTACTTGGAATCCTTTTCTTCGCGATATTCCTCTTCGGTTTCATAGGCGGAGAGTTCATGCCTGTCGTCGATCAGAATGTCGTGATCATATCCCTTGAGCTTCCCGCAGGGACAAGCATCGAAAGGACCGTTGATATATCGACTAGGATCGAGAATATCATGCGCAAAAGGGATGATGTAGAAGGCGTGATCACGAAGATCGGAGGAGGCCAGAGGAGTATCGCCGAAGCGGATATCACCCTGAAACTCATAGATGGAAACAAGAGAGATCTTACGATCAAGGAATTCATGAATGATATCAGGCCGTCTCTTGCCGGTATCCCCGATGCCGAGATCATGGTGACCTCTTCCGGAGAAGGAGGATCGGTCGAGGCGGATCTTCTGATCGAGATCCTCTCCGGAGACCAGGAAAAACTGTCTCTTGTAGGAGATCAGCTGCTGCGGATAGTGAGAGATACTCCCGGCCTCGTCGAGGTCTCATCAAGCGAAAAGACGGGAAAACCGGAGATTGCGGTACGTCCGAGAAGAAGGCAGATGATCTGGAGAGGGATCACTCCCGCCACTGCGGGGATGATCCTGAGGACGGCATATGAAGGAGGACAGGCGGGAGTCTATCGCGAATTCGGCGAAGAGTACGACATAAAGGTGGGATACGCCCCGGCTGACAGGCAGGATCCCGCGTATCTCGGAGATCTGCCGTTCAATATGCCCGGCGGAGGCATTGTCCCCCTATCTGATATTGCCGTGATAGAAAGAGAAAGCGGGGCCGCCGAGATCCTTCACAGGGACAAAGAGCGGATGATTCAGGTTTCGGCCAATGTTGCTTCCGGGACGATCAGCGAGGCAAGGGCTCTTATAGACGAGAAGGTCGCGGAACTCGAGATCCCTTCAGGTGTGACAGTCAAATATTCCGGTATGGCGGAGATCCAGGATGAATCGTTCGCATCGATCCAGACAGCGATGATCCTTGCTGTACTGTTGATATATATAGTCATGGCGGCGATCCTGGAGAGTTTCGTCCATCCATTGACCGTTATGGTGACTCTGCCGCTGGGACTGATCGGAACGTCATTTGCGCTGTTTTTCACAGGTCAGACGATAAATATCATGTCTCTCATGGCGATGGTAATGCTTACAGGTATTGTAGTGAACAACGCAATCCTGCTTCTTGACTACACTTCTCAACTCAGGGCAAGGGGGCTGAGGGCGAAGGAAGCGCTGCTTGAGGCCTGTCCGACGAGGCTGCGGCCTATCATCATGGCCAATCTCGCGATCGCTATCGGTATGATTCCTCAGGCGATCGGGGGGGCGGGGGTCGAATACAGGGCTCCCATGGCTGTCGTTCAGATAGGCGGAGTGCTTATGTCCGCCGTATTCACCCTGTTTATAATCCCGGTCGTCTATACTGTAGTTGACAGGGTCACTCCGGCAGGGAAAAAAGAGAGAAAAATTCAGAAAATAAGGAAAAACACACAGGAAATAAAATAAATATTTGCAGGTATAAACCACTATATTTCGGGGCTGTCCGCGGTAAATCATTATAAATCGCAGCGCTATACGCCGGTCATGCTGTTTTCCGCCTGTGATCCCCCCATGTGAGGGAGGGCGGATATGGAGGCCGCAGCAAACTTTGTAGTTGACTCAGCGGCGGTTTCTATGCTACAATCCTAGTTGTCGAGTAAGTTAAGGTATCTCCAACATTGATC
>JAFGBF010000013.1 GCA_016933255.1 Candidatus Krumholzibacteriota bacterium
AATATGCGCCCATAGCTCAACTGGATAGAGCGTCTGGCTACGGACCAGGAGGTTGGGGGTTCGAATCCTCCTGGGCGTATTTTTCCTGATTTTCCGGCCGGCTGCCTCGGCGTGCGTTCATCCCGCAGCTCATCCAAAAGGTAATCGTTGGTGTAACACTTGTTGTAATAATGAGATATGTATAGCAAAAACGATGTTTTGGAAGAGGGTATGCACCGTTTTTCAGATAGAAATGCCTTTTTTATTGCCTTGACTTAATATAGTTAAAGGTTAATTAATAAGAGATAGCAAAATTGCGCTTGACCTTTTGACATCTTTCAGAGTACTGTGCCAACGGGTCTTTTTCTTGCGATGGATCCGTTATCGTCAGGATTGAACGGTACTTTACTCGAAATCAGATGATGTAAGAGCCAGAAAGGGACAGGGTATGATCGAGATCAGAACCCATGGCCGGGGCGGCCAGGGATCAGTAATCGCATCCGAGATCCTTGCGGATGCGTTTTTCCACGAAGGTAAATTTGTTCAGGCTTTTCCCGCCTTCGGCGTGGAGCGCCGCGGAGCTCCGGTTATGGCGTTTACGCGGGTCTCCGATTCCCAGATAAGGGAGAGATGCCAGATATATCAGCCTGACCATCTCGTAGTCCTCGACAGGGTCCTGATCGAGACGGTAAATATCACTGAGGGGCTGAAAGAGGGCGGCTGGATCATAATCAACACGAATAGTGAGATCGAAAATTCAGAATTGATCGAAAAGTTCCATGTAGCCACAATAGACGCCAACAAGATAGCGCTTAAACACAGGCTCGGTTCGCGGGCGACTCCGATAGTCAATACATCGATAATCGGAGCTTTCGCCGGGGCTACGGGACTGGTCAGTATCAAGGCTGTAAAGGAAGCGATCGAGGGTTTTGTGCCTTTGAAGAAGGAAGCAAACATGCAGGCGGCAGAAGATGCATGCAATGAGGTAAAGATAATTTCCTGATAGGCAGCAGCCGGCGCCCTTGGGACGGCCGCAGGGCTGAATGCGGCAGCTTACATAAAGTTCAATCAGGAGGCTGGAGGATAAATGGTCGAAAAGGTGGAATTTAAGACATACAGGGAGATGCCGATCCGCCCGATGACGGTCACGGATATGCTGTGGAACCGTACCGGTTCATGGCGGAATGTAAGACCCTATTACGATTTCAAGACCTCTCCATGCAAGGCCGGATGTCCGACTGGCGAGAATATCCAGCGCTACATCTATCTGGTCACGGAAAATGATTATGAACAGGCATGGAAGACTATAATCGACTCGAACCCGATGCCGGCTGTAACCGGCAGGGTCTGTTTTCATCCGTGCATGTCGAACTGTACGCGCGGTGAATTTGATGAACCGGTAAATATCAATGCTATTGAGCGGTCGCTTGGGGACAAGGGGATCGAGAATCCGGGATGGATGAAGAGATCGAAACCATCGAAGAAAGAAAAGGTCGCGGTAGTCGGCAGCGGGCCCGCGGGACTTTCATGTGCTTTTTATCTCGCAAGACAGGGGTATCCGGTCACTCTCTTTGAGATGGAAAAGGCCCTTGGAGGGATCCTCCGCTGGGGCATCCCCGAATACAGACTGCCTAACGATATACTCGATAAGGTTGTCGGAGCGATAGTCGATTCCGGTCCGATAACGGTAAAGACAGGCGTAAAAGTAGGCAGCGATATAGGTCTAGCAGAGATCGACAAGGAATATGATGCCGTCTTCCTGGGACTGGGGCTGACTCGAAGCCGGGAGATAGGGGTCGACAACGAAGATTGTGATGGAGTCCATCCGGGGCTTGAATTCCTGAAAAAGGTCAACAGCGGTGAAAAAGTCGATCCAGGCAAAAAAGTGGCGGTGATCGGCGGCGGCAACACTGCGATGGATGTCGCCCGATCCGCTCTGAGGTGTGGAAGCGATGTGACGGTCTTTTATAGAAGAACGATCGCCGAGATGCCGGCGATAAGAGAAGAGATAGAAGAAGCGGAAAAGGAAGGGGTCAAGTTTTATTTCCTTTCGACTCCAAAAGAGATAGTGGCAAAGAAAGGAAAGCTTTCGAGTGTGATCTTTCAGAAGATGGAACTTGGAGAACCTGATGATTCAGGGCGGCGACGTCCGGTTCCGGTCGAAGGAGATACTTTCGAGATGGGATTCGACAGCCTTTTCCCGGCGATAGGCGAACAGGCAGATATCGACGGGTTCAGCGGCCACCTGGAGACAGAATGGAATCTTATCTCTTCCAAAGGTGAATACGGTGAAACGAGCAATGATAAAATCTTTGCCGGCGGCGATATCGTCACCGGCGCAGCCAGCGTCGTCGAGGCGATAGCTGCCGGACGAAAGTCAGCGGAGAGGATAGGACGGTTTCTTTCAAAAGAGGAAGAACCGGTCGACACTCCTGACACCGTCGTCGGTATCGATGATATGAATACCGCATATTTTTCAAAAGTCGATCAGAACAGGGTGCCGAGGATCCCCGCCTCAGAGATAAGAGGCACTTTCAGGGAGATCAAGACGGGGTATACCGCTCAGCTGCTGCACAGTGAAGCTGACCGCTGTTTTTCCTGCGGAGTCTGCAATTATTGCGACAATTGCTGGATGTTCTGTCCGGATACCGCAATTAAAAGAAACAAGGATGATTACGAAATCGATCTGGATTATTGCAAGGGATGCCTCGTTTGCGTTGAGGAATGCCCCCGCAGTGCCCTTTCAACGCGGGAGGAGGGAAGATGAAAAAGGTCATAATGGGAAATCACGCCGTAAGCTACGGTGTCAGAGCTTCTGAAGCCAAGGTCATCTCGGCCTATCCGATAACTCCTCAGACCCATGTCGTGGAACTTCTTTCGGAGATGTGCGCCAACGGCGAGATAGACGCGAAATTCATCAAGGTCGAATCAGAGCACAGCGCGATGGCGGCCTGCGTCGGTGCTTCCGCGGCAGGCGTCAGGACATTTACTGCGACCTCTTCCCAGGGTCTTCTTTTGATGCACGAGATGCTTCACTGGGCTGTCGGGGCGAGGCTGCCTATAGTCCTTGCCAATATTAACAGGGCTGTCGGCCCGCCATGGAGCATCTGGACCGATCAGAACGATTCGCTTTCCCAGAGGGATGTCGGATGGCTGCAGCTCTATGTCGAGAGCAACCAGGAGACCCAGGATACGATCCCTCAGGCTTTCAAGATCGCCGAAGAGCTCCAGATGCCTGTTATGGTAGTCATGGACGCTTTTTTCCTCTCGCACACCTATGAGATCGTCGATCTTATCGAAGCGGAGAAGGTAAGAGAATTCCTTCCTCCCTATCAGCCCGAGATCAAGATGGATGTGAATGACCCTCATTCGTTCGGTAACCTTGCCGGCCCTGATATGTACATGGAACTTAGATACATGATCCAGGAGGCGATGGAAAAAGGTATCGATGTGATCAAGCGTGTCGATAAGGAATTCGAAAAGGTCTTCGGCCGCGGATACGGTGTCGTCGAGGCTTATCGGTGTGATGACGCGGAGACGATCCTTGTGACCTCCGGGACAGTCGCATCGACCACGAGGGCTGTGATCGACGAGATGAGGGATGAAGGGATCAGTATAGGGGCTTTAAAGATACGTGTCTTCAGGCCATTCCCCTTCGAGGATGTCTTTGAGATCCTATCAAAGGCCAAAAAAGTCGCCGTCATAGACAGAAACATCTCCTTTGGCGGGCACGGGATCTTCTATCAGGAGATCAAAAGCGCACTGTACGGCAGGACCGGTATTCCGATCCTGGGATATATCGCCGGTCTCGGCGGGCGGGATATAACACCCTCTGTCATAAGGGAGATAGCAGATAAAGCGTTAAGCGACAAAAACCCGGAAAGATATATAAACTGGATTGGAGTAAAGAGATGAAACAGGCTAGTATTCCACTGGAAGAGTATATGGGGTCGGGCCATCTTGCCTGCCAGGGGTGCGGTGCCACCCAGGCGATGCGTTTCGCCCTGAAGGCTCTGGGCCCGCAGACGGCTCTTGTCATCCCGGCCTGCTGCTGGGCTGTGATCGACGGTTCATTTCCGCACTCATGCGTTCAGCAGCCGATCTACCACACGGCGTTCGAGACTGCCGCCGTCGTAGCTTCCGGACTAAAAGCAGGCCTGGAGATGCGCGGAGATTCGGAGACTACGGTTATGGCCTGGGCCGGTGACGGAGGGACTTTTGATATCGGTCTGCAGGCCCTGTCGGGAGCCGCTGAAAGGAATGAGGATATTATATACGTCTGTTATGACAACGAGGCGTATATGAATACAGGTATCCAGAGAAGTTCATCGACTCCGTACGGAGCATGGACTACTACCACGCCGGTCACGAATTATAAACGCAGGCCGAAAAAGAATATGATAGATATCATGGCTGCTCACGAGATCCCGTATATCGCTACGGCATCGACTGCCTATCCGCATGATATTATCAGGAAGATGGCCAAGGCGAAGGAGATCAGAGGAACGAAATATATTCAGATCTTTGCTCCATGTCCCACGGGATGGAAACTGGCTCCGGAACTGTCAGTCAAGATGGCAAGACTGGGAGTGACATCAAAGGTTTATCCGATGCTCGAGATCACCGAGAACGGACAGAAACTCGAAGTATGGAAGGATTTTGAACCGTCATCGGTCCGCGAATATATGAAACCGCAGGGAAGATTCCGCCACCTAACAGATGAAGAGCTTGACGGGATCGAGAGGGAAGTCGAGGCTAACTGGCAGAGGCTGCTTGCCAAGGAAAAGATGCTGGGTTCAATCCCCGGATTGGCGTGACGCGCCGGTTCGGCCGATTCGGATATCTGCCCGGCTAAATGCCGGGCTTTTTTATTGATAGATCAACTGGATATTGACAATCCGGGACGGCGGTTGTTATTGTATTACCGGCACATTATATACACCGGTCTTCAAGCCATAATTCTTAAGGCAGGCAAAGGGGAGAGGTTATGAAAAGATATTCAGCCTTCATACTGGCGGCGGCGGTCATTGCCTCAGCCGGATGCAAACCTCAGCATCCTTCAGTCATAAAGGTCGAACCGGATTTTAAGCCTGGAGATATCCAGACTATCCTTGTTCTTCCTGTTATCAGTTTAGTGACAGAAGGGGAGGATCCGCTCAGGGAATCTGAACGGATCACGAACAGGGTCCTGTGGGAGTATATTTCCGAATTGGGCGAATATACCTTTCAGTCACCCGAGACGTACAGGATGAAGGTCTATGCCGCCAGGCTGAGTGAGTCGATCAAAGATTATAATGATAAATGGGCTTCCGACCATGTTGTCGATGAGAATCTGCTCCAGGTCCTTTCTTCTCTGAATGTAGATATGATCCTTATCCCGCTGGTATATCTGTGGGCAAAGGATGAAGCCGATTACCGCGAAACGGGTTCTGCTTCAGCGACCCAGGTGGGGATGACGATCAGCCTGGTCGATCCTTCGACCGGAAGGATCATGTGGGAGGCGACCGATGAAAACTACAGAGAATCGGTAAGGACCGAGGGAGACAGGGTCCAGGCTACGTCAGGGGGGATAAACCGCAGGATCTCGGGAACATCGTTTTCGGGGAAGGATATATATGCAGCGCCTCCATTTGAGGATGTTGTGGTAATGGTGGTATCGGCTCTGGTAGATGCGATCCCCGAGAAATTAGCACCCTCGAAATAATGGATAAAAAGATGATGGGCGAGGCCCTCCTGGAAGCGAGAAAAGCCCTCGGGGCAGGGGAAGTCCCTGTAGGAGCGGTGATAGTACGCGAGGGAAGTATCATCGGGCGCGGCCACAATGAAGTCGAAGGGCGGTCACTTGCTTCTGCCCACGCGGAGATGCTCGCAATAGAAGATGCTTCCAGGACGATCGGTGACTGGAGGCTGGACGGCTCTTCGTTATACGTGACAGTAGAGCCGTGCCATATGTGCCTCGGAGCTCTCTTCCTTTCACGGGTAGCGAGAATCCTCTTCGGGACGGTTCAGCCGAGAAGCGGTGCATGTGGTTCTGTCTCGAGAATGCACGAGTCGCAGCTGTACGGGCACTCGATAGAAGTAGTCGGCGGAATACTTGAAGAAGAATCTCTTTTGCTTCTTCAGGAGTTTTTCGCTAGATTAAGGGCTGAAGAAAAATAGCGGAGAGATGCGAGAGCTGGCTTAATCGGCACGATTGGAAATCGTGTGTGGGGGTGACTCCACCG
>JAFGBF010000014.1 GCA_016933255.1 Candidatus Krumholzibacteriota bacterium
AAAATGGTCGGGGCGACTGGATTTGAACCAGCGACCTCCTACTCCCGAAGCAGGCGCGCTAACCGAACTGCGCTACGCCCCGAATCAACCGGTAAAATATCATTTTAGTAACAATAACTCAACGTAAATCGGCTGTCACTGACAATTAATCAGGGATTTTCTCAACTATATCCCCCAGAAGGATATCACTCCCAGGCTTGCCAGGGTGACTACGGCACCGGCAATAAGGATTCCGGAAGCCACTGCAGGTATTGCAAGCCTAAGGGGTATCTTAAAAAGAAAGGCAGCGGCGCAGCCCGTCCATGCCCCCGTCACAGGCAGAGGGATCGCCACAAATAATACCAATCCAAGCGCCTCGAATCTTTCAATTAATTTGCCTTTGCGTTTTGTGCGTTTGAAAAACCAGTCGAAAAACCTGTCGAATACAGGATAGCGTCTAAGCCAGTCAGAGATTCGCTCCAGAAAGATCAAGAGCGGAATCACCGGAAGGAAATTCCCCAGCACCGCGAAGATATAGGCTTCAGGCCATTCGAGACCACCTTTTGTCAGGGCATAGGGTATAGCGCCTCTCAGTTCGGAAACGGGGAGTATGCTGATCAGGAAAGTCATCAACCTTGGAGAGATATTGTTGATAAAGGCAAAGACTGGATAGGCCACTATCCCACTCCCTTCAATAGAGGAACAAACGCGCATTCTGAAAGCCGCTGTCTATTTATGACACCGTCATTTTTACTGAAAAGCATCAGGCATTCCCCGTCAAACGACACCGGCGCTATCAGCAGGCCTTTTTCGGCAAGCTGATCAAGCAGTACCTCCGGATTTTCCGGTATGGTAGCTGAAACGATGATCTTGTCGAAAGGAGCGTAAAATCCCCAACCATTGAATCCGTCTGTGACTTTCAGGCGTATCCGTCCTGTTTTGATCTTTGAGAGAGCGTCACCCGCTTTCTTTGACAGTTGAGGCAGCCTTTCCACAGAATAGACTTCCCTCGCGAGCAGCGATAGGATCGCAGTCTGATATCCGGAGCCCGTACCCACCTCGAGGACCCTGTCTTCAGGCCTGATCATGAGGTACTGCATCATCAGAGCCTGAATATACGGTTGAGAGATAGTCTGTGAAAGCCCGATCGGAAAAGAACAATCATCATATGCTCTCGCTCCTATCGCAGGATCGACAAAGATATGCCTGGGCACCTCCAGAAATGCCTTTAGAATGCGTTTGTCCTGGATATCCCTGGAAGAAAGCTGTTCTTCCACCATCCTTCTTCTTGCTATTCTGTAATCTAATCCTTTTTCCATTCCAGGTCCCATTTTTTCAGGTCGAATATACTTTTGTAATCAGTCATCTCCATCGTTAGCGGTGTGATGGAAACAAAATTCTCAGATACAGCGGAAAAATCTGAATCGCTGTCCCTGTTCCATCCCGGCTTTCCTCCCCCTATCCAGAAATAATCTTTCCCCCTGGGATCTGTTTCCTTGACTATCGTGTCATTATAGATACGCGAGCCGAGTTTCGTTATGCGTATCCCTTTTATCTTGTCTTCACCTACCGGAGGGATATTTACATTCCAGAGGATAGAGTCCTTTCTCTTTTCATCCAGGATCTTTTTAACGATATATCTGGTAACAGACAAAGCCGGTTTGAAAGAAGGCGGCTCCCATTTGGCCACAGAGACTGCGACAGAAGATATTCCCAGAAGCGATCCCTCGATGGCGGCAGCAACAGTGCCTGAATATATGACATCTTCACCCATATTCGGGCCATGGTTGATCCCGGATAAAACAAGATCGGGCTGGAAATCCAGAATGCTTTTTACAGCCAGGAGAACGCAATCGGTCGGTGTGCCGGATACGCCGAATCTATCCTCTCCATAACTGGTTATCCTGAGAGGCCTGTCGAGCGTTATCGAATGGCTTGTAGCGCTTTGCTCGACTTCAGGAGCAACTACCACTACACGGCATATATCTCCAAGCCCTTCAATAAGGGTGTTTAGCCCTTCAGCTCTTATACCATCATCGTTTGTTAAAAGAATCGTAGCCTCTGCGCCCAACCTGTCACCTCTGGTGCTATCGGAAATTCCTGCCCCCCATCCCTGACTTTTCGGGCAGGGAGATCTAGAACTTACCAGAAAAAGCTTTTGAATACCAGTTTCAAAAACCTCAGGGTATCTTTACAGGGATCGATCTTGCTGGTTTCTTCGGAATAAATAGTCTTGATCTTAACGGACCCTATCGAATAATTATTTCGGGCTGCTTTGATAAGGATCTCGCTTTCGGCGTCAAAACGGTCGGATTTAAGGTCCAGAGACCGCAATAGATCGGATTTTATCAATCTGTATCCCGATTGGCTGTCTTTTAATTTGCAGCCGGTCAACCCGCTTATGACTTTTGAGGTCACTCTGTTGGTGATTTTTCTCAAAAAGGGCATATGCGAGGTATCGGTCATCCTGTCGCCCAGAATAAGATCATACTCTCCGGAGTAGAATTTATTCACAAATCCAGGGATTTCCTCAGGATCATGCTGGCCGTCTGAATCGATAGTAATAACTGCCTTGATCCCTGGTTTATCAGTCAAACGATCAAAACCGCTGCGAAGCGACTTTCCTTTTCCAGAATTGACCGGATGGCTGATAACGTGTACTCCGGCATCTTTAGCCATTTCCGCGGTCAGGTCGGACGAACCATCGTCTACTACTACGATATTTTCAGGAATGATATGTTTCTTTATCCTGTCCAGGACTGAAGTGATTTTTGATTCTTCATTGAAAGCGGGAACGACGACTCCTATATCCAAGAACATCTGCACCCCGTATAGCGACATAAAGAAAAAATGGTCGGGGCGACTGGATTTGAACCAGCGACCACTTGCCCCCCATGCAAGTGCGCTACCGGACTGCGCCACGCCCCGACTGCAGATAAAGTAACCCTGTATCGATTAAAAAAACAAGTCCTAAATTTATCAGGCTCAGGATAAGGTCAGGAAGAATAGTTTCTCTCTGGAACCGTGATTTTAAAGTCTTTCTACAAGCGTTTTAAGCTCACTTAGATCCTGTCTCAGTGAAAGGACGATATCAAACTTGCCTGGTTCTGCGAACGGGATACTCAGTTGTTTGATAAGAGTATCAGGGTTGTTGCGCGACTCTTTCAGTTTCTGTAAAGCGCCGGCTATCGTATACCCCTTGCCGTAGAGAAGTTTTTTTATGGTCAGGATATATTTGATCTCCCTTACCCGGTAAGTCCTGTTTCCGGCCCTGTTTTTCTTTGGGTTGAGAATAGAAAACTGAGTTTCCCAGTACCTCAGAACATGCGGCTTAACACCGGCGATTTCGCTGACTTCCCCGATAGAATAATACAATTTAGTTGTTTTTGGCTTCATCTCTGACACGCTTTCTTGAATGGACATGTTATCTATACATCTCGCTTCTCGCTTTTCTTACCATCAGGTCTCTTATCGCCTTGCGCGGGTTCTTTCTGTTGAACAGGACTTTATACACCTGCTCTGTGATCGGCAGTTCCACTCCGACTCTCGAAGAGAGCTTCAACGCTGCCTTGGTGGTCTTGACCCCCTCGGCTACCATCACCATATTCTCAAGTATTTCCTTCAGTTTCTTTCCTTTTCCGATCTGTTCTCCTACAAAACGGTTTCTGCTGTGACGGCTCATGCATGTGACTATCATGTCTCCTACGCCCGCAAGCCCGCTCAAGGTGTCATCTTTGGCTCCCAGTCTGCATGCAAGCCGTTTTGTTTCGGCCAGTCCCCGCGTCAGAAGCGCGGCTTTGGTATTATCTCCAAACCCGAGCCCGTCGCAGATCCCGGCTGCGATAGCTATGGTATTTTTAAGTGAAACGCCGAGTTCTACGCCTATGAGATCACTGTTGGTATAAACTCTGAAATATTCCGTCATAAAGATATCCTGAACAGCTGAAAGTACTTTTTTGCCGGATCCAGCCACTACAATGGATGTGGGCATTTTTCGGCTTACTTCCTCTGCATGGCTCGGCCCGAGTAATCCCGCAATTCTAGCTGCAGGGACAGGAATTTCCTGGGAAAGTACTTCGCTCATCCTGCACAGAGTCTTTTCTTCAAGTCCCTTGGAAGCATTTACGACTATGGAACGCCCGTTAAAATTCACGGATCTGCTTACCGACCTTGCCACTTTCCGCATCGTATGGCTTGGCGTGACAAAAATAAGGTAAGAACTTCCTATCAGTGCTTCATCAATATCTGAAGTCACGGACAAAGAAGAAGGGATCCTCATTCCAGGAAGAAACCGTTTGTTCTCCTTGTCTTTTTTTATCTTATCGGCAAATTCAGGGAAGTATTCCCATAGTTTGACCGTATATCCCTTTTCGTTAAGGAGAAGAGCAAGGGTCGTTCCCCAGCTGCCCGCGCCTAAAACGGTGATATTAACGTCCCTTTTTCTTTTTTTTGTCTTGCTCATACGAGTCAGAACAGCTTCCCTTCTTTTCCATCAATCATCCTTCTTATATTTGAACGATGCTTGTAAATCACCATTAACGCAGTGAAGATCGAAAGATATATTATCGAAGCGTGTGTCTTCCCTCCCCCAAACCTGTTTATCGTGATTATTATTACCGGAAGCATGGATATCGAGATGATACTTGCAATCGATACGATCCTGGAAACAATCAGTATTACCAGCCAGATAATAAAACATATTCCCACGGCAAGAGGAGCCAGACAGAGAAAGGCCCCTGTCGTCGTACCGACACCTTTCCCCCCGGAGAAGTTGACGAATACTGAAAAGTTGTGGCCTATTATTACTGCAAGAACAGCTATGAGAGAATATGCAAAATGTTCAGTCCCCAGAAATGAAGCCAGTTTTACAGCGAAAAAACCCTTGCCGATGTCAATAAGCAGGACCGGCACGGCAGCCCTGGCTCCGAGGACCCTGAAAGTGTTGGCAGCCCCAAGATTGCCGCTGCCATGACTGCGCAGATCGATCCCTCTGGTCAGTCTGCCCATTATATAGCTCGAGGGGATGGAGCCCAGGATATAGCTGGTTACAATAACAAGTAATATCTTTAACGCCTGATTCATCAGTATCACTCCTTGGATTTGAGAGTGATTTTAATAGCTGTTCCTTCAAAGGTAAAGGTATTTCTTATATGATTATTTAGATAACGGATATATGAGCGAGGGAAATAGGTCGATTTGTTAACAAAAAGGGTGAAGGTAGGAGGTTCAATTCCCGTCTGAGTTCCATAATAGACCTTTCCAGTGCCTGTCTTATAGAAACTGGGGGGTGTCTTTGAGAGAGCTTCCTCCAGACACCGGTTCAACTCAGAGGTCGAGATCCTTTTTCGTCTTTCCTCCTGAATATTGAGACAAAGGGGAAATATCCGTGAGAGCCGAGTCCCCTCAAGAGCTGATATTGTCAATATCGGAGCGTACGAAAGGAAAGGCATAGCATCTTTGACCTTGGATATATATTGTCCCAACGTCCTGTTGTCCTTTTCCAGCAGATCCCATTTGTTTAACAGGAGAACGCTTCCCTTTCTCTCCTTGTGTGCGGCGGCAGCAATCCTTGTATCCTGCCTGGAAATATCATTTCTGGAAGCATCAAGCATTATAAGTACGATATCTGAATCTTTTACGCTCTGCAGGCTTTTCAGGCTGCTGATCGAATCCAGCCCTCTTTCAGTCCTGGACTTTCTTTTGATTCCGGCCGTGTCGATCAGAATGATCTCCTTGTCATGGTATCTCAATTTTATATTTATCGTATCACGAGTCGTTCCTGGTTCCTCGGATACTATGTGCCTGTCGTCCCCGATCAACGAGTTCAGTAGAGAGCTTTTGCCCACGTTCGGTTTCCCAACTATGGAAATGCGCAGATCCGTTTTTACAATCTGCGGCTGGGGTTTTTTCGGAAGGCGGGTAACTATTTCATCGAGAAGATCCCCTATCCCCTGCCCATGGACGGAACTTATAAAGTGAACGTCATTGAAGCCCATAGAGTAAAACTCATTCGCGTCCAGCCTGTCCTGGTTGCTTTCAACCTTGTTGACGGCAAGGATTATCTTTTCTCTTTCCTTTCTGAATGCTTTAAGAAGATTTTCATCCTCGGTCGTTACCCCCGTGTCTACATCGACGAGAAAGACGACAACAGCCGATTCAGCGACTGTTCTTTCTATTCTCGCCGTAATCTGACCCTGAAGAGGGTCTTCCCCGCTCAGGGAGAACCCGCCAGTGTCAATTACTCTGAATTCAACGCCGTTCCAGGAGGCTATTTCTTCCATCCTGTCTCTTGTGACACCCGGAGTCTTATGGGTGATTGCTTTCCTTGATCTTGTGATCCTGTTGAAAAGCGTTGATTTGCCGGAGTTGGGTTTTCCGATGATAGCAACAGTCGAGAATCTTTTCATCTCTTTCGCTCCCTCAAGGTACAATATTGAATGAGATCTTTTTCCAGGAAATTATTTTCGGGAACAAACACATCGATTCCAAGTCGATCCCTTATATCTCCAATTTTCAGGTCGTCAAGAAACAGCCCTTCGTGATTGATACAGTTGGGAGGCAGGATGACAGGTCCCTTGGCTATACCGGATTCCTTGACCGAGTCGATGATATCTCTTCCGCACAAAAGTCCTGACACAGTGACTTTTTCGCCGAAGAGCCTGTTTTTAACCGTGACAATGTCAATTTGATGATCGGGCAGGTATTCTGACAGGATACTATTAATATATCTTTCCATAAGAACCGAGCCCAGGACTCCCGTGACCACAGTCATCGAGATACCGCTGATCCCCCTTTTTCTCAGTGAGCGCGAGGATTTCCTGATATCTTCTATGAAGAGCCTTGACATCCCTACTCCGTTGGATAACTGGTCAAACGCCCCATATTCGTCTTCTTCCGGAAGTTCTTCCTCCGCGATCAGATAAAATTCGTCCGATGGAAAAAGAAAAGGATCCTCCCCTGTCCTGTCATGATACTTTTTCCTCATCTTTTCTGACAACCGCAAAAGCCCCTGTGCGCTTTGTTTTGTAAATCCGTCCAGCCTGCATAAAGACTTTCTGTGCTTTGTCAGTCCGACCGGAACCAAAGCAAGTGATCGGCAGCCAGGATAAAGCCCGATCAGGTCATCTACAGTCTTCTCGAGTACTTTTCCGTCATTGATCTCCGGGACCAGGACCACCTGACAGTGTATGATTATTCCTTGCGATGAAAGGGAACTAAGAATCTCTACTATCTCCATCTTGAGAGGTCTTCCGAATATCTTTTCCCTGACCTTTTTCTCTGTCGAATGCACAGATACGTATAAAGGGGAAAGATTGTATTCTATGATGCGATGAATATCGGCGGTTGTGATATCGTTCAGAGTCACATAGTTTCCGAAAAGGAAACTTAATCTATAATCATCGTCTTTTTGATATAGTGCCTCTCTCAAGCCTGGAGGAGTCTGTTCTACAAAACAGAATATGCATTTGCTCCGACAATTGATAAATGACATTTCTTCGAAAGACAGTTCATAATCGTTGAAAGTCTTGAATCTGAGCCTCTTTGAAATGAGCTTTCCGTTTTTTCTGCGAATTACAAATTCCGCCGAATCTTCACCCGCTGTACGATAAAAAAGATCGAGTTGATCGTTGACATCTATCCCCCCGATCGAGATTATTTGGTCTCCGATATGGAAAAACCCCTTTTTACCGCGGATTTCTTTAATTTCTATCGGCATTTCCAGTACCTGAAAAAACCCCCGCAAGCAGCTCCGGCTCGCAGGGGAAAGAGAAATATCTGGAGCGGGCAACGGGAATCGAACCCGCGACGTTCAGCTTGGGAAGCTGATACTCTACCAGCTGAGTTATGCCCGCATTCATTACGATCAGAGCGAAAGCTAGCAGTTTTCACCTCGTATGTCAATATTCTTAATCAGGGTCTCAAAAGGGCTTTCCTTGTCAATATCTATCCATTCTACGTCTGGTTCCTTGTTGAACCATGTCATTTGCCTTTTAGCGTACTGTCCGGTAAGGATGTTTATTCTATCAATCACAGCTTCCCTGCTCTCTTCGCCCTTAATATACCTTACTATTTCAGGATAGCCAAGGGTCTGCATTCCCGGCCATGAAGTATTCGCGCCTTTTCCAAGTATTGACTTTACCTCATCGACCCACCCCAGATCAAACATCTGCATAGTCCTGCAGCTTATCACCCGTCTAAGGCTTGCCATCTCCATCCTCAAACCGGTTTTTTGAAATTCCACGGGGAAAGGATCCTTTCCTGTTTCCCTGTGCCTCGCAAAATGAGTGCTGATGTCGGTTCCTGTCAGGGTGAATACCTCCAGTGCGCGGATTATCCTGTAACGATCATTTTTATGGATCCTTTTCGAACTCTCGACATCGACAGAGCTGAGTCTTGCATAGAGAATCTCTGTTTCCACATCCTTTACTTCCAAAGCAAATCTGTTTCTGTCTTCGGGATCGAGGTCGATCCTGAATAATCCTTCCAGAACAGAGCGAAGATACATCCCGGATCCACCGACAAGAATCGGCGTCTTTCCTCTTTCGATAATGCCGGTTATGGCGTTTCTGCCCAGGATTCCGAAACTGTTGGCGTCAGGTTTTTGATCAATATCCAGGATGTCGATCAGGTGATGCGGGACGTTCATCTGGTCCTCAGCGGTCGGTTTAGAAGTCCCTATATCAAGTTGTTTGTAGATCTGCCTTGAATCTATTGATACGATCTCCGCATCTATTTCACCGGCTATACGCATAGCCAGAGCGCTTTTACCGATGGCAGTCGGGCCTATTATGAGCAGTGGGTCCATATCACCATTGAATCAGGTTCTGTGAAATCGTTTATCGAGATCATCCATTTCGACTCTGAGTATTGTCGGCCTTCCATGTGGGCAGGTAAATGGAAATTCCGATGCGAACAGCTGGTCGGTAAGGCTTTCCATCTCCTGCACCGAGAGCTTTTCCCCCGCCTTAATAGCTCCATGGCAGGAAAATCGCCGTATCAGATCATCGGCGCTGTTTCTGCCGATCCCTTTTTCACCCAGTATATTCTGAAGAAGTTTGCCCTCGTTCCAGTTTTTAACCCCCGCGGGGATTCCCCTTACGATTATGGCTCGCGCGCCAAACGGTTCGACTTCAAATCCAATTGACGGCAATTTGTCTTCAAGCCGCTCAAAATTGTCGTATTCCTCGTGAGAAAGCTCGAGAGTCGCGGGAAAAAGAAGCGATTGGACTACAGGCTTTCCCCCTTCAAAGTTCTTTTTTGCCAGATCATAGAGGATACGTTCGTGGGCAGCGTGCTGGTCTATTATGACCACTCCTCCCCTGATCTGAATGAAGATATAACTCTGGTGGAGCTGCCAGTACAGGCCTCCCGAACTGTTGAGATCAATAGACTGCGGATCCTGATTAAATAATGAATCCGGAGATTCTTTTATTAGCCAGTCGCTCCTGTTTCCGGATATTTCCTCTCCATGAAGATCCTTATTGCTCTGTGTCATCTGGAATTCCCGAGGGGAGATCCCCGTATTCTCTTTTCCATCCCTGCCGGATGGAAAGATCGTCTTATAGACCGATTCTACCTTTTCTCTGAAAGAGATCGTTTTTCCCTGAAGAGATTCACGGAGAATGCCGGTTATGGCCCTGTGAATATCTCTTTCGTTCTGGAACCTGATCTCAGATTTAGTCGGGTGGACATTGACATCTATCTCGCCGGGAGGGATATCCAGATACAGGATAACGACCGGGAAACGGTCCGCAGGGATCAGTGACGAATAAGCCTGACGAAGAGCGTGACCGATCATTCTGTCTTTTATCGCCCGTTTGTTGACGTAAATATGCTGCATCGAGCGGTTTCCCCTAGTATATGCGGGCATTGAAGCGTATCCGGCTATTGTCGTCCTTCCTTCTTCTCTATGAAAGTATTTGAGGTTTGGAAAGACTCTTGATCCGAAGACTATCTCGACCCTTTCTTCCAAAGTCGATTGAGGATAATTCAGGACATCATTGCCGTTTGATCTGAATGAGAAAGCTACCTCGGGAAAGGCCAGGGAGAAACTCTGGATCATCCCGGATATGCGCCTTGACTCTGAAGGTTCACTCGAAAGGAATTTTTTTCTGGCGGGGAGATTATAGAAAAGTTCAGTCACCGTGACATCTGTCCCCGGATTTCTTGCTATCAATTCGTCCTTTACGACTTGATTCTCTTTCCATCTGATCTGGCGTCCCGTCTCATCCGAAAAGGTCCTCGAGGAGATCGTCAGTCCGGACACCGACCTGATGCTGGCAAGAGCTTCACCGCGGAATCCAAGTGATTTGATCTTCATTATATCTTCGATAGTGCTGATTTTGCTCGTCGCGAAATTTTCTGCAGCGAGAGGTATCTCCTCACTGATTATTCCAAGGCCGTTGTCAGATATCTTTATAAGCGTTTTGCCGCCGTCTGCTATCTCTATCGATATTTTTGTCGCAGAGGCATCCAGGGCGTTTTCTATAAGCTCTTTGACTACATTGACAGGGCGTTCGATTATCTCTCCGGCAGCTATCTTTCCGGTCGTTTCGGCTGTCAATCTTTTTATATTAGACAAAACCCACTCCAAATATGCTGAACTCGATGGACTCGCCGTACGGTACCCGATCCAAAGTCACGCGATACGATAACATAGTCTCGGCTGCCAGAGCAACATCGAATCCGGCAAAACCTAACTGCTTTTAAAGTTTTGATTTAGCGTTGTTTATAAGTCCGGGAGCTGAGTCAAATGCCCCCGGGTAAAGAGAGAATGACGATTTGGGGAAGAACTTTTCGCTGTCGAAAAGTCCTTTTTCTTCGAGGGTCTTCCGCAGGAAAGCGAGTATCCTGCTTTCCAGATGGGAGATCCTCTGATAGCTCTCAAGCGATATTATTCCGAAGAGATCTATCTCGATCCATGAAAAATAGTCTGTTTTTCTGACTTCCTTCCGCAACCCGACACTGAAACGATTTACAAGTTCAAGAGCATGATTAGAAGATACTTTATAATATTCTTCTAACCCGATAATTTTAAAGACGGTAAGTGCAATACCATGATGATATCTGTTTGCTCTTTCTATCTCCTCGTTGATTCTGTCGATAAAGATGTTTTGATTTGTGGAAAGCAGATCGTTGAAGTCCGCAGGGGTGCTTTCCATTTTTAACGGCTTTTTCCGTTTCAGGATCGGAATGAGGATCTCTCCGACCTTGTCAAGGATCTTCAGCTCGTATTTGCCGAAAATCGAGGAGTCAAGAGGAGATTGCGCGAGTTTCGTGTATCCGTTGTAAATTGCGGTAAAGTCCTCTGTCCTGTTGAACGGATAGGTTATTGCGGACCTGTACAAAGGTGCTTTTTTGTATGTGTCGATATCTCCTGAGATATAACTGATCGTGTCGGGTTTGTCGCTTTCAATGGTCCGTTTTCTTATCTCGGAATCATACTCTATGCATCTTTTCCGTTCCGTGCTTTCTTCCGGGAAATTGAAATAGGTGACTGTTTCTTTTCCTGAGGATGCGAAATAGAAACTTCCTTTCGATGCGTTTACCAGAGATGAAAGGATACCGGGGATCTCCTTTAACCTCCCTTCCCTGCTCTCGATACTCATTATGTACGGGGTCAGGGAAGAAAGTTCTTTATATCCTTTCAATTTTCTTTGCTGTTTTAATTCTTTCAGCTGGGAATAGACAAAAAATCCAACCTGGAAAGACAGAGTATCTTTAAACCTCAGAAATCGTTCCATTGCATGTATCTGAGAGAATTCTATTACCATTACACCAAGAGGCTCGTTATGAGAAAGAGGAAGGTATATGGAAGTTATCGAGCCGGTATTTGTTTTGATCTTCAGAGACATCTCATGGATCGCTTCCGTCATGATGATCTCGTCAGAGTTCAGATAAGATTTTGCAAGAATGCCTTTGCTGCATAGTATCCTCGGCGTTTTTTCGTCGACAGGTGCGTGTTGAGCGCTTCCGCCGAGGATCAGCCAGTCGCCTTCATCAGTAGCCGTATAGATCGTTACAGTATCCGCCTCAAGTTTCTGGGTGAGCGCGTTACTTAAAAGCGTGAACTTTTCATGGAAACCATATTCAGACCTTAACAGTGACTCAAGATTGTTTCGGATCTGATATTCTATATCTCTGATATCTTCGGTATCTATCCTGAGATGCTGATCAAGTATCGGAGATATTTTTGAGGCGAGGAGTTCGATGATATCGAGATCCTCCTCTTCCAGCCTTTTTTCCCCTTTGGAAGTCGATATATTCAGTACTCCGATAAGGCGGCCATCGAATAGCAAAGGTGTGGATATTGCGCTTATTATGTCGGGTCTTTCTCTTTCTTCTGAGTACAGGCTGTTCTTGTGGATGTCGGCGATCAACTTCGATATCTTTGAGGCGGCGACTTCTCCAGCTATGCCTTCCCCTATTTTTTGCCGCGTCTTTTTAATTACATTGCTGCTCAGTCCGCTCGCGTATCCGATATACAGCTCCTTCGTCTCCTCGCAATTAAGCATAATCGAGCCGGAAGAGGCATTTACGGCCCTCACAGATATTTCGAGAAGCCATTTAAGAAGCCTTTCCCTGTCCGTGATCCTTCTTATATATTTCAGCGCCGTCTCCAGATGCTGCGGCCAGGGCGGATTGTCGTCATTCTCTTTTGGACTGTCTACAACGAGATGATTTGCTGCTTCGGAAGGATTGATTATCTTGAGATTTTCTTTCTGAAGCAGCTTGATTTCTTCGGTGAATCTTTTTCTTTTATCTGTGACGACGATGTACTCTGCCTTTGCGAACTCGGCGATGAACGAAGGATCGCTGAATTTGGGGATGCCGATTATCTCTGCTATCTCAAGTGCGACAGCGCTCGGGTCACTATCATAGACGGCTATGACTTTATATCCGGGATTGCGATGGAATTCACTCAGGATATTGAGTTCATCCTCTCCGCCTCCGAGAATAGCAATATTCTTTACCGCTTTCACGAGTCCCCCTGCAATCTAGGTAATATACACCGTTCTTGAGAGATACTAGCAAGAGTTAAGCCATTTCAGGCATTTTCAGGAGTCATTGGAGATGCTTTGCAGGTCAGAGAGGAGCTGAAGAGCTTGTAAAGGCGTAAGGTTATCTGTATCAATCTCATACAGCTTTTTGACTATTGGATCCATCTTTCGGAAAAGATCGGTCTGAAGAGCAGGTTCGTTCTCCGGGTTCTCCCGTACTGATTCGTGTTTTTCGATGGAATCGAAGATTTTCCATGCCCTGTCTATCACTTTTTGAGGAATTCCAGCAAGTTGCGCAACGTGTATGCCGTAACTTCTGTCGCTTTTTCCGTCCAGTATCTTATACAGGAAGACAATAGAAGCTCCCCATTCCTTGATATCTACCCGCATGTTTTTGAGTGTGCGGTATCTGTCTGCCAGACAGGTCAGCTCATGAAAATGGGTCGCAAAGAGGGTCTTTGGGTTTTTACCCTCTTTTTCAAGAAGGAATTCGGCAACCGCCCATGCTATGCTCAACCCATCTCGAGTCGAAGTGCCCCTGCCGATCTCATCAAGGAGGACAAGGCTCATCGAAGTGCAATTATTGAGTATCTTGGCCGTTTCTCCCATTTCCACAAGGAATGTGGATTGTCCCTTGGCAAGGTTGTCGCTCGATCCGACCCTCGTAAACACGCGGTCCATAATTCCGATCTCTGCTCTTGATGCCGGCACATAGCTACCCATCTGGGCCATTATTGAGATCAGAGCCGCCTGGCGGATATATGTTGATTTCCCTCCCATGTTGGGTCCCGTGATAAGGAGGAATTCTCTCTCTCCCGGTTTAAGTGTTATGTCGTTCGGGATAAAGTTTTTGCCTGAAATCACTTCTACTACAGGGTGTCTCCCTTCGGAAACCAGCAGATTACGCGATCCATTGACGACCGGCCTGCAGTATCCCCTCTCGACGGAGAGATCGGCAAGAGCAGACAGACAATCAATAGATGCGATTCCTTTAGCGATATTCTGCAATACTGCGCTTTCTTCGGATATCATCTTGCAAATATTCGAGAAAAGTTCCTTTTCCAGCTCGATCCTTCTCGAATCAGCGGTCAGAATGTCGTTTTCCTTTTCCTTAAGTTCTTTTGTTACATAGCGTTGAGACGACACTAAGGTCTGTTTGCCGATATATTCATCGGGGATTTTATCGATATTCGACTTTGACACCTCAATATAATATCCGAATACCCTGTTATACCCTATTTTCAGGGATGGAATATTAGTGCTTTCTCTTTCTTTTTTCTGGAGATCAGCTATCCATTTTTTGCCGTCTTCAGAACTGTCTATCAGAATATCAAGTTCGCTGCTGAAGCCTCGCCTGATCACTCCTCCCTCCCGAAACCTTGCGGGACAATCTGGATCGATGCTTTTTTCGATCAATGATTCTGCATCAGTCTTCGAATCGGCGTAATTGACATTCTCCCTGACAAGGCTGGAACTGGAATCTTTGCAGATGTTTGTTATTTCCTGGACTGCGGCAAGGGCAGCGTGGAGGCTCAGAAGCTCGCGGGGACCAGCCCTGGATGTCGATATACGTGATAATATTCTTTCTATATCGGGAAAACTGGATAAGCGGGAACGCAGCTCCCTCATTCGAATATGATCAGATCGAAAATATTCTATAGCATCAAGCCTGCCCTCGATTGTCTCTATGATCCTGGAGGGATGCATCAGCCACTTTTTCAATTCTCTTGCTCCAGCCGAGGTCCTCGTTCGATCGATGTTTGACAGAAGAGTGGTTTCCTTTGAGGAACCTCTCAACGGCTCTATCAGTTCAAGATTCCGGACCGTCTCGTTATCAAGGAAGAGTGAATCTCCCGCCACCATCAGGGAAAGGCCGGATATATGATCAAAATCGTTCTGACGCAGAGATTTTACATGCCGAAGAAGGATGCCGGCGGCTATGACAGCCAGAGGTTTCTCCTCTATTCCAAAGCATGAGAGATTATTTACCTTAAAATGATCCAAAAGAATATCTTCACATTCCTTTTCATTGAATAACAGAGGAGATATCTCTTCGAAGGAAGATCCGGGGCTGAACTGAGAAATAGACTTTTTCAGCAAATCAGAATCTGACGGCAAAACAACTTCCCTTATCCTGTATCCGGCAAGCATGTTTTCCAGTGCTTCAGCTGATTCCATGGCAGCACAGAATTCACCAGTCGAGATATCGAGTAAGGCTGCCCCGTAAATGCCCGATCTGTGGACCGCGGACATTATATAGTTGTTTTCCTTTTCTTCAAGAGTGGCCGGCAACAGGGATGTTCCCGGAGTTATGATATCGGTGACTTTTCTTTTGACGAGTCCTTTTTCATCGGAAGGTACTTCTATCTGGTCGCAGACGACTACTTTCTCGCCGGCATTTAAAAGTCTCGATATGTAGACTTCCGAGGCATGTACAGGTATGCCGGCAAGCGGTACGGGATTCTTTTTGTCTCTGGATGTCAGTGTAATACTCAAAATCCGGGAAATTTTCCTGGCATCTTCGTAGAAGGTCTCGTAAAAATCACCGACTTGAAAAAAGAGGATTCCTTCAGGGTTCTGATCCTTGATCTCCTGGTATTGGGTCATCAGGGGAGTCTTTTTGGAGCTCATCTATTCAACAGGAAGGATCTTGCTGGAATACCCCGACAGTTCCATGAACCTCATTGCGTCAGCTTCTGCTTCTTCACGGGTACTGTACCTGCCTACTCTGACCCGGTGCCAGATCCGGCCTCTGGTTTCAATGCTTTCTACCTTCAGTCCGTCAATAAATGCTCCCAGCTGCTCGGCAAATACTGTTGCGTTTTCCTCGATAGTGAATGCACCGAATTGCAGAGTGTAATACTGAATATCAGACCTGTTCTCGTCGGCGCCTGTATTCTGAATATCCTTCCTATCACCTCCTCCTGATTTCGTGTTGTATCTCCTGTCTTGTCGAGAGGCGGAGATCATATGAATTTTTTCTCTGGCCTTGGGGGCTTCAAGTGATTCAGGGAAAAGCCTTGCAATATTCCTGTAAACATTCAAAGCTTTTTCTGTGTCGCCCAGAGTCTCATAACATTCTCCAAGTTTAAACCCTGCAAGCGGATTTGAATGGCTGCTTGCGAGCATCTCATAACGTTCTACAGCTTCAGCGATCCTTCCGTATTTGATGTCGATTTCTGCAAGAGACATATATCCCCAGTAAAGATAGTCTCCCCTGTCAATCAGATTGAAATCTGTTATTGCCCTTGACGTGTTTCCCAGTTCTTTCCACGATAGCCCCCTGAAATATATCGCTTCGATCCTGTCTGAGGATCGGCCGCTGTCAGGGATATATGCCAGAAGATCTGTTGCCTCCCGGTAATTTCCGGTGGAATAATAGATCTTTGCGAGTTCCAGTCTGGCGCGCAGCGCTTCTCTTTCCTCTCCTGAAGAGGCTATCTCCCTGTAGATCTTCACAGCGGGTTCGACGTCGGTCTGAAGACGCGCATGGAGCAGTTTCGCCTCGCTCAGAGTGCGGCCGTGGAATCCATCAATCTCTTTTTCAAGCTGGATCACGGCTCTTTTATACTCTTTACGGTTAAACAGGTTCTGAATTGTGCGAAGATTCGCACTGACGGAACCTGCTGCTACCGACAGGACAATAAAAGCAATAAACCCATTGCTCGCTCTACGGCTTAAGATCTTCATAATTATTGAACAGGCCTGTTAAAGCTGAAGCATTTCGTACAATACCCAAATGGAAGGTCATACTCCTCACCGCACATATTACACTTTCTGACATATGTGTTTAATAGATCTGTCGAGAATTCACCCAGCACTTTGTGAGCCTCATGTGTCCTTCCGGAATCAAATAGCGCCAGGGCAAGCTTCAAATATACCGCCGGGTCATTTTGGCCGGTATTTTTCTCATCTTCGAGTATGTTTATACTTTCTTCAAACATTCCTTTCTTTATGTAAAGCGACGCAAGAGAAAGAGCTATTTCGGGATCATCCATGTATTTTTTATATAACTCTTCCAGGATCTCTTCAAGCCCGACAAAATTACCCGATTCAAACAAGGCTTTTTCCAGAAATGGAAGGACTTCCGCGAACAGCGATCTGTCGATCTTGATCAGTTTGTACCAAAGCCTTGAAGCTTTTTCGAACTCCCGTTTCTCCATATTATGATGCGCCATGAGATATATGGCGGGAACAGAAGTGTCAGATTCTTTCAATGCTTTTTCAATATATTTCACCGCAATTCCGGGCTTACCGTTTTCGAGGCACAAAGAAGCCACAGAAGCCAGGTAAGAGGCTTTTTCTGCTCCTCCTATCTGCTTATCGATCGAGGAAAGATTCTTCATGACCTGATAGGCATTATCGTAATCGCCGCATCTGTGGTAAAGCCTGTGAAGGGCTGTCAATATTTCCGGGTCTTTATTTCTTTTGTTTATTGTGTTCAGCGCAATTACTGCACGGTCTATCTTCCCCATGTCAGCCAGGTCTTCAGCAATAGAAATTTGAATCGATTTTTCCTCTGAATAAGCAAGGTCTCTTCTTACGGTCAGAGCCCTGTGGATCTGCAAAGCTTTGTCAGGCATCTTTTTTTCTCTATAAAGGTTTCCCAGCTGGATATACGCATCGATATCGGTCTCGCCGTTTTTGACAGCCTGCGTGAGAAGGAGCAGAGCATCATCCTTCCTCCCGTCTATCAGCGCGTACAAAGCATCAATATACTTGCTCCTGTAGCGTTTATTCCTTTTCTTCTTCTGGAGCATGAGAACAAGAAAAAGGATAATGACCGCAACGGCCAGGATCACCAAAAGAATAGATTTGATTGTCATTGAGCCCATTTAATCACCTTATTGATCCAGAGTATAGTCAGAGCCGTCTTCCTCCAGGGGAAGGTTTCGAAGATCCGATATTTCCTCTCTTAGCGTCCTGTTGAGTTTCTTTATTCTGGTCAGCCTGAAAAGCAGCTGCGCCTCGCGGATCCACGATCCGATGGCCGAGAGGACAATTCCGAAAATAAATGATACTACAAGTATCAGATTAAGTTCGATGTCTACGAAAGTCTTTGTAAAGAGATGAAAAGTCACTTTCGTGCCGGCATTTTTTGTTTCCATCCAGAGAAAAGCCACAACACCTGCGAGGAGTATTATCCCACGTACGATCCACACTTCTGCTACCTCCTTCTGACCTCTTTACCATATAGCGTATAGTTCAGCAGCCTGTCGATCACTGCCTTTACTACATCGCCGTCACTAAAACTCCCATTTTCAAGAAGAACGTTTCGAAAATGAGGAGTCCTGCCTTTCGAATAGTGATTTTCGCCCTTTTTTACGGTACCGTCAAGCAGGATTTCATCAATAGAGCCCACAAGCCTTTCGAGGATCTTCTTTCTGATGCTCCCGACTGCGTTATTAAGTATCTCCAGCCTGTTCTCCTTGACTTCCCTGGGCACACTGTCTTCCATGCCGAATGCCTGAGTTCCCGCTCTTGGAGAATATTTGAAGGTAAAAGCTGAATCAAACCCGACCTTTTCCACAATATCCAGGGTTTCGTTGAAATCATCATCCGTTTCGGATGGAAATCCCACGATTATATCGGTCGTGACAGCCAGATCTGGTTTTATAGCCCTTGCACTGCTGATTATTTCAAGATAGTGGCTTCTTGAATATCCCCTGTTCATGATCTTTAGTATCCGGTCGCTCCCGGACTGAAAAGGAAGGTGAATATGCGGGCATACCCTCTTATTGTCCGCCATCAGCTCAAATACACCGCTGTTGATATCTCTCGGGTGAGTAGTAAGGAATCGGATCCTCTCGATCTCCGTTTCTGAAAGGATCAGATTTAGCAGGCCTATAAAATCGATCTCGGAGGAATTGTAAGCCATGACATTCTGTCCCAGGAGAGTCACCTCTTTTGCTCCATTATCATGAAGCATATTTATCTCATCGATGATCTGCCTGTGCATCTTGCTTCTGACTCTACCTCTGAGATACGGGACAATGCAGTACGAACAATAATTTTCACATCCTCTTGTAATAGAAAGAAACCGCGATACCCTTTTGTTCTCAACTTGTGGAAACAGAGGGTAAGTCAGCGATGAATCAAGATCAGCGACAACATATCTTCCTCCGGAATCAAGAAGTTCCTTTATCACAGAGGGAAGCATGTTATAGTTGTCCGGCCCTGCGACGAGAGACAGCCCAGGAACCAGTTCCAGGATGCTTTCTCCCATCCTCTGTGCCATGCATCCGCAGACGGCCAGAAGAACGTTTTTATGTCTGGAAAGATCGTTAAGGCGGCCGATCGCCCTTGTTTCGGCATGTTCTCGGACGCTGCAGGTATTTACAATTATTACGTCAGCTTCGGCTGGAGAAGATACACTGCGAAACCCATCCTGAAGCATCATGCCTTTTATTACTTCCAGATCGAAGGCGTTCATCTGACATCCAAAACACTCATAGTAGACTTTGTTGTTCTTCATCGTATCTCTCATCAGTTTCATCAGATTTGCGGCTGAAGACTTTCGACAAGCCTTCCATACAGTCTTCCTCTTGAATAATGCGTTATATTTATCTCCGCCAGCTTTCCAGTCATCTCCAGGGGGCATTTGATCTTCACTTCACAATAATTCCCGGTCAAGCAGGTGGAGAAACGGGAGTATTTTCTCGCAGGGCCCTGTATTAACGCAAGTTCGTGCTTTCCGATCGTATTTCTCATAAAATCACGCTTCTTCCTGTTTCCAAGCCGAATCAGTTTACGGCTCCTGGTCTTCTTGTCGGAAGGTTCGACCTGCATTTTCATTCTGGAAGCGGGAGTCCCGGGCCTTTTCGAATAAGAAAACACATGGAAGTAATCGATAGGAAGACCTTTAAGGAAAGAGTATGTATTCTTGAAATGCCGGTCGGTCTCTCCTGGAAAACCGACGATGATATCGGTTCCAATAATCACATCCCCAGATCTTTCCTTGAGATCGACGATCAGCTTCCTGTATTTTTTTGTCGAATATGGACGTCTCATCGCTTCAAGTATTTCATCATCCCCGCTTTGCAGTGGAATGTGAAGGTGTGAAGCCACACGCCTGTTCCCTATGATCATATCCGCAAGTTTACCGGTCACTTCGTTAGGCTCAATGCTGCTTAATCTTATTCGTAACCGGTCGCTCTCGTTCAGTATCGATTCGATGAGATCGGCAAGATCGACCCGGTTTTCAAGGTCCCTGCCGTATCTTCCTATATGGATCCCTGTCAGGACGATCTCTTCATAATTGTTATCGGCCAGACATTTGACTTTTCTGATGACATCTTCGGGTGAAATGCTTTTACTGCTTCCCCTGGCTTCCGGTATGATGCAATAACTGCAGTGAGAGTCACAACCATCCTGTACTTTGATAAAAGCCCTGGAATGTTCGGTAAAGGAGTCGATATCGATTTCAAGGCTGGAAATATGTTTGGCCGCGGGGTCGCCTGTCTCCCTTTCATTCATATAATCTTCAAGAAAACCGGTTATAAACCCCTTTTTAATGTTATCGAAAACAAAATCGACTTCTTTCATCTTTTCAAGTTTTTCAGGCTGAGTCTGCGCATAACAACCGGTCACTAATATTTTTGAATCGGGATTTCGCCTTCGGGCTCTTCTTATGGCGTTTCTGCATCTTGCGTCAGTCTTTGCAGTGACGGTGCATGTATTTATGATATAGAAATCGACTTGGGAATCAAAACTTCTGCGTTTCCACCCGTGCTGCTCGAGATCATGGCGTATGCATTCGGATTCATACTGGTTTAGCTTGCACCCCAGGGTAGTTATCGCAAAACTCTTCTCCATGTTTCAGCTGCCTCCTGGAGAGCCGGATCCGAAAAGAAATGAGAAAAAAGAGGGCGGTTGCCCGCCCTCACTCAACTGCTTTTCATTCTGAATACCGATCGATCGAGAACTATTCCGATTTTTCCTTCTTTTCGGAGCTGTTTTCGTCCTGCTCTGCTTCATCTGCTGTCTTTTCTTCATCCTCAACAGATTCCTCAGCATCAGGTTTTTCCGTTTCCTCAGAAAGATCTGCAGAATCCGCTGCTAATTTTTCGGCGGTCTCTTCCTCGTCCTGATCCAACGGTTCAGAATCGGTTTCAACCTCCGGCTTACCACCGGAAAGATCTCCCTCATAATCGTCGTCATCGATCATATCATCTGAATAATCCTCATAAGGTTCCTCGATATCATCCGGTATCGACGATTCTGAAGTATCCGATTCAGGAAGATTCTCTTTTCTTGGAAAACGAGCTTTGAATTCCTCGATTTCTTCCTTTGAACGGTCTTCAAGGTACGAGTTTACGCTAAGTACGATCCTCTTGTTCTGAGGATCCATTTTTATGACCTTCAGAGGCAGTTCCATCTCGACGTCGAAATGTTCCGTGGGTTTTTTCAGCCCTTCGATCCCAAGGTGGGACAAGGGGACAAATCCCTCGACATCCATTCTCAGCTCGACTACCGCGCCTCTGTCAAGAATACGGGATATCGTTCCCTTAGTCTCTGTTCCGATAGTAAATTCGGTAGCAAGGTCAGTCCAGGGGTTCTCCCGGGTCTGCTTCATTCCAAGGCTGATACGCCTTTTACCGCTATCGATCTCAAGGACTACTACTTCCACCTCATCGCCTTTACGGACCATCTCTGACGGGTGTCTTATCCTTTTAGCCCATGACATATCAGAAATATGGACAAGACCATCGATTCCGTCTTCGATCTCCACGAATGCGCCGAAGTTTGTGAGATTACGCACTTTGCCTTTCAACCTGGTACCGGACGGGTATTTGGTCTCAAGCGCTTTCCATGGGTCGGGCTCAAGCTGTTTAAGGCCAAGTGAGATCTTTTCATGTTCTTTGTCGACGTTAAGGATCACAGCCTCGACAGCATCCCCGATAGCGACTATCTTTGACGGGTGTTTGACGTGACGTATCCATGACATCTCGGAGATATGTATAAGTCCCTCGATTCCTTTTTCAAGCTCGACAAAAGCTCCGTAATCGGTGATCGAGACTACTTTGCCCCTTACTTTCTTGTCAGCGGGGTAACGTTCCTCCACGCCCTCCCATGGATAGGGAGTCAGCTGCTTCAATCCAAGAGAGATCCTTTCGCGTTCAGGATCAAAATCAAGGATCTTGACCTTAAGCTTGTCGCCGATCGCGACGGCCTCTGAGGGGTGGCTGACGCGTCCCCATGTGAGATCAGTAAGATGAAGCAGGCCATCGATACCGCCGAGATCGACAAAGGCGCCGAAATCAGTGATATTTTTGACTACACCTTCCCGATCCTCTCCGATCTGGATCTCGGAAAGAAGGGTCTTTTTCTTTTCTTCTCTTTCAGCTTCAAGGACTACTCGTCTTGAAACGACTATGTTGCGCCTTCTTTTGTTCAGCTTGATGATTTTGCAGTCGAGTTCCTGACCGATCAGTTCATCAAGATTCGGAACCTGTCTCAGAGCGATCTGAGAACCAGGCAGAAATGCGTCGACACCCATAAGTTTGACGACAAGGCCGCCTTTGATCCTCCTGTCGACATTAGCTTTGACGACATCGCGGTTATCGTATGATTCCTTGATCTCATCCCAGGCCTTGAGGAAATCGGCTTTCATCTTCGATAAGACTATAAGTCCATCCTGGTTCTCCATTTTCTCCAGGAATACATCGAAAACATCGCCTTTTTTCACCTCTTTACAGTTGGCAAATTCGTTGATTGGGATAGTGCCTTCGCTTTTGAATCCGACATCGAGAATAATCTCTTTTTCGTTGACTGAATAAACAGTCCCCTTGACTACTCTTCCCTCTTTGAGGTTTTCGGATTCGGAGCCGAAAGCGTCGACCATCTCTGACCATTCGGCGTCTTCCTCGGCTACGGTATCAACCCCTTCATCAGATACTAACGCGAACATGTTCAGGTAGGAATATTTCGCATCGGATTTCGCAGGTCCGCCTGCCCCCTCTTTTTCTGTTGTCCCGGACGAACCGGGGTTATGCAAGGATTCCTCGAATTTTTCTTCGTGCATTAATAAATCGCCCCTTTCCATATGGATTTGTTAAACAGCTAGAATGATAGGAAGTTCAGGGCCTGTTTGCAAGGATTTTATTGGCTGAAAAGCAGATTACGGGGACTCCTGAGTTTCGGATAATCTTGCAAGGACTTCGCCGATGATCCAGTCGGGTGTCGAAGTCCCCGTCGCCAGTCCGATCTTGCTGAATCCTTCAAACCATGAGTCATCGATCTCTGACGTCGTCTCTATAAACCTGGCTGGAATATCATGATCCAGGCACATCTGGTACAGTCTTCTGGTATTTGAGCTGTCTTTGCCCCCCACGACAAGTATCATATCCACTTCCTCGGCAAGCTTCAATGTTGCCTCCCGCCTCAGCGTCGTAGCTTCACATATTGTGTCGTGAACCCGGATATCATCGATTCTTTCCTCAAGAACCGATATGATCGCATTCGATTCTTCCCTGGAAAAAGTCGTTTGAATGACGACCCCGGCTTTTTCGATCCCTTCAATTCGACCCGCAGCCTCGACAGAATCTATAATAATCGTGTTGTCTCTGGCCATTCCTGCTATTCCCCGGACTTCAGGATGTTTTGCGTCTCCTATGATTATTATGCTCCTGGATTCCCCCGCCATCTGCTTGACGTACTCGTGGATCCGTTTTACGAACGGACATGTAGTATCGATAAGCTTAATACCTCTTTTTACGCATTCTTCGATAATTTCCGGATCTACCCCATGAGCGCGTATTATCATCGTATCGCCGGTCTTCAGCTCATTGATCGACGAAATCGGTATTACTCCCCTGGATTCCAGGTTCTGTACAGCCTGCGGGTTATGAATAACCGCTCCGATTGAATACAGGCTGCAGTCGCAGTGGTCGAGCCCGTCTTCGATCAGGCTCATCGCGCGCTTGACCCCGAAACAATATCCGGTGTGAAGTGATGTTATTATTTTAATTTTCCGCCCCATATTTCAACATGCCCATTTCTTCCCTGGTCATCGAAGCAAGCATCTGATAATCGCTTTTTTTATCATCAGCTTCATATCCGGGATCCATCCTTATAGGTCTGCCTATGTGAACTTCCAGCTTTCTTTTTCTAAGGAAGCATTCTTTCATATTATCACACCCTCTTATGAAGAGCGGGACAATAGGCCTCCCTGTCTGGATGGCGTAATAGCCGAGACCTGACTTAAGTTCTCTGATTCTGCCGTTTCTCGATCTGGTTCCTTCCGGAAAGAGGAGAACAGAATCGCCTTTCAAAAGTTTATCCATTATAGTCATCACAGATAAACGGTCTGCCTTTCCCCTGCTGACAGGAATGGCATTGAACTTTTTTATCAACCGTCCCAGAAAGAAATTCCTGAACAGTTCTCTCTTTGCGAGAATCCAGATTTTTCTCTTCAGCGCAGACCCGACGATCGGAGGATCTGAATTAGAGATATGGTTCGAAGCAAAGATATAGTTTTCCCTGTATGATATGTTATCCCTGCCGTAAGTCTTTAGCCCGAAGATCATCTTGTAAAAAATATAGACAGACACAGAAGCCAATCTCCAATAAAGCGGCATCTTCGCTTTATCGTTCTTTTCTCCAGGCCACACACGCAGCCGCGCAAGCTCTTGAGCTTTGCTAATTACAATGTTCTTTATCAACTCGACCTGTTCCTGGATCGAGATCCCCGAAGTGTCGACGACGATCGAGCCGGGAGGCTGCCGTAAAGGGCTGTGTTCGCGAGTGGAATCGATATGGTCTCTTCGGTTAATATTTTCTCTTATAGAGTCAATATCCCCTTCCATATCCATATCTGCCATCTGGTTTTTTCTTCGCGAAGCACGAGATTCAATGTCGGCTACAAGGAATATTTTAACATCCGCGAAAGGAAAAACAGTGGTGCCCGTGTCCCTGCCCTCTGCGACTATTCCTCCATTGGCTGCGAGAGACCTCTGGACCTTGACAAGAGATTTTCTGACTCCGGGATGTTTGCTTACGGGAGAGACAGCCGCAGAGACTTCACTTGAACGTATCCTGTTTCCGAGCGGCTCTCCGTCAAGAAACAGAGATGGAACACCGTCAAGATCTTTCAATTCGAGCTTTAAGTTCCGGGCTCTTTCCGTAACCCCTTCTTCATCCTCAGGACGGATCCCGTTCTCAAGTGAGTCCCAGGTCACGGCCCTGTACATTGCCCCAGTGTCGAGATATGTCAAGCCAAGCTCTTTAGCAAGCAAAGACGCTGTCGTGCTTTTGCCCGAGCCTGCAGGGCCATCGATCGTCACAAGCATCCTGCATATTGTAAGACTGGTCTTTTTCTCAAGGTCCATTGTACTACTTTGTTTCAGAGCGATCATAAAACCTTTTTGAGAGTTTTCAGAAAAGTCCTGTTTTCCTCAGGTTTTCCTATTGTGACTCTAAAAGACTCATGTCCCAGTCCGAATGGAGCCATCCCGCGGACTATTACCCCGAGTTCCATCATTTTATCGACAATGTCTGAGCATTCCATGCCGGGTACGGCAAGAAGAAAATTCGTCTGGGATGGCGGTACGGTAAATCCGATATTAATCAGTTCATTTCTCACGAATTCACGTTCCAGGGCGTTCTCGTCTATGCGCCCTTTCAGCTTATCAATATGCTTCAAAGCTGTTCTAGCGGCTGTCTGCGCGACCCGGTTTACATTAAAAGGCTGCCTTACCATGTGAAGACATGTAACCAGGTCGGGATGCGACAGTGAATAACCTATCCTCAACCCTGATAGAGAGTGGGCTTTCGAAAAGGTCCTCAATATAATTATATTCTCATGAGTCTCCAGATATTTCCGGGTATCCGGATAATCATCAGCCGAGACATATTCAAAATATGCTTCATCAAATATGACGATTATCTCTGGTGGCACAGAGGAAAGAAACTTCTCGACTTCCTTGTCGGTTACGTATGTCCCGGTCGGATTGTTGGGGTTGCATATAAATATCATTTTCGTATCCGGCGTGATCGTCCGGAGTATCGTCTCAAGATCTATCCGGTAATCCACAAGTCCCACTTTTATATCGTTGATTCCCGCCTGCTGGCAGATTAGAGGATAGGCAATAAAACTTGGAAATGGATATATGACCTCTCCCCCTGATTCAATAAATGCCCTCACGAGCAGATCCAGGATCTCATTCGAGCCGTTTCCGACAAAAATATTTTCAGGCGCAAGGCCATAGTGATCGGCGAGCTCGCGGCAAAGATAATGGCTGCCTGAATTGGGATATCTTCCGATCTGCGCGATCTCTTCTATAATCGCCTCTCTTATCTCATCAATCGGTTCATAGGGATTTTCGTTCGAGGCAAGCTTTAATATTTCTCCCTCAATATTTTTTTCCCTTCGCAGTTCCTCGACCGGTTTTCCGGGAACATATGGTTTGACCTTTCTTAGATGAGGTTTCATTAGACTTTTTATCTGCATTTGAGATTCTCCTTTTACAATCCTACCTGATTTTTTAAGCGTTTCTCTTCATCAGCAGTCAACGGTCTGATATTCCCGGGGGCAAGATCCCTGAAGAACAGGTCTCCGATCGCAGACCTGTGCAGAGAAAGGACCTTGTGTCCATAGCGAGCAAACATCCGACGAATTTGTCTTTTTCTCCCTTCCCTCAATATTACTTCAAGAGTGGTTTTGGTTTTATCAGCATCAATCAGTTTTATTCTGCACGGTTTTGTAGTAAATTCTCCAATGATCACTCCGGATTCAAGTTCTGCCCGCGTTTCTTCGGATACCTTACCCTCCACAGTGATTATATATCTCTTATCGATTTTATACCTGGGATGCGTCAGACGAAAAGCAAGATCTCCATTATCGGTGAGGATAATAAGTCCCGAACTGTTCAGATCCAGTCTGCCGACAGGATATATCCTGTCCCTGTACCCGTTATCCCTGGCAATGTCTATCACGGTCTTCCTCTTAAAACCATCCGTTACCGTGCAAAGGACTCCGACCGGTTTGTTCAGTACAAGGATATGCGGATTTGAGGGAAGGCTGATTTCATCTCCATCTACAGTAACCTTGTCATGACCCGGCTCGACGGTGATCGAAAAGTCCTCTACTTTTACTCCATTTACAAAAACACTTCCCCGCGTTATAAGGTCCTCTACCTTTCTTCTGGAGCCGAGACCTGACGACGCGAGAAAGCGGTTGATTCTGATTTTGTCAATCATTCCCTGTCAGTTTCAATTACAATTTCACTGTCTTCTTCTTCGATGTCTTCTTCCGGGTTCTCATCCATATCGATCGGTTTTGGAATAAGATCGATATTCTCAAGGCTTTTTTCAAGTTCTTCAACACTGGGCAGATCCCGATAATCCTTGAGTCCCAGATATTCGAGAAACCTGTTGGTAGTCGAGTAAAGGTAAGGCTTTCCTATCCCCTCGCCCCTGCCGGTAATAGCTATCAGTTCCCTCTCGACGAGGGTCGATAATACTCCGTCACAATTAACCCCCCTGATTGCTTCGATATCCAGCCTGTTTATCGGCTGTTTATAGGCTACGATGGCGAGTGTTTCCATCGCTGCCTGAGAAAGCCTGGCTTTTCTTCTGCTTTTAAAAAGAGATGAGACCAGTCTAGAGAATTCGGAAAGGGTGGTTATCTGGTATCCTCCGGCTATCTCGACGATCCCGTAACTTCTGTCATGAAGCCTGTAAAAATCCTCAAGGGCGCTGATAACCGTTTTCACTTTTTTTACAGAATTGGTCCCTGTCAAGGCTGAGAGTCTTCCGGCAGAGAGAGGTTCATCCGAAGCAAAAAGAAGCGCTTCTATTTCACTCTCCAATACTCTGGGATCATCTTCATCTTCAAGCTGAGACGCCATCTGCTTTTCTTTCATCATCTGCTGACTCTGTTCTTTCTTGCCTGTAAAGCCACAAGTCGTTTCCCATGGACATCTGCCTCACCGCCAGAAAACCGGATTTTACCAGCTCCAGGACCGCCAGGAAGGTGACTATGACTTCGAGTTTGTCAAATACGCCCTTAAAGAGTTCCGAAAAGAGTATTTCCGAACGATCTTCTATGCTGTCTCTAATCGATTCTATCTTTTCTTCTATTGTGAATGATTCCTTGTCGATCCGGTAACTGATCTGGTTCTTCAGCTGGTCCATGACTTTTTTGAATGCGTCGACAAGATCAAACACCGACACTTCCATCTTCCTGTCTTCGGGATCATCTTCCGCGGGCGGCCGCTTCGCAGAAGGCCTTGTGAATATATTCCGCCTGTCGGTCTCCTTTTTTGCAAGACGGATAGCAGCCTCCTTATACTTCCTGTATTCTATGAGATTTGTCACAAGTTCTTCGCGGGGATCTTCATCTTCCTCGTCCGCATCATCTCTTCTAGGGAGCAGCATCTGCGCTTTTATCCTCATCAGGGTAGCGGCCATGACGAAGAACTCTCCCGCTATTTCAAGCTGAAGTTTCTCCATCACCTCTATGTACGAAAGGTATTCCTTGATGATGTGCGAAATAGGGATATCATAAATGTTGATTTTATCCCTGCGAATAAGATGCAGCAGGAGATCAAGCGGACCCTCAAACTGCGTCAAGCGGATCTGGTATACCATTCCCTGTCCCGTTCCTGTTATATTCCAACTCCTGCCGCCATTTCATCGTGCACCCGGACCAAAAGCCAAGTAATGCTAAGTGAATGCGCCATATCTGTCAACCGATTATATTCTAACAGGATCACCTGGAAAAGTACTGATCATCCAACTCCTATCCTCTCGGGTGAAACGTCTTGTGGACCTCGAGAAGGTAGGCCATATCAAGCCTTGTATAGATCTGAGTCGTGGAAATACTCGAATGTCCAAGAAGTTCCTGTACCGCGCGCAGGTCCGCCCCGCCTTCGACCAGGTGCGTAGCAAAGGAGTGGCGAAGAGTGTGGGGGGTCACTCCTGAAGGAAGACCGGCCATAGCTGCATATTTCTTGATGATTTTCCAGAAGCTGATCCTCGAGATCCCTTTCCCCCTGTAATTTAAAAACAGATATTCGGATTTTCCTCCTTTTAAAAGAAGACCCCTGCTTTTCTCTAGATATTGTCTGACTGCTGCGGAGGCCTTCTCTCCATACGGGACCAGACGTTCCTTCCCTCCCTTACCGCGAATTCTTACTATCCTGAGTTTCCCGTCGAGAGATTCTGTCCTGAGACCGCATACTTCAGAAGCCCGCAATCCCGCAGAATATGCGATTTCCATCAACGCAGCGTCCCTGAGACCAAGAGCACTTTCGTCCGGAGCAGAAAGCAGCTCTTCGATCTCGTTTTGAGAAAGCACAAACGGAATCTTTCTGATCAATTTTGGAGCAGAAAGCCTCTCTATCTCGAGTTCCCTGACAATCCCCTCTGTATACATAAACCTGTGAAATCCCTTGACCGCGCTCAGGCTTCTGGCTCTCGACGACGGAGAAAGACCCGACATCCCTTCTGCTGCAAATGCCAGGGTAGAATCAAGGGTTATCCCGGAGGGGGAACTAATGCCGCGACGCTTCAAATACTTAATGTAATCTATCAAATCAATTTTATAAGCACTTATGGTATTTATAGATAAACCCTTTTCGATTGCCAGGTGGTCCAGATAAAGGCCGGCCAGGAGATCAAGATGAGAATCATTATTTTTTTTCGTTCTGGAAGTATTCATATATCTTTTCCGCGAATCCCTTCCCTATTCCGGGGACACTCTCTAACTCCTTAATCGAGGCCTTTCTGATCGAAGAGACGCTTCCGAATTCCATAAGGAGCCTTAGTTTCCGTTTTTCACCGATACCCTCGATATCATCCAGGGCCGAGTGCATTATCCGCTTTCTTCTGAGCTTCCTGTGGTACTCTATCGCAAAACGATGAGCTTCGTCACGGGTCCTTTGAATTAATTTCAGGACGGCGCTTTTGCGTGGCAGGACGATCTTTTCACTGACGCCGGCTATGAATATCTCTTCGTTTCTCTTGGCAAGTCCTATCAGGTCGATGCCGGTAATGCCGGTTTCTTTCATTGCTGTCAGAGCGGCCGTGAGCTGACCTTTGCCCCCGTCAACTATGATCAGATCAGGTTTTCTGCTTTGCCCGGTGTTTAATGTTTCCAGCCTCCTGCTTAACATCTCCTTCATCATTGAAAAATCATCAGATCCCTCTACATTTCTGATCCGGAAGTGTCTGTATCCCGATTTTGCCGGTTTGCCGTTCTCAAACGTCACCATCGACCCTACAGCATCGGAACCTTGTATGTTGGAGATATCAAAGGTCTCTATTCTGAACGGAGTAGTCTTCAACCCGAGAGTCTTTTTGGCCTCCACGAGCAGTTCAACGACAGAGGTCTTTCTGCTGCTCGAGGCAACCAGCTTCATCGCAGCATTTTTAGCCGCCAATCTTATAAGATTCACCCTGTATCCGCGCATAGGGATCCTGATCGAGGTTCTTCTTCCTGCCTTTAATGTCAGCCATTTTTCAAGGATTTTTTTATCGGCCGGCTCGCTCTGCATATAAATATTGACTGGTATATCAGTGGCGGAATTATAGTAAAGGCTTGAAAACGATGCTATTAAGTTTTCTGATGAAATATTGCCTGTGTCAGATATGATAAAACTTTCAAGCCCCAGCATCTTGCCTTCTCTTACGCGCATAACGACGCCGCACGATTCCTCACCCTCATCTGCGATCGCGATATAATCCTCATCGACAAGGCTCACTTCTACCGCGTTCTGCCTTTTACTTACCCTGTCGATCGCGATTAATTGATCCCTGGCCAATGATGCTTCCTCGTACTGTTTTTCCTTCGAAAGATCAAGCATCCTCTGCTCAAGGAGCTTTTTAAGGGTGATATTCTTGCCTTTCAGGAAAAGGCTGATCTGGTCGACGATCTCAAGATATTCTTTCTGACCGATCTTCCCCGTACAGGGGCCAGGACATCTTCCTATCTGATAGTTCAGGCACTCACGGTTACGGTTTTTCCTGAATCTGCTGCCGGTACAGTCACGAAGCGGAAAGATAGACTGGATCAGTTTAAGAGTCTTTCTGACAGCCGTAAGGTCCGTATATGGCCCAAAATATTCAGATCCGTCATTTTGGACAGTCCTGGTAAGTACAAGCCTTGGATATTTCTCGTTCCTGGTCAATTTCAGGAAAGGGTATTTTTTGTCATCTTTGAGTCTTACGTTATACTTCGGCTTGTACTCTTTTATAAGATTGCATTCCAGAACGAGAGCTTCGATCTCATTGTCTGTAGCCATATATTCAATGGAATCGACCGAATCGACGAGAAAGCCCGTTTTTCGGTCAAGATTCTCTTTTGACTGGAAATAACTTCTGATCCTGTTTTTCAGTATCTTCGCCTTTCCTACATAGATGACCTTTCCCCTGGAATTCTTCATCATATAGACTCCCGGGGCATCAGGCATCCTGTTCAGCAGATCTTTGAGTTTTTCTTTATCGATACTTGACAAAAGGCTTTCCTTCGATTATGTTACCGGAACGTTGGAGGTGATAAAAAGATGCCGAATCATAAGTCTGCATGGAAAAGTCTGCGTCAGGATGCCAAGAGGCGCGAAAGAAACAGGACTCACAGGTCTTTCATGCGCAAGGCTGTTAAAGCTTTCAAAGCAGTTGAGACTGCCGAGGAAGCCAAGGATAAGTTCCCCGGTATAGTATCGACTATCGACAAGTCGGTCAAAAAAGGGATCATTCATCACAGAACAGCCGCCAGGATGAAATCCAGACTATCAAGAAAAACAATCGAATCCTAGCATTCCATATGCTCGAGGATCTTTTCGAATATTTTCCCGACAGGGACTTCTTCAACCTGTCGGGTTTTTCTATGGAATAATTCGACGACTCCATCGGTGAGTTTTCTGCCTATAGTGATCCTCAAAGGGACCCCTATAAGTTCAGAATCCTTGAACTTCACTCCCGGACTCAGATCTCTGTCATCGAGAAGTACACTTAGCCCTTTCTCAATAAACTTTTCTCCAAGTTCATTTGCGGTATCCATCACCTCTTTGTTTCCGACATTGACCGGAAGAATAATAAGATCAAATGGAGAGATCGATTCCGGCCATATTATTCCATCCTTGTCGTGATGCTGTTCGATGGCCGCGGCAACCATACGGCTTACTCCGAAGCCGTAGCACCCCATTATAAAATTATGACTCTCGCCATTTTCATCGAGAAAAGAAGCATGCATCGCTTCGGAATACTTGATACCGAGTTTAAAGATATGGCCGACTTCGATTCCGTTGCTCAGCTTTAATCCGTTTTGGCACTGGGGACAAAGATCTCCCTCTCGAGCCAGGACAAGATCTTCAAAGCTGTTTATCTCAAAATCCCGGCCGGGAACCACGCCCGTGAGATGGACTTCGGCTCTGTTGGCGCCTACGGTCATTGAGGAATATTTCATTATCAGCTTATCGGCGTAGATGACAGTTCCTTTTGGGAGGCCGACGGGCCCTGAATATCCTACTGGTCCGCCTGTCAGTTCCTTGATCTCTTCAGGATCGAGAAAGCGGACCTCCGGATCTCCCAGTATCCTGGTCAGCTTGATATTATTGATTTCCCTGTCTCCCGGCAGAAGAACCGCGATCCTTTTCCCCTCCGTATCGTAAAGTAGTGTCTTGACGATATCAGTGTCGGGGACTTTAAGGAACCTTGAGACTTCCTCCACTGTCGCTGAGCCGGGTGTCTCAACTTCTCTGAAAGGCCCTTCCTCGCCCCCTCTCGATTCCGTATCATCCTCCAGTGCGGCGGCTCTTTCCAGATTAGCGGCATAACCGCAATCACAGCTCAATATTCTGTCCTCACCGTTATCGGCCAGGACCATGAACTCATGGGATTCGTTTCCTCCAATATACCCCGATTCTGCCTCCACCACCCTGTATTCAAGCCCGCAGCGTTCAATGATCCTACGGTATGCTGTTTCTATTCTTCTGTATGTCTCATCAAGCGATTTTTCATCAACGTGAAAACTGTAGGCATCTTTCATTATAAATTCGCGGGCTCTCATCACTCCGTATCTCGGGCGGATCTCATCTCTGAATTTCGTCAGTATCTGATACAAACATTGGGGAAGGTCCCTGTAACTTCTCATCTCGTCCCGTGCTACCATGGTTATTACTTCTTCATGCGTGGGACCCAGCGCGAAAGTCCTCTTTCTTCCGTCCGTCAACTTGAAAAGTTCAGGGCCGAAGCTCTTTAATCTTCCGCTTTCCCTGTATATCTCCTCGGGGTGAAGGATAGGCATCAACACTTCCTGACATCCCGCTCTGTCCATCTCTTCACGGATGATATTCTCGACTTTTTTCAGGACCTTGAAACCGATTGGAAGAAACGTATAGATTCCCGATGTAAGTTTCTTGATCAATCCGGCTCTGAGCATGAGAATATGACTTTGTATCTCAGCATCCCTCGGAGTCTCCTTCAATGTCGGTATACAGCTTTCAGACCAGCGCATTTCCACTTCTTCCTTTAATAGGTATCTTTCTCAAAATAAAAGGACTGTATCCACAAGCGATTCCCGTATATACTAAGTTAAGGCCAGGCAATATGCAAGTTTGAAGTATTTATCTTTTGAAGAATAAATGCAGATGAAACGGAGCGGCGATGTCAAACGGGTTTCTGGACCTCCTGAGGCAGGGCGTGGTGCTTTTTGATGGCGCCATCGGGACCGAATTATATGCACACGGCGTATTTATCAACAGGTGTTTTGACGAAATAAACCTGTCGAATCCTTCCCTGGTCGAATCGATCCATGGAGAATATGTCCAGGCAGGCGCTGATGTCATAGAGACGAACACATTCGGGGCAAATCGCGCCAAACTGAAGCTGCACGGGCTGGATTCAAAACTTGAGGAAATAAACGTACAGGGGGCGCGGCTCGCAAGAAAAGCATCTTCGAGAAAGGCGTTAGTAGCCGGTTCCATGGGGCCTCTCGGAATCAAGATCGAACCATGGGGGCCGACTTCAAATGAGGAAGCAGTCGAATTTTTCGCAGAGCAGGCCCGGGCGCTTCTTGAAGGCGGAGTCGACCTTTTTATACTGGAGACATTTTCAGACCTGAATGAGATCCATCAGGCGGTCAGAGGAATAAAAAAGATCAGCGATCTTCCAGTGATCGCCCAGATGACGCTTCAGAAGGACGGGCTTGGTCTTTTCGGGACCGAACCTGGAGAATTCGCGCTGCGGCTGACTGAATGGGGAGCAGATGTTGTAGGCGTCAATTGTTCGGTAGGCCCGAGGATAACTCTCGAAGCTATCGAGAAGATGGCGTCAACTGTCGAGACTTATTTGTCGGCCCAGCCAAACGCTGGTATTCCACAAAATGTCGACGGAAGAAATATCTATATGGTATCTCCGGAATACATGGCGGAATACTCGATGCGCTTTGTAAAGGCGGGAGCAAGCGTTGTAGGAGGCTGCTGCGGCACTACACCTGAACATATCAGGGCTATGAGAAACGCCCTGAGTTCAGTCAAACCCGCGAAACATCATGTTTCCGTGGTTATTTCGGAGGAGATCCCCGAATGGGAAGCGAGGTCGATAGCGGCAGAAGAAAAATCATTGCTCGCCTCAAAGTTGGTCAAGGGAGAGTTCGTACGCCTTGTCGAAATGGTGCCGCCCAGAGGATGTGATCCATCCGAAATAATTGCTTCGGCAAAAGATCTCCAGGATCACGGAATAGACGCTATCAATATCCCGGACAGCCCCCGTGCTTCCTCCAGGATGAGTCCGATCGCGATGGCCGTTCTTATCGAACAGAGAACAGGTATGGAAACGGTCCTTCACTATTGCTGCAGGGACAGGAACATCCTTGGAATGCAGTCTGACATACTTGGCGCGCACGCGTTGGGGCTTCGGAATATGCTTATCATCACGGGAGACCCCGTAAAAGCCGGTGACTATCCGGATGCCACCTCTGTTTTTGACATCGATTCGATAGGGTTGACAAATGTCATATACGGCCTGAACAGAGGCCGCGACATAGGTGGTCACGATTTTGGAGTTCCCACCTCCTTTCTGATCGGTGTCGGGGTAAATCCCGGCGCTGCTGATTTCGAACTCGAAATCGACCGGCTTCACTGGAAGGTAGACGCAGGCGCCGAGTTCGCCATTACTCAGCCGGTATTCGATCTTGAAGTCTTTGAGAGATTCAGGAGCAGGATCAAATCGATAAAGATACCGGTGATTGCCGGGATATGGCCTTTGACTAGTTACAAGAACGCCGAATTCATGAATAATGAACTCCCTGGAGTCTCAGTTCCGAAAAATATCATGCTCAGGATGAAAAATACACTGACAGGCGAAAGCGCGGCAAAAGAAGGCGTCGCTATAGCGAATGAGCTGCTTACGCAGCTTTATCCGAGTATTGCGGGTGTCCAGGTCAGCGCGCCGTTCAACAGGCATTCCCTTGCTCTGGAGGTCGTCAGGGGGATGGATAAGGATTTATGAACGATCACTGGCGCGGCTAAAAATTAAAACCAATAAAGAAATCAAAGCTCGTATCACGGTCGACCGTCTTAAAATCTGTTTTTCTTACAAAATTCACCCTTATTACAGGGAGATACCCCAGGTTCATCTCGACTCCGGTTCCGATACTTCCTATCCATCCAGTGTCATATATGAATCCAGCGACCTTGCCGGCATCTACAAAGACCGAACCTCTGAAGATCGGGAATTCTATATGTCCGAATGGAAATCTCACGATAAGGTCGTCTATAAGGGGAAATCTGAATTCACTGTTGACCAGAAAGACAGTCCTTCCGGCAAACTGCCTGAAATCATACCCTCTGAGGTCCCATGCCCCCCCCAGATAAAAAAGCTGGATATCGCTGCCCCATGCTCTTCTGACCACAGCTCTTTGCGCGAAAACGAACCTTGGACCGAAATTAATATAGTTCCTCAGGTCAAAATGAAGCGTTGTGCTTTCGTATCTTGATCCGTTTATATCAAACGATCTGCCTAATGCCAGATTCATACGGTGCCCGTCAAGAGGTCCGCCGACCGTCCAGACGATATTATCGGAAGTGAATGATAAGAAATTTGAAGCCAGAGCGGTCTTTCCCACCTCTGTTCCCAGATATGTTATGTCATCGTCTCTTTCCATATATTTGAAAATCGTCTGAAAATCGATTCTCCTGAATTTGGAGATCGGATAACTCAGCCCGCCCATAACTCCGTAACGTCTTTCAAATCTGATCAATCCATGCACTGAACCGATATAGCTTGCAAGGTGAAACGCGCCGAAAGCATAGTTGAGTCTCGCTTTTGTGTTGATATACGTAAATCCAAGATTCGCATTTTCCCAGAAATTGGAAAAATCGTCTGACGCGCTTCCAAAAAGAAATACAAGCTGGTGATCATTCATGATGTCTGTCAGAAAAACCTGCGCGCCGTTTCCCATATACCCGTAATCGGGGTCGACAGCAAAAGCGGCCGCAATAAGATCAAGCCCAAATCGCAGGTTATAATCCTTTTTCAAATATACCGACGAAGAATCATCCTGGTTAGGCTTCCAGGCGAAAGCTTCTATCTCAACGCCTCCTTCCTCTTTCACCGGAGCGTTCTGCAGAAGATCCTTTCTGTAAATATGGTATGCGCCCCGGCTGTAGACAGAGATGAGAAAAGAATCTCCATCAGATTCCGGAACAGGCTCAAAGGCGCCGCCGAGAAGGTTTGTTTGCTGGAAAAGGAAGCCGTCCTTTAAAAGATATATGTCAAAGGCGCCCTTTCTGTCTGAAGAGAAAAGGATGCCGCTCCCATCAATAAGGTATCTTGGGTCTATATCTTTATGTTTTCCGCTTGTCATCCTGAAGATCCGCCGCGTATTGATGTCTATTGAAAATATGGCTTTATTATTCCCCGGCTCATCGCATCTCCTGTCCGAGCTAAAAACGATATTATTCCCTTCCGGATGCCAGTCAGGGCTGAGATCCTCATAATAATCATCGGTAAGCCTGGTAACTGAACTGTCTGAAAGGGCTATCAGATAAATATCAGTCTTTCCATATTTGTCTATCGCGGAAAACGCGACCGACTTTCCATCAGGAGAGATCGAAGGAGAATTGATCATCCGGACCTCGTCATAGCTGAATTCCCCCTTGATCTTTTTCTCATTCACATCGTACAGATATACGACATCTCTTTCCCCAGCTTTGGAGACAAAGGCGAGAGTGTCGTTTCTTGAGGATATTCCGCTTCTTATAAGCGGTATCGATTCAAATCTGCTTGAACGCCCTCCCTCTATAACGGTCTTTTTCTCCTGTCTGCCGTCCTTTTTCACGACAAGTTCAAAGAGATCGATGCTGCCGTATCCGAATCCGATACAGAAGGTCCTGCTCCCTGAATCATCTCCGCGGATCGAAGCAGGATGATTCTCAAAAGACCGCTTATCCGGGGAGAGCCTTTCAAGGACCTCTTCGGCCCTTCTTCTGTTCATTACCGATGGATAATATCGTTTTCTGCAGTATTCGCGGAAGTCCCTGTCAAGCTGATCGATGTCCATTCCGATAGTCTTTTCGAGGATATAGGTAAACTTGTCCGACCTCCACCAGTTTTCATGGATCATCCTGATGGCATCATCCCCGAATCTTGTTGAAATATAATGAAGAACGGATTCTCCGTGTTTGTACATCATGTATGTACCGGAGATTCTCCAGAGATCGCGCAAGTGATACAGTCTCTCTGAAGTGACGGCATCGCGCATGAACATGCCGGCCTCGGTATCGATCCTGCGATGAGCAAGAAACTCTGCAAGCCCTTCAGTAAACCACAGCGGCGGGTGCATATATGTGTACCTGCGATGTTCCTTCATTACGACGCGAAGCTTTTCGAGCATGAAGACATGCACCATCTCATGACGGAAAACTCCCTTGAGACTGCTGTATGACCCCATAAAAGGAAGGGCGACTCTTCCTTTTATAAACTCTGTAAAACCTCCCGTACCTTCCGATATCATATAGGGAAGGATATTTGTCTCCCCGAAATCATGATGAGTGCCGAAGAGGACAACCGGTATCTTTCTTTCTATATCAACCTTGAAAAACTCGGAGTACTCGTCATAAACGTCTTCTGCGATATCAGCGATAAATTCGGCGATCACCAGTTCATCGGGGTAATAATAGATCTCTGTGTGCTGAGTCTCTATTATCCGCCAGTCTTTCGGGTAATATTGGATCTTGTTTTTACCGAATGGATACTGGGAATATGCCTGTGAAGCGATGAATACCGTAAGGATCAACACTGTCAATGCTGATGCGGTAACCCTGCGCATCTGACCTCCGAGCAAGCTTAAAATCAATCCGCGGCAATTTACCGGTGATATCACTACTTATTGGTCATACGCTGAAATTGAGAATCGGCCTTCGAAAGTCGCTACAGCCGGTCCGGTCAGATAGCATTCTGAGGCTCCGTCCTCATTAAGAGTAAATTCGACCTGGAGCAGGCCGCCTCCTGAAGTCTCGCATCTTACGGGTGATGCCGTAAGCCCCATTTTTGAAGTGATCACGGAAACGGCTGCTGCCCCGGTACCGCATGCGAGGGTCTCCGATTCAACGCCTCGCTCGTATGTCCTGTAAACAAGCGAATGTTTATCGACTATCGACACAAGGTTGAAATTGGCCCCTTCAGGAGCTAACGCGGGGTCGTAGCGCACCGACCTAGCCAGGGCCAGGAACCTGTTCTCTTCCCAACTTTTAGTGTCATCGGTCAGCATTGCAGCGTGAGGTACTCCGCAAATCGCGAACCCGGTTTTTTCGGCGGAATCCTCCAGTTCAAGGTTCTCGATATATCCGTTTACTTCTCCGAGCCCGATCCTTATTTCCTTTTCAAGTATTTCCGCTTTTACCGTTCCAGCTCCAGTCGAAAAAGACATCTTTTTGCCGGTGATCCTGTTCATATATGCGAACATCGCAGCACATCGCGCACCATTGCCGCACATCTCAGCTTCACCGCCGTCTTTGTTGAAATACCGCATCCTGAAGTCGTTCTCTTCATCGTGGCGTATAAGAATGAGTCCGTCAGCACCTATCCCGGTATGATCCCGGCAGAGAGCTGAGATAAGCCGCGAGGAGGCTTTGAACCGGAGTTCAGGATCGTTTATCATGACAAAATCGTTGCCAGCGCCATGCATTTTTACAAAATGAAAAACATCGTTCATTTATCTTGCCTTTGTTATTTCGACAGGAGGTAATATTTTGTCTTCCCCGGGACCAATCCTGAGGGTATCAGGGGGTGAATACCCGGGTTCTTCGAAAACCTTTGTAGAGTCATCCGGATCAGTGTACTCACCCGGAAGACTGTCTGCTTTAATGTCGAGAAAGGCAGTCCACAGATAACTTCCCGGCTTAATGCCCCGGATAATAAAATCTCCCAGCGAGTCTGTTTCAGCGAAAATAAAGGCTTCTTTTTCTTCCATGCGATCCAATCTTATCGCAGGCAATCGGGAGATCCCTGTCAGATTCCTAAGTACGCCACTGAGAGTCCCCGGTTCGTCGGGATCAATGACGTTCATATCGGCGCCGGTTTTCATGGGAAATGAATCGGCGAGAATAATCGTGTCAGGATAAACGGCCGCAAACTCCTTTCCCTCAGAATAACGGCCGTCTGAATCTTTATCGATGAACGACCACAACAGAAACCTTGAACTGTCAGTCGGAAGAGCTTTGAAACTGTAATTGCCGAATCTGTCTGCGAAGACGACTCGAGACTCTTTTTCCCTGAACAATTCTCCAATAGTGTCTCCGCGTACCTGAACAAGGAAGGCTACGCCATTCGAATCCGGCCGGTGTTTAAAAAAGATCTTTCCTGATATCACTCCGGAATCCAGCCTGTCCCGAGTAGAAAAATAATAAATATGATTTTCCCTGCTTACTACCAGATGATCGTCTTTAAATCCTGATTTGAGAAGGACACATATCGTGGTTTCAGGGAGTTCCTCCTTGAAACTTACAATCACATCCTTTCCCTTTACTTCTATCTTTCTGAAATCTATCGGGGGATAAGTCGTTATCCGGTTTTTAAAACTCGTTTCATCGACCTTTTCGGAAAAGGAAAAAGTAATATCTGCATCTCTGGCCACACCCTCAGATTCAGGGGCAGGCCTTATACCCTCGACAGAGGGAGGGATCGTGTCTTCCTCTCCGCCCGTCGGCGGTTTTACTACCGCGCACGCCGCAAAGAAAGCCAAAGCTGCGACAATAACCTGATAATTCTTCAAGCTCTACAACTTCCTGTCAGTAGGTATCAAAAGAGCGATGATAGCTCTTTGAATGTGAAGGCGGTTTTCAGCCTCGTCATAGACCACGGAATTAGCGCTGTCAATGACCGAATCGGTGACTTCTTCCCCCCTGTGGGCCGGCAGACAGTGCATAAATAAAGCGTCATTCTTGGCCAATTTCATCAGACGGTCATTTACCTGATAACTCTTGAATTTATTGAGCCTCTCAGCTTTTTCGGCTTCCTGCCCCATACTTGTCCAAACATCAGCATAGATAACATCTGCACCCCTGGCAGCTTCAGAGGGGTCTTCGATCCATTCATAATCAGGATCGCCGTCTTTTTTTACTTCTTCCAGATAGCTGTCGTCTATTTTGTACCCGGATGGCGATGTAAGGACTAACTTGAAGGGAAATCTTGCCGCGGCGTTCAGCCAGCTTCTGGAGACATTATTCCCGTCGCCGATAAACACTATCTTCAGCCCTTCAATGCTTCCGCGATGTTCGATTATTGTCAGTATATCGCCCATTATCTGGCACGGGTGCAATAAGTCTGTAAGCCCGTTAATGACGGGGATCTTCGAATTTTCGGCAAGTTCCTGGACCATTTTCTGGTCAAATGTCCTGATCATTATCGCGTCTACATATCTTGAAAGGACCTCACCCACGTCTTTTGGAGCTTCCCGTGATCCGATCCCTATCTCCTTGTCGGTAAGATAGAGGCTTGATCCTCCAAGCTGCCGGATTGCGACCTCGAAACTGATCCTTGTCCGGAGGCTTGCCTTATGAAAGATACAGCCGAGGACCCTCCCTGGGTGGGTAGGTTCAAGCTTGAACTCCCGTGCAAGGGGTTTCTGCTTACGGGATAACGAGAGGATCTCCTTAAGTTCTTCCGTTGAAAAATCTCTTATGCAAAGGAAATCTTTTTTACTTAGATTCATTCTCTTTCCTCCTATAGAATGTAGTTAGCGAGATCTTCATCATCAGCGATCTTTTCAAGTTTTGCCTTAACCATGCTGGCGGTTATCGTTATCTTGTCAATAGCGGGATCAGGCAGGTCGAACAGCAGGTCTTCAAGAAGGCTGCTGAGGATCGTGTGCAGCCTGCGCGCACCGATATTCTGCATCTTCTGATTTACCTTGAACGCCAGCGAAGCAATCTCCCTTATAGCCCCTTTTGTGAATCTTAACGAACAGCCATCAGTATTTATTAAAGAAGTGTACTGTTTAATCAAAGCATTCTCAGGCTCAAGGAGTATTCTTTCAAAGTCATCAGCGCTTAGGGCGTTTAGCTCGACTCTGATCGGAAACCTTCCCTGCAGTTCCGGAATAAGATCGGATGGTTTCGACATATGGAACGCTCCGGCTGCCATAAACAGGATATGGTCTGTTTTAATCGTTCCGTGTTTTGTGTTGACTGTACTTCCCTCTACGATCGGCAGAATATCTCTTTGGACTCCTTCCCTTGATACGTCCGGACCGTGGCTGCTGCCTGTCCTCGCAATCTTGTCGATCTCATCGATAAAGACTATTCCGGTATCCTCAGCCGCCTTTATCGCTCTTGAAACAATCGTATCCATGTCGACCAGTTTTTCTTTTTCTTCCTGAGTGAGGATCTTTCTTGCCTCCGCAACAGTCACCCGTCTTCCTTTTTTACGTTTTGGGATGAGCTTGTCCATCCCGTCTGGAAATTTGACCCCCATCTCCTCAAATCCCGCTCCAGTGAATATCTCTATCATGGGATTTGATCTGTCCAGGATCTCGATCATTACTTCCCTCGCATCCAGGTCTCCATACTCCAGCTTTTTCCTGAGTTTGGCTTTTGTCCTTTCCCGTCTTTCCTCTGAACCGGGATCTTCTTTTAGTGAAGCGGAAGAGCCGGCAGGCAGAAGCAGTTCAAGTATCGCTTCCTCAGCATTATTTCTGGCCTTCTCTTCTACTTCCAGGAATATCCGGTCCTTCTCAAGGTTTATGCTTATCTCGACAAGATCTCTTATCATCGATTCGACATCTCTTCCGACATATCCGACCTCAGTGAACTTTGTAGCTTCCACCTTGATAAACGGTGCCTGGGAAAGTTTTGCAAGTCTTCTCGCTATCTCTGTCTTTCCTACTCCGGTAGGGCCGATCATTATAATATTGTTGGGAAGTATCTCTTCCCTTAAAGGCCCTTCAACCCTCTTTCTCCTCCATCTGTTTCTGAGAGCTATCGCGACAGACCTCTTGGCATCATCCTGTCCAATAATATACTTATCGAGTTCTTCTACTATCTCTCGAGGAGTGAATTCCCTCATGATTCCCTGCCTTACGCCGTTTCAACAGTTATGCTGTCATTCGTGTAAATACATATCTCAGACGCGATCTTGAGTGATTCTGCCACGATCGAGTCAGGAGTCATTTTAGAGTGCTTTAAAAGGGCTCTGGCGGCAGCCAGGGCATATGGACCGCCGGAACCTATCGCAAGGATACCATCATCTGGTTCGACCACGTCCCCTTTTCCGGATATGATAAGTGAGTGTTCTGAATCTATGACAGCGAGGAGTGCCTCAAGGTTTCTGAGGATCTTGTCGCTTCTCCATTCTTTTGCCGTCTCTACGGCCGCTTTCATCAGGTTGTTATTAAACTGTTCCAGTTTTCCTTCGAATTTTGAAAAGAGAGTCATAGCATCGGCAGTGCTTCCCGCGAACCCCGCAAGGACATGGCCATCTCCTATACGCCTGATCTTTTTCGCTCCATGCTTCACCACTGTCGTACCAAAAGTGACCTGTCCGTCCCCTCCCAAAGCTGCTTTCTTTCCTTTTCTGAGGCCCAGTATCGTAGTTCCTTTAAACATCTTCTCCTCCAGAGAAATACTTCATGAATAACTATATCTAATTGATTTGTTCAATTAATTCAATCTTTTTCAAAGCGGCTTTGGAGCCCACAAAAGTCTTACGCCCCGCCTTTTTGTCATGCTCTCGGGTGTGCCTGATCATAGATCTCGCGGAGCCTTTCAGTCGTTACGTGCGTGTATATCTGGGTCGTGGTAAGGCTGACATGCCCCAGAAGGTCCTGTACGGCCCTCAGGTCAGCACCGGCATCGAGCAGATGCGTCGCGAATGTATGCCTGAGGACATGCGGGCTCATCTTTGAAAGTGTCTCGATCTGGGAAAGATACTTTTTTACGATTCGCTGAATCGTTCTTTTGCTGATCCTGCTTCCGCTCGGGCCGGCAATCAAGGGCATCTCTTTGTTGCCTCCGGGGTGAAGCTCACCATTCAATTCAATCGAGGGGATATTATATTCGCTTTGAAGGTATGTTTTAAGTGCTTTCGCCGCCTCCCCTGCAAGGGGAAGAAGCCGTTCCTTGTTCCTTTTTCCAAGGACATGGATCGTTCCCTTTCCAAAATCACAATCACCTACATTACACCCCGTGAGTTCCGAAAGCCGCATCCCCGTACCGTAAAGCAGTTCAAGGACTGTTCTGTCCCGAATCCCTTTCGTACAGGTCATGTCAGGTATATCCATCATCTGTCTGATCATATCTTTTCCCGCGAATACCGGCAGATCCCTGCCTTTTTTAGGGTTCGACAGGCCAGTAACGGGGTTTTTTCCGATCTCTCCGGTTTTTGTGCAATAGGCAAAGAATGATCTCAAGGAAGCTATTTTTCTTGAGATGCTTCGGGGTGAATACCCCTTTCTCGAGAGGGAACCAAGAAATGAACGTACGAAGAAAGTATCGACCGATCCTAGAACGGGAGTTTTTCCAGTCTGTATCCGTAGAAAATCAAAGAACTGGATGAGGTCCCCCTCGTAAGCCCTTAGCGTAGCTTCCGATACTCTCTGCTCCACACCAAGGTGCAGGATGTATTTTTTCAATATCTCCAGCATCATCAGCTGAATATATCACAGCAATAAAGGGACGCACAAGGTATAAGAGGGATTACGAGGACTCTAGAAAACGTTCAAGAGCAGCAACAGATCTCTCATATTTGAGCCTTTTTCTGTCTTTCCTCTTTCCGTCAACGGCGGGAAGAATGCCAAAATTGGCGTTCATCGGCTGAAAAGGAGCTGAGTCATTGGAAAGGTGGCGTTGAAGACCCCCGAGAATCGTCTCTTCCGGGAATATCTCGTCTTCTTTTCCGGAGATCCTGTTAAACAGATTCCTCGCGGTAAGGAGACCATGTGCTATCGATTCCATATACCCCTCTACCCCCGTTATCTGTCCCGAGAAATAGATACCCTCTTTCATCCTGGACATCTGGACCGCATCAAGAAGCCGGGGCGAGTCAAGATAGGTGTTTCTGTGAATAGAGCCCCAGCGGAGTATTTCAGCCTTTTCAAGCCCCGGGATCAGTTTCATCAACTCCTTCTGTCCTTTTCTTGTCAGACGGCTCTGAAAACCTACAAGGCCTGCCATCGTTCCGTTTAAGGTCTCCTGCCTGAGCTGAAGGACTGCGAACGGTTCTTTTCCGGTTGCGGGGTCGATCAGGCCCTTAGGTTTGAGCGGACCGAATCTAAGTGTTTCATCTCCTCTTGACGCGAGGACTTCCACCGGAAGACAGGCATCAAAATACCTTTTTTCTTCAAAATCACGGCTGGCTGTGGAGGGAGATCCTTTTAAGAATGCTACCAGCCTTTGATACTCTTCGCGGCTGAAAGGGATATTCCAGTAATCGTCAGCACCTTTTCCATATCTTGACCCTTTGAATACTTTCGTGTGATCTATTGATTCTACGTTTACTGATATAGATATCGCGTCATAGAAAAACAGCGTTTCGGAAGAAAATTCGCTTATTATCGCTTCCGAAAGGCTTTTTGAAGTCAAAGGCCCTGTTGCGATTATTGCGGGTATGGAAAAATTCAGGTCTTTTTGCTCCCTGTTGACGATAACTATCCTTTTTTCATTATTTATTGCGTTTGTCACTGCTGAAGCGAAAAGATCCCTGTCTACTGCCAGAGCATGTCCCGCCGGGACGCGGGTTTCTCTAGCCAAACCGAGAAGTCTGCAGCCGAGCATGCTGAGTTCTTTCTTCAGCAGTCCTGACGCGGTCTGAGGAGATTCAGACTTCAGGGAATTACTGCAGACAAGTTCCGCAAGAGAGGATGTCTTGTGAGCCGGTGTATTCTCACCAGGTCTCATTTCCAGAAGCTGGACGTTTAATCCGCGGTCAGCTAGCTGCAGGGCCGCTTCGGAACCCGCAAGACCGCCCCCCACGACTGTCACATCGTACATCAGGGAGCAACCTCATGTTTGCATTCCGGGCAAACCAGATAGCCGGCTTTTTTCTTGGTTGATTTTTCGACAAGGAAGGCTTCCCCGCATTCAGGGCATTTTTTGTCCGTAGGCTTGTCCCAGCTGGCATATTTACAATCTGGATATTTGCTGCATCCGTAGAATATTTTTCCTCTTCTAGTCTTCTTTTCAGCAATTTCACCGTCACAGCCTTCCTCGGGACAGGGAATACCCATGGTCGCAGTCTCGGTGTATTTGCAATCAGGGTAATTCGAACAAGCGATGAATTTGCCGAATCTTCCTGATTTATATTTCAGTTCCCCGCCGCACTTTGGGCACTTCTTTTCTATTTTTTCCTCTTCTTCAGTCGATTTGGCAAATTTACATTCGGGATAACCCGGGCAAGCCAGGAAAATACCGTTTCTGCTCCATTTTTTTACAAGCTTCTTACCGCATTTTTCACATATCTCCCCGGTCTCTTCCTGGAACATCTTTTTAAACTCAGCCTGCCTGCCTTTAAATTTTTCCAGGTCGACAGAGAGAGGGTCATAATAAAATCTTACGACATTCTGCCATCTGTCTTCAGCCTCTTCGACCTTATCGAGATCGCTTTCCATCCTTGCCGTAAAATCAATCTCAAAAATATCGTTGAAAATCTCCGATAAGGATCTCCAGACTACTTCACCGAGTTCGGTGGGTTTCAGCGAACGGCCTTCCCTTACAGCGTAATCACGGGAAAGTATGATGCTGATGATGCTCGCGTATGTGCTTGGCCTTCCTATCCCTTTATCCTCAAGTTCTTTGATCAGAGAGGCCTCTGAATATCTTGCCGGAGGTTCCGTGAACTTTTGCGTGGTGCCGAGCTGTTTGATGAATAATTCTTCGTCTTTGACCAGATCAGGGATCCACGTTTCGTCTTCTCTTTTTTTGTCGGGGAAAATAGCCAGAAACCCTTCAGATTTTACTTTTCTTCCGTTAGCCCGGAGCAGATATCTATCGCAGGATCTGATGTCAGTCTCACGTATGCTGTAGACGGCCGGAGCGGCCAATGAGGCGAGAAACCTCATCCAGATGAGGCTATAGAGTGCCAACTGGTCTTTTTCAAGGAATGGGGCCAGTTTCTCGGGGGTCTTAAATGAATCGGTAGGCCTGATGGCCTCATGCGCGTCCTGGCTTCCTTTTAACTTTTTGTAGCCCCTCTTCCCCTTAAAAACGACGGATTTGCCGTAATTTTCTTCGATAAATACCTGCCCCTGCTGAAATGCATCGGTACTGACCCTTGTAGAATCAGTCCTCATATAACTTATCAGCCCGACAGACCCCTCATCACCCATATTAAGCCCCTCATAAAGCTGCTGGGCGACAGCCATCGTCTTTTTTGCTGAAAAACCAAGGCGCCCTGCGGCTTCTCTCTGAAGAGTGCTTGTGATAAACGGGGGCTGCGGGTTTCTCTTTTTTTCCTTTTCGCGGAATTCCTCGACAAAAAGCCGTTCCGATCTTATTTCCGCAAGGATCTTTTCGGCCATCTCTCCATTGCCGATCTCGGGATTCGCTCCATCTACCTTGAACAGCCGGGCTGGAAACTCCACATCTTCAGATGTTTTCAGGACTCCATCGATAGTCCAATATTCCTCTGGAGTAAATCTTCTTATAAGATCTTCACGCTCGCACAGCAGCCGAAGCCCGACACTCTGCACTCTGCCGGCCGAGAGCCCCCTGTAGAACACCTTCCAAAGCGCCGGGCTGACAAGATACCCGACTATTCTGTCAAGTATCCTTCTTGCCTGCTGCGCGTTCACCTTGTTCATGTCAAGTTCGCGGGGATTTTCAACAGCTTCTTTGATCGCGTTGGCGGTGATCTCGTTAAATATTATTCTTTTGGAAGGAACGCCTGTCTTTTTTAATATTTCGCTGAGATGCCACGCGATCGCTTCGCCTTCCCTGTCCATATCCGTCGCCAGAAGGATCTCGGTGCTTTTTCCGGCGACATCTCTGAGCTCCTTGATTATTTTACTCTTACCACGGTCATTGACATATTTTGGTTTGAAGTTATTCTCGAGATCTATTCCCAGTTCTTTTTTAGGCAGATCGCGGATATGGCCGACAGAGGCTTTTACCTTATACCCTTTTCCAAGGTACTTCTTTATGGTGCGCGCCTTCGCGGGGGATTCCACTATTACAAGGACATGATCCAATCTATTCTCCCGTTTAGTTAAGGTTCCGCGTAGAGCAGTCAGAACCATCGACTACTTCTTCAGGCACATCGGGCGCAAACCCCATGACAAGTTCTTTGATCTCATTGATGGAAACCGGAATACGGTATTCCATGCCCGCATTCTCTATGATTATGTTTAATTGAGCCTCAGTAATCCATCCGCCGGTCTGGAGTTTTATCAGATATCCCTGCGCGTCGGTAGTGAGCAGGATCTTTTCTCCTTCTCCAAGGATCCGGTTTTTTGTATACAGCTGAGAACCTGATTCAATGCTGTCATCCAATATTCCGAAGTCGAGAATCGTCATAGCCTGACTTATCTCATCCAGCGAATATCCCATTTCTTCCAGCTCATCGTTTATACCTTCAATATCCGCGGAATCAACGGATTCGGAATCGATGATATATTCAATGATCTCCCTGATGCGTCCTTTCATTGTTCTCCTCGTCAAATAATGAACACAGCGCCTTTTGCAAAACGAATAATGCCTAGACGGCATCCTTTCCGCAACATTTTTTATATTTTTTGCCGCTGCCACAGGGACATGGATCGTTTCTCCCTACCTTGGGAGCATCCCTCTGGACAGGTTTTACTGGCGTTTTTCTTTGTATTTCACTGTTCCCTGCAGTACGGAGCCGATTTTCGTTATCGTTATCAGCTGGAGGTTGCTGCTGAGCGCTGCTGTAGGTGTCCGTCACCTGGTGAACCGCGACTCCGGAGCCGACTCCCCTGCTTCTTTCTTCGCGATTATCCCTGTCAAGTCTTGCATGGAAAAGTCCCAACAGGATAGATCTGTCTATATCATCAAGCATTTCAGAAAAGAGTTGGAAAGCCTCCTGCTTGTATTCGACAAGAGGATCCTTCTGCGCATATGATCTGAGATGTATCCCCTCTTTAAGATTGTCGAGTTCCCGGAGGTGATCCATCCACTTTTCATCTATGCTTTGCAGCATGATCAGTTGTCCCAGTTGCCCAAGGATATCCTCCGGTATCGTGGATTTGCGGATCGCATAACCTTCCGCTGCAGCAGCTTTCAGGTGTTCGAACACGAGGTCGGGGTCTTTTCTGGATTTTTCAGGAAGGGACTCCAGCTCGAAAGGCACAAGAAAAGTGGTCTCAAGTTCAGTCATGGCCCCGGAGACGTCCCATTCTTCGTAGTCGAGGTTTCCAGGAAAGAATCTCTCGCAGGTGTTACCGATGACGCTTTCTATAAGGCCGTTAACCATATCATCGATATTTTCGACCTGAAGCATCTCATTTCTTCTGCCGTATATGACTTCGCGCTGTATATTCATGACATCGTCATATTCCAGAAGTCTTTTACGGATGCCGAAGTTGTACATCTCGACGCGTTTCTGGGATTTTTCTATAGCTTTCGTCACAAACGGATGAGTTATTACTTCGCCTTCCTCGATACCCAGTTTATCCATAACTGTGGAAATCCGTTCAGAACCGAAAAGCCGCATAAGGTTGTCCTCGAGAGAGGTGAAAAACCGTGATGAACCAGGATCACCCTGCCTGCCCGAACGCCCCCTTAACTGGCGATCGATGCGCCTCGATTCATGACGCTCTGTCCCGATGATCTGAAGCCCGCACGGGACATCTTCCGTGCATTTAGATTTCTTCTCTTCGTTAGGACAATCGGCGCAATCGTCAGGAGTCTCGCACCGGATACAGCACCTTTCACACTTCACCACCCCTTTTTCCAGTTTTATATCGGTTCCTCTTCCGGCCATATTCGTAGCTATCGTGACCGCGCCTTTTTTCCCTGCTTTCGACACTATTTCAGCTTCACTCTGGTGCTGCTTTGCGTTGAGGACGTTATGCGGGATGCCATCCCTTTTCAGCATCCTGCTGAGTGTCTCAGAGACCTCTACCGTGACTGTGCCTACGAGGACGGGGAGTCCTGCCTCATGGAATTTTTTCACTTCCTGGAGTATGGCCTTGTATTTTTCCCTTTTTGTGCGGAATATAACATCATCATAGTCTATTCGTCTCACGGGTTTGTTTGTCGGAACGACATTTACTTCGAGTTTATATATCTTGTGGAACTCCTCTTCCTCGGTCTCGGCCGTACCAGTCATTCCAGCGAGCTTTTCATACATTCTGAAATAATTCTGCAGAGTTATCGTAGCGAAAGTCTGTGTTTCCCCTTCGATCTTGACTTTTTCTTTTGCTTCAAGTGCCTGATGAAGTCCATCACTGAATCTTCGTCCCGGCATCAATCTTCCGGTGAATTCGTCCACTATCATCACCCGTCCATCCTGGACGACATATTCAACGTCTTTTTCAAAAAGAGTATATGCCTTTAAAAGCTGAGAGAAACTGTGTATCACCTGACTCTTTTCCGCGTACTTCCGGTATGCAAGATCCTTTTTGTGTATACGGTCTTTAATATCAAGTGATTCGTCAGATTCGATCTCGTTGATCTTCATGCTTAGATCGGGAAGGACGAATAATTCCTGGTCTTCCGCCGAGAGAGCATTTCTGCCCTTGTCGGTCAGATCGATCGTATTTGATTTTTCATCTATAACAAAGTAGAGTTCCTCGTCGAGTTCATGAAGCTTCTTTTCTCTCATGAAGTCCGCCTCAACCTTGAGCATCAGCTTTTCATACCCAGGCATTTTTCTGAGCTTCATGAATTTTTTATTCTTGGGGTCACCTCTCCTCGAAAGAAGCAGTTTTACGCCGGTATCATAGTCGTCATTTTCTTCTTCTGTTTGAACCTGGGGTTTTTCCAGCACGCTCATATAATCGTTGATCATGCGCTTTTGCATGAGAACCAGTTTCTCGACCTTGCCTCTGAGAAAAGAAAAATTATCGTTTTTCGCAGAACCCTGGACAGGACCGGATATGATCAGCGGAGTCCTTGCTTCATCGACAAGCACGCTGTCAACCTCATCGACAATAGCGTAATAATGGTGCAGCTGGACCTGGCTCTCCCTACGCATCTTCATGTTATCTCTGAGGTAGTCGAACCCGAATTCATTGTTCGTTCCGTAGATCACATCGCAGCCATATACGGCTTTCTTTTCTTCGGGGTCCATATCATTCTGAAGACAGCCGACCGTCAGACCCAGGAACCTGTATATCTCCCCCATCCACTCGGAATCTCTTTTGGCAAGATAGTCGTTGACCGTGACCAGGTGGACGCCTTTTTTCATCAAGGCATTCAGGTAAAGCGGCATAACGGCTACGAGAGTCTTTCCCTCTCCCGTGGCCATCTCGGCTATCGAACCTTCATTAAGTACTATTGCTCCGGCGATCTGGACATCAAACGGGACCATCTCCCAATTCAAGTCCTGGGAGACGACTTTCCAGCTTTTACCTACATGTCTTCTGCACGCTTCGTATACAAGCCCATACGCTTCATTAAGGATATCGTCGGTCGTCTCGCCTTTTGAAAGCCTTTCGATAAACTCTTCCGTTTTTTCAGGGAATTGATCATCGGAAAGCGAAGCGTACTTATCGCCCCACTCCTTGATAGAGATGATCTGAAGAGCGAGCCGTTTCATTAATCTTGATTTACGATCGCCTATGAATCTCGACACCAGGTTTTTGAACAATAGTAAGACCTCCAGTCAAGCTCGAACATAGTACACTCAGCGGCTATAATCAAGCCCGACTGCGTAATATCTCTTTTGAGGATGTGTCAAGAGAAGTGCTGATCTATTCAGCCCTTCCCTGTTATAAGGCTCCCCTCCCGATCGAAACGGCATGCAAATATCCCTGATTTGACCCGAAAAATATTTTACTGCCGTCAGTCGCCGGGGAAGAATAAACAGGGGATTCGACATCATATTCGAAAATGACTTTGCCTGTACCGGTGTTTAGGACATATGTCTTTGAGTTGTAGGCTGTTACGACGATCATGTCATCCAATATCAATGGCTTGGATCTGACGGCACCCTGAAGGTCCGCCTTCCAGACCAGTTCGCCGGCAAACGATATGGCATAGAGCATCCCGTCTTCAGATCCTATATACAGATTTTTTCCGTCAGTCTCCGGTTTTCCGCGCATTTTACTGCCCCCGGGGAATCTCCACATAAGATTTCCTTTTGAGATCGAATATGCGTAAACATATTTGTCGTCAGACCCGAAAAAGACGAGGTCGATATCACCGCGGGGCAGAGGGCTCGAATATATTCCTCCTCCGGGCTTCACTCTCCATTCTATTTTACCGGTCTTACTTAATCTCACAAGAGAACCGTCTGTCGTTCCCGCTATTATACATTCACCGGACACTGCCGGAGAGGCCCATATTTCATTTCCAAGTTTTTCCGCCCAGATACGTTTTCCGTCTTTTATGTCCAACGAAATGAGGTTTCCTTCCATCGTACCCACTATTACCATATCTCCCATGAGCCTGGGGGTAGTTATGATCTTCTCTTTACCTCGGTATATCCATGACATATTGCCGCTGCTCGATTCAAGGCAGACAATATTCCCCGCGTAATCAGCACCTATGACTCTGGATCCGCTAAACAACGGTGAAGACCCCACGCCGCCCTCGGCCTTGTATTTCCATTTAAAGGTCCCTTCTGTCCCATACGAGTAGATAAACGCATCCCTGCACCCAAAGACGATCTGTCCGTCCAGGACTGAAGGCGAAGATGTAACGGGAGATTCAAATTTTTCTTTCCATGCTTCCTTGAGTTCTCCCTGCTTTGTCTCCCTGACGATAGTCGGAGACTTTTCAGATACAGGGGGTTTTTTGTCTGTATCACTACCTGTGGTCTCCGTCTTTGTGCTTCCTCCTTCAGTTTCACCGATATCATCATCCTGGACCGCCAGGAGCCCTTTGCTCTGAATATCATCGTTTTTTTCTGAAATATCGAATGGGTCGAAGATAAAGAAGATGGCTACGATGATTGCGATCCCTCCGGTAATATATGGTGCCCTGCTTCTGATCATGCTCTTTCTCCTTATCTTCTGTTTTACTGCTGTTTTTTTTGCTTTTTTTTCAATATCCCAGTGCATCACGGGAAAGGTCTGATCGGTACCGAATGATAGCATATCGGTGTTTTCAGGGATTGTTGAAGGAAAAAAGAGGTTATCCCTTAACATCTCTATATTCTGACCGATAAATTCCCGCGAAGGGGCAAAGACCAGTGAGTGGCAGCCGTCAGGTATCTTGAACCGGTAAATACGAAAATAATCGGCGACATTTTTTTCGAAAAGTTCGGCCTGCGGATACCGGTCGCCAGGTCCTGTCTCTTTTACCCCATGCAAAATCCCGACTGGGCCTTCTATATTCTTTTCAGAATCATGATACAGGATCTCGACACCTTTGCTGCAAAGAAGGTATGCATCCCTCTCTCTGCGTATCATGATCACCACCATCGATTCCGCTGGAATATCCTCATCTATCTCCAGGTTATCGACAGAAGTTCTGAAACTTTCTATTACTTTCTGAAAATAATGTACCGGATCCCCCAGCCTTGAAGCTTCAATGGCTGATCTGAAAAGCTTCCGGATCGCGGCCTCTGATTCTTTCCGGGGAGGCGAAAAGAAGACGAAGAACTCTTCACCTCTCAGATTGGTTGGATCTTCGCTGTAGGTAAACGTCTCTTTATCTTTATTATTCCCGTAGCAGAGAAAGCAAGTTTTTCTCATAACAACCACCTCACGACGATACCCTAGCCGCAAAATGGCAAAAAATCAATATAAAACAATTGAATTCCCGGATTGCTGGAAAATCAGGCCTTTAAGAGCTGCTTGACGGAGGAGAATAATTTTGTGATAGGTCCCGGTTCCAGTTTCTGGCCTGAAGAAAGCTTGGAAAGAAACTGTTTGGCAACTGCATTCTCCGGATCCCATTTCTGGGCGTCCTTAAAGTATTTGACAGCCTGTTTTTTGAGCCCTGCTTTAAAATATACAAATCCAAGATTGGCGAGATAATCGGCGTTATAGAATTCCATCTGGATCGCTTTTTTGCAGGCATCACGCGCTTCATGAAGGTTTGAATTGGTCATTCCAAGACAGAAGCCGTACCAGCTCAGGTATTCCGGATTGTCAGGAACAAACCTTAAGGCCGATTTAAGCAAAAGAGTGGCCTTTTCATATCCCCCGCTTCTCATAGCCTCTTTAGCCTGGGAAAATGCAAGAGAGGCGGATCTGGAGTCTTTTTCCTTTATAGCTACTGCAGATTTCGAACACTTTGTCTGTCTTCTCAGAAGTTCGTTGTATTCAATCCTCTTCTTCTTGTCAATGAGAACGGAATAAGCTTCGTTGACAAGACGGAATTCTTCCTTCTTATCGGGATCATTATCATTGACATCCGGATGACAGAGTTTTGCCAATCGGAAATAGTTCTTTTTGATTTCTTCCTCTGTCGAAGTCGGCTTTACATCCAGAATCGAATAATAATCATTAATCACTTAAATCTACCTCTTGCTCAGTGCAGGCTTTAGCTCTTTGAAAAGATTATTCGCCAATTCATTCGCGGGATCCGCTTCAAGTATCACCTTTAGATGTTTGAGGGATTCTTCCTCATTACTATTCTCATAAAGGGTCAAAGCCAGATTCATACGGGCTTTCAAGTATTCAGGATTGATCTTCAAGGCGGTCTTGAATTCCACGATCGCATCGTCCTTCATGTTGATATTGGCGTAGGAAATTCCAAGAAGATTATGAAGGTCCGGATAATCGGGGTTAAGCGACAGCGCTTTTTTCATCTCCGCTACGGCTCTTTCGAAATCTCCCAGGTGAATAGCTTCCAGAGCGAGCTGTTTGCTGATCTGGGATGAAGAAGGACGTTCCTCGAGCAATCTTGTGAAAAGCTCCTCTATCTCCTCTTTTGCTGACGCTGATTCAGTCTTTACAATGAGTTCGTTCAAAAGCGACTTGAAAAAGTTCGGAACCGAAGAAATGCTTTCACGAAGATGTTCCATCGTTTTATCCTGGTTTTGATCAGAATAGTAACTTTTAGCAAGCATTAACCTGGCCTTGAAATAATACGGATTTATGGCAAGTGCCTTTTTTATGCTTGCTCTGGAATCGACTCTTCTGCCGATATTCTCGTACATCATTCCGAGCCTGTAGTGTACATCTGCATAATTGGGCTGTAGATCTATAGCTTTTTCAAGCTGTTTCGAAGATTCGAGGAAGTCGCCGGCTTTTTCGAGTTCGAGAGAATATTCCATATACGATTCGACGATGTACATCCTCAACAATTCCTGATCCTTCCCGTCCACGACTCCGGCTTTCTTGCGGAGATGAGCCTCAAATGACTTGCAGGCCTTCTTGTACTCACCCCTGTTCAGAAATTCTAACGCCTTTTTCAAATCGTTTTTTGGAAGGAAATTGGCAAATCGATCTAAAAACATATTCAGTAACCTCTTGTTGTCCACTCTGCCATAAATCAGTGTCTAAACCCTTCTCCGCCGGAATATGCAAGTCGCAGGCCAATAGTCTTTGGCCATTTAAAAGGTTGTTATATAAAAGGATACGAGCGAAATACCTTTGGCGGATCCGGGAGATTGAATGATCTTTTTGCAGTATTCGCAATCACTCAGCAGGTTTTGTTTGCAATTTGCGATCATCCGCGCAAGCGCTTATTTCCCTTGCTATTCCGGGCAGGATCGAAATTTCAGCAGTATTGTCTTCAGTCGGGATCTGTTTTTCTGAAGAAAGTCCTCTGTAGACCGACATCGAGCCGAGCACCCTCTTGACGTAATTTCGCGTCTCTTCGATACCGATCAATTCAAGGGCAATAAGAGGGTTTTTGGATGGTTCAAATGACTTTTTCCATTCAGCCATCCTTGAATACCCCGCATTGTAGGAAGCGAGAGCTCCCACGACAGACCCTTCCGTCCTGTCCAGGAGGAACCTCAAATACCAGGCACCCATTTGTATGTTCAATTCCGGATCAAACATACCTTCTTTGCTTACCTCATCTACCTTGAGCTTGTTGCCGATCCATTCTCCAGTCGAAGGCATGATCTGCATCAACCCGACAGCTCCCGATGCCGATACGGCGTTTCTGTCGAAACGGCTCTCCTCGCGAATCACTCCGTACACCAGCTCGAAAGGGATATCTCTTTTGTGCATCTCTTCAGAAACGATGCTGCCGTAAGGAACAGGAAATCTCAGCATACCGGACTGGTTCTCACCATGAAAGACCAGATCATGACCGCACAGGATATCCATACTCAGCCCGACCATTCCGAGGCTTCTGGAATACGCATACAGGGTCTCGAGAGACTCCCGGTCCCCGCTGAAAATATTTGAGAGCGTTCCGGCGCATTCTTCTGCTTCATCCAGGATCCCATTCTCAATGAAATAACAAAAAGCCTTCCATGCGGAATGACCCTTTATCGCTGAGCATCTGTTTATTCCTGCCGCAGCTTTCGCATAATTCCGCAATTCGATCGATTCGATATTCACCAGGCTATCAAGGGAGTCCGGGTGGTCAGCTTCAATCGTGAAAAAACCGCTTTCATCCTTGAGAGCTCTCGAATAAAACGAATCAGGGAACCTGTCTTTAAGCTTTTCGCGCCAGAGTGAAGATTCGAAAGTGTGGTCAGTTTCCGAAAGCCAGTATAGGACCGCCGGTGCCGACCCGGTGTCCGATAATTCCAGCAGTTCCCGCAGAATTTCGGCTGAGGCATCATCTTTATTCAGCCAGTGGAGCAGAACAGCCTCACTCAGAAGGGCGTATTCGCCTTCCCTGGTCTTCACCCCTCTTTTTCGGATCAACTCCCAGGTCTCTATCGCCTTTTTCCAATTTCTTTCGGATACGTAGATCCTTGCCGACAGATCCAGCATTTTTTCAGATCTTTTGTCTGAAGGATAGTAGACTCCGAAGAGGCTGAAGCTGGAAGCGGCTTTCCCAAACCTCTTTTTTTTGTAATCTATCGCCGCAATCTTCAGCAGAGATTCTTTTTTCAGTGAAAGAGAAGCATCAGACCTGAATATATCCCTGAAAATCTTTCGTGACTTGACGTGTCTTCCCTTTTTTTCTTCCAGGCATCCTTTTAAAAAAAGAAGGTCCGCAGCATAACCGGTATCGCCGCTGATCGACTGTATCATCTTCATAGCCGTCTCTTCCATTCCGCGAAAGGCGGCGAATCTGGCTATTTCCAGCGCTTCGCCATTTTTCAGGGAATCAGGCTGAAATGCCGGATCCAGAAGGAGCTTTTCGAGCTGTATCTTTATTTCGCCTTTAATGCCATATTTTAAAGCTCCAAGGAGGAATATTCGGCCTTCAGCCTCTTTTCCATTTGCGTAACAAATGCCGGAAATTGTCAGTAGATTCTCTGCGCTTGTATTTGTAATAAAATCAGGCTCTGAAAAGGGTTTGTATTCTATGAAATCATCGAATGCCGATCTGGCCAGCAGGGCGGCAAGATCATCGAAAAGGTGATGACCCCGGATCCCGGGGAAAGAATCAATAAACGGGAGTATCCCGGCAGCCTCATTACGGGCGCATATCATCCGGCCGCATTTGATAAACGAATCGATCCGAATCAACATTCTGTAAGCTTCAAGCCAGGGTTCTTCCAAACCCGGTCCACCGGTCAGGTCAAGCGCCTTTTCCCATTCTTTCTTTTTATACAATATTACGGCGTTCCTGAAATTTCCTGTATCCCCGGCGATATTTAAGGCTCTATCCAACTCTCCGGCCATTACAAGATATGCTGCTTTTTGAGAGTCTTTTTCATCTGTCATCTCGGAAACAGCTTTTTTATATTCACCTCTCCACAGGTGAGATTCAGGGCCGGAGAGACCAGAAGCAGATCCAGCCGCGGGAGAAAGCAGCATTACTGCCGCGATAAAGCTTATATTTGCAAAATGCATAATGGTCTCGTCCGCCGGTTTTCCGGTTTTACCGAACAGGTTGAAAACTGAATGGACAGGAGGGGCAAAAAAAATGCCAGAACGGGAACTATCTTTCTGGTGCTACACTATTCCCATTCTATCGTACTGGGGGGTTTAGAGCTTATATCATATACGACCCTGTTGATCCCCGGGACCTTATTGATGATCTCGTTGGATACGCTCTGGAGAAACGGATACGGCAATTTTGCCCAATCGGCAGTCATTCCGTCTGTGCTTGTGACGGCCCTCAACACGACGGCGTTCTGATATGTCCGTTCATCTCCCATGACGCCTACGCTCTTTACTGGAAGTAGCACGGCAAAGGCCTGCCAGACTTCATCATACAGTCCTTCCCGTTTCAATCCGTCTATGAATATCCTGTCTGCCTGCCTGAGAGTATCAAGATCCTCTTTTCTGATCTCCCCGGGTATCCTTACTCCCAATCCAGGCCCCGGAAATGGATGTCTTTTGCTCTGACGCTCCGGCAGGCCGAGATAGCTGCCCACTTGTCTCACTTCGTCCTTAAAAAGCATCTTCAGAGGTTCTATAAGTTCAAACTTCATATTCTCAGGCAAACCGCCTACGTTATGGTGAGATTTTATAGTTTCAGAAGGCCCGACCGTCGATCTGCTCTCAATCACATCAGGGTAAAGGGTACCCTGCGCGAGGAAATCAAAAGGTCCGTGCTTATCACTCTGCTCGTCGAAAATATCTATAAAGCACTTTCCGATCACTTTTCTTTTTTCTTCCGCGTCAGTCACCCCTTCAAGCCGGCGGAGAAATTCTTCCGAGGCATCGACAAAAACCAGATCGGCAGTGAGACACTCGGCAAGGAGCTTTTTTACTTCCTCCGCTTCCCCTTCTCTAAGAAGTCCGTTATCGACAAAAACAGGACAAAGCTGTTTTCCTATTGCTTTGTCCACAAGAAGCGCCATGACTGAACTGTCGACGCCTCCGCTGACGGCACAAAGCACTTTTGCGCCCTTTGTCTTTTCGCGTATTTTCTCGATTTCATAATCCACGAAAGACTCCGAACCCCAGTTTGCTTTGCACTTGCATATCTTAAACAGGAAATTGCTTAATATCTTCTGCCCGAAATCGGTGTGATAGACCTCTGGATGAAACTGAAGCCCGAATATTCTCTCATCTGTATTTTCCATTGCGGCAATGGAACATCCCTCTGAAGAGGCTATCGTCCTGAAACCCGCGGGTAAAGTCTTTACCCTTACTCCGTGACTCATCCAGACTTTCTGGTTCTCGGGCGTTCCCTCAAAGAGGTCCTCTTTCTCATGAAGATCGATCATTACGGGGCCGTATTCCCTGTTGCTGGTCTTTTCAACGACCGCGCCGAGTCCTTTTGATATAAGCTGCATGCCATAGCAGACGCCAAGAACAGGGATATTCAATGAGTAGATGTCCGCCTCAAGAGCCGGAGCATCTTTTTCAGATACGTCAGCCGGACCTCCGGACATTATAATACCAGCGGGCTTGAACGATCTGATCTCCTCGATCGATGCGGAATTAGGCAGGATCCTCGAAAAGACATTTTCCGACCTGATTTTTCTGGCTATTAACTGCGTATATTGCGAGCCGAAATCGATTATTACGATTGATTCTCCATCCCAGTTGCTCTTGTGCAAATCATTCTCCTAATGTCTGAAATGTCTTCTTCCAGTCAGTACCATGGTAATACCGAGTTTTTCAGCTGCTTCAACGACTTCATCGTCTCTGATCGATCCGCCGGGCTGTATGATACACCTGACTCCGGCTTCAACAAGCTTTTCGACTCCATCAGGGAATGGGAAAAACGCGTCTGATCCAGCGGCTGTCCCCTCTATCCGCATACCCTCCCTGCGGGCCTTGTCGACCGCGATAAGGCAGGAATCGATCCTGCTCATCTGACCAGCGCCTACCCCGACCGTACCCTCAGAATCACAGATCACGATGCCGTTTGATTTTACATGCTTCACGATCTTCCAGGACAGGAATATCGCTTTCTTTTCATCATCCGAGGGTTTTCTTCCGGTCACATATTTTAATTCCTCAAACTCCGGGAAATCTGAATCATTTCTTTGGACGAGAAGCATATCACCTGCCTCCCTGGTGATCCATCCGCCTATCTCTCTTTCCCATTCGGCTTCAGGGACAGTTATAAGACGCAGGTTTTTTTTCTTTTTCAAAGCATCAAGAGCACTGTCAGTATAGCCTCTGGCAAGGATTACTTCGACAAAACCCTCTTTCGAGGCCTGAGCAAGATTTTCATCGACGATACCGTTTACCGAGACGATACTGCCGAACGCGGAAAGGGGATCGGTTTTTCTCGCCCTTATGAAACTCTCGAAAGGTGTTTTACAGACCGAGGCGCCGCACGGATTCATATGCTTCAGGACAGCACAGGCATTTTCTCCCAGATCCTTACTCAAGAGAAAAGCAGCCCACATATCCTGAATATTGTTATAGGAAAGTTCCTTCCCCTGGTGCTGAGTAAAATCGGTGAAGCTTCCGGCAGGATTATCAGCCACATACAATCCGGCAGGCTGATGAGGATTTTCTCCATATCTCAAGTCCCGCACCTTGTTATATACCCTGATCATCTGTTCGGGCAGATCCTCTTCCGAATCCAGCTCATCAAAGAAAGTCGAGATCGCGGCATCGTAGGCAGCAGTATGATGAAAAGCTTTAGACGCGTACCGGCGTCTTGAGCCGAGCGGAATTACTCCCGAGTTTGTATCAAGTTCATCAAGCACGGTATCGTAGTCGCCGGGATCTACGACTATTGTGACCGAATGATAGTTCTTCCCAGCTGATCTGATAAGAGTCGGTCCTCCTATGTCTATCTGCTCGACAACCTGTTTTTCATCAAGATCCGGATCTGAAGCTGCTTCCCTGAACCGGTAAAGATTTACGACCACCATGTCGATCAGGGAGATCCCGAACTTCTCCGCCTGATCCAGGTGAGTCTCCTTATCCCGGTCGGCAAGGATAGCCCCGTGGATCTTTGGATGAAGAGTCTTGACCCTTCCATCCATGCATTCGGGGAACCCTGTTATTTCACTTACTTCAATGACTGATACTCCGGCGTTTCTTATCGCTTCGGCAGTTCCTCCTGAGGCGATTATCTCGATTCCCCTTTTGCTCAATTCCAGAGCAAACGATCCGATCCCGGATTTGTCTGTCACGCTTATTAATGCTCTGGCGACTTTTCTTGTCATCTTACATACCTCTCGATATCCAGATCAGGGAAAAGCCTGCTTACCGCCATTTTATACCTTTCGGAGGTCTTTTTTACTATTTCATCCGGCAATTCAGGAGCCGGAGGCTCATGATCCCATCCGCTTTCATCGAGCCAGTCGCGAACATACTGTTTATCAAGGCTTCTCTGCTGCCTTCCCGGAGTATATTCCTCGATAAGCCAGAACCTCGAAGAATCGGGCGTAAGGACTTCGTCTATGATCACGATCTGGTCACCTACAAATCCGAATTCGAATTTGGTGTCGGCAATGATTATTCCTTTTTCAGCAGCGTGCTCACTCGCTTTATTATAGACCTTGAGGCTCAGATCCCTGACTTTTGTGACGACCTCTTCCCCCACAATCTCCGCGGCTTTTTCAATCGAGATATTCTCATCGTGGCCTGAATCAGCCTTGGTGGAAGGGGTAAAAACGGGCTTCTCGAGTTTCTCGGACAATCTCAGCCCGTCAGGCAGCTTTATTCCCGAGACTTTTCCGGTCTCGGAATACTCTCTCCAGCCGGATCCTGATATATACCCTCTTACTATGCATTCAAGATCGATCCTTCGGGCTTTCTTGACAAGCATCGACCTTCCTCCGAGTTCAGATTCGAAGCGGTTGAAAGGGTCCGGGTAGGCAGATACGTCGACAGATATCATGTGGTTTGGAAGATCTTTGAACCAGTCAAACCATGCGGCGGATATCATATTCAGGACAGCGCCCTTACCGGGAATCGGAGTCGGCAGGATCGAGTCGTATGCTGAGATCCTGTCTGAAGCGACGATTATCAGTCTGTCTCCAAGATCGTATATGTCCCTCACTTTTCCCCTGTACTGGGGCTGGACATCCTGGAATTCGACAGCCTTAGCGTTATTTTTCTTTTCATTCATCGTGTATCTCCACTCTCCTTCCGAAGATCTCGATCCTGCCTTCGGCAAACGCCTTGACAGCTTCAGGATATGCTTCATGTTCCATCGCGAGGATCCGGGCGCTCAATGATTCTTCAGTATCTTCCTGAAGTACAGGTACCGATCTCTGAATGATTATAGGCCCCGTATCTATTCCTTTATCGACGAAATGAACGGTACAGCCGCTCACCTTGACCCCGTAATCCAGAGCCTGTTTTTGCCCGTCCAGCCCTTTAAAGCTTGGCAGCAGGGCTGGATGGATATTCATCATCCTCCCTGAAAATTCTTCCAGCAGCCTCCCCTTTACTATCCGCATGAAACCGGCAAGACAGACCAGCCCAATACCGTTTTCGCTGCACAAGCGGTAGATCTCTTCACTGCTTTCTTTGCTCATCGAGCCTTTGGATCTGCCGCAATCGATGACATAAGACCGGACCCCAAGAGTATCAGCGATCCCTATCGCACCTGCATCCGGATCGTCAACCAGGAGCAAAGTAACATCTGCCGGAAAATCCGGCGCCAGACAAGCGCTGGCAAGCGCCTGAAAATTACTCCCTCTCCCGGAAGCCAGTACCGCCACCTTCAATCTGTCAGCCATCGTCCTGCCTTTACAGAGATCCCAAGTGAATGATAAACTGCCTTAAGGCCTGTAGAAAGAGCCGGTTGGCTCCAACGCATTCTGCATATTATCCTGCAGAAGGAATCAAGTCAAGAAGGTAAATTCAGCCCGGGAAAAAGGCCTGACCGAAAAATCACCTAAAGTAACAGATTATATAATTCGTTCAATTCCTTTTAATTATTGTCGTAAGGAATATTTTGATATTCTATTAAATATTCTATTCCGGAGCTGCCCGCATCTGTCCTGACTCCAGGTCTCAACCTCTGCCCGGGGGGTAATATCGTTATTTTCATGGAACGCCCCGAGAGAGTGACTGTAGAGTCGACAGGTACGATTCGGGTCTTCCATGAGACCTCGCTCCCGATCAGCTCTGAAATACCCTCTTCTATGAAAGGACTGCAGTATACCCTCTCAGGTTTCATCCTGTTTATCAGAAGGGACAACCCCCTTTTACCGTTCAGGGTTCCGGAAGTAATGATAATGACATCGACCTTTGATACCCCGTCTCCCCATAGACTCCTTATATACTTCTCCATTGTTGAAAAGGAGACTCCCCTGTCGATGACAACTATTCTGCTTTCTCCGATATGGTGGGTTATTCCTTTTTTACCGAAAGTATAGTTCCAGGAACTGTCAGGATTCATCAGTCTTTGATTCGATCGGCCGTTCAACACCCCGGCAGTAAAAGAAAATAAAAAACATAGCAACGAAGATATAAGGACGGTCTTTCTTTTCCTGCATCCCTTTCCAAGGAAGAAAATCAAAAAGAGCAGGCCTGCGCAGTAGCTGGTATTCTCGATCTGGCCTTTCAAGATCGCATATTGGGGAGGTTTCAGGAGAAATGCCGGCATCGAGTACAGAAGGTGAGATATATGCCGAAGCAGAGGAGCAGTCGTATACCCTGTGACCGCCAGCGGAAGTATTAGATGGATAAGTCCCAGGTGAAGGATCGCCGATATGGGCAGAATGAATAAAAGATTGGCAGCTGGAGAGATCAACGGGACTCTTCCGAAATATTCAAGGATCACAGGCATTGTGAAGATCTGGATCGATACTGTGACTGTAACGGCGGATATCAGAAATCCGGCGTATTTTCTTTTTTTGATCGACGGCATATATCTGCCGAGTCTGTCCGTGAAAGGGATCGCTATCAGAGAAATGGCCGAGACTGCAAGAAATGAGAGCTGATACCCTTTACTGAAAAGAAGAGCTGGATTAATAGATACTAGCAGCAGCGATCCTGCTATCAAAGCGTCTTCCAGAGAAGATCGGATGCCGAAATATCTGAACATTCTGAAAAAAGCATAAAGGGAAACAGCCCTTAAAAGTGAGTGCGGATATCTGACTACCGCCATATATATGATCAGAGAACAAAATAATATTATCTCTCTCGCTCCCCTTTGCGGACATATTAGATTCAGAATCAAGGAGACCGAAACAGCTATAATACCAAGGTGAAGCCCGCTGAGAGCCAGAAAATGGGCGATTCCAAGAAACCGGAACTTCTCATAAAGTCCGTCATCTATACCGTCTCTTTCGGCTAAAAGCAAGGCTCTCAATATCTGTCCTGTTTTATGATCGATTCCAGGGCTATTAATACGTCTCTGAAAGTGAGCCCTTAAGCCACTGATCGATCTTCCCGCGATATTCCCGGAAAGACGGATCGGGTTCATGACATAACTTCCGTGTTCATAAGCTGATAGAGAGGTTTTTAGGCATTTTTCCGTCTTGAAATCCCGGTTTTCGAAGTCTGAGACGATGAAAGTGGAGCCGGCTGCGGACATTACGATTATTCCTGTAGAAGAGATCAGAATAAAATCCCTAATACGCACTGCCTGAAGACGCTGATCACCGGATTCCCTGATCGTCGAGGGGAAAAAAAGAAGGTCGACCAGGGACTTATCCCTCCACTGGTCGATGACAATAATAAGGATTGGAATAAAAGTCGAAACAGGATTGCAGGGGGCAAATACTCCCGCAATAAAAAATACAGCCCACCACCTGACCATCATCATCCTCCCCGGCTATATCACTGAGCGTTAATTATTAATCGGAACTCTGCTACTTTTCATCCTCTCCTTTGTAAAACCTTATTCTGTTCTTACCAAGCTGTTTTGCCTCAAGAAGCATCCTGTCCGCTTTTCTGAAAAGCTCTTTTTCGTTATCAGCATCCTGTGGATAGACGCACCCTCCGATCGAAAGGGTTATTCGCGTGCTGGACGCATTTTCAAGCGGCATCTCTGTTTTCGCTATGACCTCTCTTATCCTTTCAGCTGTCCTTTCGGCTGCTTCCCTTCCCGCACCTGGAAGAAGGGCGACAAACTCTTCACCGCCGTATCTGAAAAAGAGGTCGATTTTTCTCAAATGATTCCTGACCGTAGCGGCGACAGTGCTCAGGACCTTATCTCCTGTATCGTGGCCATAGTCATCATTGAAGCGTTTGAAATCGTCAATATCCATGATGAGAAAACCAAGAGACTTTCTGGTTCGAGACGCCCTTTCCATCTCCAGAGGAAGCTGTGTCTCGTAAAAATTCCTGTTGTAAGTATCGGTCAATCTGTCAATAGAGACCATCTCTTCAAGGTGACGGTTATTTTCAAGAAGTTTCACAATACTCTGTCCAAGCAGGTAACAGTTGAAAAGATTATTATTGTCAGGGTGTTTTCCGCTCGAAATATGGATCTGAAGTATCCCGACTGCCGAATCTTCGTCAAAAAGCGGGATCTGCACAACAAATCCTGTACTGTGTCCAATTTCGAAAATACTGCTTCCTGGAGAAATATCACTGCTTTTTACGAGTGTATGTATCCTTCGGGAGGTTACGGATTGCCGGTAAAATGCCTTGTTTTTCAGTTTCGTCCAGGGGACCAGCCTGACCGTCTCGCTGTCCCGGAGCCCGAAACTCGACGAATCTTCGAAAATGATGAGATACGCCTTCGATTCCGGGCTGAAGGGTTCGACCATCGTCAACAGGTCTTCGACCCTGTCATTGAGCGTTCCGGCAGATTCGTCCAGGGTAAGCGAAGATATGATCCCGGCAAATACAGAGGAGGCAAAATCAGGTCCTTTCACTTCCTCAGTCCTATGGATCAGATCCCATTCACTCTTTGCTATCTCAAGTGAATACCTGGCCTTGCCGTCTTTTCTTATATACGACAGGACGACCCTGTCATCATCCTGTACCGGATCATCCCTTTTAAATTCTCCAAGGGTTATCAGTTCCTCCATGGCGAGAAAGGCCTCTTTTACCATTTTTGAGTGGTTGCCACCTGTCAAGGCATCCAGAATGCTTTCAGTCCTGTCAGAGGACAAAAGATGCCGGGGGATCAAATCGGCAAGAAGATACTGATAATCTTTTTCAAATCTAGGACGCATTATTCTACCTGCAAGCACCGTTGTTTAAACTAACGTATCCTGTAGTAATTATACCATTATCAGCACAATTTTCCAAGAATTACGATTATGTGTGCTTGAAAAGTCGAAAGATATCAGATATATTCCACCGAAAAGTGAGGACCCTTATTATGAGAATATCTCGATTGATCCTGTTGTCAGTTGTTTTTATTGCCCTTTCAGGGTGCTTCTGGGCGAGCAAGGAAGACAGTACTCAGGTTACAGGCTATCCTCAGGTGGCGACCGAGGACGACCTGTATCTGCTCTACCCCCAGACCCTCTCCCTTCATGAACAGCTCGATGAAGCAAATGCGTATTACTATCTTGGAGATATCGAAAGTTCGATCATACGCAGCGATCTTCTTCTGGATAACATCCATAAGATGAAAGCCGAATACACTGAACCATATCTTTGCTCGCATCTAGATTCCCTCGAACTGCTTGTTTCATTTCTCAAGGAAAAGATAATCGAAGAGGATGACATCAGAGAATGGCAGTCTCATATATCGTCTGCTCTCGATTCGATCGGATTGAATCATGTTGTCGAAGAAGAGATAGAGATCGTTTACAACTGGAGAACGGATTATTGGATCAAATACTTCACAGGAAAAGGCAGACGCAATTTCAAGAGATGGCTTGAACGCGCGGAAATATACAGGGATATAATCGAACCCGTTCTTGTTAAAAACGAGATCCCAAGAGATCTTTTATATCTTGCTGTCATAGAAAGCGGATTGAACCTCAATGCAAAATCAAACGTCAAAGCCACCGGGCCCTGGCAATTTATGGCTGGAACCGGAAGGATATTCAACCTTAGGATAAACTGGTGGATCGACGAAAGAAAAGATATAGTGGCGTCAACTTACGCGGCGTCACATTATCTCAAGCACCTTCATAATCTGTTTGGTGACTGGCAGCTTGCTCTTGCATCCTACAATTCAGGGGAATATCGCGTGGCTCACGCTATTTCCACTCAAAAAACACGTGACTACTGGCGGTTGAGGCTCCCGAGCCAGACCAGGTGGTTCGTTCCGAAATTCATGGCTGCCCTGGCAATAGGACGTGACCCTGAAAAATACGGATTCACAACTCCTGAACCGAATCCGCTAAGATTCGACATTGTGACCCTTGACAGATCGACCGATCTAAAGATCATAGCTTCTGCCGCCGGATGCACGCTGGCAAAAATCCAGAAATTGAACCCAGCTCTGAAACGCTGGGCGACCCCGCCGGGAATGGTTGTGGAGATCAAGGTCCCTTACGGTACAGGTGAAAAAGTCGTCAGTAAAATAAATTCGATCCCTCCCGGAGAAAGGGTCTCATGGTTAAGGCACAAGATCGGAAAAGGCGAGACTCTTTCTTATATCGCATCCAAATATGAGATCTCGCAAAAGGAATTAAAACGTATAAACGGAATAAAAAACGTACATAAAATACGGACTGGACAGCTGTTACTTATACCTACACGTGACGACGGGACGCAATCGGCTGGATCGAGCAGCCCGAAATACATGACCACACCGAATCTTCCGGGAAAAATCAAGATGAAGAATTACTCGGCGCCGGAGGGAAAAACAAAGCTCGTATACACGGTGAGAGACAGGGATACCCTTGGAGAAATAGCAGAAAAATTCAATGTAGGTCTCAGCAAGATAAGATCCTGGAATAATTTACGTTATAAATCATTGATCCATCCTGGTGACAATCTTGTCATTTATGTAGACGATGGTTTGGAATTTGATGATTATTCCGGGGACAGGACCGATAAAAAAGGGAAAAAGGAACTGATTCACATCGTTAAAAAGGGTGAGACCTTGTCCTCGATCTGCAAGAGATACAGAATGCGCATTTCTGATATTCTGGCGTGGAACGACAAGATGAACAAAGACAGGTTGTATCCTGGCGACAGGATCAGGCTCTGGGTCGAGGATAACTGATTATAATTCGAGATCCGGAGATATCCTTACTCCCCCGTCAGCAACTTCACCGGCTCGTATCCTTCCGCTTTTCATCCCTCCGGATATCAGGCAGTTTGTACCGATTCTCGTCCCTGCGGGAACTTTGGTGTTTCGGCCGATCAATGTCATACCGAAATCAAGAAAATCAGGCTGCAGAGAATTTGGAACAGATGGATCTCCAAATCCGATAGCCGCCCCATTTCCTATTACGCACCCCTCATCGATAACAGCGTTCCTGATATTTGCACCGCTTTTTATCATGCAGTCATGAAGAATAATGGAATTCTGGACCGAGGCTCCCTTTGCAACAGTCACGCGGGGAGAAAGAACCGAATTAGTCACAGAACCCATGATGCAGCATCCGCTGCATATCATCGATTTTTTCACAGAAGAACCGCTTTTGATCATCATGGGGGGATCATCATCCGGCACAGTCAGGACAGACCCTCCTGCTCTGTCAAGTTTGACCCTGGGGTTTTCATTGAGCAGAGACAGATTTGCAGTGTAATAACTTTTCAGAGTCCCGATATCAAGCCAGAAACCGTTATACCTGAAAGCCGATACTTTTCCGAGTTTGACCAGTTCAGGCAATACATGTTTTCCGAAATCCAGATCGGAATAATCGCTTTTCATCGCTGTAAGGGTCATCTGAAGGAATTCTCTCTGGAAGATATAAATTCCCATGGAGGCGAGTTTACTTTTGGATGATTTAGGCTTTTCTCTGAAACTGGTCACCTTTCCTGAACTGTTGACCGAAACGATCCCAAACTCGCTCGATATCCGGCGGGGCACTTCAACGACTGCCAATGAGGCAGGGCAGCCGCTGCCTATGTGAAATTCAAGGAATTTCCTGTAGTCCATATTGTATACATGATCACCGGAAAGTATAAGGATGTATTCCTCGCTCAATTTCTTCAGAACAGGGATATTCTGGTAGATCGCATCCGCAGTTCCTTTGTACCAGTCAGCTCCTTCAAATCCGAGCCGGGGATGAAGTATATGAAGCCCGCCCTTGCGTCTGTCCAGATCCCAGGGCCGGCCTATGCCAAGATGTCTATTCAGCGAACGCGAGACATATTGCGTCAATACATGTACGAGAGATATCTCCGACTTTACACAGTTTGTCAGAGTGAAATCTATGATCCGGTATCTCCCGGCGAATGTTACCGCGGGTTTCGCCCTGTAGGCCGTCAAGAGGCTCAATCTTGTCCCGGCACCGCCGGCGAGGATAAATGCCGCCATTCTTGCCATTCTCAAAAACCTACCTTTGACCCAGGTTCTATTACTGCTCCCCCTGGAATCTCGATACCCGCCCGGACTTTTGATTTTTTCCCCAGAACTGTGATTCCTCTGGTCCTGATACTTTTATCCTTCTCACAATACCTATCGATATCCGGCAAATTCCCTTTTACGTCCGGTCCGATCCTTACTTTTTCGTGGATCCTCACTTCCTTGTCGATTATTGCCTTACTGATACTGGAATCAGCCCCTATAACGGAAAAAGAAAAAATAATACAATCTTTTACTACCGCGCCTTTTTCGATGACTACTCCGGGAAAAAGAATGCTTCCGCTCACCTTTCCTCTGATCTTGCATCCTCTCCCGATGATGGAATTTTCAACCGTAGAACTTTCAAAGAGTTTTGCCGGAGGAAGATCCACACCCCTGGTGTAGATCGGCCATCCTTTTCCCCTTATGATCGCGGATTTTTTCAACAATCTTAAAGAAGCTCTGTAATAGCTGGGAATAGACCCGATATCTTCCCAGTACCCTGAATACCTGAACCCCGCTACACCACCTTTACTGATAGCAGGAAGCAGGATATCGAAGACTATATCCTCCTTGCCCACATCCAGGACTTTCAGCAGATATTTCGTTTTAAAGACGTATATTCCCATCGATGCGTATTGAAAATCGGAGGAATGCGGTTTTTCCTTGAATTCTTTTACGATCCCGGTCTTTGATACCCGGACCATGCCGAACCTGCTTCTCTGCTTCGCTGTAACTTTTTTATATGCGATCGTTACCGGCTTGCCGGTACGCGCATGAAAATCGAGGAGTTGATTATAGTCCATCGTGTATACCTGGTCCCCGGACAGTACGATAGTATTCTCCGCGCCTGAATTCCGAATTAGATCGATATTCTGGAACAGAGCGTCAGCGGTACCGAGATACCAGTTTGATTTTTTGCCGTGATAAACAGGTTGAAGGATGTATACCCCGCCCGATTTTCGGTCGAGATCCCAGGGTTTACCCATCCGGATGTGTTCAATCAGCGATTTGGGGCTGTATTGAGCCAGAATAGCGATATCTGTAAGTCCGGCATGTACGCAATTACTCAGGCAGAAATCAATTATCCTGTACTTGCCTCCGAAGGGAACAGCGGTCTTTGCGCGGTGTCTTGTCAGGGCAGATAACCCTCTTCCCGTTCCTCCCGCAAGAATCATTGTCAGGGCCTTCAACAACCACCTCGCAAATTATCAGATATTAAAAATTCCGGTTATCAATGGGAGATCATTAGAGAAACCCTGTGCGTCGTATCGAGCATATCATGAAGAAGAAGAGCATAATCGATCCCCATCGATATATTCCATGGGCCGAAATCGTCCAGCAGGAAACCTACTCCCGCGGTCGGCCTTCCCATATCATATCCTCCACGAAGCGAAACCATCTCTCTTATGATCAATTCGGCTCCAAGATGAAGATCCAGGCTTGCTCTCCCGATCCACAATTGGGAGACTCCCTTCATATTTTCATAACGGAAATCTCCATCCGCCGCAAGCAGCAGGACGCTTCCCATTCCGCGCAATCTTAACGGATACGCCATCCCGAGCTTCATGCATGGATATATGAATTCCCTTTTTCCGGTACTCCAGCTGATGTATGTCCCCGTGGCGTCCTGTAATTTTGCTCCGACCGAAAGCCCTCTCCACATATTTCGTTTGATGATTCCGAGATCGATCCCTATCCCGAAGCTGGAAACATCCGTCACCTGATCGTTTCTAATGATCTTGACCGAACCTCCGATATCGCCGAATCCCATTTTCTGGCCGTAAGAAAGGAAAAGAGCGAAATCGTTTACGCTTTCCAGAGGAAAATCCTCGTAATTTTTCATAAGATACTCATCATCCCAGGGTTCGAAACGATCGTCTCCATCAGAATTTCCTATCATTCCATCTATAGGAATAATCCTTATATCATCGATCCCCATATGGATGACGCTGATACCCCAGGACGATTCCCCGGCTTTAAGGGGAAAGACTGCTGAAAAAAAGTTATAGTCGAGGATCGATCCGAATCTTTCCGAATGCATGAATGACATCGAGTAATCTGCAGGGTCTGACAGGAATGAGTTAAATCCTGCTATTCCGGCTGGATTCCAGAATACGGCGGTAGCGTCGTCGGCTATCGAAGTGAAGGCCCCTCCCATCGCCATCGCACGCGCGCCTCCGCCGAGTGCCATGAATTCACCGGCATATTTGTCCGCTTTTGCCTCTGCGCCACAGAGCAGGAGCAAAACGGAAACGACCGCTATCATCCTTCTCATTGAAAACTCCGTTTTCCCAGGGGATAGACGGACCATCCGCTATTGCCGGGATCCAGGAAGAAATATTTCATATCTACCATCCACTAGTGATTATAACAGATTTTGTGCCTCGGGACAATTCCATTCAGGGAATCAGGGACCGGCTTAACGAAATCCGTATTTTCTGAGCCGGCGATAAAGAGTCCTCTCGGAAAGCCCCAGCTGTCTGGCTGCCAGCCTTCTGTTCCCGCTGTTTCGGATCAACGCTTCCCTGATCGCCTCTTTTTCCAGCCCGTCGAGGCCTTTGCCCGCTTCTTCATCAGCTTCCTCTACCTCAAACCAGCTCTTGGATTTACCGGAAAGAGGGATCCCCCGCTCTCCCAGTATCCTGAGTATCTCTTTGACATCGTTATGAAGAGAAAGAAGGGAGTTAAGTATTATCTCTCTTTCCATTTCTTCTCTTGTTCTCTGAATGTGGACAGGAAGATCGGGAAAATTCTGGACAGGCCTGTTTTCTTCCAGCCTTCTGCTGAGTTCCAGGAAGCTGATCATGCCTGTTTTGCTGAGAACAACCATATTGTCCATGATATTTGCCAGTTCCCTGATGTTGCCGGGCCACGTATATTCTTTCAACAATTCTATACAGCCTTTTTCCATACCCCGGATCGTCTTGCCGTGTCTTTTCGCCGACAGTGCGATGAAATGTTTCGCGAGCAGCAGAATATCATTCTGCCTGGCCCTCAACGGAGGTATGGTTATCTGGACGACCTTTAATCTGTAATAGAGATCCTTTCTGAACTCCCCGCTTTCAACAGAGGTCTCCAACTCCCTGTTTGTCGCTGCGATGACGCGCAGATCGGTATTAAGGCGTTCCATTCCGCCGACCCTGAAATACTCGCCGGTCTCGAGGACTCTGAGAAATCTGACCTGCATATGGGGGGTCAGTTCCCCGACTTCATCAAGGAAAAGAGTCCCTTTATCAGCTCTTTCAAACAATCCGCGTCTTTGGGCGACCGCGCCGGTGAAAGCTCCTTTTTCATGACCGAACAATTCGCTTTCGAGTAGAGACTCTGTCATTGCCCCGCAGTTTATCGCCTCAAAGTGTTTTGAACGCCTGTTGCTCCTTATATGGAGGGCTTTTGCGATCAGTTCTTTTCCGGAACCGCTCTCACCCTGGATGAGAACGGATACCTCGGTCGGAGCGACCTGGAGGATCGTATCGATAACATCTCTGAGCGTTCTCGATCTTCCGACCATTCCCGAACTGCTTTTTATCCTCCTCTGTGCGACCAGATGGGAACCTTTAAGAATGAATTCATCAGATTCGATAGAAGATGCTATATACAGATCGACGCCTGAATCGATATCACGCTCGATTTCATCATCAGTCTTGTCTTCTCCAAAGACCATTATCTCATAGTTGATGAAGTTCTTGTCGAACCTCCTGATAATCGTGAGATAATTCTCGAATTTTTCCGAAGAATCGATAGCAAGGATAAGCCCGCCGTCAGGTTCGCTCTGATTAAGAGCTGCCGAGAGGTCATTAAAATGCCTCAGCCGCAGCCCCTCTTCGACAGCAAGAGACTCGAGCAGTCCTTTTATGGCTTCACTTTTTACAAGTGTCCAGATCTCGGGATTCATAAACACCGTCTTCCAGCCAACCTGTCAGTCATATTCAATGTGTGCGTAAAATACCTGTCAATCGGCCTCATACATCTTGGTCTTTTCCCTCAGGGTCTGTCTGCTTATCCCCAATATCCTGGCAGCTTTCGATTTGTTTCCCTCTGTCTCGTCAAGCGTCTTGCAGATAAGGATCTTTTCCATATCCCTCAGGCTGATCGGGTAGAGCCCGTCAATATCTCCTGATGATCCGCTTGTTTCCGCGTTCTCCTCGAAAGCCATGATTTCCGAGGGGATATGTTCCGGAAGCAGTTCCTTGTCGGCTTCCAGCAATATAGCCCGCTCAATGACGTTTTTCAGTTCTCTTACATTGCCCGGCCAGGAATACCGCATCAATCTCTGCTCGACTTCCGGGCTTATCATATCGATCTTTTTCTTGAACTCCTTGCTGAAGACTTTGATAAAATGATTAGCCAGAAGAGCGATATCCTCTTTTCTCTCTCTAAGGGGCGGAAGATATATAGGGATGACCTGAAGCCTGTAATAAAGATCATTCCTGAATTCCCCAGCCTGGATAGCTTTTAGAAGATCCCTGTTGGTAGCGGCAATGATCCTCGTATTGACCTTCATGTCTTTTACTCCGCCGACACGCCTGAAAGTCTTGTTTTCGAGAACGCGGAGCAATCTGCTTTGCAGGGTGATCCCCATCTCCCCTATCTCATCAAGAAATATCGTCCCGCCTTCCGCAAGCTCAAAAAGGCCCTTCTTCCTGGATTTTGCATCTGTAAAAGCGCCTTTTTCGTGTCCGAAAAGTTCGCTTTCAAGTAGTGTTTCAGGCAAAGCAGCGCAATTTATCTCCAGAAACGCCCTGTTTTCTCCCTTACTGCTTTCGTGGATGGCTCTTGCGACAAGCTCTTTTCCGGTTCCGCTTTCTCCCTGGATCAAGATAGTGCTGGCTCTGCTTTCACCTATTTTAATCACCGTATCAAAAACGGATCTCATGACTTTGCTTTTGCCGAGAAAATTATTGAAATTATAAGCCTCTTTTTCTTTTTTCTTGATACCGTTAAGTTCTTCCTTCAGCTTTCTGTTCTCCAGAGCGTGCTTGACCGATATTTTCATCTTTTCGAGCTGAAAAGGCTTCAGAAGAAAATCATAGGCTCCGCCCTTAATCGCCTCGACAGCAGTCTCCACTTCTCCGTATGCTGTCATCATAATAACAGGCAGATTATCGTCCTCTTCCCGCAGCTGCGCCAAAACTTCCAGGCCGTCCGTATCGGGCAATCTCAGATCAAGAATAACAAGATCTGCCGGTTCCTGCCTGAAAATGTCGATCCCTTTCGTGCCATTCTCGGCTTCAACCACGTCATATCCCTGATTTTTCAGGGCTTCTCCAAGCGACCATCTTATTGCCTTCTCATCATCAACCACAAGTATTCTACACGTCATTATCTGCTCCTTGAGGAAACTTTATCTGTCTCGTATGATCTTGACGAGATTACCAATCTGCGGGGAATATCAACGACAAAGACAGTCCCTTTTTCCTCCCCGTTCTGATGAAATATCCTGCCTCCGTGGCTTTCGATTATCTTTCTGCTGATGGCAAGTCCAAGTCCGGTACCTTCCGGCCTCGTTGTGAAAAACGGATTGTACAGTTTATCAGAGATATCTTCAGGAATCCCTTTTCCTGAATCGGCAACTTCCATCCTGACGAAAACAGGATCGGATGCCTCCTTGATCGAGATCAACAGGTCTCCGCCTTGATCGGAGGCCTGAATACCATTCATGATTATGTTAAGTATGACCTGTTTGATCTGGCTTCCATCGATAAAACAGAGATCGTCTTCGATACAGTTTTCAAATCGAGTTTTGACATTATTCTCGACAGCCATATCCGACAGAAGCGACAGCGCTTCCGTCACAAGGTCGCATACTGACGCATCTGAAGGCTTTGGAGGAGCAGGTTTGGCAAAATGCAGAAGGTTGTTTATTATGTCATCGAGCCTTTTGATCTCATCCAGAATTACAGTGAGATACTTGATTTTTGCAGCATCCCCATGAAGCTGCTCTTTCAGGACCTGAGCCGTGGTAGCTATTCCCGTCAGCGGGTTCCTGATCTCATGAGCGACTCCTGCCGATAATTCTCCGAGGGACCTGAGCCGGTCCGATCTCCTCAACTCTTCCTCCATCAATTTCTGTACAGTCAGATCCTCGAAGACAGATACTATGGACGTCCCGTGATAATTATCTGATAACTTTGTTGAGTTCAATCTGACAGGAATCGGATCCCTGTCTGCATACTGAAGCGTCACTTCCAGAGACGAATTCTTTTCTTCAGCTTCCGTGAGATATTCAAACAGGCCTTCATTGCCAAAGGGATTTTTGAAAAGGTCATTGAAATGGCAGTCTGATCCGGAGATCTTGGAAGTAAGTTCTTTCGCCCTGGAGTTTTTAAATATGACATTCCCTGTTTTGTCGGTCTTGATCACCCCGCTGTGGATATTATCAAGTATCGTCTCGTTAAAATGCGTCAGATCCCTCAATTTGCTTATGGTCACGGCGTTGGCGACTTCTTCTGATAGTATGGTCTGAATCGTGTTGATGAAATGGTAATCCTTCAGGTAGGAGACCCTGGAGGGATATTCCTTTTTGATAAATAGGAACCCTACCCATCTCCCTTTATAAATAAGAGGAACGATAGTGTTCTCCCACTTGGAATTCATTTCGAGACACGTGGACACCTTATCTACCCTGCATCCCTCAAGTTCGAATATCTCGGGTTGGATCAGGTCATTTCCCTGCGCTCTCAGAAGCAATTCTTCTGCTTCCAGAAGCTCATCCGTATCGATACCATACGATGTCCTCACCTTAAGCGTATGCCCGGCGTTGCTGAACATAAGTAACGCAGTTCCTTCAGCTTCCAGATATTTACAGAGGGCCATCAGAAATCTGTCGAGAGAATCACTCCAGTCCTCATTGGAACTAATATCTCTTCCCATCTGATAGAGCATTTTCAAACGCGTGACATGTTTCTTTAACGCATCGTTCGCATCGGCTAACTCTTCATTTGTTTTGAGGATGCGTTTGCCCAGCTTGATCTTGTTTTTCTCGAGCTTCTTGTTGGCGGACTCAAGTTTCCTGATTATTTCCCTGTTTTCCCTGATCATCAGGATATTACCATAAGCGGCCTCGACAACTTCGGCTATCCGGGCAGGTTCGAACGGTTTTAGAATGTAGTCGAAGGCATTCAGTCTCAAGGCTTCAATCGATGAATCGAGAGTCGCAAAACCGGTCATGACTATGCATTTTGTATCCAGGTTTATTTCATTGATCTTCTCGATAAGGGATATGCCGTCAATATCAGGAAGCTTCAGGTCGATCAGCACAACGTCGAACTCGGTGCCGGAAAGCAGTTCCATGGCCTCACTCCCCGACTCTGCCGAAAACGTATTATATCCCTTTTTCGACAGGAACCCTTCAAGCATCTCAAGTACTGATTTTTCATCATCGACTATGAGAAGATTGCCTTTTTTCTTCAAAACTCCATCCTTTTTTCCGGTGTACTTATATCAAGCCGAGATTATACGCACAGGATATTCTACATTTCAAGGTAAAAGGCCTTATGTTTTAAGAGTATTCGCTTACCGAAGGAGAGATCATATCATTTTGCTGATATATGTGTCGAGTATTTCGCTGGAGCTTTTGGGCAGATACGTAAAAAACACCGCGATCCTGTAACTTTTGATATCCGGTTCTTCTTTTTCCGGTTCGACGCGAACGACGACACCGTCGAAAGACACGATACTTTCAGCGCCTTCCGGACCGTCAGCCTTAGGTATGCTGAGGCCCATGCGCAGCTTGGTCATAAGTTCCATATAACGGGGCATCTCAAAGTACACACCGTTTGCACTTATATTCAGCGCCCTGCCGCAGACCTCGTCTTCCGCTCCCTCTATGACCACAGGAAGATCGATATCTACGCGCCGCGCTTTTCTTCTTTCTTTCGCACTCATCCAGATAACCCTGGTTAATCGGTTCTTGACTGACTAAAGAAAAGATTCATGGAATATAACTCGATATTCCTAAAGATTGCCTAGCGTTTCTTTTTCTTATGACGATCTTTGCGCAGCCTTTTCTTCCTCTTATGAGTGGCTATCTTCTTTCTTTTTCTCTTCTTACCACTTGGCATTGTACACCCATTCCATTAAACGGCAAACTTAGCGATTCAAAGTTATCCTAATATAAAAATCCGCTCACAAATTGCAAACGGATTTTAATGAAAAACTGATTCATTTTCCTTTCGAGACTATCCGTTGATCTTGATCTTCAACTCATTTGAAGCCTTGAAATACGGCACGAGCTTGGCCGGAACATCAACAGACTCTCCAGTACGCGGGTTTCTTGCTTTTCTCGGATTGCGGCTTTTTACCTTAAAGCTGCCGAATCCTCTGAGCTCGACTTTGTCTCCTTCAGACAAAGCCTTGCTGACATTTTCTATTATGAGATTGACGATAACGCTCGTGTCCTTTTTGCTGAGCCCGATATCCTTCGCGATTTCCTCGACAAGATCTGCCTTAGTCATTTTTCTTCTCCCTCGCAGAGATAAATGCGCCCCTCAATGAGCCGTACATCTGGAATCTTCTCACTTCCAGTGCGCTTCAATAAGTAGCATACGGGGCAACTTGTTGTCAAAAGAAAAATTACTAAATTTAATAATTATTTTTACGGAATGGTACTCCGCTCTGGAGCCGGATTTCGGGATTCAGGGTGAAAAAATAAAGTTCCCCGTTTGGAACGTGTATCCTTCGATGTGATAATCTGCAACACGTGAGGATGAGAAACACATCAAGAACAAGCCACAGACCCACAGGGAACTTTCCGCGTGCAATTCCCCGTAGGTTCAAGAGTTATGCCATTTCACCCATATGCGGGAACGAGATGCATAACGGTATATAACAATTGGTGTTAGGATGGTTTTGTAATTGATTTTATATGCTGTTTCTGGAATGAACGATAGCAAAATGAACTGTATTCGGAGTTGTTGCAACGGAAAACTTCAAGCTCTGTTTGCTCTGTAATACCTTAAAAATTCTCTGCACCCTGTGTCATATCCCATTATAGCTTCTGAAGTTTTCAGCATCTCGACAAGCTTTTGGTCTGTCGGGTCGCATATCAGTGCGGTAATGCCTTTTGCTAGTGCCATCGAGAGGAATGTCCTGTTCAGCAGCCTTCGGTTCGGCAGTCCATACGATATGTTCGAGAGCCCCCCTACCCGGCCGTAAGAACTGAATTCTTTCGAAAGCATCTCAAGTGTCGATAGTGTAACTGAATTTCCGGAAAACTCTGTGGCGACAGGAGCAAAGACCGGATCGATAAATACCCTGGAAGAAGGGATCCCTGCTTCTTCGGTCCGTCTTACGGCTTTCCGGGCAAGAGAGATCCTTCCTCCGGCATCAGAGGGTATCCCCTCTCTGCTTTTTAACAGGAGTATAAAGGAGGATCCGGATGACTTTAGCCGGGGAAGCATCTTTTTATACTGGTCTTCATCGCATGTCAGGGAGTTTATGATACATTTCGCGCCATATCTCTCTGCCGCCTCAGAAAGCAGATCCAGATCAGGGCTGTCTATCGACAACTTTGCCTCATATTTGTTCAGGATAAGATCACCGGCCCAGAAAAGGGCATCCTTTTCGCCATCCATCAGAATTGAGGCGTTGATATCTATATAATCGGCTCCCCCCTCTATCTGTTTTTTCACAGAATCAGTCAGCGCGCTGACGTCACGGGACACAAGCATATCCCTGATCTTCTTCCTGCTGCTGTTCAGGTTTTCACCGATTATAATCGTCTTCATGGTCTGTATCTGGATCAGGCGTTATACCCGCTCTGTCTGCTGAACCTGTTTATGACCTTGAACAGCTCAGCCATAGCCGGGGTAAATTTTACGTTTCTTCTGTCCATCATTATCTCGGCGGTCTTTACAGCTTTATCCAGCAGGTGTCCTTCAAACTCAGGCTCTGTCTTCCATGTGAAACTCGGAGTGAATTTAGGCAGAAATCCCACCGCCATGGCGTTTGAGCAGAACCCCACTACTGAACCTGTGTTGATACTGGTGTTTATGGCGATTTTGGAGTGATCCCCTACAATAAGCCCAAGGAATCTTCTCCCTGTCTCTCTTATCTTTCCGGAGCTCCAGGCTCTGATCTTGCCGTAATTGTTCTTCAGGTCGCTGTTGCAGCTTCCGGCACCGATGTTCACCCATGATCCAATATATGAATGTCCCAGAAATCCCTCATGCTGTTTATTTGAATAGGCCGAGATTATCGATTCGCCGACCTCGCCGCCGACCCTGCACTGCATTCCAAGGGAGGTACAGTTGCCGATCTTGGCTCCTCCCCTGACGATAGAACCCTCACCGATATAGCACGGGCCGTTGATCAGGACATTCGGTTCTATCTTGACCCCATCGGCGATCATTACGGGGCCCTCGGTGGCATCTAGCACCGTCCCCGACCTGACTTCCACTCCTGAGCCTATTACAATATCATCCTCATTGATCAGGTCTACTCCTTTGAAAAGCTCCGACTCGGGAGCCGCCCCGCGCATCGGATATTTCTGAAAATCATCTCTCAGACAATTACCGTTTTCAGCTATAAGCTGCCAGTAAAATGAAAGGAGCTTCAACCCTGTCTTTTCCCTGTTTACTTTATTTGATCCTGCCCACTCCGCCAGTTCGGCCTCTTTGATCACTATCAGCTCTTCGGCCCCGGGAAGATCCTTATCCACTTCCTCGTTCTTGAGCACGCTCAGCTTTTCAAAGACCTTAAGGACTTCACTGTCCTGAAGGGGTTTTTCGAGGTACTCAAAAAATGACGCCGCCCTCTCTTGGTCAAGAAAGGCGATCACAGGGACCCCGTTCTTGTCTATCACGGTGTTCAGCTTTATCTCCTCCCGCAAGAGAGGCAGTTCATCCTCATAGGCCAGCAGCCTTCCGTTTATAAAGAGGACATTCCCCTCCTGGATACCGTTCACATCTATCTCTTTATCGGGATATACTGTTTCGAGAGTCTCTTTAAGGACATCAGCAAGATAAGGCCTGCAGATCAGGCTTAACCGTTCCGACCCAATCTCCCCGTAGATCCGTTCCCACAGATGGAGGGTTCCGACCATAAGTGCAAAAACAGGTTTGTTCAGGGAAAGCGGGAAAAAATTCAAGTAGCGGTCGTCCTCAAAGATGCACAACGCTTCAGGACTACTGGTATCTGCCACGTCACTCACGCATCCTTGTCTGGATTTCGATAACCGATCCCGACCGGAACCCTATATCGAAAATAAAAAAAGTGGAGTTGACGGGGATCGAACCCGTGACCTCTTGTCTGCCAGACAAGTGCTCTCCCAGCTGAGCTACAACCCCA
>JAFGBF010000015.1 GCA_016933255.1 Candidatus Krumholzibacteriota bacterium
ATAGCGATGGAAAAAGAACTCAGGTTTGCGATCCGTGAGGGCGGCAGGACCGTCGGTGCCGGCGTCGTTACCGAGATCATTGAGTAGTTGTATTACGGGATATCTGGAGGTTACCGGTGGATGGTCAGAATATTAGAATTAAACTGAAGGCGTATGAGCATTCTATGCTGGATCGAAGTGCCGAGGTGATCGTCAAGACAGCCCTCAGGACCGGTTCAGAAGTATCCGGGCCGATACCTCTCCCGACAAAGAGGACTGTTTACACTGTTCTTCGTTCCCCTCATGTAAACAAGAAGTCGCGGGAGCAGTTTGAGATCAGAGTACACAAGCGCCTCATATGGATTACTAATGTTACCCCGAAGGCGGTTGATGCGCTTCAGAAGCTCGATCTCCCGGCTGGTGTGGATATTGAGATAAAAGTCTGATTCGGAGGAAGAGATGATTGGGTTGATCGGCAGGAAAATCGGAATGAGCCAGATCTTCGACGAAGAAGGTGCGTTGGTGCCTGTATCTGTCATTGCGGCCGGGCCCTGTCCCGTGGTGCAGGTCAAGACAGAGAAAAAAGACGGATACAATGCTGTGCAGATCGGATTCGATATGGTCCGTCCTACTCGCGCCAAACTTCCGGCGCTGGGGCATTTCCGAAAAGCGAACCTCCCTCCTTACCGCTTTTTGCAGGAATTCAGGGTCGATAACCCTGAAGAATTCTCTCCGGGACAGTTGATAGATGTCAGCATATTCAAGGATATCGCGGCACTTGACGTTTCGGGCAAAAGCAAAGGTAAGGGTTTTCAGGGAGTAATGAAGAGACACGGATTCGGGGGCGGCAGGAAGACGCACGGATCTCATTCGCACAGGATCCCCGGATCGATCGGTATGGCGGCATATCCGGGCAAAGTCCTGAAAGGACAGAAGATGCCGGGGCGTACCGGCCATAATGTGGTGCATGTCAGTAACCTCAAGATAGTCGAGGTAGATACCGACAACAACCTGTTATTAGTCAAGGGAGCGGTACCGGGAGCCAGGAACACAGTCCTGAGGCTTACGACCTCTCGCCGGAAAATATGACATAGCGTAAGGAAGAGTAACAGTGAATGCGAATTTATATGATTTCAGCGGTGACCTTAAAGGGAAGATCGATCTTCCGGAATCGCTTTTCGGCGGTAACGTGAACAGACCGGTCTTGTACGACGTCGTCCGCATGTACCTTGCCAACAGGCGCAGCGGAAGCGCAAAGACCAAAGAGCGCGGCGAAGTCAAATTCAGCAACGCCAAGCCGTACAGGCAGAAAGGCACCGGCAGGGCAAGAGCCGGAAGGCGTTCTTCTCCTATCTGGAGAGGTGGTGGGACAGTCTTTGGGCCGAAACCGAGAGATTACAGGTTTGCCGTTCCGAAAAAGGTCAAAAGGCTGGCACTGAAATCGGCGCTCGCCGATAAAGGCAGAGAAGAAAAGGTGGCAGTCGTAGAAGGCGTTACGATGGAAGGTCCCAAGACGAAACGTTTTGCGGAATTTCTGAAATCGTCGGGATTATCAGGCAGGAAGATCCTTTTCGTCACCGAGTCGTTTGACGACAACGTCTATATGTCGATGCGTAATATCGCGGGGATCGAGTTTATCGTCAGCAGCAACATAAACGCCTACGAGATATTGAAGGCTGATACGCTTCTGTTTACCAAAGAAGCTCTTTCGAAGATCGAGGAGGTGTTTGTCTAATGGCAGACGTCAGAAGGGTGATATTCAAGCCTGTTATCACCGAGCGGAGTACGATGCTCAAAGATACAGACAACAAGTTCGTCTTCGAGGTCGATGCAAGGGCGAACAAGCGCGAGATAAAGACCGCCGTGGAGAAGCTTTTCAAGGTTTCGGTCAAGGAAGTCAGAACAAGCGTCATGCGCGGAAAAGTCAAAACGACTTTTATGAGAAAAGGAAGATTTACGGGGAAACGCCCCGACAGGAAGAAGGCTTTTGTTACTTTGGCCAAGGGTGAGAATATAGATATCTTTGATCAGGTATAATTTCCACCTCGTTGTATAGCCTCTCCCAAGAGGCTGCTAAGAGTGAGTAGATGCCCGCATGGCGGGCGCAAACAAAAACAAGGAACTGATCGATGGCAATTAAGAAGTATAAACCGACGACTCCGACCCTCCGGTTCAAGACAGTTACGGATTATTCCGTCCTTACCAGGAAGGGTCCTGAAAAGTCGCTGCTCGAGCCTATTAGGAGCACTGGCGGCCGTAACAATATGGGACGTATAACTATGCGTCGTATGGGCGGAGGGCATAAAAAGAGATACCGCCGGATCGATTTCAGGAGGGACAAGCATGGTATCCCCGCAAAAGTAGTATCTCTTGAGTATGATCCGAACCGTTCCGCCTTTATATCTCTCTTGAATTATGTAGACGGCGAAAAACGCTACATCCTTACGCCTCACGGAATAAAGGAGGGAGATACCCTGGTTTCCGGGCCTGAAGCCGATATACATCCGGGAAACGCTCTTCCTCTTGAGAAGATCCCGACCGGTCTTTATGTCCATAATATAGAGATGGTGGCCGGTAAGGGCGGGCAGTTGGTAAGAAGCGCCGGAGCATATGCCCAGCTGATGGCAAAAGAAGGAAATTATGCCTCGCTGAGACTTCCTTCCGGTGAGATCAGAATGGTCCGTAAGGAATGTTACGCGACGATAGGCCAGGTCAGCAATATCGATCATGAAAATGTCAGTATCGGTAAAGCCGGCAGGTCCAGATGGCTAGGCAACAGGCCGAAGGTCAGGGGCGTCGCGATGAACCCGGTCGATCATCCGCTCGGAGGCGGCGAGGGCCGTACCAGCGGAGGACGCCACCCGGTGACGCCTTGGGGTAAGCCGACCAAAGGCTACAAGACCAGAAAGAAGAATAAAGCTTCGAACAAATTTATCGTACACAAGAGGAAGAAGAAGTAGTACCAATAATCTCTCTCGCCGAGTGCGGGAGACCGGTGCCGATCGATTCGGATGCCGGTATGGCTAACTGTTCTGGAGGATAGATGACCAGATCAATAAAAAAAGGTCCCTATATCAGCGAGAGGCTTCTGTCGAAGATCGACAAGATGAATGATATGGGGGACAAGAAGGTAATCAAGACCTGGGCGAGAAGATCGACGATCTCTCCGGAGTTTGTGGGGCATACCCTCGCGATCCATAATGGAAAGAAGTTCGTTCCGGTCTTTATTACGGAGAACATGGTTGGTCACAAGGTCGGAGAGTTTGTGCCGACAAGGACCTACAGAGGACACAGGACAAAGAGATAATAGTGTGGTCAGACGGAGGTAGGCGGAAATGGAAGCACGCGCTATAACGCGGCAAGTCAGAGTATCACCGAGGAAAGTCAGGATCGTAGTCGATCTTGTCCGGGGCCAGTCGGTCGAGAAAGCCCTGGAGATACTCAGGTACTCAAGTAAGGCGGTTTCGAGCCAGGTAGAAAAGACTGTTGCATCTGCAATGCACAATCTTGCTGGACAGTTTGAGCACCCTGTCGAACCATCCGAAATGAAAATAAAAGAGATCTTTGTGGACGAAGGCAGAACGATGTATCGCATCAGGCCCAGAGCTCAGGGCCGGGCTTTCCGGATCCGCAAACGAAGCAGTAATATCACGGTGATAGTGGATTATAAAGGCGAACTGGATAATCAGTAAGACGAGGAGGATATTTTGGGTCAGAAGACAAATCCCATCGGATTGAGGCTTGGAATCAACCGCAGCTGGGATTCGAAATGGTTCACAACTAAAAATACTGCGGACTGGCTTGAGGAAGATATAAAACTGCGCCGTTACGTCAAGAAACGGCTTGCCAGGGCCGGCGTATCCAGGGTCGAGGTCGAGAGGCGCGGAGAGAAAGTGAAGGTCCATATCTTTACCGCAAGGCCTGGAATGGTGATAGGCAGAAAAGGCGCCGAGGTGGATTTTTTGAGTGAAGAGCTGACCCATCTGACCAGCAGAAAAGTCGATATAGATATTAAAGAAGTAAAAAAGCCTGAGTTGAATGCGCAGCTTGTCGCCGAACATATCGCGGGGCAGCTTGTTCAGAGGGTGTCTTTCAGGAGAGCTATGAAAAAGGCTATCGGTTCAGCGATGAGAATGGGAGCAGAAGGTATCAAGGTGAAGACTTCCGGAAGACTTGGCGGGGCGGAGATGTCGAGGGTGGAAGGTTATATGGAAGGTAAAGTCCCTCTGCACACCCTTCGCGCCGATATAGATTACGCGAGGGCTACGGCCTTTACGACATATGGAGCGGTCGGAGTCAAGGTCTGGATATATCGTGGAGAACTGTTCCCGAAAGATTTCAGACGCCAGATGGGTGAATCTGTTGCCGATGAGACAGGACGTAGCGGGCGATAAGCCTGATTTCAGGAGAGGTTGATCAGAGATGTTAATGCCGAAAAGAACGAAGCACCGTAAAATGCAGAGAGGCAGGATGAGAGGTGCTGCACAGCGTGGTTCCAAGATAAGTTTTGGGGAATTCGGACTTCAGGCCGAAGCTCCTGCCTGGATCACCGACAGACAGATCGAAGCTGCCCGTGTCGCCATCATGCGTCATGTTAAAAGGCAGGGGAAATTATGGATTAGGGTCTTTCCGGACAAGCCGGTGACGATCAAGCCCGCCGAAACAAGAATGGGAAAGGGAAAAGGAGCTCCCGAGTACTGGGTGGCTGTCGTAAAGCCCGGCCGCATGATGTTCGAGCTGTCCGGCGTGAGCCACGAGGAAGCGAAGAGAGCTATGCAGCTTGCCTCGGCGAAACTTCCCATAAAGACGAAGTTCGTTCGCCGTGTAGCGACAGGAAAGGTTACCGGATAACAGGATTTCCGGATGAATCGATGAATTTTAGATATTTGGACGGTTAATAAGATGAAGGCAGTTGAATTGAGAGAATTGACACTGGACGAGCTGAGGCTCCGTGAGGATGACCTTATAGAGGAACTCACGAGAAGCAAAATACAGCTTGGGATAAAGCGTCTTGACAATCCTCTCCAGGTCCGTGTAGTGAGGCGTGATCTTGCGAGGGTCAAGACGATCATTTCCGAGAAGCTCGCTTCTGCTGAAAGTGAAAAGCAAGAGTAGTTCTGATCGATGCCGTTTGCCTCGGCTGAGCCGCTCGCGTTGGTTGAATGGCAAGGAGAAACGATGGAAGGTAGAAAACCAAGAAAGACCATGGTCGGTCTGGTTGTGAGCGATAAGATGGACAAGACGGTCACGATCGCCATCAAGCGGACATTCCAGCATCCGCGGTACAAGAAGATCGTTAAGAAGACGTCCAAGATCTGGGCTCACGATGCTGAGAACGATTGTCATATCGGTGATAGGGTAAAAGTCATGTCGACGAGGCCGCTCAGCAAGTTCAAACGCTGGCGTGTCATTGAAGTCATTGAGAGAGCACGGTAGGAGAAACTGTAATGATTCAAATGCAGACGAGACTGACGGTCGCGGACAATTCAGGGGCAAAGAGCATACAGTGTATCAAGGTGCTCGGAGGCTCGAGAAGGCGTTATGCTTCAGTCGGTGATATCATTAGTGCTGCTGTCAAAGTGGCGGTGCCGGGTGGAGGAGTCAAGAAGGGGCAGGTCGTTAAATGCGTGGTTGTTCGGACGGCAAAAGAAGTACGCCGCCGCGACGGAAGCTATATCCGTTTTGACCAGAACGCAGCTGTTATAATCAATGAACAACGGGAACCGGTAGGAACAAGGATATTCGGTCCCGTCGCGAGAGAGCTGAGGGAGAAACAGTTCATGAAAATCGTCTCCCTGGCGCCGGAAGTGATCTAGAAAATATTGAATGGAAGATGAGATGAGAATCAAGAAAAACGATACTGTAAAAGTCATCGCGGGGAATGCGAAAGGGATGGAAGGAAAGGTCCTGAAGGTATTTCCCGGCAATGACCGAGTTATTGTCGAAAAGGTAAAGCTGATCAAGCGGCACACCCGTCAGACAAGCCAGGGCAGCACCGGAGGGATCGTAGAGAAAGAAGCTCCGATCAGCGTCTCGAATGTGATCCTTGTGTGCCCGAAATGCGGCAAACCGGCCAGGACCGCTATGGCATCCCTCTCGGATGGTCGAAAGATCCGCAAATGCAAGAAGTGTAACGAGACTCTGGGAGATGATGATTAAATAGTACATTTTGTGATTAACGGGGCCTGTCAGCGGGTCCGGAGCTGAGTGGTGAAGAAAATGTCGGAAAAGAAAAATTTGCCGAATGTCAGACGTCTCTACGAAGAAAAGGTGATGTCCGCCTTGAAAGAGAAGTTTGATTACAAAAATGTGATGGAGATTCCCCGCCTGAAGAAGATCGTCGTTAATATGGGCGTCGGGGAAGGTATCACGGACGCAAAGGTTATAGAAGCGGCGGTAAAGGATCTTACGGCGATAACCGGCCAGGCGCCGACAGTCAATCGCGCGAGGAAAGCTATAGCAGGTTTCAAGTTGCGCGCCGGGATGCCGGTAGGGTGTTCTGTCACTCTCCGGGGGACCAGGATGTACGAATTCTTTGACCGGCTGGTCAACGTCTCGATCCCAAGGATCAGGGATTTCCGCGGCCTCAGTGAGAAGAGCTTCGATGGGCGCGGCAACTATACCTTTGGGGTCAAGGAACAGATCATATTTCCGGAGATCAATTACGATAAGATACTGAAAATCATGGGTATGGATATTACTATTGTTACATCCGCGAAGACTGATGAGGAAGCCCGCGAGCTTATCATGCTTCTGGGCATGCCCCTGAAGAAAGACTGACCGGATCACGTAGAGGAGGCTCTGTGGCCAAGAAGAGTTTGATAGCCAAGTCGAAAAGGACGCCCAAATTCAAGGTGAGGGCCTATTCGCGCTGCAGGCGGTGTGGTAGACCCAGGGCGTACATAAGGCAGTTTGGTATCTGCCGTATATGTTTCCGTGAACTTGCCCTCGATGGAAAGATTCCCGGAGTCGTAAAGTCAAGCTGGTAAGCAGGTTGTAAGTTAAACAAACGAGGTGAACGGAAAATGATGACCGACCCTATAGCTGATATGTTGACGCGCGTTCGAAACGCATACAGATCAAGCAAGATGCATGTCGATATTCCCGCGTCGAAGATCAAGGCGCAGATAGCGAGGATCATGCTTGAACATGGTTTTGTGAAGGATGTGCGGTATATCGCTGACGGAGTCCAGGGTAAGATCCGTGTGTATATCAAATATGACGCCAACAACAAGAGTGTTATTGAAGGTATCAAACGGATAAGCCTTCCAAGCAGAAGGGTGTATGTAGATAAGAGCGAGATCCCGCGCGTTATGGGAGGTTTTGGCACGGCTATCGTTTCTACCTCGAAAGGTGTTCTCTCGGACAAAGAGTGTCGTACTCTCGGAGTCGGCGGAGAGGTTTTATGTCATATATGGTAGCCGGGAGTCGATCGGCGGACCGGAGGATCCAATCAGGAGATTCCGGTCGTTTACGGAGGTTAAACTGAGTTATGTCACGAGTTGGAAAAAATCCGATACCGATCCCTTCCGGTGTGGAGATCAATATTAAGCAGAGCCATATCGAAGTCAAAGGATCAAAGGGGAAGCTGGAAAGGGATCTGCATCCCGATATGATCATAGAAGTCGAACCTGGGCAGATCATCGTTAAAAGGCCCTCTGAATCGAAGGATCACAAGTCGCTTCACGGTCTTACGAGGTCGCTGATCAATAATATGGTCGAAGGGGTCTCAAAAGGTTTTCAAAAGAACCTGGAGATCGAAGGGGTCGAGTACAGAGCGGAAATGAAGGGCAAGACTCTGGTAATGAATCTTGGCTTTTCCCATACCGTGCTGTATGAATCGAAAGAAGGCATTACAATCGAAGTCCCCGATCCTAAAAAGATCGTGATCAGCGGTATAGACAAACAGGCTGTCGGCCAGGTCGCCTCCGAGGTCAGAGGTTTCAGGCCTCCCGAGCCGTACAAGGGCAAAGGGGTGCGGTATCAGGGCGAGCAGGTAAGGCGCAAGTCAGGCAAGACGGCAGTGGGCACTGGATTCTAGCTGACGAGGGGTTAAACTCAAAGTCCTGCCGTGGTGGTATCGGCAGGCAGTGGATTTGAGAAACAGGAGTAGAAAAGGTGAGCAATCAAACAGGTATATCGAGGATAGCAAGGCTGAGAAGAAGCGCCAGGGTGCGGAAAAAGGTAATCGGTACGGCGGAAGTGCCGCGTCTTTCGGTCTATCGATCTCTTAATCATATATATTCTCAGGTGATAGACGATGTTTCCGGAAAGACGCTTGTCTCGGCATCCAGCCTGAAGATCGAACTGCCGCCTGTAGAAGAATCTTCTGCCGATGATTCGGAGCAGAAGGGCAAAAAAGGCAAGAAGAAGGCAAAACCTGCGGGCACAAAGCTTCGCCGTTCTATAGCCGTAGGTGACCTGATCGCCAGACTGGCGAAGGAAAAAGGTATTGAGAAAGTCGTTTTTGACAGGGGCGGATTTCTTTATCATGGAAGAATCGCGGCTCTTGCCGATGCGGCGCGTAAAGGTGGACTAAAGTTTTAATTCTGTAATTGCCTGAAAAGGCAGGAGCAATCGCCCTTGGGGGTGCGTTAGTTGGAAAAGAAAGAAAGAAACTCAAAGGTTGGCGGCCGCAAAGACGATCGTGACCGCAAAGGCAGGAGGGACCGGAGAGAAGATACCGGCCCCGAGTATAACGAGCAGACGATCCATATCAATCGTGTTGCCAAAGTCGTCAAAGGCGGACGAAGGTTCAGTTTCAACGCTCTTGCGGCTGTCGGAGACGGTATGGGCAAGGTCGGTATCGGCCTCGGCAAGGCGAATGAGATCAGCGATGCCATCAGGAAAGCCGGCGAAGAAGCCAAAAAAGGCATGATATCGGTTCCTATGATCCAGGGTACGATCCCCTACAAGGTGATCGGAGTCTTTGGAGCGGCCCGGGTTCTGCTTAAACCGGCGGCGCCAGGAACAGGCGTAATAGCTGGCGGAGGCGTCCGCTCGGTGCTGGAGGTGGCAGGGGTGAAGGATATTCTCACAAAATCCCTTGGTTCGAACAACCCTCATAATATGGCCAAGGCCACTATGGTCGGTCTCAGGAGCCTCAAGAGTGCAAAGAACGTCGCCGGGAAACGCGGAATTTCCATAAAAGACCTTTTCAATCTTGAAGAAAAAGCGGCTTCTGAACCGGATGTTGAAACAGAAATTACCGATGCTGAATAGGTGAGGATGCTCTTGCGGCCGTCCGGACGCGGGTTCTTGCGGTCGGCGGCTCGAATAGACAGTGAGGAAACAAGATGGCTAAGAAATTGAAGATGACCCAGGTGCGGAGTATTATCGGCTCACAGGAGAAAAAGCATAAAGCCGTTATGAGATCTCTCGGGTTCAGAAAAAACTATCGCACTATTTATCAGAACGATACCCCCCAGATCCGCGGGATGCTTGGCAAAGTGAGACATTTGGTAGAGTGGGAAGAGATCGCGGAGAAGGATGTTCCTGCGGTCGAAGCTGGATCTGCCGGATACACGGTTATCAGCGGACCGGAAAAGGGAAAGGCTGAAGCGTAGAGAATAGCGAGCGGATCCTTTTTCGTTCAGGGATCTGACAGTTAATAGTTTAAGGAGCAGAGAGAAGATGAAACTTAGCGAGATAAGCCCGGCCCCGGGAGCGGTCAAGAAAAGAAAAAGGATAGGATGCGGTCTGGGATCAGGGCATGGAAAGACATCGACAAAAGGACATAAAGGCCAGAACTGCCGTTCGGGCGGAGGCGTTCCTCCGTGGTTCGAGGGCGGTCAGATGCCTCTGCAGAGACGCCTTCCGAAAAGAGGATTCCACAACATCTTCAGGGTGCCTTTTCAGGTAGTCAATGTCGGCAGCCTCGATCGCTTTGAAAAAGGTTCAACAGTCAACCGCGGGTCACTCATCGAAGCCGGATTGATCAAAAAAACGGGGTTTCCTGTGAAGATACTCGGCGACGGAGAGTTGAAAGTGGCGCTTGAGGTCGAAGTGGATGGTGTCAGCGCGAAAGCAGCGAAGGCTATCATGGTGGCCGGCGGGACTGTGAATCTCGTTTCTGGAGAAAAAATACCGGATCTGGATAAAGGGGAGCAGCGGTAATGATAAAGAAGTTTCAGGATATTTTCAGCATTCCGGAACTGAAAAAACGAATTCTTTTCACCATCGGTATTTTGGTCGTGTACAGGATCGGAGGCCATATAACAGCCCCCGGCGTAAATCCCCTGGCACTCAAGGCGTTTTTCTCGAACCAGCAGGGCACTATCTTCGCTCTGTACGATATGTTCGCGGGAGGCAATCTCAGCCGCGCCACGATATTCGCCCTCGGAATCATGCCTTATATCAGCGCGTCGATCATTATTCAGCTTCTTCAGGCAGTAATACCTTTCTTCGAGAAGCTTGCCAAGGAAGGGGAAGAAGGCCGTAAGAAGATCACGCAGTATACAAGATACGGCACGGTCGCCCTGGCTCTTGTTCAGTCTATCGGCATCTCTCTCTTTCTTCAGAATCTCAATGTCGGGGGAGCTTCCGTTGTCACGATGTCGCCGTTTGCTTTCAGGCTCCTTACTATGATTACGATGACGGCCGGTACGATCTTCGTCATGTGGCTTGGAGAGCAGATCTCTGAGCGGGGGATCGGAAACGGCATATCGCTTATCATCATGATCGGGATCATTGCCCGCTATCCGGCGGATTTTCTTAATACATGGCGCGCTATCAACCTCGGGCAGATGACGCCGTTCAGGCTGATAATCTTCGCCGCCATAATGATAAGTGTGGTTGCGGGAGTGATTTTGATTACCCAGGGACAGCGAAGGATCCCCGTGCAGTATGCCAAGAGGATCGTCGGAAGAAAAGTCTATGGAGGACGTTCGCAGTATATCCCCCTGAGGGTTAATACCGCTGGCGTTATCCCTATCATCTTCGCTCAGTCGATCCTGATGTTTCCCAGCACGATCGCGGCTTTCTTTAAAAGTGATTTCCTTTCAGGAGTACAGTCGCTGCTTTCTCCCTCTTCGTGGCTGTACGTGACTCTTTACGGGATAATAATCATATTCTTTACATATTTCTATACAGCTATAATCCTCAACCCTGTAGATCTTGCTGATAATATGCAGAAATACGGAGGTTTTATCCCGGGGATCCGTCCGGGAAAAAGAACGAGTGACTATATAGACAGGGTTCTTACGCGCGTTACATTGCCGGGTGCTGTATTTCTGGCATTCATCGCAGTTCTTCCCGACATCCTGATATACAAAGGCGGGTTGCCGTTCAGGTTCGGCGGTACGGGCCTTCTTATTGTGGTAGGGGTGATGCTTGATACGCTTCAGCAGATCGAGACGCATCTGCTTATGAGACATTATGACGGATTTATGAAAAAAGGCAAGCTGCGTGGGCGGCGCTAGATATCGAAAGGAATACGAGTTGTCCGACCTGCATATTATAATCCTTGGTCCTCCCGGTTCGGGAAAAGGCACGCAAGCTCAGCGTATCGCCTCCGGGATGGGGCTTAAACACCTTTCGACTGGAGACCTTCTCAGAGATTCGGTCGCTGATGGAAAGGAACTGGGGACAAAGGCGAGGGCTTTTATGGAGCGCGGGCTTCTCGTTCCCGATGAGATAATACTGGGCCTTATCAAGGGCGAGCTTGCGTCATTGAATGGAGAGGGGTGGATCCTTGACGGATTCCCGAGGACGCAGCTCCAGGCGGAAGCTCTTTCTGAGATCCTCGAAGAAAAAGGCGTAGATATCGATCATATCCTTCTGATAGATGTCGATCCCGATGTGGTCGTCAGGCGCGTTCTCGGCAGGCGGGTCTGTCAGGACTGCAACGCGGTCTATAATACAGCCACACTGGAAGAAGGCAAAAAAGAGATTTGCGGAAAGTGCGGGGGGCGTCTTGTAAAGCGTGCTGATGACGAGGAAGATACCATTCGCAGGCGTTTTGAGGTGTACAAGGAGCAGACGAGTCCCGTCCTGGGGTATTATGACAAACGGTATGGAGGTCATATTACCATTGAAGGTGCCGGGGATATAGACGAGATAACTGCGGAGATTATCCGCAAGATAAAATGATATATATAAAAAACAAGACGGAGCTGGATCTTATAAGAAAGAGCGGAGAGATCCTGAGAGACACTTTTCTCGAGATTGAGAAAATGATCCGTGTCGGAGTAAGGACAGAGGAATTGGACAGTTTTGCAGAAGAGTATATACATTCAAGGGGCGCTCTCCCGGCTTTCAAGGGATATCAGGGGTATCCTGCGAGCATTTGCGCTTCTATCAACGAAGAGGTCGTCCATGGTATTCCTGGTCCCAGGGAACTGGAAGAAGGGGATATTGTAGGGATCGACATGGGCGTGATCAGGGAAGAGTTCTACTCAGACGCTACCCGGACCTATGCGGTCGGAGAGATTACTGAAGAAGCGCGGAACCTGATGAAGATAACAAAGGAATCGCTCGATCTGGGTATAGGGAAAGTCAGAGCGGGCAACTACCTTTCGGATATATCGCATGCGATCCAGACGCATGCTGAAGAAAACGGGTATTCGGTAGTGCGAAGCCTTGTTGGCCACGGGATAGGCAGGCAGATGCATGAGGAGCCGCAGATCCCGAACTTCGGCCCTCCCGGCCAGGGCCCGGTCCTCAAGCCGGGGATGGTCCTGGCGATAGAGCCGATGGTCAATGTCGGCACAAAGGATGTGCTTACATTGAAGGATAAATGGACCTTTGTTACGGTTGACAGGGAGTTGTCCTGTCACTTTGAAGATACGGTGGCAGTCACCGAAGGTGATCCCGAGATCATGACGCGGTGACGGTCAGTAAGTGTGCTGTTCCGGGGTTTACATCTCATCCCGGTGAAGGATTGAAGAGGTTTAATGGCCAAACAAAAAGGAATTCCAGTCGAGGGAACGGTAGTGGAAGCATTGCCGAATGCGATATTCCGGGTTGAACTTGAGAATAAACATCTTGTTCTGGCTCATGTTTCCGGAAAGATGAGAATGCATTTCATCAGAATCCTTCCCGGCGACAGGGTTGCTTTGGAACTGAGTCCCTACGATCTTGGAAGAGGCAGGATAACTTATCGCTACAAATGAGCAGCGGAAACATGTTCATTTTGAAACGGCCGATAAAGAGATCCCGCCTGATCGAGGCGATTTGAAGGTAGAAAAGGAAGAAGTGAAATGAAAGTCAGAAGTTCTGTAAAAAAGATGTGCCCTGACTGCAAGCTCATCAAGCGTAAGGGTGTCTTGCGGGTAATATGCAAAAATCCCAAGCACAAGCAGAGGCAGGGATAAGGGCTTATGGAGCTATCAAGTGAGACGAAAGGAGTAGGCCTGTGGCGCGTATAGTCGGAGTCGATATACCCGACAACAAACATATCGAGATTGCGTTGACCTATATTTTTGGACTGGGTCGAACGAGCGCTCGAAATATACTTGAAAAGGCTAATGTGCCTTTTAACCTGAAAACCAGGGACCTGACCGAAGATCAGACGATAAAGATCAGGGATATAATTTCTAACGAGTATAAGACCGAGGGTTCTCTTCGCACGGAAATAACGATGAACATCAAGCGATTGATGGATATCGGCGCATATCGCGGTCTCAGACACAGACATGGACTTCCCGCACACGGGCAGCGTACACATACGAATGCCCGCACGAGGAAAGGTCCGCGTCACCGTCCGGGTTCGAAAAGGAAAAAGTAGCGGTCACTGATATGATTTTCGGGTGATCTGAAGAAAAATATAATGGAGTTTAAAGGGAGGTTTTCAATTGGCCCGTCCGCAGAGGTCAAAGAAGAAAAAACAGAAGAAAGTGGACGCACTGGGCGTTGCCCATGTGAAATCCACTTTCAATAACACTATCATTACGATTACCGATCGTGAGGGTGCCGTAGTAGCGTGGTGCAGTCCTGGAAAGCTCGGCCACAAAGGGTCAAGGAAGAGTACTCCTTTCGCTGCTCAGCAGGCAGCCCAGACCGTAGCGCGTGAGGTCCTTGCCCTTGGGATGAAGAAGGTCGAGGCCTGGATCAAGGGTCCCGGGCCGGGAAGGGAAGCGGCGATCCGTTCTCTGCGAGCTGCAGGACTGGAAGTGTCAGGCATCAAGGATTGTACTCCGATCCCGCACAACGGCGTGAGATTGAAGAAGCGTAGAAGGATCTGATAAGTGTTGTTCATCTTTTCCCGCGGGGTGATAGAGGTACGCGCGGGTATAAAGGATGTCATATAGATAGTCGAACGAGTGAAACGAAGTCGTTTCACAGGTGACGGCAGAATCGGAATCGGCATTTCTAAGCCGGGGAGGTAGTGTTAGATGGCAAGATATACTGGTCCCAAATGCAAACTCTGCAGAAGAGAAGGAACAAAACTGTTCCTTAAAGGGGACCGCTGTCATTCAGACCGCTGCTCTATTGAAAAGAGGAATTATCCTCCTGGAGAGCAGGGTCGCTCAAGGTACAGCAGAAGAAGTAATTACAGGGTGCAGCTCAGAGAAAAACAGAAGCTGCGCAGGACTTATCAGGTGCTTGAACGCCAGTTCCGCAACTATTTCAAGAGAGCTGAGAGGATGAAGGGTGTTACTGGGGAGAATCTGCTCAGACTTCTTGAATGCAGGCTTGATAATATGGTTTTCAGAATGGGTTTCGCTCCTTCTCGCGCTAACGCGAGGCAGCTGATCCTGCACAACCATTTTATCGTGAACGGCAAAAAGGTGAATATACCTTCTTACCAGGTTCAGACGGGCGACAGGATAAGCCCCAGAGAGAAGAGCAAAAATCTTCTCGTCATTGAAGAATCGCTGAAAAGTTATGGAAGCAGGGGGACCGTTCCTTATATCTCGGTCGATGTGACAAAGAAGGAAGGCACCTTTGTCGAGCTGCCGACCAGGGATCTTATCCCTGTGGCGATTGAAGAAAACCTAATTGTGGAGCTCTACTCCAAGTAATCCGGCCATTCCCGGGATCGGCGGCTGCCTGCCGGACGATCGCTCGGGGCGGGTTCGGAATACTTCGCAAGGAGGAACGCGTAGATGAAATGGCGTAACCTTTTAATGCCGAAAGAAATCGTAATGGATGAAGCCACTGCTACCGAGACTTTCGCGAGTTTCACAGTGGAACCGCTTGAGCGGGGGTTTGGTAATACGATCGGTAACGCGATCCGCCGCACACTGCTGTCATCGATACAGGGAGCAGCAGTTACAGCCGTGAAGATCGACAAAGTACTTCATGAGTTTGGAACAGTCAAAGGCGTGAAGGAAGATGTTACTGATATGGTGCTGAATCTCAAGCAGCTTATTATTGTAATGCATTGCGATGAACCGAAATTCCTTACACTCGATGTCACGAAAAAGGGAGAGGTCACAGCTGCTGATATTCAGGAGAATCCGGAGATCGAGATACTCAACAAGGATCTTCATATAGCGACCTGTACTGAAAAGGCCAGACTTAAGATGGAGATACTGGTCGGACATGGACGGGGATATGTAGGCTCCGAGACTCACAAGCTTGATGACTATGATATCGGAATGATACCGATGGATTCCAATTTCAGCCCTGTGACGAAGGTCAATTATTCAGTGAAGGATACAAGAGTCGGGCAGAAGACGGATTATGATTCGCTGATCATAGAGCTTACTACCGACGGGAGCGTTTCTCCAAAGGATGCTCTTGGATATGCTTCCAAGATATTGAAAGACCATATGCTGCTCTTCATACACTTCGAAGAAGAGCCGCATGAAGAAGAAGATGAAATCGTTGATGAAGAAATGGAAAAAATGAAAGAGCTTCTCGGCAGAAATGTCGATGAACTTGAACTTTCAGTCCGTTCTTCTAACTGCCTCAAGGCTGCGAATATCAAGACTCTCGGGGAGCTTGTCTGCAATACCGAGAGCGAGATGCTTAAATATCGGAACTTCGGCCGCAAGAGCTTGAGGGAGATAGCTGATATTCTGGATGGTATGGGGCTCGGCCTGGGGATGGATATAAGTGCGTTTCTGGGCAGTGGAGATGAGAATTTAGAGGAGAAAAAGTAATGCGGCACAGACAAGACCACAGGAAGTTAAACAGAACGGCATCCCATCGAAGAGCGATGCTCAGGAACATGGTGACTTCCCTTTTTGACAACGAGCGTATCACCACGACTACAGCAAAGGCGAAAGAAGCAAGCAGGCTTGCCGAGAGGATGATTACCTTCGCGAGACGTGGAGATCTTGCCGCAAGGCGCCATGTAGCCAAGACTGTTCATGATCCAAAGATCCTTCAAAAGCTTTTCGATGAGATTGGTCCCCGCTTTGCCGACAGGAACGGCGGATATACCAGAGTCCTGAAACTTGGTATTCGTCAAGGTGATGCAGCCGATATGGCACTGCTCGAGCTTCTTAATAAGGACGAGAAAAGCAGGGGCAAAAAGAAAAAACCGATGAAAACGTATCGCAAGATCGATATTCCCGCAGATCCAGTGATCGCCGCCGGGAAAGAAAAGGTCAAAGCGGAAAAACAGGCCGCGGCGGAAGCTAAAGCTGCTGAAAAAGCGGCAAAAGCCGAGAAGGCCGCTGCCGCTGAAGATACTGCAGAGTCCGAGACAGAAGAAAAGCCCGAAGAAGAGGCAAAAACCCCGGAAAAAGAAGAATAAATTCCGGTGTCGCGAAGAAACAGGATTATCGAGAGAGCCGTCTTCAGGACGGCTCTTTTTTCTTAAGCGGACAAGTCCCTCTGCGATACTATAGTTTGGATAAATATCCCTTGCATGGTATCTTACTGATTGTCAAATATCGGCAGGTAATGATCTTATTGATACGGGAGAGTTAAAATGCCGGTCGTTTCCGAAGTCATACTTCCGATACTTTTTGTAGTCTTCCTCGGCTATCTGCTGCGCAGACTCGGGCGGCTCGATGAGCATGTCCTCTCTCGTGCCCAGCTCTATGTTCTCGGTCCGGCCCTTGTTTTCATGACTATGGCAAATTCGCAGGCTGCTTTGTCCCTTGTGCTGAAAGTCCTGCTGCATGTATTCATTCTCTCTTTACTTCTATTTATCTCCGCTCAGCTTCTCGGGCGCTTCCTGAAAAGCGACAGACTGGAAAAGAACGCGATGTCGATTACCGCGATGTTTACAAACAGCGGATTTTACGGTATCCCGGTATGTATGCTCGCCTTCGGGGAAGAAGGAGTGATTTACGCCTCTATCTATGTGGTATGTTCGGCTACTATACAGGCGACGGCGGGGGTCTACATCGCGAGTGCCGGAAACAGGAGCCCAGGGCAGGCTCTGGCTACGGTTTTCAAGGTGCCCCTGATCCACGCGATCATAGCTGCCAGGATCCTCGCGCGCTTCGATCTGCTTCCACCCGAACCTTTCATGAAGATGATCAATCTTCTCGGCCGCTCCGCTATTCCTCTCGGACTTCTGCTCCTGGGGATGCAGCTTGAGAAGATCATTTCAGCAAGGATGAAAAACGGAGGCAAAAAAGCAAGCATGGAAGAAAGAAGAGATATCGCAGGAGGAGTCTCTGCCGGCCTGCTCAAGATCGCAGGGGGGTTTATTTTCGGGATCCTGATCCTGCAGTTTCTGGATTTCGAACCGATTCTTCGAAATGTTATCATAGTACAGTCGGCTATGCCGACAGCGGTCAACGCAGTCGTCTATGCTACCGAGTTCGAATGCCGCCCAAAACTGGTTACGGCGGGAATTATGACTTCTACGTTGATAAGTATCGTGAGTATCACGCTTATCCTCAACTGGCTTAATTGATCATCGGCAGGTAACTTGTGAAAGCGGCCGCCATATATATCCCGGAATCCCCAGAAGAGGCCTCCCGGTTCTTTCGTGGAATAACCGAACTGAAAGCGGGAGGATCGAATGTCTCGATTTCTTTCGCTGTTCCTGATGGAAAATCCCCGGCAAGATATTCCGGCCGCCGAGGGTCGGAAGAACTGCTCAAGATGGCGGCAGATCTCACGGATAGCGAACCGTTTCATATCGTAATTTCGTCCGAACGGTTTTCAGCGGTGAAAGAAGTCTCAAAACACGATCTTCTTGCTGTAGCGGGCGGCGGCACCACGCTTGGAAGCCTGAGGGGTGCGGTGGACGATGAAGGCCTGTTCCTTCCGTTCGACCAGGACATTTTTGACGAGACTATGACTCTCGCAGAGCTTGTGATGAACGGAGCCGCTTCGCGCTGGGAAGGAAGGTACGGCAGTATTCGCGAATCCATACTCTCATTGGGAATCGTCGCTCCTTCCGGAGAGATCATTCACTCAGGTTCGCACAGCGTGAAAGATGTTGCGGGGTATGAGATCATAGGTTTTGTATCGGGTTCGGGAGGAAGATGCGGTATGATCCACTCGGTCACGGCCCGCCTGCTTCCCCGGCCGGCGGCTGTTTCGTTTCTTGTTTTCAGCGGAGATCCCGCCGATCTCGAAGAAGCTGCCAAAAAGATATTCAGGATCGCCGCTCCCGTTTCTACTGAGATATATCATGGTTCGGCCGCGAGACTTATGGCGGGCGGCTTCGAGCCGGGGGGGAGTTCCCTGATGATATCGGAAATACATCTTCCTGTAGCTGAGGTTGAAAAACAGCTCTCTGCCAAGGTAGCTGAAGCCTTATCGAAAAAATCCGTTGCCTGGGTCCATGGTTACCGGGGGGAGCCGGTGAAAGGCGAATTCAGTTCCAGTGTCATGGGACATTTCGGGAACGACAGGCTGCTTGCCAGTCTGGTGATAGACCTGAAGAGAAAGGCCGATCCTGACGAAGCGGGGTTCTCCTCCGACAGGAAAGTATTCCCGGATGAAGATGATTACAGTTCAAATGAAGATGTTCCGCAAAATGAGGATGACTATCTTTATTGGACAGCGTATTTCCCTATGAGGGGACATTATTTATGGGCTGCCGAAAAGCAGGGCAGCACCTACACCCTTCCCCGCGGCATAGAAGGTTCGATTATCGGGAATATCGCTCCAGGGGCAAGAGTGAGGTTCGAATTGCTGAGTGTGAAAGATTCGAGCCTTCGGCGAAACCGCCTTCCCGTAGATTCTCTGGCCGGCAGTTACCCCGGCCTCTTCAGGGCGGTCACAAACGGAGAGGTGATATCTGAGATCAGTGAAAAGATCTACAGGCTGTTCGACCCTGAAAGGATCATTCTTGTCTGACAAGAGAGAGATCATCGATGTAACGGAGGATATTCTTCGCTGCAACAGGTGCGGCAAGTGTATATCGGTGTGTCCTGTATATGATGTCTTCCATGAGGAATGGGCCTCGGCGCGCGGGAAGGTGGAGCTTGCCGAAGCATTTTTCAGGAATGACGAGCTCGATGAAAAAAATTTTCAGAAGGTATTCGATCTTTGCCTGCATTGCATGGAATGCAGAGAGAACTGTCCATCGGGGATGAGGGCGCACGAGGTCGTAATGGCTGTCCGTGCCGAAATGGCGAGAAGAGGGTTGATCCCGAAGATCAAGACGGCTGTGTTGAGAATGATAGAGGATATGAATTCCTCGGTCTTCGGAGTAATGAGAAGGCTGGGGCTGGTAAGGAGATCTTCCCTTCACGGATACAGCCGCAGCGGGCCGCTCGGGTTTCTTTTTCCGCTGTTCGGCTGGAGGAAAGATCGAACGGTTCCACTTCCTGCGAGCAAGCCGTTTCTTGATACGAATCCTGAATTTTTTCCAGCATCGAGGCTCGACGGCATCCTGCCCCTGCCTGAACAGCTTTATGACCTGGAGATAGATATTGGTGACGGAGTCGATCGAGGCAAGGTAGCTGCTCTTGTCGCCATGATCGCCGCCGCCCGTTCACGAAATCTCGAAAATTCCACGAGAATATACTTCTATATCGGTCATACGGTGAATCAGTTCTTCCCTGAAGAGGCTGAGAAGGGTATCTGGCTTCTGAATCTGATAGGCGTTGATGTCGAAGTGCCGAAAGACCAGCTCTGCTGCGGAGCTCCCTATTTCTATTCTGGCGATATAGAGAATGCTCATAGGGTAGCGAAAGGGGTCATCGATAGATTTTCCGGTCACTCTTATGACTGGATCGTCACGACCTGCGCTTCCGGCGGCCTGATGCTAAAAGAGGAGTTCCCGAGGATCTTCGACATCTCATCTGATGGTTTTTTCAGGATAGAATGGGATCCTGAATCGGATCTGTTCATAAGACGAAAGGAAACAGGGACGCCCGCCGCGGAATATGGTGAGACGGCACGCCTCTATAAGAAAAATATCGAGGGAAGGGTCAAGGATCTGAATGAACTGATAGCTGACCTTCTTGTCCTGGAGAAGGATCAGGAAGGATCGGGAGATATTTTCAGCGGCAAAAAGGCTCAAGCCGGTGGGCCTTCCCCCGGCGAGCAGTTCCCATCAGGGCCCGCCCTGCCGGTCGTGACATATCACCATCCCTGCCACCTGAACAGGGGACAGGATGTCAACTGGCAGCCGGAAGCTATCCTCGAGCTCCTTTTCAGATACAGATATATAAAGATGGCGGACTCGGCGAGATGCTGCGGAGGGGGAGGGTCATTTACATTTGCCCACTCGGAAGCATCTGAAAAGATAGCGTCGAAGAAAGCCGATGCGATAGAAGCGGTGGATCCCTATATTGTAGCTACTTCCTGCCCCCTCTGCAGGATCCAGCTTGCCGATACGATAAGGAGAAGGTTTGTTCTTGAAGCTGATGAACTGGGGATAAGGAAGAAGATGATACCTGTAAGTTCACCTGCCGAACTGCTGGCGGACGATCTCGCCTCTATCATCGGAGCTTTGGGGAAACTGTGAAAAGACTCCGAAAGATGCCGGAGGCGCCGGGGTTTTCATGCCAGGATACTCGGTCGGAAGAGTGGGCGGGTCCCCTGTGCGACGGGGACAAAAGGACATTGACAATATCGCCCCGGATTACTATTATTTAGACCTGCGAAGCGAAAGTTTCGTTTAAAATAGAAGTTTTAGCGCTCCTCAGTAGCTCAATTGGTAGAGCATTCGGCTGTTAACCGAAGGGTTGTAGGTTCAAGTCCTACCTGGGGAGCCAGATTTTATCCGGTCTAAGGCGACGCTTCATTGGTCAGCGCAGCAGAACCATCTTTCTCGTCTGAACGAAATCGCCGGCCACGAGACGGTAGAAGTAGATCCCGCTCGATACAGCCCTTCCTCTTTCGTCCTTTCCTTCCCAACTGATCTCCTTGCGGCCCTGGCTCATTTCGCGGTCAGCGGGAACGGCCACAAGCTCTCCCTTTATGTTGAAGATCGAGAGCTTCACGCGCGCCGCTTTGGGCAGATCGAACCTGATCATCGTCACCGGATTGAATGGATTCGGAACGTTCTGGTAGAGCGCGAACGATTTCACCAGCTCGGGAGTGTCGCCACCGGTTACAGCCCCTGCTCCGGCCGGAGCGCTTTCGTTGCCGGCATGATCGAGGGCTGTCACCTTGTAGAAGACATTCCAGCCGTCGTATTCGGGGTCGCTCCAGCCGGAAGTGGCTATCTCGTGTATAAGAGTCCCGGGGTCGGGCACAAAGTCTTCGCTATCTCCCCGATATACCCTGTAATACTGGAAATCGGCCTCGGGCGAATCGTCCCAGTCCAGCGTGTTGCCGCTTCCCGTGTTGTACGCAATGGAAAATCCCAGCGGTACTCCAGGTGCTATGTTGTCGACCGAGTAGCCGCTGTCGGGTGGGCTGGCGTACCATTCCGTCGGATCGGTTGTCTGCGCGATGATGCAGTAGACGGTGTGGTTGAAGGCCGCGCTGGAGTCCTCGAGAGTCGGTACCAGGCAGACATACTCTTCCTGCTGCAGCGCCATCACGTATGCCACAGCCTCCCAGCTCCCCGGCGGAAGACCCGCCGCTGCCGCTGAGGCGGCAGTGACGAACTCGCGTCCATCGATTTCGATGGAAGGGAAGCTTTCGATCCCGCCTTCGGATGATGCGGTTCCCGGGGATTCATTCGCCCCTGTCAAAGGTTGTGTCCCTGCTTCTACTTCCAGGATCCCGGATGGAAGATCTATGCGGCGGAACACGTTGTACCCCGTGACCGGTCCTTCCGGGGCGTTGGAGAGCTCATAAGCGGAACGAATGAAGTGTATCCTGGCCCACCCGCCCTGGTCGCCGGGAACGTCTGCTATCGAATCGACTGTGGCGAACTGGTAGAGCCATTCCAGATCAATCATGGAAATGGAAGGAATGCTGCGGCCGTCCTCCGGGTTGTAACTTAATTTTGCCTTCCATCGCAGATCGCTGTTCCAGGTGGAAGAGTACTGAGGAAAGTAAAAGTTGTCGAAAAACGGTATCTCGTAGAAACCATATGGTCCTTCTACATACGGAGTGATCGATCCGTACGGTTCCGCGGTGATCGATACTTTTACCGCAACCGCAGATTCATCGCTATCGTCAACAGCGAGCGAGACTGCTTCTTCTGTTATCGATTGGATCACGTCTTCAAACATCCTGGCCGACTTGAGATACGAGCTGTTGCAGAAATAGATTAAATTACCCTCGATGCAGACCTCTCTTCCCGGCGCATCGATGTGACCAGCGTATGTCGGCGATAGCGGGTCGCCGATATCATAGAACAAAATATTCGACTGTGAAACAGCAATGACCGCGTAGTCGCCCGATATGGCAAGCCCCAACGTTTTGCTGGTGACTATATCGGTGATGCTTGCGACGGACGGAGAGAAGGGGTTGCTGATGTCGATAGCGATCAGTTCATGACTCTCGACCGTAGTGCAGTAGAGATGATCTCCAGAAGGCGCAAAATGACTCGGCTCTTCGCCGAGATAGAGACTATATACAAGGGACGGCGAGGCCGGATCTGATATATCGATGATAAGCAGACTTTCTGTCGTTCCGGCAAAAAGTATATCGCCGAAGGTCTCTATGATACCTATCTTCGCGGCCGGGTCGTAGCTTCCCGCGATCGCCATCGCTGCAGGATCACTGATGTCTACCACCTGAAGGCCGAAGTCCATGCAGCCGATGTAGGCATAGTTTCCCGCTATCGCCACATCCCACAGGCTGTCAGGAAGGGCGACGCTGTCGATGGCAGTGGGAGCCAAGGGGGTGGTTACGTTGATCGACCGGAAGCATTCAACGTAATCTCCGATGTATGCCACATCTCCCGCAACGTCCACGCATTTAGCGATCCCGTTTATAGGGAGATTCCCGGTTTCAGCGAATGATAGTGGGTCGCTGATGTCGACGATCACAAGTCCCTGGGCGTAGTTTGCCAGGTAGGCCAGATCTCCCTCGACTTTTATATCGTAAAATTCGGAGCCGAAATACTGAGAGTAGAAGTTTGTCAGTGTCGAGAGGTCTCTCACGTCGATTACCTGGAGCCCGGATCCGGCGTCGGCGACGAATGCATATTCGCCTGCGAGCCTGATCTTCCTTGCGCTGCCGGGAGTGTCGATGGAATTGACTATTACAGGAGCATGGGGGTCGGTGACGTCGACGGCGATGAGGCCCGAGTTCTGACAGGCGACATAGGCGATGTCTCCGCTCACCTCGATGCCCAGGGCTGTTGATGGAGTCGTAAGGCTGGCGATGAATTTCGGTTTGGCCGGCTTAACGATCTCGATCACGTACACTCCGCCCACGTCGTCGGCCAGATAGAGCATGTTTCCCTCGATTTCGAGATCCCAGGAATAACCGGGAGTGTCGAAGGTTCCCGCGAGCGTGGGTGATTCGGGAACGCTTACGTTTATCACCTGCAGCCCGCTTCCGCTGTCGGCCACATAGGCGTAGTCACCGGATACGGCGACGCCGTAGGAATTGCCGGGAGTGTCGTAGTGACCGGTCAGGGAAGGCGCTGTTGGGTCTGATATGTCGATTATCACTAGGCCGTTCGAGCGGTCGGCGACGTATGCGTAATCTCCATCTATAAATACGTCATATGCGCTTCCCGCCGTGTTGTATGTGCCGACGAGGGCCGGACTGGCCGGGTTGATAATGCTCAGTACTACAAGTCCTGCCGCCATATCAGCTACGTAGAGGTGGTCGCCGCTGACCGTGAGCCCGAAAGCTGAACCGGGCGTATTATAGGTGCCTGCGATGAAGGGGTCCGCAGGATCGGAGATATCCACAACCACGACGCCGTTCGTATAGTCGGCGATGAAGACGTAGTCGCCTGCCAGCGCAACGTCATATGCGGTTCCGTCGGTATCGAATGAGCCTGCCAGAGTTAACTCGAATGGGTGCATGCCAAGTCGGCCTGCGGCCGTGTCCCAGAGGGCAGTAGTCAGCAGAGTGTCGCAGTATTCCTTCGTCGTGAAGTCCTCGACGAAATGGTGTTTTATGGCCTGAACGCCGCCTGTCATGGTGCAGAGCAAAAAAAGCAAAAAGACTCCCCCGCAGATCGTTTTCATCCGCATTTTAATCCTCCAGGTAATCAGTCAGCAGAGCTGAGTTGAAAAGCAGTCATCCCCATCCAGACGCTATGGTTTTATCTGTCCGCCGCGAGATGATTTAACCTTGTAATTCTAACATATTTACGGAAGTTGTTCAAGGGCCAGACATCTCAATCTACGGATTCCTGCATTTCTTTTTTAGCTGATCCGGAATTTGTGAAACTTCCGCGTAATTGATACGTAAACTCACTATTAACACTAAAAGGGGGTCATCAATGTCCACTCGTACCACTTTCCTCGGTCTTTTGGTAGTCTGTCTGATGGTATTCTGCTCTTCCAATGCAACTGCCCAGGCGGCTCGTCCTGGTGAACTTGCGCCGATCGACGCAGCTGCCCGGGCGGCTATTGTCGACAGCGTGACTGCCATTATCGATTCGGTATATGTGCTCGGGGAGCCTGCCGCGCGTATCGTTGCGGAGGTCAGGCGCGCGCTGGCCGCTGGTGAATATGATGGGATCGACGATCCGGCGGAATTTGCAGAACGGCTTCATCATGATTGCCAGAGGGTCAATCATGACGGGCACTTCAGGGTCTTTGCCCTGCAGCCGCTCGATCCTTCCACCACCGCGGCCGGGCAGGACGAGAACCCGCTCGATGTGGAGCGCCGGAACCGGTACCTCAAGGCGATCAATTACGGTTTCAAGAAGGCAGAGATCCTGGAAGGCGGAGTCGGGTATCTCCGGTTCGATTCCTTTTCACGCGGCGAAGAGGCTTATATGGCTGCTGTATCGGCTATGAACTTCATATCCAACAGCAGCGCCGTCATCCTTGATCTGAGGAATAACGGGGGTGGGGCGGCATCGATGATCCGTTTTATCTGCGGATATCTCTTTGAAGAGAATACTCATCTTATCAACTGGGATAACCGTGCGGAAAACAGTACTGTCCAGTCGTACAGCACCGACTTCGTACCGGGAAAACGCATCACTGAGCAGCCTGTTTACATCCTGACAAGCAGCGGCACATTCTCAGCTGCCGAAGAGTTCACCTTTGATCTCAAAAATCTTGAACGTGCGACAGTCGTAGGCGCTACGACTGGCGGAGGCGGGCATACTGTCGCAAGTTACTACTTTGATTTCGAAGGGTTCCGCATCGGCCTACGCGTTCCCAACAGCCGAGCCTACAATCCGAAGAACAACGAAGGGTGGGAGGGGGTCGGCGTCATCCCGGATATAGTTGTTAAGTCTGAGCAGGCTCTTGATGTCGCCCACGCAGATGCACTTCGGAAACTGATCGAAGCAGAGGAGGACGAACGGGTAAAATTCGTATATGAATGGGCCCTCAAAGATATAGACAGCCGACTTGATCCTGTCAAACTTACGAAGAAACAGATGAAGAAGTACGAAGGCACTTTCGGGCCCCGCCGGGTATTTTTAAAAGACGGCGAGTTGTGGTATCAGCGTGAGAGTGGTTCCCCGTATCTGCTCGAGCCGATGGATAAGGACCTCTTCAGGGTCGGAGATATCGGATATTTCAGGTTGTCATTCGGGCGCGATTCCAGCGGCGGGATAGTAAAAGTGATAGGTCTCTACAACAATGGACGCGTAGACGAGAACGAGAAAGAAAGCGACTGAGTATTCAGCTTGATTTAGATCTACAAATAGCATAGAAGATTAAGTGTCTGGATATCGATCGGTTCAATATCGTTAGAAACGGCAGGGAGGTGGTTAGATTTGAATTGCATGGAGAATCTGCTTGATGCTCTGGAGCGCTGCGGGGAGGCTGCAGCTTTCTACAAAGGGCAGGATATTTTGATGGCAAACAGTCTTTTCGCGACTCTGTTTGAGAAAGAAGCTGAAGAATGCAGGGATCTGCCGATAATGGAGATCTGCCATGAAGATTCTGTAGAGATGATCTTCGATTTCATAAAAAGAAGAGGCTACGGAAACCATAATGTTCCAACGACATATTCTGCTTCCTTCAGAACAAGGCACAATCCGAAACTCAACCTGCAGATCACTATCATTGAAACAAAGAATACTGAAGGAGCATATCTGGCGATTTTAAAGGAAGCAGAACCTGATTATTGATATGAAATGTTTATCAATCGCCTCTTCGAGAACAGTTATACCGCTGAAAGACCGGATTCATCTGTTCCGGGCTCCTGGCGGCAGGGATATGAGGACTTGACCCTAGCGTGAATATTTCCGGTTGAATAAAAGACCTGCATCCAATTGATCCAGGTGAGAAGGAAATATTGAGGGATTTTATAACCTGCCCTGAGGGATCCGATTTCTTTTATGATAACTCATTAGTAAACAATAAATTACACCTTTGCGCCGTCCTATGTTCTTCCAAGTTGTGAGCGAATTACAATTAACGGGATCTGTAAAATATATGTTCAGCAGATCTGTCATATCTAATTGTCAATTCAGCTATATCTCAAGCCTCGTTCCCAAGAGAATCTGCCTGTTCTTGGCATACTTACTGCAATCTGCTCTGTGAAGCGAAAACGAACACAGAGTCGGTCAACAGCATTTGAGAAATATATTACAGAAGATATGGCTGACATCTGTTTTTCGTGTGTAGGTGTTATATTCAGGAATCAGCGTTTTTGAAAGGAATTTGAAATGGAGAGAATAAGCCCGGAAGACGCCAGGATAAAAGGGTCTCAACCACCCCCTGATATAATCAGCCTGGAGCGTCACTCATGGCGGAACTGGTTTTTGCTTGCAACGATCTCGATTTTAACTACCGCAGGACTGGTCACTGCCATTCCTCCGCTGTTGGACGAACGCATCGTAGACCCCTGGCCCTGGGTAAAGACTGACCTGGTCCTTCTTGTCGGGCTTTCTCTCCTGGTCATGGCTTTCATCGGCTATCTGACTCAGCAGCAGAGGCGAGTATCAAATGTATTGAAACATCTGCAGCAATTACGCGAGGAAAGAGCTGATCATATTCACCAGAACAGTGTTCGGGCGTACGCGCTGTTGAACGTCAGCCATATAATGGGCTCCGAAACGGATCTTCAGAGTATTTTCGACACTATAACGAAGATGTGTGTTGAAGCCTTCATCTGCCGCAGGGCTTCGCTAATGCTTGTTGACAAGGATACACAAGAGCTTGTAGTCCGTTCTGTCAGCGGTACAGCCACCAAGGATATTATAGATATGAGACAGAAGATAGGAGAGGGGATCGCCGGGTGGGTTGCAACTCACCGCAAAGCTCTTTTCCTTGGCGGTCCTTCCGATTTAGATAAATATCCGGAACTCAAGGGTATTGACCCGAGCCTTCGTTCAGCTATGGTAGTTCCTATTATGCTGAGGGACGATGTTGTAGGGGTCCTGAATGTCAGTACTGATATGGCTGATATCAAGTATGACATGGACGACCTGAAGGCTCTTCAGGTCTTCGCGGGAAACGCCGGGGCGTGCATCAGGCATAGGGAGCATGCTGACTGGTTGAGGTGTATGATAGATAAGATGCGGGAAAAGTCTCCCTCCGGTGAAAATATGTCTAAAGAGCATAATATTATAGAAATGACAAGTACCCGCGGGGGGTTGTGCCATAAGTATGATTTTTCAGACTAAGGTCTTGAGAATATGTTGAAGAAGGCAGAAAAAAAGTACCACTCGGACAGGATGAAAGAGATCGAGCAGATTTTTAAAAAGATCGAGCTGCAGATGGACTCCTCCGGCTCCGCGGATTCCAGCTTTGATATCGATAAGATGCATGATAATAATCCTGCCGGAGGGGACGAAGCGTATAGGGATACAATCTACAAAGCTCTGGGAATGGCGTTTTCAAACATATTCGATAATACCAGGGAGATAGAAAGAACAAACAGGATAATCGCCAGTTTTCACGATGGAAATAACGGTGGAAACAGGGTAAGCCGTATATTGTCAAATATCGAAGACAAGCGGAACAGGGAAATAATCTCAAAAAGAGAGAAGGAAATACTCCTCACTTTGCCCTGGGAGAAAACAAACAAAGAGATTTCTCTTGAGCTTGATATCAGTGAAAAAACCGTGAAGAACCATCTTTGCAGAATCTACCGAAAACTGCGTGTAAAAAACAGGATTCAACTATTTCGCCACCTGAACTCTGCATGACCTCACGGATCCAATTATTCCCTCAATCGTGTTTCGGACAGTTTTGCGAATAGGTAGATCGTACCAGAACAGAATGCGGATAAACCGGTGCAATTTGCACGGACCAGGCTTCCGGGAATGGTTTGATCCGGGACAGGAAATCATGACTGGGTAGGTGTTATTGCCCATAATCACGCAAAACCCTGGATTGTGCGTTCTCTTTTGGTATTTGGCATCATCAGGCGGTGTGACTATTCGATTCTGCTTGCGTTTCAGGCGCCGTTCCGATATCTTTCACACGATGACGCCCATCCCGCCAGGTTTTTTTGACGGGTTTGTGCCGGTTAAGCGCACAGGGCATTCTATATTAGCTGCCGCGATCTTGCGGTCCTTTCTTTTCCACGCGTCCGGCGGGTAGAGAGTTGTACAACGCCGGACCAGGAAAAAGATGAAAGAACACACAGATGTGCGGCGTACGCGCGCAGACTATTCATTCCCGCAATTACGGCCCCAGTCCAGGCAAGGCGTCTTTGATTCTTTGATTCCGGAGATCAAGAAGGCTGTCGCTGCTGAAAATTACGTCAGCCCGACTCCGATCCAGGAAGAATGCATTCCGCATCTGCTGCTGGGGAGGGATCTTCTTGGATGCGCCCAGACCGGGACCGGTAAGACAGCCGCATTTGTCCTGCCCCTTCTCCAGCGGTTTGCTCTGACCCCCCGGAAGCTCCGAAGGGGAACCCCTCGGGCGCTGATACTCGCCCCCACTCGCGAACTCGCGGCACAGATCGGAGAAAGCATCAAAACGTATGGACGTTTTCTGAGTATCAGTAATGCTGTTATCTTCGGAGGGGTAAAACAGTTTCATCAGGTCAAGGCCCTGAACCGCGGAGTCGATATTCTTGTGGCTACGCCCGGCCGGCTGCTTGATCTGGTAGAGCAAGGGTTTGTACACCTGAATGAGGTGGAGGTCTTTATTCTCGACGAAGGAGACAGGATGCTCGATATGGGATTTATTCCCGATATCAAACGGGTCTTGAACTTTGTTCCCGAGGAGCGCCAGACTCTGTTTTTTTCGGCAACGATGCCTCCGAATATGCAGGCCTTATCCAAAACTATGGTTAAAGATCCAGTGCGCGTGAACATCGAGCCTGACAAACCTGCGGTGGAGCGTATTTCGCAGAAAGTGCTGTTTGTAGGAAAAAAGGACAAGGATGCCTTGCTCGTCTCCCTGCTCCGCGACTCAGAGGTAAATAAGGTCCTGATTTTCACACAGATGAAGCACGCAGCAAACCGGGTGGCGAAGAAATTATACTCCGCGGGAATCCATGGTGCCGCCATTCACGGCAACAAGAGCCAGTTTGCGCGCACAAGGGCGCTGGATGGATTCAAAAAGAATCGTTTCCGGGTGCTGGTGGCAACCGATGTGGCTGCCCGGGGCCTGGATGTTGATGATATCACCCACGTCATCAACTATGACCTTCCTGTCGAAGCAGTGACCTATATCCACCGCATCGGGCGCACCGCCCGGGCGGGAGCGGACGGAAACGCGATTTCTTTCTGCTGCGCCGAAGACCGTGCCTACCTGAGGGAAATCGAACGCCTGCTGGGCAGACCGGTACCGGCGGAGAAGGAGCATGCATATCATTGCGATGCTGCCTTTCGATCCAGACAGCCTGCCCCTAAGGCCTTTGGCCGCGATGGAAGACCGGGGCGGAAGGACAGGCGCGTCAACGGGAACTTTAACCGCAATCGCAGCGGGAAAAGCAATAATAACGGACGCTGATAATCTTTAATTTTTGGAACTCTTCCCGGTAAAAGATTCAGTAAGAAACAACTTGCCGATTCCGGATTTATAAATCTATACTTCTGCATTGTGATTTATTTGTCTGTTTAACGTTTCTGAACAGGAGACGGTATGAAGAAGTTATTGATTGTCGCACTGGTAGTCATCGTGTTGATCGTGATTTTCGTAGTTTTTGTCCTTTCGAACCTTAATTCACTTGTCGCCAAAGCAATCGAGAAGAACGGCAGCGAGGTCACGCAGACTAGCGTAAGCGTTACCGGAGTCGAGATTTCGCTGCGCGACGGGAAAGGATCGATAGAAGGGCTTACTATAGCAAGCCCGGAAGGATTCAAAGCGAAAAACGTATTTTCACTCGATGATATAACCGTTGGGATCGATATCAACAGCCTGCGCGGCGAACCGATAGTAATAAACGAGATCCGGATAAAGGCTCCGGTAGTCTTTGCCGAGATGAATAAGACAGGTGGTTCCAATATCGACGAACTTAGAAAGAAGGTGCAGGAATACACATCCCAGGCAGCGGGAGAAAGCGGAGAGTCAGAGCAGAAGGACAAGCTGATCCTGATAAGGCAATTCGTCTTTGAGAAAGGAAGCATCGAAGTGGATGCCTCCGCTCTCGGGCTGGAGAAACGTACTATCGTGCTGCCGGAGATAAGGCTGGAGGAGATTGGGGGTCCGGGAGGGACGACTCCTGACAAGGTTACAGGGATCATTCTGGCTGCTGTGGCCAAGAAGGCCGCGTCAGAGATAGGTGGTTCGGAAATCAATCGATTGATAGAAGAAAAGCTGGGAGGGGAGATCAAGGATAAGGCAAAGGGGCTGCTTGATAAGATCAAAAACTAGAATGGCAGGGGTATTTCTATGAAAGGGGTCTGATGGATTCGTTAAGGCGCATATGCCTGATCTTGATTCTGGCGCTGTCGATTTGTACGGTCGGCTGCAAGGCTCTGCAGGAAGACCTCTCCGAAATTCTCAATACCGGTCCAGGTGAGGGTGGAGCGCTCGATGAGCCGACAGTCATCGCCGGTATAAAGGAGGCGCTAAAGGTGGGAACCGGGGAAGCTGTTTTCTCAACCTCGAGCGTTGATGGGTTTCTCGGCAACCAGCTGATCAGGATACTGATCCCGGAGCAGCTCGAATCGATGGCTGAGACGCTGCGTAAGATAGGACTGGGGAGCGAGGTGGACAAACTTGAGATAGGGATGAACCGGGCGGCAGAGCTGGCAGCAGGAGAGGCGAGAGGTATTTTCTGGAACGCGATAACCAGCATGACCGTATCAGACGCATTCGGGATACTTAAGGGGCATGACACCGCGGCAACCGAATATTTCCGCGGCATGACGGCAGCCGAGCTCCAGGAACGGTTTCATCCTATAATAGAGAAAAAGATCGAAGAAGTGGGGCTCTCGCGGGTCTACGGCACTCTCGCCGATAGATACAACAGCCTTCCGATTGCGGATAAGGACCGTCTCATCGATCTGGATGAATATGTCACAGACCGGGCTCTGACAGGCCTGTTTACAGTTCTGGCTCAAGAAGAGGTAAAGATCAGGAAGGATCCGCTTGCCCGGACGACTGATCTGCTTCGGCGCGTCTTCGGAAGCTGAGATAGTCCGCTATGTGATACTCTTTATTTTCTGGAGAGGACGGATGAAAAAAACCACAATTAATTCGGAAGATTTCAGGGGGCTGTTGTCGGGATTGAGACAGTATAGCCTGACCCTGGCATTAGTGCTCGTTATTGCTGGCCTGACAGGGTGTGATGAGAAAAACACCAGGGAGATCAATCTGCGCGAAAGGATCAATGACGCCGAACTGGTTATGATAGAGCCTGAGATCGAGGGCGGCATACTGCGCTTCGGGTTCGATCTGCGCGGCAGTCCCGATGAAGACGCCATGCAGTATCTTCCTTTTCTTAAATACCTGGAAGAAGCGACAGGATTGACCTTCGAACTGCGTTTTATGCCGAAAGGCAACCTGATAGAGGACGAACTCGGCAGCGGCAATATTCAGTTTGCGGCTTTGGGTGTAGGGTCCTACCTTCAGGCGCATGCGAAATATGGTGTCATTCCTCTTGTAAAAGGCCTCAATGCCGAAGGAAGGGCCGAATACCAGTCAGTGATCTTTGTTACGCCGGACAGCCCTATCCGGAATATAGACGAATTGCGAGGGAAACGCTTCGCCTTCGGCAAACGGAACTCCACCCAGGGGCATCTTATTCCGCAGATCCTCCTATTCGAGCATGGAATTTTACTCGGTGATCTCTCTGGAGTTGAATTTACAGGTTCTCACTATAATTGTGTCAACGCGGTCGTTAACGGGCGATTCGACGCTGGCGGGATACAGGATATTCTGGGGAGACGGCTCGCCGAGGAGGGATTGATCCGCATCATCTATACTTCGGAGTACTTTCCTTCGAGCGGTATCGCGGCGAACAGGGATGTCCCGCCGGAGGTGATCGAAAAGGTCAAACGCGCGTTGATCGATTTCAAGCCTGCCGGCGCGCACGCAGAGGATCTCTATCACTGGGAACGTACGGCGATGGTGAACGGTTTCACCGAAGCGCAGGACAAGGACTACGAGATTTTACGCGAATGGAGCATCAGGTTAGGTATGCTTGAAGCTTCGACAGAGAAGAAAACCCAATGAGACTGCGGACAAATATTATTCTTCTTATAGTGATGATCGTCATGATTACGGGTCTGGGGTCGTCGCTTATGGTGAACCGGATGATGCATAACATGCTCGCCGGCGAACTGAACAATCAGGCTGTGATCGCCGCAAGGAGTCTCGCCGAGCATATTTCCCACAACGTGATAAATGGTGAGATCATTGAAGCCCAAGAGACTGTGATCAAAATGGTGCAGAATTCGAGGAGCATTCAATACGCCTACGTCATCGATTTTGACGGCCGTCTCTTTACTCACTCTTTCGAGGGCGGTTTTCCCAGCGCGTTGGCCGGGGAGCAGTATCGTTACCACAGACCGGTTTCCGCTCAATCTCCGGTGGTACTTCATCTCAAAACCGATCTGGGACAGATCGCCGATTTCGGATATCCGCTTATCGAAGGGATGAAAGCTCATATCCATATAGGAATTAACGAAGATTTCGCTCTTGCCCGGATCACCGCGCTGAGAAACAGGATTATCGGTTTTACACTGCTTCTGGCGTGCATCGGTATTGCTGCCGGGATATTTATGAGTCGATTCATAACGCGTCCTCTTTCGGAATTCCTTGGAGCTATGCGTGATTTCGGCACTCGAAAGAGGCAAGAGGAAATCGATTTAAAAAGCGGTGGAAAAGAGATAGCCGATCTGACTCTTGCTTTTAACAGTATGATTTCTGATCTCAAACGGACCGAAGAAGAACGTGAAAGGCTGATGTCCGCTATCGAACAGGCGGCAGAGACCGTTATTATCACCGATATCGATGGCACAATACAATATGTCAATCCTGTCTTCGAGAGCTTTACGGGATTTACGTGCGAAGAAGTCATTGGACATAGCGTTCTCGTTCTGAAAAGTGACATGCATGATGATGACTTCTATCAGGAGATGTGGGATACTGTCTCCAGCGGCGGGACATGGAACGGGCGGTTCGTCAGCAGGAAAAAAAGCGGTTTACTTTACACCGAGGAAGTTACGATATCTCCGGTAAGGGACAGCTCCGGAGCCATCATCAACTACGTTGCCGTCAAGCACGATATCACCGAGAATATCAGACTGGAGCAGCAATACAACCAGGCTCAGAAGGTGGAATCCATCGGACGGCTGGCTGGCGGAATAGCCCACGACCTGAATAACCTTCTCTCCCCGATCCTCGGCTACGGAGAGCTGCTGCAGGAAGATCTGGATCCCGATGACGAGCGGAGAAAATCAGTTGACGAAATTCTTCGCGCTGGTTTCCGGGCCCGGGATCTTGTGAGGCAGCTGCTGGCCTTCAGCCGTAAGCAGACTCTTGAATACAAACCGTTTGACATGAACGAAGCGGTTACCGGAATTGAAAAGCTGCTTCGACGTACCATAAGGGAAGATATCGAGATAAAGATATTTCAGTCTCCCGGAATCAGGATGGTAATGATGGATCTGGGCCAGATAGAGCAGGTCATCATGAACCTCGTGTCAAACGCCCAGGACGCAATGCCGGAAGGCGGCCGGCTGACGATCGAGGTCTCGGAAATAGAACTGGATGAAAACTATGCGTCCCGATACCAGGATGTTGAACCGGGAATGTATGTAATGCTGGCAGTAAGCGATACCGGATGCGGCATGGATGACGAGACTCGCGAGCGAGTCTTTGATCCTTTCTTTTCCACCAAGGGAGCACTGGGAACGGGGCTGGGCCTGGCAACTGTCTTTGGAGTAGTCAAACAGCACTGCGGACATATATGGGTCTACAGCGAACCAGGTGAAGGTACGACATTCAAGGTCTTCCTTCCTGTTTCCGAGAATAAATATACCGAAGAAAAACCCGTCGAGAAAATGATCATCGATTTAAAAGGTTCCGAGACTATTCTTCTGGTCGAAGACAACGAGCAGGTACGGAATCTCACGCACATTATTATTAAGAGGCAGGGTTATACGGTTCTTGTGGCAAAAAACGGAGAAGAGGCGCTGGCGGCGATGGAAGCTCATGCCGGTTCCGTCCAGCTTCTTTTGACCGATGTAATCATGCCGGGGATGAATGGCACAGAATTGTATGAAAAAGCTTCAGCGAAAGATCCCGATCTGAAAGTCTTGTTTATGTCTGGTTATACCGACAACGTGATCGCTTTTAGCGGCGTGTTGGAAGCAGGCACTTTCTTCATACAGAAGCCTTTTACTTCTCTGACCCTGGCTGCCAAGATCAGAGAAGTTCTGGATAACTGATAAATAAAGCTGAATACTCTCTTTGAATCAACGCGGCATAATCATGTTTTCGTTTGAGTGACGGTTGTCATGTTCAAACGGGAGCAGAAAGTCGATCGAGATACGGTCCTTTTCAATCTGTTTCGTCCCCGGTCTTTTCACAAGGTTCTGGTTTGATTCCAAGCAGCAGTTGCAATTCGGAGACCTTCTCATCATCTCCTGTATGCTGGAAAAACTGCAGGGCGTTTCTCAGCACGGAAGAGGGTTCAGGCTCCTCGATGATGCCGCTCTCTTTTATTACTGTGACGGCTCTCGAGTAGAGAGGAGCTGCCTCTTCGTACATTTCCCGGTCTATATAATGGGCAGCGAGGTTGTTAAGCTGCCTGGAGAGAGAAAGGGCGTTTCCTTGCGGATCCGTTTCCAGCGCTGAGATTGCGCTCTGGTACATCGCGGCTGCTTTGTCTGGCATTCTGAGTTTCTGGTACAGTCTCGCCATCTTAATATATTCTGCAGCAAGCCCGGTACTGTCCGTACCGAGTGAATCTTCCGAGATGGCGAGAAGACGGAGACAAAGAGGTTCGGCATCGACATACTTATTCTGACGGATGTAGAGGATCGAAAGATTCTTCATCGTAGAGATCGTGCGAGGATCGTCAGGGCCCAGGTGCTTTTCCCTGATCGCCAGTGCTTTACGCAGGAACTCTTCTGCTTTTTCCATCTTTCCTTTTCCGATGAAGGATATGCCGCGGTTATTGAGTGAAGCTGCGTAGTTATCTCTCAGCGCGGAAAGGGATTCGCGGGCTGCTTCCAGTTCTGAGCCTTTTTGAATTCCGGAGTCCTCCCTGATCCTAAGCGCTCTTTCGCGCAGTTCTATTGCTTCGGCAAAGTTCTCTTTCTTCTCGACGACTACCGAGAGGGATTCGAGGATCCTGGCCAGGTCGAAGTTGTTTTTGCCTTGGGATCTTTCTTTTATCCGGAAAAGTCTCCTGTAGTATTTTTCGGCCTCTTCGAGTCTTGAAGAGGATGAATATAGAGCTGCAAGGTTCTTCAGGGCTGGAGCGATCTCCGGGTGGTCTTTTCCCAATTTTTCTTCTGTTATATCGATTGATTCAAGCAGCAGGCTTTCTGCTTCTGTGATGTTTCCCAAAGCCGCCTGGACCTGACCAAGATTGTTGAGCGAGCTTGCCGCTTCGGAGCTGCGCGGGCCAAAGAGTCCTTTTACAAGAACAAGAGCCTGTTCTGCGGTCTCAAGGGCTTCGCCGTACCTGCCGGCGTCGTAGTGAGCAACTGTCTCTTCTGAAAGCCGCTCTATGGTTTTGGCGGCGGTTCTTTCATCCTGTCCTGCACCGTCCTGCCCGCCAGCGGAGGCTAAAGCAGAAAGAAAAACCGCAATAGCTGCCAAAAGAGTAAATACTGCAGAGATCTTTTTCATGGTGCACTATACTATCATCATGGCATCTTTCCGCAAAGTCTAAATACTGGTATCTTGATGGGGCGGACCAGGCATCGAAAAATCTCGCAATTTCGGAACACGCTGAAGGGTTACGAGTATAATCTGGTAGAGCTTGAGCAGGCATGTTCTTGAGGGGGGACATATCTTGAAAAAAATTATTATATTTACTGCATTTCTGTTGTTTCTTCTCGTTCTGACTAAGGTGCTGGATGCAGCAGGGGCAGGGGCGGCTTACCTCGGAGAAAAGCCGCCGGGAAATGAGCCGAAGATATTTGCTCCGGGATCAGTATCTGTTGAGGGCCTTACCGACTACGTTATATCGTTCAGCGAGGATGGCAGTGAGATATATTTCAGCCGTGCCAGGCACGGGATAATGTACTGTATGCTTGGGAAGGATGGGTGGAGCGAACCGGCCCTTGTAAATTTCGGAGCTGAATACCCTGGAGGCGAAGTACATATCATGAAGGGCGGAGAGTATCTCCTGATGAACCGCTACCAGGGACTCGGAAATGGGGAGCAGGGCGGAATATGGAGACTCAGGAGGATCTATCCTGACGGAGAGCGAGCACAGGAAAGCGGCCGGATCCCAATATGGGGCAGACCGGAATTTTTGATAGCTAACGGTATGAGGGCCACATCGACCGACGACGGTGTGATCTATGTTACCGATATAACCGGGCATCTGAGTCAGGAAGAGGGGGCGGACAAGGGGATCATAGCGAGATATGCGCTTTCAGGGAAAAAGTGGATGCGCTCGGAGGATCCGACAGGAGGTATCAATTCCAAAGAATCCGACGCTCATCCTTTCATAGCTCCGGACGAAAGCTACATGATCTTTAATTCGCTGCGGCCGGGAGGCGCCGGGAAAGGAGACCTGTACATAAGCTACCGAGAAAAGGACGGATCATGGGGGGATGCGATAAACCTTGAAGCGCTAAATACATCAGAAGCCGACTGGGGAGCTACCGTCTCGCCCGATGGGAAGTATATTTTCTTCACCAGAAACATCACCGGCAATGGTGACATCTACTGGGTCAGCTCGAAGATCATCGAGGATCTGCGGCCGGGAAGATAGCGTTACCCGGCGAGTTATCTCAAGAGCATTTCCGATCTCTGCAGACGTAATAGAATCACTGGCCGCAACTGAGTAATATCACAGAGACAAAAGAGAAGAAACCCCATAACGGCTTGCCACACTCAACTCGGCGCTGCCGCCTATGATCTTTCTGTGAGTATCGATGGCAGTACGCGGATCATTGTTCTGCTGTGAGAGATGAGCAAGGCAGGCCCATTTCAGCTTTTTCCTGAATGCCGGCGTCAGAAGGTCTGCTGCTTCGATGTTGGAAATATGTCCGCTTTTGCCCTTGATCCGGTTTTTCAGGAACGCCGGATACGGGCCGTTTTCAAGCTTGGAAACGTCATAATTGCTTTCCAGGAAAACCCCGTCGAGGGTCATGATAAGCTCCGGCAGTCCATCGAAAACATGTCCGAGATCTGTCAGTATCCCAAGCCTGCTGAGCGAATCGTCAACGATAAACGCAACCCCGTCGACGCCGTCGTGTGGAGTGGGTATCGTGATAACGGAGGTATTGCCAAAGCGGAGGATTTCTCCCGCGCCGAAATGGGATAATTCGTGAAACAGGCCGCAGCTCCCGGTTGAATTTACCTTTGAATACGTCTTCGGCGTCATCCATACATTGAGTCTGTATTTTCTGCTGAATATTCCCGCGCATCTTGCGTGGTCCCAGTGATCGTGCGATATGATAACGCAGTCGACATCTCGGATATCCCTGCCGACCTCTTTCAGGCGTCTCTCCGCCTGGATGCCGCTGATGCCGGCATCGAAAAGGATCCTGACGTCATCCGTTTCTACGTATATGCAGTTACCGTTACTGCCGGACTGTAATGATACAGCTTTCACTAAAAGTTCTCTCTTTCCGTTCGATTGACCGGAGGATAGTACACTAATGGAAGGGTTCCGGCAAACACAAAGGAGTTGGGTGAATAGTGTATTTCGCTGGAATCAATCAGCAATCCGGTGCGATAGAAACGGTTATCGGGAGGGGACCGTGATTTTTTCATGCCGAAGCGGTTCTTTGGGGACAATAAAATCATCGACGATCTGCCTGAACATCTCCCGGTCGGCCCAGTAGTCGCTGTGCGTGAAACTGTGGCCCTTCTTTTTGTACGAACACTCTTTGTTTACAACATTCTTGTAGTAATCGAGATACCCGCTGATCGGGTCTCCCGTATCATAGAAGTTATACCATTTGATATCGTCGAAAACTCTGTTGAAAGGAGGGGCCAGGACGTATTTTACCTCGGAACCGTTGAACCATTTTTTCTGTTTGAAGCTGTGGTTATTCTCAAGCATCTGACCCCTCAGGTATTGTTCATCAGGCGCCTGTTCCCTCAGGAAAAAGGCGATCTTGTCGAGCGGGCTCCCGAAAGTTACAAGTCCGCACAGTTGGTCATGTATATTGCTGAGGTTTGATTCTCCCGATTTCACCTGGCATGATATTCCCCTATGGTCGGTATAATCACCTTCGGCCCCGACACCGTCGATCTCTCTCAAAGAGATCAGCTGAGTGAGGCGGTTGACCGCGTCAAAGGCGATCTGACTTCCCAGGGAGTGACCTGCAATAATTACCCTGCCGTAATTTGGAGACCAGATATCTCCTTGATCGAGAGTGATCTCGTCTCCGGGAAGATCGATGAGATACTTAACAGCGTCGACTGCTCCGCTGAGGATCTTGCTGCGGATCTTGAAAAAAGACGATTTAGGGTCGATCGAATTGTATACGGCGAGATCACCGATAACGTTCGTGAGAGAATCCGAGGCATTTTTGTTCACCAGGTCCACGATCCATTGTACCAGGCCTCCCGCGAAAGGGATTATTCTTGATATGAAGGATGAAAGCCATATCCAGAACGCGCTATAGACGGGGACGACCCCGACCGCCCCGAGAAGAAACGATCGATATACGCCTTTCCGGAATCTTCCGTCTTTTGTGAAGAACTTGCTTTTATCGCCGTACAGCTCCCCGATCTCACGGGTCCTATCGTAAAATCGTTCCGCGCCGCTTACGACCTGCCACACCCACTTCTGAAGGTCGTTCAGGTTCATCACGTTCTCAGTGAGGTTAGCCCAGTAATATTCGTAGATATCTATCGGAGACCGGCCGTCCTGTTTTGTTATGCGTATAAAATTATCGTTCCAGGCGTTCCCCTTTTTGTCGGATTTTCTCGCGATGCAATGCTGTAATTTGATTTCGCCGGGATACTTTTCCCCCAGCACATCGACCAGCGTCCTCGCGAACTGGTCGATCGTAGCAAGTGGATACTGGCTGCCGACTCCGTGAAACACGAGTACGGCGGTATTGCGGTCGGGCCATTTGAAATCATTCATAACCAAGCCCTTCCTTCCTCCGGCTTACCATCGCCTGCGGCGTGAAGCCCGCTGTGCATGAAACTCTCTTTAAAGCAACTTGTCGATCATACTCCTGAGTCGTTGTTCTTGCCCCATACCAGTCTGTATGTACTGGATGCAGCCATTACGGTCAACGATTACATATGTTGGCAATCCACCCACACAATACCCTGATTTAGAAGCGGGACGATCCAAAACCACGCACGGCCAGACGATATGATGCTTCTTCATGTATGATTCTGTAAGCTCGATCTCTCTTTGTTGGCTGAGCGTATCGGCTTTCGAGCCTTCGCTGAACCCTGTATCCATGTCGTGGAAGGTGCCGAGAAAACTGGTAACTCCAAGCATCGCTACGTCTTTGTCCTTATAATCATCGTATAAATGATTCATCTCCTTGTATCCTACGACACAAGCTATGCACGACGTTGCCCAGAAATCGATTATTGTTACTCTCCCCCTGAAATCATTCATCTTCAAAGTCGAATCGGCATTGTACACGTGAATGAAATTCATTTCCGGCGCCTTTTTTCCTATCAGGTCCAGACGGTCAAGAATCGGTTGAAAACCACCAATGAGATAGCCATAATCTCTAAAAACCTCATCGTTTTCCTGTGATGTCGAATCGTCATATACAGTTGTTGCGACATAGTGCTCCAGTGCTTCCTCCATTTTTTCTTTATAAGTCATTATTCTGGTTTTATATTTGGGGATGAGATTCGTATCGAGCATTATCAGCGCTTCCAATTCGCTCGCAAGATAAAACGACGTATAAGGATAATCAAACAAAAGAAAATCCAGTTCGGTGGTATAGATACGTATGGCATCATCCAATCTGTCCATCTTGTTGTATCGCCCGGCGAGGTCCATTGTACAAGTGTAGAGGTTTTGCGGATGTTTCGAGTTCAGTAGAAACTTCTTTCGGTGATCATCCATCATCTTCTCTGCCGCTTCAAACTCCAGGTCTTCTATTTTCATTGTGATCAGCGCCCTTGAGGCATTACGTGCCTGGGCATCATCGCCCTTCCGAAGATCCTCCAGGATGGGTATCGCTTTCTCCCTTTGACCGGCAAAGTAAAGAAGTTCCCCATAGCATATCTTTTCATACCTGTCCTGGCTATCTGTCCTCATACTGTCTAAAAGCATTGCGGCAAATCTGTTTCTTGCTGCGTTGAACTCCTCCTGTGTCGCGATCTCACCTTTCCAGACAAGCGCCATAACGCTGTCGGACATCTGTTCGTCTATCACCGAGGGCAGTTTGAGGTTTTCTTCTTCTTTTTTTTCAGAGCAATTTAAAGAAAATAGAATAAACGATACGAACAATAACAGTCCGGCGCGGCGATAGACTTTTATCATCTTCAGCGTCCTTCCTTGAGAGATATTGTTGCAGTCGCGAATACTCCCTCAATAAATATTTTCATTAAACATGGCTGATAACCCGGAAATGATAATTACACATAACCCCTATCTTAGCAAAACCATTTTCTTAGTACGTGTCCCTTCTTCTGTTACAAGCCGGTAGAAATACACTCCTGAGGCGACTTTGGAATTATTGTGATTTCTGCCATCCCAAAGTGCCATGTGGCGTCCAGCTGGAAGAGTGGAATCTACGAGTTTCTTAATCCTTTTTCCCTCGACGTCATAAACAATAATGGCAACATGCCCTTTCCGGGTCGTTGAGAAATATATTGCCGTCTCAGGGTTGAATGGATTGGGGAAGTTCTGACCGAGTGTCAATACCTTGGGAATCGCGGATCCGTCGACTTCCGTAATTATCGGGATTCTATAGAACGGCACTAATGGATGTCCAAGAAACACATACAGATCCGCAGTCCTGACTATTTCCCCGTAGTCTGAGAATTCTTCGTAGACATTCCGCATGGCTGCAAGGTATGACTCGGCGGCCGGGCGTTCCGGGGCGCTGTACAGCTCGCTTACTAAGCTTCTGGCAATGACTTCATTCGCATTCTGCCAGGAACCTAGAGCGGGGCCTATCCAGGCAATGGCTCCCTTGTCAGGTTCTATAAGGAACCGGTGACAGATCGGCAAACCATACTCCGGGTCCTCCGTCCGAGCGAAGTCAGCGCCATCGCACGACAGTGCCATGACAACGGCCAGCGGAGTACCGTTATTGATCATATCCATGTGAAACGGAGTGCTGTAATTCGTCTGGTCGAAGAAGTTACCCGGCCACGACCGATTAGAGAAACTTGAAGGGATAAGTACAAGATTCGGTTGCTCGATGTTCCACAATGCAGTGGTTTCAATATTCCGCTGTCCATCATACGGAACATCCGATTCATATATCCAGGAGAGATACTGACCGGGAGGCAGTTGAGCAGTGGCGGTATCGGCTACCGCGCTTGCCAAGGCACCATCACCCTCTCCATCATGATCCAGATTACCGACACAAGTCATCACCGAGTATGCTCCTCCAGGAACACCCTGATTCATGTATCTCTGCATCTTGGCGGCCAGTTCAAGGACTTCCCATTCTTCGGTGACGGGCCACCTTGTGAGGACCACGTCTGGAACCCCGTCGTCATCCGTGTCGGCGTACGGTCTGTCGGTGAGATAATACGGCACAAACCAGGGTGTCCCCTGATCCCGGGGGAGAGTATCAGAAATTGCCCAGGTCGGGATAAGATCCTTTTCGGGCTGTCCGCCTGGGGGATACCCGCAGGCAAGGTAATCCTGGCGAATCTGTTCCCAATCACCGGGCCATGCTTGACTGAATTGCTGCCAATCGTTGGCATCACCGATTAGATGAAAGTACCGCGCCCCCGCTGCTGCATATTCGGTGATTGTATCTTTCAACGCGGAACGGAAAGCATCCGGATCGCCGGCGTAGTTGTCTACAGTTCTTACCCTTACTGTATAGCCAAAGCCGGCCCAGTAGTTTGCAACATACGATTCTACAGCATCCCGCAATACATCGACTGTGAAAACGACGTATGTTTCTCCTTCGCCCAAGCTTGAAGATAATGCTCCTGTGATATCTTGTTCCAGTCGTTCTACTTTGAGTTGACTCAACCGCTCTTTGAGGAATTCAACAGATCTATGCCTTTCAACTGGAGTTGTTACTCTCGAACCGGGTTTTGCAATGCCGTGGTATATCTTCTTGCCGCTCGTCTCCAGTTCAACAAGACGATAGCATGAAAAATCGCCGCCCGTGATCTGTAAAGAGTGACAACCGGCTCCTCTTTGTTCTGTCGCTATATGTGTCCATGGCCCGTTCGGTTCATCACTTCCTTCGATGCAATATTCCGCAGTATGGTACTCGGAAGAGACCTTCCATCGGGCGGCGCCATTCACTACAGCGAACCCGGATACAGAAGCCGCCGGATCGTCTCCTGACACAAGCCGAACACTGTAGTCATTTCCTCCGTTTACGAATAAGAGTGGGCAATTCGCGCTGGCAATGGCCGACCCGATGATTGTAAAGTAACCGTCACCGGGGGAAGTCGCCTTCACCAGGGCCGCAATCTTTTCGTTTCCGCTCCAGGAAGCTGATTCGATCGTCAATACTCCGCTGGCTTCAACACAGGCAGTCGCAGGTGAAGCTGTGCTCACCGGAGTGTCAAAAGTTGCCTCAATCAGTAAGCCATCTGAAGGGATTTGAGTTCCGGAGGTGTGTGAGAATCCGTTTACTGCCGGAGCTAATGTAATATTATCCGCACCGTTTATATCAAGATTCGGGCATTCAATGTATGCTTCGCCTGACGGACGGAATTCAACGCCGTTATCGCCGTCAAGAGTTTCCCAGAGGATCTTTACATTCTCCTTGCTATCGGAGGTGTAACAGCTTCCTGAAGGCCCATAGGAAACTCCGCCGCCTGATGCTACCATGTTGTTACCATAACATGTCTGGCAGTGAAAAATTCCGCCAGCCAAAGTCAAAGGGGTTGAAAATCTAATTGCGATACCCCAGTACACACCTTCTTTATAGTCCGTAGAGATGTAAGGGCCATATCCGAGGCCGATATAATAGACATAGGCTGAGTCACGCGCCGCCTTGCCTGGAATAGTGTAATTATAAACTTCGCCCGTGAAACCAGTTTCATTGCCGTGTGAGTTGATCAGTCCCGCACCGGCCAGATAACTAAACCGCTCAAGAATCTCATCTATTCCGAATTCCGGTGAGCATGAATTTGAGATGTTCGATAGCTCTTCTACATCGTATCCCTCGTTCTTCATGGCTATCATCGTCTCTGGGCGGTCTAATAGATGAAACTCGACTGGCTTGATCACGAATGCGTACGAGTTGGTCGGAGTTTTATTATCAGCAAGAACAGGCTTCGAGAGGAGGAAGAGACCGGTTAGGAGGATGAAAAATTGTACTGTCTTCATCATCGCATCACTCTTTTCCGGGATCCTTATCGAAGGAGATATTATGCTTTGCCTCGTATTCCGCACGGAAATCCGGATGCCACAACATCGTACCTATATAATCTTCCTCGGCAAGGCTCTCGCCTCTTTTTAACCGCTCCAGGACCTTTTGGGTCTTGAGCCTTGTGGACTGTTGCGTGGTAATCCGATATCCTTTTCCGCTAAAGATGACTAACCCCCCTTTGTTAATTGTGCTCCAGAAACCTTCCTGAAGAGTCTTGTGATGGGCCATGCGGTCGAAAGGTTCAGGTTGAGATCGACTCAGAAGAACATATTCTCCATCCGGATTATCTTTCCAGAATATTCTGAAAGAGGAGTTTTCTGCTCTGACACTATCGATAAGCGGAGAGGCAAGAAAAATCTCAGCCATAAGATTATAACGTTCTTCATCTGTCTTTCCCTGCTTTGAGTGTTTACTGGCAAGAACAGTAAGTTCATGTTGTTTGGTACATGTCTCGCTGACTTTTTTGGGAGGACCTGGCGCGACAGGTTTCCGGACTGGAGAATACGGAATGCCGTTCAGGTAGAGGGTATCACACCCTTCACAGGTGAAGACGTATGGCTGATCCCCTTCCAGGGGTTTAAGAAGTTCACCATTGTAGTAGACCTGCCCGAGTTCTTCGGTCTGAACATTTATTGCGGACAAAAGCAGGATCGAGAACACGGTTACAACAAGGTAGAAACGCTTATTCAAGGTTTTTACTCCTTTCAGGATGAGAAAACGCATATTTCCGCCGGGACGGTATCCATTCTTAATATCCTAAGTAGTACAGATCCGAGTCTTCTATAGGAACCCTGCCGGCATCTTTTTCTTTGTCGCAAGCCTGGTGACAGGGATGACTGGGGGGTAGCCCCATACATTTAAGACAAAACAAAGAAGTGTTTTCCACGATTTCCATTCCCGTTAAGATCATTACAATCGCAACGACACCTTCTTCTCCTGATAAATAATTATCGAAGGCTGCAGATAATATTCTGCCAATCTGCTCTGGTTCTGTTATCTCTACTATTTCGTTGTTTTCCAGTTGTTCTGCGTACTCGATCGAGAGAATGAAGTCACGTTCCATTATTGAGTCGTATACTCTGACCGATACAATATCATCTTGCCCGTCAACGGCAAAAACGTAAAACATCTCAAATGAGTGATCCTCGTTTTCCAGTATGAACTTGGAATCATCGGAATTCAACCCTGTTTCACCATCCGAAGAACCGGTTACCGATTCGTTGTCGCATGAGCATGTTGTAAGAATGAATACAGACAGTATCGAAATCATACAAAAGATTGATTTTTTCATCATGGCTCCTTCTGCGGGCTATTTAACGCAATTATTCGAAGTATTCATAAATTCGGTGGAAGTTCTATCCCCCCCGTCTCAACTTAGCCGGCTATCTACTCGTTCTCTATTACACTATCTGTGCCATTCGTGTGTTCCCCGGTCTTTTCCCGGGATTCGAAAACGGGCAGAGTGTTTGTAACTCTATTCTGTTTATACCGTTCAGATTGTCTGGTTTTATTATTCCTGACTAACATTTCTGGAAATGAACGAGGTTTTCGAGATAATCCGAGACAGAAGGAAGTTGTATCACATGGAACACCTTTTGGGACACTTTCGCCGTAAGTGCTTTAGATTATTGTCCCACGAGAGTGGGACAGGTGGAACACTTTTGGTACAGATGGGACAGGCGATGCAGCCCGTTCAGGGATTGGACTGTAAATCAAACGTTTTTTTCTTGACATAAACACGTAATGGTATACGATTATGGGTAATTACACACAGATAAAATATATTGGAGCGTATTATGAGAATATCATGGAAATCAGTGGTCGTTCTGGTCTTCGTTGTATTGATTTCAGGGAGTGTTCCTCTTTCTCCAGCCAGCGCGAAATCATTAATTTATCCCATAGATACAAGAATCAAGGATCTGCCGGTTGAGCCGATTCCAATATTGGGTGAACCGGGAGATCAGCCTGGAGAAACTATACTATTCTCATCCTGTTATATCGAGATTCCCATTCCAGGTGAGGAAATTCTTGAAGATGAAGACATGGATATTCAGCCTGATATAAATAGAAATCGTGTAATCCGTTTTATTAATTCGAAGTTACTTAAATTAACAGGTAAAACGTTCTAATTCCGATACCAGTTTTAAAATAGCCGGGCAGCAGAAATCCATGGATCAGCTAAAAAGACTTATCAACAAGCTGGAAAGTCTAATCTCGCAGGAAAAATATAGCGAGGCACTTACCTTCTTCAAATTCATTGAGGGGAAATTACTCGACTCGTTTGCCGGAGCTGTTATCCCCCGAAGGTTATTAATCCTGGAAGCGAAGATTTATCTTGGCAATAAGGATTTACATAAAGCAGAATCAGCCCTTACAAGACTTGTCAAATTTTATCCGGATAGTACAGATGCATTCGAATATATTATCCTGATGGCAAAAAGGTATTTATTTGAAAAAAACTACAAAGCTTGCCTTGAAATTCTGACCCGTAATTCAGGAGACAATTGGAACGAGAACGAAAATGGCTGGATTGATTTTTATAAAGGGTCATCGTTTTTCTGGAAGGGCGATTTTTTTCTGGCCGAGCCGTTATTACAGAAAAGTATGGCTTGCGCAACGTCAACGGGTGATAGTTATCTCTTGGGTTGTGCTTTGTATATGCTGGGTTATATAGCATTTCAGAGATGTTTTTTTGATATTGCTGAAACATATTATTTGCGGGCACTGGAGATTTTTAGAAAGGATGAGAAATACATATTACAAGGTGATACTTTAAAAATGCTTGCCATCCTTGCATATCGGATTGGCAAATACGCCAAAGCGGGTGAATTATTGCCCCCTGCAATAGAATGCTACAATCGAACTTCAAACAAAATCGGACTTATTACTTCAGATATTGCTCTGGCACGTGTAAATATGTTCAAGAAGATGTATGCTGAAGCTGAGGCTTGTTTGAATAAAAGCCTTAGCGCTGCTTCGGAATACGGATTCAGAAGAGAGGTGGCCCTTTCTTATGAATTTCTCGGTGAGGTTTTCTACCATCAGAAACAATATAAAAGCGCTTTGACGAGCCTGAAAAAAGCGGAAAAGATTGCCCTGGAGATCGCGCCGGAGGGTGATATCGCTGTGGAGGTCTACAGGAGGCTCGGGGATGTCTATCTTGCGCTTGGAAATCTGGAAAAAGCGGAAAACTCACTGGCCAGGGCACATAGCCTGTGTGAGCGATTAAATGATAGGTATGAACTCGGATCGGTCCTCAGGGCATACGGAATGATAGCCTACAAAAAGAAAGACCTGTCTCTTGCCTCTTCGTTCTTTAACGAAGCGATTGTGACCTTTAATTTGATTAAGGAATCTTTTGAACAGGCGCGGACTCTTCAACAGTCTGCTGAATGCATCAGGCTTTGGCTCGAGGAGCAGTCACCGGGTGCTACACCGGAGGGTGAACTGCTGGAAAAAGCCAGAGAACAGGCAGTAGAGGCTTCGCATCTATTTAATAACATCGATTTACCTGACCGTGCCAGGAATTGTGAAAATATTGCACAGCGTTTGGAAAAAAGGATGGGAAATCATATTCCGATCCGCCGATTCCGTAAAATCATATTTGATAAGAAGTGGCTCAAAGAAGATTGTATTGTTGCGGCTTCAGCTTCGATGGAAAGGGCAATCAAAAAGATTCACAGTCTCGCTCCGGGCGATGTCCCGGTCATGATAACCGGTGAGACAGGGACAGGAAAAGAGATTGCGGCAAGAGTGATCCACAACCTCAGCAGCAGATCGAACGGTCCGTTTTTGCCAGTGAACTGCGCTTCCCTTCCTGAATCGGTCTTTGAAAGTGAACTGTTTGGTTATAAAAAAGGCGCCTTTACGGGAGCGCACACAGACCATCAAGGGTTGTTTGAAAAAGCTTCCGGGGGTACGCTGTTTCTTGATGAGGTCTCCGAGCTTTCTCCTGGGCAGCAGGCTAAACTTCTGAGAGCTCTTCAGGAGAAGTCGATACGAAGAGTGGGAGAAAGTGCTGAAAGGTCTGTGGATGTGAGGCTGATAAGCGCTTCAAACAGTAATGTAAGATCCCTGGTCGAGTCTGGACGGCTTAGAACCGATTTTTATTATCGTATCTCCGCGGGAACTGTTGAACTGGAACCACTCAGAGAGAGAAAAGGGGATATTATCCCTCTGTTTTCATACTACCTGGAACAATCCGGCTGCGAGTTCAAGGTAGAGGAGGAAGCCGTAGACCTTTTGCTTCGGCATTACTGGCCCGGCAATGTAAGAGAGTTGATAAATACTACAGAAGTCCTGGTTCTTTTAGGGCGGAATAGCCGGACTATAAGGGCTAAAGATCTGCCGATGCTGATAAGAGATTTTTCCGATTCACAGCCGCGAACTTCTTCCATTCCACCTATTTCCGAGGTCGCTCAGGACAGTCGATCTGCCGCTGATATGCCTGTTGAAGGAACGGATGAATTCAGACACCAATTGGAAACCTCACTTTCAAAATACAGAGGCAACAAATCGGCTGTAGCCCGAGATTTGGGTATTGGCCGTTCCACCCTCTACCGGCACCTGGTTAAACTGGGATTAAGATAACTCCGAATCATGGTCATTGAGACCATGAAGAAATCCAACCTCAATCCCATCTTCAGCAATTCTGGACACCATACCATGCTGGATGTATAATCTATTCACGTCAATTCTCAGAATCTCGGTATATAAAATTAGCAGGGGGGATAAAGATGAAATTTTCCATACTATTAACTGCGCTGGCGGTCCTTCTGATTCCTTCCGCGGCTTCGGCTGAGGGAACTGTCCGGGAGATAACGGTCACAGGCCGCGCGGAAGTCCGTGTCGTTCCCGACGAGGTCGTCCTGAACGTCGCGGTAGAGACGATGAATGAAAAATTGCGGCAGGCAAAGTGGGAAAACGACGAGAAAGTTGCGTATGTCTTCAAAGTTATTCGCAGCCTCGGGCTCGATGCCGATCAGGTAAAGACCGATTTTATAAATATCGAGCCGGTCTATGAGAACTCGAGGATCGAGACGAAGTTTCTTGGGTTTAAGGTCAAGACGGCGATTGTAATCACCTTTCAGAAAATAGACCTGATCGCGGATGTGCTTTCTGCTGTTCTGGAAGTGGGAGTAAACCGGGTCAGCGGGCTAAATTTTCAGACCACAGAATTCAGGCAGCACAGAGACAGGGCGATGCTGATGGCTCTTGACGCGGCGAAAGTAAAAGCTCAGGAGATGGCCGAGAGGCTCGGTTCCAAAATAGGAAAACCGGTTTTGATAACTGAGGGAGTTCAAGACCGCTATCCGAGGGTTTCGAATACGATTCAGAGCATGGAATCGATCGGTTACTGGATGGATGGTCCTATAGCGCCGGGGCAGCTGTCTATCCCAGCGACTGTTTCGGTCACATTTGAACTGCTTGACTAGGATAGAATTGTCATATCAAAAGATAAAAGATCATTTGCTCGGTCTGGCCGATTCGGAAAGAGCTGAACACTCCCAGCGGTTTTTCAAGACCGGCGAGGGTGAATACGGCTACGGAGATATATTTCTCGGTATAAGGGTGCCGGTAGTCCGGCAGGCGGTTAAAGAGTTCAAGAAGACCTCCCTGAGCACAGTGGAAAAACTCTTAAAATCAAAGTATCACGAGGTCCGGCTCTTCGCCTTGCTGCTTATGGTCTACCGCTTTTCGAAAGCCCTCGAAGAAGAGCGGGGGAAAATATATCGCCTGTACCTCCGCAGCACGAAGTATATAAACAACTGGGACCTGGTCGACAGTTCAGCGCATCATATCGTCGGCGCCTGGCTGGATGACAAAGACAGATCGGTGCTTGATGTCCTGTCTGGATCGAAGTCGCTCTGGGAACGCAGGATAGCGATCATCGCCACCTATTATTACATAAAGAATAACAGTTTTGATGATACCCTGCGGATTTCAAAACGATTGCTCGGGGACAGCGAGGACCTGATCCATAAGGCGGTCGGATGGATGCTGAGGGAGGTCGGAAAGAGGGATTTAGAAGTTGAAAAGGCGTTTTTAAAGGTTCACTATAAAAATATGCCGAGAACGATGCTCAGGTACGCGATAGAAAAGTTCGAAGAAGGAGAACGGCTGAGATATTTATCCGGCAATGCATGACAGGTATTTGACAAGATTGATTTAATCAGGCCTGAAAGAGAAAAAAGGAGGTGGGTCATGGCGAAAAAAATAATCTTTTCCGGATTATCTGGCGGCCTCGTCCTGATTATCCTGACATTCGTGATCAACGGGCTCTTCGGGTTCAGAGCCGGGATCGATATGAAACAGATTCCGAATGAACGCCTGGTCTACGAGACGTTAAAGGATAACATCTTGGAGCCAGGAAGATATATCTGTAACCCTGAAGGATCCCCTTCGGCCGGATTTCCCCGGGGGGAGCCGGTTTTCAGCGTTATGTACGGCGGGGTAGGCCACGAAGCTGCAGGGAAGAACATGATCGTGGGACTTGTAATCTTTTTCCTTGCTCCGATCATAGCTTCATGGATGCTTTCCACGGCTTCCGAGCGGATCATCTCCAGTTATCCCCGGAAGGTCCTCTTTTTCGCGGGGATCGGCCTGTTATTTGCCGTCTTCGGCGATCTGTCGAATTTCGGAATAGGAAGTTATCCGTTGAGAGACGCGTTTATTCTCGCGGCGCACAGTATCTTCATCTGGACTTTAGCCGGCCTGGCCGCGGCCTGGCAGATAAAACCCGAAAAAGCCGAGGTGAAAGATGTTGAGTAATATATTACTGGCGGTAGCCATGGTCAGTGTCGTCTGGGGGATCGTATCGGCGATCGTTATGGCGTCATATCTGTCCTCAAGGGGGCATAAGGTCAGCGTATTGTTCTTCAGATTGTTTATTATGAAATATATCCATCAGTATTCCAAGATCACCACCCAGGAAAATGGAAAACCGGGGTTCTGGTTCTATTCATACATAATAGCGATGAATCTTGCTCTGGTAACAGCTGTTGTCGGACTGGCCCTTAAATAAAGGTGTATGCCTGACGAGTCACCGGATGATCGTGGAAAAATCTTAACAATCGATGCGGAAACAATCAGAAGAAGATAAAAAAGAGAAGATCCGGAATATGTTCAACAGTATTTCGGAGAGTTATGATTTTCTGAATCATTTCCTCTCTTTCGGGGTCGATTTCTACTGGCGAAAAAAGACGATCCGGAAAATGGGAAAGTTCGATCCACGGATCATCCTTGATGTAGCGACCGGAACCGGCGACCTCGCCATTGAAGCCCGAAAAATAAACCCTGAAAAGATCATTGGTATTGATATCGCAGAGTCTATGCTTGAGATCGCCCGAAGGAAGATCAAGAAACGCAAACTAAATCCGCTGATCAGCATCTTGCAGGGTGACAGTGAAAACCTGCCTTTTGCAGAGCATAGATTCGATGCTGTAATGGCGGGTTTCGGGGTCCGCAATTTTGAAGATCTCGACAGAGGGCTCTCCGAAATCTACAGGGTGCTGAAAAACGACGGCAGGATATGGGTGCTTGAACTGTCAGAACCGGGATATTTCCCTGTAAAACAGCTGTACAGGATATATTTCAAAAATATAACCCCCATGATCGGAAGGGTCGTCTCAAAAGATAGATCGGCTTATTCCTATTTGCCCGATTCGGTTGAGAAATTTCCGTCAGGCGAAAGATTTCTCGAGCATTTAAAAGCCGCAGGGTTTACAGAGCTGAAAAGATTCCCGTCGACCTTCGGGGTCGTGACGATATATTGCGGGAAAAAGTAAACGCATATCCTTGAACTGGGCTATCCGTAAAATAGATGCAAATATAATGTAACGTTCCGTCTTCTGAAGCATATTATATGCGGCACTGGATGAAAGAGGAGAAATGCTGACGTTTCAAGAGATGTACGATCTTTACTTCGCCGATGTCTATCGATTCGCCCTTTCTCTGGCAGGTGACCGGCACGAAGCCGAAGATGTCACATCTGAAACGTTTGTCAGGGCCTGGGTCAATAAGGACAGGATCCGTACCGAAACTTTAAAGGCGTATCTCTTTACGATCGCGCGAAATCTTTTTTTAGAGCAGCGGCGCAAGCAAAAATCTCACGGTCTGCTAAGCGATTTCCATGTAGATCCGGCCCCCGCGCCGGATAAAGTCGCCGAGTCGAGGGCAGAACTGATACGCGTCCAGAATCTGCTTCAGACGTTACCGGAGGCCGACAGGACAGCTTTTGTCCTGCGCGTGTATCACGATCTTCCCTATGCCGAGATCGCCCGTGTCCTGCAGATATCTCTTTCCGCCGCAAAAGTCAGGATCCACCGCGTCCGCAGGAGACTGATTACGACATGTATTGATAAGGAGGCGCAGCAATGAAAGGAATAACACGAAATGTCATTCTGGATCTTCTGCCGTTATATCTCGCTGGAGAAGTCAGTGACGATACCCGCGTGCTTGTAGAGGAATATCTGGAAAGAGATCCGGCTCTCGCCGAGGCCGCGCGTTCATCGTCGGAGCTGAGAGAAACTGAAGAAATCCCAAGACCGCTTAAAAAGGAGGACAAAATGGAAGCCTACGGCAAAGCAAAAAAGAAGATGTGGATGTGGATAATCGGCCTCGCCTTCGTATTTGCCTCGATCTTCGGGGTTGCCCTACTTGCTATTATCTTTATGTTCTTTCGCAAGTAGTCGGGAGATTGCCACCGAGTGCATGCTCAGACCTGGAACAGATACTGGAATTTCAGGAAGAACTGCCTGTTCGCGAGTCTCCATTCCTCGGTGTCGTGGCCGTCGCGTTCGAAAGACATGTTCTGATAAAGATGCGACGAACCGAGGTAGAATACCGAGAAAGAGTTTAGCCTGTAAACCAGCAGAGGGTCGAAATCCCAGCATTCATACCTTGAATTATACTGGCTGATAAGCCGTGCCGAGAATTCCCTCGAGAACTGGAAGGTAACGCGCGACCGGAATACTTTCTGGTCGAAAAGCCTTGTGTCGTTATACAGGTTGTCGCTCTGGCTGTAACCAAGTGAGCCGTAAAGATACAGCCTGTCTATCGGATGGATCTCGCTCCAGACTCCGTAACTCAGTTCCTTGCCCATCGTATTATCCCTGCGTGCTATCCGGTGCCCGTAATTGATATTTCCACCGAATTTCAGGTATCCCCACGGTTGAGTAGTAAGACATGTATGAGCGTCCCATATATCCTTGAATTCGATCCCGTTGTATAGTTCATTACTCCGCATATATTGGCTGTGGATGCCGGTCTGCGCCGCTCTGAATTTCATTTCCAGGCTTGCGACGATCCATTCATCTTTTCTTACTCCATCGAGATTCCATACGCGGGCGGCTGTCAGGCGCCCGTTTGCGTTTTCAAGTATCTTGCTGTCGTCGAACCGTTTGATCCCGCCGACCCAGGCTTCGCCATGCCGCCTGTTGTTGCGCGGCTCGAAGCCGTTGTCAGCCCTGAAAGTCTTGTTTAATTCGAGGTAGTCAATTCCTGTCCAGTAGCAGCTTGTTTCTCTTTCAAGGTGTACAAAATAAGCGTTTCCCCAGAAGCTTTCGCCGTCAAGCCCTCTGGTGTATTTACCGTCGTCGAAAGTCGATTCGTTATATTCTGTATCCGTTACGATTGTTCCCAGATCGTCGTCCCATGTTTTGATAAGATCGAGGTTATCCACCTCTTCAGTATGCGATAGAAGGGCCTGAAAGATGAAGGTGTTGGAATTAAACAACCGAAACCTTCCATCGAGTCCCGCGAGAGACCCCGCGCCGCCCCCCTCGAAGCGCCTGTCTGTGGCTACGAGACCGATGTGGGATTGTTTTCCGAATTCATGTCTCGCCCGGATGATGTTCGAGTAGCTTTTGCCGTTCTCTACATCCCTGCTGTATTCCTCGGAGGGGATCATGATTATCGAATGTTCGTCATGTGCCGAAAGCACGGCGACCGAGTTCGAACCTTCGCGCCAGGTGATCTTGCCGGCGAGCAGGGGATCGTTGATCGAGCGTGTATAGACAGCGTTGAAATATGTATTGAAAAGGTCGCTCCCTTCCTGGAAGAAGGGCCTGCGTTCGGGGTAATAAAGAGCGAAGGTCGAGTTGACGTCGATCTGCGCTACGTCCGATTCGATCTGGCTGAAGTCGGGATTGACGGTCATCTCGGCTGTCAGTTCAGAGGAGATATCATAAGAGATACCCAGGGAAAGTTCTCCGTCGGCAGAATCGTTGTCAAACTCGCCGGTGTCATCGTTATAACTGCCCGACTGGTAGGCGACGACCGAGGGGAGAAGCTCAAGTCCGGAGCCCGGCTTTATGCCGGAAATACCTTTGATCGTTCCCCACTGGCAGGGCCAGCAGGGCTCATCGCGGTCGTACGCGGCCCACGAATACTGGAATCTCGATTCTCTCGGGCGGTTACGCCAGAAATCGATCTTCCATACCTGGTCTTCCCTTTCGGGGAACCGCATACTTTGGAACGGTATCGCCATCTCGACGACATATCCGAATTCGGTGATCCGGCCGTCTGATTCGTAGATCATATCATAGCTGCCGTCCTCGCCGTAGTTGGCTGAATATAGGAGGTCGCCGGGGATCCCGTAGGGGTTCGCCGCGATTTCGTACGCCACTGAGGCTTCTCCATATGTGTCGATGGCAAGTATGACATAGTCCCCCTGGAAAATATCGTCCCTCTCACACATGTAGGCCCTTACCTTGTCCGGATCGTCATAGCATATCCATGCGACGTAAAAATTTACGTCGTCGTAAGTTATAAGGACCTCGGTGTTGACTTCCGGTATCGTCTGGTCCCCGGGATTGTGTTCTGCGAATCTGTCGGCTTTCGCGGCGCCCTTCCATCCGGCATCCTCGATATACCCGTCGATCTTTATCGGCCCCGCCGCCCTTCGGATCGTCAGTTCCGGGTTGTATACTGGTGTCCTGTCCTGATCGGGTGTCTTCGATTCAGCAGAGAGGGGGATCGATGTCCCGAGTATAAGAAAAGCATGTAACAGAAAGATAATCAGCCGTTTAGACGAACCGTGACAGTTATTCATTCAACCGCTCCCTGGCGTTGATCGTGATGTGGGGCCGTAATTTTTTCAGCTCTGCTTCAAAGGTTACTTTTGTTATACGGAGGTCAGATGCGATATGTTCCAATTATGTTAAACTTTTAACATTAAAAAATGCGGTAATCTTTTTACGGTTTAAGATCTCTTCATCATTCAGGGCGGGATCTTTCCGTAAACCGTTATCAGGAAATGCTCACCGTGCGTCGTGCTTGACCGAGATCCGGGGTTCTACTACATCTTCCGGCGAGGAGCCCTCGGTGAAAAGGGAAGAAGGGCTATACGATATTGTGGTCAAGGCGTCCGGTCCCTCGATGACAAGTTCCAGCGGCTTCCGGCAGTCCGGGATCCACCCGCCGGTATCCTGCTCTCCAGGGATCCTGATCCTGTAGTCGGCATCATTTCCGGTCGCTGCAGGCATTACTATATGAACGATGTAACCTGGGGCATGCTCTTCAACCTTGAATGAATATTCTATCACCTGGGCTGGTTCGAAATTATCAAAAGTCCCGGAATACCACCCCTGCAATTCGGGTTTCCGCTGTCCCTCTATCACGGTGCTTTTGACTTCCGGCGGGGCGCTGATTACGGAAAATGCGCATTTTTCCCCCTCAGGCCCTGACAGCAGATATCCGTTATCAGATCTCTTTGCTGAAACTGACGGAGGCAGATGAAACAGTTGCCTGAATGAGAATTCTCCAGACGACTTTATTCTGTCGAGCAAGATGAAAACCTGCGGTTTGATAAAAAGGATCGCTCTTCCATGCTGGAAATTCCTTGAATATCTGAAACTTCCCTCGAGATAGTCGTACTCCTCATCCGCTATCCAGAAATATACTTTGGGAGCCTGTCCATGGTCGGGTCTTACGATCCATGGTGTGGGGGCCGTTTCACTATCAGGTGTTTTCTGTTTATCCTTATGCTGGGATTTCTCAAGCGGAAGATGTTTCTTTGTCTGTTCCGAGAGTACCGGTTTATTTTCTTTCTGTCCTTTACTGTCCTTATCAGAGCGGGGCGTATTTATATCGCCGCCGTCTTCAAAGGAGATATCTTCGATCTCCAGGTCAAGCGTTTCAAGAAGCTGCAGTGCTATCTCGTAACAATCTGTCTCGCTGCCCAAAGCGACTATACTCTCAAGACATTCTTTTGCCTTGCCCTGGCTGTCTCCCAGCTCCTCATAACTCAGAGCCAGCATCAGCAGTACGCGGGATCTCATCTCTCCGGATCCCTTCTCCAGGAACTGAAGCAGCGCGTCTATACGGGTGTAGGGTTCTTCTATCGACTCTATGAAACCAAACATAGATTCCATCTGATTTGTATTTATCTCTTTATTTTTTTTGACAGGGTAAGTATCCGGCTGGTGTACGATCTTACTTATCTCTCCGCCCGGTACGATGATGTTATGGGCAAGAGGTGATATAACATATTTTCTCTCCAGATCCGAATCGTTGTAGTTGAAGACGCCAAGGTCGGTGAACCACCGTACTCCCAGAGCGGAGAGTTCGAAAGAGAGAAAATCGTCCTGCTGGTGCGCCTTTCCATATAAGCAGAAATCGGCGATCAGATAGCTTTCCTCGCGGAAAGGGGTCTTTTCGCCCCATCCGCTTCTCATTATAAATAATTGAGCATCCCTGAACCCCATAGACTTATCTTCAGGCGGAGTTCCACTTTTTCCACTGGTCAATGTCCACTCGATCGCCGGGTCGTCTTCCGTCCAACCTCTGAACAGGCTGCCGATCGAGGCATTTAAGCTCGAATCGCCTATTAACGAGAGAAGGCCGTCTGGATGTATCATCCAGACCATATTACTGCGTGCCTTGACTATAAGAGAATCGAAAGCAGGTGAGACGCCAGTGTCATCTGAGGCAAAGCAGTCTGCACGAAACTGATAGAGCAATTTTGTGGTGAGAATATGATATGACGGAGAATATTCCTTGTGGATCATATCCTCGGTGTAGTTTTCGCTCAGCTGTTCTTCCATCCTGTCGATCGCAAGTTTTTTCCAGAAACCGGTTTTACTGAATTGCGGAAAGGCTATCGCCAGCCTCAGCAGGGCAATATTGGCGAACATGCCGTGGTTGGTCCGTCTGGGGTAGTACCGGCTGTTCTCGAGGTATAGTGCGTGTCTCCAGATGAATTCGAGGAAAGTGGCAGCAAAATCTTCATCACGATCATCAAGCTTCAGCCACTCATGCCAGAAGTCGATCGAATGAATAGTCCTGTTAGCGACGCTGTGGTCGTACCAGGAATAGCGGCTGGGCAGATTTTTATGATCATAATTATCCTCTACGAAATCGGAAATAAGTTTAGCGCACCTATCAAGGTATTTTCTTTCCCCTGTCTGCCTGTAAGCTTCTGTCGCGTTGGAGAGGACTTCCAGAGCCAGAAGATTGAACTCCCAGTTGTTTGAGCCTGAGGGGCTTTCTTTCCATTCCAGGTCCGCCGGGAGATCGTATCCTTTGTGAATGCCGAGGATGTACTCGTTCTTGAGAAACTTGTCAGCTCTAAGAAGCGCGTCTCTTCGCGGAGGCCATGGCTCGAACCGGCCCTGGCGTCCCTCCTCCAGAAAAGCGCGTACGATCTCTGCCCGGCATTTTATAGAGTCGCCTCTGCCCAAAAGTTCAAAGGCTCTGGAGCAGGATTCCCTTTCCGGATCTACCAGATCTTCAAGGATGAATTCCGGGGAGAGAACATCTTTGTATCCCTTTGTCATGTGGGCACTCCAGCCGTTCCAGGGGCAGGAGGTCACCAGGATGCAGGCAGCTGTCAATGTTAAGGATTTTCTCATCTCTCGATGATAGCATTATTGCAGAGGATGTCAACAAGGGCTTCAAATCCCCGGGCCCCAGCGTTTTCAACTCTTGACCGCTCGCATTTGTTTGGTTGATAATCAAGTTCTAACGGATACCCTTTTTCTGTTAAAGGAATCCGGATACTCCGAATTACCGGCGGGCCGAAGGTTCGCCGGAGACCAGATCAGCCGTACAGCAACTATAAAAGTGAGGTGGACAATGGGAGAAAGCAAAAAGAGGATCTCCAGAAGGTCCTTTCTCGGCCGGTCGACCGCCGGGATCCTCGGTGCGGGACTTGGCCTGTCTGCCGGCAGCGATGCCTGGGGGCAGGACAGGACCTCTGCCGACGACAGGAAGCAGATGATAAGGGGATACAGGCCTTTCGGAAGAACGGGGTACAAAGTCTCCGACATTTCTTTCGGAAACGCAGGGATGCAGGACTGTTCTCTGCTGGAGTACGCCATGGAGAGAGGCATCAATTATGTCGATACCGCCCGCCAGTATTATGATATGGAAAAAGTGATCGGTCAGATATTCCCCCAGAAACGCGGCAAGCTGTTTGTCACGACCAAGCTCGAACCGGAACTGTTCACCACCGAGACGACAGAGCAGCAGATCCAGACAGCGATAGAGGAAAGCCTCAAGAGGCTGAACACAGACTATGTAGACGGCTGCCTGGTGCACTCGGTCGGCGATCCGAATCTTGGCGGCCCGGAAAGGATCCGTAACCCGGCGATCATCAATGCCTTCCTGAAAGCGAAGAAAGCGGGCAAGATCAGGTTCTGGGGGGCCAGCTCGCATGGTCCGAAGATGGTAGAGGATTTTGAGTGGCTTCTTGATAACACGGATATCGATATTATAATGCCGGGGATGAACTTTCTGACCAAAGGTCTTGAACCCGTCCTTGCCAGGGCCAGAAGCAAGAAGGTGGCTGTCGTAGCGATGAAATCGATGTCTGCGGCAAAAAAAATCGATTATTCAAAATATATGAAAGATGGAAGAACAGCGAGGCAGGGATTGATCAAATGGATGCTCGGCCAGCCTAATATCGATACAATTTCGATATCGATGAGGTCGTTCGAGGAGGTAGATGAATTTGTAGCCGCCTCCGGAGACCCGCGCCTGAGTTCAAGAGAGAAAAAAGTGCTGAACGGGTATGCCTCTCTTCTCTCCGGCGATTACTGCAGGCCAGGTTGTGACGGCTGCCTCGAGGCCTGCCCGCACAGGGTGCCGATCCATGACATACTCCGCTACAGGCTCTATTTCAACAATTACGGCAGGGAAAAGTACGCAATGGGACTTTATGCGTCACTTCCAGAGGAAAAGAAAGCATCCAGGTGTTCTGATTGCGCCGGGCAATGCGCGGGGTCCTGTCCGTACGGACTGGAGATAAAGTCAAGATTGATAATGGCGCATGGCGAGCTTACGGTCTAGCAGTCAAGGAGGAAAGGAATGAAACGATTTCGAATTCGTGGATACGCGGCGGCGGTTGCCGCTGCCTTGATCATATCTTCTCTTATAATCTCCTGTGCTGCCGTGGAGAAAGATCCCGCCAAGAAGGTCCTCAAAGACGCGGTAAAGGTAATGGGGGGCGAGTCGAAACTTACGGGGTGGACAACGATGATCGAAAGAGGAACTCTGACATCGTTCTGGCCCGGGTGGGGAACGCTTAATGCCGAGTGCACGCATTATACGAGTAAACCCGACAAACTGCTTCTTGATCAGGATTACAGCGCGAACGACCATCCGTTCTATTTCGTCTATACGCTGAACGGCGAAGATGTCTGGGCAGAGGTCAATCTGGGGATCAGGCAGAACGAGCGGTATACCGATATGATGAAAAAAAAGATGCGTGAAATCGATGGAATAGCTCATTTCCTTGCCATCTGTGATTCGTTCTATATCGTTTCCGGTATTCCGGACGATTCCTTATTCGCAGGCGATGAGCTGACGAGAGTCGCATGCCTGGGCGAAGCTGACACGGTGTTGTTCGATTTCTCAAACGATACAAAGCTTCCGGTAAGAAAGATCGAAACGGGGCAGAGCGGCGAGACGCATCTGCTTATGGACGACTACAGGACAGTCTCCGGAAGGAAAGTCCCGTTTCATCTCAGACTATATCAGAACGGCGCCCTGACGAATGAGTTCAAGTGGGAAGAGATCAGCTACGACGTGAATATCGATCCCGGGATATTCGAAAAGAACAGACCGCAGAAACAGGATGATCCTGCAAGGTAGTCAGGCTCTTGGAGCTGATCCGCTATGCCAGGAATTCTTTAGGCACATTGTTCAGCCGGGCGATCTTCGCGATCTTGCCCCGGATATCGAAACCCATTGCGCAGGTTACGGAGCAGCTTGGGCAGCCTCTGCACGGGTCGGTCTCTGCGAGTGCCCAGGATATGGTCTCGTGTGCATGAGACAGATTGCGGTAACCGTAGGCGTACATATGGCTTCTCATAAGCGTCGGGATGTCCAGAGATTTTCTGCACTGCGGAATGCATTTGCCGCACTGCTGGCAGAAGGGGCCGTCAGGTTTTTCGTTGAGGCTCAGCCTAAGGTCTGATTTTTCCGCATCGTTCAAAGAAAGATCCTTCATCAAAGCTATGTCTTTCTGAAGTTCCTCAAATGTCATAACGCCAGGTACGGCGGTATGGACGTGTTCGTTCTGCAGAACCCACTTCAGCGCCGCATCGGAATTGATCGGTTCCTTGCGTCCTTCATCCCAATAAGCTCCCGCCATTGTCTTCATCGCGATTATCCCCATCCCCTTGCCGGAAGCATAGGCGATCGCTTCACTTGTTTCTTTTCTGTTATTCTTCCTGAAGTTATATGCGACAAGGGCTACATCGTAGATCCTGGCTTCGACGGCTGCTCTTATTGCTTCATCTTCATGGGAGTGAGTGGCGATCCCGATGAATCTTGCCTTGCCCTGTTTCTTGATATTTTCCATGACATTCAGGTAGGGAGCGTAGAATACAGACTCTCTCTTTGCCATGAACGGCAGAAGGAAGATATCCACATAGCCGCCGAGGCGCGCGGTACTTTCCTCGAATCTGTTTATAAACGGTTCGACGCGAGCGTTCTCATCGAAGATGCCTTCCTTGTGATTGAATCCCTCAGGCATAGCGCTTGTCATTATGAGAGCTGAATCCCTGCCGCGCTCCTTAACGACATCAGCTACCATACTCTCATTCCGGCCCTCGCCGTAATACTGGGAGGTAGCGAGAAGTTTTACTCCCGCATCAAGAGCAGCCCTTATCAACCCAGGGTCGCTTGTGTCGCCCGTTCCGATACTTACCACCGGCAATTCAATACCTGTCCCGCCCAGTTTGCGGTAGACAAGATCATCCTTTGCTGCCTCGTCTTTCTCTGATCCGGAAGATGAGCACGACAGCAGGGTCATACCGGCGACACCTGCGAAGCTGGTTTTCAGAAAATCCCTGCGATTTTTCAATATGGACCTTTTCATTGTAATATCCTTTCCCTGATGCCTTTGCCTGATCAATCAGAGACCGCCGTCTCCCGCTCACCCGATACTGGCTGGACTTTAATAATATGGCTCACAGCCATTTTCAACTTTTTTAATTATTATTGAAACAATTATCTTGACTATTACGAATATAGTAATAGTATTAGATTAATAGTAATGGCTGATTAATATTAACGGGGAGGTGATGATATTGAATACCGAGAACGCCGCGAACAAAAAATTTAGGAAAGAACTGAAGTCTGGTACGGTATCCCTTGTGCTCCTGAGTATCCTAAACCGGTCCGATGAACCGCTTTACGGCTACGAGATAACAAAAAATATCGATTCGAGCCTTGTGGGGACTTTCCGTATGGGGCAGGGCGCTCTATACCCGGTCCTCAGGTCTCTGGAAAAGAGCGGGCTTCTGAGCAGCACGGTCGAACCGTCCGTATCCGGGCCTCCGAGGCGATACTACCGGATTACCGGAGTGGGAAGCGAGACACTCGGAAACTGGACCGAGATGTGGGTCAAGACCAGAGATTTTGTAGACGATATTCTGAAAGGAAATAATGATGTCTGAGTTGATCAAAGAATACCTGACAAGGTTGAAGACCGCCCTTGCCGGATCGGATCCGGCTACTGTACAGGATGCTCTTTCCGATGCTGAGGAGCACCTCTGGATCGCCCTGCAGCTGGCGAAGCGGGAGACTCCGGAGATCGGCGAAGAGGAAGTGATCGCATCCGCGATCGAGCGATTCGGATCGGCAGAAGAGATCGCCTCAGCATACAGCGAGATCGAATCTAGGGGCCTTCCGGTAATGGAGGCACGGGGCCCTGCAGGCAGAAAATCTTCGTCGGCCAGGTTTTTTGGAGTTTTTACCGATCCGAGAGCCTATGCGTCGCTTTTCTATATGTTATTCTCCCTTATCCTGGGCACCTTCTATTTTTCGTGGACGGTGACAGGCCTCTCCTTCTCGATCGGGATCATTGTCCTGATCATCGGCCTGCCTTTCCTGGGGTTCTTTCTTATTTCGGTGCGGGGGATCGCTCTGGTCGATGGATGGATCATCGAGGCTCTGCTTGGCGAGCGTATGCCTAGAAGGCCTATCTATCTGAAAAAACCGGCAAACTGGCGTGAAAGGCTGAACTTTCTCTTAAACGACTCGATGGTCTGGAAGACTATTATTTACAATATTATGATGCTTCCCCTGAGCATCCTTTATTTCAGTCTTACGATTACGAGTCTAGCTGTATCGGCGTCGCTTTTTCTCAGGCCCGTACTCGAATACGTTTTCGATCTTCCTCTGGCGCAAAGCAGCAACTGGAGCTTCTGGACTCCCGGATTCCTCATGCCGGTATCGGTGGCTCTGGGAATAATCTGGTTTCTTATGACACTCCACATGGCGAAGGGCCTGGGAAAGATGCACTCAAAGATCGCAAAGAAAATGCTGGTGAGAGATTGACGCGCCGGGTAGTCTCCGATGAAACATATCCCCGATCCAGTCCGTAAAGGGATTGGGTCGTTGCTGTCGATATTTAATAGCGAGAAGGAGATACCTTTAATTGGATAAAAGAAGCCGAAAGCTTGAGACGGCACTGGTATTTTTCATAATATTTGCGCTGGCAGGAGGTATTGCGGCCTGGTTCCTGATCGAGATTCCCTTCGGGCGCCTCTTCAATGCAGTTATTCTGCTTACAGCCGCCGGACTGGCCTGTTGTCTTGCTGTCTCGGCATTGCTGATGACAAGGTCGAAGGCTGTGCTTGTCCGGATAATCGGGATCATTCCGGGCGCTATTGCCCTTGCGGTAGTGCTATTGATAGTCATACTCAGGGTGGACTATAAGCTTATTCCCGGATTGAGCTACCGCTCCGGGCTGACGGCGGAAGAATGGAAGGTGGACCTGGCGTACTTTGCCGGGAAATTTCCTGAGTTCCACCCGCGCCTCTTCGAAATGGTCAAGCGGGATCTCTTCGAGTCCCGGATATCTGAGCTGGAAAAGAAGATACCTGCCCTCGACGAGAACTCGATCAAGGCAGAATTCTATAAACTCCTCGCACTTCCCGCCGACGCCCATTCCTTTCCGAATGTCTATTCATACAGAATCGACTGGCATTTGCTTCCCTTCGACTCTTGGCTTTTTGACAGCGGACTATTAATAATCGACGCGGGAAGGGACTATAGGGAAACGATCGGGGCTTATCTCGTGAAGGTGGAGGATATGCCGATCGAGCAGGTCTATGAGAGACTGAGGCCGTGCCTGGCGGCTGAAAGCGAAGAGGGCTGGAAGGTAAGATTCCCTCACTCCATTGCAATCTCGGAATGGCTTGAATCGGAGGGAGTGGTCAGCGACCGCCGGCTTGTGAGCCTCACTTTTGAAAGACAGGACGGTTCCCGGTTCACACGCGAGATAAAGCCGGTGCATTTTATTCCGGTTATCTTCTGGTCGAGCCTCAGAAAGATCGATAACAGTCTGTCATATATTTATTCCAATGACCGGGATGATAATTACTGGTTCGAATACGATCCCGATACCGGCACATTGTACCTGCAATTCAACAGGTGCCTTCGCGAATCGAAGGAGGAGACGATCGATGAATTCGTCGAGCGTCTGCGAAGCTGGGTAGAAAATCACGATTTCGAGAGATTTGTAGTCGACATCAGGAAGAATGACGGCGGGGACAGTTATGTTTCCCGCGCGGTCGCCGACCTGATCATCGGGAATGAAAAGATAGACCGTCCGGGAAGACTGTTTGCCCTTGCAAGCCGCAAGACTTTTTCGGCGGCGGTCATGTTTCTCTCTCTGCTTGAATATAATTCCAAAGTCGTTATTGTGGGAGAACCCACCGGGCAGGGTCCCTTTTTCTGCGGAGTACCACGGACTGTCGCATTGCCGAATTCCGGGATGGAATTACTTGTTGCGAGTCAGTACAACCGCTGCGCGCTGATAAACGATTCAAAGAATCAGATCATGCCCGATATACCTGTTCCGTACACGGCGGAAGATTTTCTGTGTGATCGTGACTCTGCGATGGAAGCAGTCCTAAATTACCGTCCGGCGGAGCCAAAGTTTGATCTGTCTGGCTCTGAGGAGGCCGAAAATCTTGCTGGAAAATACGGTTACAGCCCGTTTCAGGTCCTTACGGTAAAAAAGGAGGGGAAGATACTCCGATTTTCTGTCTCTGACTTCATTGAAGACAGTTACAGAAACGCTTCTTCTGACCTTTATCCGGCGGGGAACGGGAGGTTCCTTACAGATATCGAAGGTGTCGAACTGCAGTTTGTCTCCGGACCGGGTGAAGGGCTTGAAGGCATGCCGGGTGATCCGGAGGGAGCCCGGTCGGAAAAGTGCGGCGGGGGAGTCATTCTCATATGGAGAGGTGTCGAATCGTACGCGCCGAAAGTCCAGCCTGATTACGTGCTTCCGATGGAACTTATAGCCGAAGGCAATATAGAGGAAGGTGCAAGTGCTATCATAGCTCATAAAGACCTGTATATCGCAGAAATGCCTGATCTGGAGAGAAGATTGAACCGTATGGGGTATGATCTTCTTAACAGGGACGATTTCCAACCGGCCGTAAAAATATTTAAACTGAATGCAGATCTTTTTCCCGCCTCTTCCAACACCTATGACAGCCTTGGGGAAGCTTATCTTCACTCAGGAGATATAAGGCAGGCGGAAGAAAATTACCGGAAGTCGCTGGAACTGAACCCCGGCAATGATAACGCAAGGAAAATCATCGTCCATATAGAAAATGGAAGAAGATTTGACCGGAGTTCCGGAAAATGGAAGGGATAGCCGGGTGCTGTTGACGCCTTGTCATCATTTTTGTTCCGATCCGCATTTGATGCTTAATAAATCTCTTAATTCGGGCGGATCGCGAAAAAAATGATTCATTTTTCTTGCAATATCCGTGCAATACCGTTTATTCTACTGTGTACGAGGATGTTATTTGCTGAGATTGTTGAAAACCGATTTCACTTTTAGTTTTCGCTGAGAGTGATGTTTTCCCTCCCGACGGAATTCCCCCGCTGATAGCAGCAACCACGTGGATGCCGGGTTGAAACAGTCCCGCAAGTCGTATAGGTTGTTAAAATGTTTTTCAACGATTGTTGATTTGGCCAGAGAGATTAGATGAACCATATGCCCCGCTTGCGGATAGGAAAATTTGAGGCCAGGGTTCCGATAATCCAGGGAGGTATGGGGGTACAGATCTCCTTATCAGGCCTGGCGTCTGCTGTGGCCAAAGAAGGCGGGATCGGCGTTATCGCTTCGGTCGGGATCGGTCAGCGTGATAATGAGGTAATAACCGACTATGTCAGTGCGCATAAGCAGGCAATCATCGATGAGCTGAGAAAAGCACGTGAAAAGACCGATGGTATTATCGGAGTTAATATCATGGTAGCCTTGACCGACTTTGATCAGCATATCGAGGGGGCTGTCGAAGGGGGTGCTGATATCGTCTTTATGGGCGCGGGCCTTCCGCGAAAGCTGCCCGAGTCGATAGGTGATATAAATAAGCTGCACACCGAGTTTGTACCGATAGTCTCATCAGTCAGGGCCATTTCGATTATTTTCAAATACTGGGCAAGAAAATATAACTATACTCCTCCGGCGGTCGTAGTCGAGGGTCCTTTGGCCGGAGGGCATCTCGGATTCAAACGCGAGCAGATCGACCAGCCTGATTATCAGCTTGAAAACCTGATCCCCCAGGTGATCGAAGCAATCGAGCCTTTCAAGCAATCGTCCGGACGGGATATTGCGATTATCGCTGCGGGCGGGATCTTTTCAGGTGCTGACATTTACAAGTTCCTTCAAAGCGGAGTCCAGGGCGTACAGATGGCCACTCGTTTTGTCGCGACGCACGAGTGCGATGCTCATATTAAATTCAAGGAGGCGCATGTCAACTGTACAAAAGATGATCTTATAATCATCAACAGCCCGGTCTGTATCCCCGGTCGCGCGATTCGCAGCCCTTTCCTGGATGAGGTGGAAGCTGGCAACGAGGTGCCGTATGAATGTCCGTACAAATGCCTGATCACCTGTGATGTAGTTAACGCGCCCTACTGCATCGCGCTGGCCCTGCTTCAGGCCAAGAGAGGCAATATTGATGAAGGGTACGCTTTCGCCGGAGCAAATGCATGGCGAACCAAGGAAATCGTGTCAGTCAAGGAGTTGATAGATTCCCTGCAGCGCGAGTACAGTGAAGCAGTCGATGCCGCTGGCCAGTAACCCCCTTTTATTTTTCATCAGGTGATTTTCGGAAGTCCTCCTTATTGAGTCCGTACTGTCTCATCTTTTCGTAAAGGCCCCGCTGGTGTATGCCTGCCCTTATTGCAGCCTTTCCTATCCGTCCTTCCGTCTCAGCCAGAACCATCTTCAGGTAGGAACGCTCCACTTTCTCTATGACCCTGCTCTTTACTTCCTTCAGCTCCTGGCCCCGCCAGCCCGGATCAAGATTGTCAACGATCCTGTCCGGGGACAGGAATGAAGGATTGGCAGTATAGATGCCCTGCGGCAGATCCCCGAGAGTCAGATTTTCACCCTGGCAAAGAATGACAGCTCTCTCAACGACGTTGATCAGCTCCCTGACGTTCCCGGGCCATGAATACTCTTCGAGAACTCCGAGAGCTTCATCGGTTATACCGTATATCTCTTTGTTCATTTTTGTGGAAAAACGGTCTATGAAGATATCGACAAGCAGGGGGATGTCTTCTTTTCTGTCTCTCAAAGGGGGGACGGTCAGAGAAAGCACGCTGAGCCTGTAAAAAAGATCTTTTCTGAACCCGTTCGTTTCCATCTCTTTTTCTATTTCTCGGTTCGTGGTGGCTATGACCCTGACATCGACCCATATCGATTTTTCACTCCCCACAGGCCGCACCTCGTAATCCTGCAGTACTCTCAGAAGTTTCGCCTGCATATGCGGCGGGAGTTCTCCGATCTCGTCGAGCAGAAGCGTTCCACCGTGCGCGAGTTCGAAAGCCCCTCTCCTCTGCCTGACAGCTCCCGTAAATGCCCCCTGTTCATGGCCGAACAGTTCGCTCTCAAGAAGCTGTTCAGGAAGGGCCGCGCAGTTGACAGCCACGAACGGAGCTGATACACGCTGGCTCTCGGAGTGTATCATTCTCGCAAGATGTTCCTTTCCGACGCCTGTCTCGCCCAGTATAAGGATAGGCGAGCTGCTCCCGATGACCTTTCCGACTATCTCCATAAGTATCTGCATCCGGGGAGACTGGGCGGCGAACGTCTCAAGCTGCGATTTTTGCAGAGCCCTGTTGCCGGCTATGGGACGCTCGACCAGGTTGCGCCGGGAATAGATCGTCGTCTCTACTGCTTCGATAAGAGTGTTCTCCTGCAGTCCGCGGTAGAGCACGACATCTGCCCCCATAGCTATTAAATTAGCATGGTCGTCAGGTGAATTGCTGTCGTGAAGAATCAGGGTCGTAGGTGTTTCAGGCAGGTCGTTCAGCATCGATATCGATGATTCCAGCGGCTCGGGAAGCAGAGACGAGCTCGCGATAAATATATCACCGTTCGTTCTGAGTGCCATCTGAAACGGGTTCTTGAGGTGCCCGAGGCTTTCAAGGCGCACATTTGTCTGGCCGAAATGCCGGCGGATCATATTGTCGAGCTCTTTCTCCTTTATCATAAGAACGAGACGAATCAGCATCCTGGTCACTCCTTCCTTAGTAGCGAAATATTTTTATACCTTTTGGATCGATTACTCTTTCTCTACAGACTGAAAACATATCGGTAATATAATACTGTTATTGGGGCAATTGTCAAGACGAAGATAGGAACAGGATAACCTTTTATAAATCAGCCTGCTATGCTTGGAAATGACCTAAAATAAACACTTTAATTATTAAATAAGTATTAAATGAAATAGATTTGGCAATAACATCGGTATAGTTATACCTGTTCATCTTATATTAGGTAATATATTACAGAATTATATATGACCCTGATTTTTAGCTGCGCGATAAAACATTTCAAATCAATCAGTTACCGGTGATAAAAAAATACCGAATTGGCCCGCAAATTGCGTTAAGGGCGAAGCATTAAATCAGTGCACTTTCGATCTGTGAAAAGGATCGAGAGGCTGTTTTTCATTTTTTGGGAAGGTAGAAAGGGAGAGAGATTTATGTCAGGTGAATCCAAGAGAAGGGATGACGACCTGTATGATGACTCGTACGATGATTTTGAACTGGAATGGGATGAGGAATTAAACGAGTTAAACTTCGATGAGGAAGATTCCAGGCTTGTTCACAGAGATAGCAAAATGGGTTCTGACGACAGGGTCGAGAGTAAAAAACAACATGCTAAGAAGAAAAAAAGGCGTAAAGAACGCCGGGATAAACGTGATATCAAATGGGACGATTAGCTCCCATGGAAGGATACGGAGAGCCAATGACAATAGAACAGAAAGAATGCGTGCGTGATGAAGCGATAAGGCGTAATGTCTGGGGTATCGCCTCGGCAATCGATATTTACGGGTGCGATCCTGATATGATCAGGGACGCCGACCGGATACGCAGTTTCGTTATCGAACTTTGCGACCTGATCGAGATGAAACGCTACGGGGAGACCCAGGTGGTTCATTTTGGAGAGGACGAGCGTGTTGCAGGATATTCGATGGTCCAGCTGATCGAGACCTCGCTGATATCAGCGCATTTTGCTAACCAGTCGAATGCAGTCTATCTGGATGTATTCAGTTGCAAGCCGTATGACCCTGAAGTAGTAAGGGAGTTCGCGCAAGATTATTTCGGAGGGTCAACTACTGAATTAAGTATCACTTTCAGAAAATAGCTAGAGAGCAGGATCTTTGAAAATAAGGGCTAGCAGTGATATAGATGAGGCGGCCATGCTATGGAAACGCCTCTGGCCGGAGAACGGTGTTTTTGCCTCCTGGCAGGTGAGATGCTGTTTTAACGAAAGTTACAATCGGCCCCTCCATCTCCTCATAGCTGAAGAGGAGGGGCGGGCGTGCGGTTTCCTCGCGCTCAGCTACATAGAGGAGGAAGATTATTTCGGAGCTTTTCCCGGTGAGACATGGAATGGAAATACATGGCTTGAACAGAACATGATCCCTTCGCCTTCTGCCTCCGTGACAAGGGCGCTCTGGGAGGAGGCTCCGGAGAATACTGCTGTAAGATATCTGACATCCCCCAGTGCCAATGATATCGGAGGCGCTGAAATCGACGAAACGGGATACCTGTTTCATCCAGAAGATTACGGGTGGAATTTTGAGCGGTACATGCAGACTTTCTCGGGAAAGTCGAGAAAACGCCTCAATCGCGAGATCGAATCCATAGGTGATATTGAGATCAGTCCCAGTCTGCGCGTCGCTGAAGATATAGAATGGATGCTCAGAGTCAATATCGACGGGTTCGGAAAGGAGTCATATTTCTCCGACCCGAAATTCTCGAATGGATTCGAGGCGATGATATCCCTGCTATCTTCATCAGGTACGCTTAGAGTGACTACTGCAAAAGTGGCGGGAGAGAGGGCCGCAGTCGATGTCGGCGCTGTTTTCGGTTCCAGTTATACTATCCTTGCAGGAGCCACGTCACCCGAATTTCCTGGAATAGCCAAGGCTATCAACTTCCACCACATGCGTATAAGCTGCAGCGAAAAATTCAGTCAGACTGATTTTCTCTGCGGCGATTTTGGATGGAAGCAACGTTTTCATCTGACTGCCAGGCCCCTTTACATCATCAAAAGACAGGCTGCGGGCCGGGAAATAAAAGACGCGGATGGAAGGATGGAGCTCTGTGTCTGATCCGCGCGTCATAGTCGTAGGAACAACCAGCGACTATGTAGATTATCTTCAGAATGCCCTTCCAGGAAGATTGTTTTTTCTGACCGATCCTGAAGAGTATCATGCCAGCAGTCCCGAATCATATGGAAAAGCCTTTCATCTGGTCTTCCCGCTTAAGGAAGATGGAGAAGTGCTCGGCGCGGTCAAGGAATATAAGGAAAAATTCGGATTCGAGATAAGCGGAGTAGCGTGTTTCGATTGTCAATCGCTGCTGCTGGCTTCCGAAATAGCTCAGCCGAGCCACCCTTTTCCGAAAGCGGAGGTCATCCTCGATTGCCGGGACAAATACCGATCGAAGAAAATATGGGAATCGCGGGGCGTATTCTGTCCGAAATGTACGATGGCGTTCAACGAAAGCGAGGCGGCCTCATTTTTCGACTCGGTCGGAGGACCGGTCGTACTCAAGCCGACGGTTTTGAGCGGGAGTGAACTTACCTTCATATGCCGCGACCGCGGAGAGGTCATCAAGGCGTTTGCCTCGATTCTGCGGGGAATGGATCTAAGAAAGGAAAGCTCTACCTTAAACAGAGACGGACTCATTTCTGCAGACTCGGTTTTATGTGAAGAATGCATCGTCGGGACAGAGTACAGTTCAGATTTCATTTACGAGAACGGGCGGGTCGAGATAATCCGTATAGCGAAGAAACATCTTCTTTCCGAAGGGCCGGCTGGAACGGCTCAGGCATACGAACTTCCCGCGCAGGACTTTCCCCTGGGAATCCCTGATTTCCAGCAGATGCTTAAGGCTGCTGTAGAAGCGCTCGGACTCGAGAGGTGCATGGGAATGGCCGATTTTATTATTCGCGGCAAAACGCTGTATTTCCTTGAGATTTCTCCCAGGCCGGCAGGAGACTGCCTTCCGCAGCTCATATTGAGAAGCAGCGGGATCGATACGCTTATTGCTAACATAGATTTTTCAGAGGGCAGGCCGGTAGAGGTCCCGGACTCGCGAGTATGGAAACACCTTATCGGATTAAGAGTACATTCCAGAAAGGCAGGCCTTCTCAGATCTGTCAGGTTGAGGAGAGAAGGGTTAGCACAGGAAATAATAGAGGAAAACTGGATCAGGACCCCCGGGGACTCAATAAATCTGCCCCCTGATGACTATCAAAGCTGGATGCTCGGGCACGTCATATTCAAGCCTGTCCCGGGAATCCCTTCAGATGAGCAGGTCTTGACAGTAAGGGAAGCGGTGGAGATAAAGGTGGAAGAAGGGCATGATCGATGAATGATAGCGGAAGCGGTTCGAAAAGTAACGGTAAGGATCGCGATTTGAAGGCGCTGAGCGAAAAGGCTCTGCACCTGATCAGCGATCATCCGTCTTATATGGACGAGGAGTACCTCAGGGCGTTCGTGGGCCGGTATACGGAGAAAGCAGGTCTCTTCAGGGATCTGGTGCGAGATCACGGTTCCCCCCTCTATCTCCTGGATGAGTCAGGGCTTAAAAATAAACTTTCCAGATTTCGAGAAGCATTCTCGATCCTTCCAGGTACTCCGGATATATACTATGCGGTAAAAAGCAATAATATGCCCGAGATAGCCGGTATCCTCGCCGGAGAGGGAGCAGGACTGGATGTTTCGAGCGGCAGAGAACTTGATCTTGCCCTGCGCGCGGGAGCGCAGAAGATATTCTTCAGCGGTCCCGGCAAGACCGACTCCGAGCTTTCTGACGCCGTGAGAAACAGCGGCCGTGTTACCCTTCTCATCGACAGTTTCGGAGAACTCGATCGGCTCGACCGCGTGACGCGGGGAATTAATATCCCGATCAAGGCAGGCGTCAGGCTGACGACTGCCGAAGACGGATTATGGCGCAAATTCGGAATACCGTTGAAGAGGCTGGAGGAGTTTTTCCGGAAAGCAGAACCTGCCAGGCAGATACAGTTGGAAGGGATCCAGTTTCACACAAGCTGGAATCTGAACCCCGATGCACAGACAGCTTTTATTTCACGTCTTGGGGAGGTGCTGCGGCAGATGCCGCTATCGATCCTGGGGCAGATACGGTTTATAGATATAGGCGGCGGCTACTGGCCCGAACAGGGCGAATGGCTGAGAGCGGAGGGGACTTCTTCAGGAGCTCTGAGGAATATCCTTTCTGCCGAAGGGACTGACACGAAGTCAAAATATATGCTTGAGAGCAGCCCTATAGAGGTCTTTGCAAAAAGGATCTCCGAGACCCTCGAAAGCGAACTGCCTGAAATGACCGGCCTGCGTATTTGCATGGAGCCGGGCAGATGGCTCTGCCACGATAATATGCATCTATTGATGAAGGTGATCGACCTTAAGACTCCTGATATCGCAATTACAGATGCCGGCACTAATGCAATCGGCTGGGAACGATTCGAGCACGACTATTTCCCCGTGATAAATATCTCTGATCCCGGGCTCGAAGAACATACCTTCAATATTCTCGGATCGCTTTGCACGCCGCACGATGTCTGGGGATATTCATTTTTCGGAAAGTCGATCGCTCCGGGAGATATCCTTCTTATACCGACTCAGGGTGCATATACGTACAGCCTCAGGCAGGAGTTCATCAAGGCGCTCCCCCGCACCGTCGTAACTTCGATTTAGGCAGGAAAGACCATAAGTGTCTATTAATCAGGACATATTTCCTCGACGAAAGTCACAGTCCAATCCAGGATGACGATCTTTGAACGCTGTAATCCATTGTAATAATTGATGATAAAGCATTATCAAGAAAGAGGAACGCTGTATGCAGTATTACATCGGTGAAGGCGCCACGAGGGTGGCAAAGACAGGAGGTGTGAGATGAAAAGGATGATAACAGGTATCGCGGGTCTAACCCTTGTCTCTTTGATCCTTTTTCCGGTCCTCGCAGAGGAAGCTGAAGCACAGGTAAGGTTCGATCTCTCGGTAAAGACACCCAATATCAGTATGAGGGTCGGTAATGGCTCTTATCGCCACGCACGGATCCATACGACGAGACCCAGGCCTGTCAGAATCGACCGTTTGGTAAGAGAAGACCTGCAGATCGCCATTCGTTTGGCTAAATATTCCGGTGTCAGGAAGAATAAACTCATCAGATTGAGACGCAGCGGTTATCGGTGGGCTGAGATCGCAAGGATCTATAATATCCCTGCGAGAGTGGTTCATGCAGCGATGAATCCGAATGGGTGGAACAGATTCCTCGAAGGCGAGATGCGAATAGGGCGAAGAGGGCACAGGGATTCCCGCAGGGTCGTGCTCTCCCGCGGACGCTAGGACCGAAGAAGAAGGCTGGACTTAAAAGAAGAGCCGGGAATGATCCCGGCTCTTCTTTTTAATCATCTCAAATGCTTTTATGTCATCTCAGCGATTCATAGTTTTCCAGCATTCTTCCGCTCTCGGCTATTCCCCTGTAATCTCTGTTGCCGGTGATGACTCCGCGCTCTACGGAAAAAAGATTCTCCGCCGCCGCCACCCGTCCCATGATCTCGAGAGCGAGGTTAAGATAATCCTGAGCCCCATTGCTTCTGGGCCTGAAGCTGAAGATGTCTTTCCCAAAACGGGGAGATTCGGCAAGGACGATATTTTCCCTGATAATCGTATTCAGCAGCAATGCTCCGTAATGTTCCCTGAGAGATTCGAGAACATTTCTGCTCAGCACTTTGCGTCCGTCGAAACGCGTGGCGATCAGACCTCCAATGACGAGTTCGTTGTTCAGTTCGACCATTACTTTCTCGATCCTTCTTATAAGCTGTTCGAGGGATCTGAGCGCAAGATATTCTGTCTGCACAGGTATGAAGACCTTGTTGGCCGCGTTCAGGGCGTTCATGGTCACAAGGCCCAGACTGGGCGAACAATCGAATAAAATATAATCAAAATCATATTCGATCTTTGCGATGGCTTTTCTGAGAAACGATTCCCGATCGGGGGAACTGAACAGAAAGGATTCGAGTTCTACCAGTCCCGGAGAGGAAGGTATGACTGAAATGGAAAGCGGTGACTCTTCACCGTCGATGCAAAACCGGGCTTTCAGCGGCCTTGATATTATTGCCTGACGAGGATCGATATATCCCCTCATAAAATCCGCGACGGTCTTGTCGATCTCTTTTGATTCGATACCGAGAAAACTTGTCAGATGTCCCTGCGGATCGAGATCTACTATAAGGACCCGTTTGCCGAGGATAGCCAATCCCGCGCCTGTATTTACGACTGAAGTAGTCTTGCCGACACCGCCTTTTTGATTAAGGAATGCTGCCGTTTCCGTTCTGTGCATTTTCCCTCCCTAATAGCATTGTTTATCGTTAACCAGAAAACCAACGCTTATTTATGTGAATGAAGTGGAGATACTCCCCTAAATCCGGAAATAATTCAATGATTTTTTTCAGTGCCGGTGAAAGGCGGGGCCGGCTATTATTTATTCTGGATCTTTGCCCAGCTGTCTCTCAGGCCGACAGTCCTGTTGAATACAGGGGCGCCGGGTCTCGAATCGGTATCGGTGCAGAAGTATCCGTTCCTGAGAAACTGGAAGTGGTCGCCGGGGGAGGAATCAGTCAAAACGGGTTCGACGACGCAATCAGTGAGTTCCTCGAGGGCGTCAGAATTTATCGTTTCCTTAAAGTCACCTGCGGCACCCGGATCTTCGGAAGTGAACAGATGCTGATAGAGCCGGACAGTCGCCTTGACGCCATCTTCAGCGGATACCCAGTGAAGGGTCCCTTTTACTTTTCTGCCGTCAGGAGCCTGGCCGCTTCCCGTTTCAGGATCATAAGTGCAATGCAGTTCTTTCACCTCTCCAGTCAGATCATCTTTTACCACGCTCTCGCACTTTATAAAATAAGCATGTTTCAAACGTATCTCGCGGCCGGGGGAGAGGCGGAAAAACTTTCCGGGAGGATCTTCCATAAAATCGCTTTTCTCGATATATATTTCTTTTGAGAAGGAGAGCATTCTTGAACCCATTTCGGGATCTTCGGGGTTGTTGACGGCTTCGACCTCTTCAGACCTTCCTTCGGGATAATTGTCAATGACGACTTTTAACGGGTGCAGGACCGCCATTACGCGCGGGGCCCTTTTATTCAGATCTTCCCTCAGGCAATGATTCAGAAGATCGATAGATACGGTGCTGTCCCTTTTTGCCACTCCGATAGTATCGCAGAAGTTTCTGATCGATTCGGGAGTGAAGCCGCGCCTTCTCAATCCGGATATCGTCGGCATAAGGGGGTCGTTCCATCCTGTGACATACCCTTCTTCGACCAGCTGCAGCAGTTTTCGCTTGCTCATTACCGTATATGTAAGGTTCAGCCTTGCAAATTCTATCTGCTGGGAATGAAAAATACCAAGCTGCTCAAGATACCAGTCGTAAAGGGGCCTGTGGTCTTCAAACTCAAGAGTGCAGATAGAATGGGTGATTCCCTCGATAGAGTCTGAACAGCAGTGAGCGTAGTCATACATCGGATATATGCACCAGTCATCTCCTGTCCTGTGATGAGAAGTCCTCTGTATCCGGTAGATGACAGGGTCGCGCATGTTGATATTGCCGGAGGCCATATCGATCTTCGCCCTCAGTGTCCTCGATCCGTCCTCGAACTCACCGTCTCTCATCCTTTTAAAGAGATCGAGGTTTTCTCTGACAGTCCTGCCGCGATACGGGCTTTCCCTTCCCGGCAGGGTTAAAGTACCGCGGTATTCCCTGATTTCTTCAGCTGAAAGGTCGCAGACGAAAGCCTTACCAGACTCGATAAGACCGATAGCGTATTGATACAGCTGTTCGAAATAGTCGGAGGCGTAGAAAAGCCTGTCTGCCCAATCAAATCCGAGCCATCTTACATCCTCCATTATAGAATCGACGTATTCGACATCTTCTTTGCTGGGATTGGTGTCGTCAAATCTCAGATTGCACAACCCTTTGTACTGCGCTGCAATGCCGAAATTCAGGCATATCGATTTCGCGTGACCTATATGAAGATAACCGTTCGGTTCCGGCGGAAAACGCGTGTGGACCCTTCCTTCGTTTTTGCCGTCTGCTCTGTCTCTTTCTATGATCGTTCTGATAAAATCGAAAGAGGTGCTCGAAGATGCTGAATCGCAGGTTACGTCAGCTTTTCTTTCTTCAGGTTTTCTCTCATCCAATTCGCAAGGCTCCTTTTTTATACCGCTGATTTTCCCAGGCCATCGTAAAAAACATATAAACGGGCCTGAAAGCAAACAATATCATATTTTCCGGGTATGTGGTAAGGTTTCTGTCGAGGTATCAATTCATTTTATCCGGATTAGAGGGTGAATCAGATATGGACAAAAAATTTTACACATTCATCGAAAGTCCCGTAGGAACCCTGTATCTTGAGATGACGGGGAATAAACTGAGCGGCCTGAGATTCGCATCCCGCAAGGGAAAGATCGATCCTGGAGAAGGGTGGAAAGAAGCCAGTGCTCCGTTCAAAGAGGTTATCAGGCAGCTCAGGACTTATTTTAAGGGTGATCTTAAAAAATTTGATATTCCGCTGCTGCTTGAAGGAACCGATTTTCAGAGAGCTGCGTGGAAAGAATTGCGGAAGATACCGTATGGAAAGACGATAACATATGGAGAGCAGGCCAGGAGGATGGGAAAACCGAAAGCCTCGAGAGCGACAGGAGGAGCAAACAGAGCCAATCCTGTCGCGATCATAGTGCCCTGCCACCGCGTGATAGGAAGCAACGGAAGATTGACTGGTTTCGGAGGCGGGCTCGATGTCAAGGATAAGCTTCTGTCACTGGAAAACGCCAGCGGGTACAGGCCGGAATAAAAACCTGCCTACCGTTGCCGGCCGGTGGAAAAGGGTTCAAGAACAGCTATGGTCGCTCCCCACCCTCCCCTTTCCTGGCCTGCCAGCCGGAATGACCTCACCTCTTCGAGCCGGTCCAGAAGAGCATGGACAGTTTCACGCATCGCGCCCGTTCCCTTACCGTGTATAATGCGGACCTCAGAGATGCCTTTCTTTCTGCATTCAAGAATATATTCAGGTATGAGATCCCTGACTTCGCCGGGAGCGAAGGCATGAAGATCGAGGGTGCCGTCGACCGGGTATTCAAAATATTTGTCGTCGTCAGTCATCTCTAAAGAAAAGGGGGCTTCTATGAGCCCCCTGAAGTCGGTTAAATTGCGCAAGGGGCGGTCAGATAATATCCTCAAGAGGAGTATATTTCATCCTGAACGCCTGAGCCACCGCGGGATCGGTGATCTTGCCATCGATAATATTGATGCCGGTCCAGATAGTCTCGTTTTCGATCGCCGCTTTTTCGTAACCTTTGCCCGCAATCTCGACAGCATACGGGAAGGTAGCGTTTGTCAGAGCGAATGTCGAGGTCCTTGCTACAGCACCCGGCATATTTGCTACCGCGTAATGAACAACATCGTTCACAAGATAGGTCGGCTTGGAGTGTGTCGTCGGTTTGATCGTTTCGATACAACCACCCTGATCGACCGCCACATCGACTACTACCGAGCCGGGCTTCATCGTCTTGATCATGCCTTTTGTAACCAGCTTAGGCGCCTTTGCGCCCTTGATCAGAACGGCGCCGATAAGAAGGTCGGCCTTGACTACCTCGTTGCGGATATTCTCCGGATTCGAGATCAGGCATGTAATATTCGGAGGAAGAATATCGTTGAGGTAACGTATCCTTTCCAGGTCGAGTTCGAGGATCGTAACGTGTGCGCCAAGCCCTGCTGCCATCTTCGCCGCGTGGGTACCTACGACTCCGCCTCCGATGACAACGACATGAGCGGGGGCTACCCCGGGTACGCCGCCGAGAAGGACACCCATTCCGCCCATCGGACGCTCCAGATATTTCGCTCCTTCCTGTGTAGCCATTCTTCCGGCTACTTCGCTCATCGGAGTAAGAAGAGGAAGGGTTCCGTCGTAATCTTCCATAGTCTCATAGGCGATCGAGATCGCTCCCGATCTTGCCATCCCCTCTGTGAGGGCGCGATTGGCGGCAAAATGGAAATATGTGAAAATGATCTGCCCTTTTCGGATCATCTTGATCTCGACAGGCTGGGGCTCCTTGACCTTTATGATCATTTCGGCTTTCGCGAAGACCCCTTTTGCCGTAGGGACGATCTGTGCGCCAGCGCTGCGGTACTCCGCATCTGTGAATCCGCTGCCGATACCGGCGCCTTTTTCTACAAGTACCTTATGCCCCTTTTTCTTAAGAATTTCTGCTCCTACCGGGCGTAGAGCGACGCGGTACTCATCTTTCTTGATTTCCTTCGGAACACCGATAATCATTTTTGCCACCTCTGACTGGTTTCCCTGATCCCAAGAACAATCGACCTAAAAACAATCGACACAATTGATATATAGTAATATATCTGTAATATCGCAATTTTCAATACTTATTTTATACTGGAGCGCGCCGTATGAGGTAATGCTGCAACTGCTTGTAATAAATACAAATATGTTATTCGCTATTCTCCGGATTCTTGCCGGAAGTTTAACCTTGACAAAACAAATGGTTAGTCTATATTCAAATGTCCCGAAGCTGCTGCGCTCGGGGAGCTAAAGTGTTACAGGTTCCTGACTAAGGGTACTTGCGCAACTCCGTGATCCCATTAAAGGGGGCAAAGATGTCAAAAGATGTCGCCGCTTTCATGTCTTATGTCGAAGCTCGCGACCCGAATCAGCCTGAGTTTCTCCAGGCGGTTCATGAAGTCGCTTCTTCAATCATGCCTTTTATTAAAAAAAATCCGAAATATGCTGATGCGAGGATCCTTGAAAGGATCGTTGAACCTGAACGAGTATTTATGTTCCGTGTCCCCTGGATGGATGACAAGGGCGAGATCCAGGTAAACCGCGGATTCCGTATCCAGATGAACAGCGCGATAGGTCCCTACAAGGGCGGCCTCCGTTTTCACCCTTCTGTGAATCTTGGTATCCTCAAGTTCCTTGCCTTTGAGCAGGTCTTTAAGAACGCGATCACTACCCTCCCTATGGGCGGAGGAAAAGGCGGATCAGATTTCGATCCTAAAGGAAAATCGGATAATGAAGTAATGCGTTTCTGCCAGTCATTCATGAGTGAACTTTTCCGCCATATCGGAGCCAACACTGATGTCCCCGCAGGTGATATCGGCGTAGGCGGCAGAGAGATCGGTTTCCTCTTTGGACAGTACAAGAGACTCAGAAATGAATTCGTCGGTGTATTGACAGGCAAGGGCAGAAACTGGGGCGGAAGCCTCATTCGCCCGGAAGCTACGGGATACGGACAGGTCTACTTCGCCGAAGAGATGCTCAAGACAAAGGGCGACTCGATGGAAGGAAAGGTCTGTACTGTATCAGGTTCCGGAAACGTCGCGCAGTACGCGACCGAGAAGGCTCTCGACCTTGGCGCCAAGGTCGTATCGATGTCAGATTCAGGCGGAACGATACACGATCCCGATGGTATCGACAGAGAAAAACTGGCATTCCTCATGGAACTCAAGAACGTAAAACGCGGCCGTATCAAGGAATACGCCGACAAATACGGTGTCAAGTATCTCGAGGGCAAGAGGCCGTGGAATATCAAGTGCGATGTGGCTCTGCCGAGCGCGACCCAGAACGAGATCAATGAGAAAGATGCCAAGGCTCTTATCGATAACGGATGTATCTGCGTATCGGAAGGCGCCAACATGCCCAGCACTCCGGAAGCCATAGAAGTATATCTCGGCGCCAAGATCCTTTACGGTCTCGGTAAGGCTGCCAACGCCGGCGGAGTATCTGTAAGCGGTCTGGAGATGTCCCAGAACAGCCTGCGTTACAACTGGACCCGTGAAGAGGTAGACCAGAAACTTCTCGGCATCATGAAGGCGATTCACGAGCAGTGTGTCGAGTATGGCAAAAAGGGCGATTTCGTCAATTATGTCGACGGCGCCAATATTGCCGGATTTATCAAGGTCGCCGATTCAATGATCGACCAGGGACTGGTGTAGTAAATATTGATAACCGGTCCAGGAGGAGCATCGGGTCGTTTCGAACAGCTCCAGCTGGACAGGTCGATGAAGAAGCCGGACGCTTGTATGCGCCCGGCTTTGTTATTAGCGCATCCGGCCGTTTTTACCGGACACCGGCAGAACCGGATTCTGTTTTCTGGACAACCGAATCCGTGAGTGTTACATTACGGAGACATATATATGCTGCGGGGAGTTCATCCGGCATCCATTTCAGCATATCATAAGGATCTGAAACCGGATTACCCTGGGTGTTTTTTTGGAAGGATGGAAAAATGAAAAAACTACTGGCTCTAGCACTGCCGATAGTGGCTCTTGCGTTATTACTCGGAGGCTGCGGCAAGGACGGGGAAAAAGATATGTCATCAGAGCTTAAAGCAGGCGATGTCGCGGGTGCGAACCAGGATGAAATCGTGGCGACTGTTAATGGCGAAGAGATCCTTGCCAGCAGCGTGGCGAAAGAGCAGAGCATGCTGGCACAGCAGATGGCCGGCAGGGTCGATCCCTCTCAGATGCAGGCCATGGCTGCAGGGCTGAAACAGCAGGCTTTCGTTAATATCGTGAAAAGGATCTTGCTGAGGCAGGCTGCCGACAAAGAGGGCCTGACAGTATCGGAAGCAGAGAAGACTGCGAAAATAGAGGTTGTTAAAGGCAATTTCCCTTCCGAGGAGGAATTTAACGCTCAGCTGGGGATCAGCGGTTTGACATACGAAGCATTTGAAAAAGAGATCGAATATACCGTAAAGGTCGAAAAGCTGATTGAAAAGCTTTCAGCTGATATTGAAGAAACGACGATCAAGGACGCGAAAAATTTCTATGATTCGAATACGGATCAATTTAAAAATCCCGAACGGGTCAAGGCGAGCCATATACTTATCAAGACCGCGGCTGACGACTCCGAAGAGATCAAGGCAGAAAAGAGAAAAAGGATCGAAGATCTGCTGGTAAGGGTCAAGGGCGGCCAGAAATTTGCCGATGTTGCTTCTGAAAACTCGGATTGTCCAAGCAGCAAGAATGGCGGAGACCTCGGATTTTTCAGTAGAGGCCAGATGGTAAAGCCTTTTGAAGACGCTGCATTCGAGCTTGAAAAGGGAGAGATCAGCGGCATCGTCGAAACAAGATTCGGGTACCATATCATCATGTTGACAGAGAAAGAACCGGCGAATACGACTCCTTTCGATGAGATCAGTAATGATATAGTCGAGTATCTATTCAGCATGAAGAAGCAGATGGAAGTCGAAAAATATATTCAGGCTCTCAAGGATCTTGCCGAGATTGAATATTCGGATTCCACATTGATGATCCAGTAGTATTTGTGCGGGTTGTTGAATAGAACCAGGGATGGAAGAATCATACTTACTGAAGATCGCCTCGATCCTTGGGGTGGATGTATCAAGGGTGAGGGCGGCCAGCAGGCTGCTTGACGAGGGGGGGACTGTACCTTTTATCGCCAGGTACAGGAAAGAGGCTACCGGTTCGCTCGATGAGGTGGCGATAACCGATATCAGGGAGCTTGGAGCAAGGTTTAAGGCTCTTGATGAGCGAAAGAGATCTATACTGGAATCCCTGGAAGAGAGAGGCCTTCTCGACGACGAACTTCGCGGCAGGGTCCTGTCTGCCGACAATTTGACCCTTCTCGAAGATATCTATCTTCCCTACAGGCCGAAAAGAAGGACCCGGGCGACGATCGCGAGGGAGAAGGGCCTTGAGCCTCTTGCCGAGCTTCTGTTCAGGCAGGACCCCAGGCTCTCTGTCGATCCGGTGAAGGAAGCGGCCGGATTTATCAATTCTGAAATCGGCGTCGATTCGGCGGAAGATGCTCTTGAGGGTGCGAGGGATATAATCGCCGAAATGATCAGCGAGGAAAAAGACGCAAGGGCCGCGCTCCGTGATCTCTATATGTCAAGGGGCATGATCTTTTCTTCAGAGGTGAAGTCGTCCGGAGAGGGAAGGGAAAAGTACAGAGACTACTTTGACTGGAGCGAACCGGTCAAGAGCGCACCGTCTCACCGGATTCTGGCGATCTTCCGCGCAGAGAAAGAAAAACATATCAGGCTGTCGATAGCTCCGCCCGAAGGAGAGGCGGTCGATCTTCTGCTGAAGCGTTTTGTCACTTCGGAATCGGAGGCTTCAAGGCAGGTTGCGATGGCGGTCGAGGATGGATTTAAAAGGCTCCTTTCCGTCTCGATAGCGGCCGGTATAAGAAAAGAGATGAAGGAGCGTGCAGACAGGGAAGCAATAAGGGTCTTTTCGGAAAATCTGAGAGAACTTCTTCTGGCTCCTCCGCTCGGCAGCAGGATCGTCCTAGCAGTTGACCCCGGATTCAGGACAGGGTGCAAGATAGTATGCCTGGGAAGGCAGGGGCAACTCCTTCATCACGATACGATCTTTCCGCACTCAGGCAGGGCTAAAGAGGAAGAATCGAAAAAAAAGATTATCGGACTTTGCGGCAGATTTAATATTGAAGCCGTAGCGATAGGAAATGGAACGGCAAGCAGGGAGACTGAAGCGTTTTTCCGCGGTATCGGCCTGAGCAGCGAAATAGACGTTATCGTGGTCAATGAATCGGGAGCCTCTATATATTCCGCTTCGAAAGCGGGGCGCGAGGAATTTCCGGATCATGATATTACCGTCAGGGGTTCTGTTTCGATAGGCAGGCGTCTGATGGATCCGCTGGCCGAGCTGGTAAAGATAGATCCCAAATCGATCGGAGTAGGACAATATCAGCATGATGTCAACCAGGCTTCTCTGAAAAAAGGACTTGATGACGTCGTAATAAGCTGCGTAAACAGTGTCGGAGTAGATGTCAATACGGCAAGCAGTCATCTGCTTGCGTACGTTTCGGGGCTGGGTCCGGTACTCGCTGGTAATCTTGTCAAGCACAGAGAAAAGAACGGGCCGTTCAGATCGAGGAGACAACTGACTGATGTTCCCAGATTCGGTGAGCGCGCGTTTTTGCAGGCCGGCGGTTTTCTAAGGGTTACAGGCGGGGATAATATTCTCGATTCGAGTGCCGTTCATCCGGAAAGTTATGAGATCGTCTATTCGATGGCTGACGATGTCGGGTGCAGTGTCGAGGAACTGGTTGCTGACGGCCAAAAAAGGGCAGAGATAGAGTTGGAGAGATATACTTCGGAAAAAACTGGAATGCCCACTCTGATCGATATTATGGACGAACTGGCGAGGCCTGGGAGAGATCCCAGGGAAAAGTTCGAACTCTTCAGATTTTCTGACGAGGTAGGAAAGATCGAGGATGTTGAAAAAGGAATGATACTGCCCGGAATAGTGACCAACGTCACTGCATTCGGGGCTTTTGTCGATATCGGTGTCCACCAGGATGGACTGGTTCATATCAGCCAGCTTTCAGACCGCTTTGTAAAAGATCCTTCGGAGATAGTACGCGTAGGGAAAAAAGTCCGGGTCATCGTAACCGACGTGGACCTGCAGAGAAAAAGGATCTCCCTGTCGATGAAAAACCTGGGAAGCGGAAAATGATGTTTCCGGGAGCCGGCAGGATTCATATCCCTTACGAGACTGCATTTTTACTTTGTCTTTGATTTTTTTCTGGCAGGCTTTCCGGGGCTGACCGGATCAGTTTTCTTTTTCGGCCTGTCATAAGGGATGGTGTATGTCTGTGCTTTCCAGATATCTCTGTTATACTCCTGAATCGTCCGGTCTGATGAAAACTTGCCCATGCGGGCTACGTTGAGGATCGCTTTTTCTATCCACCCGGTTCTGCCGTAGTAAGTCTTTCCAGCCCTGATCTGGCACTCTCCGTATGATTCAAAATCAGCGAGCGTAAGAAAATGATCAGTATTGAGAAGGTTGGAGATAAGGGAACCAAAAAGTCCGGGTTCTGCCGGGGAGAAAAACCCGCGGCTTATCATGTCGACCGTCTCTTTAAGAAGAGGATTTTTATCATAATACGCCCGGGCATTGTATGTCGGAGCCATTTCCCTTATCTCATCTGCTGTATGCCCGAAGATAAAGATATTCTCTTTTCCGACCTCTTCAAGTATCTCGATATTGGCTCCGTCGAGTGTTCCTATCGTAAGTGCTCCATTCAGAGACAGTTTCATGTTTCCCGTTCCGGATGCTTCGTAGCCGGCAGTGGATATCTGCTCCGACAGGTCGGCGGCTGGAATGATCTTTTCAGCGAGAGAGACGCAGTAGTTGGGAAGAAAGACTACCTTTATAATGCCTTTCGTTACTGGATCACGGTTTATGATCTCGGCGGCATGGCATATAAGCTTGATGACCATCTTTGAAATATAGTAGTCAGGGGCAGTCTTTCCGGCGAAAAAGAATGTGCGCGGGTGCATCTCGAATCCGCTCTCGTTTTTCAATCTGAGCCAGCAGGTTATGACATGAAGGATATTGAGCATCTGTCTTTTGTATTCATGTATCCTCTTGATCTGGACATCGAATATCGAATCCGGGTCGATTTCCTCTCCCGTAAGATCGAGGGTCATGCCTGCAAGCCCTTCCTTGTTCGTTTTTTTGATACGGTCGAATGCTTTCTGGAAATCCGGATCTGCAGCCAGAGGTTCGATCTTGCGTATCTGCGACAGGTCGCTTACCCAGCCATCTCCTATATGTTTCGTTATCAATCCGGCCAGTTCGGGGTTTGCCGCAAGCAGCCACCTTCTTGGTGTGATGCCGTTGGTTTTGTTGTTTATTCTTCCCGGAAACACTTCTTCAAATTCCCGGAAGATCCCCTCTTTTAAAAGTTTTGTGTGGAGGGCGGCCACTCCGTTTACTGAATGGGACCCCACGATCGCCAGATGAGCCATACGGATCCTTTTGCTGCTATCTTCGCCTATGATCGACAAGCGGCTTGCGCGGCCTTTGTCTTCCTTGAAGCGGATCGATACGTCTTTGAGGAACAGACGGTTGATCTCATAGACGATCTCCATGTGCCGCGGCAGGAGTGTCCCGAAGATCTCCACAGGCCATTTTTCAAGAGCTTCTGAAAGGATCGTGTGATTTGTATAGGCGCATGTCTTTGTAGTTATCTCCCATGCTTTATTCCATTCGATCTGATATTCATCCACAAAGATCCTCATAAGTTCAAGGATCGCCAGCGAGGGATGCGTATCGTTCAGCTGAATGGCGACTTTTTTGTGAAAATCGTGGAAGCCCTTATGATTTACAAGATAGCGGCGGATAATATCCTGTATGGAGCAGGATACGAAAAAATACTGTTGTTTAAGGCGAAGTTCCCGTCCTACGAAGTTGCTGTCATTAGGATACAGAACCTTCGAGATATTCTCCGAGATGTTTTTTTCCTCTACAGCTTTCAGATAGTCGCCATGCTGAAAATAATTGAGATCGAATTCGTTGGATGCTCTCGAGGACCAGAGACGCATCGTGTTGACGGTGTAGTTGTCGTATCCGCAGACCGGGGTGTCATACGCTATACCTATGACATCGTCGGTATCGACCCATTCTTTTTTCAGCTGACCGTCGGGCCATTTTGAGGTATTGATCTTACCGTAGAATTTAACGGGGAAACTGTACTCCGGTCTCTCTATCTCCCATGGATTTCCAAATTTAAGCCATGAATCGGGAAGTTCTACCTGCCCGAAATCTCTTATTACCTGTTCAAATATGCCGAATTCATATCTTATCCCGTACCCGTACGCCGGTATTTCCAGAGTCGCCATCGAATCGAGAAAACAGGCGGCCAGTCTTCCCAGTCCTCCGTTTCCAAGCCCCGCGTCAGGTTCCTGCTCGACAAGTTCGTCAAAGTCGAGGCCCAGGTCTTCCACAGCCTTTTTTGTTTTTTCCAGGAGATCCAGATTGATCAGATTATTTACAAGGGCCCTGCCCATCAGGAATTCAGCGGAGAGGTAATAGACGCGTTTGGCGTCCTTGTAGTAATAAAGCTGCTGGGTCTTGATCCACTGTTCGATTATCCTTTCCCGGACGGTTAAAGCGAGAGAGAAATAGAGGTCCCTGTCAGTGGCGGTATACTGGTCTTTTGAGAGAGAGTATTCGAGATGATTCGCGAAACATTCCTTTATATCCTTTGTCCTCATCCCCTTATGAAAAATACCGTGTTTTTCAAACAGAGCGCGTTTATCCATCGGGTGCCTCTCCAGACAAGGGTTAGTAAGTCATCTCCTTCGGGCTTTTCCTCTGCTGTCAGACCAGAGTATCACTAGAGGAAGCGGATTGTCACACATTTTATCGGCTTCAGGCGCCGGGAAGGCAGTTTAAATTATGGGCATTCAGTAAAAAAAGATAAAAAACGAATATTCTCTTTGACACAGCGATCGATTTATATAATAATAGTAACAGTTACTATTAGCAAAGGAAGTGTTGTGCATACAAATCTACGCATGACGAAACAGAGGAAAATGATCCTTGACGAGTTGAGACAGGTGACTGTCCATCCTACAGCTGACCAGGTCTATGAATCTGTAAGGAAAAAGATGCCTGGAATCAGCCTTGGTACAGTCTACAGGAACCTCGATCTTCTTTGCAGGACGGGAATGGCCCGCCGGATAGAAAAGAGCGGGTCTCCGATGCGTTATGACGGCGATTTAAGCCTCCACAATCATATTTGCTGTACGAAGTGCGGCAGGGTAGACGATATCAGGGCTATTGATCTGGAAACGGGGCTGGAGGAAAAAGAGATAATGAAAACCGGCTACCGGTTGATAAAGATAAAGATCGAACTGGCGGGGCTTTGTCCTGAATGCCAGAAATCGGAAGACCGTCTCGAACCGAAAGGGCTGGGTTGACAGATGATCGGCGGGGTATTGGAAGATCTCTATACAAGATACAATGACAGGGATTTTGTCGAACCGGACCCCTTGCATTTTCTTTTCAGGTACGATGATATCCGGGACCGTGAAATTGCGGGGTTGATAGCGTCTTCTCTTGCCTTTGGAAGTGTCGGCCAGATAATGAAGAGCGTGGAAAAGGTCCTGGGGGTCATGTGCGGTTCGCCGGGGGAATATCTTTCCAGGGCGGACAGGACAGGGATGCGAAAGGAGTTTGAAGGATTCAGGCACAGGTGGGTCGATCAGGAAGCGCTGATAAATCTTCTTGACGGTATCAAAACTGCCGTGAGAAAATTCGGAACCCTCGAGAAATGTTTCGCATCCGGATATTCCAATAAGGACAGGGATATTGTTCCCGCGCTTACGGCTTTTGTGGACGAGATCATAGGTTCAGGGAAAGTCAATCGGCTGGTCCCTTCTCCATCTCGAGGCAGCGCCTGTAAAAGGCTGAATCTTTTTCTGAGATGGATGATCCGTTCCGATGGAGTCGATCCGGGGGGCTGGAATATGATCTCATCGTCAAAACTGGTGATCCCCCTTGACGTGCATATGCATCGGTTTTCGATACTTCTCGGTTTGACAGAGCGCAATCAGGCAGACCTGAAAACCGCGAGGGAAGTAACAGAAAGTATGAAGATCTTTTCGCCTGTGGATCCGGTCAAATATGATTTTGCCTTAACCAGGCTCGGGATAAGGCGCGATGATGACAGGGAAAGCCTGCTGATGAGGCTTGGAATCGGTATCGACCAGTCGGGAAAGATAAGGCGGGTCATTGAAGGTCAGTCAGAGCGGGGGAGTGTAAGTTGAAGGAGTTTTTCCTGAATTTTATTCTGGAGCTTTTCGGGACTCTTAAAGAGATGTCTCCCTATCTGATCTTCGGATTTTTTGTCGCCGGCCTTCTCTCGGTCTTTATCAGGCCCGAGACGGTAGAAAAACATCTTGGAGGAGGCGGTTTTCTACAGGTGATAAAAGCATCTCTTTTCGGTGTGCCTCTTCCATTGTGTTCGTGCGGAGTCATTCCAGTTGCAGTATCTCTGAGAAAGCATGGGGCAAGCAGGGGCGCGATGACTTCGTTTCTGATCTCGACTCCCCAGACGGGGATAGACAGCATATTTGTCACTTTGAGCCTGCTTGGGCCCGTCTATGCCGTATTCAGGCCTATAGTCGCTTTTGTCAGCGGTATCGTCGGAGGAGCAGCGGTAAATATTCTTGTGAAGAACGGTGACGACCAGACTCAGGAAGTTCCTGTCTGCAGAGACGCCTGCTGTACGGCAGATGGAAACCGACGAAAATTTACGGAAGTCTTTCAATACGCGTTCAGGACCCTTCCGGCTGATATCAATAAGGCACTGATCTTCGGTATAGTCATAGCGGGTGTCATCGGGGCCCTTATACCCGATGACTTTCTCACCGGCATTCTCGGAGGCGGGATCGTAGCGATGCTGGCGATGATGGCACTCGGGATACCGATCTATGTGTGCGCTACAGCTTCGGTCCCGATCGCGGCGGCCATTATTGCCAAAGGGGTCTCGCCCGGCGCGGCGCTTGTATTTCTTATGACCGGGCCTGCCACCAACGCCGCTGCCGTTCTGGCGTTGGGAAAGATCCTGGGGAAGAGATCGGCCGTAATATACCTTGCCACGCTGGCCGTGTCGGCGGTAACCGCAGGCATTCTTCTCGACCTTGTCTACAGTTCTCCAAATGTAGCTCAACCGGCCGGCATGCCGTTTATGCTTCCGGAGTGGGTCAAGGTATCGAGCGCGGCAGTACTTTCAGCGGTCATTGCTGCCTCATTCTTCCAAAGGCGGAAGGCGGTTTTTCGGGAAGGCGGCACCGGAGAAGAAAAAATTATAATCAAGATCGAAGGTATGACATGTCAACATTGCGTTAATAGCATTAAACGCACAATTCTGGAGACTTCCGGCGTGGAAGGCGCGGAGGTCGATCTGAAAAGAGGTGATGCGGTAATATGGGGAAAACGACTCGATCAGTCCCGGTTTGTTGAATCTTTGGGATCACTGGGATATAAAGTTACCGGACGGGAAGAATTCCCGCGATCTGAGTGAAATGAAGATGCTTCTTTAATCAACAAAACCGGGGAGGTTTAGCAATGTCTATCAAGGGAACAGAGACTGAAAAAAACATTCTGAAAGCGTTTGCGGGGGAGTCGCAGGCGAGAAACCGTTACACCTATTTTGCCTCCCAGGCAAAAAAAGAGGGTTATGTCCAGATCTCTTCGATCTTCGAAGAGACAGCCGATCAGGAAAAAGAACACGCAAAACGTCTATTTAAACTTCTTGAAGGCGGAGAGATCGAGATCACCGCGGGTTTTCCTGCAGGAGTAATCGGGAAGACTGAAGAGAACCTGGCGGAGGCTGCCGGAGGAGAAAATCACGAATGGACTACAATGTATCCGGGCTTTGCGAAAGTGGCCGCTGCGGAAGGGTTTGATCACATCGCAAAGATCTTCGAAGCGATAGCAGTCGCGGAAAAGCAGCATGAGAAACGTTATAAGGATCTGATGGATAATATCAATTCCGGGCGCGTTTTCAAACGTGAGGGCGCGGTCGTCTGGCGCTGCCGGAATTGCGGTTATCTGGAAGAGGGAACGGAAGCGCCTGAAATATGTCCGGCATGTGCCCATCCGAGAGCCCACTTCGAGATCCTTGGAGAGAACTGGTAACAGGATGGAAGTTGTAATCGTCAGTGTGTTTGAATATTTTTTTATGGAGGTATGAAGATGGCAAAGAAACTCGAGATCTACAAATGTGAGATGTGCGGAAATATCGTTGAGGTTCTGCATGGAGGAGCGGGAAGGCTGGTATGTTGCGGCGCGAATATGAAAAAATTCGATGAACAGACCGCCGATGCTTCGACTGAGAAACATGTCCCGGTAATTGAGAAGATCGACGGCGGATACAAGGTCGTAGTAGGCAGCACTCCGCACCCGATGGAGGAAAGTCACTGGATAGAATGGATCGAACTTTTGGCCGGGGATATTGCATACAGGACCTTCCTGAATCCCGGTGATGCCGCAGAAGCGGTCTTTCACACGGACGCTGATAAAGTCTCGGCAAGGGAATACTGCAATGTGCACGGACTCTGGAAAAAGGAGTAGGGTATAATGATATCAGACAAGATCATTAAGGCGATGAACGATCAGATAAGGAAGGAGTTTTACTCCTCGTATCTCTATCTTTCAATGGCTTCATATCTCCATAGCAAGGGATTCGACGGGATGGGGGGCTGGATGCGTGCCCAGGCTATGGAAGAAGCGATTCACGCGATGAAATTTTTCGATCATCTCATTGAAAGGGGCGGAGATGTGGAACTTCAGCCGATCGAACAGCCGCCGGCAGAATGGAAATCTCCTTTAGAGGCTTTCAGGGGAGCGCTTGATCATGAAAGAATGATCACTGGAACGATCAATGATCTGTACAAGATGGCCAGTGATGAAAATGATTATGCCTCCAGGACGATGCTTCAGTGGTTCATCGACGAGCAGATCGAAGAGGAGACAAATGCCGAGAAAAACGTAAGAATGCTTGAGATCGCTGGAGAGTCGGGACAGGCTCTGCTTATGATAGACAAGGATCTTGGGGTGAGGATGATGCCCCTCGTTCCATCAGTAAAAGAAGTATAGGCAGGGGAAGAAGAGGAATTTCGGCAGGAAGGATAACGATGTCAGAGACGTTCAAGGCGGTTCGTATAACGGACGGCGTTTACTGGGTGGGCGCGATAGACTGGAATATCAGGAATTTTCACGGATACTCCACGTACAGCGGAACGACGTACAACGCTTATCTGGTCATGGCTGAGAAGGTCACACTTATAGATACAGTCAAGGAACCGTTTAAAAACGAGTTACTTTCGAGGATCTCGTCGGTGATAGATCCCGGGAAGATCGATTATGTCGTCTCAAACCACGCGGAAATGGATCATTCGGGATACCTGGGAGAATTTATTGAAAAGTACCGGCCTGAAAAGGTGTTTGCTTCGAAAAAGGGCGTGGAAGCTCTTGAAGACCATTTCGGGATAGGTGATCAGCTTATTGCGGTCGATGACGGTGAGAAGATAGACCTGGGCAGCGATTCGCTGATCTGCCTTGAAACGAAGATGCTTCACTGGCCTGACAGTATGGTCACGTATCTGGCAGGCAAAAAGATCCTGTTTTCCCAGGATGGGTTCGGTATGCATCACGCTTCATATGGACGTTTCGATGATATGATCGACGAAAATATTCTCAAACGTGAGGCGGCCAAGTATTACGCGAATATCCTCCTGCCTTTTTCCCCTGTCGTAAAGAAAGTCCTGAAGAAAATCGGGGATTCAGGGCTCGAGATCGAGATGATTGCTCCCGATCACGGCCCTGTCTGGAGATCAGGTGTGGAGAAGATACTATCACTGTATGATAGATGGGCGTCGAGAGAACTCAGAAAGAAAGCGGTTATCGCCTGCGATTCGATGTGGGGGTCCACGACTGTGATGGCAAGGGTCATCGGACAGAGCCTGTCGGAGAGTGATGTTGATGTCGCGTATCTGAATTTGAGCACAGCGCATAGGTCGGATCTTGCCGCTGAGCTTATCGATGCTGGAGCTCTGATAGTCGGTTCACCGACGATCAATGGCACCCTCTTCCCGACCGTAGCGGACGCGTTGTACTATATCCGCGGACTGAAGCCGACCGGGATCGTGGGCGCGGCATTCGGATCGTACGGATGGAGTGGAGAGGCGGTCGGACAGATCACCGAACTGCTGGAAAAGATGAATATCGATCTTGCAGGAGAAAGCGTTAGGGCAAAATATGTTCCTTCAGGTCATCTGATCGAACGCTGCAGCGAGCTCGGCCGTGAGGTGGCGAAAAGGCTGGAAGCCCTTCCAAAGAATTTCCCTGGAGAAAAGCCGTAAAGATGAAGAGACAGATAATTACAATCGACGAGGAAAAATGTAACGGGTGCGGGAAATGCCTGCCTAATTGTCCGGAGGGAGCCCTTCAGATAATCGACGGGAAGGCCAGGCTCGTCAGTGATCTTTTCTGCGACGGGCTCGGCGCCTGTATCGGGTATTGTCCGGAGGGTGCGATCTCTACGGAGCTTCGCGAAGCAGAAAAGTATGATGAAAAAAAGGTGATGGAAAACATAATCCGGCAGGGGCCGAATGTCCTGAAGGCACATCTGAAGCATCTCGTCGACCATGGAGAGACCGATCTTGTTGTGCAGGCGGTCGAGTATCTGAAAGATAATGACCACGAAATACCGGAAGAGGCTATCGCTCTTCTTTGCCCTGCCTCGCGTATCTCACCGAAAGGGAACGGACCTGTGTCCGGGTGCCCCGGATCAAGCGTGGTAGAGATGAAAAGTCCCGGTCTGCAGGAAGAAAAGGGTTATCTGCCGCCATCAAAGTCTATGCTTGATCATTGGCCGGTCCAGATAAAGCTTGTCCCCTCATCTGCTCCTTTTCTTGACGGCTCGGATCTTGTCATTGTCGCTGATTGCGTTCCTTTTGCGTATGCCGATTTTCATGAAAGGTTCCTGAAGGGTAGATCCTGCATCGTCGGATGCCCCAAGCTCGATGATGCGGGATACTATCTTGAGAAATTGACGGCGATCTTTTCCAGCAACGATATACGCTCGATCCTTATTGCATATATGGAGGTTCCCTGCTGCTCAGGAATGGTCAGGCTTGTAGAACGCGCGCTGGAGGCGTCGGGAAAAGAAATCCCGGTGAGCAGGCAGATGATAGGAATAAAAGGGGATGAATTGCCGCGCTAGTTTCAGCAGATAATAAAGGATATCTTCCCGATCTTAATCGATATCATCCTGAGACGGTCTGGATCTCGTCTGCTTGAGCACGCCCCGCTTTTTCTTTTCCCGTAGCCTCAATTCCTTTATAAATCCGGGTGGTTTCCGTTTTTTTCGCGGGGGATCGATCTGAAGGGCCTCGCGTATCAGTGTCACGAACCTCTCAACGGCCGCATTGCGGTTTGATCCCTGTGTCCTGTGTTTTTGGGAGGATACCCTTAATATCCCGCTTTTGTTTATCCTGCCTGCCAGGTTTTCACGAATAAGAGCCGCCTGGGCTTCATCAAGAGCTGAAGAGTTCCCGATATCGAATGTTAGGACAGCCTTGGAATTCACCTTGTTTACATTCTGTCCTCCAGGCTTGCTGCTGCGGGAGAATCTGAAGATGATCTCATCGTCAGGTATCTCAAGCTCATCGTCTATCCTGACCACGCTATTCTCCCTGTCATGGGCGATTAATGGATCTATCCTCATCGAAGATATCGGTTAAAACAGGAGAATGCATCCGAAATCTGACCGCAGCGAAAAATATTCACAAAACATACAGGCCTGAAAGTGAGATGTTGAGATATTTATATATATATGGTACCGTGATCGTCCTGATGACGGATGCTGAAAAACCGGCGGAAGGGCAACAATCACCCTCTTGCCGTCGTAGGATACATACAGGAAGAGTTTTGCATATCGTCAGGACATTGTTGAAGATAGGGGTCTCTTTCTCAACCGGAGGTGTTTGAATGAAATCGTTTTTTAAATCGTTTTTCGCCAGTCTGCTGGCGATACTTGTAGTCGTTCTCATAATAGTCACGATCGTCGCGACGAAATCGCAGCAGACTACGAAAATAGAAGATCATTCCTGGCTTGTCATCGATCTATACGGTGATATTCTGGAATATTCTCCTCCAGCCGGAGTGATGTCGGAGATCGTGGGCGGAAAACCTGAGACCCTGCAGCGTATCCTCTCAAGCCTTGAAAAGGTCCGCGTAGATGACAGGATAGAAGGAGTCATCATCAAGATGTCGGCGAATAACGGTGCCGGACGGGGGATGAAAGAAGAGATCAGGGGCGCGATAGAAAAAGTACAGGAGAGCGGCAAAAAGGTCTACGGCTACTCCGATTCGATGGACAGGAGCCTGTACTATCTTGCCAGCGCCTGTGATTCGATATACATGCCTCCGACCGGGTACATATCATTTTTAGGGATTGCGGTGACAACAGAGCATCTTCTGGGTACGCTGGAAAAACTCGGGATCAAACCGAATATTCACAAGATCAAGGATTATAAAAGCGCCGCCGAGATGATCGTCAGCAAGAAGATGTCTCCCGAAGCGAGAAAAAACAAGGAATGGATCATCGATGATTTATGGGATGTCTTCTGTGAGACTCTGGAATCGGATCGCGGGCTTTCAGAAGAAAAGATAATCGAAGCGATGGAGCACGCCCTCTTTCTCCCGGCTGATGCGGTCGAGTTCGGCCTGATAGACGGGTTGAAATACTGGGATGAGATCGAAGGTATGTTGAAGGGCGAAAAGGATGAAAAACTAAAAACGGTAGGTCAGTCCAGATATGCAGAGGAGGATCCTGAAAAGCTTGGATTGAAAGGGGATAAGAAGATCGCCGTCATCCACGCGCAGGGAACGATCGGGGGCAGAAAGAACCGTATCGATCCGATGCTGGGTGTAATGATGGGGCATGAATCGATCGTGGCGGAATTTAAAAAGGCGCAGCAGGATGATGATGTCGCGGCGATCGTCTTTCGTGTCGACAGCGGAGGAGGAGAAAGTCTTGCCAGTGATATGATAGGTCATCAGGTAGAGGTAACGTCCAAAGTCAAACCGGTGATCGTATCGATGGTCGATGTCGCCGCCTCCGGAGGATATTCGATCTCGTACAGGTCGACAAAGATGATAGCTGACAAGATGACAATAACCGGATCGATAGGATCGATAAGCGGAAAGATGAATATCAGCGGTTTTAACGACAAGCTCGGGATCTCCCATGATTTTGTTACCAAGGGCCCAAACGGGCTCTTCTATTCCCCTTACAAGGATTTTTCAGATCAGCAGTGGGAAATATTCAAGGCTGACCACTGGGCTGGATTTAATGAATGGATGCAGTCTGTGGCGGATCATAGGGGAATGACATTCGGAGAGGTTGAAAAACTTGCCCACGGCCGGGTATGGACCGGCAGGCAGGCGGTAGAAAACGGCCTGATCGATGAGATCGGCGGGCTTGACCGGGCGATAGAACTTGCTTGCGCTGAGGCGGGTCTTCCTGAGGATGAAAAGGTTTCGATAGTGCATTTGCCTGAAACAAAGGGATTTCTGGAAGAACTGATGTCAGGCGGAAGTTTCACGACAGTCGCTGAATATGTGATCTACAGGTATATCAGGGATGACCTTTCAGATACCTGGAATACGATGACTATGGGGACGCAGCAAAAGGTCGACAGGTTTTTTATAAACTAGACGATCCCGCGCCAGCAGGATCAGATTCGAATCTGAATCGGGTGTGTGGAAAAATACAGGCCGGGGAGTCCGCAATGAGCAGTGGTTCGGGAAAATTGAATCTGCTGCCGGTTTTGTTGCCGGCAGTATTCCTTCTTTCTTCGGTGCTTTCCGGAGATGGTTCCGCATATGACAGGGTTAGCGGGAGGATGGATGTGTCCAGATCGGAAGTAATAAGTAAAAACGGGATGGTCTGCTCAGCCCATCCTCTGGCTTCTCAGATCGGTATCGAGATACTTAAAAAAGGCGGTAATGCTTTCGATGCGGCGATAGCAGTCAACGCTGCGCTTGGGCTTATGGAACCGGTTGCAAACGGGATTGGAGGAGATCTGTTCGTCATAGTCTGGGATTCAAAGACCCGGAAGCTGTATGGACTTAACGCGAGCGGACGGAGCCCAGGCCTTCTCGATATAGATGAAGTAAAAAAACAGGGTCATTCAAAGATACCTTATACGGGGATGCTTCCCCAGACTGTTCCAGGCTGCGTCGACGGATGGTTCGAGCTTCATGCAAGATTTGGAAGATTATCGATGAAGGAACTCCTCGCTCCGGCGATAAGATACGCTGAAGAAGGGTTTCCCGTTACCGAAGTGATCGCGCACTACTGGAAACTCGGTGCCGAAAGGCTCGCGGAAGAACCAAATTTTGCCTCGACCTATATGCCGGGTGGAAGAGCTCCCGAAAAAGGGGAGATCTTCCGAAATCCAGATCTGGCGAATACATACCGGATGATAGCGGAAGAGGGGAGAGATGCCTTCTATCGTGGAAAGATAGCAAAGACGATTGACAGGTTCTCAAGAGATAACGGGGGATATCTTCGGCTGAAGGATCTGGAGGAACACACCTCTACGTGGGTGGAACCTGTAAGTACGGATTATCGCGGCTATGACGTCTGGGAACTCCCGCCGAACGGTCAGGGTATTGCGGCCCTTCAGATACTCAATATTCTGGAAGATTATGATCTCTCTTCGCTGGGTTTTGGGTCGGCAGAATATCTTCATCTTCTCATCGAGGCTAAAAAGATCGCCTTTGAAGACAGGGCAAGGTTTTACGCAGACCCGGAATTTGCCGATATTCCGGTCGAGATGCTGATATCAAAGGAGTATGCGGCCGGCCGGAGGAAACTGATAGATATCGGCAGAGTTCTCAGGGAGATCCCCGCCTCAGATCCGGTACCCGATATGGGAGAAACGACATATCTTGTCGTAGCCGACAAAGAAAGGAACTTTGTATCTCTGATACAGAGCAACTATGCCGGTTTTGGATCCGGCCCTGTTCCGGATGGGCTTGGGTTCTGCCTGCAGGACCGAGGGTCCCTCTTCAATCTGGATCCTGATCATCCAAATTCGCTTCAGCCTCATAAAAGGCCGTTCCACACGATAATTCCCGCGATGGTCAGCAGGAACGGAAAGCCGGTCTTTGCTTTCGGAGTGATGGGAGGGTCGATGCAGCCTCAGGGTCACGTGCAGATACTTTGTAATATCATCGATTTTGGAATGGGGATCCAGGAGGCGGGAGATGCGCCCAGGATAAGGCACTACGGTTCTTCTCAACCGACCGGAGAATTTATGACTGACGGAGGAAGAATCGCTGTTGAATCCGGGTTCGAAGATGCCGTGATCAGGGCGCTGATAGAAAAAGGTCACTCGGTTGTCAAGGACAGCGGAGGTTTCGGGGGTTACCAGGGGATCTGGTGGGATCACGAAAATGATCTCCTTATTGCGGGTTCTGAATCCAGAAAAGACGGGTGTGCGGCGGGGTATTAACGAAAGGGCGGGGAAAGACGGAGATGGAATTTGTCGATTCAAAGTTCTTTGATCATTTCATCGATCCGCGGAATGTCGGTACGATAAAAGATCCCGATGGCACGGGAATGGGCGGGGACGCCTCATGCGGAGACTGGCTGATCGTCATGATAAAGGTCGATAAAAATATGATATCAGAGATAAAATTCCAGTGCAGGGGATGCTCTGCTGCAATAGTCACTTCAAGCGCGATGACTGAACTAGCCCTGGGAAAGTCGATAGAGGAGGCGCTGAAGATATCAGCCAGGGCCATCGAAGACGAAGTGGGGGGACTGTCCGACGAGAAACGACATTGCTCGATCCTTGGTGAAAGCGCTCTTCGTCAGGCTATTGAAGATTACCGCGGAAGACAGTGATACCGGGAAGTAACGAAAAAACAATCCATAACAGCACACCGAAGCAGAATGGCCTGCTCTGAACGCTTTCTGCTGTCAGGAACCTTTCCTTCTTTCTTTCAGTCTTTCGTGCAGTTCATTATGGAGATACTGCACATACAGTTCCGCTCTCGGTTTCTTGGTTATACGCTTTATGGTGATCGACATCCCCGGACCTTTAAGCCAGTAGGTCTTGTACGCCATTTCGATAGTTCCATCGGGAAATGTGCATTTACCGCCGTATCTTTCTTCCATGAGTCCCTTGAGGAAATTCAATTTTGAAACATTGTTCTGCCTGTAATAAATGATGATCTCCATCAATCTGCCATCAAGGAAAGTCAGGTGCGCGCGCTCGACGTCTTTGGAATCCGACAGTACTTTTGAAAACTCGTAGATCTCACCGCGGCTTCCGGTGCGCGGATCATCCAGCTTTTTCCAGGCTATTCTGGACTTAACTCGTTCAAAGACCCCTTCTTTCGTCTCGCCAAGGTAGAAACCGTGGATATTCTCGTCAAGGACGGTGACTTTGTCGCCGCCGCATGACGAAAAAGACCCAATGATAAAAAACATGATCGCGATCAAAACAGCCGATACGGATGATCTGTATCCCCACCGATTATTTCCTGAATCTTTGCTGACAGTAGATATTTTATTCATCATCACATCATTCCTTTTCAAAATCCGTTTCAGTCTGATTTTTCAGAAGGGTATAGAGCCCGCCTATGCCGATAAGGATCATTATCGTCGACTGGATCCAGGTCTTGGGCGGGACGCTTCCTTTGGTGCTGTTGACAAAAAAGACCATCGCGACCGAGAGCACAGTCAAGAGGCCATAGATAAAGAACATGACCTTTCGGGCTCTTACCCTGGTAGTGACGCTGTCTTCTCCGAACAATTTATTATAAAGGACGAGTCCTAAGGTGGTGACTATACCGAGGGCGGCAAACACGAGCCAGAAATTCCTGAGAGTACCCTGAGCTCCGGCCATCTGAAGAGGGATCAAACCCGCTGAAAGTGCTTTTTCCTTTATCGGCGACAGAATGGCCCGGTACATCTCGCCCCCGACATTGGAGCCTACAAGTGATCCTATCACTCCGTAGAGAAAGGCATATCCCATATAAGTCGCCTTTTTCTCCTGTGGGGCGACGATCCCGATATAGCTGTAATATTTTGGATGACACGTCATTTCGCCTATCGAGAAAACAGCGATACCCAGTATGAATATCCATGCGTTCTGCGACATGGCAAGGACAAAAAATCCCGCTGAACCGATAAGGATCCCGCCGACCATCGTAGGAAGAGGCTTGATATTTTTTACGATCAGATTGACGAAGATCTGAAGCAGGACGATCGTCCCTGCGTTCACGACGGTGACGTGTTCAGGCCGGAGAGTATAATCCATCCCCATTCTGGCGAAGAATCTTGTGATCGGAGCGGGGTCTATGAAATCCCGAAGGTACCACAGAACCGAGCCGAAATTCTGGAAATAGAGGATCCAGAAACAGGAATAAACGAATATCAGGAGCATGAACCTTGCGTCGGAAAGAACGGTAAGAGCTCCCGACAGTACCTCTTTCAGGTTTTTTCTGCTCTCCGGTTTTGGGGGGTCTCTGTAAAGGAACGCAGCTGGAAGAAGCATCAGGGCGCAATAAATAGCGCTTATCGTGAATACCCAGCTCCAGCTGAGGCTGTCCCTTATATAACCAGCGACGAGAGGGGCGACCAGAGCGCCGAGGTTTATCATCCAGTAATAGACTCCGAATCCAAACCCGGAATTTTTTTCATTTGTCGTACGGGCGATCGTTCCGGAAATAATCGGCTTAAAAAGTCCCGAACCGGTAGCCATGACGAGCAGGGAGACAAAGATCACTCCGTAAGTATTGACCTGGCCCGCAACGAAATATCCGGCTGCGAGAAGACTGAAAGCGAACAGCAGCATTTTTCTGTAACCGTACCGGTCAGCAAGAGCGCCTCCCAGGATAGGGATCACATATGTGACGGCATAAACGAAACTTTGGAGAAGACCCACCATATCTTCCGTAAATCCAAGACCTCCATTTGCGACTTTTTCAGAAAGGTATATCGCGAGAAGAGCGTTCAGGCCGTAGTATGCTCCACGCTCGAACAGCTCCATGACATTGGCTACCCAGAATGACCGCGGAAAGGATCCTATTCCGCTTTTCATCTCAGAACTGTTTTCCACTTTGATTACTTCCTTTCCCAGGCAGGGACTACCCTGATCTCTACGGACTGTTGATATCTCCCGGACAGGAGCGCCGGTCAGGAATGGCCTGCAAGAGGTGGCCGGACCCGAAGCGGACGCTTCTGAGCAGGGAATCTATCAAAAATAACGGGATAATGGTATAAAAAAATTGCCCGGCAGAGTCTTGCCGGGCAAAGGATTATCGTAGTAATTCTGCATGCGGTTCATTGAAAGCGGAATCTCAATTCGTAGTTGCCGATTCCGATAAGATCATTATTATTGATTTTGATCTTATGGATTTCCTTCCCGTTCAGGTTCGTTCCGTGGCGGCTGTTGAGGTCTTCCAGAAAATATGATCCGTTTTCATTTATTATCTGGGCATGCTCGGGAGAGACGAACGAATGATCAAGACAGATATCGCAATCTACGCTACTGCCAAGCAGCGTAGATTTTTTACTGATCTCTATTTTGAGTCCTGAAAAACATCCATTTGTTATTTCCAGGACTGCTTTGCTTTTTTGCCCGTTTTTTTTCTGATTGCTGTTTTTCGTTTTATGAATATGTCCGCGTGTAGAATTTTTTGTCGTCACGTTATCACCTTTCATCAATTGAAGCCCAACCACTTTATTGTCATCAAGGTGTCGCGCAGCAACCCGCATAAATCGTACCACAGAGAGGAAAAGGGACTGCAGCTGATCATTTGTCCGGGAAAGATGACCGGGCATCCGCGATATAAAAAAGGCGGATATTCAACTGCTGGAAACTATACGGAACTATCGGAAACCGAATATCGAAACTGCGTCCTAGATCGGCAGCTATCGGATCCAGGCAGATACTTCCGACAGGCAGCCGATTTTATCAGTCTAAAATTTGCGGGAGGCCGAAAGACTGTTGCTTAATACGACAGAACGGCATCAGAGTGATGATCGGTTTTCAGGTCGAGCTGGTAAAGGGACGAGATATTAAGGCCGGCCGTCATGCCTTACTTTTTCTTCTTGGATGACCTGAAATCCTCAGGGTCGATCTCGTGTTTTTTCATCAGATCGTGAAGAGTAGGCCGGCTTATCTTGAGTTCCTGCGATGCGGCTGAGACATTCCCGGAGAATCTGAGTAATACATCGATTATCATTCTTTGTTCCAGGTCTTCACGGGCTTCTTTGAGAGAGACGCCCGCCTCCGGAGGAATACGGGCAGGAGCGGATTCTGCCTGTTTATTTTTTTCGTCTTCAGGGCCGGGAAAAACAAGGTCCATGTCCTCCGGCTGAATGATCCTTCCAGATGTCATGATCACAGCTCTCTTGACTCTGTTTTCTAGTTCGCGTACATTTCCGGGCCATGAGTGGCTATAGAGGACATTGCGCGCCGATTGGCCGAAGGCTCTTACATTTCTTGAGAACTCGGAATTAAAATGATGAAGGAAATGCATCGCAAGCAGGAGTATATCCTGCCCTCTGTCACGAAGAGGAGGAAGGGATATATTGATCGTGTTTATCCTGTAGTAGAGATCTTCCCTGAAAGTCCTTTCGCCGATCATCTTCGAGAGGTCCCTGTTAGTAGCGGCGATCACTCTGATATCGAGCTGTATCTGCTGCTGCCCTCCCACTCTTTCTATTACGTGGTCCTGAAGGAATCTGAGGATCTTGACCTGAAGAGCCAGGGGAAGTTCGCCGATCTCATCGAGAAAGATAGTTCCTCCCTCAGCGATCTCGAATTTTCCCGGTTTTGAAGAGACTGCCCCTGTGAAGCTTCCTTTTTCATGGCCGAACAATTCGCTCTCAAGCAGATTTTCAGGTATTGCGCCGCAATTGATCGGTATAAAGGGTCTGTTCTTCCGCGGGCTTCTCGCATGTATAGCCCTTGCTATAAGCTCCTTGCCGGTCCCGCTTTCACCGGTTATGAGGACCGATACATCGGTGGGAGCTATTTTCTTGACGGCGTCGAATATATCAAGCATACCCGCAGACATGGATATTATATTTTCGAATTCGTGTCCGCTCCCGGGAGAAGACTTCAGTCTGGTTATCGTCGATTCAAGGGAGTGTATGTAGGAAGCCCGGCTCAGAATAACGCGGAGTTCATCGATATCCACCGGTTTTGAGTAGAAATCGATAGCGCCCGACGCGAGGGCTCTTAGAGCGTTTTCCTTGTAGTCGTGGCCTGTTATTACGATGACCTTGATCTGCGGGTCTATCTGCAGGGCCATCTCGAGGATTTGAAACCCCTCAAACTCATCCGTGTCGCCTGTCAGAGAAAGATCCAGGATCATCAGCTGCGGCGATTCTTCTTTTACAGCATTGACAGCCTCTTCTATGGTGCGGGCCTTGATGACCTCATATTTGTTTTTAAAAGCCCATTCGAGTTGTTTGAGGATGGTCTCCTCGTCATCGACGATCAAAAGTCTGGGTGATCCCAATTGTGCCCCTTCCAGTTATTCTGATCCGGTTCCCGGCAGTATAATCGAGACAGAAGCGCCTTTTCCAGAAAGATTATCGATCGATATAGTGCCTCCATGTGCTTCTGCCATCGATTTACATAGAGCAAGGCCTATGCCCAGGCCGTTTTTTCGGGTCGAGCTGAATGGCTTGAAAAGGTCGTTTTTAATATAGTCAGGATCGAAGCCCTTTCCAGTATCAGACACATTGAGTCTCAATCCGAATGGATCTTCCGAAGTAAGGCGAACCGATATCTTTCCTCCTCTCGGTGTTGCTTCTATCGAATTGAGTATCAGGTTCTCCACAATTCTTTCAATAGCGGATGGATCGATATCAGCGATTATCTGTTCAGATGGAGAATATTCAAGAGTGATATTTTTAGATCCAGCCATCGGCACAAGCTGTTCTATCTTTTCTCCTACAAGCGATACCGCTTCTGTCCGTACTCTGTTTACGGCTCCTGAATATTTGTGAGCGTTCAGAGAATTGATCAGGCTCTGCATCCTCTCTATCGATCTTTTAATCGTTATTATTGTATCTTTCTGAAATTCCTTGTTTTCCATGTTTTCTCTTGCGTTTTCAGCGGTAAGAGAAAGGATCTCGACGGTGTTTTTAAGGTCATGGATGACGAATGACGCGAACCGGTTGAACGATTCGATCTGTTTCGATTCAAGGAATCTTTCCTCCATAAGGAGGTTGTCAAGGGTGATAGCGGCCTGGTCGGCGATAGTAGCAAGGAAACTTCGGTCTTCTTCGCTGAAGGGAGCTCCTGTATCCTTTCTGCCCAGAGCTATAAAGCCCTTACACTCCTCCCCGTGGCCGAGAGGCAGAGCAGACTCGATCCATTCAGGGATATTTTCCGTATCAAGCTCGATTTTTGCTTCTGTCGAGGAGTGTTTCCTCCTGCCGGATCTTTTGTTAAATACCGTCAATTCGTCAGCTGTACACAGTTCCATCAGCCTGTTTGACGTCTCAGGAGTCCAGTCATCGCCTGTTGCTCCATAAGACGCTTCGATCCCGTTGTGGATATCGACCCATATGATGCCTCTCTGGACGATCATCGTCTCACAGAGCGATCCGATCGTGTTTGAGAGGAAATCATCTATTGTAAGGCTCGTGGCCATCAATCTTGAGAAATGACGCCACTCCTTTCGATAATTATAATTCTCAAGATAGAAATTATCATTCAGGAATATTCGAAGCTTTCTTCTCGCCCTTCCCGACATTCCGACGGCAAGCAGAAGAAATATGATAAAAATCCCTAAAACATAAAGATGGAATCTGTCATATGACATTCCGGCCAGGGCCGAGATCCACGATATGATGGCAATCGATATAAAGTAGAGCCCGGCTACCACCACCGACACGGTCGATGATTTTTCTTTCAAAACAGGTGTCCTGATCTCGAATAGATTGTATCTCGAATTCGCGTAGATAAAAGTTGTAGTGATGAAAATTATTCCGCAGGTTTCGACTGTCAGGAAACGCCGGTCGACCGAAGATAACGATAAAATCCGGCTCATTACCACGAAATTCAGAAATGATGCGGTTATTGTGCCGAGCATCGGGTATTTGAGAGTGACCTTGCCCTGGATATTTGCTGCTCTGTATGTGTTTTCCATGAAGTAGAGATAGCATACATTCACCAGAAGGAAAAAGATCCCGAACCCTTTGCCCAGCCAGGTAAAGACGATCTGATAAAAATATCCGTTTTCCTCGAAGGATATGCTTCTGATGATATAATGAAGCGGAGTGATGAGGCCGATCGCGGAAAAAATGATCAGAATGGTCAGAATCCCTGTGATCCTGTTTTTCAGCGGGTTATCTCCACGGTTCCGTGCGAAGAAATAGAAAAACGGAAGACCGAAGGCAGGGGATAATAGAGCGGCCACAAGCAGCAGTCGCAAAAATACCTGCGCCTGCTCGGGAGAATCCGCCCTTAGCAGAAGTCCCTGTGCGGCGGTGAAGAAAGCCAGGATCAGCGTCGATGGGATAAAGAAAAGTTTCTGATAATTAAAACTTCCTCTTGTCAAACCTGCCCACAAAAGGAGGACAAGCAGTCCAGATGCAGTAAATGACAGTAGCGGAGCAAACAGGGTCATTTTAGGTCCTTCATTCTGTTAATATGTTTTTCTGCCTCTTTTGACACATTCGATTCAGGATACATCTCTACGCATCTTTCCAGGGCCTCGACAGCTTTTCCCTTATCACCAAGTTCTTTCTCATAGATAGACGCGGCCGTAAGGAAACTTTGGGCAAGCCTGGGGTATTGCGGATATCTTGCCGGAAGCGAAAGGAGCCGTTCCGCGGTTTTTTCCCATTTTTTCTGCAGAGAGAGAGTCCGGATGAAGTATTCTTCGGCTTTAATTCTTATTCCAGCGTCATATTCTTTTGCAGTCATCATATCATAATGCTCCAGAGCTCTCTCGTAGGCATTTTTGGCGGCGTCGGCTTCTCCCAGCTTTTCAAAATGCATGGCGATCATGAGCGGAGACTCCATTCCCTGGAAAGTAGTTGGAAAACTGGTGTATATTGATTTGTAGTGCAGAGAAGCATCTACCCAGTTGCCGCGTTTATCCGAGATATTTGCAAGCTGCCAGGTCGCTTCAACTACTCCGCTTGCCGATGAAGCATGTTCTTTTATGACCTGATTATATATTTTTTCAGCTTCATCGTATCTCTTTGCCTCCTGGTGTATCTGTCCGAGCATCAGTAGCGCGGTGACCGTCTCCTGCGAATCAGGGAATTCTTTGATTATGGCCGTCAGGATCGAAGCTGCTTTATCCTGATTGCCAAACCCGTCCATCTCTATCTTTGCTTCAATGAACATTATCGACGGCCTGTCTTTTACCGTAGGGTATTGTTCCTCCATCTCCTTCAGGAGAGCCATGGCACTATCCCATTTCCGCTGTTCGAGCAGGGCTGTGACCAGGTTAAACCTTGTCTCTTTGAGAAGGGAAGGGTCCGCCGTTGTAGATATTATATCTCTGTATATCATTTCGCCCCTGCTCAGCCAGGCAGATCTTTTATTTTTCATATCCGGGCCTAAGTACAGTTTTGAGAGCCTGATAGGGACGAGAAGATACCTTCTGTTCATCATCGATGTCTTTTCGATATCCCCGCTGCCGAGAAATTCATCCGAAAACTTTTCAAATAGTGATATTGCCGATGGAATATCCCCGATCTGTTCGGATATGAACGCTGAGGACCAAAGAGCGTTGGCACGGGCTTTGGGGATATTGCCGGAAATGGAGTAAGCTTTTTGAAAATCATCGATAGCGCTCTTAAGGCTGCCTGTCCGGAATTCGAGCTCGGCAAGCTCCATTTGAGAGGAAACAACTATCAACTCCATGCCGTCGACGCTGTCGGCGTATGATGAATACCGATCTACTATCGAACGGTAGCTTTCTACGGTTCTGTCCACGAATTCCCTGTTCGTGGTGCCTGAAGGGAGTTCACGGTTCAGTTTTCTGGCATGGAAAAGTTCTTTTTCCGCTTTATAGAGCAGTGATTTTTCTTCGCTCGAGCACGCAAAGACCATAGCGGCCATCAGCAGGACAGCTGCCAACAGATTCATTCTTTTTTTCATTCTTCCTCCAGTGGTTTGATAAAGCCCGGGATATTTAAAATGTCAATTCAGTCTGTTTTTCATCCTTTGCAGGAATATTACTGTTCCTCCTGCTGTTATAAGATATATGGATATCATCTCAATGACTGATGAGACGATGTAATTGTGAATAATAAAATCGGGAGAGAGCCTTGTGGCGATCAATGCCGATTTAATGCTGATAAATGTCGTCGGGACCGTGAGAATGAACGGGATAAAAACAATAAAGAATGTCGTAGCTGGGCAATTCCAGGCGATACTTATGCTTACCCTGAAAGATCTAAAGAGGTTTGAATCGTAAAGCAGGATTGCCGGAGTAGTGTACAGGAATAACCCCTGAATAGCGAGGGCAACAGCCATACTGACGGCATAAACGGTATTACCCGCAATCGGGCTCAGACTGGCTCTGAAATTTCCCGCGAGAAAAAATACGAGAAAGATGAAAAGGGAAGCAAATAAAGAGATCAGAAACAGCTGAAGATATTTCCCGAACGCAGCCCGGAATGCCCCGGCAAACGATAACGACCTCCCGGTGATCCCGCTGTATATGAGGACTGTCGTTGCACCCTGGAAAATTATATTTATGAATATTTCAACGAATATATCGACGCGGTCAAGAATGGGCTGCATCAGTACGATATGATCCGGAAAATGACCGAGGTCTGAGCTGGAGAGGCCGCCTATAAAGAGAGCCCAGAAGGATGATGAAGGCGGATCGAGGCTTGAAAGATATGAGATCAGGATGCCGAGATGGAGGATAAGAAAAAAGAAAGATGGAACGGCGATCCGAAAATCTTTCAGGATCGATACAGAAGTGTGGAATGTATTTATGGTTTCCTTGAATCCTCCGGCATAATCAAACCGTTTCCCAGGAGCTCCGCCGTCAATAATGAGTCTTTTCGACATCAATCCTCGTTTCTTTGCTCTACAGGCGATGCTGATTTCAGGGCTGACATTATATCGGGGCTTATTCTTTCGATGAATCTCAACATCGTTTTTTCGGTCTTTTCGTCGCCTCCCGGCCTAACGCCTGTAGAAAAGCGGATAAACGACGCAGCCTGGGGGCGGGAAAGAAGTGTGTTCTTCATCTGATGATATTTCAACGAAAATTCATCGGGGATGGCTTTACCGTTCATACTGAACCAGTAGATGACCAGCCTGTGGGATTTCCCGTCTGTTATTACCAATCGCTTGACGCTTTCCAGCTCATTGTTGAGATTTATCTCGATCCGGTCTTCCTTTATGATATCCCAGCCGGCACCAGGGTAACAATGTTTTGGAGAATGGATCTGCGAATTTTCCTGCTGCCGGGCGAAATACCCGAGAAAGAGTTCTATCTTTATCCCCGTTTCTCCGGTATATGAACGTACAAGCGTTGTATCTGCTCCCAGAACCCTCAGAGATTCGATCCCGATATAATAGTCATCGGAGAGATACGATCCCGTCTCTGCCGGTATGAGGCTGAAATCCGGCAAAGGAGCCTCTTCAATATCTCTTTTACGCAATCGGTGCGTATAGATCGTCAGCAATAGGAGTATTACAACAATGATGACCAGGCTGTTCAGTTTTATTTTATCCATTTCAATATCCTGATACAAAGAAGAAGCAGTAGGAGCCCGGCTGCAAAGACTATCAAGCCTGAAATCTCATGAATCGTTCCATCAGCAAATTCGGGTCCTATCGTGTAGGCTCCCAGTGCTGTTACAGTCAGGCGGATCGCATTTGCTGCTATCGCTACAGGTATCGATAACGCCACGAGAATGACGTTTTTCGTTTTAGAAAATCCGGAAAAAATCGTAAGAATAACAGCGATCGTAACCATAGTCATAAGGGAACGCAGTCCGCTGCAGGCGGCGACTACTTCCAGGGTATATCCGGGAAGATGGAGTATATTGCCTTTTCTTATGACGCTTACTCCGGTTGACTGGAGGATATAAGTGCTTAACCTGGCGCTGAAAAGCTGCATAGGGAAGGTGAGTCTGTAGTAAATGATATATGGCAAAGGAACAGCCAGCACCAGAAAGAGGACAGGGAAGGCGACAATTCTGAAGATCCCCGATCCCATAAGAAAAAGAACGCTTCCCAGTATAAGGAGCGGAAAAGATATGCGGGATGAAAAAAGCTCTGAAGCTGCCGTGCCGGCTACAAGCAGCAGAGCTGATACAAATATTATTAAAAGCCCCGTATAATAGTATCCTCCATCTGGATTTTTTCTCAGTTCCCTGCGCCGTTTCCAGAGAATAAAAACCGAGACGACAGGGATAACGATCCCGTGCTGATAATTCGGGTCATCTATCCATTGCCTGAACAGGCTGGTAATGACAGGGGAATACATTACGGATATCAGAACCAGACTCATGCCGAGCAGTATTCTTTTAAGGAGCAGAGTGCTGTTCCCCTCTTGCCTGGATATATCGGACAACCTGTCTCCTTTATTACGATACGACTTAAGTACTGTAGAATCTTAAAGGGTGCTGCCCCGCGTTGGCAAGAAGAATGAGCCGGTCAGACTCCGCAATAAAAAAACGGACGCAGGTGATTCTGCGTCCGTTCGAGGCCTGCAAGAAAAAGAAGTGTAATCACGTTTTCTTTTTCTTTCTCAGAAGAGGAGTTATCCCGAGAAGTCCCAGGCCCAAAAGGCTGAGTGTGCCAGGTTCAGGAACCGCAAAACAACTTGAATCGTGGGAATTGGGGCTGACATAGCATTTACCGTTTGAATCCATCCCTATCGCGTCAAAGTTTACATAATCGAACCCGCTGACAACGATATCGAGTAACACTTCATCTCCCCAACCCGGTTCATGGATCCATCCTTCTTCGTAATGCCACGCCTTTGCCATAGAGTTATTTATTCTTCCGGCATCATAAAAATTGAAATTTTTGATGCTCGGAAGCATAGTCTTCACATACCAGTCCGGAGCGGCCGCAGCCAGTCCGGGGTCGCCGTAGTTGTAGAATGTGTTGATCTCGATTCCGTTGATCCATACAGTCCCGGATTGTCCTGTCGGAGTATTTATGACGACAAAGACATCCATATAATCATACGCCGGGGGAGAGGTCACCAGATCTATAGATGGAGTCACTTCGGGAAGTGTTTCCCAGTACCCGACAACTTTCAGCTCAAAATTGGCTGATGTAGAGATCCATGAGTCCTCATCCTCGAGGGCATAATTTGCGTAGTAGTCAGAGCCTGTAATATAGGTCTGAAGCCTTGGGACCGCTGAGGCAGAATCGGCAATTAGAGACCCGGCCAATACCGCTACGGTCAGAAGTAAAATCTTTTTCATTCGTATCCTCCGCACACAGTTTATAGTAATCAGCATTATCATTATTTTTTCTTTCTCAGAAGAGGAGTTATCCCGAGAAGTCCCAGGCCCAAAAGGCTGAGCGTGCCAGGTTCAGGAACAGGATAGAAAGCTGTCGCATCGCAATCCCACGGATTGGTGTAGGTCACGCCTCTCGCGTCGAGTCCTATAGCGTCAAAATGTGTCCAGGAGAATCCCTTGGTCACGACTTTAAAATCGATTTCCTGGCCATGTCCGGGAAGCTGAGGTGTACCGTCAATGTGGTCATAATAGTACGCCTGATGCTGGTTGTCGAGACCACCCTCAATCTCATAGAAATTGAACTTTCCAAAGAGAGCCGGAGGAGCAATCCGCAGATACCACGCAGGGTTTGTTTCGTCAGGCACCGCATCGCAGTAGTTATAGAAAGTGCTGATCTCCACTCCGTCTATCCAGACTGTCCCCGACTGGCACATCGGGACGCTGATCGCGATCCAGGTTCTCATCTGATCACGTTCCGGATAAGCTGAGCCCACATTCAGAGGGGAGTCCGGATTAATGTCCTCTTCCCAGTACCCCACGACCCTCAGGTCGAATTCCTGCGAATATGTGACAAACGAATACTGGTCGAGCAGGCTGTGGAATTGTTCGTATTCTGAACCAACTATATAGGTCTGGAGCCTGGGGACCGCTGCGGCAGAGCCGGTAAAGAGCGCCAGAACAAGCAAAATGCCGGCAAAAGAAGTGACTTTCTTCATATTTTTCTCTCTCAGGTGTCGGAATCGGTTATAATAAGCGAAATTATCCTATCTATGCCGGTAGTACCGCAATCTGCGTGCCATTTTTGAAATCATTTGTATCATGTTATATAACAACATGTTATTGGTCTGCTCTATTGTTTCTGAAAGGGAGCCGGCAAAAGTGTAAAAGATGCCGACAGTCAGGCACCTTTTACACCGTATGCCAGATGATCTTGGGGTCAGCGGCTTTTTCGGGTTCTTGTCGATCCAAGCGATCCGAACGAGGAACTTCTGCTTCTTCTCGTGCTTGAACTGAATCTTGATCCAAAACCTGGGCTGTTCCTCATCGAGCCGCGGCGTACGCTGGTGTTTATGTTGATATTTACAGGGTTTACGGTCTGGCGCCGATTTCCTCCCCGGACTATGCTCGAGGGCGAAGCCATCATCCCCGTGCCTCGAGAAGCTCCATTTCTCGTCCTGCTTGTCTGAGGCATAAAGGAGCCGGATATTCCTTTATGGGTATAGCCGGAAGCTTTGAGATCCGCACTCCATCCGGTCCTCTGCTGGCGCATATTTCTGTTTCCTGCCAGCGCTGCCGGCCTTCTGAACTCTTGAGATGACCTTTCGATCCCGGTCGACCAGCCGGCAGGCCCGGTTTTTCTTGAACTGATTACAGATGAACGGGTCACAGCTTTCTGCCAGTCTCTGTCGACTGCATCGCTCTGGTTTTTAGCCCACTTTGAGAATTCACTGTTTTCCTTTGCGCAGGCATCGGTGCCGGCAAAGAACAACGGATTTATTACAATAACCAGCAACACTGCGGTTGCGATCAAGTAACGCATGACAACTTCCTAACATCTATCTGATACGGATATACAAAGAATGCGGATTTAGAAAACACCAACTGTACGCAGAGTCTTAGAAGAGGAGAGAATCTTCTAATTCGTTTACTACAGAAATTGTACCATACCTCGCCGGATATGTCAACCTCACGAAGATATCGGCGAGATTGAATATTATCTTTTCCGACTTTTTTCGGTACCATGATCCGATACTGAATAAGGAGCGCGCGCTTTTCAGCGGTCATGCTAAAATCATAAAAAAATATATCCGGGACATCCCCCCTTGACTTTTATTATGACTCCGATTATGTTGCCTGCGTCAGGTAGCTCTTAATCGGAAAGGAGAATTAATAATGACTGATAAGTCGTTTAATCCCTTTGAGATGGCTCAGACGCAGTTCGACAGCATCGCGGACAAGCTTGACCTGGATGAAGGAACGAGAGAACTTCTGCGATATAACCAGAGAGAGTATCATGTGAGCATTCCGGTGCGCATGGATGATGGCACTGTTAAAGTATTCAGGGGTTTCAGAGTTCAGCATAATGATTCAAGAGGCCCGGCAAAGGGAGGTATTCGTTTTCATCCGATGGAGACTATAAATACCGTGCGGGCCCTGGCTATGTGGATGACATGGAAGTGCGCTGTCGTGGATATTCCTTTAGGCGGGGCAAAGGGCGGAGTCATATGCGATCCGCATAACCTGAGTGCCCGGGAACAGGAAGGGATATGCAGGGGGTGGATCCGCCAGTTATCCAGGGATCTCGGTCCCCTGAACGATGTTCCGGCACCGGATGTCATGACAACCCCCCAGCATATGCTATGGATGCTGGACGAATTCGAGACTATCAGGGGGTCCAAACTCCCCGGGTTTATTACGGGCAAGCCAGTGGGTATGGGCGGTTCGATGGGCAGGACCGAGGCTACCGGCTATGGCGTGATATTCAACGTCCGTGAGGCTCTGAAGGAACTGAAGATCCCTCCAGCAGATACAACCGCGAGCATTCAGGGTTTTGGCAATGTCGCGCAATACGCCATTGAACTATATAACCAGATATGGGGAAAGGTCGTTTGCGTATCCTGCTGGGACCAGAAGGATCAGATTTCCTATTCTTTCAAGAAACTTGACGGTATCGATCTCGTAGAATTAAAAGGTATTACCGATCGTTTTGGGGGCATCGACAAGAAGAAAGCTGAAAAATCAGGCTATGAGATCCTCCCGGGAGATGCCTGGATAGAACAGGAAGTCGATATTCTCATCCCCGCTGCGCTTGAAAACCAGATTACCGGGGAAAATGTCGGGAGAATCAGCGATAAGGTAAAGATTATCGCCGAAGGGGCCAATGGCCCGACGACGCCGGATGCCGACAAGGAAATATCAAGCCGAAAGATTTTTATGATTCCCGATCTTCTGGCTAATGCCGGAGGCGTAACGTGCAGTTATTTTGAGCAGGTTCAGTGTAACATGAACTATTTCTGGGAGAAAGACGAAGTTCTTGGTAAGCTCGACACCAAGATAACAAACGCGTTCAACGCCGTAAACGGACTGGCCAAATCCAAAAAACTGTATATGCGTGACGCTGCTTATGTTATAGCTGTGGGCCGGGTAGTCGAAGCTTGCAGGGAACGTGGTTGGGTCTAAAACCGGATCGGCCCCCGTTCAAGCCTGAGAAACGTATAAATCAAGGGCTCAAGTCGAGGTTCCTTTCGCTGCAGTGGAACATGCAATGTCAATGACGGCTTGACAGATCCCGGCATATTGGATCAAGGTTCGCGAAAAGGGTGTTCGGGTTTTTATTTGCCGGCTCTCTTATTGTTATTCGAGGAAGACTGGTTTCGATATTCTTTGCGGTTCCAGCAAGAGGTAACCTCTGATGGCTAGGAACAAATACAGCCCTCACCAAGGTTCGCTGGTGCCGTTCGACCGCGATTTTTTCTCCAGTGCCCACAGATTTACATATATCGGAAAAGGGGAACTTGGGGGAAAGGCTCACGGACTGGCGGAAATCAAGGGTGTAATCGAATCGGGGATCATCGACAGGTTTTCTCCGGATATTTCCGTGACAATACCCACGTTAACAGTTATTACCACAGAATATTTCGATCTGTTCATGAAACAGAATGACCTCTACGATATAGCCTACTCCGGCCAAAGCGATGATCTGATAGCGCACGCTTTTCAGAATGCTCACATGCCTGTACAGATTGTGGGTGATTTGAGAGCTTTGGTACAACAGGTCCATACACCTCTGGCCGTACGTTCTTCGAGCATGCTCGAGGACGCCATGTTTGAACCGTTTGCCAGTGTCTACGGAACTAAAATGATACCTAACAACCAGCCTGACGTTGATTCGCGGTTCAGAAAACTGGTCGAAGCCGTCAAATATGTGTATGCGTCGACCTTTTTCAAGGCGGCTGGAAATTATATGAAGGCAACGCATCACTCCACCCTGGACGAAAAGATGGCGGTTATTATACAGGAAGTAGTCGGTTCAAGGTGGGGGGAGCGATTCTATCCCCAGGTATCAGGCGTAGTACGCTCATACAATTTTTATCCGTTCGGAAACGCTTCGCCGGAAGATGGAGTCGTGGATCTTGCCCTGGGTCTTGGGAGGATGATTGTCGACGAAGGAGTTGCGTGGTCGTATTCTCCCTCCTTTCCAAAAGCCTGCCCGCCGTTTAATTCCGTAAGCGATATGCTGAAAAACACCCAGACGCGGTTCTGGGCGGTCAATATGCAGGCTCCCGAGGCTTACAACCCGATTGACGAAATAGAATATATGGAAAAATTCGATCTGGCGGCGGCAGAGTACGACGGCTCGCTCGCCTTCATAGCTTCGACGTTCGATTCACAGGACGGCAGAATCTCCGCCGGCATCGGTGTCAAGGGGCCGAGGGTCATCGATTTCGCGCCGATTCTCAAATCCAGGATGATACCGCTGAATGAACTTCTGGAAACACTTCTCAAGACGAGCGAAGACCGTTTGGGTACGAGGGTCGAGATCGAGTTCGCCGTGCGTTTGGACAGAAAGGAATGTTCTCCGGCCGAGTTCGGGTTCCTTCAGATAAGACCGATGGTCGTGGCAGAAGCGGAAGTCGATCTGAGCCACGATGATTTAAGAGCAGATAACGTTCTGGCCGCGTCGGAGACTGTTCTTGGCAACGGCGTTCTCGATACGGTCAAGGATATTGTATTTGTCGATCCGGAACGGTTCGATGTGAGTAGATCGAGGGAAATTGCAGAGGAATTGGAGAAATTCAACGAGACGCTTGTAGGCTCAAACAGGCCTTATCTTCTGATAGGATTCGGCAGGTGGGGGACTTCGGATCCATCTTGCGGAATACCCGTGGCATTTGATCAGATATCCGGAGCGAAGGTGATAATCGAATCTTCTCTCCCGAACCTGACTTTCCAGCTCAGTCAGGGGTCTCATTTTTTCCACAACGTTACGAGCTTCAAGATTTTTTACTTCTCTCTGCATCACAGGGGCGAGTACGACGTCAACTGGGAATGGTTAAAAAAACAAAAAGTGGTAAGTGCGACTGAGCACCTGAAGCATGTCGAGCTTGCTTCTGCCCTCACGGCCAAGGTCGACGGCAGGAACGGCAGGGGAGTCATATATTATGAAAAAGAAGAATAATATTACTGACGATCTTATCAAGTCTTTTCTCGAGAGGGAGAAGGAACTCAAATGCCTATATCAGATCGAGGAGATCCTCAAGAAGTCAAACAGTGATCAGGATCAGATTTACAGCAGGATTCTCGAGGCAATTCCGCTTGGGTTCCAGTATCCCGAAGTCTGCAGTGTCAGGATAACGATCGGAACCGAGATAATCGAACCGAAGGGTCTCACCGAGACCAGATGGGTTTTGAAAACCGACATTCCGGTGCAGGAAAAGAAGGCCGGTGAAATCAGCGTCTATTATTCAAAGGAAATGCCGAGGGAAGACGAAGGCCCTTTTCTCAAACACGAAAAAAGGTTGCTGGAAGCAATTGCCGACCGGCTCGGCAGTTCTATCCTGCACAAACGGCTGAGAGACGCCGAAGCGGTGGAACTCGGCCAGGAGCCCGAGGAAGAATCACATGAATGGCAAGTAGTGTTAAACCTCCTGAGGCATACGGACAAGAATCTTTTTATAAGTCTTTCCGAAAGAATGTTGAATCATCTCAGCTGGACTGGAATATCGGAGATAGAGAATATCGAACTGGACTTCAGTAAGGTACAATTGGATGCAGATGAAGGTCTGAACAGGGAAAGCAACAGACCCGACAAGAGGCGAAAGGTCGAACTGTCAGAGACCGTGTGCGAACAGATATTTAAAGTCGCCGCAAAACACTACACCGACCAGACCATACTGGATTATCTGCAGAGATGGATTGCGGACGACAAGCTGAAATTCCTGGCTCATATTTCTAACCGCAATTTTAACTTGTCGGAGATCATCGACGCTATAAGGCGCTATCGGGATATCGCCCGCGAGGGCATCGAGCTTTCTCCCGTCGCGAGGGAAGGTGTTTTAGTCTCGCTGATAAGAAGATTCTTTTCCAGTCAGCTGAACTACATCAGGTTGGCCAAAAATTATGTTAGAAATAATGATTTTTTTGATGTCGTTGACAGGATAATTTTTACCAAGGACAGCCACGGAAGGTTGGGAGGCAAAAGTGCGGGCCTTTTCCTGGCAGAAGCGATAATAAAAAAATCCGAAGACTCCAGCGATCTTTTGAGGTCGGTTAAATTTCCCAGAAGCTGGCATATCACCTCGGATGTTATTCTGGGATTCCTTAAATACAATAATATGGATGAGGTGGTGGAACAGAAATACAAAGAGATAAACCAGATCCGCCAGGAATATCCCTATGTCATCCAAACCTTTAAAAATGGCCATTTCCCTCCGGAAGTCGTGCAGGGGCTTTCGATGGTTCTCGATGAATTCGACGAAAGGCCATTGATAGTAAGAAGTTCGAGTCTTCTCGAAGACAGCCTGGGCGCCGCGTTTTCAGGCAAATACAAGAGCCTTTTTCTGGCAAATCAAGGGAGCAAACAGCATAGGCTCGAAGCGCTTATCGACGCGATTGCGGAGGTCTATTCATCTATCTTCGGTCCTGATCCGATAGAGTACAGGGCGGAACGGAACCTCCTCGATTTCGCCGAGGAGATGGGTATCATTATTCAGGAGGTCGTGGGTAAAAAGATCGGAGATTATTTCTTACCGGCTTTTGCGGGTGTTGCCTTCAGCAGGAACGATTTCAGATGGTCTCCCAGAATAAAGAGGGAAGACGGCCTCATGCGTCTCGTTCCCGGACTAGGGACACGTGCAGTGGACAGGATAAGCGAGGATTATCCTGTCCTTATCGCCCCCGGGCAGCCGGGGTTGAGGGTAAATGTGACAGCCGAAGAAATCGTATACTATTCTCCCAAGAAAATAGATGTAATAAATTTGAAAACAAACTCCTTTGAGACGATCGATATTAAGGATCTGCTGAAGAAGCATGGGCCTGAGCTGCCGCTCGTAAATAAGATAATATCCAAATTTGAAGACGATCATTTAAAAAAGCCTCTTGCAATGAGCGTTGATTTCGAGAAGGATGACCTCGCGGTCACTTTCGATGGGATAATCAATGATTCAGACCTGATCAAGCAGGTCAACGGACTTCTGAAACTGCTTGAAAACAAACTGGAGTCATCGGTTGACATAGAGTTCGCCCATGACGGGGAAGATTTTTATCTTCTTCAGTGCAGGCCGCAGAGTTTCAACGAAGACTCCGCTCCAGCGGCCATTCCCAAGAATATCCCTGATGAGAAGGTCGTATTTTCGGCTCACAAGTATATCTCTAACGGCCGCGTTCCCGACCTTACTCACATCGTTTATGTAGATCCCCAGAAGTACTCGGAACTGGGCAGCAAGGAGGATCTCATAGCTGTCGGCAAGGCTGTTGGGGAACTGAACAAACTTTTACCAAAACGGCAGTTTATCCTTATGGGGCCGGGGCGATGGGGAAGCCGGGGAGATATCAAACTCGGTGTCAGTGTTTCCTATTCAGATATTAATAACACCGCGGTACTGGTGGAAATCGCGAAGAAAAAAGGGAACTATATGCCTGATCTTTCATTCGGCACACATTTTTTCCAGGATCTTGTCGAAGGTCAGATCCGATATCTTCCGCTTTATCCAGACAACGTTAAGAACACGTTTAATGAAAGGTTCCTGTTGGGTTCGAAAAGTATACTTGCGGATATTCTGCCTAAATATTCCTCACTCTCGGATGTGATAAGGCTGATTGACGTTCCGAAGGTCACCGGTGGGCTCGTTTTCAGGGTTCTGATGAACGCTGATTTAGGTGAAGCACTGGGTATTCTGGATGAAGCTGGAAAAGAAACAGACGTCGATGACGTAGAGATCGTAGATATTGAAATTCCGTCAAAAAAGTACTGGTTATGGAGATTGCGCATGGCTGAGCAGATCGCATCTGAACTCGATCCGGATCGTTTCGGAGTTGCGGGTTTCTATGTTTTCGGAAGCACGAAAAATGCCACGGCGGGATTGAAGAGCGATATCGATATAATGCTGCATTTTCAGGGCACAAAGCAGCAGCGAAAGGATCTTATGACATGGCTGGAAGGATGGAGCCTCTGCCTGGATGAAATCAATTACTTAAGGACCGGCTACAGGATCGGCGGTTTGCTCGATGTCCATATTATTACAGATGATGATATCAGGGACAGAACGAGTTATGCTGTAAAGATCGGGGCAGTTACTGACGCCGCCAGGGAAATCCCGATGAAGGGGAAAGAACGGGCCTAGATAAGTTCACGGCTTACTTCGTCAATCTTTTTCAGGTCGAATCTTACTAGGGCGAGTTCCGGCCCGTCATGCGCGGCCGATATTGCAAGCGTCCTTCCTATATGGCATTTCCAGGAACCCGTGATTCGGGCTGATTCATGAATGTGGCCGTGCATCGTCAGCAATGGCTGTTTTTCCTCGATGAACCTGCCTATGGCTATGCTTCCGACATGAACATCCAAAGGGGCATGATCGACCTTCATGCCGTCCAGCGCGGCTCGGTCGAGACTTGTCCCGTAGGGAGGAGCATGGAAGAGAAAAATGGCGTTTTCCAGGGCAAGGCCTTCCGTCAGTTTTTCAAGATCGGCTCTGATCGTACCGTATCTCAACTCGTCGATATCCGCTGGTGTCGACCGGTTCCCTTCCTCCGGTGAAATGCAACCCGGATCTACATACCGGGAGATATCATACTTTTCCCAGTCTTTAAGATGAAAAGGTGTCGGAGGTATATAGGAGTATCCAAAAACACGCCGTCCGAGGTGTTCGATGTTTGTTCCGTGAATATAGCTCAAAAGGCCTTCTTTCGAGGCCTCGATCATCGATTGCTCATCATAACGCCCGTCGTCGTTTCCCAGGATTGCGAATATCCTCGGGTACGATTTGCCGAGGTTGTCACGGAGGATCTCCAGCTTCTTGAAAAGGTATCCGTTCAGAAATCCTTCGTGTCCAAAATCCGAGCTTAGCGCATGAGGCAGGATATCTCCGCCGATAAATATCGTCCCGGGCTTTTCTCTCTCCAGCGCGGAGAATAATCTGGTGAATCTTTCCCTCTTTCCGTGAAGGTCGGAAATAAAAAAACATTTCGTGTTCTGTCTCAGACTCATCTTGAAATTATCCTCGCTGTTCCGGCCGGTAAATCGATGCGCTATAGCAGAGCCGAATCATTAGTGGCAAAAGAATCGTGACTATTTCCCTTCTGAAAATGAATAAGTTCGGAAGATGGAAAGGGTCCGAGGGAAATATTTTTCAGCATTTATCCAGATATCTGTCTATCTCCCAATCAGTGACGGCTGACTTGAATTCCTGTGACTCCAGTTCCTTGGTGTTGGCGTATTTAGTCGTAAGATCTTCGCCGAGAAGATCTCTCATCAGATCGCTTTTTCTAAAAAGGAGAACAGCTTCCTCGAGGGTCTGCGGCAGAATATCTATACCCATTGCTTTCAGTTCGCTGTCAGTCTTCTCATAAACGCTGTCTTCCATCTCGGGGGCCAGTTCCATCCTGTTCTTTATTCCATCAAGGCCGGCTTTAAGGATCGCAGCGAAAAGAAGGTATGGTGAGGCACTCGGATCGGGACACCTCAGTTCCGCCCTGATCGAGGATTCCCTTTCCTTCGCGAAATGGGGGATACGGACAAGGGAAGACCTGTTTTTACTTCCCCAGCAGATATAGACCGGTGCTTCATACCCCGAAACAAGGCGCTTGTACGAGTTTACTGTAGGGTTGGTCAGAGCGCACATCCCTTTTATGTTGGCGAGGAGCCCGGCTATAAAATTCTTGGCCAGGGGAGAGAGCCTGTTGGGGTCTTCGGCGTCATAGAAGGCAGGGGTGCCGTCTGTTCCGAAAAGGGAACAGTGCACATGCATTCCGTTGCCGGCCTTGCCGTAGATAGGTTTGGGCATGAATGAAGCTATCAGTCCCCTTTTGTGAGCTATCGATTTTATGATCTTTTTCAGAATGACCACATTATCTGCCGTACTCAAAGCGTCGCCGTATCTGAACCCTACTTCGTGCTGCCCGACTCCGACCTCGTGATGGGCCCTTTCTGAATCGATCCCGAATACCTTCAAAGCCTGCATGATCTCTTTTCGGATATCGCTGCCGATATCCTTGGCCGAGGAGTCGAAATATGATCCCGTATCGAATTCCGGAGTGGTGAAACCACCGTTTTCTGTCTTCTTGAAGAGGTAGAATTCTACCTCCGGGCCGACGTTGAACAGATATCCCATATCGCGGGCTTCGGCGATGATCTTTTTAAGAACGGCTCTGGGGTCTCCGCTGAAGAGGTTTCCGTCTGGAGTATATACCTCGCACATGAATCTTGCGGTTTTTCTGCTGTCATCGTCTCCTGGAAGAACTGCGTATGTATCCAGCTCCGGCTTGAGGTACATATCACTTTCTTTGGTCCTTGCAAATCCTCTTATCGAAGAACCGTCGAACCAGATCCCCTTGTCAGCGGCTACAGCAAGGTTCTCGATCGGGATCTCGATCGATTTCAGTACTCCGAATATGTCGGTAAATTCCAGCTCTACAAAGACGACTCCGTCTGACATCGCCTTTTTTATCGTATCGTTCACCAGGCTACCTCCAGAATCCAGTCGGCCTCTCGGGGCGGGTCATATCTGTTTGAAATATCTTTTCCAAGGCTTGATCTTGAAAGTCTTACTCTATGGAGTTTTTTTTCTTATGTCTATGAAAATTTTCGGGGGCCGCAGGCTGATAAGACTGCAGCCCCCGTCTCAAGAAAATCTAGAGGAAACTGTATGAAAGGCCGAGAGCGACAGACTGGTAGATCTGACGCCTCTTGGATATGTCTCTGTCATAAAATATCCTGAAATTAAAATTCACGTTCAGGTATTTGGAGATCTTCGTCGTAAAGACGTTATCCCAGTTGAGATCGGTCTCATTGAAAGCTTCAAGCGTGGAAAAAAGCTCCAGTTTTGAAGTGAACAATGAATTTTCAGAGATCTTCCAGTTAACATCCGTCACCAACTCGGCGCCGATCTCGTTTTTCGTCTTTTCGATGCCGTCAGTATCGGGATCATCCGCGTAAGGCACGGGGTAATCGCTGGTAATAGTCTGTTTCATCGCGGCACCGAGCCTGGTCGCCACAATATCGTTCGGCTTATATCCCAGGCCTACGCTTTCCCTGAAATACCCCGGGTCCATAAATGCCGAGATCTGTGTCTTAGGTTCGGTATCATAGTTATAACCTGCCGCAAACTGGGTCTCGCCGTTAACGGCGGCGTAAGGATTGACGTGGAGATTCAGCTTGTATGTAAATACGCTCTCGAGTTTTATCTCGTCTATCGATTTGCGTTGATCCTCATCTCCGGTCTTCGTCGACCCGTATCCGAACTTGCCGGAGTTCGCCCAGTTGGTCTTTTCCTGGTCGTTAACGAATTTGAAGTTAAGAAAAAATTGCCAGGCCAGCGAATTTTCACCGCCCTGCGCCCAATTATCAAAACTCGTCTGCGTCAGATTGGCCCCGCCGACCATCTCTTTTTGCCAGCCGTATTCCGGCTCCTTCGCGGATTCTTCCTGAGCAGAGAGACAACTGCTCAAAAAACCCAGAATTAGAAACGCAAGTACAACAATTCTCAGCTTCATCCGATGCTCCTTACTACTTGAAAGTACAAAAAACTACAAAACGATTCCTTGCCCTGCGAAGGGCGGTTTAAGCCTCATGCTTGTACAAATGCACGTCCTGCTGCGGGAACGGAATAGATATCCCTGCCTTGTCAAATTCCAGTTTCACCTTTTCGTGAATATCGAAATACAATCCCCAATAATCAGCACTGCCGCACCAGGGGCGAACGACGAAATTGACCGAGCTGTCACCCAATTCGGAAACTGCGACCGTAGGCGCGGGATCGTCCAGCACCCGGCTGTCGCCTTTTAGGATCGCTTCCAGCGTTTCCTTTGCCTTTTTGATGTTGTCTGAATATGCGATACCGAAGGTCATATCGATGCGCCGGATCGATTCAGTTGAGAAGTTTGTAATACTTCCGTTTGATAATGCCCCGTTGGGAATTATGATCGTCTTGTTGTCCGGTGTCTTCATGATCGTATTGAAAATCTGAATCTCCTTAATTGTTCCTGTATGACCGCCTGCATCGACAAAATCACCGACTTTATAAGGCTTGAACAGCAATATCAATACCCCTCCGGCAAAGTTTGCAAGGCTGCCCTGCAGCGCAAGGCCGACAGCCAGTCCGGCAGCGCCCAGGATCGCGATAAACGAAGTCATCTGGATGCCTATCATCGAGGCGACGCTTATCACGAGCATTACCTTGAGAATGATCCTGATCAGGCTCAACAAAAAGCTTCGCAAAGACAGATCGATCTTGCTCCGCTCCATCCCCTTGGAGAATGTCTTGCCTAATAATCTGATGATCCAGAGACCTATTACCAGGGTCACCATGGCCATCAGTAATTTCGGGCCATAGCTCATCAAAAGCTCCATAGCTTTGTCCGAGTAAGTCTGCAAACCTTCCATGCGAGAAACCTCCGTGCCTGAAATGAAGTGAGTCTTCTTAAGAAACGCCGATTTAACCGCTCTCGGGTCAAGAAATCACAAACGATTATTATACGCAAGTCATTTTTAGGGTGTTACGATCGAGGTCCGATCATCTAAGAAGGACGGCCTTGCGGCTTATCGTTTTTCCGCCGGCCTTGAGCCTATAGAAATATACTCCGCTCGAAAGATTTTCCGGGGTCCACCTCACAGTATGTTCCCCGGCGTCAAGATCATCGCAACGGAGGCATTCCACTTCCCTTCCAGCGGCGTCATAGACGCGAAGGTCGACCCGGCAACTATTTTTCAGGAAAAAGCAGATCTCCGTTCCCGGGTTGAAAGGGTTGGGGTAGTTCTGATAAAGGGCGGTTACGGCGGGGATATCCCCGGAATCAACGGTAAGGGTATCTCTGTAGAACTGCCGGTTATGGGCTGTAACTGTGATTATAAGCGAGTCGACTTCGTCCGTAACGGGTACCGACAATGGTAGTGACAGACTTCCTCCGGGCCCGGCGATTCCCCTGCCGTAACAGATGCCGTTCCAGTACAACGCGCCGAGGCTTCCCTCTTCTTCTGTTTCTACCGGGAAAGAGACCGTACTCCTCTCGATACTGGCGTTGTGGGCCACCACCATCTGGGAAGGGGTATCGGTCCAGCCGTCCATCGCAGGGTCTCCGAGCAGATTAAGGCAGTAGAAGCACCACCTGTGGGCCCCCGATTCATATTCATCCGGGAGATCGACGAACGCGGCTGTCTCGTCTTTTGAGCGCTGGTTGGCAGATCCGAGGTCCGTATATCCTTCCGTGAAGACTGCGTCGAAAAACTCTCGCTGGAAGTGATGGGATGGGCCGTTTGTCGATCCTTCCGTGAACCATCCGTAGCGGGAGTTGCCGACAAAGGCGGAAGCGAATCTGTTTATGCCAAGGAACTTTTCCGCTATACAGTCTAAATCGAATGCCCCTGCGTAACAACCGTATGTATTTACGATAGGGAATTTCGCCGTTATCCCGTCATTCGTAAAGTTGGTCTCGTTGACATCGCTTATCGACAACCTCATCACTGAATTTGTGTTGGAATGACCTGCATGGCATATCCAGTTTGTTCCGGCGTTGACCTCTGCGTAGACGTCAGATTTGTACCAGTATTCGAGCTCCCTGTCATAATATTTCGTGATATTGAAATCCGGCGGGAACCCTGTCGTTGAGAATCCATATGCCGTACAGGTGCCGACCAGCTGATCCATTTCGTCTCCGCCATATGTCAATGGATCGCTGAACATCTCTTCACCGAGCAGGAGAAGATTTCTTGACTGTCCCGTTACGGGAGACTCCTGATAGCTGGCAGTCTTGTAAATGAATGTCGCCGCCTCCTCCTGTGAATCGACCGGTGCTCTGCCTATCGAGATATCGGAGAAGAGGTCTTCCTCTCCAGCTTCACCCCATTCATCGTCGGAATCCGTGTTCCAGTCTCCGTCAAGGGCGGCATAGTAGATATCCGCCGGGATGTCGGGATCATAATAGACCGACGATGAATAGACCGAGCAGGACAACCCTCTGTACGGGACAGTCGCGGGAGCTCCCGGATTCCCGTCTCCGGCAAGCAGGACGTGGGTTATTCCGCTGGCGGCGTATTCTTCTATGATCGCGTTACGGATCCTTTCCTGTGTGTCATTTCCCGGAAAAGCACCGATAATATATTCGACTGTCATGATCTCCGAGCGCATTCCCCTTCTTGTATAGAACTCCTTCAGAGGAATAAAATCATTTTCCAGTATCGCCTTTGTTATTATCAGATATTCGTATTCATCACCCGCTGGCAGTATCGGCCCACTTATTCTGTCATAAAAAGCCTCCGCGGAAGGATTGTCGATCAGACCTTCCAGATATTTTATTGTGGGAGCATCGGAACGCAGTAAAGACAACGCTTCAGAACTTTTTTCGGAAGGGATAGTCTCTACGATCACTTCTACTTCGCTGTAATATCCGACCCGGTTTGCCGAAGGGAGAAACCCGGCGGGAGTGAAAGACCCCGTTACGATAGGGTGCCCGCGGTAGTAGTGCGTCCTCGGTCCCGAGGATGGCGGGTGGATCCATTCTGCCGATGAATATGCGGTCTCGTTGTAGAGAAAAGCGCTTTCCGAACCTTCCGCCTCTATCCCGGGGAGAGGGTGCTGTCTCGGGCGCAGGATAATCTCTTTATCGATATCTTTCCATCCCCGGCGGTTGAACGATATAGCCGACGCGGCTTCTCCGGGAGGAAGAAGGATCCTTATCCCCCGAAATGGAAAACTCGGACCGCCTGCTTTTCCCGCCTGAATCGTTGAAGGGAAGAAGAGGAGGGAAAAACCATCCTGAGAAGTCTCGATCCGCGGTTCGCTGAAACGATAGGTTACAGAGACCTGCCGTGCTTTGGTTGAAAAAGGAAAAGAGGCGATAAGCAGAGCCGAAGCTGCTACAAGCGGCAATCTCTTCATTGCTCCCTTTCTGTCATGATCCGGAATATAGTCTCAGCAAGGGGAGTATAACAAATTTTATCCCCGTTCGGGGAAAAAGATTTTTTCCGTTAATTCTTCTGATGAATAGGGGGGATGAGGCGAAACATCGATGACTTGTCATGAAAAAAGATAGAATGCCCTAATTGATTTCGGTTATTATCTGCAGGTTGTATAAAAACGATGCGGCTTCAAGGCGGTCCTGATCTTTGCGGGCGTTCCGGCCCGCAGCCGAGGGCTGACAGGAAGGAAGATCATGAAATCGATAATTAGTGATGTGCGCAAGAGGGATCCGGCAAAGAGTGCTGCGGTAAAGGTGATCCTCCTGGTGTCTGCGGCATTGTGTGTTTACGGTCCCCTTGCCGGAAGTTCCATTGCTGGTGAAACGGACACCTTTAAGTGGGGTTTCGATGAAAGGATAAGACAGACATATATCGAAAACGGATTCGACCTGTGGGATGATGCTTCCGATGACTGGAATTTCATAAGGGTCCGAACGCGGCTTTGGTGTCAGTGGAAGCCTGCGGGCGGCGTGATCCTTGATGCGGGCCTGAACAATGAGCACAGGCACTGGTTCAAGTCGACAAGAGGATACGAGGATGACGACTTCGAGATCAACGAGCTGGTATTCGAAAAACTGTGTCTTTCTATCAACGATATCCTCGGGTATCCGGTCAGTATCATAGCGGGGCGTCAGAATATAATGTACGGCGAGGGGTTTCTGTTTATGGACGGAGGGCCCCTGGATGGTTCCCGCACAGGGTATTTCAACGCTGTGAGGATGAGGGTGGAGAAGGATAAGAGATCTTTTGAACTCCATCTGCTCTCGGACCCTTCATGGGACAAGTATCTTCCGACGCTGAACTGCCAGAGGCAGCCGCTTATCGAATACGACGAGACGGGAGCCGGGATCTACTATACCGATCAGTCCCTGGAAAAACATAAGATCGAAGGATACTACTTCTACAAAAATGAAAAAGATGAAGACGGCCTGGTCCCGGAAAGTGACATCCATACGATAGGAGGCAGGCTGAGCGGTAAAACCGGCGGCTGTTTCAGCTATGCTTCCGAGTGGGCTTTTCAGCTGGGAGGGTACGGTAATGCCGATAGAAAGGGGTTCGGGGGATATCTTCACGGTACGTTTCTCTCGGATTCCAGGATGAACCCGTCTCTTACAGTGGGAGTCATATATCTTTCCGGAGACGATCCGGAGACGGAAGATTATGAAGGATGGGACCCCCTTTACAGCCGCTGGCCGAAATGGAGCGAATTATATATCTACACCCTTGCCACCACTGGAAAGGGTGTCGCATACTGGGAAAACCTCTTCGCTCCGAATATAAAGCTGACTCTAAAACCGCTGGAGGATATGACCGCCGAAGCCTCTTTATACTATATGAACTCACCCGAAGATCCTCCAGCTGACGGCCGGGATCTTCCGGGTCTGGGACCTGTCTTCGGCGAAGGAAGGGTGCGGGGTTTTCTTTCGGCTGTAAAGATCAGTTACAAGATGAACAAAAACATCTCAGGCCATCTTCTCTGGGAAAGATTCGATCCTGGAGATTATTATAACGAGGGGACTGATACGGCAAATTTCCTCAGGTGGGAACTCTTCTACAATTTCTAGGTAATGAAAGGCTGGTGTGCAATGGGTCCGTTCAACATGCCATGGATGACTTTTTCGGCATTTATCGTTATCGGCGTAAGTATCGCCGTGTCGATCATATGGGCAATAAACGATATAAAGAAAGATCCTGACAATGACCGGGTCACCGAAAGGAGGAAATGATTTGAGTCTGATATCATCCTGTATCATAGTACTTGTCCTCTATCTCTCGGTACTGATCGGAATCGGGATCTGGAGCGTAAAAAAAACGAAGTCTGCGGAAGATTTCATCCTCGGGGGCAGATCGTTCGGCCCCTGGGTGACGGCCCTTTCTTTTATCGCCGTTTATTTCAGCTCGGTACTTATCATCGGCGGCGGCGCGTTCGGCTTCAAGTTCGGTATGGGGACTATATGGATCGGAGCGATCAACGTTCTTGTCGGATGCACGCTCTGCTGGATCGTTCTCGGAAAAAGAGTCCGCCTTTTCACCGAGAGGATGGGAGTCAATACGATATCGGGATTTTTCGCCAAGAGGTATCAATCCCCGGCTGCCGGTATCTTCTCAGCCCTGATAGTATTCCTTTTTCTGATCATTTATAATGTCAGCGTGGTCAAAGGCATGGCTAATTCGTTCGAAGTCCTGATGGATATGCCTTACTGGGCGGGGGTGATGATATCGGGACTCGTGATCGTCTTCTATGTGGCGCTCGGCGGGTACAAGGCGGTAGTCTGGACCGGTCTGATACAGGCATGGGTGATGATATTCAGCCTCCTGCTTCTTACCTTCAGGACGGTCGGGGCTGTCGGAGGCCTTAGCGCAGGGATGAAAAAACTTGGCGATATCGGCCCCGGATATGTCAATACTCCGGGCGTCTGGGGCTGGGCCGGGCTTGTAAGCTTCTGTCTTGTGGTAAGTCTCGGTGTCTGGGGAATGCCGCAGCTTCTGATCAGGTTCTATTCGATAAAAGAAAGCAAGACATTCAGGCTTGGAACGGTGATCGTCACTGTCGGGGCCTCTATTGCCGTCCTTCCTTATCTTAACGGGGCATTCGCCAGGATACTGATTCCGGCACTGGACAACCCTGATCTTGCGATCCCCCAGCTTTCAAGGCTCGTACTTTCTCCCTGGGGGGCTGCGATCCTTCTGGCAGGTGTGATTGCGGCCGGGATGTCGACCTTTGCGGGAGTCCTGATCATCATATCGAGTTCTCTTGTCAGGGATGTCTACCGCAACGGTCTGGGAAAAAAGTTGACGGGGGCCCAGGAGATCATGGCGAACAGGATTGTCAGCGCCTCGGTCGGGATCATAGCTCTTCTGATAGCTATGAAGCCGCCGGCTCTGATCCTTGTCCTGACCGGTTTTGCGTGGGCTGTGATAGCTTCGACGAACCTCTGGCCGCTTCTTTTCGGGCTTTACTGGAAGGGAGCCAGCAGAATGGGGGCCTTTGCCTCTATGATCGCCGGTTCGGCTACGGCCATAATATGGACCTGGCTCAAAAAGCCTTTCGGCATCCATGGATTCATAGCGGGGACGTCGGTGAGTTTTATTGTGATACTCGTTGTGAGCCTGGTGAAAAGATGGACACCGCCTCCTCAACTGATAGAGAAGATCTGGGGAGAGGAATAAAGATTCCGCCTCCATCCGCTGGATATTATCGGTATGCCTGATGAAATTAATAAAAGGCCCCTCCATCTGGAGGGGCCTTGTCTGAGTATCCGCTGCTGCTCGGCACGGAACTCGATGACAGCGATCTTCGATCCTGCTGCCTAACTCTTATCCGGATCCTTTCCGACTTTGGGAAGCCTGGGAGGATCATTCTTGATCTTTTCCATCAGGTATTCGATAGCCTTCTCCAGCTGCGGATCACGGCCGTCGACTACAAGGTCCGGACGGTTATCGACTTTGATGTCAGGTTTCACGCCTACCCTTTCCACATCATATTCGCCGCCGAGGTTTATGAACCCTATCGAAGGCGTCGAAAAGAACCCTCCGTCCATCAGGGGGATATTCCTGTTATATCCGACAAGCCCCCCCCATGTAGTCATCCCGATAAGGGGACCGAGCCCGGCCTGTTTGAAATAATAGGGGAAGGCGTCTCCGCCGGAACCCGCGTATCCGTTTATCACGCACGCCAGGTGCCCGTTGACTGCTATCCCAGGGGTCTTGCCCGGCTTATAGTCGCGTCTTTTGAACAGATTCGTCAGTTTCGTTCCCAATTTGTCGATAAAATAGTTCGGGATCCATCCGCCGCTGTTGTAGCGGACATCGACAATTATCCCTTCCATATCGGTCTGGGGGTAGAAATATTTTCCGAACTCCATCAGACCCTGAACGGTGGTGTTCGGAACATGGAGATACCCGATCTTGCCGCCGCTTGCTTTGAGGACCTTCTGCCGATTGTTCTCTACCCAATCGGCGTATCGAACGTTCGTGTCGTTTGTCGCCGGTTCGACGGTTACTTCCCTGGCATCTTTACCTGACGGGTCGGCGCTGACCTTCAGTTTGACCTGATGGCCGGCCAGGTTTTCAAGCAGAGCATGCGGATTGCCTGGATTGACAAGATCATGTCCGTTTATCGATAGCAGGTATTCACCCTCCTTGACATCTACTCCCGGGAGCGAAAGGGGAGAAACGAAATTCTTATCCCAGTTTCTTCCGTCATATATCTTGCTGATCCTGTACCTTTCGCTTCCCTTATCTACTTCGAAATCACATCCCAGGTAGCCTCCGCCCACGAAGGGGGGGGGCGGGCCTGAACGGGCTCCGCCGAAAACATAGGCGTGGCCGACATTCAGCTCTGCCTGCATCTCCCCGATTATATACGTAAGATCGTTCCTGCTGGTCAGATAAGGAAGGAAGACTTCGTAACGTTTTTTGATCTTGTTCCAGTCGACGCCATGCATATTCTCGACATAAAAGAAATCTCTTTCCAGCCTCCACGCTTCGTAGAAGATCTGGTTCCATTCGGCCTGTGGGTCGACCTTCATCGTCAGGTTCGTGCTGATGCTGCCGTCTCCGACATTTTTGCCGGCCGCAACGTCGATGATCCCATAGACGCCAAGTGCGCTGTAGATTATCTTCGAACCGTTAGAGGAGAGGGCATAGCTCTGTATTCCGCTGATGATCGTCTTCGATTCGCGTTCTTTGATATCGAAGTATTTTAGCGTCCCTGTGACAGGCCCGACGTCGTCGAACGAGATTACTCCGGCCCTGAGTGGAAGTTCGCCGTATATGATTTTGCCCGAAACGGCATTGAGCCCGCCATAATTTCCCGATCCTATCGGGAGGGAGACGATCCTGTCACCCAGGCCATCCAGATCGATCTTGATCTTTTCGTCTTTCTTCTCAGCTTCGTCTTTCTTTTCGTCCTTATCCTTTTCCTCTTTTTCCTTGTCCGCTTTATCTCCCTCTTTGTCTTCTTCCTTTATCTCGACCTCGTCACTTTCCGGAGCGAGAAGGGACGCGGTGTCCTTGGCGAGGGTAAGAACGCAGATATTGGTCGGAGTGACATAATCGAAGTCGAGTTCGAAGGTGTGAAACTTGATATTGATCGTCCTGTCGGAAAGAAAAAACAAATATTTCCCGTCAGGACCGAAAACGGGCGAATAATCGTTATAGAGATCGCTTGTCACCCTGTGATTCTTATCTTCACCGACATCGTAAAGAAAGATCGACCTGAACCCGTTATCGGCATTCTTCGCATAGACGATCCATTTGCTGTCGGATGACCAGTTATAGTCTCCAAGATCCCACCATTCGTCGCGGTCGACCTTGACTATCTTCTTCGAATCTATTCCCACATAGTAAAGGTGTCCGGTCTGATCGAAGAAAGAGACATTCTTGCTGTCGGGGGACCATTCGATATCGAATGGAAATCCACCCATGCCTGTGGTGATCTTCTCTTCTTCCCCTGAGCCGTCCGGTTTCCTCAGGTAAAGCTCGTATTCACCAGTCCTGTCAGAGAGGTAAGCAACCCAATTTCCATCCGGAGAAAAAGCGGGGCTGCGTTCGCGAATCCCTGGAGTCTCAGTCAGGTTGCGAACCTCTCCTTTTTCCGCGGGCACGGAAAAGATATCGCCTCTTGCGCCGAAGACAGCCCGCTTGCCTCCGGCAGATACGTTGAACGAACGGATCATGTCTCCAGCGCTGGTGTACGAGTGCCGTTTAAGGTTATGCTCGGAGCGTGCGATTATATCGAGTTTTTTCGTTTTTTCAGTATTCAGATCGAGAACGTAGAGATAGCCGGCGTTCTCATAGACGATCCGGCCGTCTCCGAGGCTCGGCCATTTGACATCGTATTCCTTGTGATCCGTTATCTTCCTGACCTTCTTTGTCGCGAGGTCATAGCAGAAGATATTCATCGTGTAGTCGCGATCGGAGATAAAATATATCTTGTCCTTATACCACATAGGAAAGGCGTCGGTCCCGTCGTATTCCGTGATCTTTTCGGCGGCGTTCTTATCGAAGTCATAAATCCAGACGTTCTGTTCCATACCGCCGCGGTAACGTTTCCATGTCCGGAATTCCCTGGATATCCGGTTGTAGGCTATCTTTTTTCCGTCTGGAGAATATGAAGTGAGTTCTCCCTCAAAGAGAGGCAGTTCTTCAGGATACCCTCCTTCGACATCGATAGTGTAAAGCCTGTTGTAACGCGGCCCGGGGTTGGTTTTCGCTTCCTTGCTGCTCCTGAAGAGTATCTTTTTTCCATCCGGGTGCCAGTCCAGTGTTATATCAGCCTTCGGGTGAAATGTTAATCTTTTGGGGATCCCGCCGATAGTGGGGATCGTATATACGTCGAAATTTCCGTCGTATCCCGCGGAGAATGCGATCGTTTTTCCATCAGGGGAGAATTTCGGGAATGCCTCTCCTCCTATGTGAGTCGTCAGGAGTGATGCCACTCCTCCGGATGAAGATACCATCCAAAGGTCTCCACCATACGAGAAGACGATATTTTCCCCGTAAATATCGGGGTAGCGCATGAGGCGGCTTTCCTCTGCGGCGTTAAGCGTGACTGCAATAAAAAGAAAAGCAGCAAGCAACGCCAGAATTCCTTTCTTGCCCATTTATTTTTCCCTTCAGGGTTAGGGTGAACAGAACAAGGATCCAGGACTCGGGACCCTGGGTATTTGTAATTATTAATACTGCCTGGAGAGAAAATAGTTTCATTAATTTTCAGATGAAACTGTAACTCCCTTGAAAATCAACATGTTGCCTGTGTCGCGTCAAAGGTTAAGAGGGCCTTTGCTGTTTCTCCTGGTGATATCAGGTTGTACTATTCAGTTTCTTCAGATAGAGTAGACCTGTTAAACGGCTAATGATATGAGGTGAAAGAGATGAGAATGAAGAAAAAGAATCTGCTTATCGGAGTCCTTATTGCCGCTGTGATCGTTCTTGCGGCAAGTATATTTCTTAGGGTCATCCTTACAAAGGAAAGGCTCGCCGCAATGATCGTCCCAAGGCTCGAGAAAGCGGTCGATGCCAGTATCGAAATCGGTGATATCGGGATCCGATTTCCCTTCGGTTTCGGTGTCGATATCGGAAAGATGACATTTGTCAAGGAATTGCCGGGGACAGGTACGATCCGGTTCGATTCTGAAAAGATTACGGTAGACGCATCGCTCATCAGCCTTATCCGGCGCAACCCCGAGATCAAGAGGGTATCTGTAAAGAACGGTTCATTATTATCTTCTCTGTCCGAAAAAGAGATAGACCTGGCTCTTATCGGATTCGAAGCAGGTCTATCGGTGCTGCCGGATGGAAATTCTTACAATATCGATGCCGATATATCCATATCCGGGATAGAAGCGGAGAAGAAAAATGAGGAAGGAAAATTCAGGGTCGAGAATGTATCGATCAGCTGCAAGGCTGTATCGAACAGGTCTTTCGATTCCATTAAAATCGACGACGCGGCGGTTGATATAAACGGTCTTATAAAGGCGGTTGTGAGCGGTCAGGTGAACAGCCTTAACGGAAAAAGAGAATTATCCCTGAGGATAGACAGCGATCCGATCGAAGCCGTGCCTCTTATGGGCTGGGTCCTCGGACTCGATCTCAGGCCGTTTGTGCCTTCGATGAAGGAAGGGGTTATCGCGGCAGATCTTCCCGCGGATCTTGCCGGAGGGAGGGTCTCGTTCAGTGCCGATCTCGCGGGAGATCCGGCTGTCCCCGGGGAGCTTGCCGTAAACGGGGCGGTTATGGCGGAAGGGTTGATCCTGGAGCCTCGCGATATAGCCCTGCCTGTCGTCATCGACGGGACCATAAAGATTTCGGATAAGGTGATCAGCAGTGAAAAGATCACCGCCTCTGCCGGGAAATCATCTGCAACAGCGGGTTTCAGCTTGAAGCCATCCGGGGACGGTCCTGAAAAACGGGCTGATTTCTCATGCATTATCGATCTTGATGGGGGTGATCTGTCAAAAGGACTTCCAGATGGCGCATCGCCTGTGGCTGGAAAGATCATGGCGGATATCCGCGGTGGAGGGACGCCAGCGGTTTTTTCTTCCCTCTTTCCAGGCGGAGATGGCGGGATTCCTCGCGAAGCGATCGAAAGTGCGTGGAAAGATATCGAACTTAAAGGTACGTTGAAGATCGAGAATGCAGGAATGAAATCCCCCGACGGTCTGGTCGTTATATCCGGATTTAAGGGATCGGCGAATATAATGAAGGGAAGTATCGATCAGGTAAAAGCGGAATTTCTCTTAAATGGCAGCCGATACAGCGCGAAGGCTTCTCTAAACGGGATCATGCCGGCGATAGCGGAACTTAAGGTGATAGAGGAGAAAAAAGAGGTTACCGGATTTGCGGAGATTCTGGATTCGGTTAAAAATATTCCGAAGATATCACTTGAAGTATCGGGCCGGGCGCTTGACCTTCGTCCTTTTTCCAGGGAAGCCGAAAAGAGGAAAAAAATCTCCAAAAGCGCTGCCGTAAAGAAAGAAAATGAGACTGCCGAAAAGAATCTTTTCGGAGGGGCTCTTCTGTTTCTTTTCGATTGCAGCGCAGGGATGAAGGTGGATACTCTTTATACCGAAAAAGCGCTTTTAAGCGCTGTTTCCGGAGCGGGCAGGATCAGAAGGGGAAAAATACTGATCGATCCTTTGTCATTTGATTATGCCGGCGGAAAGGGTAATGGAACCGCGTCGATCGACCTCAGGGATCCGGAGTCTGTCAAATCGAAATTCAATCTGGCATTCTCCGGTGTCGAAGCTGGAAGAGCCCTATCTCCCCTTCACAATATGGGGAATCTCGTCTCAGGCAAATTTTCTTTCAGTACGAAAGGGGAGCTAAGCTCCGGGCCTGACATAGATCTCTTGAAGACGATCTCCGTTCTCGGCAACGCGTCATCCGAGGGCGGCAAGATCGATCTTTCGAAATTCATCTCGCCTGTCTCGAATATCGCTGGATTTGACCTGTCGGCAATTGAAAAGGTCGATTTTCACAAATGGGCGGGCAATTTTTTTATAGAAAAGGGGAGGCTCGGTACCGATGACTGGAAGATAGATTCTTCCAGCGGAAACTGGGATGTAAACGGAAGTTTCGGTTTTGACGGGACCCTCGATTACAAGGCCAGACTATTCATGACTCCGCAGATGCAGAAAAAGATCAAAGATTTGAATAAATACAGGGATCTCATTGATCTTTTTCGCGATGAAAAGGGAAATCTTATCCTTGATCTTGATGTCAGCGGGAATTCAAAAACTCCGAAGGTCGGGATCGATCAGAGCAGAGCCCAGAAAAAGGCTGGAGAAAAACTGCTTGAGGGAATCAAAAAAGGGATAGGCGACCTGTTTAAAAAGGAATGACCGTATCGAAGTATGATCTTTGGCTGATATCCGTATCATTGATATGGAGACGATATACCGCCCTGACCGGAATAAAAAACCCCCGGGAAGATCTGTTGTCAGGCTTTTCCCGGGGGATCGGATTTCAGATTTTCTGATCTTGTCAGTCGGCGATAGTAAAGTTGACGGCTGCAGAGCGGCCCTCGACCTCGACGAGACTTTTTAAAGCATCGCAGGAAGCGATAATGGGACGATCAGAAGAAACTGCATCAGGGTTCGCAAGAATCTTGAATGAAATATTGTCAAGATCCTCGAAAAGTACCAGACCAAAGCTGGCTACGAGGATAGGACCCTGAAACGCTTCGTACATCTCTCTTTCAAAGGCGACCGCCATTCCGGCGAAAGGATCACCCATCGATACGGAGACGTAGCTTGGGAATGAAACATATGTGTGAGAATACTGTGTTCCAAGACCAAGTGGGTTGTCATCGCTGTCATACATGTTGATCATGAACTCAGTTGCTGAGGCGCAACCGACTTCGCATTCTTCAAGCATGATAAAGATATGACAATCAAGTGCGGAAAACGCGCCGGTTTCTGCACCGCATACTGACGCTTCTTCGTCAAAGAAGATGGCCAGTGAAGGGTTCGACGGAACATCGACGTTCAGTGTCAATTCCGCTGTTGCCGAGTGCGGTGTGTCGGCAGCATCAAAACATTCTACGCTGAATGTATGCTCCTCGACCGATTCCAGCATCCCGACTATCTTACCATCGGTTGAAAGACTTATGCCGGACGGCAAAGTCGAGCCAACAGCAAGGGACCAGGTGTAGGGCGCTGTTCCGCCAGTTGCTTCGAGGGTGAAATTGTAAGGTGTACAAGTGTAACCCTGCGAAAGCTCTGTCGTTGATACTTCCAACTCCTCAGGGGTCGGAGTAACGGTTGTGCTATCATCCGAGCAGGAAATAATTATACCGCTCAATGATAAAACTAACAGGACTGCGAAGACCTTCCTCATGATGAGACCTCCTTCTCTTCGAGTGAGTCCATTATTGTCCCCTCGGGCTCTTTTCAGCAACCTGTGTGCCAATTCCTGCAATAGTGATTTGTGTCAGTGTAAACGTCCTTCTTATAAGGAGATATACGTATAAGCCCCTGTCCGCCCCGCAGCCTTTATATCCTTTTTGAATTCTCATTATGCCATGAATGGCCTTATAGTGTGTTCTGGTACTGAGATGTCTTTAATTCAACTTCAGGCTGTACAGTAAGGACCAGATAGGGAAGCGGAAAAAGAAGATGAATAGATCTTTGCCTGCAGGTGTATCGATATGTGGAGCAATCAATGATTGTGGCTGTCTTCAATAACAGATATACTGTGCAGCGGACAGAGGACAAAAGGTTTGGGGCTGAGTTTCCATTTCGGCCCCGGAATGGAGGATAGAAATGGTCGTGTGGATAATTCTGATAGCAGCGGTCGTCTTTCTGTTTATCGCTATCGGGCTCTATAATACGCTGGTCCGGTTGAGGAAAAGATGCGATAACGGATGGGCACAGATCGACGTTCAGCTTAAGAGGCGCTATGATCTTATTCCCAATCTGATTGAGACGGTAAAGGGGTATATGGCGCACGAAAAAAGCGTGCTGGAAAATGTGACGAAGGCAAGGCAGCAGGCGATCGACGTCTCCGGAGTAAAGGATCAGGCGAAGGCCGAGAATATGCTTACCAGCACTTTGAGGACGCTTTTTGCCGTATCGGAGAACTATCCCGATCTCAAAGCGAACACAAATATGCTTGCTATGCAGGAAGAGCTCGTTTCTACAGAAAACAAGATCTCTTTCGCAAGGCAGCATTATAACGATTGCGTGATGGTCTATAATACGAGGACCGAGACGGTTCCTTCAAATATCGTCGCATCGGTCTTCGGATTCAAACAGGCCGATTTCTTCGAACTCGAGGATGAGGCCCAGCGGGAAGCTCCGAAGGTGAGTTTTTGATCGGAGCGTCAGATATCCGAAAAGGTCTGGACCGTTGAAACGCAGAATCAGGGAGTCACGATCGGTATGATGTATGATAATATATCGGCAAACAAAAGAAATTCCTGGCTGCTGGTCATCTCTGTGACTGTCTTTCTGCTTATTCTAGGATATTTCCTCGGCGATTTTTACGGCAGCGGTTACTTCGGTATGGGGCTTGCCGTGACGTTCGCCGTGATCTCGGCGCTGCTGAGTTATTATGGCGGCGACAAGATGATCCTGGGAATGAGCAAGGCGCTGAGAATCGAGAAAAAGGACTATCCCCAGCTTTTTAATGTGGTGGAGGAGCTTTCTATCGCGGCAGGAGTTCCGGTTCCCGCAATATATGTGATAGACGATACCGCTCCCAACGCTTTTGCGACCGGAAGGGATCCGGGGCACTCCGCAGTCGCGATAACCACGGGGCTATTGGAAAAGCTCGATCGCGACGAGCTTCAGGGGGTCATGGCTCACGAGCTTTCGCATATAGGGAACAGGGATATACTCTTTTCGATGATGGTCGGGATCATGGTCGGTTCGATAGTGTTGATAAGTGATTTTTTTCTCAGATCGGTATTCTGGGGGGGAGGAAGGAAAAAAAGCAGGGACAAAGGGGGGAGCGGTCCCATGATAATAATAGCGCTTCTTCTCGCGATCCTGGCACCGATCTTCGCAAAGATCCTTCAGCTTGCCGTGTCCAGACAGCGCGAATACCTTGCTGATGCTTCCGCCGTTCAGCTGACCCGCTATCCAGCCGGGCTGGCCTCAGCTCTGAAAAAGATCTCTTCCGACGAAGAGGTCCTTGAAGTGGCCAACAGGGCGACTCAGCACATGTATATAGTCAATCCGATAAAGCCGTTTGAAAAAAGGGCAAAATCGCTTTTCAGCACTCATCCTCCGATAGAAGAGCGCATCACAAGGCTTGAAAACATGTAAGAAGAATGCCTCTTCCCCGGGCCAGCGGCTGGTTGGCTGGAGATACCGCCTCGGCTGACCTCTTGTGCCGCCGCAGGTCCTCAGTCGATAATAAGCTTCCCTTTTTCCATCAGGATCTTTCCATCGAGTTCGACTGTCGGTTCCTTTACGATCCCGTCAAGGTGGATCGGCACGTCGATAGTCCCGCCCATAGACATATTATTCCCAAGTGCTATATGGATCGTACCCATTACCTTTTCGTCCTCAAGGATATTTCCGATTATCCTGGCGGCGTCATTTGTGCCGATACCGAGTTCCGCGACATTGAAGGCGAGCTTTCCTGCCGCTTTCAGTTTGCGCCTTAGCTCATCCGCCTCGGGACCGCCCGTTATTTCCACAGCCAGACCTTTCTCGACCCTGATAGATATCGGAGTCTTGTCTCTCAGGTCTCCGATCCCTGCCATCGATCCGTCGACGATGAAGATCCCGGATGATCCTCCTTCCGCCGGCCTCATATACGCCTCTCCGGAGGGAAGGTTTCCGAACGACCCAGGCCCGTGTATCAGCCCGGTCGATGCGATGGCATCTATGCCGCCGAGAGGGAGGATGATGTCAGTCCCGGCCTCGGTAGTTACGCGGGCGGATTCCGCTTTCGTTAGCAGTTCGGTGACTTTTTCAGTCCTTTCGGCGATCGCGTAGTAGTCGGCGTTAAGGCAGCGGATCATGGTGTCACGGGTTATCCCCGGCATAGTAGCGACTCTGGCTCCGTTAGAACAGGCGTTTCTCCGCGCCGCCGTATGCGTAAGGGATTTTGAAGCCGGTATCAGTACCGCATCTGCTTCGATCATCGCTTTTGATACGATATCAGGAGGTTCTTCTCCGTTTCTGCCGAGAGGCGACATCTCCAGAAGAACGGTAACGGCTCCAGTTGAACGTCCCGCTTCGGCAAGGCCTTCTCCGATCTCGATCAGTTCCGTATCGGTCACGACGAGAAAAACCTCTCCGGCTTTGACTTTTAAACAGTCTTTTACGGCGATCATAGAGGCGTCGAATAATGCCTTGTCCATAAAGTTTCTTCCTTTCGATTACAGGTGTCCGGTCCACTCTTTGGCTGTAGGGAATTTATTCGGGGAAAAATGCAGCCGACTGGAGCTCATGATTCACCTTTCAAACAGATCAGGGGCAGGTGCGGTCACATCTACTGTATTTTCCCGATCGGGATGGAGGAATGATATTTTCCAGGCATGCAGCATCAATCGTTTTGCTCCGTTCCGCGATCCGTAAAGCTGGTCTCCCTCGACAGGGCAGCCGATCGACGACAGGTGGACCCTGATCTGATGGGTCCGCCCGGTCGTTATCCTTATCTCTACAAGAGACCTGTTTCCAGGCATGACTTTTTTAACAAGATAAAAAGTCTCGGCTTTTCTTCCATCACTGTCGATCCGGCTTCTCGATCCCGTTCTTTTTTGCGTCTTTATCAACGCGGTGATCCTTCCCTCTTCAGGGTCGGGTATCCCTTCGACTACCGCCAGATAGACTTTTTTCAGACGCGAGTTTTTTATCTCATCACTAAGCCTTCTCGCCGCCTTTCGGGTCTTGGCGATGATAAGGGCTCCGCTTGTCCCCATATCCAGTCTGTGAACAGGAGTGGGATAGAAGATCCCGCCTTCATCGGGGACAATCCTGTCTGTTTTTTGATAGTATTCCCCGAGAAGGTCCAGAAGCGAACCTTTTTCCTTTTCGTTTCCAGGTTGAACGGGAAGCCCCGGAGGCTTGTTTATTACCATAAGATCGTCATCTTCATATAGGATCTGAATCCCGGCCCCGATCGAGCCGAATCTTTCTCTTAAAGATTCGGAAGACTCCTCATCGAGATACAGAAAGCCCGAAGTAGGCCTTTTGGCCGGAACTCTTCTTTTTTCATCCGGTTTGTCCGGGATCTCGACTATATCTCCGGCGGAAAGCCTTGTTTTTCCATTTGCCGGGTGTCCGTTCAGGAGGATCTGTTTTTTTCTTATCATCTGCTGGGCTGCGGAAAAGGAGAGGCCGTCGTAAACCGCCCTGATGAACCTGTCAAGCCGGGCGTCTTCCCATTCATCTGTTATTGTCTGCTTTTTCATAACAGCTGTCACTGCCCGGCCGTTTTGCGCCCGCATTCACTCCTCTTCATCACATTTTTCAAGGAGAAGTACTATAGCCTCTATCGTGTCTTCATTCTCATCGGCGATTATTATTTTCGTGATATTTTCAGCATTGTGTTCCTTTATTCCTCCGATTACCGCGGCGGCAGCGTCGGATGGAGGTATTTTCCCGGCTCCGCTGGAGAATCCGGGGCAGGCGACTGTCTGTGCCTCGAGTTTTTCGGCAAGTTCAAGTGCCGAAAGAAGAGCTGAACGAAGCCGGCCGGGATCGGATGAGATGCCGGCAGTGTTGATATGTATGATATTCGAGGCAGGGATCGTTCCCGGTCCCGTCGATACGGCAGATCCGGGATCGATCGGGGCGGATGACATCAATTCCTTCTCTATTTCGATCCCTCCCATTTCCTTTATCTTTGCGGCTGTCTCCGAGGTCATCGATCCGTCGCCTGCGCAAGGGGAAATGACAGCATCAGCAAATACTTCCGACGGCGCGGATTTCCTTACTGAAATCCCCACGTCTCCAATACCTGTCACGTAGCGGTCCTCATCCATCGCTATTCCTGCAAGGATCACGTCGGGACGTTTCTTGAAGTCGGATATCAGCGTGTTTCCTTTTTTTGCTATAGACCCCGCTATCCTGAATACCTCTTCCGCGCCGATCTCTTCCTGGTCATAGGCGAGAAGCTTTTCGGAGAGGGTGTCTATAAGTCTTCTGCTTCTATTTTCTCTTATCATATCGACGAACCTTTGTTTGCGTTCATCTCTTTCACTGTCTGCTTCCCAGAACATCGTCTATCCTCCGCGCAATTGTTCACCGAAATACTGCCTGTCTGTCGTTATATCTCAAAAAATCGCATAATTCCATGCATAAATTGAATATTCCAATTAAGACTTTTCTGGTATATTATTGATTCCTGAATAAACGAAAGGATCGCCGTTTTTTTGAAAGGAGAGTCATGAACCGAGGGAAGGCAATGCTGATGCTGCTCGCGGCCGCGTTCACGGTTATTTTTGCCGCGCATCCTGCGGCTTCAGAAGAAAGCAGGATCCCATGGATGCCGAAAGATATCTGGCAGCTGAAAAGGATCAGTGACAGTCATATTTCCCCCGACGGGAAATGGATAGCATATGTTGTTACGGCAACTGACTACGAGGAGAATAAAAGCGACTCCGATATATGGGTCATCTCTTCTTCCGGCGGAGATCCCAGAAAGATGACAAATTCTCCAAAAGGTGATAATCACCCAAGATGGTCGCCAGACGGAAGGAGCATCGCTTTTCTCTCGTCGCGGGGGGAATCAAGACAGGTCTATATAATTCCCTTTGACGGCGGAGAAGCCAGAAAGATAACAGACTTTCCGGGCGGTATCGGTGAACTGGAATGGCTCCCGTCAGGAGATGGATTTGTATTTACAGGGCGTATATATCCGGATTGCCCCGATCCTGATTGTGTTGTAGAGAGGGACAAAGAGATAGAGGAAAGAAAAGTGACCGCGATGGTCCATAGAAAGCTCCTCTATCGCCACTGGGATACTTATGATGACGGCAAGGTTCAGCACATTTTTACCGTCTCCACAGACGGGGGAGATCCGGTCGATCTTACTCCCGGCCTTAGATTTGACGCACTTACGTACTGGCTCGCTTCAGCCGGGTGTGATCTTGATATCAGTCCTGACGGCAGGATGGTCTATTTTTCGGGAAAACAGGACGAGGATCAGGCCGTTTCGTATAATGAGGAGATCTGGAGTGTTTCTGTAGCCGGCGGGGAAGTTAAAAAGGTCACATCGAACCTCGCCGCCGACAGTCATCCCCGGGTCTCGCCGTGCGGCAAGTATCTTGCGTGGAGAGGCACGCGCAGGCCGGGATATGAATCGGACAGGTATGAGTTGATGGTGATGGATCTTCCTGATGGAGAGCCGAGGAGCCTGACGAGTGATTTCGACAGAAGCGTATCGTCTCTTTTCTGGAGTCATGACGGCAGGAAGATATACTTTACCGCGGAAGATCAGGCGAATATCGATCTGTTCAGCGTAAAGCTTAAAGGCGGAACGGTAGAGAAGGTCGTCAGTGAGAAGAATGCGGGAAAGGGATACCACCTTGGTTTTGACGCGGGGCCTAAGGACAGATTCTTTACCTACCTGTATCGGCCGATGAAACACTATTACGAGATATTCAGGATCGATGCGGGAGGCGGAAATAACAAAAAGATCACTGATCTCAATGGCGGACTTTATGCCAAATATCATTTTCCCGACGCGGAGGAGATCTGGTATGAAGGAGCCGGAGGGACGAAGATCCACGGGTTCCTTGTCAAGCCGATGAATTTCGATCCCGATGGTCAGTATCCGATGCTGGTGAGGATCCACGGCGGGCCGCAGCAGATGTTTGGATACGCGTACAGGACGGAATACGCGGTATTTTCCGGCGCGGGTTATGCAGTCTTCTTCTGCAATCCAAGAGGATCTACAGGCTACGGGACGGAGATCTGCGACGGGATCAATTATGACTGGGGCGGAAAGGTGATCGAGGATATAAAGAGCGGAGTACGCCACGTCCTTGAAAACAATGAATGGATCGACGAAAAGAAGGTCGGCGCCTGGGGAGGGTCGTTCGGAGGATTCGTATGCAACTGGCTGCAGGGGCATAACAGCGACGGGATGTTCTCTGTCCTTGTCACTCACGCAGGAGAAGCGGACCAGTGGAGTTCATACGGTTCCACCGAGGAGCTGTGGTTTCCCGAATGGGAATTCGGCGGGACTCCATGGGATACTCCAGAATTGACTGATGAACTGTCGCCGATCCGCTACGCGAAAAATTTCTCCACTCCTCATCTGATAATCCATGGAGATCTTGACTACAGGGTACCTGTCACAGGGGGTGAGCAGATGTTCACCGCTCTTCAGAGGCAGGGAGTTCCTTCAAAGATGATCCGTTATCCGGATGAGAATCACTGGATCCTTCAGCCGCATAACGCAAGATTCTGGTATGCGTCGATTCTCGACTGGTTCGATCAGTGGTTGAAAAGAGACGGAGAGGAAAAGCCGATCGAAGGGTTCGAAGATATCTAGGAGATCATTTTTTTTCTGCGGGGAAGCCGAGAAGTTCAAGACCCTTCCCGGCCTGCCTGTTTTGCGGGTATATCTTAATAGCTTCTTCGAAGGATGCCCGCGCTCTTACTCTATCTCCCTGGGCGGAATAGATGGACCCCAGGCGGACAAGGTTTTGAGATTCTCCCAACGGGGTATCTTCGGCTACGGTTGTGTTGACCAGCTTCGCGATAAGTAGAAATGCCGCTACCATGAGGGTCGCGTGTATCCACTGCTTTCCGGCGAAAAGTTTCAGTATGCCGGCGGCGCCCGCGCCCGCAAATGGAATAAGGAAAACAAGCACTGGCAGCCTGTATCTCGCGAGGATATAGAATATGACGCCCGCCGCAAAATAGGTCATTACCCCGCCATAGAGCAGCATCAATCTTCTCCATCGTCCGCGGGAGATGAAGATCCCTGTAAGGGCAAGAGGCGCCACGATCCCGAAATTGAATAGAGGCAGGATCAGGATTCCCCCGAACCTGCGGTGGAAGTCGAGACTTTCGATATTCGCTCTTTCGTATTTGTTCCAGAAGAATATCGATTTCATTCTGAGAAGATCGGCCCATTTTCCGGTATTTTCCAGACTCGATTCGATCCCCTCTCTCATCCAGAAATCTGAGACCTCAGAGTGTGTAAGTTCTCTCCCTGTCTCTGACGATGCGATATCATGCATTTTCCGATTCTGTTCTTCGGGGGTCCCTCCGAGAGACCGCCCCCTGTAAGTCGGAACAGAGTAGAATCCTGTCGATTCGGGATTGTTGCCTATATAGAAGTTTATACCGCCTCCCGTGGTGAGAGGGATGAATTCGCCGGTCAGTCTGGCATTTCTGATAGTGAGAGGGGCCATCGCTATGACGAGGCCGAAAACAAGGATCACGGAATTGACTGATAATGTCCTTAAGGCTGCCGCCCATTCCCGTTTTCGATTTGCAAGGACGCCTCCCTCGAATTTTCTTATCCTTAAAAGCAGGTGTACGATGGCAAAAGGAAGCAGAAGAAGAGCAACGGGTTTTGTGATGACTGAAAGGCCGAGTATAAATCCCGCCAGCAGCAGTCTCGGTCCGGTCGGGTAGCGGCTGTCAGGGATCATCAGAAATAAGAAGAGGGAATTGAGAAACAGAATAAGCGTGGCAGGAGCGAGCACTCCCTCATAGAAGATAGCAGGCAGATACAGGGCAGAGATCGTTCCCGCGAGGATCCCGGCAGTCGATGAACGGAAGAGCCTTCTTGTCGATGCCATGATGAATCCGCAGGTCAGTGTCCCGAGAAGGGCGTGGACGGTCCTGACAGCTGTAAGATCCGGACCGAAGATCCTGTAGATCAAAGAAACGAACCACGGAAAAAACGGAGCCTGCATGAACTGCGTCGATCCGGGATCTCCTCCCCATACGAGTGCTTTTGCCCACCTGTCGTAGATTGCGGCGTCAAGGACCAGGTTGCCTGCCAGGGGGTTTAGTTTTGTCGTGAATATAACGTGTGATATGCGCATGGCGAGAGCGATGAAGATCACAAGCGAAGCGAGAAAAGATTCGCTGATAAAGAGCCTGCTGTTATCTTTTTTGCCTTGTAGCACAGCGTTCCCTCTTCAGTCTTCCTCGTTTGAGTAATCCTCTGCGATAATATCTTCCACGTGACGTTTGTCTTCATCTGTTTTAACAAGTTCCAGCACATGTTCAAATTCTTTTTTTACCGATGTCTCGAATCCCTCGATCATTTTCATCGTTCTCTTCCCGCTGTTGGCTCTGGTAAAACGCATTTTTCTCAGGAGGGATTCGTAGGATTTGTCAGATGTATAGGAAATAAGCGCATATCTGGCGACGAATATTCCGCATTCCGCGCATTCGACATATACACGCGGGGTTTCCCCCCTGCAGAAATATATATTGTTCTTGGTCAGGACCGAGTTGCACGATGGGCAGTGCTCTATTCTCGCGCTCTCTCTCCCTTCCTCCTTTTTGATCGTCACGATCAGCTCCCCCTTTCGCCGGCGCCTGTCAGGCGCAGCATTCTTCGTCTAGAACAGAAGGAATATAAATAATGTGACCGCTACTATGGAAATAATGGTGATTATCGCCCCGCTTTTCGCCATATCCTTAACATCGATCTGACCGGAACCGTATGCTATCGCGTTTGGAGGAGTGCTTACCGGGAGGATCATCGCTGCCGAGGCTGCAAGGGCAATAACGACCGCGCTTGTCATCGGCTGGACCGTTCCGATCCCCACAGCTATCGGGATAAGAAGGTTTGCTGTCGCGCTGTTCGATATGAAGGTCGTCAGTGCCGCGGCTGAAAAGGCGAAGATGAAAAGTACAGAGAGAAGTCCGATCCCTTCGAACGGGATCAGACCTACTATCCAGGTACTGAGTCCGCTTTCTTTCATAGCGATACCGAGGCTCATTCCTCCTCCGATTATTATCAGGATATTCCAGCCCAGGTCCTTAAAGTCTTCGTCATCGAGTATTCTGAGGCCGAAAAAGAGAATAATCGGCAGCAGAGCGACGATCGAAGAAGGAATCCCGTGATAGCTTGATGTGAGCCAGAGAATTATAACTGCCGCGAAGGCATACAGTATGAATTGCGATTTTACCCCCAAACTCTCTTCTTCATCTGGGATGTTGACATCTATACTATCTGTCTCAGCGGGAAAGATCCTGCAGAGGACGAACCAGCTGACAAATAGCAGGGCTATTACAAGAGGCAGGCCTCGGATCATCCATCCTGTAAATGAGATACTGATCCCCATGCTGTCCAGTATACCCATCGCGATCGCATTGGGGGGAGTCCCGATAGGCGTCCCCATTCCTCCTATATTCGCGGCGAACGGGATTCCGAGTATGATGGCTTTCCTGAAAGGTTCGCCGGGGGCGAACGGCCGCATCAGCGGGAGCGCCACAGCAAGCATCAGAGCTGTCGTCGCTGTATTCGACATCCACATCGACAGAAAGGCTGTCGTTGCCATCATCCCCAGCAGGACCGTGTTTGGGCGGCTGCCGACGCGGCGAAGTATCATCCTGGAGATCCTTTCATCTAGCCCATAACGTTTTACTGCATTGGCCATAGTGAAGCCTCCGAGAAAGAGGACCACTACGGGATTAAAAAACGGCTCGAGAAATATCCCATACTGATTTCCGGAGAACCCAAGAGGCCCGCCGGCTCTTCCAAGGAAGACGACCTCGAGTGCGACTATGATAAAAGAGGTCACGTGGAGTGGAAATGGTTCGAGCGTCCATAGCAGCGCCGCGACAGTAAATATTCCGAGGGTCACGCGTCCGGCGCCGCTCAATCCTTCAGGCGCGAACCGGCTTATCGCGAAGCCCGCGGCAAGAGAAACAGATAGGATTATCAGAGTCCTGATATTTTTCCCTGTCAGGATCTCCATGGCCATTTTTTATCTCCCGAGTCAAGGTCAAGATATCTAAAGGCCTTCCAGGCGACCGAAGCCAGCAAAGCGCCGATCGCGATCCCGGTGATTACGTCGGAAGTCCAGTGGACACCGATATAGACTCGTGAATATGAAACGGCAAGAGCAAGAAACGCAAGAGGTAATATCCATTTTCTGTAGACCAGGCCGAGAAAGAGCATGGAAGATGTCATATTCGCGGCATGGTTCGAAGGAAATGAAAAGGATGATTTGTAGCTTTTTGTGATCTGTATGGGGGTCGTGATCCAGCCCTCCGAGCCATGCCATAAGTGCACGCCGCCAAGGACCTCGCAGGGCCGGGAACGCTCTATCAAGGGTTTTATGACAGATGCGCAAAGCTGGTCTGAAGCGGCGACAAGCGGTATCATCATGAATGCCGCCCATCTGCCTTTCGGCCCCCCAGCGAATACCAGAAAGGCCCAGATGATTATCAGTACGATCCTCCACCTGCTGAAGTCGGTGATCAGAGGCATCAGGAAATCGAAGAAACGGTTTTGCGCCTTGTCGTTGAGGATACGGAAAAGGACGACTTCCGGAGAGGATTCATCCGGCCGGCGATTGACTGTTTCTGCGTCGATGCCGGGAGTTACCGCCTGATCCGGCGTAATAACGGAAGAATCCCGTGCGGCGGCTGTATCTGGAAAGGGTCGGACCGACAAAGTGTCGGCCAGGGCCGCATTGAACAGCCCTGGCGCGAGTATTAATAACAGGATCGTCATAAAAGCGGACCTCATTAAGATCTCCATCCACGATTTTCCGCTAGAAGGCCATCCCGAATGTTATCGACATATACGTCGATGAGTTTCCGTCGGTAAATACCTGATTTATCATCGGCTGAATCAGCCATTCCCTGTTTCCTTTTTTCAGGATCATTCCGCCGCCGAAACAGAGTCCAAGGTTGATATCGGAATCATCATAATTTTGCGTTATGCTTTCATATGTGACATCTACATCGAAGGAAAACCGGTAGAAACCGATCCCGGCCTGTGTGAAGAAAGTCGTAGTCGAGGCGCTGTCATTCAGGAAGAGATAACGCGCCATAGGTACGAACTCGATCATCATCGAACTGCCGCTGATATCGTTTCCTGTCCAGCCCCCGTCATCGACCCCCCATTTGTTAAATGCTATCCTTCCTCCGAAATGGATCTTTTCCGACCAGGGATAGAATGCGTCAAATCCGATAACGAACCCGGAATTGTAAAAATCGGAAATATCCCCGAGAGGCATGCTTAGCCCTGCGTCGACTGTGTAGACAAGATCATCAAAAAACGATCCCGACCCGGAATCCTGATCCGGCGCAGTTTCCATCTGTGCCATGGCAGCTGCCGGCACTAGAAACAGGAATAAAAGAAGACACACTGCAAATCTCTTTCCGGCCACTTCCTCCTCCTTTTTAAAGGGCAATTCGCTCCCTGCCCGTTTGAGATGCTTACAGACGATCGATTTGTCTGCTGGAACTTTACATCTTTTACGATTTATTTCAAGTCTTGTTCCACGAGTCTCTTCTTTCGGCAGAGGGTGCGGAAAGAGCGCAGGTCAAAACGGAGCTTTGCATCTTCGAAGTAAAATACTCTATACTGGGCTGAAATATGTTTGGCTCTCCGCCCGCAGCTTTGCGGTGAGCGTCGATGCGAATTGGAGGAATGATGAATATAATTAAAATACTGCTTCCTGTGTTTCTGATGGCGGCACTTGCTGCTTGCGCCCCTTCTGAAGACGCCGACTGTGCCCGAACAGGCCTTTCCGCCGAAGTAGAGTCCAGGATCGATACCCTGCTTACGGGGATTCTTGAGAGGCATGGGGATATCCCTGGTATTTCGATCCATGTCGATGTCCCGTCTATATGCGTCTCCTACGGCGCTGCGGCGGGAGTAGAAGGCTGGACAGCCGATATCCCGCTGACTCCGGACCATGCATTCCGCATAGCAAGCAATACCAAGACATATATCGCGGTTTCCATACTGCGTCTCGCAGAGGAAGGCAGGATCGGATTGGAAGACCCTATAAGCGACTATCTTCCGCTGGAATATCTGGGTCTGCTGATCTATGACAGGTATGAGCCGGATAAGATGAAGATCCGTCATATGCTTACGCATACAAGCGGGATGTACGAGCACGCAGGGAGCGAGTATACCGAAATGATCACCGCCGATCCCGGAAGGAAATGGAGCCGGCTAGACCAGTTGAAGCTTGCTATCGAGCTGGGAGATCCATACGGAGCTCCGGGGGAGACCTGGAGATATTCCGATACCGGATATATCCTTCTTGGGAAGATACTCGAAGAGGTGACGGGAAAAACGATGGCGCAGGCGATGAGAGATCTTATCGGTTTCGAAAAATTGGGGCTAGAGAGGACATGGGTCGAGGGTGTAGAGGCGGTCCCTGCTGCGGTCAGGGGGCGCGCTCATCAATATTTTGGAGATATCGATTCTTACGATGTCGATCCATCGATCGATCTTTATGGCGGAGGGGGATTGATGTCGACCTCCCGGGATCTCGCGGATTTTGTCCGGCTGCTTTTCGAGGGAAAGGTGTTCAGACGGAAGGAGACTCTGGATACCATGCTCTCAATGTCGATTTCTCCCGACCAGGGCACCTATCGGGCGGGGATCTGGCAGATCGATGTCGACGGAATGACAGGCTGGGGCCATACGGGATTCTGGAACAGTTTTGTCTTCCATTTTCCTGAATCCGGGATCACCGTCGCAGGCGCGATAACGCAGAGAAACGGGCTCAAAGGAAGGGCCCTGTGTGATGAAGCAGTAAGGATAGTCCGAAGTGTCCTTGAGAAACGGTAAGAAAAGGAATCATTTTTGCGGAGTGGGTGATTCTTCCCTGCAGGAGATGATCATTTTGCTTTCGCCGGATCTTTTTCCCACGAAGGATGGACGAGCTGCTTGGCTATGTGGAATCCGCCGATCAGCGATTCGTATGAATGCAGGCGCGGTTCAAAAGGGAATTCAACGAGCCTGGGAGGCGAGGCCGCGCTCAGGCGGATATCGCTGAGAAAATCCCAGTTTATCTGCATCGAATCCGGCAGGGTCGCGATAAAGATATAATCCATCATGATCTCTGCTTCAGAGGGCCGCAGGGAACACATCACCGGCCGGCCGGGCCTTTCCGAACGGGACAGAGTGAAAGACGGCTGGCGCTTGGTCAACAACCTTCCGATCTTTATGTAGGCGTAAGTATTGACTGCTCTGAAAGCAGGCACGAATATATTGAATCTTTCCAGCTCGTCTATCTTTCGGAGCATATAGGCAAGTTCGCTGCTGTTCGGAATGTTGATCTTCTCATTTACCCCTCCGATTATTCTGCTCGTTTCAATGGTCGGGTCTTTTCCCGCAAAATCATTGATAAGTTCTTCGACCAGAGAGAGCTTGGTTTCAACTTTTGTAGTGACGATCTCGTAAGATTTTTTCTGAAGGGTCCCGATTGCAGACTGGATATTCTTCTTCATTTCCCCGCGATCGACTTCGATCATCCAGAAGGGTAGAAAGACAGGCTCTCCATCGTAGCCGTCAGGAAGGACCGCGCGGAGAACAGATAATGATTTCAACCCGTTTGCGGAGATTATCCAGTACTTCTGGCATGTCTCGCACTGAAAAGTCAGATACTCTCCCATGACCGGCAGCCGGTTTCCGCAGTGGCCGCATTTGAGGTATTCGATCCTGTAATTGTTGTCCATCTCAGGACCCACCCCCAAACCACTTCTGAAGCCTTCCCATAAGCCAGTAGTGGGGAGGGATCAATCTTCCCTCCACCGCCATATCAGATATATATACCACGAGTGCCGCTATCGGGACGAGGGGGGCCCAGGTGCCGAGGAGAAAGGCAAGGATAGCAGGAATAAAAAAGAGCGACCGACGGTCAGCTTTTTTTATCACCGGGAAATCCCCCCTGATGATATTGCCCTCGTTTCCGTCAACGGTTATCGAGAAGATCTTGCCGGCATGTCTGTAGCGCAGGATATATACCGGGTAGTAATAGAGCGAAAAATCTTTATCGAAGATGTCGAACCTGCTGCTTCTGACATTTGACGACGCAGGAACGGCAAGGGTCGAAAGATGCTGGCGGGCGTCTTTCTCTGCCTCTTTCCTGAGTTTCATCGGCAAGGCGATATTCAATTTCTTTTTCAACTTGTGATCGAATGTATTCCAGTCAAGAAACCTCGTTTTCAGAGAGATCCCCTGCAGACCGAGATGCCTCAATGAACATGCGGGAGTACTCCAGTCGACATTCTTATACACCAGCTTGGCGAACGGGGTGCGTTCCTCGATCGTTTTATACCGGATCTGAGATCCGTTCGGGCCGGGGGAAGAGATTTCGACCTGTCTTCTTGTTATCTTTTCTCCGCATACCCATCCAGCGAGTCTTCCCTTCAATCTCCAGAAGGGGACATTGATCAGGCGAAGATCAAGGATCGACGCGTGGCGTGACTTTATCCTTCCTTCTGTTTTTTCCAGCAGGTAGTGGAGCGCTGCAAGTTTAGCTTTTCCGTCGGAGATATCTGGAGGCAGGATGAACTGTTTTACACCCTTTGGTCTTATAACGTAGAGGGCAGATCCGCAGTACTCGCAGCGGATGCTCTTTTCCCCGGCACGAAGCCGCAGTGATCCGCCGCAGTTCGGGCATGTGATCCCGAAAGTCTCTGAATCGACCCTTTCGGCAGGATGCTCTTCGTTCTCATCAGGCAAAGCGGCTGATCCTGCTGTTTTTACTGCTGCTTCACTTTCCACTTTTCCTCACTTTTTCCCATATTGACATTCCGGAAAAACCCAACGTGGCCGTGAGCATTATGTATCCGAGACGGCCCAAAAACCCGCTTCCGAATCTTCCTGCAAAGAGGAATACTACAAAGAGCACAGCTGCCAGAAAAATGTTCGCCGTATTTACTGAAGAGGGTTTTGGCGGAGGAAGATGTTCGGAGATCACAAGAAGATTCTCACCCGTGACGATCGCTTCATAATTTTCTCCAGCTGCCGAGTATCTGATCCTGTAGACCGGGACATGGAGTATCTTCCATGAATCTTCAGGAATTTCCTTCGGAACCACGATATTCTCGTCACCTGCAAGATCCTTGTCGAAGAAACAGTAGTTTCCAGACGGAGGAAAGGGAAGAGGCAGAGACCAGGATGGAGCGCCTGGAGCCGGCAGAGTCCGCATCTTTTCCCTGTCATCTTCGATCATGAGATACGGAATATAAGCGAACTCGACCTTTATTTCTTTAGGAGCGGCAAGATTCTTCCTGTTAATGAAGGATGCCAGAGCTTCCTTTGCGCTCTTATCATCCCTCTTGTGCGGAAGCATCAGGTGTTCCTTCCAGTCGTTATCCCCTATCGCAAGCGCGGAGCCGCAATAGGTGCAGAAGAGCATCTTCTGCCCTGGATGTGTATCGTTTTCTCCTCCGCAGAGGCTGCATTTGACTTGCATGGCCCTGTTACTCTGTTTCCTCTCCGCAGTTAGTGCAGAATTTCGTACCGTGCGGGAGGGTTGTTCCGCAATGCGGGCATTTCAGGCCGGTACCGAGCTTGTGTCCGCATCCGCTGCAGAATCCTGCCTCGGCCGGGAGTTCAATGCCGCATTCCGGACAGCGGTTCATGATTACAAGCTGTGTGCCGCAGTTCTGGCAGAACTTTGATTCTGCGGAGACTTCGTTGTGGCATTTCGGGCATGCGAGCATCTGGACTGTGGCAGCAGGATCCCCGCCAGGCTGTCTTGTGACGTTCTGCGCGAGCATTCCGGGAATCATCATACCGAGGCCCGCTCCGACTCCGAGTCCCATACCTGAAGCTGCTGCAGCTCCTGCTCCTCCGCCTGATCCACCGCTGGATGCCGCGTCTCCCATCGCTTTTGCGGCCTTGAATTTAAAAAAGTCGTCAAGGTTTCCGACCGCGGCCAGTCCGCTTCTTTCATCGATCATCTTCTGTACTTCGGGGGGCGGAGTGATCGAGTTGATGAAGAAATCTGTCAGTTCCATACCGTATTTTGAAAAATCATTGACAAGGCGTTCTTTGATCTCATCAGCCAGTTCGTCATAGTACTGGGGGAGTTCGAAGATAGAATCGAGTTTTTCTCCGAAGAGATCATTGATTCTTGCTACCACGACATCGCGCAGGTAGTCTCCTATCATCTCGCTCGTATATACGCCCTGTGTTCCGACGACGCTGTTTATGAAAAGAACAGGTTCCTTGATCTTGAATGTATACAATCCGAAAGCTCTCAACCTTACGAGCCCGAGTTTGCTGTCTTTGAAGGCAACGGGGTCTTTCGTTCCCCATTTCTGGTTGAGAAAAGTCTTCATATTGACGAAATATACCTCGGCCCTGAACGGAGATTTAAATCCCCACGGAAGAGAGAGGATCTTTGTCAGTATAGGAAGGTTTTTAGTAGTCAATGTGTGGCGGCCGGCGCCGAACAGATCCAGGCCTTTTCCGTCTTTGAAGAAGACAGATGTCTGGTTATCCCTCACGATAAGCTGAGCGCCCATTTTGATCTCAGCCGAACCTTCCGGCGGTATCCTGTGGACGATCTCGGTCCCTGATTCATCAAACCATTCGAGTACTTCCATGAATTGTGACATGCTGCCTCCTGTGCCGTTAGTTGACGTAACAGAATATTTCTCTATGGTGATCTCTCTTTGCTGCTTGTGGTCACTGTGCCAGGTGCAATCCGGATGCCAATCGGAAACTTTTAGGCTCCGGGGGACGTATAACCGGTAAATATTGCGCAATATCAGGGGGTCGGTTCACAACTGTAGATATTTCAACGAGTTTACCTCACTGCAATTTGAAATATCCCAGGGAACGGATTTTGCTCGGATAAGGCGAAATATGATTTTGATGCGGTTAACGGGCAAAACCGGTAAGGAAATATACAGTCAGCACCGATTTTTATACCTGGAGATACGGAAAATAAACTGGCATCGTCTATTGATTCGGGGATAGAATAGGTGAAAATCGAAACGGATCAATGAAAGCGGGGTGATAAAAAATAACACGAGAGCCTCTTTCCGGGGAGGTAAAGTTGCGAAGTAGAAAGGCAGCAGCAGAATAATTTTGTAAAAAGGAGAAATACAATGAAGCGTTTAGTAATAGCTCTGGCCCTTGTAGCTCTTATGAGCAGTTCCGTCTTTGCCGAAGGAATGACCCTTGGTTTCAAGGGCGGACTTAACCTCGCGAATCTTTCAGGAGATGACATCGAAGGTATGAAGATGAAGCTTTGTTTCGGCGGCGGTGTCTTTTTAAACTATCAGATTACCGAGTCGATCAGCCTTCAGCCCGAGCTTCTTTTCGTAATGAAGGGTGCCAAAGTCGATGAGGACGAGGTTGATGCCGGCTTTAAGGCATCGTACATCGATATCCCCGTTCTCGCTAAGTTTTCGGTACCTATGGAAGGCGCGTTTGCTCCCTGTTTCTTTGCCGGCCCGTATATCGGATTCAATATGAGTGCGAAGATGTATTTCGAAGATGAAGAGATAGACTTCAAAGACAGCGTCAAGTCGACTGATTTCGGCCTCGTTTTCGGCGGCGGTTTCGACTATGATATGGGTGAAGGATACCTCTCTTTCGATGCAAGGTATGCACTCGGTCTTACGACTCTCGATGATTCTGATCTTGAGGAAGATGTAAAGAATACGGGTATCATGTTCATGGTCGGATACGGATTTGATTTCTAGACAGGATGCGATTCAGCCTGCTTTTTCAGGAGGCATTCTGTAATCGAGCAGATTCAAGCGCGGAGGTAATATTCTCCGCGCTTTTTTATTTTTGAAAAAATGAAGATTTTCTCTTGCCAGCTTTGGTTTGATAGATGACAATGCCCGGTAACAGACAAAAGGAACAATCATCTCGTGCTGAATGCAAAAAGCTCAGTAAAGGTAAGATTTAATCTGGGTCGTTGAAAGAG
>JAFGBF010000016.1 GCA_016933255.1 Candidatus Krumholzibacteriota bacterium
AGGGCTCTCAGTACGGGAGTGACGACTGGCATCGGTTCTGCCGGGATAATGATTTGAAGCCGAGCATGAGCCGTCGCGGGAACTGCTGGGACAACGCAATGGCAGAGTCATTTTTCAGTTCACTGAAGAAAGAGAGGGTGCGTAGAAAAGTCTATCGGACAAGGGATGAAGCACGAACAGACTTGTTTGATTACATCGAGATGTTCTATAATCCGAAGCGTCGACACAGCCACGTCGGCGATATAAGTCCTGAGGCGTTTGAACGCGCCTCTAACTATGACCTTTAGATGTCTACAAAACCGTGGGAAGTCCACTCCTTCCAGAGCCTTCAGCGGTAAATGATCTCAATCTCCCGTTTGCCGCCCGGCTCAAGCAGGATGAACGGAACAGGGTCGTCGAGACAGAGTCTTCCCGAAATGCGTGCAGGAGGAGCTACTTTGAGGCCCCTGTCAAAGTGGTACGGGAGAAGTATGCTTTCGGGCGGAGAGATCCCCGCATCGAAGTTCACGAAGATGCATCCGTAATCCGCCCCGACCTTTCTTCCCGATTCTTTTTCCGCGGCAGAAGCGGCCGAGACCTCCCAGAGAGTAAACAGGCCTGAGGACCAGATGGGGAAAACATGTGGGAAACTGCTGAAATATTTTGAGCAATAAGGGGTTACAGTTAATACCCAGCGGACGTTGTAGAGTTTGATATACTCGTTCATCCTCTCTTGCCCGATCTCCCTGATCGTCGAACCGAAGAGCTCTTCTGTCCCGAAAGAGGTGAAATTATGTTTGATAAAGGCGAACGGATAGGGGCCGCCGATCTGTTCGACGCCGGTGTAAAGCGGTATGACCGCCGGCAGATAGTTATAGTAATAAACAGCCGAGTTGCAGTTCTCGATCATCAGCCTCCCGGAAGGGTGTATGTGATTCCTGAGAGCTTTCATCATATCGTCGATCTCGGGAGGAAGTTTTGTCGAAAGTGTGTGTTTGTAATACTCGCGCGACTCGATCAGCGAAAAGAAAGGGATGCAGGCGATGAGGGTCATTATTACAGCTGTCCTGAAAGATACCGCAAGATCGAGTTTCCGGACCAGTTTCAGGAATCCCTTGACAGTCATCGAGAGGCCGGATCCCGCGAGAGGAGCGAGAAAGACAAAGGAAGTAAGAAGAAAACGGCCCGGTTCCATCTGGTCAAATAGAGGTATATAGACCCCAAATCCCGCAATACAAAGAAGAAAGATGCTCCCCGATAACGGGGCTGCCGCCTTGACGCACTCTTTTCGCGCTATCATCCCTGCCCCGCCCGCTATCGCGAGCGCCATAAGAAGCAGAGCAGGAAGATTCCCCGCTTTCAGCAGAAGCCTGCCGAGCCCGGTAACCCCCTTTATCTGGAAAAATGCCTCGGAAGGGGTCTTTATGTCGAGATATCTGAAAAACGGGATCAGCCATACGAGGTTGACGAGGATTATAATAAGGCACCACAAGACCAGCCGGAAAAGGATTCGTATCTCCCACTCGCGATCCTTCCTCCCGGGGATAGACAGCCTGCGCTGCGCAAGAAAAAGGGCTATAAAAGGAATCGGAAGGATGACTGCCGCCGTAGGATGGATCAGAAACGCGAGAGGCCCTACAATATAAAAGAAGACCGACCTTTCTTCATTGAGAAACTTCCTGAAAAGTCCTGCGATATAGAGAGACAGATGAGAAACGAATAAAAAGGAGAACATTCCGGCGAACCTGAAGTCTCCAGCGTACGGCCTTCCCCAGTGCCAGAAGGCAAGAAAGAGAAGAAGGGCGTAGATGCTCTCTTCAAAATCGAAAAGAAGACGGCGGCATCCCGAGTAGAGCGTAAAGACAAGGAGAAGGTGAGCCAGCAGGATAAACAGTTTGTAGGCCCTTGCCGTATCGATGAATGGGAGCAGGCATGTCCAGAGTTCCATCCCCTTTGAATCTATATCGAATACCGTTCCCCCGGGGTACCCCGCCATGAAGTACGGATCGTAGGTGTCGAGGCGGAAGTCACGCCAGAAGACCTCTTTGGCCCTGGCTGCCTGGTAATAATGGACCGAGTGGTCGAGCGTAAGGACGGGAAGATCGTTTACTATCTCTTCGGGGGGAAAAAAGAAGAGAGTCGAAATCAGGTGAACGGCGAATATCACTCCGACAAGGATCTTTTCAGCCCGGGCCTTCTCATTCAACCGCCCCAGGAGCTTTAGAAGCGGAGCAGCGGCGGTTATGAAAGATAACGCAAGAAACAGGATGGGGAAGATCCCTGCGCCGCTGTCATCGAACCTTACGGAAGCGGCGGCAAGGCCGAAAAGTGCCGCCAGCCCCAGAAGGAAATAATCGATTTTTTGCAATACCTTCATTGCCGACCTCACAGACCTGTCAATTCAAGGAACTCTTTTTCGGTCAGTATCGCGCGCTCAAGCCGGAGGGCCTTTTCGTATTTTGACCCCGGATCGGTCCCCGCTATCACATAGTCAGTCTTTCCGCTCACGCTCGTGCTCGTTTTCCCGCCGAGATTCTGGATCATCCTTTTAGCTTCCGATCTTGTCATCGTCTCGAATCTTCCGGTAAGGACGAACACCTTTCCTTCGAAAGGCCTGGGGCCGCTGGCTGTCTCCGGAGCCTGCGGCGCTACGCCTTGCTCGAACATCTCTTTAAGGACCGCGAGATTTTTTTTCTCGCGGAAAAAGCTGTATACCGAACCGGCAGCTTCGGGTCCTATCTCATGGACCTCGGTAAGATCATCTATTTCGGCTGATGCTATATTATCTACCGAACCGAAATTTTCTGCAAGTATTCTTGCGGCCCGCTCACCGATATTCCTGATGCCGAGAGCGTAAATAAACTTTTCAAGCGGCATCCTCTTCACCGATTCAATTGCGGAAATAAGCGCCTCGGCGGACTTTTCCGCAAAACCCTCGAGTTTCTCAAGCGACTCTTTTTCAAGCCTGAAAATATCCGAGAATTTCGTTACGATGCCGAAGTCGACCATCGCATCTATCTTTTTTTTGCCGATGCCGTCGATGTCGAGCGCTCCCCTTGAGACAAAATGTTCCAGCCCCCTTTTGAGCTGGGCGGGGCATGAGACTCCTCCAGAGCAGAAATGATAGGCGCCCTCTTCCTCGACGGCTGATAAGCAGACGGGGCAAAAGGACGGCATGACGAACCGCGCTTCTCTTTTGTCCCCGGCGGAAGGGATACGTTCTACGACGGCGGGGATCACGTCGCCGGCGCGTTCGATCCGCACCCGATCCCCTTTGCGTATATCTTTACGGGATATTTCGCCCGCGTTGTGCAGCGTCGCTCTGCTGACAGTCACGCCCCCTACATCGACAGGCTTCAGAAGAGCTACAGGCGTAAGTTTTCCGGTCCTTCCGACCTGGACGACGATATCCTCGACGATCGTGATCTCCCTGCGGGGCTCGAATTTCAGAGCTACAGCCCATCTTGGGGAGCGGGTGCGGGTCCCGGCCGCGCGCCTCGATCTCTTTGAATCGAGCTGGATCACAACGCCGTCAATCTCGAAAGAGAGGTCGTCGCGAAGCCGCGAGAGTTCGTCATGAAAAAGGATCGCCTCCTCGATATTGCTGCACTTCTTCCAATGGCTGTCGATAAAGAAACCCCAGCTCGAGAGTATCGCCAATTCTTCGCTGTGAGATGAAATGTCCCGATACCCTTCGGCCATCATGATCTCGTATGCGTAAAAGACGAGCGGTCTCGAAGCGGTTATCCGCGGATCAAGCTGTCTAAGCGACCCGGCTGCGGCGTTTCGCGGATTTGCGAATGTATTTTCACCCCGTTCGGTCATCCTGCCGTTCAAGGCGCGAAATCCGTCAAGCGGCATCAGGACCTCTCCGCGGATCGAGACCAGCTCCGGTATATCTTCGCCGGAAAGCCTCAGTGGTATGGTCCTGATCGTTTTAATATTCGGAGTGATCTCTTCTCCTGTAGTCCCGTCTCCCCTTGTCGCTCCGTTTGAAAGAAGCCCTTTTTGATAGACCAGCTCCACAGAGAGACCGTCGAACTTAGGCTCTGCCGTATAGGAAAGGGTTTCTTTTTCGACAAGCTTTTTCAGCCTGAGATCGAATTCTCTCACTTCCCCGGCGATCGTAGTAGAATCAAGGCTGAGCATTGGAAAGAGGTGCTCTGTCTTCGGCAGTTCGCTTCTCGGTTCAGCGCCGACCCTCTGAGTGGGCGATTCCGGTATTACCAGATCGGGGAATTCCTTTTCGATATCTTCAAGCTCGCGGCGGAGCAGGTCATATTCGGAATCCGAGACAACGGGGGAATCCTCGATATAGTAGAGATGATCGTAATTGTCTATCAGTTCGCGTAGTTTTTCTGCTCGCAGCAGGGCTTTGTCCCGTTTCATCTTCCGGCCTCTCTCTTCAGAACCGCTTACATGAAGACAGTATACAATGAACGGGGGTCATTCCGGAAGACGTTCCTGCCAGGATCCGACGTTGAAATTGAATCTTTCGGCGAGCCTGAGAAAACTTGTCACAGCGGAAAGATCCTCGGTTGAGCCTGCAGGGTCTTCAAGAATCCGGCCGATCGCTTCTTCTACAAGAGATTCAAGGATCGCAAATATTTCATTCTGAATACCATGCTGGGGGATATCCGCCCCGAATTCATGGCAGTATTCCACAAACTTATAAAGCTGATCCGTAACGCTTTTCGAAAGCCCGCCTCGGATCGAGGAAAGCCTGGTGAGAAAGAAATCAGTGAAGATATCTATAGTTAGTCCCTTGTCCAGCTTGATCCCGTAGTAAACCGATTCTGATATTATTTTGCTTATCTCCTCCAGTACCGCAGGGTGGTGATCTTCCTTCCATCTTTCGAGCTGGTCAGAAAGGCGTTCTTCCAGCACAGCTCTTGCCGGAGCCAGGATGCTTTCGGGAGCTGACAGGGAAGTGCTGCTGAATAGCCGGAGGATCTCGCGGCTGTCTATATAGAGGTTCTCAAAGAGATTTCTTGCCTGGTCCATCTGCCTGGAAGCCATCATCCCGAGTATCTTTTCCCTGTCTTCGACAAAGAGGTCGTTCAAGGCAAAGAGGTCTTCTCCGAAGTAGTCGGACATCGTGGCGGTGATATCAAAAAATCCCGTGTTCGAAGGTGTAGATGAAAAATGCCCTTTCATCTTTTCGAACTCTTCATCATTTGCGCATTCGTTTATCGCACAGGCAACCTGCGCGGGAGTGCCGATGATAAGGACATATTTATAGTTGTACTTTTCGAGGGTGTATGGAGATGCCATGCTTATTCTTCCGATCTGCATCGAGATCCCGGAAATATCGATCTCTGTCGTATCGAAACTCGAAAACTCATAACCGAATTTCTCGGGTGAAGCATCGGGACATGAAAGGGACGAGGCGAGAGCGTATTGGCCTGCGAGAAATACCGGATCTACGGAAGATGATTTTTTCATCTTCAGATAAAGGTCTTTTCCGTTTCCCGCAGAGGGCAGGTTGCTTTTTGCCTTCTCAAGAAAGAGAAGAAATTCGTTTTCGATCTTTTCTGCCTGCTCGTTCCCGACAAGTTCGATCGCGCGCGCTGCGTATTTGAGAAGCTGGACTGTTTCGATGCCGGAGATATCGTTAAAGAACCAGCCGCAGGATGTGTACATAAGGAGCGAGTTTCTCTGTGATTCGAGAAGCCTGCAAGCGCGCGACACGCCTTCTTCCGAAAGGGGCGAAACTGCTCTTTCGCGGATAAAAGCCTCGATTTTTTTAAAGCTTCGCTGGTGTATTGCCGAGATATAATCATCACGGGCTTTCCATGGGTCGGAGAGAAGGGATGCAGCCTCTTTTTCGTAGATCTCCCGGAGCCGGTCCCGGAGCATGTCGAGGCCGTTTCTCAGAGGTTTGCGCCATTTCTGATTCCAACCGGGAGCCCCGCCGGTCTGGCACCCGCAGTCATCCTTCCACCGGTCGACTCCGTGTGAGCAGGACCAGGCTGTCCCTTCGTCTTTCTTCCCGGTCTTGATCAGTACCTCGAAGCCTGTCTCGTGAGTTTTAAGGTAGCTGCTGAAATTCGTGAAGGTAATGCCGTGCTTTTCTGCCCCCTCATCTATCAGATACGCCAAAGCCATATCTCCGAAAGCTTCATGGTGCCCGTATATCTCGCCGTCAGTCGCGATAGTCACGAGGTCGCCGCCGCATCTTGCAAAAGAGGAGGAGATCGATTCAGCCAGATTGTCTCCGTTTGAGAGAAGGTGGTTGAAGCTGATATCGCTCGAAAGCCTGGCGTCGTAGAAAAATATATCGATAAATTTCTTGCTTCCGCGTTTCCCCTTTTTCTGCTGTCCGTAAGATCTGTACGCCCTGCCGGTCGGGATCGTGCCGTTTTCCGAGCTTGTCCATTCTCCGGTTCCCTCGAGCGGGCGGAATTTTTCCGCCTGGTAGGGAGAAAGGATCACGAAACGGAACCCGAAATCGATAAGCAGTTCGAGAGTCGTACTGTTTATCGCTGTCTCTGCGAGCCATATTCCTTCGGGATCCCTTTCGAAACGTCTTTTGAAGTCGAATATCCCCCATTCTATCTGCGTCTTCTGATCGCGGATCTCGGCAAGCGGCATGATGACGTGGTTGTAAACCTGGGCTATCGCGTTTCCGTGTCCGCCGAGGCGCCCGGCGCTCGCCCGGTCGGCATCTGTTATCTGATCGATCAGCCCGGGATATCTACCCTCGATCCATGACAGAAGCGTGGGACCGAAGTTGAAACTCAGATATTCGTAGTTATTTACAAGCCGCGTGATCCTTCCAAATCCGTCAAGCCGCCTCGACCGCGCGTTGGAATGATAGCATTCCGTGCTTATTCGATCGTTCCAGTCATGGTAGGGAAAAGCCGACTCCTCACGCTCTACGCGCTCGGTCCATGGATTTTCACGGGGAGGCTGATAAAAATGCCCGTGAATTATCAGGTAGCGTTTTCGGCTGGTCTCATCCATGATCTCACCGGACGTCAGGAGTAAATGCGATAATCAAGGTCGGGAAAGATGTTGTCTCTGCTTTCCACTTCCTTGAGCCACTGGTCGTTTATTTTCGACCCCAGGATGTCCTTGTACAGCTTATCGAAACGGCCTATCGCGTCTTTCGTCCTTTTGTGCGCGTATTCCACCATCGTTCCGGTCTTCATGATAAAAGCCCAGTCACTGCTCTGGGCGAGCAGCAGTTCACGCGCAGCCTGGTTAAGGGCGCGCCTCAGTATGCCGTCTGTTTCAGGAAAACGAACCGCAAGCTCCACCATCCTGTCTGCCATGATATGCAGGTGGGGATATATCCAGTCGTTGCTGCCTTCAAGCCAGACCTCACTGTAACCTTTGTGTCCCCATGAGGACATCGTGGGCTGTACAGCCTGCAGCTGGGGATGTTTCTCAAGATACTCCGACGGGGTCACGGGAAGGACCGTCTTCTGGTCGAAGTGGAGTTTTCTCAGAAGGAATTCGATCCATTCAGGCCCCTCGTACCACCAGTGGCCGAAGAGTTCGGCGTCGTATGGAGAGACGATAAGGGGTTTGATCCCCATCAGCCCGTTCAGATGCTCGATCTGTTTTTCCCGGTTGAACATGAAATTACCGGCGTGCGAGGAAGCTCTTTCTCTCGCTATCGACGGGCGGTACGGTTCCTTATTGTCGGTAGCTCCGGTGATCCTGTGATATTTTATTCCGAGGTGTATCCGGTTGCCGTCGGGATGAAGGTATGGCTTTATATAATCATAATCGAGGTCGAACCCTATATCGCGATAAAAATCCCTGTACTCAAAATCGCCAGGATAGCCTTCCTTCGCGCTCCAGACCTGTTTTGAAGATTCCTTGTCTCTTCCGAAAGCCGCTACCGCGGTAGAAGGGCAGTAAACAGGAGCGAAGACGCCGTATTTAGGCCTTGGAGCTCCGAAAAGAATACCGTGAGTATCAGTGAAAAAATATTTGATCCCCGCTTCTTTAAGCAGCTCATCGACTCCCGGAGCGTAGCCGCATTCAGCGAGCCAGATCCCCCTCGGCCTGCGGCCGAAATGTTTTTCATAGTGATTTGCGGCGATCTGTATCTGGGCTCTCGCAGCGTTTCGGTTATTCACAAGAGGCATGAATCCGTGCGTAGCCCCGCAGGTTATAATCTCCAGATTCCCAAGATCCTGATGACGCTTGAACGCTTCTATAATCCTGCTGTCGTACTGTTCGAGGAATATCTGCCGAGCGCGCGAGAACTTCCAGTGATACATCAGGGCAAGTTCGTGATATTCCGGGGTCCATCTCGTTCTGGCGATCTCTTTGGCGGCAAGGTCGATAAGTTTGTTGAGATGACGGACGTATCTGAACTGGAGAAGCGGATCAGACATCATCGACAATAGCGATGGTGTAAGAGACATCGTTATCCTGAAAGGGATGTTCTCTTCGGTGAGCCTGTCGAAGATCTCCACTAGAGGCAGATATGTCTCTGTCAATGCCTCAAAAAACCAGTCTTCTTCGAGAAAATCATCGTGCTCCGGATGCCTCACATAAGGGAGGTGGGCATGAAGAACAAGCGCCAGGTATCCCTTGTGGTCATCCGTCATCTGATCACCGGAGTCCTGTGTTTCGACTTTTTCTTCACAGTCGTCTCTATCGTCCGTTCTTCTATCCCGTCAGATGATTCGGCCGTCACCGGTATATCTATTTCGCAGTCGGGCAGGGCGAAGCGCATCGAAAATGTCCCGTCCGGGCGCGTCTTGATCTCTTTTCCCTGGATAGTCACGCGGGCGTCAGGCTCGGTGGCTCCGTAAAGGATGAGCTCGGTGGCGACGCTAAGCCTGAATCCTCTCTGTTTTATGAATTTCTGGAGCTCTGCGCTGCTGAAACTCGATACAGCTTCCGACCCCATCTCTTCTATAAGCCTGTGTTCTATCAGCGCCCTGAGTTCGGCAGAGCCTTCCTGTCTTTCATATCCTCCGGAGGCCGCGAATATGCGGTCATAGATATCGTCCGGTACGAGCCATTTATCATCTATGATATCGCTTATTCTGTCGCTTGGAGTCTCGGCAATGTTGGAAATCGCGATCTCCACGAATTTTCCGTCGGGATCGAGAAGGCCGATAGCTGCTTGGTATCTTTTGCCGGCGGATACCCTGATATACCAGCTTGTCGTCCCATATCCCGGCTCGATATCAAAATAGTTTTTTCTGCTTTCCGTCCTGTCGAAGACTCTGAGGATGATCCTGCATCGAGACCAGTTTTTGCCGTATGTCCTCTCGAGTTCGCGGTACCGTTCCCCGGCTACCTCCCAGTAGGCGAAGATCCAGTTCGGGTCGCGGACCATCACCACGATACGGGTTATCTCGTATCGGTCAGGGATCTTCATCGAATCGACCGGAGGCATCGCGATAGGGCCCGTCGTTAGGTGGTATTTTTCTTCGACGGCCTTCTGCCTGATCGTGCGGTCGTCATCGAGAGATGAAGGCTGCGAAACGGGTTTTCCCTTCGGCCGTTTCCCGGCAGCCGGTTTTCCGGCGGGACGTTCGACGGCCTTTCTTTTGACAGCCTTCTTTTTCAGGGTCTTTTTCTTTACAGTCTTCTTCTCCGCGGCTGCGGACGATTTTGTCTTCGAGGTGCTTTTTGTCTTCGCCTTGACTTTTGCCGCCGGCTTCTTTTTGGCGGACAGGTGCTTTTCTATTATTTGAATAAGCTCGGCTTTCAACATTCTCGTCTTGACCGGTATCTTTTTTTGCCTTGCCAGCTCTAGAAGGCCGGCTTTCGGCATCTTTTTAAGATCTACGGGTCTCATCCTGATCACTTCCCTTGCTGCCGATCTTTCGGCAGGACTATTGATTCCGGCCGTAACCGCAAGCAGCGGCGGGATTCGGCCTCGTTCCGGCGCATAATATATATTTCGGATATTGTTATGTCAAATGCTGCGCTTAACCAATAAAACTCCTGATTTTCATCCTTGTCAAGACTAAACGGTCATGCCGGGAAGTTGGGCGTCATGCGGAGATGTAGCCATCGCTGACATCAGCAGTAAATACTTAAGGAATAAGCTGTTAAAAATGTGCGTTCACGAGAGGCAGGACTCTGAAGCCTTCCGGATTGTTTTTCGCGATATTTATAAATCCTATCTGGATACCCTGAAGGATCTCAGCGTAGTTGACCACTCCGATCGAGAACCCTTTCTGTTCCCCTTCGACCCAGTTCACGCAGCTTGCCGAGAAGCCGCTGAGCAGATCTGTCCTGGTGAAGATCCCCGAAACGGCGCCTCCCGTTATTTCCCCGGAACGGATGTCTATACCGCTGATACCCAGCCCAACGAGCCTGTTGGCGATATTGATGTCTATGCCGTGGACGACCACGATCCCGGCATTTCTCGCTTTGAATCCGAATACCTGGAAATTGAGCTCATAATTTTTGCTGTCGTTTTCGCCCGAATTTTCAGTCGATAACCCTCCGATCGCGCCGACTCCGATCCCCACAAAGTCCGATTCGGTCACTATCGATCCGCCGGAGATGTGAATCCCGGAAATATTTTCATCGGAACCTGTAAAAAGACCGCTTATCGAGAGGCCGGAAATATCATCTCCGGCCACATTGGCGATTCCCGACACGGCGATCCCTTCCATACTCCCTCCGGAGACATTGGCAAGCCCGGCGATGCTTATTCCCGAGTGGGCTGTTTCGCTTACATTCGCTAGTCCACCTACGGTGATCCCGGAGGTTCCCCCGCTGGAGACGTTGGCAAGCCCGCCGATCGCGATCCCTTCCATATCGCCATCGATGACATTGGCAAGCCCGCCGATCGCGATCCCTTCCATACTGCCTCCGACGACATTAGCCAGCCCGCCTGCCGCCGCTCCGCTTATATCGGAATCGGTGACGTTAGCCAATCCCCCGTAAGATATTCCGTTGAGGCTGCCGTCTACTACATTGGCCAGTCCGCCGATGCTTATTCCGTTTAGGTTCCCGTCGGTGACGGTCGCAAGCCCGCTTATCGTTATCCCGTTGACATCATCCCCCGCCACTGTGGCAAGCCCGCTGACAGATATTCCGTCTATTCTTCCCCCGCTGACCGCGGCGAGCCCGGCCAGCGAGATCCCTGACATCGTACATTCTGCTTCGATCGATAAGAGGCCGAGAGAGATGCCGCTGAGCTTGCAGGCCGAGGGGCCGTAGAGACCGAAAGCAAGCCCTTTGATCACCGCGTCCGGATTCTCGCCCGGTTTCCAGAGGGTAAGATTGATTCCGATGACCTCCTCGACATACGAATCCTTGAAATTCAGCCTGATTCCTCTGATATTCCTGGAATTTCCAAGACTGATCCCGTACCCGTTGACCGCGAGATCCAGGCTGCTCTTCGGAGAATCGTATTCCCCGGTCCTGTCACCGTTCTGTTCGATCTCGATCGATCCGGCCGGAACCGCTGAAAGAACAAGGGAAAGAAAAATCAACAACAGAAGAGGAGACCTTTTCATCCTGGGGCACCTTTCGAACCAGAACTGTAGATTCTGCCTGAGAGCTTATTCAACCGCTTTGATTATTATACGATAAACAGGCAGAAGGGTTGCACCGTTTTTTTGGAGAAATTCCAGGAGAAAGAACAAAGCGGGCAAGGGAGCGTATCACAGTCTTAGCGGTCGAAAATAAGCTTGACCTTATAAAATGGCGCCAGTAGTATTCTCCGCAACCCAGCTTCGTATTGTGTTTTCATGGTTGTTCGGGCGAATATTCGCGGGTCGAAAGATTGTATACTAGAAAACCTTTCCTCATATTCATTTCCTTTCTCTTCTTCGTAGCTTTTTTTTGCTCAAATGGACAGTCCCGCCAGCAGACGTACAGGGTCGGGATCTACCAGAACGAACCTTACGTATACACGGATTCGGCGGGAAAGGAACAGGGTATTTGCGTAGATGTAATAGAGGAGATCGCGGCAAAAGAAGGCTGGAAGATCGAGTATGTCAAGGATTCCTGGCCGCGGATTTATGAAAAGATCAAGACCGGAAAGATCGATATACTTCTTGCCGTAGCATATGTGAAGGAACGGGAAAAGGAGCTGGTCTTCACTTCGGAAAATCAGATTATAACCTGGGCCCAGATATTTACGAGGAAGGGTTCGGGGATAAAATCGAAGATAGACCTCGCCGGCAAGGTGATCGCGGTTCAGGAAGATGATATCTACGCGGAGAATATTGAAGAGGATCTGGACGGTTTCGGGCTGAAGTGCGAGTTCATCCTCTGCGCTGATTATAAAGACGTATTCCGCAAGCTGGAGTCGGAGGAGGCGGATGCCGGCGTGGTTGACAGGATCTTCCGGAGGAGATACCTGCTTGCGCGGGATATTGACGAGACTGCGATCATATTTTCGCCTATCGAAGTCAGGTTTGCTTTAAAAAAGGAAGATTCCCAAACGCTTAAGCGCACGATCGACAGATATATCGGCGAGATGACCCGTGACAAGGAGTCGGTCCTTAATCAGTCGATCGACCGGCATATGGCGATGGGAGAGAGGGGGAGATTCAGGCGAAATAGGATAATAAGCGGTATCTGCGCTTCTCTCATACTATTGCTTGTCTCTGTCATCCTGTTTTTCGTGCGCAAGGCCGGCAAAAACAGAAAAGCGCTATTGAAGACATCCGATCAACTCGTTATGGAATCGCGCAGCCGGCGGAAAGCGGAGGAGGCTCTCGGCGATTCGGTGGAGAGGTATAAACAGATCTTCGAATATTCTCCTGCCGGAATAGTGATCCTCGGTCTTGACGGGACTCTGGTCGACGCCAACGCGGTTGCTGCCGATCTTGTCGGCGTGAGCCGGGAGGATAGTATAGGAAAGAATATCTGTGATTTTCCTTCTCTTCGGGAGCAGGCTTCTTTTATCCGCAAAAAGATCGAAGAAGCGGTCGATCTCGGCAGGCTCGAACCTTTTGAAATGGAGATCGTCCCTGAAAACGAGACCAAATCAAGGATAATCAGCATACACGCTTCAACTATAGAACAGGGCGGAGAAATTCTTATACTCGCCCTATTTTCCGACGCCACCCAGAAAAAGATGCTTGAGAACCAGATGCTGCATATGCAGAAGATGGAATCGATAGGGACGCTGGCCGGCGGAATAGCGCATGATTTCAACAATATTCTTACGGGAATCCTCGGATACGCGAACATGCTGAAAATAAACCATCATGATAATAAAGAGGTCTTCAAGGCGGCTGATGTCATCGAGAAGGGGGCCGAACGTGCCGCGATGCTCACTTCCCAGCTTGTCGGTTTTGCCAGGGAGGGAAAACATCTGGTCCAGCCTGTAGATATGCATAGAGTGATCGATGCCGTGCTCGGGAGGCTGGAAAAAGCTGTCGACAGGAAAATAAGGATGGAGAGGAAATTCATGGCGGACCGGCCGTTCGTTTCCGGGGATCCCGATCAGCTTGAGCAGGTTATCCTGAATCTTTCGCTGAACGCCAGGGACGCCATGCCCTCAGGCGGCAAACTGCTTATCAGGACGGAGAATATCGATCTGGGAGACAGCCCGCCGGAGAAGGGTTCGGATGGGCCGTCGGGAAAGATGCTCATGATAGAGATGGAAGATACCGGACAAGGAATACCCAAGTATATCCAGGACAGGATCTTCGATCCGCTCTATTCCACAAAGCGAAAAGTAAGAGGGGGCGGAATGGGGCTGGCCATGGTATACGGGATAGTCATAAACCACGGTGGAAGCATCAGCGTGGAAAGTGAAGAAGGATTGGGATCTTCATTCAGGATCCTTCTTCCGGTCGAGGAATCAGCAAATAAAGACGCCAGAGAGACTGACACGATAATCCCGTTTATAGGCAAGGGCAGAATAATGATCGTCGATGATGATGAGGTGGTCCTGAATGTGGTTCAGGGGATGCTTGAAAAACTTGGATACGGGGTCGAGGTATGCCAGGACAGCCTGAAAGCGATAGATCTCTATAAAGAAAACCACCATGAGATCGATCTTGTGATCATAGATATGATAATGCCCGGAATGGATGGAGAAGAACTCTATAGAAAGCTTAAAGATATCAACCCGGATATAAAGACTATCCTCTCGAGCGGGTTCATTCTCGACGAGCGTATACAGAAACTCCTCGATGAGGGTATGAACGGGTTCCTTCAGAAACCATTTGTCGTGACTCAGTTTTCAAGGCTTGTAGCCAAGGTCCTGGATCTATGTTAGAACGGCTACCATTCTAATCCGTGAAAAAATCGAATATATTTCCAAGCATGCTGCTGTCTGCTCTGTAGATCTCGGTATACTGGCATCGGGAACATGTGACTGTCGTGAATTTTTTAGTCTGGATATCAAAGATCTTTGTTAAAAATCCTCCAGTCGCCCGAAATTCGCTGACATCGTAGCCGGTGTTGGAACATTTTGGGCAGACAAAATTCAGGCCCTTCATAGATACCCTCCCTGGCAGCGTTGATCTCATTATTCTCAAATCCATTACACATGAAAATCGGTTATTATTCAAAGTTTTTTCTCATGAAACGGACAAAATCGGGGAGAAACCCCTTCTCCGGAAACAGGCGGGAAAGAGATCCCGGCGTGAAAGAGATTATTTTCTCTTTGACTGGGAAGAGCTAATTGTTATAATTTAGACTCTCTACTCGATAATGGGCGAGTGTGCCCCGACATAGAGGGGCGCGAAGATTAAAAACCGAATAAAGATACCAAGACTGGTCCTGGACTGTAGTAAAGCGAGGAAACGTGAGTAAGAGCCTGAGATACAAGACAATTCTGGTGCTTATCGTGAGTTTGGGTGCTCTCTGGTTTTTATTGCCGACCTTCCGACTCATCATGATGAGCGAGGAAGAACGGCAGGCGATGGCTATTGAGAGGCCTGAGGAATATGACAAGCTTGAAAGCAAGGCTATCAAGCGGGGACTCGATCTGAGCGGAGGGATGCATCTGGTCCTCGAAGTCGATGACTCGAAACTCGACGAAGATGAACGGGTCGATGTAGTGGATAGAGCTCTGGAAGTGATCAGGAACAGAGTCGATCAGTTCGGAGTGACAGAGCCGGTAATCAAAAGGGAAGGATCGAAAAGGATCATTGTCCAGTTACCGGGACTCCAGGACCCCGCAAGGGCCAGAAGGCTGATCGGGCAGACAGCGATGCTTGAATGGCGGCTGATACGGCAGAGGGCGGTCGTAGTCGATATCGTCAAGCGGCTGGATGTCGTTCTCAGGGACACGCCCGAAGATTCGCTGGCAGAGAAGCAGGTTATCGAAGGAGAGACATCGATAGGTACTGATCCTGTCCTGGACCGGTCCGAAACTGAAATAGCCGCGGCGATCCAGGATCAGCCTGATTCGTTTGCCCAGGACTCTCTTCTATTTCCCCTGCCCCAGTCCGAGATCCTTCCGGAGATCCCTCTTCAGGAATCCGACAGGGACAAACCGTTCAGTTCGTATCTTATGACGTTCTACAAAGACTGGCTTGTCGTTCACGAAAAGAATGTGCCGAGAGTAAGAAAACTGCTCGCTCTTGAGGAAGCGCAGAAAGCGATCCCGGATGATTCCGATTTTCTGTGGCTCGACGAATGGGCCGATCTGCCGGAGGGGGGAAGGGGTAAATTCCTTTTCCTGGTCGCCCGCGATGAGATGGTATCGGGGAAAAACCTTCAGAACGCAACTCCAGCTTCAGATCCGAACAGCCCCAACAAGCTTCTTATCAGATTCCAGTTCAATCGGGCCGGAGCGAGGGAGCTTTCGAGATTTACCGGAAAAAATATCAACAGGTTCACTGCTATCGTTCTTGACGGGAAGATCAAATCATATCCTATTATCAGAACAAAGATCCCTGACGGACGCGGAGTCATAGAAGGAACCTTTACCGACACGGAAGCAAAAGACCTCTCGGTCGTTCTCAGGGCAGGCGCGCTTCCGGCCGACCTTATTCCGAGGGAAGAGAGGACTGTCGGTCCGAGCCTCGGATCCGATTCGATCATGATGGGCCTTCGCGCGGCGCTTCTCGGTCTCGCGCTGGTCGTTCTCTTTATGGTTTTTTATTATAAAATATCAGGTTTGATCGCTTCGCTTGCTCTGATCCTGAACCTGCTGATCCTCTTCGGCCTGCTTGCCTATCTTGGCGCGGCGCTTACGCTGCCGGGGATCGCCGGTATCATTCTTACGATCGGAATGGCGATTGACGCGAATGTGCTCATTTTCGAAAGGATCCGTGAAGAGCTTAGAAAAGCGAAGACGATCCGCTCGGCGATCGATGCCGGCTACGACAAGGCATTTACCACGATCGTTGACGCGAATCTGACTACGCTTATTACTGCTGTGGTCCTGTGGCAGTTTGGAACCGGGCCGATCAAGGGATTCGCCACGACATTAAGTATTGGGATACTTGGAAGTATGTTTTCCGCGCTGATCTTCAGCCGCCTGTTGTTCGATCTTTGGACAAAAAATGGAAAGATAAAAAAGCTCAGCATCTAGACGAGCTACCTGTAGAGGAGAAAAAATGCAGTTTTTTGGCGAAACGCACATTAATTTTGTGGATTTCAGGAACAAGGCTTTCATCCTCTCTCTTGTCCTGATCCTGGCAGGCCTCGGTTCTCTGGCTATCAAAGGGGGGCCCGACCTCAGTATTGATTTTGAAGGCGGGACACTGGTACAGCTCAGATTCGACAAGCCCGTACCGATCTCTACGCTCAGGACCATCATAGAAGAAGCGGGATATGAAAAAGGCGATATCCAGGAGTTCGGCGATCCCAAAGAATTTCTGATAACGATAGAAAAAATCAGCGAAACAGAAATAGCGGCGGAAAAGCTTCTTGAAGCTCTTGTCAAAACCGCTCCCGATGCCGGTTGGAATCTTGTCTCCGCGAAAGAGATGCCTCCGGATTTCTCGAGGGATTTCGAGGGCGGCAATCTTGTTGTGGTAGAGGCAGCCTCGCTGCCTCCGATGGACGGCCTCAAGGAAGGGGTCAGAGAGAACGGCGTAGGGTTTGTAGAGGTGACAAAAGAATCTGAAAGCAGGGTCGCTTTCAGCCTGCCGTATCTGGGAATCGAATCTAAAGCAGCCCAGGAGCTTAAAGAGATAGTCATGGCGCAGTTCCCTGACAGGAAGATAGAGATCAGAAGGACGGAGACGGTAGGCCCGAAGATCGGGGAGGAACTGAAGAACCGTGCATGGGCGGCGATCATAATCTCGATGTTCGGAATACTTGTCTACATCAGCTGGCGGTTCGAATTCAAGTTCGCCATAGGTGCGATCCTGGCGCTTGCTCATGACGTTATCATCACGCTCGGAATATTCTCCCTTCTCGGCAAGGAGATATCGCTTGTCATTATCGCCGCCTTGCTGACGATAGTAGGATATTCTCTAAACGACACGATCGTTGTTTTTGACAGGATAAGGGAAAATTTCAGCCTGAGAAGACGTGAATCGTACGACAGAATGATCAACATCTCGATCAACGAATCGCTGGGAAGGACCATCATAACATCGCTGACGACTCTTATAGTCGTTGTATCCCTGTATTTTTACGGTGGGGAAGTCATCCACGATTTTGCCTTCGCCCTGCTGGTCGGAGTTGTGGTCGGTACGTATTCATCGATCTTTGTAGCAAGTCCTGTCCTTATTGAATGGCAGAACAGGTTCACGGCCCGCAGCAAGACCAGGTCGTGACCTCAGCAGGCATGATCCGGCGGTCTTCTGGTCAGTGAGGATCCTTCCGTATGGGCGCAGTGTTTGAGCATATCGGCCTGGTGCTGCTGTATATCTTTTTCCTGCTTCTCAATCTGCTTATATTTGTGGGGCTTCCGGGCTCGTGGGTGATGTTTGCCGGCATCATCATATACCTTCTTTTTGCCGGTATTTCGTCGATAGGCTGGACCTGTCTGATAATCATGGCCGCTCTTCTTGTAATCGGCGAGATAGTCGAGTCCACTCTCGGCGTCGTAGTCGCTGCAGGAAAGGGGGCGACAAGGTGGGGGATCCTGGGCACCTTTCTCGGCGGGATCGCGGGCGCGATCGGGGGCACGGCGATAATCCCGGTCATCGGGAGTGTGATATTTGCCCTTGTCGGAGCATTCGCCGGGGCTGTGATCTGTGAATATATATATTACAACTCCCTTGATCAGGCTCTCAGAACAGGATTTTTTGCCTTTATCGGCAAGCTTCTGGCGATCTTTGTCAAGGTCGCGCTGGGTTTGATAGTCCTCGGTCTTTTCATTTATAAAAGCTGGCCCTGACCCGCAAATGTATATTTTTCAGGACATCATTCTAAAAAACAGGACACTTTCATTTCGAAGAGCCCCGTAACTCGTTATTTTTCATCTTAATCTAATGGCACATGCCTTGCCCTTATATTAAAGGCTAACGTGATTGTGCCGCCTTTGAAGCAGAGGCGGTGTGGCTGCGGCGTAGAGACAGCCGTTCCCGGACCGCCGGCAACCTGAACCGGGTCACTCCCGTGATTTTCGGGAGGAACCTGCCCGGGAGCTGCGATCCCTGGGGAGGAAAGTCGTTTTGCGAAGTTTGCTCATATATCTATCTGTGATTTCTTTCATATCGCTTATGGTCTGGCCCTGTGAGATTGAGGCACAACGCCCCGGAAGGACTCTCCAGGATCCTGCTTCGCTGAAAGAGGCCAGTTCCCCCTCGAAGATCTTCAGTAAGATAGAGATATCGTGGCGGAATTCAGATGCCAGATACCTGGCGGATCTTGTGGGCAGCGGAAAGGCATATATAGTGTTGGGGGAGAAAGGTCCCCGGGGCGGTTATTACAGCAAGTCACAGGTCTTTTATCTTATGAAGAGGATGTTCGGGGAATATTCCCAGCTAAAGTTTGAATTTGTAAAGTATCACAATATCAACGATAGAAGCAAAAAAGTCTTCGCGGTCGCTTCCCGAAGCTATAAAAACATTCGCAGTGACAAGGTCTTTCAGGATAAGGTATACATTACACTCGGTAAAGAGGGGGATGACTGGGTGTTGACCGAGATCAAGACTACGCGATGACCTTCGATACCGGTTCCTGGAGATTTGTGCTGTGTATATTGAAAAAGAAAAAAAGATATTCAATACTGCTCTCTGGGTGTTTCTGATTGGGGCACTCGCTTTTTTTATCGCATTTATCTCGACAGGAAGGATCAGTATCAAGGCCACCGTATGGCTCGTCCTTCTTCTCCTGAATGCCGGGTTCATAATATTCATACTCCTGCCCTATCCGGGAAGGAAGCTTGCGGGGCCGCGGCGCGGGGCGCATACCCAGAAGAAATGGTATCCGAAAAACCTCTCCGATATAGTGGAAAAAAAGGAAGAAGGGCCTGAAGACCGGAAACGAAAGATCTTTTCTCCGTCCAGGACGATAGAACCTGTTCCGCTGATCCCCCTTTTGCTTCTCCTTGTCACGATTATTTTCGCAATGCCTCTCAGGCGTGAATCTGAACAGTCGCGAGAAAAAGAGGTGAAGGCCCTCGTTGAGATCTTTGACAGATCAGGTTCGGCAATCAGAGATCTCGAAGAGGCTGCGATCTCCAGCGCGGAAACAAGCGCTGGATTTCTTGCCGGGTACGATCTCGAAAGGATCGCCAATGATGAAGTCGCAAAGTTGATGACGGCTCTCGATTCTATCGCTGTCGATAAGGGGGCGGGGCTCAGGCCTTTTGGTGAACTTGGCATACAGATATATTCGATGAGCGGTAAAAGGGTGGCGTGGGGCGGGTCGCCCCGTTATCACGGGAGCGTCCTGCCTGAAAGCGAAGATTCAGTAATATTTACCAGCATGACACAGCTTTATACTCTGCTTGTCTATGAGGCTCCTTTGCCCGCCGGCGGGAGGGTAGTGATCGATATACCTCTGGAGGTCAACTACCGGATAAGCAACAGGTTTCTAAAAAACACAGGCATTGCGGAGATGCTTACAGTCAAGTATGGCCACGAAGTCGAGTTCAGGTTCTGGATGGGTAACGATCCGGGCGGCGCAAATTGGAAAGCAGATGAACTTCTGGAAAGAAAGCCCCGGGTCGTCAGGGAAGAGAGCGGAAAGGTCAGAGTATTCGGAGTCCTTCGATCAGTCTTCGGCCACAGGCTGGCAATTCTTAACGTAAGCGGAGAGACGTACGGCGCAGCGATAAGTTCGAAAGAGAAAAAAAAGACAATGTGGGCTGGCGTACTTCTCATTATTAACGTCCTGGTCCTGGCCAAATGGGTCTATCACAGGTTTGCCAAGAAACTAAGGGTGGGGCGGGGAGAAATATGGAATCTTGTCAGGCGGGTAGCATTTCTGACATTCCTCCTTGTTTTGATCAGATACATCCTGCTGCGGACAGATACACCGAGCATCTTTTTCGGGATCAACCTCTTCGATCCGGCTCTCTTCGCCGATAATCTTCCGGGAGGTCTTGCGAGGACCACGGGGGATTTTCTTATTACATCCCTCTTTTTTCTGATACTGGTCTTTGGCGTAGTAAAGGTCTTCCGCACATATTATTCCGGATACATGGAGAGGAAGATCGAAACAGGGAAAAAAACCAATTATCTGAGAATCGCCGCAAAAGCTGTTTTGCTGACATTGATCCTTGCGGCGGCGGCCTATCTTTCTTCGCGGACAGTCTCAAGGGTGATCCTCAACGCCAATCCCAGATTGCTCGGCCTCGACACGGAATTTTACAGAGTACCGGTGCTCTCGCTCCACATGGCCATGCTTTTTTCTTTGGCCGGGATTTTCATCACCACGATCTTCTGTAGCCGTGTCGTCCTGGTATGGGGAGGAGGCAATCTTCTGGAGGGTATCCCGGCGGGTATAGCCGCGATCGCTGCGATGACGCTTTTGCTCGATCCTCACTGGTCGCTGATCGCCGCCTGCGCGGCCCTGTTTTTCCTTTCTGTGAGGATCTTTCCCCTGCTTAGAAAAGAAGAAGCGCTTTCGCTGATATTTACCTCTTTTTTCATAGTCCTTGTCTGTTCTCTTGTCGTGTACGGAATCGCTTCATCGGAATATGAAGGGCTGCGCAGGGGAAGAGTGGTGGAAAAACTGGAAAGTTTCAATGATCCCGAAGGCAACTGGCTGATGATCGTACTTCCGGATCTATGTGAGAATATTACTCAAAGCAGGGCTGCTACGGCGAAAGTCCTTTCGAGAAAAAACTCTACGGCATTCGAATTATGGGCAGAAAGCGAACTGAGCCGATTCGGGTTTCCATGCGTTTTTGATGTCTATGACGCCAGAGGAACCAGGTTTTCCAGATTTTCAATGGGGATGCCTTATGAAGTGATCTACGCTCTCCCAGATACTCTGAGGGTAAGCCAGGTGCCTGATGTAGTGAAGATCACAAGGGAGACAGAGGTGGGTAAAGTCCATTTTCTGATCGGAACAGCTCCCCTTTATCATATCAACGGGATCAGCGCCGGGTATGTCGAGATCAAGGTGCCGTACTTCTTCGATAACCCCGAACTGCTTGTAAGCGCTGGCCCGATGGCGCCGGAGATATTCAAGAATCTGGAAAGCGGAGAACTTGCCCCGAGGATAGACGAACCGGAGGATCTGCTGGTGGCGCGTATCAGCGCAGGCAGGGTGATAAGTTCATCAGCGCCTGTTATCGCGTCAGGAGCGGCGCTGTCGAAAAAAGAAGGAGAATGGTTCAAACTTGAAGCTGACGGAGAAAGGTACAGCTGCCTGACAGGATACGGCGCGGAAGATAAGGGTTATCTGGTCGGTTACAGGGAGGGATCGTTAAACGATCGCATCCTTCAGTGGGCGATGGTGGTCTCCATCAATATAATCCTGACTCTGATATCCCTTGCAGTCCTGCTTATCATACGCAGGCTCCCGATACTGGGGAGCCTTACGCCCGCGGTTGAATTTTCGAACAGGCTGAGTTTCAGGCGCAAGCTGCTCCTCTCATTCCTTGCGGTATCTGTCATGCCTGTGATCCTGATGGGAGTCTTTTCCGGAAGATATATCAAGTACAGATTCAGGGCGGAGGGAGACCGTGAAGCTTTGGCCGCCGTCAGATCGGCAGAGTCGTTTATCCGCCATTCGATAAGGTCTGAAGCTGAAGCATTTGCGGGAAGCCAGTATCTTGGAGACGTTCTTTCCGGAGAGGAAGACCCGGAGATAAGGGATATCTCTAGATTCGAGGGCACGAGATTCACTTTGTTTGACAGGGATGGGGATATCCTTCTTGATGAGAACCTCGGCGATTTCAGCGGTGAAGAGATCGGTCATCTTATTTCGCAGAGCGAGACAGGCATGGTGACTCTGACGTACAGCTATCCGTTCCTGTATGGGGGAACGGTAATACCTGTTTCGCTCCCGGGCAGTCCCAAGGGATTTCTTTTCTACACAAGGAGACTTGACGATGATTTCATCGGGAAAATAGCCGGTGTCATCGGACAGAATATTAACATCTATTTTGACGGGACGATAAAAGCGACAAGTAAAAGAGAACTTTTTACCGGAGGTTTTCTCGATCAGCTTCTTTCCCCCTCCGTCTATGCCGATATAGGTCTTGGAGGAAGCAGCACGATTGTGCGCGACCAGACTCTTGGAAATTATTCGTATAAGGTCGCAAACAGGGTGCTTTCCTCGATCTCCGGGAATATAAGATGCGTGCTTGCTGTCCCTATGCTTTATCGTACTGCTCTTGTCAGAAGAGAGGTCCTGAAGTCATACGCCCTTATTCTGGGGCTGCTTGCGCTGCTCTTTTCCGCCGCTGTAACGCTTGGGGTATTTCTCGCCGGGAAGATCATAAACCCGATCGCAGCTCTCAGAGGAGGAACAAAAAGGATAATCAAAGGGGATCTTGAATTTATGCTGGAGGCGGAAGCCCAGGATGAGATAGGCGATCTTGTCGATTCTTTCAACACGATGACGACTGCTTTGAGAGGAGCAAGGCGCGATATCCTGGAAAGGCAGAGGTATCTTTCCGCGATCCTTGAAAATATCGGGACCGGCGTAGTGTCGACTGGAAAAGACGGCCGTATAGCTACGATCAACCCTTCGGGCGAAAGACTCTTCGGTCTGAAAGGAAGGGAAATAATAGGGATGAAACCCGAAGAAATCGGTCAAAAAGAGTTGGCGCCTTTCATGGATCTGTTCGATATAAATTCCGAGGAAACAATTGAAAAAGAGATAACACTTCTTCCAGGAGAGAACAAACGTATCGTCAAAGCGGTAATAACAAGGCTGTCTGCCGAAAATGAAAATCTTGGGACGGTGATAGTCTTTGACGATCTTACCGAATTGATAAAGACGAAGAAACTGTCGGCATGGGTGGAGATGGCCAGGCAGATAGCGCATGAAGTAAAAAATCCTCTGACTCCGATAAAACTTTCTGTGCAATTGATGCAGAGGGCTTACAGGGGGGATAGGGAAGAGTTCGCGCAGATCTTCGAGGAGGGCTCTGAAACAGTAATTCGACAGACAGAAATACTTAAGAAGATAGCATCAGAATTTTCAAGTTTCGGAAAGGTGATAGATCTCAACCCTGAAAAAATAGAGGCCGGTGATTTTATAAGAAAGATACTATCAGGGTATAAAGGCGCCGATGATGTAGAGATAAGTTATACTGAAAAAGACCAGGTGGCAGTATTAGCCGACAGGGAAGGGTTGCGGAAGATCATCGTGAATCTTATTGAGAATGCACTGGATGCGATGGAGAATGGCGGAGGATTGGAGGTCGGACTCGCTCGGGAAGGGTCGATGGCAGTGATCTCCGTTGTCGACAGCGGGATCGGGCTGTCTGGAGAGATCGAAGGAAAGCTATTTGAGCCTTACTTTTCCACCAAGACTAATGGTACGGGGCTGGGCCTTGCTATATGTGAAAGTCTCGCCAGGGAAATGGATGGAGAGATCGTTATCAGGAACAGAAGCGGTATTCAGGGAGTCGAAGCTATTATCAGAATACCGGCTGCGGAGTAAGCGATGAACTCGTTCCTGAAGACCCTGATTTTCCTGATACTGATCGCAGCGGCGGCGCTTTGCGTGAAGGGGCAGGGGTACTACCGCCCGGAAGAGGATCCGGCCGCAGCAGAGCCCGGGGAGGAAGAGATAGATATCGGGCGGGCAAGGATCGGGATCGGACGGGTGAGGTACGGCGGCGGCGGCGACTGGTATGGAGATCCTTCATCGATACCTAATCTTTTGAAGGAGTTCAGCAAAAGGACCGGGATACGAACTGCAAAAAACGAGACTGTCGTCAGTCTTCTCGATCAGGATATCTTTTCTTATCCTTTTCTGTATATTACGGGGCACGGAAATATAGGTCTTCAGGAAGAGGAGCTGGCGAACCTACGCAGGCATCTTCTGGGAGGAGGGTTTCTCTACGCGGATGATAATTATGGTATGGATGAATCCTTCCGTTCGATGGTAAGCAGCCTTTTTCCAGAAAGAGATCTTGTAGCAGTCGCCCTGGATCACGATATCTATAATTGTTTTTATCATCTTGAAGGCGTTCCAAAGATCCATGAACACGGAGGGAAACCGCCGGAAGGGCTGGGTGTCTTTAACGGAGACCGTTTGATGATCTTCTATACTTACGAAAGTGATATCGGTGATGGGCTCGAAGACGCCGATGTCCATGGAGATCCACCCGGGAAAAGGGAGGCGGCGGTCAGGATGGCGGTGAATATCCTTTATTATGCCCTTACCTACTGAAAAGATATTTGCCGAGCTGTCGGCTTCTGTCAGACGGCTTTCCTCGATACGGCGTCTCTATATGACAAGGGGCCTTTTTTCCCAGACAATTGCCTGGACAGCATCGATATTCCTGTTCCTCCTGGCAGGCGGACTGATTTTCCGCAGCTGGAGGTACTGGCCGCTGGCGTGCTTTATATTCTTCTGGGCAGGCATGATAGCCATCGCGGTCAATGCTGCTTTCCGGGTGCGGCGGGGCTTCAAGCCGGTTGAAGAGCTTGCTGGTGATCTTGGAAAGAAGACCGGTAATGGGAGCCTGTTTTCCTCAGCGCTGGAGTTTTCTGAAGAAGGGAAAAGGCTTGAGCAGTACTCGGGATTTCTAATGAAAGAGACGGTGAAAAGGGCCTCGCGGAAAATTGCAAAGATCTCTCCTTCAGATACCTTCGAAGCCGAGGGAAAAACGGGCTGGATGATTCTTGCTTCGGTGCTGTCTATGATCCTTCTTCTTATTACATTCAGCTCGAGCAGACAGGCCGCAGGGCTGTTACGGTCGTTAGGCGACCCCGGGGTAAGTTTTTCTTTCAGACCGGGAAACAATCTGCTTCTCACCGTAAGAGACACGACTGTTGTTGCCGGAGAGGATATTACCGTCAAGGCCGTAAGGATGGGGTCTTTGCGGGGGAAAGTCGAAATCAGGTTCAGCAGCCTTCCGGGGGTCTGGAAGAGAGAGGCGGTAAAGCAGGGAGAAGATCTTCCCGAAGGAGAAAGAGAAAGAAATTTCCGGCATACGTTCAGGAATGCAGAAGAAGATATCGAATATTATTTCACCTCGGGCGGAGAGAGGACCAGAAGCGGCCGCATCAGTGTAATACAAAAACCGATCATAAATTGTATCGGGGCAATCCTGGATTATCCGGCATACACGGGAAAAGCTCCGGACACTTTGTCGGCGCTTGCAGGAAAAACGGCGGTTCTCTTCGGTACGCGGGTGGTTCTTTCCGGAGAAGTCAACAAGCCTGCAGTGAGTGCGCGGGCTGATTTTTCGTCGGGGCTCAAAGTCGATCTCAATACGGAGGGAAAGAGGTTTTCGGGGGAATTCATGGCGGAAAAGAGCGACACAATAAGATTTTCTGTTACAGATTCAGCGGGGCTTGTCAGTGATTCCCCGGTAAGGTATCCCCTGGTCTGCAGAAGCGACAGAGCACCGTCCATAGAAATACTGTCTCCTGAGGATCATGCGGTCCTTCCCCGCTCGCTCAGGACGACTCTGCTTTTCAGGGCAACAGACGACTACGGAGTGTCCGAGATACATCTCAGGTATATGAAGGAAGGCAGGGATATAAGCTTTTCCACAGAAGTGATCGAAAAGAAAGACGAAAATATTTCAAAAGAGATCGAAAGACCGTACGAGTGGTCGCTCGAGGAAGAAAGGGTCTTTCCCGGGGACAGGATCGATTATTACATGGAAGCATGGGATAATAACGATCTGAACGGACCGGGGTATGCCAGGACGAAAGTCTTTAGAATTACGATGCCTTCATTATCGGATCTGTACGAGCTCGCTCGAAAGAAAGATCAACTTAGAGAAAAGGATTTCGAAGATATTCTCGAAGAAAGCAACGAGATCCGGCAAAGGCTTAAAAAATTCTCGGATGAATTCAAGGCGGCTGGACAGATGGACTGGGAGAGCAGAGAGGAGGGAAAAGAAATCCTGGGAATCCAGGAAAAGATCAGAGAAAAAATAAGGGAAGCGGCCGGAAGCATAGAAAAAAGTCTGGGGGAATTGGAAGAAAACAGGATGACTTCGATGGAGATCGGGAGAAAGATGGAGGAGATACAGGAGCTTCTCGAGAGGATAGAAAGCGAAGACCTTGCGAAATCGATTGAAAAGCTGCAGGAGTTGATGAGAGATATGCCTGAAAGCGAAGTCTCATCCGCGCTCGATGATATAGATCTGCAGGCGGAAGACCTCTCCGAAAGCCTGGATCGGACGATCGAACTGCTCAACCGTATAATCAGGGAAGAAAAGATGGAAGAACTTCTCCGCAGGATGGAAGATATCATCGAGCGGCAGATCTCCCTGAGAGATTCTACAGAGAACGGAGATCTTGACAGGATCGCCGAAAAAGAGAAAGAGCTGAAATCAGATTACAGTTCCCTGGAGAATGATATGAGGGATTTCGCTGAAAGCACAGGCGAAAAAGAGACCGGATCAGAAACGGAAGAGCTTGTGAAAAAGATCGACGAAGCGAAAGCAGCCCCTCATATGCAGGAAGCTGTCAGCCGGATGGAATCCGGCGAAAGAAGTGAAGCGAGGAAGGCTGAAAGCGATGCGGTCAATGAGATGTTCAGTCTGTACACGAGCCTCGGACGATTTCAGATGTCGATGAATATGGTCGCGGAGATCGAAGCTGCCAGGATAGTTGAAAGTTCGTTATGGAAGCTTATCGAGATCTCCCGGCTGTCGGAAAGTTTCGCCGGCCAGGCCGCTCTTCGCTCGGCTCCATCAAGGCTTGACAGCCTGCTTGAAGAACAGGCCGTTATCAGAGACGCGATAAGAAAGGTGCTGGGCGATCTTCTTGAAGCGGCAAGGATGAGGCTGGGGATATCGAGAAGCGTTTTCAGCCACCTTTCGGCGGCCCTCGTCACGATCGAGGATGTAATCGCTTCAATGGAAAACAGGCGGTTTTCACAGGCGGCCGATAGATCAAACCAGATTATGACCGAACTTAATCTGACGATAATCGAGTTGCTCAAAACCAGTTCCGCTTCGGGAGGAAGCGGTGGAAATTCAGGACAGAGTATGCAGTCTATGCTGAACGGACAGACGTCGATAGACCGTCAGCTGAAAGAGATGATGGGAGGGGGAGATAGCGGGAACTCTCTCGAAGCAAGAGCAAAGATGGCCAGGTTGGCCGCGGAGCAGAGAAAGATGGAGGAGTTGCTTCAGCGGATTAAGGAGGAATCTCTGGGAACCGGCGAGATCATCGGGAAACTGGACGATATGGGGTCTGAGATGAAGGAGATCGCCGGGCAGCTCGATGAGGGGCGTCTTGATAAAGAACTGATAAAAAGAGAAGAAAGAATCCTCAGCCGAATGCTCGAATCCCAAAGATCCCTGAACAGGCGCGACTACAAAAGAGAGAGAGTAAGCAGGACAGCGGGAAATATGGGAGCGAAAGATGCCGTAGAGAAGTCTGGTAAAAAGGACGAGCTTGAATTCATCCTGGAAAAGATCAGAAGAGGGATGCAGGAAAAAGGGCCTGCCGAATATGAAGAATTGATACGAGCCTATTTCAGGGCCCTCTCCCGGAGAGCAAGGGAAGGTGCGACAAGATGACTGCCTCATCCTTAGCAATAAAAAAGGCGATACTCCCCGCCGTATTGATCCTGTGCATGGGATCTGTGGTCATTGACGCTTCGGCCGATGAAATTAAAAAACCGGTCAGTGCGGATATGATCAAGCAGGGGCGAAGCAAAGCGATGGAATTGCTCGCCGGCAGGAAATTCGACGAGGCGGTAATCCTGCTGCGTGAGCTGCATGAAAAAGCCCCGCAACATCATGCCTTCACTGAACTTCTCGCCGATACCTATCTGCGGATCAGGGAGCCGGAGAAAGCCGCCGAGCTGCTTGAAAAAGGGCTTAAGGACTTTCCGGGGCGAACAAAGTACGCGGAGGCTCTTGGAAAAGCATATCTCGATATGGGCCAGAGAGAAAAAGCTGTAGAGGTATGGCACAGCATCCTTGGAGAAAACACCGTGCACCCTTACGATTACGTGACAATAGCCGGGATCGAATGGGAAGCCGGTCTCTTTGAGACAGCGATCGTGACGCTGCGCGAAGGAATAAGGAATGGGAAATATTTCCAGCGGGCCCAACAGAAACTGATAAAATATGAAACACTGTTGGGAGATCATGACTCCGCTTTCAGGGACGGGCTAATATTCCTTGATGCTCATGATGACCCTCTCGCAGGAAATATCGATTTTCTCCTGGAGTCGTTCAGAGATTCCGGGCGGACCGAGGATCATCTCTCCGCTGTCGATTCCCTTGCCATAGTCTCTGAAAATCACAGGAGGTTTTTCACGATCGTCAAGGGTGTCCTCCTTGTCGAATCAAGGCGGTACGGGGAAGCGGAAAAGGTTTTCCGCGAGATGGAGCTTACCGACAGGGAGATGTATTTTGTTTTGGGGCTCCTCTTCAAGATGAAAGAAAACCAGGGTTCCGGGAAATTCCGTGATTTTGAAGCTTCGCTGAGTGATGAATTCCTTCGAAGAAATCCGGAATCTCCGGTTGTTCCGCAGGTCCTTCTCTCAATCGCTGAATCAGAAATAGCCGCGATTACGGAAAAAGGAAAGATCTCCGACAGAGACGCGGATGCAGTCGTCTCGATCCTCGATCGGGTGATCGGGCACCGGTATGGAGCTTCGTACAGAAAAAGGGCAGTACTGCTCAAGGCCGGATTCCTTTACTATGAGATGCACAGGCCCGCGGAAGCTCTGGCCTCTTTGCGCGGAGCCGAGTTTACCGATATAAAGGATATTAGGGAAAGTGCAAGGATAGAGGTGCTCTCTCTGCTCGCTGGCGGCCAGAAGTCAAAAGCAGGGAAAAGATTCGCACAATTGTCTTCGTACCCCGATTCAAGTATCGCGGCGCTGGGAAGATTCGCAGCCGGTACACTTTTCTTTTTAACCGGCGAATATCAGAAATCGATAACTGAGTTATCGGGCCTTGCTGAAGATCATCCGTCGAGTGAATGGGCCAATGATGCACTTGACAGGGCAGTGTTGACCAAGAAGGCGATGGCTGACGGCAAAGAAAGCCTGAAGATCTATTCGGCAGCCGTACAGATGGAATTAAGGGGCGAGTTTGACAAAGCGGCGGCGGCGCTTGATTCGCTGATCAGAGACTTTCCCGGATCGTATTTATTTGCTGCGGCTGTATATTCCAGGGCCTTGCTGCTCGAAAAAGGCGGCAACCCGCACGCAGCCGCCGAAGCTCTGCTGAGATTCGCTGAAAAATATCCGCTTGATGATCTTGCTCCAAAAGCTCTTGAAAAGTACGCAGTTTTGATCGAAGCCGAATATCCTGATTCGGCGTCGATAATCTTCGGCCAGGTAATGGAAAGATATCCGGAATATCATTTTATCAGCAGGGTAAGAGAGAAATATATTTCGTCTAAAAAATCAAAAGGCGGCGGATAGAAGAAATCTCCTTATCCGGGGAAAGCAGTGATCGAGATGAGAGTCTCCGTTGGAATATTCATAATGATTTTGAATGTGGTGAGCGCAGTGGCCGCGGGCGATGCCTGGGCTGCGATACTCGTGCCGATGGATCTCGCGCAGACGAACCACCTGAAGGCTTATGGGCTTGCTTACTACGCGCTGACAAAAGGAGTCGATGTGAAGTGGCTCCTGAATTACCGCGGGGGGTCGTTTCTGATCCCTGAGTTTGCCGGCCTGCCGCTTGAGGGCCAGGCGAGAAATATAACTATGGAAATGATCACAGACGAAGAGGCCGAGTCGATATTCAGGCAGATAGAAAGCGGGAATATGGATGTCGTGCTGCTCGAGAAAGCGCCAAAAATCGCAGTATACGCCCCTCCGAACAAACAGCCGTGGGACGATGCCGTGATGATGGCCCTTGAATACGCGGATATTCCTTATGATGTCGTCTATGACAGGGAAGTCCTGACCGGCGGAATCGAAGAATACGACTGGCTGCATCTGCACCATGAGGATTTTACCGGGCAGTACGGAAAATTTTATTCGGGATTCAGAAATGCAGAATGGTACATACAACAGCAGATCCTCTTTGAAAAGATCGCCCTCTCGCTCGGATTTGACAAGGTGTCGGACGAGAAAAAGGAGGTCGCCCGGATGATAAAGGAGTATATCCGGTCTGGCGGGTTTGTCTTCGCCATGTGTTCAGCCTGCGACACGATCGACCTTGCTCTGGCAGCCTACCGGATAGATATAGTGCCCCGGGAATATGATCATGATTCCACTACGCCGGGGTGCCAGGAAAAACTCGATTTCACGAGATGCCTTGCGTTTGAAGGGTTCGAGCTGATCACTGACCCCTATACATACGAGTTCTCGAATATCGATATGACCCTTAAAGCATCTGAAAGAGGCGAAGACAGGGACTACTTTACCCTTTTTGAGTTCTCGGCAAAATATGATCCTGTAGCGGCGATGCTGGTGCAGAATCACGTGTCGGTGATAAAAGGATTCATGGGCCAGACTACTTCTTTCAGGCAAAGCCTGTTAAAAAAGAAGGTCCTGGTACTTGGAGAAGTAAAAGGAAAGGGAGAGGTGAGGTATCTTCACGGGAATTTCGGGAAAGGGACTTTTACCTTTTTCGGGGGGCATGATCCGGAAGATTATCAGCATCGCGTCGGAGACCCTCCTACCGACCTGAATCTGTACCCCGGATCTCCCGGGTACAGGCTGATCCTGAACAACGTCCTTTTCCCGGCCGCCAGGAAAAAAGAGCAGAAGACGTGATACAGGCATCCCTCGGGGCCGATAGCCCGGCCATGATGTAAAACACGCTGCAGGCGCGCCACGAGGTCAATCACTTGCCATGATAAACAGCGGTTTGTTCTCAAAGCTCTCGTAGAAGGGGCGCAGGCGGTCTTTATTATAATACTGGTCGATATCGACGACTTTTTTGAAACTCGTCACGATCTCGATCGGAACATTGTCGTACCGTCCGTTTTTCAGTGCTACCAGCCTGCCTGATTTGCCCGCGAGAATAAGATTTAACGCAAGGTTTCCGTAAGCCATCGGGACGATCGAATCGATAGCATCGGGATTTCCGCATCGGACGAGGTATCCGAGCCTCTGATTGATGACATTGATCTTCCGGCCGTTATTGAATTTTGGGGAGATCTCCTTGAGGTTTCTTGATATATAATCCCCGTTTCCGCCCAGTTTTTTATGGCCATAGGCATCTTTTTCCTCTTCGGAAAAGGTCATTTCGCCGCCTTCATGCATAGCGCCTTCCGAGACAAGGACAACGGAATAATGGCTGGGGTTGGTGAACCAGTCCTGCACAAGCAGCTCGCATAATCTCTCCATTTTAAAAGGATATTCGGGGATGACGCATCGGTTTGCAGCTCCTGCCATTGTCGGGAGAAGGGCTGTAAACCCGGCATATCTACCGAAGACTTCGATAACGAGAAACCGCTCGTGCGAACCTGCAGAGGTGCGGAGGCTGTGTGTCATCTCTATAGTCCTGGTGACGCAGGTGCTGAAACCTATACAATAATCTGTCCCCGGCACATCATTATCCATCGTCTTGGGGATCGCTATCACCTTGACTCCCTCATGATGAAGCCTTACGCCATAACTCAGGGTGTCATCTCCGCCGATGGGGATAAGATAGTCGATTCCGAGGTAATCGAGGTTTTTCATGACTTCAGGAGTCAGGTCGTTCATCTCTTCGGTATATTTATCTTTGAGGTGCAAAGGGACGTCAGCTGCGGCAATATGACTCGGCCTGGTCCTTGAGCTGTGCAAAAATGTGCCCCCGGTCCTTCCTATCCTGTTCACCATATTTTCGGTAAGAATTTCAAAACAGCAGCTGTTGTCAGCCTCCCTGTCTTGTACGAGCTCTACCAGGCCGGCCCATCCGCGCCGGATACCTATTACTTCAAACCCTTCCCTTATGGCTCTTATCGTCACGCTTCTTATTGCCGGATTAAGGCCGGGGACGTCTCCTCCTCCGGTAAGGATCGCGATCCTGCCCTTGATCTTGTTGATATTGCTCATCTCTACGTCTCCATTTCTTAAAGCCGCTTATCTTAGATAAGGTCAAAAACCCCGTGCCGCGCCGCCGGCCTCCGTTTGAAACGGAAGCCGCGCTGCGCTCTATTCAGCATAGATTGTAAGGTAAAAATTGATGGAACAAAACAGAAAAGAGATATTTTCAGGGAAGAGCCGGCACAAAATACGTTTGGATCCGGCGCGACCCCCTTGCGGAAAGATTCCTGTCATGGGATGGAAAAACGGTATATCATTAAAAATGACTATTCGGAAAGACAGTGGTACAATCCTGCGCGGTCGAAATCGCCGGGGAAATGAGTTCCGGCGCCTGGCATATGATCGTGCCAATAGTGCGGATTACTGATATACAGTGGAAATCGTCTTCTGCTGCAGCGAATATAAGGAGAAAATGATGGCTCTCAGAGAAGAACTTGCAATCACAGGGGTAAGGTTGTTTCGATGGAGAAGTTACCTTCCGCTTGTCATGATCGCCGGGTTCCTGCTGGTAATGGTCTGCTGCGAATATCCTGAGTACAGCAATAAATTTGACGATATTTGGGAGGCATTCTGCCTCTTTGTCAGTTTCTCGGGATTAGCCGTCCGCATAGTAACGATCGGGCACACTCCTAAAGGCACTTCTGGAAGAAACACGAAAAATCATGTCGCCGACACCCTGAATACGAAGGGGATCTATTCTGTCGTTAGAAATCCTCTGTATCTGGGCAATTTCTTTATGGGCCTGGGTATCGCGTTGTTTACACATTTCTGGTGGCTCGCGCTTATCTACATTCTGGCCTTTTGGCTTTACTACGAACGGATCATCTTCTCTGAAGAGGAATATCTGAGGGATAAATTCGGAGATGAATTTCTTGAGTGGGCGGAAGTTACCCCCGTGTTTATTCCGCAACCATGGAAATATCAAAAATCGGATCTGACCTTTTCGATCAGGAATGTACTCAAACGGGAATACAGCGGTTTTTTCGCCGTTGTTCTGGTTTTGTCTTTGTTCGAAGCGGTCGGAGAGTATGCCTCTCATGGCGAATTCGATTTCAGCCTCCGCTGGATGATTCTGCTGGGCGTCAGCTGTGTCGTCTGGCTGACTTTGAGAATATTAAAGAAACAGACGACACTCTTCGATGTCAAAGGGAGGTAGAATCACAAGAATCTGCGGCAGGGGAATAGTATTTTATCCTACCGTCCTCCCGATTCCGCGATTTCCCCGCCACCGATGAACTCGATCGGCCTCAGTTGAGGGATTATATTGATTACCAGATTCGTGTTTTCTCCTGCGTCGAGATCAAGATCGAACTGGTCTTTTTCGAACCGGAAAAGGGTGGGCAGTCCATACTCATAAACAGTCAGATGCCATCTGCCAGGGTGAAGGTTGATGAATGAGAAACGCCCCGATCTGTCCGTTTCCTGCCGGAGCACTTTATTTCCGTCGGTCAGCTCAACGAAAAGGTCTGGGTATCCTCCTACGATCTTCATATCGTCAGGGGAGAGAGGCGCAGCCACGGCGCCCCCGGCTCCTGTCAGAAGAGAGCCTTCCGGGAATCCGCCGCCTTCCTTGAAATTCAGTCTTTCCCTGTCAGGCTCGAGCAGCAGCACCTGCCCGGCGACCTGACATTCCGGAACGACTTCGATCACCCTGGCAGTCTCTTCTCCGCCTTCTACAGTTACGATGGTCGGATTCGTGCCGGATGTGGTCTCATTAAGGCTGATCGATTTCTGGTCGACTCTGAGTGCGTATGTCCCCGGCTCGAGCGGAGGGAATGTGAATATTCCCTCGCTATCAGTGACCGTCTTGAGGTCCCCCGCTGCGAGAAGTATATTAGCCCGAGGCCTGTTTGCAGCTCTATCGCCTTCGAACACGCGCCCTTTCAGTACGCCGAAACTCCGATTCTTGGTGACAGGCACTCTGAACGGGATCGTGTATGCGGCCTGGAAGGAAAGGTCATCCCTGCCATTATCCTCGAATTCGAACCATCTTGCCTTCAGGGCGATCGAATGGCCGTTCGGAAGGCTCAGATCGGCGGTCGAGAAGAAGTAATGCTGAGCTTGAAGATCGTCGTCTTTCGACATATTGTTCTTCTGATAGTTCAGTGAAAACCTGATCCAGTTTACCGGTGTCACCGAAGTTGAAACTCCGGTATTCACAGTTCTCGTCGGGGTTCCCGTAAACCTGCTGTGGCCGATTCTGGTAAAAGCCGAAATCGACACTCCCGGTTTCAGGCGCAAATATGTGTAGATGCTGTACCGCTCCAGAACCTTGTTCGACTCATCGTGGACCCGATCGTCGAACAACGCCCTCTCCGCGTAGGTCTGTATCCCGACCCGGTCGAATGACTGGCAGGCACCCAGCCGTAGGATCTTTTCGCTGTAATCGAAGAGCGGATCGGCCAGTTCATCTTTTCGGGCAAAATCGTCGTAGTTCAGCGAGATGTTCAGGCCGAACGTGAATGGATAAGCTATCTCTCCGCTGAAAGATCGTTCTCTGGGCGCTGAATCCTGATCGGGATCAAGATCGAGGTTGCGTTCGTGGAACCTGTAGGAGAAGTTGCCCTTGAGCCGGTCAAAAATCGGAAACGCGACCGTACCGTTGTTGTAGAGGACATCCCCGTAGTAACCGAGGTATTCCGCCCCGGCGCGGGTATTTTCGAAAATGTACCACATCCGATCGGAAAGCTGACCGTCAAGAGAGATCCTGTGCGCAAAATCGTTTCCGCGATCCTTTGAATCGGAGACACTGTAGCCGTACTCCATGCCGAGCCTGAGTTTTTTGCCGGGCGTCACCGTTGCCGAGACAGAATAGATATTCCCTTCGTAACCTTCGAATGTTGGTTCGGACAGCTTGCTCTTTGCGAGAAAATTGGTCCCGACCGAGAGCAGTTTCTTGTGGGAATATCCGGCATAGACGCCGACCTCGCGCTTTTCCGGCACATCCCATCTTGACTTTATGTAAAATGAGCCTAAAGACATCCCCTTCGCGTGCAGGCGTCCTTCGATGCCCCTTCCGAAGGTGAGAAGTTCGGTCAGATGAGACATTGTAAAGAGACGGTCGCCGGCATGAAGGTCGATCAGCTGATCGCTGTAATCGAGCCTTACGGCATCCCGCAACCCGTAAATGGATTTATTTTGCTGATCCGGCCCGCGCAGAAGGAAGCTCATCCGTCTGGTCCCCTCTTCGTTGATCGAACCGTTCCCTGAGTATTCTACCTGAAATCCGCCTTCTTCCTTGCCTCCGACAGCGATAAGCCGGGCCCTGGTCGAAATCGTATTATACCGTTCGATTTTTCGGGTCAAACGGGGAATGATCTCTGTGACGACTGTACGCTCGAGCGTGGTCGTCTCTCCTTCGGCCGATTCCGCTTTTGCGATGATCTTGACTATGTGGCCGATCTCTTTTTTGATATCCTCTTTTGTATTGACGGTGAACTCTATCGTTTTCGATGATCCCGGGCCGATAGTGCTGCAGCTCGGTTCAACTGCTATTGTGAACCCGTGTGAAGCCTCTGCTTCGATGGTGAAATCAGCGCTGCAATTACCCTTATTTACGAGCAGCATACAGAAAGAATAGTCATTGCCGGCTAATATAAATTGGAGTGCATTATTGATCGTCGCCTCAAGCTCCAGGAGAGCATCTACCACGACCGTAATACTATCCCTTATGATACCGTCTCCAGCCCGGTCCCTGTACGAATAGACCGCTTCGTAGGAGCCGGCAGGGCAGTTTTGCGGCACTCTGAACGTCACCAGACTGAACCACTGTTTTCCAGGTTCGAGAGTCAGCTCCCGTTCGTATTCGATCATCGGTTCCCATCCCTCAGGGAGTGAGGAGAGATCGAGAGACTCGACAAGATCAAGCGGGAGATCAGAGTTGTTAGATAATAGAAATCCGGCAGTTATGATCTGTCCCGGTTCAGCGTTCACGATCTTTGGCGTGGTCAGGCGCATCTCCGCGCCCTCGCCGTTCCATTGGGCAACGGCTGCCGAGGGGAGGAGCAGAACGATAAATACGATACATGCGGCATATAGCTTCAATCCTGCAACCTCAGATTGTAATTTGCCCCGAATACGCGGTCATCTCCGCTGTCGACTATCATCAGCGCCGAATATTGTCCGGAAGGGACTTCGGTCAGATCGAGAGTGTGTCTCACCGAGCAGCCGGGGAATATTCTCTGTGTCCTGCTCTCATATCGCCCGGAGAATCTTCCCTGTTCGTCGTACAATTCCACCCAGAAGGTCGGCCGCATCCATCGGTCGCCGGCGTTTTCGATGTCGGATACGAGCATCCTTTTTCCCTCGATGTCGATCAGCTCGTTTTTTACTACCCTGACAGAAGTATTTCCCGACTCGCCGATGTTTACGATAACCTGAACGGCGTACCGGACTACGGTATTAAGCCCTAAAGTCGATCTTCCGTCCTTCCCTCGCAGTTTCTGTGAATTCACCGGCGCTTCGGGTTCTATCATGATTATGCTCCAATAGGTGCCGGCAAGACCCGGGCCCGGAGGGACAGCTATCTCATAGTAGACCGGTATCGTTTCGCCGGGCGGTATGTTGATGTGAGTAGGACTTATCGAGATCCATCCGGCATTCGATCTCTCGGCCGATCCTGGATCTCCGTACTCCGTCCTGCCGTCGGCATAGAACAGGTAGTCAGTCTGGAAGAGTCTTACGACGGCGACAGAGTCGGTGTCGTTGTTCACTTGTATCAGGCCTTCCATCCTGTCTCCCGGCTGCAGTGTCGCCTCGTGCGTCAGACCGCCGAGAATCGTTACTCCGCTCTCGGCCGAAGAAGCCAATACGGCCAGCAGGATAAATAAAAGTGCGATTCGTTTCATCCTTGCCTCCTGAGAGTGCTTTTGAGTGCTCCAAACATCGTTCCTCCTCTAATTAAGAGTTGTGAGCGTGAGGGTGACCGTCCTTGAGCTCGAGGAGATAACTCCCGCTCCGACCGTTGCGGAAAACTCGTAGGTAATACTGAGTCCCCCCTGGTTCGTGTGATGCACCATGCCTGTTATAAGATCCTTGGCGGTAGTCGTTAGCTGTACAGATCCAGAACTGGTTCCCCCTGCAGGTGCCTGGAGCGTTATCCTCAGATTTACATTTGGCGGCATCGACGAGTTCAATTCGCCGGTTATCCGCATTTGGGCAGGAGTCGTCACCACGCTGTAGGTAGTCGTCGCATCCGTTACGCTCGTCGGCTGCGATCCTGCTGTAACAGAATTGATTACCAGTATACCCGGGTCACCGCTTACAGTAAGGCTGTCGGCGTACAGAGGGAAGCTCGATATATGCAGGCAAAAGGCAACCAATATCGACAGAAGCAGGGCCGCACGCCCCGGCTGGCGGCGCTCTCTGTCTCTATGGCCATTATCGCTGGATATATATATCCTCATCTCTTCAAGAAGCTCGGCTGGTCCGGGGCGCTCGGCGAGAGACGCCCCGGACCGTAAGCGACCACAACTAGCTGTCGGTCAGCGTCAGTGTTGCCGTCCTCGTATCTGAGGCGACGACACCTGCCGCTGTTGTAGCTGAGAAGTTGTAGCTGATCGTAATGCCGCTCTCCGCCAGGGTACTGATTCCAGTCACGAGATCCGCGGCTGAAGCAGTGAGAGTCACCTGGCCTGCGCTGGATCCCCCAGTCGGAGCAGTGAGTGTCACGGCGAGCGTAGTATTTGCCGGCATCGCAGAATCGATATCGCCGGTGATCTTTTTACTACTGCCGTTTGTTGTTATGCTGTAGGAAGTTGTTGCATCGGTCGCAGCCGTGGGCTGGGAGCCGGCAGTGGCAGAGTTGACTATAAGTGCGCCAGGGTTACCACTGACCGAGATCTCATCAATAGCCGTTACCTGAAACGTGACCGTTTGAGTGGCTGTCTGCGCGAATGCGTTTCCGCCTGCGAAGATGATGGACCCAACCGCAATAAACAAAACGAGCTTCTTCATTATTCACCTCCCTCGCGTTTAAATGATCGGAACTTGCAATAAACCAATACGTTAGCGGACAATCTCCTGCGGTTAAGCATCGGAGACCCCGATCCTCTCAGGGGGTCGTACGATCCAGGGAATACTGCAATAAAAAATTGCAGCACTGTAGTCGTATCACCCTACTGTCCGTATGGGGCAAGTAATATTCCCTATACAGGGTTGCGGATGCGTTGACAGTGCAGTCTTTATCTGAAGACAAAAAGTGAATATTTCAAATATTCCGGGGGAATTTTTTGTAAGGTAATGCTGGAATTTGAGATATCGAATATTTGAGGTGTTGTACCCAGCAATTTTTATTGACTCTTCCCGACCTGTCCCGACTTCGAAAATTTTTAAACAATTGAATTTTCTTGCGTTTCTCCCGGAAAAACTGTCAAATATATTTGCAGTCTGTTAAAATAAATTCCGGACAGCCGGAGGTTGAAAAGAAGATTTTTGCCGCCTGGATCGCTGAACGGGAGGGTTTGTGAAAAAGCGTCTGATCATTATATTTTCGACAGTGATGGTAATTTGTCTGATCTCATTTCGCGAGGGGTCCGCTATGGATAAAAAAGAATACAACAGACTGACAGAAGAAGAAGAGAGAGTCATCATCGGAAAGGGTACGGAGGCGCCTTTCAGCGGGATCTATAACGATTTTTTTGATAGAGGTGTCTACCGCTGCAAAAGATGCGATGCCCCGCTGTATATTTCAGATGACAAGTTCTCGTCATCCTGCGGGTGGCCGAGTTTTGACGATGAAATAAAAGGAGCTGTCAGAAGACAAAAGGATCGTGATGGAATCAGGACCGAGATCCTGTGCGCAAATTGCGGAGCGCATCTGGGACATCTTTTTGAAGGAGAAGGCCTCACAGAAAAGGATATCAGGCATTGTGTCAATTCTATCTCGCTGATCTTTGTGCCTGCCGAACAGACTCCAGATATTGCGAAGGCTTATTTTGCGGGAGGATGTTTCTGGGGCGTAGAATATTTATTTGAACAAAAGGAAGGGGTTGTCTCCGCGGTGTCAGGTTATGGTGGAGGCGATCTCGAAAACCCGTCATATCAGGATGTAACTGTCGGAAATACCGTTCATATGGAGATCGTGGAAGTGACATACGATCTGAACAAAGTGAGTTATGAAGATCTCGCCAGGTTTTTCTTTGAGATCCATGATCCGACCCAGGAAGACGGGCAGGGTCCGGATATCGGGGAACAGTACATGTCAGCGGTATTTTTCAGTAGCGAAGAAGAAAAACTGACAGCTCAGAGGTTGATCGATACCCTCAAAAACAAGGGGTATCCGGTCGTTACAAAGCTTCTTCCGGCCGGAACCTTCTGGAAGGCGGAAGAGTACCACCAGAACTATTACGAAAAGAACAAAAAAACACCCTACTGTCACAGGTACGAGAAGAGATTTTAATCACACTTGCTCTTGCCCGGTTTCGACAGTCGTTCTGCCGGCTGAGCGTCCTCGCCTTCTTTTTGAAGAGGACCCATTTGCTAATTATGATCTGCGAGTGTGAAAGTGACCGTTCTCGAGCTGGAGGAGATGACTCCCGCCTGGACCGTTGCCGATAGTTGGTAGGTAATGGCAAGTCCTCCCTGGTTCGTATGATGCGACATGTTTGTCACGAGATCTTTGGCGACAGCCGTCAACTGCACCATCCCCGAACTGTCACCCCCTGCAGGCGCCTGAAGCATTATGTGCAGGGTCACATTCGCCGGCATATTCGAATTCAATGAGCCGGTTATCCTCATTTGGGCCGGAGTTGTAGCCACGCTGTAGGTCGTGGTCGCTTCTGCGGTACACTCGGGTTCCAGCCCGGCGCTCGCTGTATTTATCACCAGTGTCCTCGGATCGCCGCTGACACTGATGCTGTCGGCGCAGAGCGGAGGGGATCCGAACTGCAGAAAAATGATCGTCAGGAAGAGACGAAACAGGTCGGTGCGCTTCAGCCGGAAACCATATTCTCTAAAGATCCCTCGAGGATCGTTACTTGCTGTTTGAAAAAATGACAATTTAAAAGCTCCTTTGGACGATATTATGAAAATGGCAAGGATGGTGCCTTCGGCCGGCTGCCCCCAGGCTGATTACTCCAGGCACAGGAAAAATTTAGAGGGCTGCTTTCCCCGGCTGGAATTGTGGTTTTCCGCAAGGTATTGTGAAAACAGCAAGTATAAGTGCTTAGGTAATACTGCCCATCAACCTGAATTTTTTCATTACAAATTTTTTTGAAATCAAAAAAACTTTACAGGTGTAATTTTCATCTGATCCCAGTGTAAAAACTGTCAAATAAATTTGCAGGTCTGTCATATTCCGGCCAGGGCGCACCGGCCAGTGTGACGGATCTGTAATCGATCGTTGACGTTTCATTATGAGGATGGTTATCTCCCCGCTCGTGACGTTCTTCGGCTTTTCGAGCAGTACCGGCAGATGGCGGACCAGAGATCACCGGCAGCTTTTTAGGTATTTTCTCGGTTCTCATCTCCGGACACTCCTCCTGTCCTCCCTGCAGGCGTGCGGCATGGCGCAGGTATCATTTTCCTTGACAGGTTATTGGAAACCGGAGAATATGAGAATCCTCAAGGTAAGGATGTGTGGTTCTGCTGGGATTAACGTGGAGATGGAGGTGAAAGATCCGGTTTGTGGTAGGCCGGGTCGGGATTATGCCGGAAACATTTACAGGGTGCCTGAAGTGCAATAAGGGAGTGCTGCTTCCCTTGTCCGATTACGGAAGAGACGGAGCGCCTATCCGCTATAAAGCCTGGGTTTGTAACAATCCTGATTGCGGGTTCAATTTGCGTATCGACAATGGCGAGTTGAGTCTGGGAAAATCGTTGGGGTATTCGACAAAATAGTTAATTCCTTATATCTGATAGATATATTCAAGAGGATGGTGGCAGGGGTCTGTCATTATCCTCTTTATTTTCAGAACCGTTCTGTCTGCGGAGAAGAAGTATTCCCGCCGCGCAAGCGGCGGCCGATATTATTGTCCAGGAAATGGAAGGGGTCTCTCTCTCCCCAAGCAGGATGACTTCCTTACTTGTCATATTCAGGTCGATCAGGGAGACAAGATTAAAGAAAGCATGCGCGAAAAACGGGTATAGAAGATTTCCGGTCATATAAAAGATATATCCAAGGATCACTCCCAGGATAATGAGGCTGAGAAGGTGGGGAAGATTGAAATGGGAAGCCCCGAATACCAGCCCAGAAAGGATTATAGCCGCTGAGGCCGGCATATTTCTGTGAAAGACCTGCTGTATGAATCCTCTGAACAGAAGTTCCTCTCCAAAAGGGGATATGATCACCGTTCCCGCCAGGATGCCGAGAAACGAGAAGAACCCTTTGGGCTTGATTGAAATAAGAAATTCTATATAATCAGGGTCTACGGGATTTTTGCCTTCGATCAGCCACGTGATCATATTTGTGGGAAGGATCGACCCCGCCGCGATAAGAAGGATTATTGCCGTCAAGAGAGGATCAGGTCTTTTCAGTTTGAATTCACGGCGGAAGGGAATGTAGAATCTTCTGGTCAGGGTGTAGAGCGGCAGTATGATTCCCAGCAGGGAAGGTACGATCAGCGAGATCACCGTGAGCCCTTTCAGAAAGATTATGACCGATACGGAGAGATAGATAAGAAGACAGGATACTGCATACAAAAGAAGTACGTAGTTGTTTATGAAACCCGCGAGAGGGGGGATCTCCGGCGGAGGATCCTCCTCAAGCTCATCTCTTCCTGGAGTCTCGTTCATGGAGATAGAATATACATTTGATATATTCCTGCCACAAGGGGAAAGGTACTGATGATAAAGCTCATTATTTTCGATCTCGACAACACGCTTACCGATTTTATCCGCATGAAGGACAATTCGATCGATGCCGCAGTAAAAGCGATGATAGATTCGGGGGTCGATCTGCCGGCGGACGAGATAAGGGAGATGATATTCACCATCTATGACAATGAGGGGATCGAATATCAGAAGGTCTTCGACAGGCTTCTCGTAGACCTGCTCGGAGAGGTCGATTACAAGGCCCTAGCCTCGGCGATTGTGGCCTATCGCAAAGCCAGGGAAGCTGCTCTTGTCCTCTATCCCCATGTCAACAGGACGTTGCTTGCTCTTGTCAAGGCGGGGCTGAAACTCGCTGTGATCTCCGATGCTCCAAGGAAAGAAGCCTGGCTGAGGTTGTGCTATCTCCAGCTTCAGCATATTTTTGATAAAGTGGTCGCCTTCGAGGATTCAGGGGAGCATAAGCCTAGCCCCGCTCCCTTCCGCATGGTGCTGAGCGAGCTTGAAGTCGAACCGAAGGAAGCAATAATGGTGGGTGACTGGCCAGCGAGGGATATAGTCGGTGCTTCCGAGCTGGGGCTGACGACTGTTTTTGCGAGGTACGGCGATACTTTTGGCACGGAGGTCTCCGGAGCCGATTATGATATAGATGATATCTCAAGTCTTATCGATATCGTAGAGGATATAAACAGCAGGGGAATGAAAGGATAAGAGATATGTACCTCGTGACGAGTGAAGAAATGAGGCGTCTCGACAGTAAGACGATCGAACGGTTCGAACCGGGGCTTGTCCTTATGGAGCGTGCCGGACAGGGGGTCTTTGATTCTGTCTCCGCGCATTTCGAGGATCCTTCCGGGGAGTGCGTATCTATTTTTCTTGGAAGAGGGAACAATGCCGGTGACGGCCTCGTGGCCGGCCGGCTTCTCGCCGAAGCAGGTGTAAAAGTCGTGCTTCTCTATATGCACGAACCGGACAAATTCACTCCTGACGCGGCGAAAAACTATTCCCGCCTGGACAAGATCAGGGCCGATGGAGGGATAGAAGAGGTATTCCTTTATCTGTCTGACAGAGCGCAGAAGGCGTTATCGGCTATTAACAAAAGCACTGTCATAATCGACGCTTTGCTGGGAACGGGGATAAACAGCCCGGTAAGGGATGAATATGCTGAAGTGATCGACCAGATAAATATCAGCGGGATACCGGTCGTATCGGTAGACATACCTTCCGGAATAAACGGCACTTCAGGGGAGGTCATGGGAAGAGCGGTAGCTGCTGACCTGACTGTTACTATGGGCTTTCCGAAAACGGGAATGGCATTCTATCCGGGCAAAAGCTACTGCGGAGTAGTAGATATAATCGATATAGGGATTCCCCGGGAGGTGATCGAAGAAAGCGGCCTGAAAGATCGGATACTCGACATAGATCTCGTGCTGGGCGAACTTCCTGAAAGGGATCCGGCGGCGCATAAGTTCGACTGCGGGTCTCTTCTTGTCATCGCGGGAAGCAGGAGTTACAGCGGAGCTGCTTATCTCAGCGCTGTTTCTGCCCTCAGGTCCGGATGCGGTATCGTTTACCTTGCCGCACCAGAGTCTATAAGAACGGTGATCCAGTCTCTTGCTCCCGAAATAATCTTTATCTCTCTGCCGGAAACTGGATTCGGGTCGATATCTCTGGAGGCCGCAGAGAGTATCCCGCGGGATCTGAGATATGATGCCGCAGTCATAGGTCCGGGGCTGACAAACGGGAAAGAGACTTCCGGTTTTGTGACCCGTTTTGTCTCCGGTTGCAAAAAACCTCTTTTGATCGATGCTGACGGGCTGAACGCTTTTCTCCGTGGATTTTCAGATCTCGCGGCTTATTCAAAGGAGAGGGAGATCATTCTCACTCCTCACTCCGGAGAGCTGCAAAGGCTCACCGGAAGCGCCCCTCCGGCCTCACCAGCAGAAAGAACGGAGTATCTTCGAACCCTGGTTGAAGGTACCGGCATTACCCTTATCCACAAAGGGGCTCCGACCCTGATCGCGCATAACTCTCTGGATATCGATGTCAATATCCACGGCCATCCGGGCCTTGCGACCGCGGGCAGCGGAGATGTGCTCGCAGGGGCCGTCGGCGGCATTCTCGCGCAAGGGGTCTCTGCGGGATCTGCCGCAAGGGTCGGGGTCTATCTGCACTCGAGAGCCGCCGATCTGGCAGCGCAGGAAACTGGTGAAAGAAGCATGATAGCTGGAGATTGCTGCAATGCTCTTCCTCTGGCAATGATCGAGCTTGAGGAAGACTATCCGTCTGCTGCTTACGGGGAATAAGGTTTCGCAGAGAATACGGCAGGCGGGATCCGGAAGTCATCCTGCGGCCTTTACCTGGAGGATATCATCAGGGAAAAATATGTCATCGACAGGATAAAAGAAGCTTTTCCGAAGAGCGGGATCGGCGATGACACCGCGGTCCTCCCTTCGGTCGAAGGAGATCTTCTTTTCGCTTCTGACGCCGTAGTCGAAGATGTCCATTTCAGGCGCAGGTACTCGACTCTGAGCCAGGCTGTCCAGAAGGCTGTGACTTCCAACGTGTCGGATATATATGCGATGGGGGGCAGGCCCCTGAATATGCTGCTTACGGCCGGGCTTCCGGCTGGGTGCGATGAAAAGGATATCGAGGAGCTGATCGACGGGCTGAAGAAAGGGTCGAAGGCGTACGGTGTGAGACTCTCCGGAGGAGACACTGTCTTTTCTCCCGGCGGGTACTTTTTCGATATCTCTGTGATTGGCGAGGTCGAAAAGGGTTGCGCGTTAACGCGAGGCGGAGGGGCGAAGGGGGACACCCTTGTGATATTCGGAGAGTGCGGGGGATCTCTGGCCGGGCTCAGATTTCTTCAGGCGATCTTCGATGAACCCGGCGAAAGGTCTTTCATGGAGAGATTTCTTCCCGCCGGCAAGGAAGAGATAGAAGGGATTAAAGAGATGATCCCCGGCATGTCGCTATTATCGACTTTCGCCGAAATCCGGGAGCTTGCGGAGAAATACGGCCTTCGCGGCAAAACTGCCGACATCCCCGGACTGATCATGCGCCATATCGTACCGAGGGCTGTAAGGCTGGATGAGAGGTTTATCGCTTCCGGAGGAGCTGAAGTCTCCGCAATGACAGATATAAGCGACGGGCTTGCCGAAGACCTTGCCTCGATCTGCAAAGCCAGCGGAACAGGAGCTCTGATCGATTTGGGATCGATCCCTCTTCCGGCATTTCTCGCCTCGGAAAGCCGGATCGGGGAACAGGAACGGATGGAACTTTCGCTTGCGAGCGGGGAGGAATATTCCCAGCTTGCTGCGGTAAGGGACCTTGGGGGGCTGGAGCTTCCGGAAGGAGCCGCGGTGATAGGGAAATTGACCGCCGTGGAAGAAGGGATGATGATAAGGGGTAGTGACGGTATCGCGAAAAAGATCACGGAGACCGGGTTTGAACATGATTTCAGGTGACCGCAAGCCTTTGTGAAAGGCGCAGGGCTTGAAGATTGAAACAGATGGAGAGTCGATGCTTATATATTTGATCAGGCACGGCAGGACTGACTGGAATGAAGAGCGCAGAATAATGGGGGTCAACCCCGTCCCGCTCAATGACAGGGGCCGTGAAATGGTCGAGAAGCTCGCCTCTTTCCTCGGCGCCGAAAAGATAGGGACGATATATTCGGGAACGTTAAAAAGGACGATGGAAACGGCTAAAATACTTGCCGGTGCATGGAGCGCCGAAATTCTGGAAGAGCCGAGGCTTAACGAGTCCCCTTACGAAAAATGGGCAGGGAAGAGGTATTCGGAGCTTGAAGAAGATCCCGATTTCATCCTCTATTCCACTCAGCCGACGAGCTCCTCGTTTTCAGAAAATGAAGGTATGATAGATATTCAGAAGAGAAGCGTCGCGGCAATAGAGAGGATACTCAGCGAAAAGAGGGGAGAGCGGGCAGCTCTCGTATCCCACAGCGATGTGATCAAACCGGCGATTGCAAACTATCTCGGAATGAAGATCGATTCGATCCACGCTCTGGCGATAGCCAATGCTTCGATAAGCCTTCTCGATATGAGCGATCATCGATCTCCGAAAATGAGATATATAAACCTGATGCCCTGGAAATGGAAAAAAGAGAGGTTCTGGCCCTGATGAAGGAAAAGCTGTATCTTGGGATCGAGACATCGTGCGACGATACCTCCTGCGCGGTATATTCGCCTGACAGGGGCGTCATCGCGCACAGGACCGCTGCTCAGCTGGATCATGAGAAATACGGCGGGGTGGTTCCCGAAATAGCTTCCAGATCTCATATGCGGTCGCTGCTTCCGCTTTATTCTTCAGTCATGGAAGATGCTGGCATCGAGCCCATATCCCTGTCGGGCATAGCGGTGACCAACGGGCCGGGGCTTACCGGATCGCTTCTCGTGGGGCTATCCTTCGCGAAGGCTCTGGCCTATGGATTCGGTATCCCTTTGACCGGCGTCCACCATCTTGAAGGCCATATTCTAGCGAACGCGCTTACAGGGGAATTTGTGACCCCCTCTGTTGTGCTGGTGGTTTCCGGAGGACACTCACAGCTTATAAAAGTCGATCGCCCGGGGCTCTATGAATTTCTCGGGGGGACCAGGGATGATGCCGCGGGGGAGGCGTTCGACAAAATCGCGAAAATGCTGGGGCTTCCGTATCCGGGAGGCCCATCGCTCGAAAAAACGGGAAAGAACGGGAACAGAAATGCGTATGATTTTCCCAGAGCCCTGAAAAATTCAGGGAAGTGCGACCTCTCTTTCTCCGGTCTCAAGACATCAGTCAGGTTGAAGTTCGAATCGATAGAGGATATCAGCGATAAGATCATAGCGGATATAGCAGCATCTGCACAGGAAGCTATAGTGGATATCCTCGCGATAAAATCAAAAATGGCTGTAGAAGAGAGCGGTGTAAAAAGATTCTATATCGCAGGCGGTGTAGCCGCCAACCAGAGATTAAGAGATGTGATGCTCGAAAGGCTCGGTGCCGGGGGGATAAAGGTCTCATGGCCTGAAATGAGGTACTGCACGGACAATGCCGCTATGATAGCCTGCGCCGGATATTATCATTTTTCCGCCGGGAAGGTAGACGGGCTTGAGCTGAATACATTTCCCCGGGGGGGACTCGGATCCTGGGTATCGGAATAATTCGCCAGAATGAGCGATTATATCTCTTTATGCGAAAATTGATTCCGCCTTTTTCGCCATTCTGCAAATACAGAGCTTCCGGCCGATTCCCCGCCGGAATGGAACCGCTCGCCTATCGGCAGTAATAACATAAAGTTACAACATATCACCTCCGCCTACCCCTTGGCATATTACTTGCGGAACCTGCAAATGCGCAGATTTCGAGTCTTCCTGCGTCTTCGGAATTTTGAAAGATTTGGAGTAATTCCCGATGGGGTCTGAAAATATAAAGGGAGAATTCAAAATACTCGTTGCCGATGACGAGGAGCATATCAGGAGAATACTCCAGTTTCAGCTTGAGAAATACGGATTCGAAGTCCGGACAGCCGAAAATGGAGAGATAGCTCTTGAGATGGTACACCGGGAGAGGCCTGATCTCCTGATCCTCGATCTTATGATGCCGAAGGTCGACGGGTTTGAAGTCTGCAGAAAGTTGAGATCGAATTTCCAGACAGCCCAGATCCCGATAATCATGCTGACCGCCAAGAGCGATCTTTCAGATAAGATAAAGGGGCTTAGTGACGGAGCGAACGATTATCTGATCAAGCCGTATTCGAACGAAGAATTGATCCTTCGGGTAAGAAACGTCCTTGAATGGAGCCAGAAGCAGAAAAACGCCAACCCGCTTACAGGTTTCGCCGGAAACAAGGCGATCGAAAAAGAACTTCAGCGAAGGATCGAGGCCGGAGAATCGTTCGCATTCCTGTATATCGACATAGATAACTTCAAAGCTTACAACGACTATTATGGCTATCACAAAGGCGATGAAGCAATCGTTTTTGCCGCCGATACGATCTCAGAAGCCGTAGAATCGCTGGGCGGGCCGGATGATTTTGTCGGTCATATTGGAGGGGACGATTTTATCGTCCTTACATCAGTAGGCAGGGCGGAGTTCGTATCCCGCCACGTAATAGATGAATTTGATAAAGGGTCGCTGTTTCTTATGGACGAGGAAGATATCAGAAGAGGATATCTGGAGATCAGAAACCGCCTTGGAGAGATCAAAAGAGTGCCCCTTATGTCTCTGACCGTAGCGATCGTCATCAACGAAAATCAGCGGCTGCGCCATTTCGCGCAAGTCAGTGATATCGCTTCGGAACTTAAAAAGTTCGGCAAAGGTATGACCGGAAGCGTAGTCGTCAGAGAAAGACGCAGGAAGACGAATCCTGCTGAAAAAATAGAATCATAATATCCGGTGTTGAATATCGTTGAATCGAATCGAAGACGGAGGCGCGGCTGTGGCCACGATCTCAAAAAAGAAAAACAAGATGCTGCCCGGGCAGCCGGGGTTTGATTTCGAGAAAGAACTGGAGTTCCTCCGGTCCGAGATCAAAAGGTACGAAAGCATATTCGATTCGGCCCGCATGATCGTCGGGCATGAACTGAACAGGCCGCTCACGTCGATAAGCGGCTATCTTCAGCTTCTTGAGGCGAAGTATGCGAAGGTCTCGGGCGAAAAGGAGCTCGGATATTTCTCCAAGGCGAAAAAAGCTACGGAAGATCTTCAGGATCTGATCGAGGCATTTGTCCAGATGCTGCGTTTCGACAGGTCTTCGGAAAAGGGAGAGGATCTCGAAGAGATTGTCCTTTTTGATCTGGTCGAATCGCTCAAGATGAAATACTTCAACTATCCGCCAGGTGTCGTAAACAGCGTTGACCGGGATCTGCCGCCATTATTTGTACGGGCCAGGTGCCTGGAGATCGTTCTGGATAACCTGATTTCGAACGGCCTGAAACATGGCGGGAACAATGGCCCCGTTGTAGTATCGGCCGTTGTGCAGCTCGACAGGCGAGGCATATCGAGAAAACGCCTTCTTATAATCACAGTCAGGGATCATGGGTCTGGAATATCGGAAGAGGAGATCAAAGAGATCTTTGATCCTTTCTACAGGGGCAGTTCTGGAAAAGAAGTCAACGGCCTGGGTCTTGGGCTCTCACTGGTGAAAAACGTCATTAATGTCATGATGGGTGACATTCAGATAAAAAGCGATCCTGGTTCCGGCGTGACCGCGACTATTGCAGTCCCGATCCAGGATGAAAACCCCGATCCTTACGAAAGAATCGGGTGAGGTAAATAATGCTGACACGCGCGAAGGTCAAAGAAAACCCACAGAAGTTCGTCAGCTTGCCCCAGATAAGGATTATCGAACTTGTCAGTCTTTTCATCATCGTATATATAGCCAAGGAGATAGCGGGGTTCAACTTCAGTACGAGCCTGGTCATAGTAATATTTCTCGGTTCGACCTTCATCAATCTTTTTCTCACGGGATTTGAACCGTTAATCCTGAAATGTCAGAAAAATAATCTTCTCAGTGATAATTTTCTGTCCTGGGCCACGATCTTTGTCGATTTTGCAACTGTGATGACCCTTGTATATTTTACGGGAACCGTGGAAAGTCCGTTTATCTTCGTTCTGGTAGTGCCTCTCTTTTTCGCGGGAAGATTGCTGCCCGCTATGAAAGCGGGAACAGTTGTCACCGGAGCGACGATTTCTGTCATGGCGCTTCTTGCTTATCTCGAGTTCAAGGGCTTTATCCCCCATTATTCGTGTTTTCCCGGCTATGAAGGCAGTAAGGCAGATCCAAACTATATCTCGGGCGGCCTTCTTGTGATCGGCGGGTTCATGTGTCTCATGACATATCTCTTCGCCACATTTTACGACAATTTCGACATATACTTTAAAAGGGCCGAAGACAAACTGATAAGTTCGCAGAAGCGGATTGTGGAACTTGCGAGGCTGTATGATATCAGCCTCGGGATCAATTCGGTAATCAGCCTCGATACGCTTCTTAAGATGGTATGCAAGGAGATGACTCTTCTTGTCCGCCGGCCGTGGGCGGCAGTGCTCCTCGTCAACAAGAAAAAAGAAATCACCAATTTTGTCGAATTGGGCGAACTTGGCGTCGTGAGCGTGAAACACGACGGAAGATATAATGATGATAAACTGTTTCTCGAGATCATTAAACATAACGACGGTTTCTCGATCGAAAATATATCAGAAGAGAGGATCTTTAAAAAATCGCAGATCGTCGCGGGGAAAAACCTGGTGCCGTTTCTGTCGGTACCTGTGATATCGACCAAAGAGCGGATCGGCGTGCTGCTTGTCTCCGACCAGAATCCGAGGCCGTTTACCCATGAAGATGTAAGGCTCTTAACGATACTTTCAGGCCAGGTCGCCACCGCGATAGAGAAAAGCCGGCTCTATGAAGTCATGAATTCGAGGATAGACAGGATAGAACATGAGAATGACAGGCTCGAAGGAGCAAACATCCTGAAGACAGGTTATATCTCCCACCTGTCTCACGAATTCAGAACTCCGCTGACATCTATAAAAGCATATGTCGAATCATTGAAAGACCATATAGATGATCCCGACTTCAAGGAAAAGAAGGATTTTCTCGAAGTAGTATCGAACGAGACTGACAGGTTGATAAGAATGGTAAGCAAGGTGCTCGATGTCTCGAAAATAGAGTTCGGACAGAGGCAGCTTAAAAGAAACATATTTGATCTTAAGAAAGTCGTCGATGAAGTCGATTCTTCCCTGCAGCCGTGCCTGCAGGACAAAAAACTGAATCTCATCAAAATGATCCCGGATGAGCTTCCAATGGTCGATGGGGACGAAGATCTCATCAAACAGGTCTTCATAAATATCATTGGAAACGCGGTGAAGTATTCATCTGCGGGAGAGAGGATATTTGTAGAAGCTAATGAGGATGCAGTCTCTATCAGAGTAACAATAAGAGATGAAGGTATGGGGATCCCCGAGGACGACCTTAAAAACATATTCAAACAGTTCTATCAGGTCGGAAAAGGTCTGGGAGACGGCGTAGGGCTTGGGCTTGCGATAGTGAAAAATATTATTGAGCAGCACGGAGGAACGATTCAGGTGACAAGTGAAATGGGCAAGGGGAGCCGGTTCACTTTTTCGCTGCCGAAAGAACATCATTTCAACGATCTGCTCGGCTTCCTCTTCGGAGCGGGAGAAGCCGAAGAAGAGATCAAAGAAATATTCAGGCTTACCGTTATCGTGGTCGCCGAGATGCTTTCCGCAAAGATCGTCTCTCTCATGCTGATAGATCAGGAAAGAAAAGAGCTGTATATCAAGAACGCGTACGGACTGGATGAGGAGATCGTAGAAAAATCCAGGGTAAAACTCGGAAGAAGCATTGCCGGAAAAGTAGCGGAATCGGGGGAACCGCTGCTGATTGAAAATGTCGAGGAACTGGGGATAGCCGGAAATGCGAACAAACCGCAGTATGAGACGAAATCGCTGATAAGCGTCCCGCTCGTAATGGGATCAACCATAATAGGAGTTATAAACGTCAATAACAAGACGTCTGGTAAATCATTCAGCGAAGATGACCTACAGCTTCTAATAAGCCTCAGCCAGCGGTTTTCCAAAATACTCGACAGGATCAGGACGACGGAGGATATCCCGGCTTTTGTGGAGGAGACGATCGTCTCGCTTCGTTCTCTCCAGGAGATATGCAGTAAAGACAAGGGCGGCCTTAAACGAAAAGCCGTCAGTTGGGCGATCAAGATGGCCAGGAAGATGATGCTCAGCGAAAAAGAAATACAGGTCATACAATATGTGGCGAGTATTCATGATGTGGGGATGACGACGATCAGCGAGGATATCCTTAATAAGACCCTTGAACTGACTCCAAAAGAGATCGACGAGATAAGGCACCATCCGCAGCGTGGAGCCGAGATCCTCAGGCCCCTCGAGTTTGTCGAGCTGGTAAGCCAGATAATGCTGTCCCATCATGAAAGGATCGATGGGAAGGGGTATCCAATGGGGTTGAAAGGTGATCAGATCCCGGTAGGAGCGAAGATCCTTTCGATCCTGGATGCTTATGTCTCGATGATCAGCACAAAACCGTTCCGGAGGCAGCTTGCTATCGAGGAGTCTATCGAAGAACTGATCATAAATGCCGGTTTGCAGTTTGATGTGAAAGCTGTTTCAGCGTTTATAGAAGTTCTTATGGATGAAGGATATATAGACATCGAAAAGTACACGTCGTTTTCAGACAGATTGAGATTCGGCGGAAAACACAAGACGATTTCGTAAGGCGAAAGGATATCCCGATGTTTAGATCGGGTGCTGAAAATATTTTTACTGGCGACGGGGGATCTCTGACCTATGTTTTCCTGATCGTCTTTCTTACTCTCTTCTCCGTCTACAGGATCGTCTCTGTAATGCAGAGCAAAAGCGGCTCTGCTGTGCGCAGACTGAGTGCCGGAGTAGCGCTGGTCTCGATATCGAGGATAGTGAACGCTTCGGTCTTCTCTCGTGCTCAAGAAGGATTCCCGATCATATCGTCCCTGTTATCGATAATCGGTTTTTATCTCCTGATGGCGGTGATGTCGTCAGGCAGGAGAAGCGATGATCTGTCATTATGGAATAAAGGCATACTGGTTTCGGCTGCCGTTGCGGGTCTGTTGATCGGCGGGGTCGTTCATTTCGCGATAATAGGAAATATCGTGATCCTGTCGATATTATTTTCATGTTCGACTTTTGCGCCCGTGGGAGTAATGGCCGGCTACTTTTTCGAAAAAAAGAAGATCGGATCACCTGTCCCGGGGCTTTTTGCGATTTCAGCTTCAATGCTTATGATATCGACCGTAATGATGAGTCTCAGGGCTTCCGGAGCAATCGGACCGGATCCTTTCTGGGGTCAGCTTTTCTCCATCATAGATGTCGCGGGATTTTTCCTTTTTCTTGCCTCGTTTACCGGCGAAAACTCCAAAACCGGGTCCGGTCAGGATCTGAAAGTCACTCAGCCACGTGTGGTCGAGCTTTTAAAAAGTTCAGATGTGATCTCCGGCACTGCGGCCGAAGGCAAACAACTTGTTGATATAAGCCTGAAGGTGATCAGTGACGAAGGGTCTCAGAGTATATACAAGAGTATAGCGGAAGTTCTCCGTGAAGAAACGGGAGCTGATTTTGTACATATAAGGACTATCATGAAATCCAGAGAAAAGCTCGAACTGAGGGCCTTTGCGTCAGAATCTGGAGAAAACATCTCTCCTCAATTTTCGAACAGCATAAGCAAATCCAGGATCCTCAGCCTCTGCAGCGACGACAATGCCGCGGGGTACGGGTACAAGCTTGATAAAAAGGTGCTTTCCGATGATGCCGGTTCCTTTGTTCCGAAAGATTGCGACTGGAAAAACGGATTCCTGCTTTTAATGCCGGTAAAGTTCGAGGGGGTCCTCACGGCGGTGATCACTGCCGGGTTCTTCGAAGAGAATGTTGTCTCTGCCACAAGAAGCATGTGGATATATTCGAACAATATTGTCGAACTCAGAGCACGGGAAAACTTCAAGGCCATTATTAAAAATGCCCGGAAAGAACTCTCCTTCGTCAAGGATGAACTTGAGACTGCTAACCAGCTCAAGTCGAATTTTCTCTCCATCGTCTCACATGAGCTTCGGACTCCTCTGACTTCGGTCAAGGCATATTCTGAGACTCTGCTGGACAACATCGAAACGATCGAAAACGATACGACCAGAAACTTCCTTAATGTAATGGGCGAGGAAACAGACAGGGTCATCAAGCAGGTCGACAATATTCTCAATTACTCAAGTATGGAGAACGGCCGGCTGTCAGTTGAGAAGTCATCGTGCAATCTCAACAGGCTTATCAGGCTGGCCGTCGAAGAACTCGATAAAGATTTCCTCGACGGCAAGATCGAGAATATAGTCAAACTTCCCGATCACGACGTCTTTATCGATGCCGATGAGGGGCTGATCAAACAGCTGCTTGTCAATCTTGTTGGCAACGCGGTCAAGTTCACTCCCGAGATGGGAAAAGTGATCATATCGCTTGAAGAGGAAGCATCGGCCGCCCGCATAGTCGTACAGGATACCGGGAGCGGAATACCTGAAGAGCAGCTGGAAAAGATCTTTGAAAGGTTCCATCAGGTCGACGCGACCAATACGCGTGAATATGGCGGATCGGGACTGGGTCTTGCGATATGCAAAAACATCACCGAGTGGCATGACGGCAGGATATGGGTCGAAAACGTCAAGGACTCAGGCGCAAAATTCGTAATAATCCTTCCGATGAAAGATATTATTGTAAGGCAGGCTTCTTCGTCCGGGAATATAGGGTCGGTACGGTTTGAAAGAGAAAGATACCTTTCTCTCCTTGTCGAGATGTTATCTGAATTCATGCAGGCCAGGAAAGCCTCTATCATGGCGTATGATGAGGACAAGAATGTCTTGAGAGTCATAGCCGCCAAAGGTCTTAACGCGGAATTTGTACAGAATACCAGGGTCGAGACCGGGGAAAGGATCGCCGGCCGCGTATTCGTAGAGGGAGAGTCCGTCCATGTCTTTGATATTGAGATGGACGACAGAGTCGGAAGGGCTAACAATAGTGCGTATTACGGGACAGGTTCATTTATATCCACGCCTGTCAAGGATTCCGGGAAGGTGATAGGCGTCCTCAACGTAAGCGATCACGTCGATGGACGGGAATTCACGAAAGCCGACAGGGAGATTCTCGAAGCATTCAGCTCCATTATCGGAAGGATGATGAAGAAGCTTGAAGCCTATGAAAAGGTCTCTTACAACTTTGAAAAAGTAAAAGACGCCATGAGAAGCATCCTGTATATGAGAGAAGGACTTGGAAGCAGAAACCTTGTCAATTATACTCTGATAGCGCTTGCTGTCGCCGAAAGGATCGGGCTTTCGGAAGAATCGAAGATCGCGTTGAGAATGGGTATGAATATGTATGACCTGGGGATGATGAAGGTGCCCCGAAGCATCCGGGTCAAAAAAGAAGAACTTACGAATCGTGAAAAGAAGAAATTGATAGACCACCCGAATATTGGATTCTCGCTTTTATCGCCGATGGGGATCGACGAGCGCATCATGAAGATGGTTTACTGCCATCACGAGTACTATGACGGAAGCGGATACCCGGAAGGGCTTGTCAGGGAAGAGATCCCGATAGAAGCAAGGATAGTGGCTGTCGTGGATTCATTCAGGGCGCTTGTCTCCCAGGGTCCTTACAGGAGAACTTATACCCTTGATGAGGCGAAGAACGAGGTGATCAGAGGGTCGGGGACAAAATTCGATCCAAAGATAGTAGGCGCATTCATCAAAGCTCTTAATGATTCCGGAGCCAGGGTGGATGACGGTGATTTTTATCTCGATGTGATCGAGAAAGAACTTGAGGAAATAAGAAGAGAAAACAGGAAAAAATATAATAATGAAAAAATGAAGGAGGAGATTACATGAGCAAGGGCAAGATTCTTGTCGTTGACGATGAGATCAACATAACGCAGATCCTTGAATTCAGTATCGGTTCGGAAGGGTACCAGGTGATCACCGCGTCAAATGGTGAAGAGGCCGTAGATGTCGCAAAGCGGGAACAGCCCAACCTTATCATCCTCGACATTATGATGCCGAAGATCGACGGCTATGAAGCCTGCCGTATAATCAAAGCCAATCCGCTGACGAAAAATATTCCGGTCATTCTTCTCACTGCAAAAGGAAGAGATATAGATAAAAGGCTGGGATACGAGGTGGGCGCGACAGACTATATCATGAAACCTTTCAGTCCTACTCAGCTGATCGAAAGGATCCAGGAACTTCTTGTCAATGCAAGATGACGGATTATTGCCTGTCTAAGCTGCGGCGGAGCGGTTTTGCGGGCAGGAGCTGCTGCCGGATCGGCAGATGCGGCTGCCTGCCCATGCAGCAGCAATTCTCCCTTTTAAGTTGTCGAATCGACCTTCGGATCATATAATCCCCTGCACTATGACAAGTCAGTCCAATGAAAGAGTATTTGCCGATATTGCCCTGCCGCTTCCGGTCGACAGACTCTTTACCTATAAGGTGCCGGGTGATATGGCAGAGAGCCTCGCGCCGGGATGCCGCGTCGTTGTTCCTTTCGGAAAGAGGAATATCACGGGATATCTCATCTCCCTTCACGGCGTGAATGACGGAAAGTTCAAGATAAGATCGATTCTGAAGCAGGTCGATGAGCATCCTCTTCTGCACGGCGATCTCATGAAACTGGCCGAATGGATGTCTGAATATTATATCCATCCTATTGGAGAGATCCTGAGGGCGATGCTCCCCGCGGGAGTAAAAGGAAAAGGAAGGAAATCTTCCGGGCCTCGATCATCAGGGGATTTTCCTCCGGAAGCGGAGAACCCTGTCCTGGGAGATGACCAGGGCTCGGCCTTTTCCGCCATTACTGATGCAGTCAGGAGATCTTCTGCGGAGACTTTTCTTCTGTACGGGGTAACCGGAAGCGGAAAGACCGAAGTATATATGCGTGCGATCAAAGAAGCTCTTTCTATCGGCAGGACGGCGCTGGTCCTTGTTCCCGAGATAGCCCTGATCCCGCAAGCCACGGCGAGGTTCAGACACAGATTTGGCGACCGGGTTGCGGTCCTGCACAGCAGGCTGACAGGTCCTCAGCGTTCATCAATATGGGAAAAAGCCTCGGCCGGAGAGATCGATGTGGTGATCGGGCCGAGATCGGCGGTCTTTGTGCCTCTGAAGGGGCTTGGTATCATTGTCGTCGATGAAGAGCAGGATTCTTCATTCAATCAGGAGGAGAAACCGCATTACAGCGCTGTCGATGTCGCGAAATTCAGAGGAAAGAATGAAAATGCCGTAGTCGTACTCGGTTCAGCGACTCCCTCCCTGGAGAGTTATGACAGCGCCGTTCGAGGAGAGATCAGAAGTTTCCGGATCTCTTCGCGTCCTGCCGAGAGCATTCTTCCGCCGGTCGAAGTGATCGATATGCGGGGACGCGATGAGATCATATCGAGTGAACTGCTTGATGAGCTTGAACGGTGTGTCGGCAGGGGAGATCAGGCGATCGTTTTAATAAACAGGCGCGGACACGCCAATTATATCCAGTGCCGCAAATGCGGATGGATCGACAGATGCCCGAACTGTTCGATCTCACTTACTTATCATAGCAAGGGACACAGGCTTGTCTGTCATTATTGCGGGTTTTACCGCGGACTGCCTGAAAGATGCCCGAGGTGCGGAGATTTTAAGATCATCCAGAAGGGGGTCGGTTCGCAGAGGATCGAGATGGAACTGGGCAATCTTGTTCCTTCGGCGAGAATCCTCAGAATGGATCTTGATACTACTACGGGGAAAAAGGGCCACCTGGAGATCCTTGAAAGGTTTGGGAAAAAAGAGGCAGAAATACTGCTGGGTACGAGGATGGTAGCAAAAGGGCATCACTACCCCGACGTAACCCTTGTAGGAGTGATCGCTGCCGATGCCGGGCTGAACTTTCCTGATTTCAGGGCAGCCGAACGCACCTTTCAGCTGCTTTCACAAGCGGCAGGAAGGACCGGAAGGGGCAGAAAAAGAGGTAATGTCATCATCCAGGCTTTTGCGCCGGAGCACTATCTATACGATTATCTCAAGACACACGATTTTGACGGGTTCGCCCGTAACGAACTGGAGCTTAGAAAACAGTTCAGATATCCTCCCGCGAGCAGGCTGATCCTTTTCACAGTATCATCGCGTTCTTCCCGTCTTGCGCTTGAGGCAGCAGATCGGGCTAAAGAGGAAATAGTGTCGAAGGGCATTATTGATGAGGATGATATCCTAGGCCCGACGCCTGCTGTCGTCGAAAAGCTGAGAGGACGATTCAGGTTTCTTCTGCTCGTAAGAGGGGTCGAAAAAGCGGTGGAAAAGCGAAGGCTCGTCGATATCTTTAAAAAAGAACTTGCCGAAAGAAAAGAAGCAGAGATCCAGTGGAATGTCGACCCGGCAGGCCTCTTTTAAGCGGACTGTCCGGCCGTTGCCCGATCCGATACTTCTTGACATGGCAAAAAGTGATTGCTAATTTTCATCTGGTATTGGAGCGCTTACAAGCTCCACGGTCTTACCGTTCTCTTGCTGCAATTGAAGGAGGTATTTTGAGGATGAGAAGAAATCGCGCGATTTTATCGCTTCTGGTTTTTATGCTTTTGGGGGTTTTTGCGTGCAAAAGCGTTGAGACCACGAGCGCCATGCTTCATAACCAGACCAAGAATTTCGATAAGGCGATCGAAATGGCGAACCTTGCTCTCGAGAAAAAACCGGATGACGCAGAAGCATATTTTCAGCTCGGTATTTCGTACAGTTATACAGGCAAGATGAGGATGGCCTACGATTCGTTTAAAAAGGCGGCCGAACTCGATCCAAAGAAAGAAAAACTGGTTATTCAGAATATCGCTTCAAACTGGGCAAAACATTACAACCTGGGGATCAATGAGCTTCAGGCCGACAATTACGAGGGTGCCGCGAATGAATTTTTTGAAGCGACAGAATCAGACCCCGAGAAGGTAAAGAGCTGGTTCAACCTCGCGATGGTCTACAATCACCTTTCAACGACCGACAGCACTTATCTGGAGCCTTCCTTTGAGGCAGCCGACCAGTTGATGGAAAAGGTCACAGATTCCGATCCTGATTACAGCAAGGCCCTTGCCCTTGCCGGAAGGATCATGGTCAAGCGCGGAGAAGATGAAAAAGCTGTAGAGATATTGACAAGACTCCTTCTCTTCGATCCTACCAAGGCTGAGACGGTCGAGATCATGGGAAATGATTATCTTGACCAGGATAATTATGAAGCAGCGATAAGGCTCTATGAGCTGGCTATTGACGGGTATATTCGCGCCGAGACGACAAGTGCCGATGTCTATTATAACATCGGGATCTGCTATCTGCAGACAAAGGACTATTTGAAAGCCGCAGATGCTTATCAGCACGTAATAGCGCTTGAGCCTGACAACAAACGCGCGCACTACAGTCTTCTGCTTGTTTACTATCAGGGTGAACTGTGGGAAGAGGTCATCCTTCAGGGACAGAAGTATACTACCGAGATAGCTCCCGAAGATCCGGGCGGATGGCAGATCCTCGGGCTTACGTACGGTAAAAAACAGATGAAGACCATGGCTGAAAAAGCAATGGAAAAATATCTGGAACTTACTCAATAAAATCATGTCACGGCGGGCGGACCGTTCAGGTTCTCCCGCCGTGGATATTTCCAGATCCGATATTCGATTATTCTCTATTTTTCTTGACAGGGCGGCTCGTTTCAGGTAGATTTCCAGGTATATAGAAAGGACATCTTTCTTCGTTGTCTCAGATCTCCATATAATACAGCCTGGAGGCGGAACCCGAAGCGGCTCTGTACAATTTTTCCTCAAGAAATCAGGATTACGCGCCGATTGAGAAATAGTGATTCCATAAATGACAATGGAGCAGTTTTGCAGAAAAAAGGTTGATACGGAATCAGCCGGTCAGCCGGATCGCTCAATTCAAATCAATCAGTCGAGAACGAGTCGATGGTCAGTCAAAGCCTGGGCCGTTATTATCGAAAATGAACAATAAAGAGTGTCAAATCAGCATTAGAAAAGGTTGGGGGCAATGGACATTGCAGAATTAAAAGGTAAGAAGATCGAGGAACTCATGGAATTGGCTCATGGACTCAAAGTCGAAGGAGCCAGTAATATGCGCAAGCAGGAGATCATCTTCAGCATCCTTGAAGCGCAGGCCAAAATAAACGGCCTTATTTTCAACAAGGGTGTGCTGCAGATACTTCCGGAAGGCTTCGGATTTCTCAGGTCGCCGGCTTACAACTATCTTCCAGGTCCGGATGATATCTATATTTCCCCATCGCAGATAAAGAAATTTTCTTTAAGAACGGGTGATACTGTCTACGGGCAGATCCGTCCGCCGAAAGATTCAGAGAGGTATTTCGCCCTCTTAAAGGTCGAGGCTGTCAATGACGAGAATCCCGAGAAAGCAAGAGAGAAACTGTTTTTTGATAACCTCACGCCCCTCTATCCCGATCAGCTGATCCAGCTTGAGCATGATCCGAAAGATCTTTCGACCAGAGTAATGACTCTGGTCACGCCGATCGGCAAAGGCCAGCGTGCGTTAATAGTCGCTCCGCCTAGAACGGGAAAGACGATTCTTCTGCAGAAGATCGCAAATTCAATAACAGCAAACCATCCGGAAATAGTACTGATCGTCCTTCTTATAGATGAACGTCCCGAAGAGGTCACCGATATGGAAAGGTCGGTCCAGGGAGAGGTCATAAGTTCTACTTTCGATGAACCTGCGGACAGGCACGTTCAGGTCTCGGATATGGTGCTTGAAAAGGCGAAAAGGCTGGTCGAGCACGGAAAGGATGTCGTTATCCTTCTCGATAGCATAACCAGGTTGGCCAGGGCGCATAATGCGGTAGTTCCTCATTCCGGCAAGATCCTCTCGGGCGGGGTCGATTCAAACGCGCTGCAGAGGCCGAAGAGGTTTTTCGGGGCGGCAAGAAATACGGAAGAACAAGGTTCACTTACGATCATAGCCACCGCGCTTGTCGAGACCGGAAGCAGGATGGACGAAGTCATCTTTGAAGAATTCAAAGGAACGGGAAATCTGGAGATAGTCCTCGACAGAAGGCTGGCAGACAAGAGGGTCTGGCCGGCGATAGACATTTTCCGCTCAGGCACAAGAAAAGAAGAACTTCTTCTGGACGAGAAGGTGATCAGCAAGGTATATATCCTGCGCAAGTTCCTTAGCGACAAGGGCTGTGTCGAAGCGATGGAATTTCTTCTTGAAAAGATGACGAGGACCAAGACCAATTCAAAATTCCTGTCATCTATGAACGCGTAGCGGCAGAAAAACAGGAAAAAGAATACGAAAAAACAGTAAAATCAGTTTGAATTGAAGAAGAAATAGTATTAGATTGTATCCTCTGCGTGGGACGCACGCAAAATGGACCTGATTCAGGAGTCGGAGCATAGTTATGAAAAAAGAAATTCATCCCAAGTACTCAAATACGAAGATAAGCTGTCTTTGCGGGAATGTTATCGAAACATCTTCAACACAGGAAGATATCCACGTAGAGATCTGTTCGAGCTGCCATCCATTCTTTACCGGGAAGCAGAAACTGGTCGATACGGCGGGACGCGTTGAAAGGTTCCAGCGTAAATACGGCGATTATCTCAGCAAGAAGTCTAAAGAGAAGTAACAGGGATCTTCTGTTCTCACCTTTGTTCAATCGGAGAATAAATGTCCGGCAGAGAAGGATCTGGGAATCTTCATGTCGGTGGACAGGCAGTCATCGAAGGCGTGATGATGCGTTCTCCGCGCGGCCTTGCAACGGCTGTCCGTTCGGATGATGGAAAGATAGTCGTCAAAGCGGAAGAATATATAAGCCTCACGCAAAAAAGCAGGCTCGCGGGGTTTCCGGTGATCCGGGGGGCAGTCGCCATGATCGAGACATTTATCGTCGCGGTCAAGGCCCTTTCTTTTTCTGCCGATCATGCCGCTTCCGCGCATAAAGTGAAGGATCGCCCGAAAAAGGCCATTTCGGCCCTCAGCATGGCGGCTATCGTGACCGGCGCTTTCGCTCTCGGGTTCATTGTTTTCTTCTATTTGCCGCTTTTGATCACGGAGATGTTCGGTTTTGAAAGCGGGATCCTGTTCAATCTTGTGGATGGGATCTTAAGGCTTCTGTTTCTCTTCCTGTATATAATCGCTATCACCAGATGGAAAGATATGAGAAGGATCTTCGAATATCACGGCGCGGAACATAAGGCGATATTCGCGTTTGAAGATGATCCTGACGTGACAGCTGAAAAAGCTCTGGAATCCTCAAGGTTTCACCCCAGGTGCAGCACGAGTTTTCTGCTGATAGTAGTAATCGTCAGTGTGTTGGTGTTTATATTTCTGGGAAGGCCGGAAACGATCGCTGATCGTTTGATCCGTTTCTCCTTTATTCCCGTGATAGCCGGTATATCGTATGAGGTGCTGAAGCTGTCGGCGCGTAAAAAGATAGGCCGGAAGATCGGGTTTCTCCTGTGGCCCGGATTATTTCTTCAGAGATTTACTACGCAGGAACCTTCGGCCGATCAGGTAGAAGTGGCAATTGCGGCGCTCAAAGCCTGCCTGGATGACAATTTACTGGCAAGAAACGGCATTATTAATTAAAGTTGCTCGAACAGGGGCCGCCTCCCGGGCCCAGCGTGATTTTCCTTCGATCCTGGCAAATGGAGGGGTCATTTTTGGGTAATATTGAAAAATATGAAAAGATATTGAAACGATATGATTCTCTCGGCGACGAACTGTCCAGGCCCGAAAATATAAGAAATCAGTCTCTTTACAGGAAAATCGGGAAGGAAAGAAGCGACCTTGAAGATGCGGTCGTAGCTATCAGAAGATTTATCGAGCTGTCCGGGAGGATTGCGGAAGCCCGCGGTGTGATAGACGAATCCGGGGATGAGGAGTTCATAGAGCTCGCCAGGGCGGAAATCGATGAGATAGAGGACGAATACTACAGGCTGCAGGAAGAGATCAAACTGCTTCTGATCCCAAGCGATCCGGATGATTCGCGTAATACGGTAATAGAGATAAGAGCAGGTACCGGCGGGGATGAAGCAGCTCTTTTTGTCCATGACCTTGCAAGGATGTACAGGCTTTTTGCGGAAAATCAGAAATGGAAAGTCGATATTCTCAGCAGCAACCCGACGGAGATGGGCGGGTTCAAAGAAGTGATCTTCCTTGTTTCGGGAGAAAATGCTTTCGGAAAGATGAAATTCGAAAGCGGAGTGCACAGGGTCCAGAGAGTGCCTGTCACCGAATCCGGCGGCAGAATCCACACCTCCGCCGTTTCCGTGGCGGTTCTGCCTGAAGCTGAGGAAGTGGATCTTGATGTCGAAGCGAAAGATCTGAAAGTCGATGTATACAGGTCAAGCGGCCCGGGAGGGCAGAGCGTAAATACGACCGATTCGGCAGTCAGAATAACTCATATACCTACAGGTATGGTAGTTACATGCCAGGACGAAAAATCACAACATAAGAATAAAGCCAAAGCGATGAAAGTCCTTCTTTCAAGGCTTCTTGAGAAAGCTAAACGTGAACAGGCGGACGAGATCGCGGAAGTCAGAAAAAGTATGGTGGGATCTGGCGACCGATCTGCAAAGATCAGGACCTATAACTTTCCCCAGGGCCGCGTAAGCGATCACAGGATAGGTTTTACGTCGCATAACCTCGGGGGCATTCTCGACGGGGAGCTGGACGAATTAATAGCGGAACTTGCTTTGGCCGAAAGGGAACATCTGCTGGCTCTCGCTATGGAAAAGGAAGAGAAAGACAAAGCTGGCGGATAAGGCCCGGGGCTTGTTTCTTTCCGGATATGACATTGTGAAAAACGAACCGTTTGAAAGGCCGGGTGTGGAGCAGATGGCAGGTGCGCCGACCGTACTGAATGCAGTCCGACTATCGGAAGATTATCTGCGCAAGTATGGCGTGGAATCTCCCCGGCTGAGCGCCGAGCATCTTCTGGCGAGCGTTATGAGATGCTCCCGGCTCGACCTCTATCTTCGTTTTGAAGAAACACTTGAAGATGATACCGTAAAAAGGTACAGGGAGTACCTGAAGAAAAGAGCTTCCCATTACCCGCTTCAGTATATTCTCGGTGAAGTCGAATTCGTCTCTCTCCCTTTTCTGGTGAGGGAAGAGGTCTTTATACCCCGGCCCGAAACAGAACTCCTTATTGAATCGATAGAAAAATCTCTTTCCTTAAGGAAAGAGATACGGTTCCTGGAACTTGGGACAGGCAGCGGAGTGATATCGGGGGCACTGGCTCACCGCAACAAAGGATGGCGCGGAGTAGCTTTCGACATCTCTGAAAAAGCGGTGAAGCTCGCTTCGGATAATTTTCTTAAACTGGGAGTATCCGACCGTGTATCTCTTTTCGCCGGTTCGATGTTCGATTCCATATGCGGCAGGGGGCTTTTCGATCTTCTAGTCTCAAATCCTCCATATATCCCGTCGAAAGAGATAGCAGCCCTGCAAAAAGAAGTCGCTGTCCATGAAAACAAAACAGCGCTTGATGGGGGAAGTGACGGACTTCTATTCTATCCGGCCCTGGCTGACGGCGGAAAGGCTCTTCTTAAGCCCGGGGGGATGCTCGCCGTGGAGGCCGGTGACGGCCAGGCTGGCGGAATAATCAATATCTTCGAAAGCAGAGGGTATGAGAATATAGTCGCAAGAGAGGACTATAACGGTTTTGAACGGATAATCACCGCGTTCAATCCTTGATTTCATAAAGGAGTGCTTTGATGGACAGTTTCATGATAAAAGGTCCGTGCCGTTTAAAGGGCAGTGTTACGATAAGCGGCGCAAAGAACGCGATGCTGCCTCTCATGGCGGCTACTATCTTCACAGGCGGAAAATGCAGGCTTGAAAATGTTCCAGATCTTCGCGATACAAGAACGATGATAAAACTTCTCAAGGTTCTGGGCATTCCTGCAGAATTGAACGAAGGGACACTCGATGTAGACGCTTCTGACCCTTCAGGGTTTGAAGCTCCCTACGATCTTGTGCGTACTATGCGCGCCTCGATCTACGCGTTGGGCCCCCTTGTTGCCAGGTTCGGTAAAGCAAGGGTCTCTCTTCCAGGAGGATGCGCGTGGGGGCCGAGGCCGATCAATCTTCATCTGCAGGGACTCAAATCTCTCGGTGCCGAGATCAGGATCGACCATGGATATATCGATGCTTCCGCTGACGGGCTGAAGGGAGCGGAGATAATTCTGGCCATCCCGAGTGTCGGAGCTACTGTCAATCTGATGCTTGCCGCTGTTCTTGCCGAAGGTGAGACGGTGATCGAAAACGCTGCCTGTGAACCGGAGATAAAGAATCTGGCAGACGCTTTGATCGGAGCGGGGGCGAAGATCGATGGCGCGGGAAGTTCGAGGATAATCATTGAAGGTGTCTCGAAGATCGATCCATTTACGCACAGGGTCATTCCGGACAGGATCGAGGCGGGGACATATGCCGCGGCAGCCGTCCTGACGGGAGGAGAGGTCACTATCAATGACTGTAACCCCGACCATATGCACGCAGTTATAGACAAGTTGCGGTCCTGCGGTGCTGAAATCGAAACAGCAGAAAGATCGATCCATGTAAAAGGGCCGGATAAGATCTTCCCGGTAGATATAGAGACTGGGTTCTATCCGGCTTTTCCGACCGATATGCAGGCGCAGATGATGGCCGTCATGTCTGTCGCGGATGGAGCCAGCAGCTTTGTCGAGCATGTCTATACAGACAGGTTCACACATGTGCCTGAGCTGAAACGGCTCGGGGCAAAGATCAACCTTGACGGCAGCGTGGCGGTCGTCAACGGAGTCGAAAGGCTGCAGGGCGCTCCCGTAATGGCGACCGACATAAGGGCAAGCTCGGCATTGATACTGGCGGCGCTTGTCGCCGAAGGGGATACCAAGATCCTCAGGATCTACCATATCGACCGCGGATACGAAAAGATTGAGGCCAAGTTCGGGAAGCTGGGTGCCGAGATCACCCGCATCTCCGAGTAGCAGCTTTCTCAAGGAAGTCATTTCTTGCAGAATATTATAATAGGGACAGCCGGGCATGTTGATCACGGCAAGACGGAGATCGTCAGGGCGCTTACCGGCCTGAGTACCGATCGTCTTGACGAGGAAAAGGAGAGGGGTATTTCGATAGTACTCGGATTTGCACCTCTCGATCTGGGGGAGGGGATAAATGCCGGCATAGTAGATGTGCCCGGGCATGAGAAATTCGTAAAGAATATGGTTTCAGGTGCTGTGGGAGTCGATCTCGCGCTGATCGTCGTCGCTGCTGATGAAGGTGTTATGCCGCAGACGATCGAACATTTCGAGGTGTTGAGGCTTCTTGGAGTAGAGGCGGCGGTCATAGCGATCACAAAGATAGATATTGCGGATCCGGAGATCGCCGATATCGTGGAATCTGATGTCAAAGGACTCCTGAAGGGGACTCCTCTCGAAGATTCGCCTTTTATCAGGACTTCATCTGTCACAGGTGAAGGGATCGAGGATCTTAAAAAACTGCTTCTCAGGGAGGCGGGAAAGGTTCGGTCAAAACCTGATTATGAGTATTTCAGAATGCCTGTCGACAGGGTCTTTTCAAGGACAGGGATAGGAACGATCGTCACGGGAACTACCTGGCGGGGTGAGGTCAGCAAGGGAGACGAACTGGCCATAGAGCCTGGTGCTGCAAAGGTCAGGGTAAGGGATGTCCAGAACTTTGACAAGGTCCTCGGCAAGGCCCAGGCTGGGACAAGGACGGCACTTGCCCTGCACGGTGTCAAGACCGGCGAAGTTTTTACGGGGAGTCAGATATTCTCGCCGGGCATCGCAGAAAGATCCAGTATGGTCGATGCCCTCCTTGAGATAAGCGCAATCAAGGGGTCACGTATTCAGAACAGGCAGAGAGTAAGATTTCATCACGCCGCCGGAGAAGTACTGGCCAGGGTCATACTGCTTGACAGAGAGGAACTCAATGCCGGGGAAAGAGGCCTTGTCCAGCTCAGGATGGAGTCTTCGGTTGCGGCGATAGGCGGTGACAGGTTCGTTCTGAGGAGATATTCTCCGATGAGGATACTTGCCGGAGGAAAGATCATCGATCCAGTAGCAGGGAAGGCAAAAAGATTCAGAAGGGAACTGATCTCCTTTCTTCGTTCAGTCTCTGAAGGATCCGCAGAGGAGATAATTCTGGCTGTCGCCGAGAGATCCGGAGAGATGGGAACGACAAATAAAGAACTGAGGATATTCGGGTTGTCGTCGGCAGATATCGAAAAAGGGGTCACCTCTCTGCTCGGTGATAAAAAAACCGTTTTGATCCAGGGAAGGATAATATCGACCGGCATACTCGAGACGGCAAAGGAAAAGCTGTGCGCGACCCTCTCGCGGTTCAGCGCTGAAAATCCGCTGATATGGGGAATGGACCGTGAACAGGCAAGGGCAGCGGCCGGACTGAGCGAAGGCCCCATTTTTGATCATATCCTTAAGGAAGGAAGCTCTGAAGGGGTCATCTTCTTCAGGGGAGGAAAGATCAGGACAGGAGGCGACCTGATCGAATTTTCAGATGATGACAGGTTAAAACTCGATTCTCTCGACTCGGCGATCAAGAAAGCGGGCTTAAGGTTTCCGTCAGCGGCGGATCTTCTTGCGGAGACAGGTGATGAGATCGTGCTCGAGAGATATCTGCATATCCTTCAGGAAGATGGAAAGGTAACAAAGCTCGGGCAGGAAATGTATGTCAGCAGATCGGTGATAGAAGGCCTTCTGAAACGCCTGAAAGAAATATTTGAAAAAAACCGGTCGATATCGATAGGCGATTTCAAGGACGCTTTCGAGCTTTCCAGAAAGTATGCGGTCCCGCTTCTCGAGTATCTTGATAACGAAGGTATTACTGTCAGAAAAGGTGATCTCAGGGAAGCTGGTCCCAGGCTTGGCGGAGGAATCAGGTGAAAGAAAAGACAGTGCCGGATCCGGATCGGCGCAAAACAGGTATTGTAAGAAGGAAAACAAGAAAAGTATTTTATGGAAAGGTCGCCGTGGGCGGCGGAGCCCCCGTTTCGGTGCAGTCGATGTGCTCGTTGCCGGTCACATCCCATAGTGAGATAAGGGAGCAGATATCCTCGCTGGCAGCTGCCGGATGCCAGATGGTAAGGGTCTCGGTGAGAGACAAAAAAGATACTCATCTCCTTTCCGGCCTCTGCGCAGACTCTTCGATCCCCGTAATAGCGGATATTCATTTTGATCATCAGCTCGCTATTCTCTCTGCTGAAGCCGGTGTCGCCGGATTGAGAATAAATCCGGGGAATATAGGATCGGTGGAAAAAGTAACAGCTGTGCTTGATGCGGCCGCTAAATACTCCCTGACGGTGCGTATCGGAGTAAACTCAGGATCTTTAGAAAAAAGATACCGGGGTCTTTACCTGGAAGATCCAGCGCTTGCCCTTTGCAGGAGCGCTGCAGGGTATTCGGATCTGCTCGAGAGGGCCGGATTCAGAGATGCCATATTCAGCCTGAAATCGTCTGACGCAATGGTCACTGTTGAAGCGAACAGGCTCTTCGCGTTGGAAAATGACTATCCCCTGCACATAGGCGTTACCGAAGCGGGCCCAAAATTGACCGGGACAGCCCGTTCGGTCGTTGCTCTTACGCTGCTGCTTTCCGGGGGAATAGGCGATACGGTAAGGGTCTCGCTCTCCGGTGACCCGGTCGATGAGGTGACTGTAGCTTTAGCCATGCTTTCCGCTCTCGGTCTCAGAGATGATGTCCCGAGGATAATATCGTGTCCGACCTGCGGAAGATCCCATCTGGATGTCGGGGCGATAGCGGAAGCTCTTGAAAAATCGATGCCCCGTACAGGGAAGATGATCAAAGTGGCGGTAATGGGGTGTGAAGTAAACGGCCCCGGAGAAGCGAAAGAAGCAGATATTGGGATCGCCGGGACGGAAAAGGGAGCGGTTCTTTTTAAAAATGGAAAGATATATAAAAGACTCAGTAAAGACCTGCTTGAGACCCTCTTCTCTGAAATAGAAAAAATGACCGGCAATAACGGCGGAATAATAAAATAAATTGTGATATAAAAAAATTTATATAGAAAAATTCTATTAAGTATGGTATATTGGCACACGTTGGAGTCGACTCATGGTTACATCGATGTGCTTGGTGCACCGTCGTGGGGTCAGTGCGGGTTTTTCGTAACCGGAGAAGGGAGATCGTTTATGAGGATGCTGACTAAGGTGTTTCTGCTGGCAATTGCCCTGATGATTTTCTCGTCGGCGCAGATGGTCGCGGACGGGCTGCGGGGCATCCCTGTGGACAAGATTGTTAGCAGGACGGAAGCCAGCCTCGTTGCTTTTGAGGGAACGGTCTACAAGATATATAATAGCGACGGATATTATATCTTCTTCGAGAAAGTCGATGATGCTCATAACAGGGTCCATATCATGCCTGTTGAAAGAGTGAGGCCGTTCGTCGATGTCTGTATCCAGTGGGATGCCTTTAGTCCCGTCTGTCTCGATATAGATCCCGATGGGGATAACAGTTATCTTCTGGGTACCGAGACCGGATATGCGGAAAAATAGGCTGTAAAGATTTCTACCTCTGGCTGAAAGCGGATATTGGGATATCTGAGGCTTGCAGAGGGGGAATTTCGGGTTTTTGGTCTTTGAGCCATGCTGCCTGGCTGCTCCAGGCAAGGTGATCAGATGCGGTGTAGACCGCATTTTTTTATTCCTTCCGTTCTTTTGCATATTCCCTGAAAGATATCCTGTTTTTTTGTTCAAGGCCACTTTATGAGCGGCTGCCTCCAAAATCCTTTTTTAACGGATCTTCCGGTTTTGACGGCTTGACGAAGATCGTTTGTTCTCTTATGCACACCGCTGTGCCTGATTTCGACTTCCTTGGTTTTCTGACATATCTTTTTTCCGTATATATTACGGGAACGGTCGATGAATTTCTCGCCTTGCTGAACCATGCAGCTATTTCCGCAGCTTTTTTTATATATTCCCTGGGGGTGGAAGTCCCCTGCCTTCTCAGAATAACGTGAGATCCGGCTGAACCCTGTGCGTGAAACCACAGATCGTTCGGGGAGGCGAAACGGTGAGTCAGAAAATCATTTTCCCTGTCATTTCTGCCGACCAGGACGATATGGTTTGGATCGAGGATATAGCTCCTGAACATCTTTTCGGTCCCGTCATTGTTTTTTCCTTTTTCCGGAGCGCGTTGCTCGGGAAGATATTCAAGAAGCTTTTCTATCTTCGTGATCTTTGAGACATTTTCGAGGAGTTCCAGCTTTTTCTTCAGTTCCTTTTCTGCCTCCTTGCGGTGATTCCTGATCACAAGTCTTCCTTTTTCGCCCTTTTTCGCTCTGCGGAAATATTTTTTTATATTCATGTCAGGCTTCAGCGCGGGGTCAAGCGGGATCAGAACAGCAGTCGTCCCTGAAAAATCGCGAAGTTCGATCTCTTTCATTCCAGGCCTTAAGAGGTGCCTGAAAGTCGTAAGAAGGTTTCCGTACATTCGCAATTCATCGGTCCTGTCTGCTTCTGCAAGGTCTTTGGATAGGTTTGCAATCAGCTTTTTAGATTTATTTATATCTTTTTTTATTATAGACAGGATCCTGTTTCGGATTTTTGCGGAAAATGACGGAAGGATCTTCTCTTCCGCGAGGATCCCGAATCCTTCAAGATACCGCTCGATCCTTTCAGGGCGGCATGGAAGAGGAAGAGAAAATGGATAGAGTGTGCAGTTGCCGTCTTTTCCCCCCTCCGGCATATCATAGATCTTCCACTCGAATGAACCGGAAGAGAGCGCGGCGGCTATCCCTTTCAGGTTTTCCCACAGATCGTAAGGGGCATTTTCGTACCGCCTGGACAGAAAAGAGGACAGGATGGGATCGACTCCATCTATAGTTGAAACCAGGATCTCGGAAAGGCTCGAAGGGGCGTGGGAATCCTTCTTTTTGTAAAGGGGCGCTTCCGGTATATCTCCGGCCGCCGCCGCGGAGATGATATCTCCGGGGTACTCATCCGGGAGCGAAAAAAGAGACCATCGTTTCGCAGGCGGTCTCTCGTCAGGGGATCCGGGATTTCTCGAACGTGCGGCTCCGATAGATCCCATCAGCCGTTTTCCGGGAAGCTCGAAGAGTGAGACTGCCTTGGATGAGGGGGAAAGATCTATCCTAAGCGTAAAACGGGAGAGTTTTCCCCAACTGTCTTTTGATTCGAGATCGATAAGTATTATCCGGTCCAGGCCGAGGGGCCCGATGGCGGTTATGACGGCGTCGTTGATAGAACTGAAGACCGGTATCGAATATCCAGGCGGAACGACCGGCTTTGCGAGCGGGATCAGATGCGTTTTTCTTGAGATAAAAAAGATATGAAGGTACGGTATCTCATCATCTTCGAGTTCGATAGACAGCCCCGAATCGAAATGTGCCGCCGACCTGACCTTTTTGCCGGCGAGGACGCGGCCCAGTTCTATCCCGAGCGCATATGCGGTAAGACCTTTCATCCGGTACATCATAAGAAGAGGGACCGGGTATGTCAATCGCTAGCAGGCGTAATGCCTCTTTGACAATTCAGTTGATTGCTATTAAGATGTGACTGCGTTGAGATGCAGGACAAATATCTATGTGGAGGAGTTGTTGATGATTACAAGTATGACGGGTTATGGAAAAGGATCGGCCTCACTCGGCACTGGAGAGGTAACAGTCGAAATAAGGACTGTAAACCACAGGTTCATCGATTTTTCCATCAGAATGCCAAGGTTGTTGAGCAGCCTGGAAAAGGACGTGGAAAAAAGCATCCGCCGCAAGATAAACCGGGGGCATGTCTCTGTAATAGTAACACTGGATAAGAATTTCGAGTCGGAATATACAACTATAAATACAAATCTGCTTAGAAAGACATATCGGGAGCTGTCAAAGTTTGCCAAAAAGGAAAAGATTCCGGGGGAAGTCGATATCAACACCCTTCTTTCGCTCCCCGAGGTATTTACCAGTACGGTCGAATCGATTCCCGAAAAGAAGATGAAGGCCGCGGTGGAAAGCGCCGTCGAAAAAGCCCTGGACAAGTGCGTCCGGATGAGAAGAAGAGAGGCTTCAGTACTTGTAAAGGAAATCAGGGTGCAGGTATCCAGAATCAAGAAAACAACGGCAAAGATCGAAAAAAATACTCCGGCAGCTCTCAAAAAGTCTCTTGCGAAGGTCAAAAAAAGAATAAGGCAGATGATAGGAGACAGTAATATAGACAAGAGCAGATGGGAAGTCGAAGCGGCTCTTATGTCGGATCGTGCCGATTATTCAGAGGAGCTTGTCAGGCTTAAAAGCCACCTGTTCCAGTTTATGAATATTGTCAGAAAGGGCGGCGAGATCTCGAAAAAACTCACTTTTCTTCTCCAGGAGATCCATCGGGAAGTCACGACTATGGGCAACAAGGCTTCAGATCCTGAGATAATTCGCGACTGCCTTTCGATAAAGGGTGAGGTTGAAAAAATCCGTGAACAGATACAGAATCTTGAATAGTCAGGAGATCCATCGGGAAGATCGAACTTTTCTATAAATCGAATATACTGGAGGTCGAAGTGTCCGGATTGCTGAATATTGGATTTGGAAATGTCGTTGCCGAAGAAAAGGTGGTTGCAGTGATAAATTCCGATTCTGCCCCCATGAGAAGGTACAGGGAAGAGGCAAGGCAGTCAGGAAGCCTGGTGGATGCGACCCAGGGAAGAAAAACAAGGAGCGTCATCGTAACTGCCTCGGGGCATGTCGTTCTTTCTGCGATAGCGGTCGAAACGATAAGCCAGCGGTGGAAAGAAAAAGATGCTTCCGCGGGAGGTTGATTGCCATATCAGGGAGAACCCCCATAATGATAGTGATCTCCGGTCCGTCTGGAACGGGGAAATCTACGGTAGTAAGACGCCTGCTTGAATCATCGCCGCTGATAGTATCTTCGGTATCCATGACGACGAGGAAGCCGCGGGGCTCCGAGATCGATGGAAAAGATTATTTTTTCGTTACTGAAGAAGAATTTGTTCGAAAACGTGATGCCGGGGAATTTCTGGAGTGGGCTGTGGTGCACGGGAATCTATACGGGACTCTCACCTCGTTTGTAGATGAAAAGCTTGCGGAAGGAAAGGATCTTCTCCTTGAGATCGACGTTCAGGGAGGACTGAGCGTCAAGGAAAAGAGGCCCGAAGCTTTGATGGTATTTTTGATGCCCCCATCCTGGGAAGAACTTGAAAAGAGGCTTAGAGGGCGCGGGACCGATTCGGAAAAAGTCATAATCGAAAGACTCCGCAACGCCAGAAGCGAGATGGAGCATGCCGAGAGGTATGATAAAAGGGTGATAAATGACTCGGTTGAGAGATGTGTTTCAGAAATTGCGGAAATAATCGAATCCAGATGCTCTGATCACAGATAACCGGCTGATTCGGGTTTTGATCAAAATGGTTGAAAATCTTGTCAAATTGTATTAATAATGTGTATTCCGGCTGAATCGGATCTTGTCATACAGGGTGCTGAAAACCCGGAAGTTCCACAAGAGACCGGGCTCGGCAGACTGCCGTATTCCGGTTTCAGGTAAACTCGTAGCGGAGGGCTGATATGCGGACCAACAATATGGAAGATATTACCAGGAATGTCGATAACAGGTACGAGGCTGTGAGGGTCCTTTCCAAGGAAGCTCGAAGGATCAACGATGCGATCAGGTTTGCTGAAGGAGAAATCGACGAAAAACCGACTACTATCGCGATTAACCGTCTTGTCGAAGGGAAAGTGAAATTCGATTATGAAAAGACGGAGGGGAAGTAAAAGCCGGGAGGCGCGACTGAGCGGAAAGAAGATCCTTCTTGTGGTGACAGGAGGGATTTCCGCCTATAAGTCCGCATTCCTGGTGAGGCTTCTTAAAAGAGCAGGGGCGGATGTCAGAGTCGTTATGAGCGGCGCGGCAGCCAGGTTCGTAACACCGTTGACATTTGAAGTCCTCTCGGGCAACCCTGTTCCGGAAGATCTTTTTGCGCGGCGGGATGAGCCATCCGTCAAGCATATAGAACTTGCCGCATGGCCGGATCTCATACTTACTGCGCCGGCTACCGCTGATTTCATTGGAAAACTTGCTCATGGACTTGCAGACGACCTGCCGAGCGCCGTCCTCTGCGCAGCTATGGGAGACAGGGGGACTGTATATATCGCCCCTGCGATGAATGAAGGTATGTGGCGTAATCCGGCGGTCCAGAGGAATATAAGGGATCTGAAGGATGATGGGATCTTTTTGATAGGACCCGGAAACGGAGAGCTTGCCTGCGGGAGTTCTGGAAGCGGAAGGATGGCAGAGCCCGAAGAGATCATCGATCTTGTCATTTCCGCCTTTGCCCCAAAAGCCCTCGAAGGGGTGAAGGTGCTTGTGACAGCCGGCCGGACAGAGGAAGAGATAGATCCCGTCAGGTATATTTCGAACCGGTCGAGCGGAAGAATGGGTTTCGCGATCGCTGAAAGAGCGAAAATGCTTGGAGCCGAAGTCACACTGATTCACGGCTCTGTTGACATTGAGCCCCCTTCTGTCGATAGAATAAAAAAAATAGCAACGGCATCCGAGATGAAGTCTGCCGTGAACCGTTCGTTTCCGGGATGCGATTTGCTTGTGATGGCGGCGGCGGTGGCTGATTACAGGCCTGTTCGCAGATCGGCGGAGAAGATAAAGAAAAGCGGCGGAGATCTGTCAATAGAACTGAAAAGGACAGACGATATACTGAAATCGCTAAAGGAAAAAAAGAAAAAGGGGCAGGTGATCGTCGGTTTTGCTCTTGAGACCGATGACGGTGAGAAGAACGCGCTGAAAAAGATCAGTGAAAAGGGGTGTGACTACATCATCCTCAACATGCTCGGGAAAGAGACGGGGTTCGGGACAGATACAAATCAGATATCTCTGTTCAGAGGAAATCAGAAACTTGTGACTTCTCCTCTGATATCGAAGAAGAAGGCAGCCGAGTTTATAATGGACACGCTCATAGAGGACGGTAAAATAAAGAAAGCGGTCAGATGAATAATTCAGCGGAAAATACAAACGTATCGCTGAAAAAATATCTTAAGAGATTATTGTTAAATGATCATGTAGTCCTGCACAATTTTGAGGACTGCTGCGGGTCACCGGAAGAAAAGATAATGGTAAAGACATCTCCCGCAGGTGAAGAAGAAAAAGAGATGGTCTCCGGCGGTTCCGATCTTGATTCGCTTGAGAAGGCCGTTACCGGATGCAGAAGATGTGAGCTCTACAGGACAAGGAACAATACTGTATTTGGAGCGGGAAACAGAGCGGCGTCCATCGTTTTTATAGGAGAAGCTCCGGGAAGGGACGAGGACCTTCAGGGGATCCCTTTTGTCGGCAGGGCGGGAAAACTTCTGGACAAGATCCTCGAAGCTATCGGGTTCAGCAGGGATGATATATATATCGCAAATATTCTCAAATGCCGTCCTCCCGGGAACCGCGATCCGAAAGAAGAAGAAGTCGAAGCGTGTGAGCGGTATCTCGCCGCGCAGCTCAAATCGATCGATCCCGTTCTGATATGTGCTCTGGGACGCGTTGCTGCACAGAATCTGCTGAAGACAAAAGCGTCGCTGAAGGTCCTGAGAGAGAGCGAACATTATTATAACGGCATCAGGGTAGTCGCGACCTATCATCCCGCGGCCCTTTTGAGAAATCCGGCCTATAAAAGGCCGACGTGGGAGGATATGAAGCTGCTTCGCCGGCTCCATGATGAAGCGCTGGAAACACGATAGATATATAATGTTCCCCTGAGGGTGGGAGGAGCGAAAGGACAAAATGACCGAAGATCTGAAGATCGACCGTTCGGGTGGGATGATCGAAAAGTTGCCGCCGCAGGCGATCGAGGCTGAGCGCGCAGTGCTCGGAGGGGTCCTGCTGGAACAGGAAGCAGCTACAAAAGCTATCGAAATAGTGCTGCCGGAGGCCTTTTACCGTCCGGCCCACGCGCGGATCTTCCGGGCAATGATCTCTCTCTTCACACGTCATGAGCCTATAGACATAATGACTTTGTCAGAGGAGCTGAGAAAAGCGGGAGACCTCGAGTCTACCGGAGGTATAGCCGCTTTGACAGATCTGGTCGATTCAGTGCCGACAGCGGCCAATATTGATTATTACGCGAAGATCGTACTGGAAAAATATATTCTCAGGCAGCTGATTCATGCTTCATCTGAAATAACAGGAGAATGTTACAGGGCTGAAGAGACTGCGGGCACAATACTTGATGAAGCCGAGCAGAAGATATTCAGAGTATCGGAGTACCGCGTAAGCCAGGGATTCCTTCATATTAAAGATGTTTTAAAAGAACGTTTCGAGGAGATACAGAGGATCCATGAATCGAGGGAATCGATTACCGGGTTATCGACCGGATTCGTCGATCTTGACAAATATACTGCCGGGTTTCACCCGAGCGATCTGGTTATTGTCGCGGGCCGGCCATCGATGGGCAAAACAAGTTTCGCGCTGAACATCGCCCAGCATATCGGGTTGGAAGAAAAGAAACCTGTGGCTATCTTCAGCCTCGAGATGTCAAAGGAGCTGCTTGTTCAGAGGCTTTTGTGCGCCGAAGCGCAGGTCGATGCTCAGAAGGTAAGGCGCGGATTTACCTCGGCGAAGGATATTGAAAGTCTTACCAACGCTGCGGGACTTCTTTCCGAGGCTCAGATCTTTATAGACGATACACCCGCAATCACGACTCTCGATATCAGGGCAAGGACGAGAAGATTGAAGGCGGAGCATGATCTTTCGATGGTCGTGATCGACTACCTTCAGCTTGCGCGCGCAAGCGAGAGGACGGACAACAGGCAGCAGGAGATATCTGCCATTTCACGGTCTATGAAAGCTCTTGCCAAGGAATTGTCGATTCCGGTCGTCGCCCTGTCCCAGCTGTCAAGGGCTGTCGAGTCAAGAGGCGGAGACAAAAGGCCGATGCTTTCCGACCTGAGAGAGTCGGGAGCGATCGAACAGGACGCGGATCTTGTTTTGTTCCTCTTCAGGCCGGAGTTCTATGAACCCGGGGACCCGGAAAAAGAGGGCAAGGCGGAGCTTATCATCGGAAAACAGCGAAACGGTCCTACAGGTACGGTCCACCTTTATTTTGAAAAACAGTATACACGCTTCCGTTCCATGTCGAATGTCGATTCGGTCGATCCGGGGGAAGTTTTCTGATCATAACTGGAATACGCCGGGCCAGGCCGTCCTCAGAACACCGGCCGGTACCGCTGGAGGTATAGTTGAAGTTCTTCGCCCTGATCGGCAGCTCATTTCTTGCCTTCATGGAAGAGATCGGAGGGGTCTTCATCCTGTTATGCAGGGTCGTAAGGGCTTTTCCGGGAATTTTCCGCAATATGAAAAATATAGTCCTGCAGATGGAGCGTATAGGCATAGGTTCTATCCCCCTGGTGCTTGTCACCTCGCTTTTTGTCGGCGCTGTCACGGCTATCCAGGCCGCGTACCAGTTTCAGGGATTCGTTCCGATGAGATATATAGGCGCAGTTGTCGGTAAGTCGGTAACTTTGGAACTTGGCCCTGTCCTGACCGCTCTTGTGGTAGGAGGACGGGTCAGTGCCGCGATTGCGGCAGAGCTTGGTACGATGAAGGTCACAGAACAGATCGATGCGATGGAGATGATAGCGATCGATCCCGTCGATTATCTGGTTCTTCCAAGAATTGTCGCTGCGACGCTGATGCTGCCTGTCCTGGCTGTCTTTTCCGATCTTCTTGCCATTCTCGGAGGGATGGTAGTATCAAAGATATCGATGGGGGTCAGCATGAACGTGTTTCAGAACGGGCTCCGGCTCCTCTTCGAAAGCCAGGATCTTATAGGAGGTCTTGTTAAGACATTCTTTTTCGGTTTTATAATAGCATTCATGGGGTGTTACCACGGATTTTCTACCAAAGGTGGAGCGGAAGGAGTGGGTATCGCGACGATGAAGGCGGTAGTCTCTTCGTGCCTGCTTGTGCTTGTTGCTAATTATCTTCTTGCTTCACTGATATTCCGGGTGATTTTTGCGCCAAAGTAGAATCGGCGGAAATGGGGTCTCTCGATCAGAAAAGAATCGATAATAAGGATCAGGGGCGTTTCAAAGATATTCGACAGGCAGGCGGTCCTCGATCAGCTTGATCTGGATATTGAGCGCGGTGAAACGCTTGTCGTGATCGGAAGAAGCGGTTGCGGAAAAAGCGTTTTATTGAAACATATCACAGGGCTTCTCAAGCCGGACGCGGGTGAGATCTTTTTCGAAGATAAAGATATTACACAATTTAGCAGGAAAAAACTGTTTAAAATGCGTATGAACTTTGGTATGCTTTTCCAGGCGTCGGCGCTGTTTGATTCTATGAGTGTCGGAGAAAACGTCGCCTTACCTTTGAAAAAACATTCAGGGAAAGACGATGACGAGATCCAGGAGATAGTACTGGATAAACTTCGGCTGGTCGGATTGGCGGGGATATATGACAAGTTCCCCGCTGAACTCAGCGGGGGGATGAAAAAAAGGGTCGGCCTGGCAAGAGCAGTTGTAATGGATCCCCAAGTCGTTCTTTATGATGAACCGACTACCGGCCTCGATCCGATTATGGCTGATGTCATCAATGAGCTTATAAAAAGCCTGCAGAAGGAACTTAGTATTACTTCTGTCGTAGTGACTCATGATATAGGCAGTGCCCTCAAGATCGCCGATCATGTGGCGATGCTCTATGGCGGGAAGATCATTTTTGAAGGATCTCCCCGGGAGACACAGGAAACAGAGAACGAGATCGTAAGACAGTTTATAGAAGGCAGGGCCGAGGGCCCGATCAAGGCAGTCTGAGCGCCTTATACCACAGGGAAATGGTGATGGAATACAAAACGCTGGAGATTCGTGTAGGGATGACGATTTTTATTGCTGTCCTTGTATTTACAGTAGGGCTCATGTGGTTTGAGGGATTTGATATAGGCCGCAAGACATACGAGCTTCATGCTGAATTCCCCATGGTCGGGGGGATAGATCCCGGAGATGCGGTAAATGTCAATGGGGTGGAGATGGGTGAGGTAAAGCATGTAGCTCTAAAGAAGAAGAATGTTATTATCACGATGTCTATCGATACGGGGGCGAGGATCCCTGACGATTCAAGGGTCGTTCTGCAGACGAGAGGGATAATGGGAGAGAGGATCGTATCGATCATCCTTGGAGACTCTCCCGATTTTCTGGAGCCAGGCGAGATGATCAAGGGGATATACGATCCGGGGATTTCTGAAGCGCTGGCATCGATGGGAAGGGTCATCGACGACCTCTCAAAGCTTGCCGCCGACATAGACAGGATCGCGAGCATGATGACAGACGGGGGGAATCTCCGGAAGTCGATAGAAAACCTGGCATCGATAACGACAGATCTCAGAAATGGAATCAACAAGAATTCAAAAGCAATGGATAAGGGGATCAATTCGTTCAGCCTCTCGGCCGCGAGAATGGACTCTCTGCTACAGAGGAATATGACCGGAATAGACAGCCTGTTTTCCCGGCTTGACAGTTCAAGCAGGGAGCTTCCAGAACTGCTGCAAAAGATGAGTCTTGTAACTGCCGCTCTCCTCGATGTGACGGATAGGCTGAAAGCGGATGACAACACTGTCGGAGTTCTTCTGCAGGACAGGGCTTTCATTGACAGGCTTGACAAGGCGGTAGAGGAGATCACGGCGCTTGTCCAGGATGTGAAGAAAAACCCGAAGAAATACCTGACTGTAGAGATATTCTAACTATTATTTTTCAGGCATGGGATCTGGAAATGATGAAAGAGAGATATTTGTGGTCGAAGAAAAGATATTCTGTATCGTCGCCGCTGCCGGCAGGGGGATCAGGCTTGGAAAAGAGTATCCGAAAAGTTTTTATCCAGTCGAAGGGCGGACACTTCTTGAAAGATCGATCGAGAGCCTCGCGAAATGGGGCAGGATATCTACCTTTGTAGTGATGGTCCCTCCGGGATGGGAAGAAAAAGCGAAAAAGCTGCTGTCAAAAGAAATGCCGAAGATTGATCTGCGGGTAGTTGCGGGAGGAAAAACGAGGCAGGAGTCGGTTGCCATAGGTTTAAAAGAAATCGATGGAGACCCTCTGATTCTTATCCATGATGCTTGCAGGCCTTTCGTGTCGCCTTCCCTGATAGAGAGAGTCGTCTCTGAAGCAGGCATTTCCGGAGCCGCCGTCCCGGTTCTGCAGGCTACCGAAACTCTTGGAAGGCTGAGGGGGGAAGAGCTTGAAGCGATCCTGCCAAGAGACAGAGTCGTATATATACAGACCCCCCAGGCTTTCAGGGCGCAAGTGCTGAAGAAAGCTTTTATGGCTGATGAAGATCTGATCAGGGTGGCGACAGACGAGAGTTCTCTTGTGCTGGCTTCTGATATGCCGGTCAAGGTCGTCGAAGGCGAAAGATGGAACATCAAGGTTACAGTCAGGGAAGATATCGACATAATAAGAAGCTTTCTTGCCGGAAGAAAACTGGATCTTCCTGATACTGAAAGTTCCGGGTGATAGCTGGCGGAAGAAGCCGCGCCAGGCAGCCGCTTGTAAAATCTGAACAGGAAAAGAATATGCGGAGCAATTTAAGAATAGGTACCGGATATGATATCCATCCGCTTCTGAAAGGAAGGGACCTGGTGCTCGGCGGCGTCCATATCGAGAATGAAGCAGGGCTCGACGGCCACTCCGATGCTGATGCTCTCCTGCATGCGGTATCGGATGCGCTTCTTGGGGCACTCTCCCTTGGAGATCTTGGGATGCATTTCCCCGAGACGAAAGAATACAGGGGTGCCTCGAGCATCCTCCTTCTGGGAAAGGTCTATGCTCTCGTAACAGAGCGAGGGTACAGGCTGGTAAATCTAGATTGTATCGTGCACGCGGAGAACCCGGTGATTGCTCCATACAGGGAAGCGATGATTGAAAAGATTGCTGCTGTTCTTTGCACCGCTAAAGAAAATGTCTCGGTAAAGGCGACCAGGGGAGAGGGGATGGGCCCGATCGGGGAGAAGAGGGCGATAGCAGCAAGAGCGGTTGTGCTTCTTGAAAAGACGGATGAATAGGTATCCCGCGGCCGTGCCCCGGGACGTTTTTCGGTTTTCAGGGAAGGGATCTTGTGAAAGAAGTCAGGGTTAGGTTCGCGCCCAGTCCGACCGGGTTTCTCCATGTGGGTGGGGCCCGGACGGCTCTTTTTAACTGGCTGTTCGCCCGGCACAATGGCGGAAGTTTCATAATCAGGATAGAAGATACCGATGAACAGCGTTCTTCCCCGGAATATGAGGAATCGCTTCTCGAGGATCTCCGCTGGCTGGGTCTTGACTGGGACGAGGGGCCTGTCACAGGGGGAGATCATGGTCCGTACAGGCAGACCGAGAGAGTGGCGATATACAAAGAATATGCCGGTGAGCTTGTTAAAAGGGGGGCCGCTTTCCCCTGTTTCTGCACCGATGAAGAACTTGAGATAAAACGCGAAAGCATGAGAGCTGAAGGGAAGCCGCCGCAATATGACGGGACCTGCAGGTCCCTCGGTGAAGATGCGATTCGGAAGAAAAGAGAGGATGGCATCCCCGAAAGCATAAGGTTCGAAGTCGAAAGGGGTATAGACAGAAAAATAGATGATATAGCAAGGGGGGATGTCTCCTTCCCGGCAGGAATGGTCGGTGATTTTGTAATATTGAGATCGAACGGACTGCCGACGTATAATTTTGCGGCAGCCATTGATGATGCGTTGATGAAGATCACCCATGTCATACGCGGGGCAGAGCACCTTTCCAACACCCTTCGGCAGGTCATGATATATGAAGCTCTGGATCTGCCCTCGCCTCGATTCGCGCATATCCCCTTGATACTCGGTTCTGACAGGACCAAGCTCAGCAAACGGCATGGTGCTCCGAATATCAGGGATTACAGGGAGAAAGGTTATCCTGCCGAAGCCCTGGTTAACTACCTCGCTTTCCTCGGCTGGGCCACAAAGGGAGAAAAAGAGATACTTTCGGTCGGGGAGCTTGTGGAGGAATTTCAGCTTGATAGGGTCTCGGACTCTCCGAGCATATTTGATGAGGCAAAACTGAACTGGGTCTCGGCGCAGCATATCCGCGCCGGCGGTTCAGGCATGTATTTTAAGGATGCAAAGGTCTTCTTTCCTGGAGATTTCAGGGAAAGATACTCAGAGGAAGAACTTGAAAAGATCTTTGAGATATCTTCTGAGAACCTTTCAAGTTTTGACAGGCTGCCGGTAGAAGCGGCCTCTTTCAAGCCGGGGAAGATCGTATATGATGATGAAGCCGCGGCAGTGCTCGGTGGCACAAAAGAACTGATTGCCGGATTTAAGAACCGGTTTGAACTTGCAGAAAAATGGGATACCGATCATATCAGGGGTATAATCAAGGATACGGGCAAGGCTCTCGGGATAAAAGGAAAAGGTCTGTATATGCCTCTGCGTGCCGCTGTGACGGGGTTGTCGCACGGACCGGACCTTGTGATGATCATTCTTATCAGGGGAAGGGAAGATATAGTCGATCTGCTTTCGGGGGCTTTAGAGGCAGCCGGGTGATATTATCCTGAAAATCCTTAAGGAACCCGGGGGTTTTCGGAAATTGCACCGGGAGAGGAAAGAAGCGGCGATGAAATATGAAAAATAAAAGGAAAATAAAGGTCACAGTCCTTCTCGGAGGTGATTCTGCCGAGAGAGAAGTCTCGATAGCGAGCGGTACGGGTGTTGCTCGCGCACTGTCGGCTCTCGGTCACGAGGTAAGGACGCTTGATCCCGCCCTTCCGCTGGAGTGCCAGGGTGAGAGAGTGGACCCCTGTATAGGAGGAGAGCCCCCGGGCGATCTCGCCAAGCTGCCGCCGGAAAAGGTATTCGAATGGGCAGGATCCGAGATCATTCAGTCCGCTGACGTAGTATTTGTCGGACTCCATGGCGGAAAAGGGGAGGATGGTACTGTTCAGGCCGTCCTTGATATGGCAGGAGTAAAATATACAGGTACGGGGATGCTGGGCAGCGCCCTTGCGATGGACAAAGACAGGTCTAAGGCATTGTTCAATGATGCCGGCGTGAATACCGCGCCGCATATGATCACTTCCGGATCGGGAGATGTAGAGGTCCAGCGGATCAGGGCATCGATCGAGAAAGCAATGGGTTTTCCGGTTATAATCAAGCCGAACAACCAGGGTTCGAGTATAGGGTTTTCTTTCGTTCCGGGACAAAAGGAACTCCCTGCTGCTTTGAAGGAAGGATCGAGGTTCGGGCGGGAATTGATGGTCGAAAAATATATTCCAGGCAGAGAGGTGACTGTCGCGGTCCTGGAGGGGACAGCTCTTCCCGTTGTCGAGATCATTCCGAAAAGCGGATTTTATGACTACAGATCCAAATATACAAAGGGTACGAGCAGATACGAAGTGCCTGCGAAGATCGATGAACAGACCGCTTCCAGGCTCAAAAGAGAAGCGATGATGGCTTATAAGGCGCTTCTCTGCAGAGATTACGCCCGCGTTGATTTCAGGCTGAGTCCGGAGGGGGATTCTTACTGTCTTGAAGTGAACACCCTTCCGGGAATGACCGGCCTCAGCCTTGTTCCTATGGCTGCGCTTGAAAACGGCATGACATTTGAGGAACTGGTCGAGAAGATATGTTTTATGGCGCTCGACAGATGATCTTGGGATCGATAGGAGAGGGTTATGGATCGAACTGAACTGCTGATGAAAGAATTTACTGAAGCGATGGGAGTCTCCGGCGCGGAGCAGGATGTCTTTGATCTGATGACCCGGCATCTGGGCGGTATCGTCGATGTCGAAAAGGACAGGCTCGGGTCGTTCATAGGCAGGCTTAAGGGCGGAAAAGAATCGCCCAGGGTCATGCTTGCCGGGCACATGGATGAGATCGGATTCATGGTGTCGCATTTTTCAGGGAATTATATCAGGTTCAACACCCTTGGAGGATGGTGGCCGCCGAAGATCCTCGGCACGGTCGTAAAGATCAGAAGCGTAAAGGGTGATATTACAGGCGTTATATCGTCAAAATCGCCTTTTTTCATGGATAAGGAAGAGAGGGACAGGCCGCTTAAGGCAAAGGACCTGTTTATTGATGTCGGCCTTTCCGGAAAGCAGAAACCCCAAAGCCTGGGGATACGTCCAGGGGATCCGGTGGTCCCGGTCAGTCCTTTTACGATCCTCAAGGGCGGCAAGGCTTATATGGCAAAAGCGTGGGACAACAGGGCGGGGTGCCTGGTGATCGTCGAGGCTCTGAGGAAGCTCAGCAGGCTCAAACTCCCGAACGCTGTCTTTGGGGTAGGGACTGTTCAGGAAGAAGTGGGTATAAGGGGGGCGGTCACCAGCAGCCACAAGGTCGCTCCCGATATATGTTTCGCCGTAGACGTGAATGTTGCCCAGGATCTTCCCGGTTCCTGCGATGAAGCGCCTGAGAAGCTGGGAAAGGGGGTGTCGATCTGCGTCTATGATTCGACTCTTATCCCGAACCTCAGACTGAGAGACCATGTTGCGGAAATAGCTGAAAAGAGGAAGATACCGCATCACTTCAGCGCCATACAGTTCGGCGGGACAGACGGCGGAAAGGTGCATCTCAACGAAAGCGGAGTCCCGACCCTTGTCATAGGCATTCCGACCCGTTATATTCACGGTTCAGCCGGAATCCTTCTAAGGAAGGATTTCGATAATACCGTCAGGTTGGTCGTAGAAGTAATAAAGAGTCTGGATAAAAAGACTGTTGACCGTTTCATGTAGGGGCGGTCCGAAGGCAATCTAATAAAGAGGCGGCCTGCATCTTATTCATTTGATTTGTGTGCGCGCCGGTTTGAGGAAGGAACAGGCAGATGACTCTTAAGGTCTATGATACTCTTCGAAGAAAAAAAGAGGAGTTCAAACCTGTCCGCGAAGGGAAGGTCGGGATCTATTTCTGCGGGATGACGGTGCAGGACAAACCTCATATGGGACATATGCTAGCCTTTGTAGCGGGCGATATGATCAAGCGATATCTCAGGTATTCCGGCTATGATGTCACCTATATCCAGAATTTTACCGATGTCGACGACAAGATCATCGCAAAGGCGAACGAAGAAGGACTAGAATATCAGGATATCGCCGAGCGTTATATTGGAGAATATTTCAAGTATGAGAAGGAGCTGAACATCCTTCCCGCAGATAAATACCCGAGGGCGACCGAGCATATCGGGGATATAATCGGCATGGTACAGAAGCTTATTGATAAGGGAGCGGCTTACGAGTCAGAGGGGGACGTCTATTTCAGGGTCAGACAGTGTTCCTTTTACGGAAAGTTATCGGGAAGAAAGATAGATGAACTGAAATCGGGGGCAAGGATAGAAACGGGGGACAGCAAGGAAGATGACCTTGATTTTACTCTCTGGAAAGCGGCAAAAGAAGGGGAGCCTGCCTGGGAGTCTCCCTGGGGAAGAGGCCGCCCCGGATGGCATATCGAGTGCTCGGTGATGTCGATGAAATACCTGGGCGAAACAGTCGATATGCATGGCGGCGGTCAGGATCTGGTATTCCCGCATCATGAAAACGAGATTGCTCAAAGTGAATCAGCGACCGGTCATAACTATGTGAATTACTGGCTGCATAACGGGTTGTTAAATCTGCAGGGAGAAAAGATGTCGAAATCGACAGGGCATTTTTTCTCTATTGAGGATATCTGCCAGGAATTTTCCGGAGAGGTCGTCCGCTTTTACCTCCTTTCGACTCATTTCCGAAGCAGGACAGAATTCGGGAGAGACCGGCTCAAGGAGGCTGAAGCGGGATTCGAAAGGATAAAAAACGTCTGTATCTACCTCGATGAGCTTTCCTCCTCTGCCCCGGCAGAAGGTGTAGAGAGTCCGGCCGCCAATGGAGGAGAGAGATTACTGGGGTTTGTCGATGATGTCGAGAAGGACTTTTTCGCTGCAATGGATGATGACTTTAACAGCGGCGAGGCTATAGGCCATATCTTCCGCCTCGTAAAAGAGATCAACAGGATCAAGGCGGAAAACCCCGGGTTGCTTGGCCATGATCCGGAGGCGGTAAAAAGGGTCCTCAGCCTGTTTGGCCTTTTCGATACGATACTCGGTCTTTTCAGGGACGGACTGCCGTCGTCAGGGCTGGAGCTTCCTGATGAAGTAGGCCTGCTTGTCGCAAAAAGAGAAGAAGCAAGAAAAGAAGGCGACTGGGGATCGGCCGACAGGCTGCGCGACGAGATACTGGGAATGGGTTTTATGGTCGAAGACGGTCCGGCAGGGCCCAAGATCAAACCGCTGAAGGGTCATTGAAAATAAGCCTCTTGACGGGCAACAGGACCATGAAGAGCAGCAGCGGCAGAAAAAAGTTTGCAGTAAGGTTGAGGAACTCGGTGATCGTCCATAAGATCTCATTATTCTTGTAATAACTCAAAAAAGAAAGAAACACCGTTATTATATTGGCTGCTGTCAGAATGGCTGTCCCCGTTACGGCCGGGATTATTTTTTCCCTGACTGGAATTCCCGAAAGGGCGATTACCAGAGAGAGGAAGATAACCGGATTAAGTGATACCGCTGCAGAGATAGTGTCCGATTTTTCCGCCAGGATGCTGTAGCCGAAAACAGAAAGAAGCGGTTTTGCTCCCCAGAAGATGATCCGCATATAGATAAACCCTGCTTTTATGTGAATGAGGGAAAGAAGAAGTGAGGCCCCGATGAATCTCGAAAAAAACCAGATCATCTTTTGCCTTTTTCCTCTATTTTTCTGTGCAGGCAAACTGTTCATGGCAGGTCTTCCCCGATCTCCTGAGCGGAGCCGCTTCCGGATCTTTTTTCCGGCTTGACGATCCTGCTCATCCAGAAGACCACAAGGATGAACATAAATATCAAAAAGCTTCCCTGCCAAAGATACCCGTGGACAAAATCAAAGAGTCCAGGCTTGTGATAAAGGATGAGAGCGACAAAGACCATCCTTACGAGGTTAAGGAAATGAATCGCCGGTACCCCCATAAGCAGCCCGATAAATTTTTCTCTTATCCGCGCGGGGTATGCTCCGATGATAGAGAGATAGATTATGGTAGTATAGACTCCGGTGCACTCGGCTATAACTACCAGCCGTTCCCCGCCATGTCCTGTATAAAGAGTGATCGTCGATTCGGCGATCGTATAGGAATAGTCAAAATGCGAGAGGCACCACGCGACTTCGCCCGCGATGAACGATCTTGCGGCGACCAGAAAACCCGGGAATCTCAGCGTGAGAATATAGGAAAAAAGCCAGAGGACAAAGAAGAGAACAAGGAAAGTAATAAACTCCCCCCGGAAAGACCTTCCTTTCCGGACTTCTCCTGCTTCACCTTCTGGCTTCTTTCCGTGGCCCAAATTAATAGACTAATACCTCACATCATAAAGAAAGCAAGTAAGAATAATTTTTAGGCCTTGCTCGCAGCAGTCCTCTTCATAATGACAGCGGCAGCGAGGATCATGGCAAGCACCAGGATCGTGACTACAGGTGTCGAGAAGAGAGGTACATCAACGGGCTCTACGATATG
>JAFGBF010000017.1 GCA_016933255.1 Candidatus Krumholzibacteriota bacterium
GATACCGCGTGTCCGGCCACCCCTGTTCAGTTAACTGCAGAGAAGCCCCCGGAGTAGTTCCCGGGGGCTTCGAACTTTCGATTTTCGGGGTATAGGGTCTTTTCTATCTTATCTTCAAAACGGCCGCGCCGGATATTCTGCTTTCCTTGATCATCAAAAGCGCCTCGTTCGCTTCCTCAAGGGGAAACAGCGTCGTATCGGTCTTAATCGGTATCGAGGCAGCCAGGGCTATCAATTCGTGGCCGTCGCGGCGGGTAGAATTGGCTACGCTTCGGAGCACCTTCTCGTGGTAGAGGTGTTTTTCGTAATTCAGCGAAGGTGTATCGCTCATCGTTATGCCGGCAAGCGCCACCGTCCCCCCTTTTTCAAGTACGGAAAGTGCGTCCGGTATGATCTCTCCCGCCGGGGCGAAGATGATCGACGCGCCGGGTTTCAGCGGAGGGGTCTCTTTGGAAGAGCCTGTCCAGAATGCTCCAAGCTTCTCCGCGTGCCTCCGGTGTTCTTCGCTCCTCGAGAAGACAAGGACCCTGCACCCGCGGTGAGTTGCGATCTGGATAGCGATATGGGCGCTGGCGCCGAAGCCGTAGAGTCCGAGTACCTCTCCGTCCCTGACGCCGCTTATGCGGAGCGCCCTGTATCCGATTATACCCGCGCAGAGGAGCGGAGCCGCGTCCCTGTCTGAAAACCCGTCAGGGATGGGATATACGAAGTCAGCGGGCAGTACCGCGTATTCTGCGTATCCGCCGTGGCGGTCGAATCCTGTGAACAGCGCCTCTTCGCAGAGGTTCTCGAGGCCGGTTTCGCACCAGCGGCATTTGAGGCATGTCCGGTTGAGCCACGCCGAACCTACCCTCTCTCCCAGCGCCGGGGCCGAGACTCCGGGGCCGTGTTTTTCGACCGTACCGACGATCTGATGTCCCGGAATGATCGGAAGGACCGGCAGATCGAGATCTCCTTCTATGGTATGGATATCGGTGTGGCAGAGTCCGCAGATCGAAATGCGAAGGAGAAGTTCTCCCGGGCCGGGCTCGGGGATCGGGATATCGACAAGCTCGAGCCTTTTATCTTCGAGCGGCCCCGGGCATTTCAGCATCATTGCTTTCAAGAGAAGCCCCCTTGATTCGACTGACTCTTTTGCTGTAGTATGACAGAGGCCGTTTGCGGCCCCGGTCCGAAAAAATCTTTATATATTCAGGCAGAAAAAATTCTGCCTGCGGATGATGATGGCTGCCAGAGATCAGGCCGGATATCATAAAAGATTCTTGACACAATTAAACAGGAAAGGCAAACCTATTAATTCCATTTCGATATTAAGCATGGAGGAATTCGAATGAAGAAACATCTGGAAGAATGCGCGCAGTCTGTACTCGATGGAGATCAGGACAAAGCTGAAGAACTTGCCGAGCTTACATTGAAGGATTCGCTGCCGGTACTCGAAGTCATCGAGCATGGATTCGTCAGCGGCATCAGGGAGGTCGGAAGATTGTGGGAGGATGGCGTCCTGTTCCTTCCCGAGCTGGTGATGGGGGCTGAGGCGATGAAAAAAGCTATGGAGATCCTTCAGCCTGCCCTTGAAGCGAGCAGCGAAAAACAGGAAAAAGCGGGGCATGTCATAATAGGGACGATCGAAGGGGATATACACGATATCGGAAAGACTCTGGTAGCGACGATGCTCTCTGCCAACGGGTTCGAGATCACTGACCTCGGAGCTGATGTCCCGGTCGCGGATTTTGTCGACGAAGCCGAAAAGAAAAATGCGGATTGTATAGCTATATCGGCTCTGCTCACTACTACGATGCCGGGGCAGAAAAAGGTGATAGACGAACTCGAAAACCGTTCGATACGAAAGAAAGTAAGAGTGCTGGTAGGCGGGGCTCCCTGCGATGAAGACTGGGCCGAACAGATCGGAGCAGACGGGTATGCCGGAGACGCTGTCGCGGCGGTAGCGCTTGTAAAAAGGCTTCTGAAGAAGGGGTGATTTTCTTTTCCTGGAAAATCGCTTCTGGAAGTCATGTCCTGAGAACTCGGCCGAACCAGATGGCGGGAAACGGAAGATGAAAGAAGATATCAGAAAAATAATAAGGCAGAGGAAGGTCCTGTTCGACGGCGGTATGGGGAGCATGCTTATAGCCGCTGGACTCGGCGAAAGAGAGATCCCGGAGCAGTGGAATTTCCTGCACCCCGAAAAAGTCATCGATATACATATCGCTTATCTCGCTGCCGGCGCGGATGTCATCCAGACGAACAGTTTCGGAGCGACTTCGATCAAGCTCTCGGCGTCTGAGGCTGGAAAGGCGCTCGATCCCGCGGAGGTAAATGAAAAAGCCGCGGGACTCGCCTTCGAGGCGCTGGAAAGGGCGAAAGCGCCCGACAGATATGTAGCGGGAGATATCGGCCCGACGGGAGAATTCTTCGCCCCCGTCGGCAGGCTTACTGAAAAAAGGGCGAGAGAGGCTTTCAGGGAACAGGCGGAGGCTCTTGAGCGGGGAGGTGTGGATCTCTTTCTGATAGAGACGATGTACGACCTGCGCGAAGCGGTCGAGGCGCTCAGGGCGGTCAAAGAGGTCTCAAAAAAACCAGTCGCCGTCGAGATGACTTTTGACAGCAAACCGAAGGGATATTTCACCCTTATGGGAGATACTCCGGAAAAGGCCGCCGAGATCCTGAGCGCAGAAGGAGCGGATCTGCTCGGAGCCAACTGCACGCTGTCGAGCGACAGGATCATACAGCTCGCTCCGCGATTCAGGGGATTGACAGATATGCCCCTGCTTTTTCAGCCGAACGCAGGCAGCCCCGCCTTCACCCACGGAAAGGCGGTTTACCGGCAGAGCCCGGAGGAGTTCGCGCGCGATATCGAGAAACTGCTTGAAGCAGGCATAGATGCTGTCGGGGGCTGCTGCGGAACGACGCCCGATTTCACAAGAGAACTGAGAAAGCTTATAGACGGTTATCAGCAGCAGGCTGATGACAGAGAGTCCTGAGAAGGAGAGCCTTGGAACCTGTAATAGTCGATAATATACGAATCGAACCGGACAGGGCGGAAGTGATCAGGCTTCTCGGCATGAAAGAAGGCCGGGAGGAACAACTCACCGATAAAGTCAGAATGGAGCTCGAGGAATCAATATCGGAGGCGAAGAAATTAATCGATCCAAAAGGTATATACCTGATCACCGCTGGAAAGGATCTCCCCGGGTCGTCGATCTTCGATCATCTGGCGAAAGTCGCCTTCTGCATATGCACGATCGGGCCGGTGCTTGAGAATAAAGTCACAGAGCTTTCAGAGTCGGGAAAATTGCTGAAGGCAGTGATCCTCGATTCCGTAGGATCAGTATGCGCCGAGGCGACAGCCTCGTTTATCGACAGGATCATCGCCGACAAGGCGGCCGAGATAAAACTGAAGACTTCGTGCAGGGCAAGCCCCGGATACGGGGATTGGAACATAAAGGAGCAGCGCTCGATCTTCGACCTTCTTGACGGAAGCAGAGTCGGCGTCACCCTTTCTCCGAGCAGCATGATGATTCCGAGAAAATCCGTATCGTTCGCGATAGATATTTCGGAGAAACCGGCAAGGATGAGAAGCGAGAACTCCTGCCGAAACTGCGATATGGATACCTGCGCATACAGACTTGAAGAAAGAAGCTGAATAATCCTGGCGGTATGCCGCCGGCGGGACTGGAAAGAGAGGCAGAATATGAGCCTGATGCCGAGAGTCAGATGGTTTGAAGAGGAAGACAGAAAGAAGATCGTAGATGAAGCGAAGGAGATCCTGGGAGAGATAGGAGTATTTGTCGAAAATGATGAAGCTCTTGAGCTTCTCGATGGAGCAGGAGCAAAGGTCGATGCCGGAAGAGTAATGATCCCCGCCTCTCTTGTCGAAAAAGCGCTCGAAACCGCGCCTGGAAGGATCCTCCTCTATAACAGGGACGGTTCGGTGGCGATGGATCTCGGCGGCGACCGCATCCATTTCAATCCCGGGTCCGCGGCCCTAAGGATCTTCGACCACAAGCTCGGCGACGCAAGGACGCCGGACACCCGCGATGTAAGGAATTTTGTTACTTTGACCGACGCGCTTCCCGGGTATTCGGCGCAGAGTACCGGGATGATCCCCGGGGACGTCCCCGAAGATATCGCCGACCGATACCGCGTATATATCGGGCTTCAGTACTCTTCGAAACCGATCGTTACCGGCACCTTCCAGGTAGAAGCGTTCAAGGCGATGCACGCCATGCTATCGGCGGTAGCGGGATCGGATGAGAAACTTCGCGAGAAACCGAACGCGATATTCGACTGCTGCCCCTCACCCCCCTTGATGTGGAGCGACCTGACCTGCCAGGCCCTGATAGACTGCGCCCGCACAGGGATCCCGGCCGAACTGATCTCTATGCCTTTGACTGGCGCGACATCACCGGTCACTCTCGCAGGAGCAGTGACACAGCACTGCGCCGAATCTCTCAGCGGGATAGTGATCCATCAGCTTGCCCGCGCCGGCTCCCCGATCATCTACGGCGGCTCTCCCGCCTGCTTCGATATGCGAAAAGGGACGACTCCGATGGGCGCAATAGAAACGATGATGATAGACGGCGCGTACGCCGAGATCGGCAAATATCTCGGAGTTCCGGTGCAGGCGTATATGGCGCTCAGCGATTCGAAGCCGGTCGATTATCAGGCGGGTATGGAGACGGCTATGGGCGCGATAGTGGCGGCGGTCTCGGGGATAAATAATATCTCCGGCCCGGGGATGCTTGATTTTGAATCATGCCAGAGCCTCGAGAAACTTGTCCTCGACAATGAGATCTGCCAGATGGCTCGCAGACTGACAGAGGGGATCGAGCTGCGGGACGATCCGATCGCAAAGCCTCTGATCAGCCAGGGACTTAAGAAAAAAGAATTCCTCTCCCTCCCGCATACGATGAAATGGTTCCGCAAGGAAGCGTATATGCCGGGCGCCGTGATAGAGAGGGGCACTCTTGAAGAATGGCGGGAAAAAGGAAAGCTCAGCGCGGCGGAGAGGGCCTCAGCGAGGGTGGAAGAGATACTCAAGGGGCATACTCCCGAGCCGCTCGATAGCGGTACCGCCGGAATTTTAAAAGAATTGATGACAGAAGAAGCGAAAAAGGCGGGGATGGTTAAACTGCCGGCTCTATAAACAGAGGCGGGAAAAAGCGCCGGGGATCTTTCCCCGGCCGGTTTTCGGAGATATCGTGAAGGAAAGATATTTTACGACGGATAATATAGCCGAAGTCTCCGCCGGGATGCTCAGCGGACTGCCGCAGCCAAGGGGAGGAAATGACAGAATCTTCTCACCCGGATGCTCCGCTTTGCTGATCCTTGATATGCAGAAGTATTTTCTGGATGAGAGCTCGCACGCCCATATCCCGTCGATGGAAGCGATTATCCCCGGGATAGCTGCTCTTGCAAAGGCCTTCTCTGCGGCGGGCCGCCCTGTCATACTGACCAGGCATCTCAACACCGACAATAATGCCGGGATGATGGGAGTGTGGTGGCAGGATATCATCAGGGAAGAGGACCAGATGAGTCTGTTTGTCGAAGGCATTTCCGTTCCGGGGTCTCCGGTCATAGTAAAGACGCAATATGATGCTTTTTATTCGACAAAGCTCGAAGAGATCCTTTCCTGGGAGGGAGTAAGCCAGCTTGTCGTGACGGGAGTGATGGCGCATCTCTGCGTCGAGAGCACGGTAAGATCCGCTTTTGTCAGGGGGTTCGAGGTCTTTGTCCCCGTCGATTCGATAGCTACGTATACAATTGAACTTCATACAGGGTCGCTCAGAGGACTCTCGCACGGGTTTGCCGTGCCTGTCACATCTGCCATGATCACCGAGGCTTTTAAAGATGCCAGATAACGCCGGACGCAGCGCAGCCGTTATCGGAGCCGGCCCCGCGGGGATCGCCGCCGCTGTACAGCTCAGGCGGTTCGGGATCGACACCCTCATCTTCGAGAAGGAAAAAACAGGGGGCCTTGTCAGAAGCGCAAACCTTGTTGAGAATTATCCGGGATTTCCGGATGGAATCCCGGGGCCCGAACTTGCCGATCGTTTTGCGCGGCACCTCCTTTCCTCTGGTGCATCGGTAGTCTCTGGAGAGGTGCTTTCTCTTGAATATGCCGGCGGCAGCTTTGCGATAAAGACAGAAAAGGATCAATATCAGGCGGGTTTTGCGGTGATCGCTTCAGGAACGGCTGCTCTGAGGCCGGAAGGAGTCGAGATATCGCGCGGGGCGGAGCCCTTTGTATTTACTGAAATAATTTCCATTTCAGATCTTGAAGGGAAAAAGATAGCAGTCATCGGCTCCGGGGATGCGGCATTCGACTATGCCCTGAACCTTTCGAAAAAGAACGATCTCTATATCATAATGAGGGGCAGCGAACCCCGCTGTCTGCCGCTGCTTCTGGAAAGAGCGCACAGTAACAGGCGGATAGAGATCATCCGGCGGTTCGATTCCCGTAAGGTCGAAAAATACAGTTCCGGTCTGCTGATCACCGGAAAAAAAGAAGGGGTGGAAGGTGAAAGCCTCACCACTGACCGTCTCCTCTTTGCTGTCGGGAGAGAACCTGCGACAGGATTTTTCGGACGGGGGCTATCGAAAAATATCGATTTGCTTTCAAGAGAAGGTATCCTGTATCTTGTCGGGGATGTTAAAAACGGCATATTCAGGCAAACGGCGATCGCTGCGGGAGACGGGATAAAGGCCGCGATGGCTATAGAAAAGGTGATCAGCAGGGTATGATCGATGTAAAGGCGCAAGCCGGAGATGATAAGGTCGCGACAGTCTATGTCGCCGAGACGTCCGGCGGCAGGATGATAGAGTTCGTCGAGTCCCTTCAGCCACCTATCCCGAGAGAAAAGAAATGGGTCCTTATAATATCAACGCTGCACGGATGCCCCTCTGCCTGCAGGTTCTGCGATGCAGGAAGAGAATACTCGGGAAAGGTCTCTTCGCAGGATATGCTCGCGCAGGTCGATTATATGATCCGCCGCAGGCATCCTGATCTCAAGGTCCCCGCCGAGAAGTTCAAGATACAGTTCTCGCGTATGGGAGAGCCTTCTTTCAACGACGATGTCCTTGATACGCTCGAGCGGCTTCCCCTGATCTATGACGCCCCGGGGCTTATCCCCGCCCTTTCGACGATCGCTCCGGCGGGAACGGAAGAATTCTTCGAGCGTCTTCTCGAGATCAAGAAAAGGATATATCCCGAACGGTTCCAGCTCCAGTTTTCGATCCATTCGACCGACGAGGAAAAACGCAACTGGCTGATCCCGGCAAGAAAACAGGATTTTTCGCAGATTGCAGAATACGGAGACCGGTTCTATGATAAGGGGGGCAGAAAGATCACGCTGAATTTTGCCCTGGCCAAAGGGATGCCTGTCGAACCCGGAGTCCTTCTCAGGCATTTTTCGCCAGAGAGATATATCATAAAGATAACTCCGGTGAACCCGACCTGCGTGGCCGAAAAGAACAGACTCGAATCGCAGATCGTACTTGAAAATGACAGTCATCAGCTGATAGGAGAGCTCGAGGCAGCGGGATACGAAGTGATACTGAGTATCGGCGAACTAGAGGAAAATCATATAGGGAGCAACTGCGGGCAGTATATTCACAGCTACCTTGAGGGTACGGGCAGGCTAGACAGCGGATATAACTATGCCCTGAGGGAGATCCGTTAAACTCTCCCCTGCCCCCTTACCTGTTCTTCACAGGCGCGGGAGGGACGGGGGTGTTCCGGCTCAGACAGTCCTCGCGCGCCCACCGGGAACTGTATTCAACAACATACTATGGCGAACCGGCGCGCTGCGGAACTCGCCGTCAACCGCCGTCCCTCCCGCACCAGGCAGAGGGATTAATACAGGAATTAAAACAGGGTGAAGAATAAACGCCCTCCGGAAGGATCCGGAGGGCGTTTAAGCGTGATCTCTTGCACCGCATCCACCCCGAGGCATCGGAGCATCGAGAGCGGTCTGATATCACAGCCTTATTTCAGTGCGCACTTCAGCGCGAACTGGAACCTCAGGCCGTCGTATTCAGTAATGGTGTCGGTGATAACCGCTCCCTCGCTATTCCTTGCCAGGTATTCGGTCTTCATGTAGCCGATCTCAAAGATTGCAGTCACCCTTTTGGTGACACCGTAGAAGAGGTTACCGAAGACTTCGCTGTTCTTGCTTTTCAGCTCCCAGTCTCCATCTTCATCAGGGCAATACCACTCTGCTTCGTCGGGGTCGTCGAACCCGTACCCAGCGTTAACGGTCACTTTCTCTGTCATTTTGACCGAGAGCATCCCCCAGCCGCCCATAGAGGGAAGAGGATTATTCATATTATCGGTGCTCTGGCCGATACCGCCGAGGTACTGTCCGAGGTTTTCTCCCATGAAGAACTCACCCTTCAGGCAGACCTTCTTGTTGAAGGAAAGTGAAAGATCGGCGTTTGCCGACCATGAACCGATATTTTCAAGGTCATCGACATCGTAAGCCTCCTGGCCGTAGTGACCGGAGACCCCGACCGCCATATTTCCAGATCTGCCGATCGGGGAGGAATATCCCAGACGGCCCTGAACAGCTGGAAGGCCCGAATCGACACCGTCGTCGATCTTGTCCTCATCGATGTCCCCTCCAAGGTTCCTGGAAATTCCTGCGTCGAGGGTGACTTTTCCGTTTTCCCCCGCCTTGGTCCATGTCGAGAAACGGATCTGTGGGCGGCGGTATCCGATATTTCCCTGATACCAGAGGACTGAATAGTTGGCAGTACTCGGATTCAGGGGCGAGATGATATCCCAGGTCTGTCCCGCGAGCAGGGTCCATCTGCATCTGCTTATCTGGAAATACGCGTGGCGCAGCATCGGGCCTGCCTTGTTCTCTCCGCCGCCTGCGTTCTGGAAATCGAACTCCAGATACGCCTTCGTGTCGTAGATTCCCTCTTTCCACCAGAAATCAAAGGCAAGCCGCGATTCGCGGGCGGTCAGGAAGAATTCGTTATTAGCGTCCCCGGAGTACGGCTGAACATACAGAAGATAGTTGCCCGGGAAAAGCCTGGTCGTATCGTAGATCAGGTCGGTCTTGAGATATCCGCCGAAACTAAAACCGAAATCTTTATCGCACTCTTCACCGGCAAATGCCGGTGCCGCGGTCAAAGCCGTGAGGGCCATGATCGCGGTAATCAATAAGATTCGCCTCATCTCTTCTCCTTCAGGGTTAGGATTATGGTTCTATGGCGGGCCTGGTGCCTGCCGACAATCTGTTAAAACAGAAATCGGCTGTGTTGTCAAAGGTTAACGTTTATTTGGTGAAAAAAGATTGCTCCGACGAGAACGGCCAGGCACGGGACGGGGGCGTTCCGCGCTCAGACAGGTCCTCGCGCGCCGGACTTAAACGGCGCTTAACCGCAGGCAACGGCGAGACGGCGCGCTGCGGAACTCGCCGTCAGCCGCCGTCCCGTGTCTTGCAGGGGTGGTGCTACTTTCGAGGTTAATCTTTCTTGTCAATTCATGCAGAAGCGGTGTAAGCCGAAAGAGAACAGTCATATCAGGAAACGTCATATAATTTATCGTAATAATTGATATCGTCGAAAGTAGCTTAAGAAAAGCATGTTACATACACTTAAAACACGGCACATATCAGATTGTTGCAAGCGTATAAAACCGAAATATATTTTCATAAATTCAAAAACTCTTGCCGCACATGGCACCTCAAAAACTTCAGACACTCCAACCAAAGCGAACTTGATGCAGCTTCGAAAAACTGGTATTATCGATTTCGCAGGATAATCCAGAAAGTTGCAGGATGGTTCGCGGTGTCGGCCGCGGGGACTCGATAGCCGTTGTTTTTTTGAGCGCGGGAGTGATCCGAGCGTCGCGTGTGGTTTTTGTTGGGAGGTGTGGGTATGAAACGCTCGAAGCATAAGCTGAAAGATGGAGTCGGTCGATCGCCTGCGGACATGAGGCCTCAAAGTGGACTAAAAGCGGTTGAAGGCCTACATCCGCCGAGATTGCTGGATCAGCTGCGAAATGCTTTGCGGTCTCGGCATTACAGCCGAAAGACTGAGGATGCATATAGATCGTGGATCAAAAGATTCGTGTTTTTTCATCAACTTAAGCATCCGGCGGAGATGGGCGAGAAGGAGATCAACGCCTTTCTGAGCCATCTCGCCACCCGCCAGCGTGTAAGCGCATCAACGCAGAATCAGGCCCTGAGCGCGTTGTTGTTCCTCTATCGTTATGTGCTGAAAAGGGAAATAGGCGATCTGGGGGATGTTATTCGTGCCCGCCGGCCGAAGCGGCTGCCAGTCGTAATGACGAGGGAAGAGGTCAAGCTCGTGATGAGCCGCCTGCATGGGCAGATTTGGATTATATCATCTCTTATGTATGGGGCCGGACTCCGGCTCAACGAGTGTCTTTGCCTGCGGACGCAGGATATCGATTTCAGAGTGAACAACATTACTGTGCGCAGCGGTAAGGGCGCCAAAGATCGTATTACCATGCTTCCTCAGGTAGTAAAACAGCCTCTTCTGGAACATTTGCGAAGAGTCAGGGGAATACATGAAAAAGATCTGGCAGACGGCCACGGAAAGGTGGAGCTGCCTTATGCCCTTGACCGGAAGTATCCAAACGCCGCATGGGAATGGAGATGGCAATTCGTGTTTCCGCAGAAAAACAGATGGAAAGATCGGCGGACGCGCGAGCAGGGACGCTACCATATGGACGAATCTATAGTCCAGAAAGCGGTAAAGGCGGCCGTACGCGATGCCGGAATTAATAAAAGAGCAACATGCCATTCACTCAGGCACTCCTTTGCGACCCATCTTCTCGAGAACGGGTACGATATCAGAACGGTCCAGGAACTTCTTGGGCATAAGGATGTGAGGACAACAATGGTTTATACGCACGTCCTGAACCGGGGAGGCAAAGGCGTGCGCAGTCCGATGGATACGATTTGAGGTCTTCACATGCCACATTATCTGGAAACATTATTGTACTCCCAGACTGGTAAAAAGATTGACAACTACGCGGGGTTAGGGTTTTTATAGAGGTGAGGGGCGTGGGTATTATCAGTCGAAAGTGCAAGCAAAAGGTTCTTATTTGGGAACGGCCTATGCCGTAGTCATGCTGATACTTAAGGCTATTGAGAAGTATTAAAACATTAGCGCTATAATGATTGGAGGAAAAGATGAAAAAGTCAAAACCGTATGCTGAACTTGTTACACAAGCAGAAGAGGCTACGAAGGCTATAAGGGATCCCGAACTTCGGCGGGTTGCTTTCGAACGTGTTCTTGATGACCTTCTTGCTGGAGGAAATGCTTTAAATAATGGAATTTCAACACAAAAGACAAAAGGAAACGGGACTACTAAGTATCGTGGGAAAACAAAAGTAAGCAAAGGTCCCAAAGGATACATCCGTGAACTTATTAATGATGGTTTTTTTAAGAAACCAAAAACTATCACAGAAGTAAAAGCAGAACTCGCAAATAGAGGTCACCATATTGCTCGTACCAGTCTTAGCGGACCTTTACAAAAACTATGTCAGGAACGTGTGCTGCGTAGGCACAAGGCAAAGAAAGGTGACAAATCAAATAAAGCCACCTTCAATTATTCAGAATGGTAAAAGGTTATGGCTAAGAGGAAAAGTAATTCGACATCATCTGCTACCGATAATCTTGAAGCACTTGCCAAGCAAGCGATTACACTTGCAAAGAAAGCACGCCAACAAAAAAGGAGTCTGTCGGGATCAAATTATTACGCAGACAAGCTTGTCGAACTTAGGGCAGATGCCACAAATATATATCGAGAGCTTGCTCATGTAACACCGGGCGATTCATCAGCGTTGGGAGAAATGATTGATTTTGTATTCGATCCAAAAACTCCCATTGCTAAAAGAAGAGAAGCTGCTCGCGATTTGACTTTTTCTCTCAGAACAACTTGGAAATTGGCAAATCCAAGCCCACGCGAAGAGGAAGGACTTTTCCCCTTAAGCATTTTGAGTCAAACGGGACGAGGGTATCTTGTCACAATAGGACGACAAATGAACGGTTGTTATTCCCAAGGATGGTATGATGCAAGTGCTGTGATGATGCGCAGACTGTTGGAAATAGCACTTATTGAGACTTTTGAGTCTAAAGGAATATCAACAACGGTTAAGGATTCATCAGGTAACTATTTTCAGCTCTCAGGTCTCGTTGATAAGGCTTTAAATGAGAATAGTTGGACTTTGTCACGAAATTGTAGAAAAGCTTTGCCATCACTAAGGGATGCAGGGCACAACTCAGCTCACGGTCGCTACTATTTTGCGCGTCGTGAGGATATCGATCGCCTGCGTTCAGATTGCCGAATTGTAATTGAGGAGTTACTTCACCATGCTGGTTTGATATGAAAAATAGCAGCATAACAGATGTATCTGGACTCCTCTGGCAATAGTTATTTTGTAACTCTTTGGCGAACAGGGAACTGACTGCAGTCGTATCTCCGGCCTCTGGTAA
>JAFGBF010000018.1 GCA_016933255.1 Candidatus Krumholzibacteriota bacterium
ATGTTCGATGGCGGGCTTTCAACTTTTTCAAAGGGGTGGGCAAGATGGCTACAAAGGCTAAAGCCAAAAAGAAAGCCAAAACCAAAGCGAAGGCTAAGACCAAAGTCAAGGTCAAGGCCAAAGCCAAAAAGAAGGTAAAAGCCAAGGCCAAAACCAAGGTCAAGGCTAAAGCCAAAAAGAAGGTCAAGGCCAAGGCCAAAACCAAGGTCAAGGCCAAAGCCAAGAAGAAAGTGAAAGCCAAGGCCAAAACCAAGGCCAAGGCCAAAGCTAAGAAGAAAGTGAAAGCCAGGGCCAAAACCAAGGTCAAGGCTAAAGCCAAGAAAAAGGCAAAAGCCAAGCCTAAGAAGAAGGTCAAGGCCAAAGCCAAGAAGAAGGCAAAGACCAAAAAGAAGTAACAGTAATATCAGAGTCTGATGATATTATTTGCTTGGCATGAATAAGCGGGGAGGGATTTCCTTCCCGCTTTTTCTTCTTGTGATTCGATTTGATCTGAGCTCGTGCGGTGTGTGGTGACGGGAGGTTGTGATGACCACAGAGGTATCTTCAGGTGCGGTAGTGGGGATCGACGGGTATGAGGTGCATGTCGAAGTAGATCTTGTCAGGGGACTCCCCTCTTTTACGATAGTAGGGTTGCCTAACGCTTCGGTCCGCGAAAGCAGGGAGCGTGTATGCGCATCAATAAGAAACTATGGATTCAGGGTTCCTCAGAAAAGGATAACGATAAGTCTGGCTCCTGCTGACGTTCGAAAAATCGGGGCTGCTTTCGATCTGCCTATAGCTATCGCCATCCTTTTGGCCAGTGAACAAACTCGTGGAGATAATATCTTCGATTCCCTTTTCCTCGGAGAACTGACCCTTGATGGAAGACTCAAACCGGTGAGGGGTATCCTTCCTATAGCCTGTCACGCAAAGAAAAAAGGATATAAGTATCTTGTGCTTCCTGATGAAAACGGGAGAGAGGCCTCCTTTGTCAGCGGCATAGATATAGTATGCTGCAGAGATCTGGGGGATGTCCTGAAATTTCTTGATGGAACGGCGAAAAGGAAACCGGGAAAAGGTCCGGAAAAAATATGTCTTAAGGATCACCCTCTTGATTTTGATCAGGTGACCGGGCAGTCTGTTGCGAAGAGAGCTCTTCAGATTGCTGCCGCGGGTGGACACCACCTCCTCATGATTGGACCGCCCGGATCAGGAAAAACGATGCTCATCAAAAGGATCAGCTCAATACTTCCCCCAATGGAAGATGATGAAGCACTGGAGTCGGCTAAAATCCTGAGCGTGATCGAAGGGCCGGGATGCAGGGCGGTTGATTATGAAAGGCCGTTTCGTGCTCCGCATCATTCGGCGAGCGATGCTGGACTTATCGGAGGGGGAAGAAATGCCTTGCCCGGAGAGATTACAAGAGCGCATAACGGCATCCTTTTCCTCGATGAATTGACCGAATTCAGGAGAAACGTCCTGGAGACTCTCAGACAGCCGATCGAAGAAGGGACTGTGCTTATTTCCAGAGCAAACGCGGCCCTCAGATACCCTGCCAGGTTTCAACTGATCGCGGCAATGAACCCATGTCCGTGCGGATATTTCGGGAGCGCTGATCACCGGTGCAGCTGCTCGGAGATCCAGGTCAAAAGGTATCTCTCCAAAATCTCCGGCCCGCTTCTGGACAGAATAGCGATCCATCTGTCCGTTATGGCAGTCCCTTCCGGGGACCTGTCGGCTGAAGACGGGGAAAAGAATACGGGATCGGGTCAGCTTAAAAAAGGGGTGCTTGCCGCTGTGGAGTTCCAGAGAAACAGATATGCCAAAGATGATCATCTGAAAAGAAATGCGGATCTCGAAATCGACGAGGTCAAAAAATACTGCAGGATGGAGGGACCTGCGGAGATCTTCCTTTTCCAGGCGCAGAAAAAACTTATCTTCAGCATGAGGACAAGGAAGAACATAATCCAGGTGGCGAGGACGATCGCGGACCTGGACCAGGCAGATCTGATCAGGACGCATCATATCGCCGAAGCAGTGCAGTACAGGTCTCTTAAGTTTTTCTCAGGCACTTTGACCGGCCGTGCCTGAAAGCAATATCTCTAGAGATCTCTCGCGTGAAGGACGTCTCGAGCTATGATCATTCTCTGGATCTCACTCGTGCCTTCGAATATCCTGTTGATCCTTGAATCGCGATACAGCCTTTCAATAGGGAACTCGCAGGTGAATCCATATCCCCCGAATATCTGCATGGCGCGGTCTACTATCTTGTCCAGGGCTTCCGAGCAGTACAGCTTGACGATGGATGATTCCTTTGTGATATTCATTCCCTCGTCGTACATCCATGCCGTTCTGTAGAGAATAGATTCCATATTGTAGATTTCCGTAGCCATATCGGCGAGCATCCACTGGATCCCCTGGTTCTGCGAGATCTTCTTTCCGAACTGCACTCTCTCTTTGGAGTATGCCGCGCTCAGAGCAAGGGCCTCTTTCGCAGCGCCGAGAGCCGCCGCGCCAAGACCGAGGCGTCCCGTGTTCAGGACTTTCATCCCAACGATAAGACCGCGTCCTTCTTTGCCCAGCAGATTTTCCTTGGGGACCTTGACATCTTCGAAGACCAACTCGGCCGTCTCTGAACCTCTTATTCCCATTTTTTCTTCTATCTTGCCGATAGTGAATCCCGGAAAATCCTTTTCCAGGATAAGCACGGACATCTTGCCATCGTTTGCCCCGCCCACCATTTTTACGAAAGTGGTGAAATAATCTGCGAAACTCCCGTTCGTAATGAATATCTTTCCACCGTTGACGAGATAATGATCCCCTTTATCCTCGGCTGTCGTTTCCGGTTTGTACGCGTCAGACCCCGCATTCGGTTCTGTAAGCGCATATGCGCCTATCTTCCTGCCTTCTGCAAGCGGTACGAGGTATTTCTGTTTCTGCTCCTCGGTGCCGAAGTGATAGATGCCTGATGAACCGATACTTTGATGTGCTCCTATAAATGTAGCGGTCGAAGCACATCCGCGGCCGATCTCTTCCTGCATGATGCAGTACCCCACCTCACCCATTCCGGAACCTCCGTATTCCGGCGGGAAAGATATGCCGAGGAATCCAAGTTCAGCCATCTTGTCGATCAGTTCACGCGGTATTTTTTTCTCCTCGTCGATCTTTGAAGCAAGCGGTTTGAGTTCATTATCGACGAATTTCTTTACCATCTCTTTCAGCATCTTCTGTTCATCTGTGAAGGTCCAGTCCATTGTTGATCCTCCTGAATCCGCCCCGGGCAGTTGGTTAAATATTATTTGTCATTTTTGGCTGATCTTACCAGAACGGTTATCATCAGATAATGACAGATTCCATCCGTATACGGCTCTGAAAATGCGTATCAGAAAGCGTAGAATAATCATGCCGTCTCATTGATGTCAAGGAAAATTCAATTGATTGATCTTCGGATACTGTAGTATATTCTTTATTCCATAGGCAGTTACAGATACAATCCCGGCTTTGCCGGATCCTGTCCCTCCGGTACGGGGCTGATGTTATTTGTGAAGAGGCAAGGAAGCGAGGCCTGGTTTTGGGAGCGAAAGTCAACCCGGAGTGGTTCCCCTACGGTGAGAATAAGGCGTCGGAGATCCTGCATTCGATAATATCCCCTCTGAAAAAATCCGTAAAAGAGGAAAAAGATCCTTCGGTATCGATCATTGCGAAAGAGACAAGATCGCCTTTCCGGGTACTTGTTTCTACTGTAATAAGCGCCAGGACCAAAGATGAAGTCACGGGCAGGGCAAGTGCGAATCTCTTCAGGCTTGCCGGCAATCCGGCTGATATGGCGCGACTTTCCACGAAAAAGATAGAATCCTCGATCTATCCGGCGGGATTCTACAAAACGAAGGCGGCAGCTATACGGAATCTATCAGCTATGATCATTTCCGATTTCGGGGGAAAGGTCCCTGATAATATAGAAGACCTGGTAAAACTACCCGGAGTGGGGAGGAAGACAGCGAATCTCGTGGTGACTCTTGGGTTCGGTAAACCGGGGATATGCGTCGACACTCATGTCCACAAGGTCTGCAACAGGCTCGGAGTCATAAAAACGAAGAACCCGGAAGAGACGGAATATGCTCTCAGAAAGGTGCTTGATAAAAGACACTGGATAGAGATCAACGATCTTCTCGTGATGTACGGCAAAAAGATTTGCGCTTCCGTCTCTCCATGGTGTTCCCGGTGTCCGGTCATAAAAAAATGTGATAGAATAGGGGTAGTGAAGTCGCGATGAACAAAACGATGAATAGATGGAATATGCCTTAATCAAGCGTGATAAAGGAGAGTGATTATGCTGCGGAGCCTTTTTCTTCTGGTCATTATGATCCCCGTTCAATTATCTGCTTCCTCAAAAATCGATTTTGATACGTATTTCAGTAAGGGGGCGCTCAGAGTAGATCTTTATCATACCGGAGTAAGTGACAATGAGGTCTATGCGGTAGATGAGATCATCAGGGAGCCGTTCTGGGGCGGGAATCCACGGCACCTCATAGACGATATGAATCTTGGAGGGCATATATTGCGCGTCTATGATCTGAAGACTAACGTTCTGATATATTCGATGGGGTACTGTTCGGTCTTCGGCGAATGGATCACCGTTGATGAAGCGATCAGCGGGAAGGCAAGGACATTCCATGAATCTCTGATCATGCCGTTTCCCAAAGGCCCGGTCCAGATCAGGATCGACCGGAGGGACAGGGCAAATATCTTCAGGACAGTCTATGATCTCGTTGTCGATCCCGAGGACTATAACATAGCGACCGAGACCAGGCATTCCGGTTTCAAAGTAAGGAAGATCGTCGACAACGGACCTCCCGACAGAAAAGTCGATATTGTGATCCTTGCTGACGGATACAGGCGCGATGAGATCCACAAATTGAGGGATGACGTAAAGAGATTTGTAGATATTTTCTTCGATGTCGAGCCGTTCAGGAGCCGAAAAAAAGATTTCAACGTAAGGCTTATCGAATCGATATCGGTCCAGTCAAATGTCGATAACCCGAGAGAAGGCGTTTACAGGGATAATCTCCTCGGACTTTCATTCAACAGTCTCGATCTTGACAGGTATATGCTTTCACTCTCGAACAAGACTATCCGCGATGTCGCGGCCAAGGTCCCGTACGATCAGATCATCATTCTGGCCAACGAAGAAAAATATGGAGGCGGAGGGATATTCAGGCTCTACGCGACCTGTATTTCAGACAATGAACACGATGGATATGTCTTCGTCCATGAATTCGGCCACAATTTCACGGGGCTTGCCGATGAATATTTCTCGTCGCAGGTCAGCTACAATGATTCATATCCAGCCGGTATAGAACCGTGGGAACCTAATATCACGGCTCTGCTTGATCCTGAATCGGTCAAATGGCAGCATCTTATCAAGGACGGGACTCCGGTTCCGACTCCTGACGACTCGCTGCACACCGATCTCACAGGAGCTTTCGAGGGGGCGGGATACTCGGCAAAAGGGCTCTATCGTTCAGCACAAGACTGCATAATGAAATCCAAGGCGCTTAACGGTTTCTGTCCCGTGTGCAGTGAAGCGATAGAGAAGATGATCGATTTTCATACAAGGTGATATCCTGCCGGCCGCATATTCCATCCCTGCGGCGTAATGTCGATATGGCAGCCGGGTCTGAAAAGGCCGGTCCGGGGTGGAGGTCAAAGGGTCATTCCGCCGTCGGCTATTATCGTCTGACCCTGTATCCATGAAGCTTCTTCCGAGAGAAGGAATCCGGCTACTGATGCGATCTCCTCGGGGCGGGCTATTCTTCCCGCGGGAGACCGGGAGACCCATTCCTCCACAGTCTTCTCCTTGTCAGGAAAGAAGTCCAGCGCCGAGGTTTCAACGGGACCTCCGGAAACGGCATTGACGTTTATGCCTCTTGGGGCGAGTTCCCTTGCAAAGTATCTTACCAGCGTTTCGAGAGCTGCTTTACTTGCTCCCACGGCTGCGTACCCGGGCAGGCAGGTGAAATTTCCCACGGAAGAGATCGCGACGATCTTTCCTCCTGATTCAGGAAAAAGCCTGACAGCCTGCTGGGTAAGAAGCATGAACGATCTGGCGTTAGTGTTTATCGCTTTGTCCCATCCGAATCTTCCTATCCGCTCGGCCGGTCCAAGCACTCCCGAGACGGCGTTTGAGACGAGGATGTCGAGTGAACCGAACTTATCGCTTATCTTCGAAAATATTCCTTTTATCTCCTTCGGTTCCGACAGATCGGCTTTTATTATGATAGATTTCCGGCCCAGGCTTTCGATCTCCGATGCCGTCAAGGCGGCCGATTTCTCATCTTTGACAAAGTTGATCGCGACGTCTGCTCCCTCTGAGGCGAGCATCAGGGAAATAGCTTTCCCGATTCCTCTGGATCCCCCTGTTACGAGGGCCTTTTTACCTTCAAATCGATTCATCTTTAGCCCCCCATGGTTATTCTCCGGTAATAAATCCAAGAGCGTCGATAGCTGCCATGCAGCCCATCCCCGCCGCTGATATCGCCTGCTTGTAACGGGGATCACCTACGTCGCCGGCGGCGAAGATCCCCGGCAGGGAAGTCCTGGTCTTGTTCTGGACCGCGATATAACCTTTTTCGTCGAGGTCGATCTTGCCCTCAAAGACTTTGGTCTGCGGTGTGTGACCGATAGCGAGGAAAACACCCTCGACAGGAAGCTCTTTCGTTTTGCCGGTCTTCACATTCCTTAGGACGATCGCAGTCACCCTGTCCTGCTCTACATCGAGGATATCTTCCACGACCGAGTCCCACTCGAACGCTATCTTATCGTTTTCAAACGCCCTGTTCTGCATCGCTTTTGAACCGCGCAGTTCGTCGCGCCTGTGGATTATAGTCACCTTTGATGCAAATCTTGTCAGAAATGTCGCTTCCTCCAGCGCAGTATCCCCTCCGCCGATCACGGCGATCTCCTTGCCGGTGAAAAAGAAACCGTCGCATGTCGCGCAGGCCGAGACTCCTTTTCCGCGGAGCTTGACTTCGCTGTCAAGTCCTAGCCATCTTGCTGAAGATCCGGTTGCGATAATAACGGTCTTTGTCTCAATCGAATCCTTGCCGACTGTAAGGGTGAAAGGGGATCCTGCCCCTTCGATCCCTTGCAGTTCACCATTTTTAAACTCGGCTCCGAACTTTTCAGCCTGTTTGCGCATCGCACCCATGAGCTCGGGGCCCTGGATCCCTTCAGGGAATCCGGGAAAATTTTCGACCTCTGTCGTGATCATAAGCTGTCCTCCCGGAGCCATACCGTCGATCACCAGCGTCTTGAGGTCTGCTCTTGTCGAATAGATAGCTGCAGTAAGCCCGGCCGGGCCTGATCCGATTATCGTAACGTCGTACATCTGAATCCTCCACTCCTGTATTCGTATGTATACGGCTTATTCCAATATCGATCTCCATACCGATCATATGTCATATGAGATCCCGGACAAGATCAGTGATGGATTATAGTGAAGCCATGAATGAATATCAAGTGCCCGTATATCGATCATACGCCAAGCCGACCAGGAATCACTGTATCCGGACAGTTTTTATTCCCTAAGTCCCCGAAGAATGGCAAGGTTCTCCACATCCTCTTTCAGGTCTGGTCCCTTCGGAGTCTCGAGGATCATCGGAATATTTTTAAACCTTTTGTCATTTACCAGAAACCTGAACGGCTCGATGCCGATCTCTCCCCGGCCGATTCCTGCGTGTCTGTCCTTGTGGCTTCCCAGGGTCCCTACCGAATCATTCAGATGGAACGCCCTCAGGTTCCCGAGGCCTATCATCTCGTCAAACGACCTGAAGACCGAGTCGTATTTTGATTTTGTCGACAGGTCATAACCGGCAGCGAAGGCGTGGCATGTGTCGAAACAGACCCCTATCCGGCTTTTGTCCTTAATAAGCCCCATCATCGAGGCAAGCTGTTCGAAACTGCTGCCCAGCGTGTTGCCCTGGCCGGAAGTGTTCTCAAGAAGGACCGCGCTTTTGTATCCCTTTGTATTCTGGAATATCTGATTAAGGCTTTCCGCGATCGACTTTATCCCCGCCTCTTCTCCGGAACCCCTGTGGCTTCCCGGATGCAGTACGACCCAGGGGATACCGAGAGCTTCGCTTCTTTCTATCTCTACCTGCAGGGCGGCTCTCGATTTTTTCAGGAGTTCTTCTTCGGGTGAGGCGATATTTATAAGGTAGCTGGTGTGGGTCATTATATGGCCGGGCTTGAATTCCTTCGAGTTTTCCCTGAATAGCCGGATATCCTCGTCTTCAAGTGCCTTTGCTTTCCACTGGTTGCTGCTTTTGACGAATAGTTGGACTGCATTGCATCCTATGCTCTTTCCCCTCTCGAGGGAAAGATGGATGCCTCCTGAAATAGACATATGTGCTCCGAGGTTCATTGTGCTGTCCTTTCGTCCTGCGGCGGGCAATTTTTATTTTTCCAGCGCAGAATCCTGTATCGTTCTTTGAAAAACCGGTTATAATAATAGTATATTAAAGTATATGGGATCAGAATCGCGAGGTCAAAATGGAATCAAGACCGCCGGATGACGTCAGACTGAAAGAACTTATTTCGGTGCAGGGAGAGATCGAGGCTAAGATCATCTACGGGATACTTGAATCCGAGGGGATAAGGGTGCTTATAAAATCGAATATGGCAAGCGGTGCTCTTCCCTTTACGGCAGATGGAATGGGAAATGTCAAACTCTTCGTCCTCGAAGACGATCTTGAGGCAGCCGAGGAGATCATCAAGGAGTTCAGAAGGAATAACTGACATCACCCCAGCCTCCTCAGCCGGATCTTCGAATACCTTGCAACCGGGCATAAAAAGTCTTATAGTATCCGAGGATTATTGCGGGTGGGAGCTTAACTCAGTGGTTAGAGTGCTACCTTCACACGGTAGAAGTCACAGGTTCAAATCCTGTAGTTCCCACCATTTTCAGCGCTCAAAGCCTGCCCAAAGAGCTCATACAGGACTGTTTCAGAAAGTCCCGTGATGCTCTGACATATGAGAAAAGGCGTTTCTTCCCCCTGCAGGCCGAAATTGTGACCAGCCGGATTCTGCGTCAGGTATCAGTCCGCACAGTAATGCATTATCAATCCGCTGCCGCCGATAGCGAAGACGTCCTTCGATCCGGATCCCCAGACACTTCTGAAATGCAAAATCGTATTGCTCGTCATATACTGCCAGCTGGATCCGTTCCAGTGCACGATCTTCCCGTCGTTTCCGACAGCGAAGATGTCACTTGCTGAACTGCCCCATATGCCGTAGTAGCGCGTCGGAGAAAGGTCCCAGTAAGAGGGATCCAGACTGACTCCGCCGGAGTAATGGAATATCTTGGAGAATGCCGAGATGTATATGTTGTCAGCCGAAGTTCCCCATACATCGGTGCATGTGTTGTCCAGGCCGGTCGGAAGTATCAGATTCCATGTACCTGTATATTTATAGATACGCTCATCGTATCCGACGAGTATTATGTTATTCGAAGCGCTTCCCCACATTCCCTGCCAGTAATCACCGGTCGTGCCGACTATTCCCGGCGACCATATCCCGTTGAAATGGGAGACTACGCCCTCGCTGCCGGCAACCCAGACATCTGTGTCTGAGAATGCAAAGACAGTCCAGAGATCTTTGCCGGTGTTTCCCCTGTATTTTTCCCAGGTCATCCCATTGTAGTGGAAGATCGAATCATTGTATGTGCAGATCCAGATGCTGTTCTCGTTGAGAGCAAAGATATCGTTTATTCTCGAAGTGCATACCCTTTCCATCGGAGTGATCGACGTTCCATCCCAATGCAGCAGACGTCCGTTCTCTCCGCCGAAATAGACATTGTCGCTTGAAGTGCCGCTCACTCCGTACAGGATGTCGGTCACATTTGTGACTTCCTGTTTCCAGCTGTATTCTACTTTGGGACTGGAACTATTGTCGCTGCTGCAGCCATGGATAGCCATCACCAGGAAAATAACCGTGATGACGGTGAGAATACCACGCGTGGATCCCCTGTGCATATTACTGACCCTCCCAGGCAGTGAACCCTTGTCAGCGCAGGCGAAAAAGCTCGAAGGCGGTCTGCCGACGAGTATAATCCGCTTTTTGATTTATTATAAATACCCCTTAAGATGCGCGATTATCATACCGCGGCAGGAAGGCCCGGGTCAAGGATTATTCTCAAGGATACGACCCAGTAAACGGGTTCATCGAGAGGTCAGGGCCGAAGGGTCATGAATAATAAGCCACTGTCCCCCTGGTCGATTCCATCAGCCTGAAACCGCCCAACATTCTGTTTTCATATGACTGGAAATCTGTTACAATCGCAGCCTGGCGAAAGGAGAGTAAAAAATCATGAAAAAAATCATAGTCTTTCTGTTGTCGGTCGTTCTTTTATTCTGTTCGTGCGGTAAATCTGACAATCCTGCCAGCCCTGATGATGAGACAAGCTACACTTTTGACCAGTACCAGTATATAAACACAGAGGGAGGAGCAGATTTCGAGTTCTTTGCTCTCGGTGGTGAATCATATCTGGCCGTTGCAAATGCTGTAAAGGAATCGTCAGTGAATATTGAATCGAAGATATACATTTGGGATGGTTCATACTTCGTTGATTTTCAGTCGATCCTTACAAACAAGGCGTCCGACATGAAATTTTTCTCGATCGGATCGGACCTTTATCTGGTTGTGGCTAACCTGTACAATGGAAGTACCCGTAATATCGATTCGAAGATATACAGATGGAACGGCTCCTCATTTGTGGAATTCCAGTCTATCCCGACGAGCGGTGCGTACGACTGGGAATACTTTTCAATCGGGACGGATTCTTACTTAGCGGTTGCAAACAGTGAAAATGACGAAACTTACAATATCGATTCAAAGATATACAAGTGGAATGGCTCTTCTTTTGTGGAATTCCAGTCTATTCCGACACACTACGCATCTGACTGGGAGTGTTTTTCGATAGGGACTGATTTCTACCTCGCCGTTGCGAATGGATCGGATGGGGTTAGCGGCAATATCGATTCGGAGATATATAAGTGGAACGGCGCCCTGTTCGAAGAATTCCAGTCGATTCCGACAAACAGTGCTAAAGACTGGGAGGCATTCGAAATAGGTACAGATATCTATCTTGCAGTAGCCAATTACAGTGATGATGACTCGCAGGAGATCGATTCCAGGATATACAGGTGGAATGGCGCTTTGTTTGTAGAATTCCAGTCGATCCCGACCGAAGGGGCAGCTGATCTGGAATTCTTTTCCGTCGATACCTTCTCATTTCTGGTTGTGGCAAATTACTCCAGTGAGATTTCCCGCATCACTGATTCGAAGATCTATCTATGGGATGGGGCATACTTCTCCGAGCATCAGGCTGTTTTAACGAGTGGGGCTGTAGACTGGGCTTTTTTTCAGATAGATGGAGATCCGTTTTTGGCTTGCGCTAATCTATACGACGGGTCGACGCACAATCTGAACTCGATAATCCTCAAAGGCAGTGAAGAATGATCGGATCCTGAATCAGATCACCGTACAGGATATCTGTCAGGCCGGTCTTTCATGCCTGGCCGCCTGCGAAGCGGTATCCGACGCCCCAAACGGTGAGGATGTGCTCCGGAGACCCCGGATCTTTCTCGATCTTCGATCTGAGCCTGTTTATGTGTGAATTGATCGTGTGCTCGTAGACCTCGGCATCATCATCCCACAAGAGGTTCAGGATATCTCTTCTTGTGTATGCTCTTCCGGTATGTGATGCGAGGGTGCTGAGTATGTTGAACTCGGTGACGGTAAGTTCGACAGTGCGTCCGTCGACAGTGACCTGCCTTTTGAGCGTGTCGATAATGAGATTGTCCGATTCGATGACGAGGTCCCTTGTTCTGTTCATGGCGTTGCGTTCGGCCCGTTTTAACCTTCTTATGACCATACGGATACGGATTATCAGTTCAGAGGTCTTGAAAGGCGCCGCGATATAGTCGTCGCACCCTATTTCGAGGGCTTCTGCGAGATTGCAATCGTTTTTCCTGTCGCAGACCAGTATTATCGGGGTGTTATGATCGATAGACCTGATCCATTTACAGAACCGTATATTGGAACTGCTCCAACGGACCAGGACCATTGCATATCGGGTCCTGTTATACGCTTCCCTGGCCGGATCCGGTTCTGATATACCCACGGGGTCGAAACCTGCCCGCCTGAGAGGTTCCATAAATTCATCGAGTTTTTCCCTGTCACCGGAGATAACGAGGATCTTGTCATTCTTTTTCATCTTTTCCCGCCGTTTAACAGCTATCGGCAGATTTCAAGCGGAATCCGCCGTACCAGTGCTTCTAGCATATTTTATGACAGGTTGGATAAAAATAATGCGAGGCGGATCGATTTCCGCCTCGCACAAGCAAATATGCGATAATGGGTCTGAACGGTCACCGAAGTAGAATCATCTTTTTCGATTCTATTCCCGACTCGGTCTTCAACTCGTAGAAATATACCCCCGAGTTCAAAGAGCCGCCGTTTGAGTCTTTTCCGTTCCATTCGAATACGTGGTCGCCCATCGATGTGACAGCGTCCAACAGACGTGCTACTTCCCTGCCTGATGCGTCGAAGACCCTCAGGGTCACATGGCCGTCCGAGGGAAGATAGAAAGTGATCGTCGTCGATGGATTGAACGGGTTGGGATAATTCTGCTTCAGAGAGAAAGCCATGGCAGGCGTCTCGGATCCGGTGGTCGTAGAGGATACTCCCGTATTGAAAGAATAGACCACTTCCGGAGCGCCAATAGGCCTTGTAACTGTTCTTCCGCTGTTGTCCTCGGCGTGAACATAGTACTCTACATCGACTTCATCCGCCTGTTTCGGAATGTCGCCGGTATATGTGTCAGGCTGGGCGCCGGCTACCATCGCTACAGGGTTGAATGGAGTCTCTCCTGCCAGTCTCCAGTAGAGGACAGGCGAACCGGTCACAAGCCCTGTCTCGCTTCTATCGTCTACAAGAATGGTGACAGCGTAGTCGCCGCTGTTGTCCTCAAGATCCTGTACAGGATCTGCATCGATAACGAGCATACCGGCGTCATGGATCTCCAGCACACGGCAATGGATCGCGTCATCGGTCAGGAAGGCTCCCGGAAATCCAAGGACTTCGTATCCCGGCATAGCCGCTGCATAGGAGGCGAGCGCCGCTGCGTCTTCGTCTTCGTCCTTTTCGTACATGGGAACGTAGACCTTGTCATTGAGGATAAGGGAGTTGGTGTAGCCGGCAACCGAGTTTTTAATTATCTGTCCGCAGAAGACCCTGACGATGTTGTACGGCCTGCCGTAACAGTTCGTGAGGGTTTCGAGAGTAGCTACATTAGCCTCGAGCGATGCATAGTCTTCATGGTCAGGCAATACTTCCTTTACAAGAATCGTTTCTTCGTTCAGAAGCTTGGCCCAGCAATCGATGTGGTGGATACCTTCCAGCGATATGTCGGGGAGCACATTGTACTGCGTAATTCCAAGATAATCCTCCATCACCTGGCAGACGTCCTCATAGGTCAGCGTCGGATTTTCGGTGAGGATCAGATCGGTCGAAAAGGCTATCCCGTGGCCGTCGGACATGAAGTTTCCTCCGGATGCTATCAGGTCGGTACCATAAACAGGTACTCCCAGTTCTGTACCCACGGTATAGCTTGCAGCATCATCTTCGGGCCTGGGTCTGTTATAAACGTGATCTACCAGTCCATACGAGCCGTCCGAAAAAATCGATATCGGGCCGTAATCCCTGGTCCAGACCGAATTGGTCGTGCATAGTATGAACTGGACGTTATCCATGTTGATGCCCGCTGCGAACATGTAGTCATAGGCGTCTGGCTGTTCGATGGCCGTGCACAGTGTATATATGATGACGTCACCGGACATATCCAGTATCATGCTTGCAGGTATTCCGAAATCATATCCGTCGAACCTGATCAGTACGCCGGTAGAGGGTTCCCACTGCGCAGGCTGCCTTACCAGGGCCGAAGGTGCAGGGGTCGCGGTTTCGATCAATCCGATCTCATTGATTCTAAGGAGTTCCTCCTCTGTCATGTGATGTGGCAGGTTGTTGCCTTCAAGGATCCCATCCTGAGAGTAGGATTCTGCAGGCAGTGTGGCGAGAAAGAATGTGCTCAAAAGAAGCACAACAGCGAGATAAGATAGGTTAAACCTATCTGCACGAAACGACACTGGCTTACCTCCGTCGAAAAAGTAAAAAGAACGCGAAAAGAAACAATTTGGGCTAATAATACCACCAAATAATCACGGAATCATCACGATTACTCTCGAGTATCACACCCATTACTTTATAATTTACAATCTATTCAACAGATTACATGGTAATCTGAATTAGATAATGGTTGACATTATCTGATTAATATCATTTTACGCGTTTCGTGCAAACTTCCGGATCTCAGCGAATAGAAATAGATTCCCGATTCCACGCGTCTTCCATTACTGCTGATTCCGATCCATTCCACAGTATGGCTGCCTTTCTCACGGACGCCGTCAACCAGCCGGGCTACTTCACGGCCGTTCACGTCAAATACGGCCAGGGTCGTCTGGTCCGTTGCGGGAAGAGAGAACCGGATTATCGTGGACGGGTTGAACGGGTTTGGATAGTTTTGCTCGAGAGCGAAAGTACCCGAGGGAGTCTCGGCGCCGGTGACATTATCCTCCCCGGTATAGAAACTGTAAAATGCGTTCGGAGAAGATACAGGCCTTGTGCGCCTCCGTCCGCTCATGTCTTTTGCGAGTACGTAATACTCGACATTCGAATCTTCCGGCTGCATCGGGATATAGGCCTCGAACGAATCAGTGCTCAAAATGGCCTGCAAAGCTACTGCGTTGAAATCTTCCTCGCCGCTGAGCCTCCAGAAGACCAGCAGTGAATCGCCTACGAGCCCAGCCTCACTCCTGTCGTCGATAAGCGCCGTCACACGGTAGCCGTTCCGGTTGGATTCGAGATCCTGCAGAGGATCAGTATCGACTATGAGCATATGCCTGTCATGGACCCCCATAGCCCGGCAGTGTATGGCGTCGTCATCGAGCCATGATCCTTCATATCCGAGGACCTCGTACCCGGGCATGGCAGCTCTGTATGCGTCGAGAGCAGCTTCGTCGGTGCTGATGTCGAAGGTCGGGACGAATACCTTGTCGTTCAGGATGATCGAATTCGTGTACGCGGCAACATCGTCTTTCCTCAACTGTCCGCAGAATACCCGGACAACATTGTACGGTCTGCCATAGCAGTTCGTCAGCGTCTCCAGGTAGTCGACATTTGCCTCCAGTGCGTCATAATGCGGATGGTCTGAAGCTACTTCCTTGACCATTATTGTCTCTTCATTCAGGAGTTTCGCCCAGCAATCGATGTGGTGGATCCCGTCTGGTGCTATGTCAGGGACGACTACATACTCGGTAATGCCAAGATAATCCTCCATATACTGCTCGATCTGTTCATGCGTGAGGGTCAGATTCTCATCCCAGACAAGTTCGGTCGAAAACCCCTTTCCGTGTCCGTCCGCCATGTAGTTTCCGCCTGTATGAAGAAGATCCGTTCCGTATACATCGGCGCTCCATTCAGTCCCGAGGACCCAGTTTACAAGATCGTCATCCGGGCGCGGACGGTTGTATATGTGATCAACGATACCCCAGACCCCGTCGGCGAATATGAACTGCGGCCCGTAGTCGCGGGTCCAGATCGAATTGGTCGCAGCGAATATGAATTCGACATTCGCCATGTTGACGCCGCCGTTTGACATTGCGTTGTATGCGTTGCTTTCCTGATCTTCAATAAGGACGACATAGACTATAAGGTCTTCCGAGTATTCGGCCAGGATCTCGTAGGGGAGGCCGAATCCCATGTCATATCTGACGATTACCCCTGTGACAGGTTCCCACTCGGCGCACTGCCTTACAGGAACTGCTGGCGGAGGAGTCAGTATCTGCTCAAGCCCGATCTCGTCGATCCTCGTAAGTTCCTCATCTGTAAGATGGATGGGGAGCCCTTTCTCCTCAGCCTGATCTGTCTGGGCCTGGATCGCGGGAGCGGTAAGTGATATCAATGTGAATGCGGCGAATAAAAGAAAAAATCCCTCGATATTTCGTTGCACAAGTCACCCTCCAGATGTAATCCGGGATTTCAGAAAAACATTATTTAATGCTTATTATAAGGCTAAAATATCACGAAATTATCACAGGACAGAAATTCTGTTCCCAGGGGTTTTTCAGTGCGGTCGATGTCGTGGGAGCAGCGCGGCTTCTTCAAGAGCAGAAGCTCATCCGGGGCTGGATATGGGCGCCGGGCAGTCAAAGATGAAACTTCACTGTAACTTGTGTGTTCAATAGGCCGACTGTATTATATACTGAGGACAGGTTCAGCATGATTTCACTTGAAGGATATCGTCTTGCGAGGTAAAAGGTTACAATTGATATCCTTTGCCATTTCGGTAGCAGTACATCTTTTGCTGCTGATCCTGTACAGACCGCTTGCCCTGATCAGCCTTTCCCCGGACAATGTCGATCCGCCGATCGCCGCCCCCCGGCCGATCGTCTTGCAGCTGATCGAGACGCCTGACGACGCCATCAGGCAAAGGCCCGATGAGGCGGATCAGTTTTCCGATAAGGACGCTGTCGCAAGGAACGAAAAGCGTCCGGAGGATATTCCCGAGGGAGAAGCATACATTGAGGGATCAAGCGGCCACAAAGTGTTCAGGGGGGATATCTCTCCATCGTCACCTGCGGATCTTCGCGATGGTCCCGGACAGCCGCAGCGGGCAGATCGGGATGAGGGAAAAGAAGACGATGACACGGAGATGGAAAGACCGACCGATATGGTGATAAGGGTGCATCAGGACCTTGACGAGATATTCAGAAAAAGAAGTCTGTCATCCCCTCAGAAAAGCAGCGGCCGGCGGAGTTCTCAGGGCCCTTCTTTCAGTGACGATGCTGATTTCGATCAGCGCAAAGAGGCGGCCGGTGCGCTGGGCGGAATCACCATGAACACATACGACTGGAACTTCGCATCGTATATCCTGGAGATGAAAAGGAAACTCAGGTCGAACACCCATCCGCCAGGCGCTTTTTCACCACTGGGCCTGATAGAGGGAAAGACGGTACTCACCTTCAGGGTCATGCCGGACGGAAGGGTGGCAGACCTAAACGTGATCGAGTATACAGGTGACAGAACGCTGATGGAGACGAGTGTCGATGCGGTGGAGGGGTCTTCTCCCTTCCGTCCCCTTCCTTCCGACTTTCCGATGGATTACCTGGAATTGACCTGGACATTCATATTCTACGTTTACAGGAGGTAGCATGGAATTTATCAACGAATTGCAGAACGGCGGGATTATAATGTATCCCCTTCTTCTCGGATCGGTAATTGCCCTGGCGATCGTGATAGAGAGGGCATTCTGTCTGAGGAAGAAAAATGTGCTTGTGGCGGAGATCGTCACGGCGATCGAAAAGATCGAGAGCGTAGAGGATATCAAGGTCGCAGAGAGGATATGTGAAGCCAACCCCGGCCCCTTTGCCAACATAGTCCTGGTAGCTCTGAAGAACAGGGACCTTGTAATCGACGAACTCAAGGATGCGATCCTCGACCAGGGGAGGCAGGAGATAAGGACCCTGGAACGCGGAATCGTAGCTCTTGAGACGATAGCTGCCGTGGCTCCGCTGCTCGGGCTTATGGGTACGGTACTGGGGATGATAAAGGTCTTCAACGTGATCTCCGAACAGGGGATAGGGCAGGCCAGCGTTCTCTCGGGGGGGATCTCCGAGGCGCTTATCACAACCGTGACCGGGCTCGCCGTCGGTATCCCGGCTCTTGTCGCGTACAATTTTCTCGCTAACAAGGCGGAGAGCCTGGTCCTCGATATCGAGAAGTACTCGTCCGGGCTGCTGCGCAATATCAGATTAACAAAGGCGGGAGATGCCGGATCACTTTCTGCCGGCGGAGGGAAGGAGGCGGGCTGATGCAGTTCAGCGAGAAACTCAAAAGGCGCGTGATCATAAGTGTGACATCACTCATCGATGTGATGTTCCTTCTGCTGATCTTTTTCATGGTGACATCGACCTTCATTGAACAGCCGGGGATGAAGCTCGATCTTCCCTCAGCCCAAAACGCAGAGACGACTGTTACTCAAAAAATGGTCTTGTTCATAAATTCCGATAACGATATGATCTTCGGCGGACGCATCGTACCCGCAGACAGCCTCGATTCGGTTATGCGAAAAGCTGCCTCAGATTCAAAAGATGGCACTCTCGTGCTCAACGCTGATAAGACGGTTCAGCATGGTACTGTGATCCGGGTCATGGATGCCGCAAAAAGGTCGGGTATGAAGAGGCTCGTAGTCGGAACAAAGGATGATGGGAAGTGAGAAATCCCTGAAAGAGCAGGTCTTGCGGGGCACGCGGGATCAATTGAAGGAAAGCATCTGCCGGGATCAGCGGTATTTCAGGATCCTGTGAAATGGTTTGAGACGATCCATGTGTACGAGTGGATGATAAACAGCAGGACGAGTGATACGAGAATCTTCGTTTTTACTTTCATCTTTCCGCCCTTGAGGAGATTGTATCCGGTAAATATCGAAAATGGGATCGAAACATTTGCGAACATATTCCAGTCATTGTAGACGCCCAGCCTTGCTTCCCAGATAAATATATATCCCATCATGAACACGCACGCGACCGCCATGTAAATATTGAAATCGTCCCACTCTATCAGACCGAAGAGAAGCAGGGGGACGACAAGTATCAGGGCCGGGACCAAAAGAAACAGCAGATTGAATATCTTCAGATAATAGCTGACTGACGGCCTGGCAAGCATCCGGAGTATATGGCCCCCGTGGCCGAAGGCATGGCTCCGCCAGAAAAGATCGCTTATCGGAAGGTGTTTTAAGTGGAAGAACAGCAGGGTAAGGCCGATGATAAGAACAAAGCTCGCAATTCCCGACCAGATCTCCCTGTAGTGCCGCTTTTTTAACTCGAGCCAGTAGAGAAACGCAAGCGAGGGTAGTAAAAATCCGGCAAGGAGATGGAATGTCATGGCGACCGCCAGTATCGATGATGGAAGTGCTATATGCCGCCTGTCCCTGATATAAGCGAGTGAAAAACAAAAATACAGAAGGATGAAGATAGCTGTTAAGGTATAATTTTCCACATCGCCGAAAAAGATCTGCATATAACCGCCGCTGATGATAATGAGAAACAGCCCCAGGGGGTTTGAAGGCAGGAGTTTTTTGCAGAATCGAAGAAGAAAGAAGATGAATGCGCCGCCCGCGATCGATGACATTACCTGGTATGAAAAGGTTACGCTCCACCCCCAGAAACGGTTCGTGTAATACCAGAAACGCGAATGCACGTAAAGTTCCCACATCTCATCGTGCGTGACATGGGCTCCTGTCGCCGCCACATCCCTGTGGAATTTTTCAGCAAAGGCCCGTCCGTCGTAGTTGATGAAATTGTTTCTGAGCAAAAGGAAAAGGATCACGCACAATATTCCGAGGATGATTATATGTATTGTCTTTGAGAAAAGCGCTTTCTCGATCTTTTCAGCCAGCGCGTGTATCCGGAGGCTGAACCGACCGTATATCAGAAGAAAAACGACGAGGAAACACAGGATGATGACCGCATGCCCCGCTTCGAGAGAGCTCAGCTGACTGAATCCGAAGAGGTCATACTGTATCGAATCAAAATGCGGCAGAACGAAACCGGCTATGACGAGGCACGCGGCATAGGCGAAGATCACGACAGCGCAGAACGCGCTCTTGGTGCCGTCACACCACAGATACCTTGCGGCTCTTTTAATAGCTGAAGCTTCTACTTCTGTTTTCATCCCTGTTTTGTCCCCGCATCGGTGGTCTACCGGGCGATTGTACTACTGCCGCGATGATTTTTCAATCTTTAAACTGATGGATGATGATTATCAGAAGGATCTGCGGGAATTTGCTGGAAATGTCACTGCGAAGCGGCCCGATCCGGTTGAATCCCGAAACTTATAGAGTCAACCGGATCGGACAGCAACATTCTAATCGGTCATAAAAGCCCTTAGTCTCAAGTCAAAACTACCTTACCTGCCCTACAGCGGTTCTCCCAGAATGATAAACGAAAATTCTCCGTCAACGAATACATCGCTCAGGATATTCCAGATACCGATCCGGAATACGATAGTCGTCGTCGACCAGCTTGTGATGTAACTGGCTATACTCCTCGCTGCGTTGCTGTCCACATTCGAGGTCAACAATATGCCTTCCGTCTCGGGGAAGGTCCCGGTCAACGTTATGTCATAGATTCCGCTTCCCGATATTGCAATTGTGACATCAGAAGGCCAGGATGAGACAACTGTAGGAGTTGATTCGCAGTTGATCTCTCCCATACAAAGAACCACGCTAGGCCCCGGAGGACCTTCAGGGCCGACAGCTCCCGCGGGGCCCTCTGCCCCTTCGCACCCCACCATGGCGACAACAAGGAAAAGCAGCGCAAGCAACTGGAAAGTTCTCGCGAACATACACAACCCCCCTGGGTTAAGAGAGTGAAACCGAATGCTGATTTATTTCAACATCAGCCATCCTACAGTCAATAGATGCGAAGGACAACTGAATTTATCATTTCCTCTGTGGTTTATTCATCCTGACTCCGTATCTTTTTGAGGCAGAGGAATAACATGAAACAAAGATCCCCCGAACGTGTAGAAGTACTTATGGTTTTAAGGGACGAACGGCACAATCGAACAGGAGGAGAGGAAATATGAGAGCATTGGTGAAACTGGCGGTCGTAGTATTGTCGGTTTTGTCAGCTGTGCAGGCATCCGCCGGGGAATTGCCTGAAACTCAGCCGGGCAGGCGTGCGGGAGAGATGATAGCTTTATTAAACGGCGAGTCATCACTCGATCTCGATGATTATATCAAAAATCAGTATTCGCCGGGTTTCAGGGACGCGTTTCCCATAGCCTCTCATAAGTCGATGATCCGGTCTACTCAGGCTATGTTCGGCCGGTTGAAGGTCGCGGACATATCGGAATCCGGCCCCGATAAAATAAGTGTAGTGCTCAAGGATGGAAATAGAGACGCATGGCTGAATCTGATCATAGAGGTCGAGCCTGAGGAGCCTTATCGCATCGTTTCGATGGGTTTGATGCCGGGTTCCAGGCCTGATGACTATAAAGAGACTGAAAGTGAGAGAGATCCGCCGGAAGAAAGCGGAAATAAAGCCGGGGAAAAGCAGGAACGCTCTTCCGGGTTTTCCAATCTGGAAGAGTTGGAGCTATATCTGCGTGAAATGGAAAGGAAGAATGAGTTTTCAGGCACGGTTTTGATAGCCAGGGACGGTAATCCTCTTTTTCAGCAGGCGTACGGATACGCCTCCAAGAGATTCAAGGTTCCTAACAAGCTGGATACCAAGATAAATCTTGGATCGTGCAACAAGGTTTTTACCTCTATCGCAATCGTACAATTGATGGAAAAGGGAAAACTTTCCCTGGATGATCCGATCGGAAAGTATCTCGATATCTTTCCCGAAAAGATCGCTAAAGGAGTGACGATAAGGCACCTGTTGAACATGCGTTCCGGCTGGGGCGACTATTGGTCGAACGATAATTTCATTAACCGCATTACGCAGCTGCGGAGCGTCTCTGAATACATGCAATTTATCAAGGATATCCCCCTTGATTTCGAGCCCGGGACCAACTTTCAGCACAGCAATACCGGGTTCATCGTAGCCGGAGCTATAATCGAGGCTGTAAGCGGAATGGATTATTACGATTATATCAGGAAGAATATTTACGAACCCGCCGGGATGGAGAACTCCGACTCTTTCGATAAGGACGGACCGGTCCAAAATCTTGCCATGGGATATACCAATATGAATAGGGCAGATCGTGAGGAAACGGGGTATAGATGGAACAATATGTATTCTTTGCCTCCCAGGGGCACACCGACGGGGGGTGGGTATTCGACTGTGGAAGATCTCCTGAAGTTTGACAAGGCTCTGAGGAATTTCAAGCTGTTGAGCCCCGGATACACGGGATATTTCCTGAATAGATTCGAAGGCACTCCCGGCGATTCCTTCAGCCCGCCGAACCGGCCGTACCGATTCGCCGGTGGAGCACCTGGAATATCTTCCTTCGTCGCCATGGATTTCGAAAGGTCATATTCAGTGATCGTACTGTCGAATTACGATTTTCCCGTTGGTATCGATGTCGGAAAGGATATATTGGAGATGCTCGAGATAAGGTGAAGTCCGGTCTCAGCTGAGGGGACTTCAAAAATCCTTCATCTTCCTTTGCAGACAGAGGAAAACAAGAGAGCAGGGGGGGACCCTGCTCTCTCTTTAGATCGATAGTATTCTTCACACTTAAGCCTAGCGCTTCTTGTACCCCTTCTGCTCGATCTCTTTTTTGAGTTCTTCCTTGTTGAGTACGCAGAATTCGACGCGCCTGTTTTGAGCCCGGCCCTCTTTAGTGTCGTTGGCAGCTATCGGCTTGGTCTCGCCAAATCCCTTGACCGTCAGATTTGCCGTGTCCATCTGCGGATAGGTCGACACGAGGTGCGCCCTTACCGCGGCGGCACGTGTCTCGGAAAGTTTCTGATTATAATCAGCCGAACCCTGCGAGTCTGTATGTCCTCTGATCTCGATCAGAGCGTCAGGCCAGTTGACGAGTACCGCACCGATTTCGTCGATCACTTTGTACGATTCGGACAGAAGCTCGTTCTTGTTAGATTCGAAGTTGATCTTTGAAGTAGAGATCACGCCGGTATTTATGAACTGTGTCTCAAACTCGCTTATCGGTACGGGACAGCCCATCTCGTCAACGGCGAGATCAGACGGTGTGTCGGGGCATTTATCGATTCCGTCAAAGACTCCGTCGCCATCAGAATCGATCGGGCACCCTTTCTTGTCGACCTTTGCGCCTTTCGGCGTCTTCGCGCATTTATCGATTCCGTTCAGGACACCGTCGCCGTCGGTATCGGACGGGCACCCCTTGGCGTCTACTTTAGCCCCTTCAGGTGTCTCGGGGCACTGGTCGATCCCGTCGAATACTCCATCGTTGTCCGAATCCGTAGGGCAGCCGAATTCGTCTACCGCCGCATTCATCGGAGTGCCGAGGCACTTGTCGTCGCAGTCGTTTATCCCGTCCATGTCGATATCGTCGCAGACGCGGCATTTAAACCACCACGGTGCGAGGACGCTGCATGGCGAGATATTCAGTTCAGGGCGGTCTTTCCACTTTCTTTCGCAGCTGCTCACAGCTTCTACAGGTGAAAGGGCCACGACCGTCACAATACCTAGAAGAAGAAAAAACACTGATCTTCTCACTTTCAACCTCCTTTTTAAGGCCTTACCACAAGCCTTAATCCTCGTCTTTCGATCCTTACCACAGATCTTTTACTTCTTTTTAAAGACCCTCTTATACCATGGTTCCTTCTTTTCCACGGTCTTTTCCTGAGCCTTTGCCATGCTTCCGCTGTCGACTTCCTTGTAGATGGAAAGGGCGAGATCGTCACCTCTTTCTCCCGAATCGATCTTTTTGGTCATGAAGGAATCAAGTTTATCGTAATCGACGTTCTTGTCCGCACCGTAGGAGACCGCCCGGGTGACTTTTTCGATATCACCGCCGCTCATGCCGCTTTCCATGGCCTTGTTTACAACAGTCTCTGCCCGTTCAACGGGAACACCCTCACCGGCGGCCCCTTCTATCGACCTGACGGCGCTCTCCTGGTATTCTTTGGTATATCCTTTCCTCTCGCCGGCTCTTGTGCGGATACGCTCCCTTGCAGCATCGAGGTCTTTACCCCATTTTTCTTTTTTCTTCTCGTTCCAGCCTTCCGATCCAGGGGGATATTTTCTGTTCAGTCCCTTGTTCTGCTTACCGTCCTTCTTCATCTCGCCCGGAGGCGTGCCTGTTCCATCCCAGCCGGTCTTATTGCCGCTTGACCATCCAGGAGGAGTGCCGCCCTCCCATTCCATCTTTGCATTTTCTTTCAGTTGCTTCGGCTTATAGCCGCCCTTTTTCTCTTCTGCCTTCAGCTGGTCTCCACTCTCTTTTTTTGTTTCCTTCCCTGCGCTGAGTTTTTCCTCCGTCTTTTTCTCGTTTCCGGATTTATTGCCGCCTTTTCCCTTCTTCTGCTGGGCATTCAGGTCACTTCCTGAAACGAGGATAAAGAGGGCAGCAAGAGCGAGAACGGCCAGCCTCAGAACGTAGCTTTTCTTCATAAATAAGCCTCCTTTCCAAAATCGTTATCAATAACAGAAACCGCCGCTGGGTCTTTCCCAACTATCTCAGGTTTTATCGTTGGAAGGACAGCACAGAAGTGAGGCGTACTCTAAACCGCTTTCCAGACCACTCTATTATATTCAGCGATAAATGCAATATATTTTTTACTCCAGAAGGGAGATAAGAGATTATACGCAGGCTGGAAAGTAAGCTATGGATACTGATCAATTAAAAACCGTTCTTATCTGCTTGACGGCACACCGGCCGATCTGATAGCCTGAAGCTTCAAGCGTGTCAATCAGGGATTAGAGCGGTACCGCGCCATTTACAGAATGGGAGTGTCTGATGAACCGTATTATGATTATCCTTGTTTTTTCAGCGATAGCCTTTTTTGGATGCAGCGACAATTCGGTCGCGCCGGGAGGCGGCGGTTTTGTGACAGGCGAATATGTCGTATTCGCCTGGAACGACCTCGGCATGCACTGCCTGAACGACTCATACGACAAAGCGGTGGTCCTGCCTCCCTACAATACATTATGGGCACAGGTCATCAGAAGGGGAGACCCTCCGCAGGTAGTCACTGCCGGGCTGACGGTAGAATACTCCATCTCTGTCAACACATTCTCGTACGGAAAGAGGAAATACGGCCAGTTCTGGGACAATGCCAGTGAGATCTTCCGCTCCTTCCCGGGTTTTGTGGCGCCCCCGGTCGACATCGGTATGGCCGGAAAGGGACTTTCCGGTGAGATGGAGGCTGCCGATGGCCATTTCGTAGCTGAAGGGATCCCTCTTACTCCGGTCTACGATTCAGGTACCTGGGACCCGTATCAGGTGGCGGTAATAACGGTAAAAGACGCACAGGGATCAGTCGTCGCTTCAACAAGAGCGACTGTCCCGGTCTCTGACGAGATGAACTGTAAGCTCTGCCACGGGACTGGGGCCTGGGACGATGTAATAGCTGACCACGATCGCCTGCATGCGACCGATCTATCTGATTCGATCCCTTTTCTGTGCGCGTCATGTCATGGGAGCCCCGCCCTGGGTACTCAGGGGCCGGGTTCGGCCGGGATATACCTTTCCGAGGCTATCCACGGAGCACATTCAACGCGTGGTGCATCCTGCTACCAATGCCACCCGGGGGAGATCACCAGGTGTATGCGGAGCACAAACCACACTGCTCCGGACGGGAACTGCGAGACATGCCATGGCACACTTGCCCAGGTTGCAGCGTCGATCGATGCAGGAAGGACCCCCTGGGCAGAAGAACCGGCGTGCGGGGCGTGCCATACAGGTGTGCCGGGGATGGAGGCGGAGGGGATACTCTTCCGCAACGCCTCGGGGCATGGATCGGTCTATTGCGCGGCGTGTCATAACTCACCGCACGCGATGTACGCTTCAGAGCTCGTCGCAGATAACTTTCAGCCTCTCCAGTACCAGGGATATACCGGGCTCGTCAAGACTATAGGAAGCTGCGGCGTATGCCACGAGGACTCAAGAGGAGAACCTGGAGATATGGCAGAATTCGAGGAGAAACACGGAGGGGCAGACCCCGAACGTGCGATCGCGTGCCACACCTGCCATACCGTGGTAAGGAACAATACTCCCAAATGGCCGCACGAGTGGAAATGGAACGACAGTCTGGATTGATATCCATATCGATATCAAAACGTCCACTGTACAGCGATCTTACCGCCGAATGCCTCAATAACTGAAAGATAGCCCGACTGTAAAGTTTTAAGGACATAATCTGTGTTTTTGGAATGGATATTGCGATATTTCGGTCTCTGCAGGAGAACAGGTCTGCCATATCTGTGCGAGAAGGTGGCACGGGAGATAACCTGTTGTGGGGACTGCTGATCAGGGAAGGTTCTTAAATGAACGCTAAAGGATTTACACTTATAGAACTTATGATAGTCATCGTCATAATCGGCATACTCAGTGCTGTTGCCATACCGAATCTGATCAACATGCAGAACAGGGCGAAAGAAGCTACAGTAAAATCAAGCTGCCATACAGTCCAGCTGGCCTCGGAAGATTTCAGCGTACTGTCAGGGGGGTTGTATCCGAATGATGTGGATACAGATACAACTCCAGGAGGGGATACCCTGGTAGATATGCTTCCGAACGGACAACTGATGAGCAATCCTTTCACAAGGACCGCTACGGAGCCGATTGATGGCACTGCTTCAACATCAGGGCAGATCGGATATCTTCCGCATACGGTCAGCGGAATAAGGGTGGGGTACACGATTACAGGATTCGGGTACGAGGCGCTGGTGATCACTCTTGCCGGAGGGCATTGATCTCGGGCGCTAGAAGAAATATCCTGTTAAAAAAGCAAAAGGAAGCCGGATATCCGGCTTCCTTTTTTATTTTGACCGGCCAGTCGCCCTATCTGCAACGTCCGGTATTACTCGAGTCTGGACTCTAGTAGCCGCCGCCGCGACCGTAGCCGCCTCGACCGCCGCCGCCGCCGCGGTTATCATTGCGCGGACGCGCCTTGTTAACCTTGAGCGTGCGGCCCATGAACTCTTTGTCGTTCAGGCCGTCGATAGCCGCCTGGGCTTCGGTGTCATCCGTCATTTCGACGAAACCGAATCCCTTTGAACGGCCGGTGTCCCGATCCGTGATGATGGTTGCGGAATCAACTGATCCGTGTTCCTCGAAAGCTTTCCTGAGATCGCTTTCCCCTGTGTCAAAGGACATGTTACCAACGTAAATCTTCATTACAGCCTCCTGTAGGCCTCAAACCAAAAATAAAAGTACCGAACAGATATTTTTCCGGAATACCAACAAGTCCCCAATAGAGAAGATCAACTAGATAGGTATCGTTCATCACCTTTCTCGGTCAACTGAACCAAATCAATCCCGAATCCATCCGTTTCGCCGACAATATACTACAATATTTCCCAAATGCAATACCGAAGTTACGATTTTTCAGATTATTTTCAGGTATGAAGGATACACTTTCTGCAGGAAGAAACGGTTCTTCCTGCACAGTTGAGAAGCCGCATTTTATTGACCGCCTCTCTTTGTATCTGATAGAATCCACCCAGTCAGAGGAGATGGCCTGCCTGCCGGGTTTCCCCCGAATCAGTGTCGTCGAACCATCTCGAAAACCGGTGCTGCACTCCGGTAATGATAATACTTTAAAGGAAGGGGTCTGCAAGATGACTGCAAAAAGAACTCTGTCAGGGCGGTTTGTCTCTGCGGTAGTTTTTACGGCGATATCAGTGCTTGTTATTCTTATCGCTGCCGAAACGTCTGCCGGTGAAAATAAAAGGCCGCTGATGAGATTCCCTGACATTCACGGGGACAGGATCGTATTTGTCTGCGGCGAGGATATATGGATAGCAGGTAGTAGTGGAGGAACGGCGTGCCGGCTCACCGTCGATGATGGGACGGAACGTTACCCCAGATTCTCACCGGACGGAAAGATGTTAGCCTTTACCGGACAATATGACGGTAACTCTGATGTTTATGTTATGGATGCAGATGGCGGAGGAATCACGAGAGTGACGTGGCATCCCGGTGACGACGAGGTGGTAGGGTGGCACCCGGTATCGGGGAAGATCCTCTTCAGTTCTCAGCGTTCCGCCTTCAGCAGATTCTCCAGGCTCTATCTCATATCTCCAGACGGGACGGGCCTTGAGGAACTTATTATGCATGAAGCTGTCCAGGGCTCCTTTTCCCCTGATGGATCGAAGATAGCTTACAACAGGATCTCCCGGGAGACGAGGACCTGGAAGAGATACCGGGGCGGGACGGCGCAGGAGCTGTTCCTTTTCGACTTTGAAAAAAACGAAGACAGCAGGCTGACCGATTTTGCGGGTACTGACAGGCTTCCCATGTGGATCGGCGACAAGATCTATTTCAGTTCGGACAGGGACCGTTTCCTCAATATTTATTCATACGACACGCAGAGCGGAGCGATCGAACAGATCACCCGGCACAAGGATTATGATGTAAGGCGCCCGTCGGAGGGGACCGGAAAGATCGTCTATGAACTTGGAGGCGACATCTGGATGCTCGATACGACTACCGGGAAATCAGGGAGGGTGGATATCTCCGTAAAGAGCGATGCTCCGGAAGCGCGCCCTTACATCAAGGATGTAAGCGGCGACGTGACTTCCATCGCCTGTTCTCCCGCAGGGAAAAGGGCGCTTCTGGTGGCACGCGGCGAGGTCTTTACCGTACCTGCTGAACACGGGCCGACGAGAAACCTGTCCGATCATTCCGGGGCGAGGGACAAGGATGCGGTCTGGTCTCCGGACGGGAAAAAAGTAGCCTTTTTCTCCGACAGAGAGGGAGAGTTCCAGGTCTACCTGACCGACCAGAACGGAAATGGAACTCCGGTTTGCCTGACAAAGTTCAAGGACGGTTACAGGCACACCCTCAGGTGGTCTCCCGATGGGACCAAACTTGCTTTTGCCGACCAGACGCTTCGCTGCTATTATCTTGATATAGCATCAAGAAGGGTGACAGAGGTAGACAGGGCCGAGTATGAGAATGTAGATGTCTCGCTCGATCTCAAACCGATCTATGATTTCAGCTGGTCACCCGACAGCAGGTATATTGCCTATTCAAAGATGATTGACGAGGGATTGACGCAGATCTACATATACAGTCTGGATACGGGGAAGACTGAAAGTGCGAGCGACGGTATATTCAACGATTTTCATCCGGTCTTCTCCAAAGACGGCAACTATCTCTTCTTCGTCTCAAACAGAAGATTCACACCGACATTCTGCGATTTCGAATGGGAGATGGTCTTCAAGGATGCAGCCGGGATATACTGCCTGAGTCTTAAGAAGGATGGACCGCCCCTGCTTGCTCTTCTGAGCGATGAAGTCAAGATCGAGAAAGAAGATTCAGAAAAGACAGTAAAAGACAAAGAAAAGAAAAAGGGTAATGATCCCGTGACAATCGATTTTGCGGGGCTTTCCGCGAGGATCGAACACCTTCCGCTGCCTCCCGGCAACTACCGTGAATTATCTGCCAATGGCGATGGGCTGTTCTATCTCAACAAGGATGATGGAGATTTCAACCGGTTTGAATTCCGGGGGATAGGGCGTCGAGACCTCTTCAGGTTCTCTTTCGATGCCAGGGAAGAAGAAAATGTCATCTCGGATATTGATGAATATTCCCTTTCACTGGGGGGAGAGAAGGTGATTTACCGCCGGGGCGGCGAGACGGGGATCATCGATGCATCCTCTTCGGGGTCGAAAGGGAAAAGCATCGATCTAAGCGGGGTCAGGATGCTGCTTGATCCGGCTGCTGAGTGGAAACAGATCTTCAATGAATCATGGAGGATGGAACGGGACTACTATTATGAACCGAATATGCACGGTGTCGACTGGCCCGCAATGAAAGCCAAATACAGCCCTCTTCTGGACAGGGCGGCCTGCCGGCAGGATGTAAGGTTCGTAATCGGTGAGATGATCGGAGAACTCAATACTTCACACACATATGTATATGGCGGGGATTCCAGAAGGACCGCTGAGACAGTTAATGTCGGTATGCTGGGGGTCGACTGGAAAGTCGAAAAGGGAAGCCGGTATTACCGTTTCGACAAGGTATATCGAGTCGCCGACTGGACAAGAGAGATAATACCGCCGTTGTCGGTTCCCGGCTCCCAGGTCGCCGATGGCGAGTATCTGATAGAGGTGGATGGCGGCGAGGTGACGACCGGCACCAACATCTACAGCCATTTTCAAGGTCTGGCAGGTAAGCAGGTGACTCTTCTTGTCAACGGCAAGCCTTCCCGCAGTGGTGCAAGAGAGATCAAGGTCGTTCCTCTTCGAGGGGAATATACCGCTCGATATCTCGATTGGGTAGAAAGCAACAGGCAGACAGCAGATAGGGAATCGGGCGGATTGATAGGATATATCCACCTTCCCGATACTTATACCGGATCGACCAGGGAATTTCCCAAATATTTCTATTCGCAGTCAAGAAAGAAAGGGATCATCGTAGACGGGCGTTTTAACGCCGGCGGACTCGACCCTGCGATCTTCTATCAGCGCCTTACCAAGAAGGCCCACTCGTACTGGACGAGGAGGTATTCTCACGATCAGACAGATCCTGCCTATGCTCAGGACGCTCACCTTGTCTGCCTGACGAACAAGCAGGCAGGTTCGGGTGGAGATATGGTTCCGATGGAGTTCCAGATTATGAGACTGGGGCCGGTCATCGGAACAAGGACATGGGGCGGACTGGTCGGAGTATCGATGTTTCACAGGCTGATCGATGGCGGGGGACTGACGATTCCTGATTACCGCATATACGACCGTGAGGGAAAATGGATCGTTGAAAACGAAGGCGTCACCCCTGACATAGAGGTCGACCTGGATCCGGTAGAGGTGTCCGAAGGTCATGACGCTCAATTGATGAAAGCAATCGATGTCCTTATGAAAATGATCGAGGATGACCCGAGGCCCTGGCCCGAGCATGGTCCGTTCAAGATCGATCAATAAGGCAGGGGAATAAAAATACAGGATAAAAAACGGCTCCCGGCCGATGAAAGGGCCGGGGGCCGCTCGATCTCGTAAATGGAAATGCCTATGTCGAGTCAGCCGGATCGGTTTTCAGAGTCCGGTCGGAATATCCGTGAACCTTGTCCTGAGTCCGAGTTTTTCTTCAAGAAAAGAACCTAATGCTCTCACCCCGGGGGTCTCAGTCGCGTAGTGCCCGGCGAAAAAAAGATTGATCCTGTTTTCTCTGGCGACATGATACGATGAATGAGATGTTTCCCCTGTAAGAAGGGCGTCGCAGCGAGCCAGTGCCGCAGCCTGCAGCAGGGAAGCTCCTCCTCCCGATACGATCCCTATTTTCCTGATCTGTTTTTTTCCGAAAAGGAGCGAGTTTACCGGACCGCCGAAGATTCTTCTGATCTTCGCCGCAAAGGTCTTTGCCGAAACAGACCGTGCCAGAGTTCCGCACCTCCCGATCTCTACACCCGCGTATTCACCGAACGATGATGAGCTTTCCAGGCCAAGCATAGATGCGATACGTGCGTTATTGCCCAGGGTCGGATGACAATCGAGGGGGAGGTGGGCTGCATAGAGAGATATCCCGTTGAGAAGAAGAAGTCTGATACGATTTGCCAGGATTCCCGTAACAGGCTCCATCTTGTTCCAGAAGATTCCGTGGTGGACTATCAGAAGCTGTGATCCCCAGCTTTTAGCTTCTCTGATAGCTGCCTCGCAGGCGTCAACGGAGAGCGTGACCTTGTGCACCTCTCCAGACCCTTCTACCTGCAGTCCATTAAGGGATGAGTCTGCTTTGAACGCCTGAATATCAAGAGTCTCATCGAGCAGATCTGTTATTTTATTCAATTTCAACTGCTTTTTCCCTTCTGTCTTCGATCCCTTTTATTTTAAGTTCATTTCCGTATCTTGATTCGAGTTTGAGCAGATCAGCGCGTTCCGGCTGATTTCGCGCCGCTCCGCCCATGTCTGTGGCTTTCAAAAAAAGTCTTCCCTTGAAGAATCTTGCTTCGATCTCCGTGAACGATATTCTATGTATACCGGTATCTACGATTATTGTCGAACCTGCGTGTTTCTGGTAAGTCCCTTCGTGGCCTCTGCGGCCGTTTATGACAATATCCATGCCGGGAACATCAGAAGCAAAACTTACGCTTTTCTCCCACCCCAGGTGACTGATCGCAATAATCAGATCGCAGCCTTTTTTCTTAAGGACCGAGACAGCCTCCAGGGCGGTGATTCTCGGATCTTTGATCTTATAGTTTTTCGAGATGGAACTGTCTATCAATTCAAAGAACGAGGGGTCTGTCACACCGAAGATCCCAACCCTGACCCCTTCTCTCATTCCGAAGAGGGTCCTTCTGCCCCCGAGGTATTTTATGATGTACGGTCTCGCGATCAGGCAGTCATCCCTGCGGTCGACGATATTTGATGAAACAAGTGGAAGACCGCCCTCGTTCGCGGCATTTCGCAACCTGTCTGTTCCGTAAAGAATATCGTTTGGACCGATATTTACGGCATCATACCGCATAAGTCTCATCCCCTCGAAAAAATAGCGATAGTCGATCTCGTCCTCCTCCGACGCTTCGGGGCGGAAAAAATCGCCGGTATCGAGAAGAAGGACAGGAGTATCAGCCCGCCTGCTGTCGATGAAGGAGGCCCACCTGGCCATCCCTGAAAAAACGTCTCTTCTTCATGTGCATGGTTCCCGGTATCCGTGAAGTTCGTTTGTAAGATAGATCCTGACGGTCGAACCATCGGGGACGCCCGCTGGATGATCGGAGCTGGCGATATATATCTTCAGGGGGATATATATCAGCAGAAGCAGTATGAATACTGACAGGATAAGTTTAATAAACGGGGAAATAGCCGCAGCCGTCTTTCTACTCATATTTCTTAAGCCGTGCGTACAGTGTCGGTTTTGAGATGCCGAGGAGTTTTGCTGCTTTCTGCTTGTCTCCGGTCTCCTCGACCACTTTTTTAATTATCGAGGCCTCTACTTTTGGAAGTAACGGGTCGTCGGTGGAATAATCAATATTTTTCAGAACATAATTGACGACATCATTAACTGAGTTCAGTGCCTGGGTTTCTGCGGCCTCGGTGTGTTCCAGAACGGGTTCGGGGAGGTCCTCAGGGAGGATAGTATCTTTTTTTGATATTATTATCATTCTCTTGATCATATTCTCGAGTTCCCTTACATTTCCCGGCCACTCATAGCCAGTGAGGTAAGTCATCGCCTCAGGGGAGATATTCTTGGTAGGTATATTGTAAAGCCTGCAGAAGTTGGTCAGGAAGTGGTCGCAGAGCAGAGGGATATCTTCTCTTCTTTCGCAGAGGGGAGGGATCCTGATAGGAAACACATTTATCCTGTAGTAAAGGTCTTCCCGGAAAGCACCCTGATCGACCATCTTTTTCAGGTTCTTGTTAGTCGCGGTGATTATGCGGACATCAGTCTCGATCTCCCGGTTTCCTCCTACGCGGAAGAAGACCTGTTCCTCAAGGACCCTGAGAAGTTTGGACTGCAGCTGAAGCGGGATCTCGGCTATCTCATTGAGGTATATGGTGCTCCCTTTCGCTGTCTCAAAGTGGCCGATACTCTGTTTGTGCGCGCTGGTGAATGAACCGCGCTCATGGCCGAAAAGCTCGCTTTCAAGGAGATCCCTGGGGAAAGCGGCGCAGTTGATATGGTGGAAAGGTCTGGAGCCTCGCGGTCCCATGCTGTGGATCGCTTTCGCGAAATGATCCTTCCCGGATCCATTTGGTCCTGTCAGCAGAATAGTGGTATCCATATCCTTTATGCTTTCGACCAGTTCGAAGACCTGTCTGATCGCTGGAGATTTACCTATGATATCTTTGAATGTGACCCTTTTCTTCAGTCCCGGCACGTTGATCACTGAAGCGGAGACCTGTGTTTTATCCAGTTCAGCCATACGGCTTTCAAGAAATATTCCTTCTATTCCGAGCGCTATCTGCTGACTGAAGGCTACAAGGAAGCTGTGGTCCTTATCACTCGTTTCTCCCACTTTCTGCCTGGAGTCGAGGTAGAGAAATCCCGTCATCTCATTCTTTATCCATAATGGAGTACAGATTATTCCCGGGTGCTGCTTCAGAAACTCACTGCTTATTTTCCCTTCGGGTATCTTCGACCGCGAGACATCTATAGGATATCCGAGCTGCCTCGCTATATTGAGGATCGCTATAATATCCTTATCGGCAAGGTCATGCCCTCCCTCGAACTCGCCGATCCTGGAGAGAATTCGGAACGAGTTCTGATCTTCATTCTGAAGAATAAGAGCTGCTCTCTCCATGCCGGTTATATTCCTCGCCGATTCCGTTACGGTAGCGTAGAGTTTTTTCGGGTCCTTGATCGTTCTAATAGAGGATATGATCCTGCAGAGTGCCCAAAAACGTGAGGAATCAGAGTGCAGTTTCCCCACCTCTTTCTTATTGCATTTTTCCAGATTATTCTGAAGCTGCTCTACCTGTTTAGGCAATTTCTCGTTCTCTCCCAGAAGCGATATCGATCGCAGGAGATATTCTCTCGCAAGGTTTTCATTCCCTTCATCGAGGTAGAGTTCGCCTATCTCGGCGGTGACAGATGCTGCAGTAGTCTTCCTGCCTAGCAGTGAAAGTTCGAAAATTGTCCCCTCGAGCTTCATCCGCCCTTTTTCCCGTTTTCCTTCTGCCAACAGGATCCTGCCCTCAAGCAGGTCGAGCAGTATTGTTTCGAGTCTGGACCCGATCGTGCTGTTCAGGTCTTTTGCCTGCCTCAGGAGTTCGGTCGCTTCCGACAGTTTCCCCTCAGCCAGGCTGAGTTCTCCGAGCCTGCGGAATACAATAGCTTTTTCCCTTATCGACTTTGTATTCTGGCAAATGGCAAGGTCTTTGAAATAATTCTCTCTGGCGGAGTTTCTGTCACCTTTTAGGAAAGAGATCTCGCCGATCGTGCCGAATATCTCCGCAAGGAGCTGCTGATTTCCGAGTTCAGCCGCGAGCCCTCTGGCAAGTCTGCAGTTCTTTTCCGCCTTCCCGATCTCTTCAAGATCCATATAGGCCAGAGCCAGATTAAGGTGTGCGACTGCAAGTCCGGGAAGGTTGTTGCTTTTCTGTTTGATCTCCATAGACCTGGTAAAATTATCAAGCGCGTCCTTTATCCTTCCCATCGATCTATACACCAGGGCCAGGTTGTTATATGTCGCACCTACGCCCTGTTCGTCGTTACATTCTTCGCGGATGACAAAGCATCTTTTGTGGCAGTCGAGAGCATCGTCATACCTGCTTCTGTTCCAGTTGATCGCGCCCATCAGGCTCAGTGATTCAGAGAGTTCCCTAGGATTCTGCTTTTTATCTACGATCTTATGGACTATCAGACAGTTTTCCCATGATTCGTCAAGCTGCCCGAGGCGGTAGTGTACCCATGCAAGATCGTTGTAAAGTTTTGCCCTCTCACTTGCAAGAATATACTCTCCATGCTTGTCGAGAGCCCTTTTCAGCAAACCTTCAGCTTTTTTGAACTCGCCTCTTTTTTCAAGTATATCGCACTCTCTTCTTACTGCTTTTGTCGCCAGGGAGCGGAGTTTATACAGTTCGTCGTTTTTTGCCGTTTCTTCCCTGCATTTTCTGTACAGACGCAGAGCCTTTTCAGCCTGTCCTATAAGAGAAAAGTAATCACCCAGTTCGAGATAGAATTTGAAATACATCTCCGGCGGAAGGCGGTGGGCAAGTTTTTTGTGCATAAAATATTCATTGAAGCTGTTAACGGCATTTATGCTTTTTCTTTCGAGAAGATCATGGAATATTTCCATTCCCTTAAAGGCGGCCTCTGTATCCTCGCAGCAGGAGACCAGATGGTAGAATGTGTAGGCGAGGGGAGTCTCCCTGTTTTCCCTGAGAATGTGGATGATATTATGGTGAAGTTCTTTTTTCCTTCTTGCCGGGATCGAAGCGAGTATAAGATTCGCCGAGCTTCTCGTCCTGATGCTGAAACACAGGCTGAGTCTTCGGTCGAAAAGGACGGAACGTTCCGCCGCTATATTCAAGAATCCCAGTGAAAATAAACGTTGGACAGTCGAGTAGAATATCTTTTCTTCCGTGGAATAGATCGATTTAAGGACTGAGAGAGGGACACTGAATCTGAACGCCGCGATAAAATCGATAACCGATCGCTCTTCTTCCGCCAGGATATCCAGGAGCGATTTCGATATATTATCTTTTGTATCACAAGATATTCCCGCTGCCATGAACCTGCATAATTCCCCGTAGTATGACAGCGATCTCCCGGCAGGAGCTTCCTTTTTGAACTTCTCTTTTAACAGCTTGGGGAGAGACCTGGAGATGATCTTTTTCTTGTTGTTGTCATCAAGAGACGGCAATTCGATGAAGTTTGTCGCGAAATCATGTGATTTGCCCTCATCCTGAAGGCTCTTCACGAAAGAATCTTCTGTGTCATCTCCAATAGCTGCTATTGCCATAAGGTGGCTGTCAAGTTCGACGGAGAGGCTTTTCAGTATCTGGCTGTAAAATATAGGTTCCTGGATATTTGTATCGATGATCATGCAGCTGGGGCCGTCCTTTTCCTCTTCAGGAGGAACGTCGCTGCATATATCCTGATCTGTCAGGATTTTTCCGCTGCTGAACCCCCAGGAGCCTTTCATTTTGCATAAGGCTTCTTCGAGAAAAGATGTTTTCCCTTCACCGTCAGTCCCGGTGATCAGTACGAATTGCTTTTTCCCTTCTTTCGCCATTAGAGCGAGCTGGTTCAGCCTCCTGATCTGGGAATGGTACGGCGTCTCAAGGTGCTTATTCAGGTAGAATGGGGGTATATACCGTTCGTCAAGCTCAAAAAGGGAGGTAAGCTCCTCCATCAGGGAATAATATTCTTTCGGTCCTGTCTGATAAGAAAGCGAGTACAGCCGTTTTGCAACTTCTCCGCACCGATCAGAACTTTCCCCGGCTAGAAAGCTGCTGAAAAAATGAAGTATCTTTCCTGCCGCCTGAAGGTCTCTGAAAAGAGGTTCACAGTCATCGACCTGCGGTGAGAACGATTTGTCGGCAAGGATCTCTCCAGGAACAAGGAAGGCCACGGGAAGGATCACGGGAGAATCATCGATGAAAATAACCGATTCAGCCGACAGATTATTGAAAAAGAGGCCGGATGAGATGATCTTCAGAATCTCGGAAATAAGCATTTTCAGAGTAGAAAACGATTTTTCCGGGCCGATCCGGGAAAGCTGGTCCGCCGGAGAAGTGATCCTGGTATATGAGAGAAGGAAAAAAATGCTATTGGTGTTTTCCTGCAGAGAGAGGATAGAGGGGATCGATCGAGACGCTTCCGAGAATAAAAAGTCCCGCATCTTCAGGTCATCCAGGGCGAGCCTGGCATTTTTTGCGACCCGCAGGTCAAATAACAGGTAGTCTTTTCCACTGAGAGAATCTGTAACTTCGAACCCGTTCCATAACGGCAGATCGTCGAGGGGGTTCCTGACCGTATAACGGGAAATGAAGTCCTGTTTTCCGTTTTTTCTGTTCACGATCCGACCTGTTTGGTAAAAATATTTGACCAGTTAAGATACTTTACCTCAAATCTGGAAATAATTCAAGCAGAAGATCGGATCTGATAAAAATTAACTGAAATTCAGGTGCGATCTGGTAAGTTGCGCCAGGATAATGAGATCCTCAGGGAATATAAAGAAGGCGGCCGCAGTTTTCACAGGTCAGGAGTTCGTGGCTGTATGCGGAAGAGAAAAAAGAGGTCGGGAGCTTTACAAAGCAGCCGAGACACATATTCCCCGGGACGGGGAGTATCGCGACGGTGAAATGGTCGGCCAGCTTTTCATATCTATTCAGCAGAGAAGGAGGGATCTTATCAGCGATCTTTTTTCTCGCCTTCTGCAGCTCTTCAAGGCCGGTAAGCTGAAACCCCATCTCTTGCAGTTCCTTGGAGGTAGACTTGTCCTTCGCTTCCTTTATCATCACGTCGATATCCTGAAGGCCGATCAACAGTCTGAATTCTTCTCTCATTCTTTACCATCCAGGATTTCGGTAAGAGATTTGAAATCTCTCACCTTCATCAGTTTATTCAGTTTGTCAGGTTTTTGGATCACACCGATCAATTCGCTGAGCAGGGCAAGATATGTCTCAGCCCCCTTGTCAGAAGGGGCGAGTATCAGAAAAAAGATATTTACAGGCTTACCGTCAAGAGCTCCAAAATCGATTCCAGAAGAAGAATACCCGAAGAGGACAGTCAGTTTCTGTATAGCCAGGGATCTGCCGTGAGGAAAAGCTACACCCATCCCGAGCCCTGTACTTCCAAGGCTTTCACGGTTTTTTAGCATTTCCATGATGAACTGTTCGTCGGAGATCCTGCCAGTCTTGTTCAGATGGCGGACCATCTCCTGAAGAACCGAGTTCTTCTTTCTGGAGCGTAAGCTGAATAAACAAAGATCTTCTTCGAAAAACGAAGCGAGCTTCCCAGATTCCATTTTGTCTCTTGCCTTCAAACTCTTACCTTCAACACCTCTAAGTAATTACTTGTATAACAATTTACGCTTTAGATTACAATAGTTTTTTGTTATATTCGACGAATAAAACCGTTTTTTGCAGGAGATTTGTATTTTAATCGAACGGATCGGTACCGATCAGGGGGGTTTTTTGCCGAAAGGTTTCGTTATAAGGATCAAGGGAGCCGACTATTATGTCAGCTCGGGGGATCATGAAGTGAGGTGTTCGGTCAGGGGGCGTTTCCGGACGGGAGGGAACCCGGAAGAGATCCTTCCTGTGGCCGGAGATAATGTCATATTCAGGGAAGAAGCGGTTTCGGGCATGAAAATCCCTACAGGTGTCATCACCTCCGTGGAGAAAAGAAAATCGGTTTTTGCCAGGGGTGATTCTTCCGGAAGAAAAAAAATCAAGGTGCTCGGAGCGAATATCGACAGCGTTTTTCTGATCCACTCCGTCATGAAACCTGAGCTTAACCTGAGGCTTCTGGACAGGATGCTCGTGGCCGCCGAATGTGACAATATTCCTCCAGTGATCTGCATCAACAAGACCGATCTCCTTGAAAATGAAGATATGATCATGGAAAGGATGCGGCGATACGGCGAAATGGGTTATGAAGTTATATACTGCAGCGCTGTCGAGGGCCGGGGGATTGAAAGACTCCGTCTATTGATGACCGGTGCGCGGTCGATTATGGCAGGGCCTTCAGGATCGGGTAAGACATCACTGCTCTCAGCTCTTGAACCGGGACTTGATATCAGGATCGGGGTTGTAAGCGAAAAAACCGGCAAGGGAAAGCACACTACCACGCATTTCGAATTTCACCGGATCGCCGGAGGAGGATACATTGGTGATACCCCGGGGATAAGGGAATTTGGGATATGGGGGTTGTCGAAACAGACGCTTATAACGTGTTTCAGAGATCTGAGAGAATTCAACCCTGAATGCAGATTTGCATCCTGTACTCACAGCCATGAACCTGGATGCGGAGTCAAGAATGCGGTGGAAAAAGGAATCGTCTCGAAGGAACGGTTCGAAAGCTATCTGAAGATCCTGGAAGAACTGCCAGACAGGATCCAGTGAAAGAAGGAGCGGCCGCGGGACCGCTCCAGTGGTAAGGAGAGATTGAAGGTGGTGGGGTTTTGTTCTGCTCTCTGTCTAGTAGTACGCTTAAAGTACGATTTGGTTCCAGAAAATCTATGATACGGATATGATAAAAAAAACTGAAAGACGACTGAAGATCATCCTGGCCAGGGTTTTTTCCTTTTTTTTCCGCTCCGGCAGGATCTCTCCCGAAGAATTCAAAAGGAAAAAAATATCAAAACTTCTTGTTATCAGGCAGCATGATCAGATGGGTGATATGCTTCTTGCCGTTCCCGCCCTCAGGGGATTGAGAAAGCGATATCCTGACGCTTTGATATCTCTCGTGGCTTCGGCGGTTAACTCTCGGGCAATGAAAAATAATCCGTATATCGACGAGTTGATCGTATGGCCTGAAAGCAGATTCCTGTCTGCTTCTGCCGCGATTCCAAGGCTTATCGCCAGGCTGCGAAGTTCCGGGTTTGACGCTGCGATAGTACTGAATACCGTGTCGTTTTCTGTGACAAGCATGCTTATCGCGGCAGTGAGCGGTGCGGAGATAAAAGCGGGCTGTTCGAGTGAAAAGTTCGGGCATGATCTGACTGCATTATACTACGACCTCGAGCTTCCCCTTCCATCCGATAAGGAACTTGGAAGGATGCATGAAACGGAGCACAACCTGTACCCTCTGCGGTCGATCGGTATTGAAGAGGATGACCTGACTTCCATAATCGTGCCTTCCTGCCAGGAGAAGAAAGAAGCGGAAAAGATCATAGAAGTAATAGATCCGGGAGGACGCGGATATGCCGTCATTCATCCCGGAGCGGGAAAGAAGGGAAACAGATGGCCGGCAGGTAAGTTCGCACGCGTAGGCAGGGATCTATATGAAAAATACCATATCCCCACGATCGCTGTCAGAGGACCTGCTGATCTTGAGGCGGCCGGGGGTATGCTTGCCGAATATCCGGGAATAGAACTGCTGCTCTCCTCTCCCGACGTGGGGATCCTCTCGGAGCTGATGAGAAGATCTGCTGTTACAATATGCAACGATACGGGTGTCATGCATATAGCCGGAGCGTCGGGTGCCAGGGCAGTGGCAGTCTTCGGCCCTACCGACAAGTCGCGATGGAAACCGGTCAACAGTTCTGTAATTGCGGTCTTTTCCGAAGACGGCGATATCTCTTCGGTCGAGGCGGACGAGGTCTTCCGGGCGGTAGAGTCGATTATTTCCGGGGTCAGAGCGCGATCAGATCTATCTTGATAGTCACGGTCTCTTCTGCCGGGATAAATATCTCATTCGACCAGTCCTTGTACCCTGACTTTTTAAGATCGATAAGATGTTTCCCTGTTGGGAGAGGTATCTTTCCCGAGAGCGGGGTAATTCCCCTGAATTGTCCATTTATGAAGATCCTGATTCCCGGTGAAATGGAGAAGACAAGATCTCCTTTCAACATGTCAAGACAGATTCTTCGGCGAGATAATTCACCTTTTGTTATGACGATCGTCTCAAAATATTCCACGAAATCTTTCTGCCTGCAGCTGACAGAGTGGGCACCCGCTTCGATCTCGACAGGCCCGTACCTGTTGCCTGAAAGCCTGAATACTCCGTCGATCGTTATCTCGGCTTCCGGCTCTACACTGATATCGATAAATCCGGTAGTTATCTTTGGTTCCTCCCTCTCGGACGTCTCTTCGGGCCGGGGAGTTTCCGGCTGACCCGTACTTGTTTCAGAAGGAGGCTGCTTGGCCTTTTCCTCAACGAGTATCGAAGCGGAATCCTCCGGAGCCTCTGCGACCGGAGCCGAAGGCACAGGGACCTCTATATACACGGTGTCAGTTCTGGATCTTTCGGCAGGTGTTTCTATTCGGCTTGTATCGATTTCCGCTGTAAGATAATCTGCGATCCCGGCTCCTGTGTGCTCTGCGGAAAGGACCGTCTTTTCCACCCTGTTCTCTTTGAAACGGTTCAGAAGTCCGTTGACAAATTCTCCGGCTCTCGAGATCTGACCGGGATGGTAATAGAGATGCAGTCCGCTGATCGAGATGACGGCGGCAAGGGAGATATAGGAAAGAGTCTTTTTCAGGCTCCGCCCGGCCGTGTGTTTTTCCTTCACTATCTCCGGTGTCCTTTTGTCTCCAGCGACAAGGTCTTTCAGGATACTTTTCGTCTGCACGACCTTTTCCTGCCCCAGGAGAGATTCGATCTCCCGGGCCATATCCAGCGCTGTAGCGAACCTTTTTTCAGGTTCCCTGCTGAGAGCCTTCATCACGACCGATTCGGCCGCTGAACCGACTGACCGGCATACTTTTGATGGCAGAGGGATCGATCCGTTTATGATATTCTGTATGACGGCGGCGTAATTTGTTCCTGAGAAAGGCTGGCGCCCGGTTGCCATTTCGTAGCATATCGACCCGAGAGAGAAGATGTCGCTTCTTCCATCGACGCATTCACCGACCGCCTGCTCGGGAGACATATACAGAGGAGTCCCGAGAAGCGTATCCGCTACCGTCTGTTCGAGATGAGACTGGCTCAGTTTGGCCAGCCCGAAATCCGTGATCTTTACCTGCCCCTTATTCGTGATCATGATGTTCGCCGGTTTGATGTCCCGGTGGATGATACCTCTTTTATGAGCGTGATCGAGGCCGAGACAGATCTCCCTCGCGATAAGCAGCGTCAATTCATCACCGAGAGCACCGTTCCTATCAAGGATATCCTTGAGGGTCAATCCTTCTATATATTCCATTACAATGTAATAGTTGTTGTTCGTTTTTCCTGTGTCGATGATCCTTACGATATTCTCGTGGTTGAGGCTGGCCGCAGCCCTCGCTTCGAGCTCGAATCTGCCGGTAAAGTTCTTGTCGGATGTCAGGTGTGAGTGGAGTTTTTTAATCACGACATTTCTGTCGAGAGATTTCTGGATCGCCTTGTACAGGACTGAAGTGCCGCCTGTCGCGAGCGTGTTCAGTATTTGATAGTTTCTGTTTTCCATAACCGTTACCTGGCAGTAGCCAGCCTCGACGCAAGCGATTCCGGAAGCCCTTTGCTCCGTATCCTGCTCTGAGCGAGGAGAATGTCATAGGCTACTCTGTGCATTAGGATCCTGTTATCGTCGAGGTCCAGAGATGTATAACTTGCTTCGCTTTTTCCGTCGCGGGGCTGTCCCACGCTTCCGGGGTTGATAAGGTATCTTTTGCCCGGCAGGATATCTATCGACCTTCCTGTTTCGACCATTGCCCCGTCCTTTTCGTCGAAACTTATGACGCCCGGTATGTGAGTATGGCCGACGAAGATAAATCTGCTGCTGAATTCATTGAAGATCATCTCCGCCTGGCCAATTGTGTATACATATTCCCAGTCGAGAGGGGATGAGGGAGAAGCATGCGTGAAAAGACAGTCCTCGTATATCTGCAGCGGATTGTATTCTTTCAGCATCGATTTCTGACGATCGTCTAAAGTGTTTCTGGTCCACTCGATCGAAAGGGCAGCTGTCAGATTGAATCGTTCCCCGCCTTTTTCTTCCGAGGCGGCAAGGTCATGATTGCCGATTATCCTGATATCAGAGAATTCGTCTACAAGTTCCAGGCATCTTCCCGGATCAGCGCCGTATCCGACGACATCTCCGAGAGAGACGATGAGATCCGGGCTCTGATCCTTCAGATCAGCGATTACTTTCCCGAACGCCTCGGCATTTGCGTGGATATCAGAGTATACGACTATTTTCATAGTGATTACCGTTTGAATACGAATTCTTCCGATCCGATCAGGATAAGGTCTTCTTCCTCGAGGATCTTTTCGGTCATTCGTTCTCCGTTTATCGATATATCTTTGCGCCCGGAAGTCTTCCGGATTATAAAATCAGATTCGCACTTTTTGATCTCTGCCGTGACCCTCGGCGAAAAAATTCCGCTCAGCCTGATATTCGAGTCGCTGCCTTTTCCAATAACTGTCCTGTCTGAGTCAAGGGTGAACTCCTCCTGGTCCGATCTTCTGAACAGCTTGGGAGGCGATTCCTCTCTTGCCTGTGATATTTCTGTGCCGTTACTCTGGCCGGATGAATGAAACCCCGGTATTATCATCGTCTGATCAAGGTTATCGTTCTGTATCTCATCACTTGCCGGGATCTGGAAATGTATCTGGTATTTTCCGATAGTAATCATATCGCCTGTATTAAGCTCCCCGCTGTCTACTTTCTGTCCGTTCAGATATGTGTGATTCTTGCTGTCAAGGTCTTTGATATGGTATCCCGACTTCCAGGCGTGGATCACGGCATGTTTTCGGGAGACACTGAGATTATCGATCACAATATCGTTATCGGGGAGTCTCCCGATCGTAAGTTGCTTCCCCGTGAATGTGTATGTCTTTAACGGCCTGTTTTTCAGTCTGACGATCAGTTTCGGAGGATTGCTCATGAAGTATGATTCAAGAGAACCACAGTAATCCTGCGGAAGATGTCTTGCGTCCTCGGAATGAGTGACTACGAGATTCGTAAAAAGGTTGATCTCGAAGACCGAGTGGGCTGTCATCGTGTATATTTTGACAAGAAATTCCTCGCGTTTATCCAGGTTTCCTTTTGTACGGTTTGTCATTCCGTGGTAGCAGGAGACGGCGTGATCGTCTTTATATCTGAGCATAATGAGGTTTCTCGGCTGAAATGCTGTTATCAGCGAATTGCTGTGTTCCTTTTCAGACCTTTCGAGCAGCTCGTCGAGGTTAACCAGGTTTGAACTGACCTTCAGGTCGGGTTTGTTCTGCAGGAATACGAGCAGAGAGTGATAGAGCAGGAGATTGATCTCGTACGCTATGAATTTCGGAAACTGTGTGCGCCGAAGGCGGGAAAAGAATTCCCTGATACTGATGCAGTCGAAGCCCCCTGGACTCCGTACTCCGGCCCAGTAGAACTGTCCATCGTTCATGAATAGAAGATACTGTATATAATCGTTGAACAACTCGACGACGACCGGTGTCCTGCAGCTTGCCTCAAGCAATTGTTTTACTTTTAAATCAAAAGCCTGAGCTTCAAAATCGGTCGGGTTGATAAGCACCCTGTCGTATGGTATCTGCAATCGAGACATGCAATATCCTTGATAAAGTGTTACACCTGTCATCTTTCGCAAGAAAAGTGCCAACACCTGAATATGTAACGAATTGCAATATATGGCCGTTATCTGTTTCGCCAGCAGGTATGCTCCTTTATTTCCGTGATTTCATGCAATATTGGAGAAGAGATCTATATTGGCACTCCCAGAACCATATTCAGGTTGAAATCTTTTAACTTCTATGTTAGCATCTCCCGGTCGTTCTTTGATTTACAGTTAGGACGCCCGGTGGGTGCTTTTGCCTGCTTCCACAGGTTGCGGTCTTTCAGGATTTTTAAGGCGGCGAAATCCCTAATCTTTGTCGATGAAGGAGGTAATAGGTGGCAGAGACAGGTAAGATCAAGTGGTTCAATGAAAACAAGGGATATGGTTTTATTCTTCAGGAATCGGATGGAAAAGATATTTTTGTTCATTATTCAGATATAGATGGAGACGGGTTCAGGACTCTTAGTGAAGGAGAAGCGGTAGAATATGAGTTGATCGAGGGTCCAAAAGGGTATCACGCGAAGAATGTGAAGAAGGTCGGGGGAGAATAACCCCCTGTATTGGCCGGAGTATAGAAAATGGAGGTGGGGTCCCACCTCCATTTTTGTAGTTTCCCGGTCTGCTCTTTTAACTATTCATTGACCTCTGCATGAAAACGTTTCAGGTTGCGTTTTGCTTTTTCATTTGCCGGATCTATCTCCAAAGCTTTGTGCCACGCATCAAGCGCCTCGTCTGTCCGATCGAGCTTATAGAACGCATTGCCGAGGTTTGTCCAGGCAGAGCTGTTATCCTTGCTTCTTCCGATCGCTTCGTTGTACATCTCTACAGCCTCGACATATGATCCGGTTCTGTAAAAGACATAACCGAGGTTGTTGTATGTCGCGCCGAGTTCCGGATCGAGTTCGATAGCTTTTTTGAAACTTTCGGTAGCCTTCTCTTCCTGATTCATCTCCGTGTAGGTCAGTCCGAGGTTGTTATGTGCTTCTGTAAACGAGTCATCAATGGCAACGGCTTCCTTGAATAGTTCAAGAGCGTGTTCGTACTGGCCGTTATGATAATTCATTACACCGGCGTTGTTGAGTTTCTTTGCTTCCGCTGCCTGGCGTCTTTTTTCTTCCTGACCCAGGGTGACCTTCTGGTTCTCGATCACTTTGAGGATCTCGGTGTTGTTGTTTGTTACTTCTCCTACCAGTTTTTTGTTTTCATCAAGGGTTTTCTCAAGTGAACTCATGTTCTTGGTGATATCTTCCTTCCAGCTTGAGACTTCCTCCTTGAAACTCGATAAGCTGCTGTCACTTGACCTCAGCGTATCTTCTATTTCCCCCGTCTTTTCAGCGAGAGTATCCGCGATGCTCTCTATGATGACCTTGTTCTCTTCGTTGACTTCGGAGATCATCGATTTTATCTCGTCCAGTCTCTCGTTGAAAGTATCGCCCAGATCGTTTCGGATCTGGTTTGTCTTTTCTTCGAGATCCTTGAATAACGAGAGTATATCCGCCGTACTCTTCTGCTGAAAGTCCCAGGATCTCTCGACATCAGAGCTTATCGATTCAAAATGTTCGGACAGGTGGTCATCTTCTCCGCCTGAGCTGAGCAGCATTTCGAATCTGCACTCGTTTTTCTCGTCATCATGGAATCTGCAGATCTCTCCAAGGCACTTTACTTCTCCCCTGTACGACTTGGCCAGGAATCGGACCGGTTTTTCTTCCGATTCAGGCCCTGAGTCCCCGTTTTCGGATATTTCCTTCTGGGAGTCGGGGTTCATAAAGATATCTTCTTCCTTTTCTTCGGATTTTGTTTCTTTGACATCTCCGGAGATGTCACTGTCGTCAGCTTCTCTTATCAGAAGTTCTTTATCAGATCCTTCCAGGATCGATGCCTGGGTTACAAGAGGACAAATTTTCATGATGAGTTCCTTTCGGTTCTGTCTGACTCAAGGTCGCCCGTTTTTACAAGAATTTTCAGATTGTTTTCAAATTCTGATTCCAGAAATCTCGTGTAATTTATTTCTGCCCGTTTATCGCAATCGGAAGATCCAGCACGCTTTCCGACAAGTCTCGAAAATGCTGCGGCAGCTCTTCCGTAGTCTCCAAGCCGTTCACTGGCGATACCCTCTATTAACAGAAGGTCCAGGGAAGTGTCTGTTGGATCTGTCTTTGATTTTTCAATCGATCCTGCAAGAGCCAGAGCAAGCAAGGGCCTGCCCATATACAGGTATGTCCTGGCGTTGATCAGCGCTCTCTCGGGATCGGGGATTCCCGGGGTCTTTGCAAATTTCAGGGCGGTCTCGAATTCCCCCAGGTCAAGAGCTGTTCCGGCCAGTTTTACCGATAGTTCCGGGTCGAGGGTTCCATCTTCAAGCTTCGTCATACCGATCGATATTTCTTTACGGGCTGATTCGGATGAGATCTGTTCGATCCGTCCCAGTATCGCCGACTTGTCGCTGGATTCCTCGAGTATTTCCTTATAGATCCTTGCCGCTTCACTCGGCCTGTCTGATCCTTCAAGGGCATCAGCCAGACCTATCTTAAGGTCGATGCCTGTTTTTTCGTCAAACCTGCCGTATCCATCACGGATCAGTTCCTCCGCTCCGTCTGCATCTCCCGTTTCGACGAGGAGGCGGCTTCCAAAAATATAATATTCAGGCCTCTGATCCTGTTTCAGGATCATTGTCATACTTTCAATCATTTTCGGTAATATCTTATTGCTCCGGTCTGATATCTCCTTCAGCATGGCAAATGCTTCATCTGCCTTTTCCCCTTCGAGATAACAGTCGACTTTGAGTATAGAAACGGCAGCGGCTGTCTCCTCCGGCCACTTTGTGTCTCCCAGAGCGGAGAGGATATCCTGCCACCGGGACCGGTCGATCTCCAGAGCGCGTCTGAATCCTGACAGAGCCTGTGTGTGTTTTTTCAGGGAGCTTTTAAGCTCGGAATAGGGGATGATGAACTTGACGTTCTCTTCCAGAAGTGGAAGAAACTCCCTGACGGCCTTATCAATCTCCTTGAGCCCCATTTTTTTATTTTTTAATATTTGAACGGCGGGTTCCAGGATCTTATCGCCTTCGCCTGCACTGGAAAAGATCCTTGCTGAGAGCCGGTTCGCGTGGAATTCGGAGGGATCCTTGTCAAGCGTCTCCATGAGTATATCCATGATCCTGCCTGATGTCCCCGGGTCTTCGGTCAGGAGTTGATACAGAAGTTCCGCCGCCTCGTCATATTTCCCCTGCAGGGAGAGGGAACGTCCGGAGATAAGTGTCAGCTGTCTGTCATCGGGATGGTCTTTTCTTATGCTTTCCAGAATATCGTCGAGTGATTCCAAAAACTCCACCGGCCCGTTCTGAACCGCGTTGAAATATCGGTAGGCATCCTCCAGGCGGTCCTCTTTCCAGGCTATTGTCCCCAGAAGTTTAGAGATAAGCCATGGTTTAATACTTATGGGAAGCAGTTCTTCAAGTCTTGATCCTACTTTCCAGGAATATTCCCAGGAGAGTGATAGGCATTTTTCAAGTTCTTTTATCGCTTCATCCTCATTGCCCAGCCTGATGAATGCGTCTCCGATAAGATATCTGGCTTCGGGATTATTGGGTTCCCTGTTGATAGTCTGGCTCAGTTCCTCCAGAATCGCTCTGAGATCTGCATCCTTCGCAGTGAGAGCTTTCGAGATGCAGAGGAGCGAATCGGCGATGTCTCCCTTTGACGCAGAGATCCGGGCTCCATAGATGTGAAGAGGAGCTGAGTCATCTTTCGGCAGCTCGGTGAAAGCTCTTCCAAGGATTTCCCCGGCCAGGTCGATATGGCCCACTTTAAGAGCCGATTTGAGAAGTTCTTCCCATATCTTCCTGTTTCCAGCGTCTTTTTTTACAAGGTCGTTGAATCTCGATATTACGTCTCTGATCTGCTGCGGATCGGATTCGAGGGATTTACAAAGATAGCGTGCCGCCGCTGCATACTGTCTGTCGTCAAGATAAAGCTGATAAAGCGCCAGATTGAGGGTCGTATTATCGGAGTGTTTTACCGCTGCCCTCTCATATTCTTCGATCAGGTCGAGCCCGAGCGAATTATCGAACATCATCAGCTGATCGAATTCAAAGACCGCTTTCTCGATCCTTCCCGTTCTTATATCAGCTTTTGCCCTAAGAAGCCTGAATGATCTGGAAAGATCCTCTTTTTTCGAGATCGCTTCAATAAGGCTTACGATCTTTTCCCATTTACTTTGATCATCTGAGAGAAGTTCCTCGATCCTTATGCTCAGCTCGCCATGTTCTTCGGTGTTTTCCCTGTAAAATTCAAGAAAATACGGTAACGTTTCGGTTATATCATCGTTCCGCATATCCATTTCGATAAGCGAAACGACCCTGTCGAGGTTGATTCCGGATTTCTCTATGATCCTGCCCGTGAGCCTGAAGAGGTCGTGGTTGCTTATATCGTCTTTATCTTCCAGTGTCCCGATGATCTGTTCGGCTTTTTCCGAGTTCCCGTTCAAGGTGTGCAGTTCGGCCTGTGCCGAAAGCAGCCTTGTATCGTTTCCCTGTGCAGAGGCGATTCCTTCTTCTATTGTCTTAAGAATCGAGTTTATCAGCCCCGGATTTATCTCAGCCGCGAGGATCGCTGCTGTCGAAGCCCTGGAATAATCTTCAAGATCGATATATATACGGGAAAGAAGCTTTTGCGCGAGTGCGTTCTTTTTCAGGCTGTCTTTTTCCTCGATCCACGAAGCGATATCTTTGCAGTATTTTCTTTCTTTTTCAAAAAGTGATTCGAGTTTTTCGACAAGCTCCTTACTGCGGTCGATCTCTTCTGCGAGTTCGCAAAACAGAAAAACGATTTTTTTGCTGCACTGAAATCGTTCGGGCAGCCTGGAAAGCCTGTCAAATACGAAGATCTTGCCATCGACCTTGTCTGGAAACAGCTGTTTTATGTTATCTCCAAACGATTCGTTTTTCCAATTTGCCCGGTTTGATTCAAGATATTCCCTTATAAGCTTTTCGCCCTCGTCTTCCCTTCCGGACCTTATAAGGATCTCTCCGGTAAGGAGCAGGTGTTTCTCTGACCGGGATTCCGCCGATTCCAGGATAAGGAGAAGTTCATCCAGAGGGGGCGAATCGAGCTGAATAGCCTGGAAGAATCGTACCTCGGCCTTTTCGGGGTGGGAAAGAAGAAGTGATATCCTGCCGAGGTCGAATTTGACCCCCGAATGCTCGGGAAGTTCTCTTTCGAGCTCGATGAACAACCTTCCGAACAACTTGATATCCTCAGGGGAGTTGTCGAAGGCCCGTTCAAAAGGCTGAACCGCCTTTTCCGATCTGCCCGATGCCATATAGAGCAGCCCCAGGAGGAGTTCGTTATCAGTAAACTGTGAATTTTTAGTGCCAGGATTATCGAGAAACCCCTTTGATCTGGTACTGGACCTTTTGATAAGGCTGTCGATAAATTCGTTCGAGAAATATCCGAACATATGCCGGATATCATCGATATTTCTGCTTCTCAGGAGTATTTCCAGGATAAAACTTGCGAGAAAAGGGCTGAAATTCTGCTGAAGGGTCTCCCTTGCCATACCCATGATCTGGCTGCGTTTCTTGGGATTACGCCTGATAGCGTCTTTCATGAGGGTGACTGACTGTTTGTAGTCCGATCTTTCAAATGACAGCTGTATAGCTTCGAGCGTAAGCCCGAAGTCGTCAGGCCATTTTGCGTGAGCATCCAGAGCCCTCTGAAGGGCCTGTTTCAGGTCTCCCTTAAGGCGGTCCTGTTGAATTTTTTTTAGGACTTTTTCCTGAGTCAGAAACAATCTTATTCTCCCCGGTTTAAATGGGATATTTGTCAAGATACCTATTATATGATGACTCAAAGGCTTTGAAGCGAAATGCGTACCATATAACGAAAATTTTGAATTCTGCTTTAATTATTGATATGCGCCCGGTTTAGATGTAGATTATCAGGGTCGGCGGGCGGCCTTGGCGGGGACCTTTTTGCTTCAACGCAACTGGTTCATGTTAAACAGGTTGCCTGTTATCTGAAAGGTTGTGGTGATATATATGGGGTCTGTTTATACGATATCGACCGAGGTTCATTTTTGTTCGTCACACGCGCTATCCGGGTATGACGGGGACTGTTCAAGGATGCATGGGCATAACTGGGTACTCCGTGCATATTACGAATTTGGCAGAACGGATGATAGAGGCCTTACTGTCGATTATCTCGAACTTAAGTCGGGTATGGAGAAGGTCATACTTCCGCGGTTCGACCACCGCGACCTCAACAAGGTCGAGCCTTTTGACAGGGTGAACCCTACTTCGGAGAACATAGCGGCGGAGATATTCAGGTCGCTCCAAGAAGGGTTGAAGATCGCCGGCGGGAGGCTTGTCGAAGTGGAACTCTGGGAGACACAATCCGATATGGTGCGTTACCGTGAGTGATGGCACAGGTAAAAGAGAAGCAGGTACCGGCCGCCAGGAAGGGAGATCTGCTGTTGTCCTTCTCTCCGGCGGACTCGATTCTACTGTTTCACTTGCTATTTCAGCAGAAGAAGGTATTCCGTCCCTGGCTCTCTTTTTCGACTACAACCAGAAAGCTCTTGCAAGAGAAGAGAGAGCTGCTGTCTCTATCGCCGGATATTACGGCCTTGAGATCAGGAAGGTGGAGCTTCCGTGGCTCGGTGAAATATCCTCATCAGCTATTATAAGCAGAACAAAAGAGATACCGGACTATTCCGGCTCAGGAGCAGAAGGCCGGGAGGATGCCTCGAGGTCTGTCTGGGTAGAGAACAGGAATGGGATATTTATCAATGCCGCTGCTGCATTTGCCGCTGCCTGGTCGTGCGAAATGATAGTGACCGGGTTCAACAGGGAGGAGGCTTCCGCTTTTCCCGACAACAGCTTCGAGTACCTCGAGGCTGCTAACAAGGCGCTTCGGTTAAGCGTGGGATCTCCGGTAAGGGTCGCCGCTCCGACGATCTCCATGGGAAAGAAGGAGATCGTATCGCGGGGGATCGATCTGGATATCCCGTGGGAATTGATATGGAGCTGTTACGGAGACGGAGAACTTATGTGCGGGATCTGCGAATCGTGCGTCAGATTTCAAAACGCTGTCGCAGGAAGTTCTGCCGAAAAAAGAGTTCGTTTTTCAAAGGGGGGCTGAGTTGAAAAAGAGGACATACGAGATGATCTCGACATCTCTGATAGAAAAACCTATCAATTATGACGGAACCCAGCTGCGCAGCCATTTCATAAGAGAAACGACAGGAATTGCCGGCGACGGGATAATGGCTTTTGCCGGTACATGTTATGTCATGGGGGAAAACCTCGTCGATCTCGAGGACGCTGAGACGTCCGATTCGATAGTAGCTCAGGAGATGCTCCATTTTATCTGCGAGCATTTTCAGATCCCGCTGAGAGAGATGAATTACAGGTTGAGGCTTTTTATGGCTATCATGAGAGACGCCATTTCTGAGCTGGCCCCTCAATGGACGATTACAAGAGACGGGGATGACCTTTTTGAGAGCGGCAGGAAGATATCGGTGGGAATAGCTACGGTCAGCGCGACTTCCGCTCTCTTTCACTGCGGTATAAATATCGATCCGGAGGGAGCTCCCGTTCCCGCGGTCGGACTCGATGAGTTCAGGGTAAGGCCCGCGCAGCTGGCGCGAAGAGTGCTCGATGCTTACCGGGCAGAGTGCGAATCTATCGAACTTGCCGTTCGAAAGGTAAGAGGGGTATGAACGCAGAACGAAAGAACGGAGATCTGTCGGAACTCTTCTGTTCCATCCAGGGGGAGGGGATATATGTAGGTGTCATGCAGATATTCCTCCGTCTTGCAGGCTGCAGCCTTGGCTGCTGCTATTGCGACACTCCGGCACCGCAGGGTGAACCTTCCTGTTGCGTGATATACGATGGAGAATCTGTTGAAAAGATCTCCAATCCCGTTTCTCCCGAGAGGGGATCTGAAGCTGTCGCCGCTCTCGCTCGAAGGCATCCTGGTGTCCATTCTTTAAGTATTACAGGCGGAGAACCGCTTGAGCAGCCGGATTTTTTGATCAGTTTTCTTGAAATATTCAGAAAAGAGGGGATCCCTGTCTATCTGGAGACGAACGGTCTCGAAGAAGAAGCGATGCGTCTCGTGGCTCCCCTGACAGATATCATTTCTTTGGATATCAAACTTCCCTCGCTCTGTGGAGGAGGCGATTTTTTTGAGATCTACAAGAGAGTCCTGCCTCTCCTGGCAGGCAGGGAGTTCTTCTGCAAGATAGTGGTCGCCGACCTTGCTGATAAAAGCGAATTTGCAGCGGCGGTCAGGCTTCTTTCCAGTCATGACAGGAGCACGAGGCTCGTCATACAGCCTGCCACTCCAGTAACCGGCTGCCGGGGAGCAGATCCAGCTCTGCTTTTGGACTGTTACAGGAAAGCTTCGCGTGAACTCGATGATGTAAGGGTGATTCCGCAGTGTCATCGCATTATGGGGCTTCGCTGAACGGTGGATGAAAAAGCCGCGAGATGATACGATGCAGGGTCGGGTTCGTGAGGCGGCGACCACCTCGCAGCGTTAAGAAATATCAGCAAAGTGCATACCAGATAATCATCATAATTATCCAGAACAGCGATAACCCCTGTCAGCAAAAGGATTCAGGATTTTTTATGAGGATTTTTACTCTCTTCCGAAAGATCCCTATAATTCCTCATTGTTACCAGAGGCTCTTTGCGGCACGATCCTCTCTTTCTTCCTTTTTGCAACCTGAAATTGCGTAACTGCAATTTATCGATAGGGGGAAGCATTCAGTTAAAAAAGCCATGAACCTCATCATGAGAAATAATATTACTTGACATAAACGGGCTATTCGTTGTTAAGTAACGCTTTAGGCTTGTGCTGATACTCACACCCTTTTAGTGCGGAGGGGAATTACGATCCCTCTTGGAACAAGGAGGAGGGCGCAGATGACTAAAGCGGAAATCGTGGAGAACATTTCCAGCAGGACGGGGCTGACGAAAAAAGAAGTCGCAGAAGCGGTCGATTGTTTTCTTTCCTGTATTTCCAAAGGTCTTGTAGAAGGAAAGCATTACGAGATTCGCGGATTCGGGACTTTCAAAGTCAAAGACCGTAAAGCAAGGATGGCGAGAAATCCCAGAACAGGTGAGCCTGTTCCAGTTCCGGACCGCAAGGTCCCCGTATTCAAAGTTTCACGTGAGCTGAAGGATATGGTGGCTCAGTCCTGATCCTGAGTCGCCGGTCAAGTCAGCGGCACATGCTTCCTGGCCGTTTCGACGGCGAAGGTGAAGCCCGTTCTGCATTCAAGGGATTATCCCAGGCAGGTGAATAATGTCCGGTCGTATTGTCGATCTCAGGAGCGATACTGTGACAAGGCCTTCCGCAGATATGAGGAAGGCGATGTCACAGGCGCAGGTAGGTGACGATGTACTAGGGGATGACCCTACAGTGATCAGCCTTGAAGAAAGGATGGCCGCTCTTCTCGGCAAGGAGAGTGCGGTGTATGTTCCCAGCGGGACGATGGCAAATCTTCTCGGACTTCTTTCCCAGACCAGACCCGGAGATGAAGTGATCCTCGACGGGAATTGCCACATCTTCAATTATGAAGCCGGGGGAGCTTCGGTCATAGGGGGCCTGCAGCTGCATCCGATGAATGGTCCGGACGGTTTTCTTCCTCTTGAGGAACTTCCCCGGGCGGTAAGGCCCGATAACATCCATCATCCGCATACATCTCTTATTTCGGTCGAAAATACGCATAACAGGGGCGGAGGAAGAATATATCCTTTCGAACAGCTTGAAGAAGTATACCGATTTGCCAAAGATAAAAATCTGAGGGTCCATATGGATGGGGCGCGTCTTGCCAATGCGGTAGTCGCCACAGGGATCCCCTTTAAAAAATACGGAGCTCTTGCCGATTCGATCAATATCTGTTTTTCCAAGGGGATGGGCGCTCCGGTCGGATCGGTTATGATTTCAGACAGGGAGACGGTGAAGCGGGCGAGGTATTGGCGCAAGAGACTCGGAGGGGGGATGAGGCAGTCGGGGATCCTCGCTCAGGCTTGCCACTATGCTCTGGATAACAATATCGAACGGCTGGCAGAAGATCATCTGCTTGCGTCAAGGGTCGGAGCTGCGATAGAGAAAAAACCGGGGCTGACCCTTTCCTTCCCGGTCGAAACGAATATCGTGATTTTCAGGGTCGGAGATGAGTCGATCGATTTCGAAAAATTTACGAAAGATCTGGAAAATGCCGGGATCCGCGTCCTTGCGTTCGGAAACAGATCTGTCCGGATAGTCACTCACCTTGATGTCTCGCCGGCAGATATAGATTATTTTGAAAGTGTAATGTCAGGGTTATAGGGAAACGCTTCAATAATCAGGTCAATTCGATATATGATCGCAAAACTCTCCCGCCGGATCCATGGTGAGACGGATGATGATGAGGAAATACCAGTTTTACTTTATTGGGACTCCGATAGGAAATCTTGGTGACTTATCCTCAAGAGCTGTGGATCTTATAGGGTCGGTAGATCTTTTGCTTGCCGAAGATACTAGAAAGACCATGACCCTTCTGAAAAAAAATCAACTCGGGGTCACTGTCCGTTCCTACCACGATCATAACAAGGAAAAAGTCACGCCTTCGATAATCAAAAAGCTCAAAGAGGGGGCGACGGCAGCTCTTGTCTCCGATGCTGGAATGCCCGGCATATCTGATCCGGGGTATCATCTTGTCAGGAAACTGATCGAAGAAGATATAGAATATACAGTGATACCAGGACCGAGTGCCGTAACGACAGCTCTTCTTCTTTCCGGTTTTCCGCCGGACAGGTTTTCTTTTTACGGGTATCTTCCCCGGAAAAAAGGTGCCAGGGAAAAGATCATAAAGGAAGCAGGAGAGAACCAGGGCACATCGATTTTTTTTGAGTCTCCCTACAGGATAATCAAGGCTCTGCAGGCAGTGGCTTCACAACTCGGGGAGAGGGAAGTCGCCGTGGCGAGAGAGATGACGAAATTGCACGAAGAGGTGCTGAGGGGAAGTGCATCGGATATAATCAGCCTGATAGGCGACAGAAAGCTTAAAGGGGAAATCACACTTGTTCTCCGGGGGAGGGGCAGAAGCGGCAGGACCGCAAAAACCGATTCTGTCGACAGGGAATGAAGGGTCGGCGCAAGTGTAATTTCTTGACAGGAAAAGGGCGGGGATTCATACTGTGGCCTTTGGATCAAGAGATTGCCACGGGGGAGACTTAATTACAGGAAGTAAAGTTTGTCAGGAAAAACGGATATAAAGGAAAGACTGAGGGGGCTTCTGTCTCCCGTTATAGCGCTGTGCGTCTATGCCGGAATAACTCCTATGGGTATTACTCTTTTCGGCGTATTTCTCAGTCTGGTCGGGGGCTGGGTCGTCGGTATGGGCAGGCTTGGGACCGGTGCCGTCATTCTGATAATCTCCGGTTTAAGCGATGCGATCGATGGTTCACTCGCCCGCAGCCAGGGGAAATCGACCACTCTTGGCGCTTTTATCGATTCGACAGGTGACAGGGTAAGCGAACTGGTCTATTTTATCGGCCTTGTATTCTATTTTATGGGTAAGACACCTGTCCATAATCTTATGATCTTCTTTTCGATGGTTGCTCTTGCCGGTTCATTTCTTACAAGTTATGCAAGAGCAAGAGCTGAAGGACTTGGACTCGATTGCTCTGTTGGGGTGCTGGAACGTCCGGAGAGAGTCGCTCTTCTGGTATTTGGACTTGTCTTCGGCGGGATCGTCCTGGAAGTGGTTATCGTCGTCATCGCTGTATTAAGCGTTCTGACTTTCATACAGAGAGTCAAGCATGTCTGGAATCTGACCGCCCCGGGTGAAAACGGTGGAGACTGTTGACGCAGGATGAATCGGTTTTTCCGATACCCGTACCTGTTTTGCCGATAGTGTATATGAACCGATCGATAAAATGCTTAAAGGCTACAGGCCGGTAAGGCAGCAGATATATGAATTCCAGATTCTGGCCGGTTCTCAAGACATCTGTCCCTATCCTCAAGACATCCGTTCCCATTCTTGTTGATTTTGGCGCTCAGGTCCTGATGTGGACGATAGAGCCCATGCTTGTAGGTCACCTTGCCCTGCGGTCAATGCAGCGGTTCTATCCCGGGCTGGGAGCTTCCGGCGTCGATGCCCTTACAGCAGTCGGCGGGGTCGTACAGGTCATACTATTCACCTGTACGATCCTCCTTACATTCGTCTTCGGCGCAACGATGCTGATCAACAAACTCCTTGGCGCCGGAAAAAGGGAAGAAGCTGACCATTTCCTGGGACAGACACTCTTTACCGCGATGTTTCCAGCGATCGGTATCGCCCTGATCTGGTATTTCCTTTCCCCTGTGATATTCAGGACGCTTCTCGGCGCTTCTCCCGCGGTCGCCGCGATCAGCGTAGACTATATGAGAGTGATAGCCTGGTTTGCCCCCTTTATCCTTATGAATTTTGTCGCGATCGGGATCGTTCGGGGAGCTGGAGACACGCATCTTTCCATGATAGTCGGGCTTTTGGTAAATGGTATCCACCTCGTCCTTGCAGTCTGTCTTGTCTACGGGATGTGGTTCTTTCCCGAAATGGGGGTCAGGGGAGCCGCCTATGCCGCAGCTATAGGTCATACGATAGGGTTTTTCTTTACCTACAGTGTGATACTGCGGGGCAAAAGCGTCCTTACATTCAAATCGTATGATTTCAGAAGCATAAAGCGCAGTAGTATCTGGAGGATCATAAAGACCGGGACGCCGTGTACTCTGGAGCAACTGGCGTGGATGACAGGAATAACAATAGTGATCGGATTCAGCAACCGTCTCGGTTCGACCGAAGCGGCGGCTCATATCGTCGCTCTTACATTCCACAGGCTTTTTGCCGTGATGTACCTTGCCTTCGGGATGGGGGCCCTTACTCTTGTCGGGCAGAGGTATGGGGCAAAGGAGTATATCCGAGCGAGGCATTTATCTTATATGTTTATCTGGCTCATATTCGGGGTGGTCACTTTTCTTGCTGCCGTAATTTTCTTCAGAGCGAAATACTTTGTAATACTATTTACTACTGATCCGGACGTTATGCCCCTTTGTATCGAGATACTCAAGATCATAGCCTTCGTCCAGATCCCCAAAGCGATGTCGTACATTCTTTCTTTCAGCCTCAGAGGTGTGGGAGAAAACCGTTATCCGATGTATCTTGCATTTGCCGGAGTCTTTGTCATCGAGGTCTTTCTCGGATTCAACCTGGCTTTCGTCTTCGGGTTGTCGCTTGCGGGATTATGGATCGCCGCGATAATCGACGAAGTCCTCAAGGTGCTGCTTGGGGCCAGGCGCTTCCGCAGGCGCATTAAGGCTCTTGTAGCAGGTATTCCGGATTGAACAGGGCTTCACTTGAGAGTTTAATATGGAGAGAAGGAAATGAGAGGTTTCTTCATAACATTCGAAGGGATAGAGGGTTCTGGAAAATCCACCGTCGCCCGGAGGATCGACAGGCTCTTACGCGATGAAGGGGTCGATCCCCTGCTGACAAGGGAACCGGGGGGGACAGTTATCTCAGAGGATATAAGAGGCATCCTCCTCGACCCCGACCGAGTCGAGATCTCGGCAAAGACAGAGCTTCTCCTCTACCTCGCCAGCCGGGCGCAGCTTGTCGCGGAGGTTATACTGCCGGCGGTAAATAACGGGCGTATCGTCCTGTGCGACAGGTATATGGATGCCACGATGGCATATCAGGGGTGGGCCAGAGGGCTGGGGGAGGACCTTGTCAGGGACTTTAACAGTTTTGCGGTCGGTCCAGCCCTTCCCGACCTTACCTTCCTTTTTGATCTGAGTGTCAGCGAAGGATTCAGGCGCGGGCCTGACAAACGTGAATCGAGCGGTATTCAGTCAAGGGACAGGCTTGAAAGCGAGGATATTTTCTTCCACGAAAAGGTCAGGGAAGGATACCTGAGAATCGCCGAAACGGAAAAAAAGAGAGTAATGACCATTGATGCTTCCCTTCCGCTGGATTCGGTCGTTGAGACTATTTTTCGGAACATCAAGTCGCGTATCGACGTACAATCTTACAGAGGTTAAAAAACATTATGCCTTGAAATACCGCTGCGGCAGATGGACAGTGGTCCGGAATGACCTTGCGAGGCGGGGATCCGTCCGCGAAGAGGGACTGAAAGTATTTGTCCGGTATGCTGACAGGGTATATATTCCATTGGCCGGCCCGGCCTGAACCGGGTCATCGACAGGTGATCGGATAGAAAAAGATAATTATAAAAAAGTGATGCTGAAATTCTCATCAGGATATAATGGAGGTCTCTGTTTTGAAGATGGATAAAAGGGTCGTCATAGCGGTCGTATTTCTTGTCGTCATAGCGGCGGGCACATTTTTTGTGTTGGCGGCTGATCAGCGGGAAAAAAACGAGGAACTCGACTACGAACATCTCAACCGTTTCCGTGATGTGATGGTCAGGATACTCGACTACTATGTCGAAGAAAAACAGTTCGACGAACTGATAGACGCGGCAATAGCCGGAATGCTCAAGGAGCTCGATCCCCACTCTGTCTATCTCGACGAGCAGCAGTACGAGAACCTGATGATCGATACCGAGGGGGAGTTCGGAGGGCTTGGTATCCAGATCGTGGTACGGGATGATTACCCGACGGTGATATCTCCCATAGACGACACTCCCGCGATGAGACTCGGTATTCAGGGAGGAGACCAGATCGTAGAGATAGAAGGGAAATCGACGAAAGGGTGGAGTTCCGACGAGGCTGTGAAACAGCTGAGGGGACAGCCCGGCACGCAGGTAAACATAAAGATCGGCCGCGTAGGGCTCAAAAAGTCTATTCCCTTTACGATCACAAGAGAGATAATCAAGGTACCCAGCATTACCTATTCTACAATAATGGACGATGTCGGATATATAAGGGTCGCCCGGTTTGCTAAAAAGACGGCCGTAGAACTAAGTGAAATACTCAGGGATTTTGAGAGCCGGAATATCCATGGTGTCATACTTGATCTTCGCGGCAACCCGGGTGGGCTTCTTTCTTCCGCTTTCGAGGTCTCAGATCTCTTTCTCGATAAGAATAAACTGATCGTATATACGGAGGGAAGGATCCCGAAAAGCAGCCAGAAGTTTCATTCCCACGCTGGAAATCTTCATGGTAATTATCCGGTAGTGATACTGATCAATGGAGGCAGCGCATCGGCATCGGAGATAGTTGCCGGAGCTCTGCAGGATTGGGACAGGGCCGTGGTCGTCGGACAGACTTCCTTCGGAAAGGGATCGGTCCAGACTGTTTTCAGGGTCGGCCAGAACGACGCGCTGAAACTGACCACGCAGAAATATTTTACTCCGACGGGAAGATGTATTCATAAGGATTATGATGAAAACGGAGATGTAGTGGTATCCGAAGACTCTGAAAAAGAATATTTTACGGCTTCCGGCAGGGTAGTATATGGAGGGGGAGGAATAACTCCGGACTGGAAGATCGAACTTCCCAAATTCACCGATTTCCAGAGAGAACTCGAGATAAGCTCGGTATTCTTTTCATTCGCGGTAGATTATACCGCGTTTAATGATGTAAGCGAAGATTTTCAGGTCGATGACAGGGTCATGGAAGAGTTCAAAAAACACCTGGTTGAAAAAGAGGTCGAAAACTCCCCCGAAGACTGGTCCGATGAAAATGTCGATTATGTCAAAAGGGCGGTCAAGAGGGAGATCTTCCGCAAGTTGTACGGCACAAAGGGAGCCTATATTGCGACCCTTGATAAAGATGAGGAGGTCGTGAAAGTCCTTGAGATGTTCCACAACGCGCAGACTCTCGACGAGATGTTCTCATATGTCGCCAGGCAGCCTAAAGTCGAAGCTGTGGAGGAAGAGTGAACGGAGAAAAGGCGATAATCTGTGATTTTGACGGCACGATAGCGGTCCGTGACATAGGACACAATTTTTTCGAAAGCCTGGTAAGCGACATCTCTCTCTGGGAAGAGCTTCTGGAAAAATGGAAGATAGGGCTCATCTCGTCAAAAGAGTGTCTGATGCGGGAACTTTCGATGATAGATGCCTGCAGGGAGGATCTCGACAGATTTATAGAGAACGAAAAGCTTGATCCATACTTCAAGGATTTTGTCGATTTCTGCGAGAAGAGAAAATACGAATTTGTCATCCTCAGCGACGGGCTGGACTATTATATCGATTCTATGCTTATGAATAATGGGCTCGGCTACCTTGATTTCAAAGCAAATCACCTTGTCTTTGAGATGGAAAGGATCTCAGGAATAGAGTTCCCATGGTTCGACAGGATCGATTGCACCCTCTGCGGTAACTGCAAGAGGTATCATATCGAGGAGCTTAAAAAAAGAGGATTTACCTCGATATATATCGGGAACGGATACAGCGACAGGTGTCCCGCGGAATACGCCGATATCATCTTTGCCAAGTCGGACCTCCTGGTCCATTGCAGGCAAAAGGGACTTGATCATATCGAATTCGAGAACTTCAGGGACGTGGAAAGGGAGTTGACGGAACTCCTCTACCGTGAACAGGGATGAAGATTCTTTTCTTCTATTCGGTTTCCGGCTTCTCCATCGTTTCCTCGTGATACTTCCGGATCTCGTCTGTATAGAGTCTGCTGATATATCCTATAAGTTCGAATATCTCGCTGTCGCTTATCTCGCCGTCTGAACCGAGTCTTTTCATTCTTTCCATCACATCGGTCAGATCTTTCTGCGAGACGATGCCGCTCTCATAACAGCTCCAGAACTTGTCAAGAGTGTATCTGAGATCTTCCCTGTACTTTTCCTCGATCTTTGGGGCAAGGGAAGAAGTTATCCTCCGGCCCTGCCCATAATAGAGCTGTTTGGGGATATTCCCTTTTATGACGAAAAGAGCGGCTGAAGCAGCTACCACCAGAATGACGATCACAATGACAGTTCTGCGAGTCGGCATATTCTTTCCTCCTGAGCCTTATTATACTGTTTTCCTGAACCAGTCTATTGTATGAGTAAGGGCTTCATTCAGCCCCTTTGTCACCGGAGGGCCGGAACCGTCGCGGACTCCGAATGTGTGCCCGCACCCTTCAATGATCTCCATCTTTATCCTGCCCGGCCGAGGGTCTCCGATTAATTTCTTCGCTTCAGGGAGCGTCACCGCCGCGTCCTGCCTGCCGTGGATTATAAGATAAGGGATCTTCAGTTCCGAGGCCCTTCCCGGGATATCATACTGCTCCCCGTGTTTTAATATATCTTCATAATATGAATAGTCCAGCCATAGTTCGCCATCTGCTCTTGTTTCGTTGAATCTGAGCCGGCCGGTCCGTTTCCATTCACTTTTCCTCCTCGCCGAGTACCGGTCAAGGTTGGATGGGGATGACCATGTGACGAGAGACCTGATCTCTGAAAACATCGGGCTGACAAGCAGTGATACCGCGCCTCCCCTGCTGTGCCCAAGCAGGCCGATCCGGCCTGCTTCTGTTTCGAAAGGCAGCCTGCCTGAAACAGCGAATCTGCAGACCGCTTCAAGGTCGGCTTTTTCCATGGAAACCGTGTTAGTAGCGAATTCTTCCTTCCGTGTGATCATTCCTGTCGCAGCGTCTGTTCCGTTATGAGAAAAATCGAATGTTAAAACATGGAATCCGCTGATCGCGATACGGGAGGATACATAAGGGAAGAAACCCCATCTCCTGTACCCGAGAAACCCGTGTGATACGATAACAAGCGGAAGCGGATCATGCGGGGCGCAGCTTCTTAGATCGGCAGTTATAGTCCCTCCCCCGGAGGCCGGGATCCTGACCTCTTCAGATATGTCATTATTCTTCTTAAATTGTCTTTCCAACCCCTGATCTCCTTCTAATGGATCTTTCTACAGGGATTATACTGTATCGGGATCTGAAATGCCATCCTTGCAAAGAGCGTCAGCGTAAAGTATTATCTCTACATCCTTACACCGGAGGTCAGTTTGTGTCAAAAAGAGTAATTACGGGAATACTGCTCACCGTTCTCCTGCTTGCCCTGGCAAGGAGGATGTCGATGAACCGCCCTGAAGAGGCGGAGATATCCGGCGGCGGAATAGTACTGAGGCATACGACAGTGTTCGAACAGGTCGGAGACGGATCTCCCGTCCTGATCCTTGATATATCCTCTGAAGCTGAAGATATCGCTGCAGCTGAACTTGTCTGTTTTGAACCGGGCCGGGAAACGGAAAAACGCGGGAAGATGGTTGAGACAGAGCCCGGCAGATGGAAGGGGAATCTTCCCGGGATGGATAAAGGAAGCAGGCTCCGATATTATTTCGAGGTCGAGACCGGTTCGGGAAGATCGCTCAGAATGCCGGGGGAAGGGAAGAACGGCTTTCTCGTCAAATATAAAGGGGAAGTCTCCGGATCTGTACTCCTGTTCCACATAATATTCATGTTCGGTGCGTTTTTCTTCATGATAGAAGCGGCGTTGTGCGCCCTGCGGATATTATCCGGTGAGGCGGATAAGAGGATGACGATATTGATGGTGCGGTGGCTGGTATTTTTCACCTTTATCGGAGGATGGCCGCTCGGATTTATACTCAACAGACAGAGGTTCGGCCCGGTCTGGGAAGGTTTTCCTTTCGGATATGATATAACAGATAACAAGACGCAACTGATGTTCATATTCTGGCTGATAACGATAATCCTTTCCTGGAGCAGTTTCATCGGAAAAGATGAAAAAGCCGACCGGGTCGGAAGGAAAGGTTTCGCGATAGCGGTCCTGACAAGTTTTATCATCAGCCTTGCGATCTTTTTGATCCCGCACAGTCTTTGATCCGGGGGTAGAACAGTTGGATTCAGGAAGCACAGGGAAAGTACCCGGTCTGTTTGATGCGAGCCGTGTCTGCCTTGCCCCGATGGCGGGATATTCGGACGCTCCCTTCAGGTCGATCTGCGGGGAGATAGGCGCTGATTTCTGCGTGACCGAGATGGTCAGTTCCGACGGGCTCGTTAGGGGCGGAGATAAAACAGAAAGGATAATGGATAAGATCGATGGAGAGGGTCCTCTGGGAATTCAGATCTTCGGTTCGAAACCCCTGATCTTCGTTGAGGCGGCAAAGATCGCAGCCAGGAGAGATTTTGATTTTATCGACCTTAATTTTGGATGTCCGGTCAAGAAAGTAATAAAAAAAAACGGCGGTTCGGCGATAATGCGTGATCTTGGTCTGATGGAAAGGATCTGCGGCAGCGTGGTCGAGGCTGTGGATCTGCCGGTAACGGTCAAGATTCGGAGCGGCTGGAACAGCAAAGAGGAAAATTATATTGAAGCGGGAAAGATAGCCGAGGCTTCGGGGGCAGTGGCGATCGTGATGCACCCGAGGTACCGTTCCCAGGGGTTTTCGGGGAAGGCGGACTGGGATCATATAGCAAGGTTGAAAGATGCCGTCTCAATACCAGTAATAGCGAATGGTGATGTGAAAAGCGTCGATGATTATCTTGAAATCGTGGACAGGACAGGGTGTGATCTTGTTATGATAGGAAGAGGTGCTCTGGCATCACCCTGGATATTCAGGGATATAAAGGACTTTCTGCAGGGAAAAGAACCTGGGAAAATCTATATTTCGGACAAGATCGACCTGCTTGAACGATTATTCAGGATGGAGATAGCCTGGAAAGGGGAACGTCTCGGGCTCCTTGAGATGAGAAAGTTCTACAGGTGGTTTCTCAGGGGCTGTTCCGGCATGAAAGAGTTCAGACGCCGGCTTGCCGTCGCATCTCGCGAAAAAGAAGTGACTGACATATTTTCGGGTCTCAGAGAGGAGATCGAGTCAAAATGGAAGAGAACCGGCTAAAAAAACTGCTTGAAGAGGTGGCAGGAGGCAGGGTTACGGCCGCTGAGGCCCTGGACAGGCTCAGGACCCTGCCTTTCGAGGATATGCACTATGCCAAAGTAGATCATCACAGGGCTTTGAGGCGCGGGATCCCTGAAGTGATCTTCTGCCAGGGGAAGACGGATGATCAGATCGTCGGGATATCCAGCAGGATGATCGATCAGGGGGTCGATCTTCTGGCTACCAGATGTGATCCCGTGATCTTTGCCAGGATTGAAAAAAGTATTCCCGGAGCCGTTTTCCATAGCGAGGCCTCTCTTTTTGCGGTGATACAGAACAAGACTGTAAGGAAGGGAAGGGTCGCCGTAGTAAGTGCCGGGACATCCGACCTCAATGTAGCAGAAGAAGCGGCATGGACGGCGCATTATTTCGGATGTGAAGTCGATCGGTTCAACGATGTCGGAGTCGCCGGGATCCATCGGCTTTTCTCGTGCTGGGAAGAGATCAGGAAGGCTGATGTGATAATAGTAGTCGCCGGTATGGAAGGTGCCCTGGCATCGGTTGTCGGGGGGATCGCGGAGTCGCCGGTGATCTCCGTGCCGACGAGCATCGGATATGGAGCAAGCTTCGGAGGGGTCGCCGCTCTTCTCGCCATGCTGAACAGCTGTGCCGGAGGGGTGACAGTCGTCAATATCGATAACGGATTCGGCGCCGCCTACGCTGCCTCTGTCATCTGTAAAAAGATATACCGGTAAAAGGGAGATAAGTTGAAAAAGAATAAAAAAAATAATACCAGGATCCTTCTTGTCGATCCTGCATCGGGGCTCAGCGGCGATATGTTTCTGGGGTCTCTCTTTGCGCTCGGGGCCGATCCGAAAAAAGTGACTGAAGCCGTTTCAAGCCTGCCCGGGCTTGAGCCCTTTAAAATCATATACGGCAGAGTAAAGCGCAAAGGGATATCAGCCGTGAGGGCAAAGGTCGTCTGCGGCAAGACCGAAAAGTCAAGGAACCTGAAAGAGATCCTTTCGATGATAAAAAGAAGCAGGCTGGATCCTGATGTCAAGGAGGCCGCGTCGAAGATCTTTCTTGTCCTTGGGGAGGCTGAAGGGAAGATCCATGGAGTGCCTATCGAGAAGGTGCATTTCCATGAGGTCGGGGCCGTCGATTCAATAGTGGATATCGTCGGGGCGGCAGCTGCCCTTTCCCAGCTCGGATCCCCGGATCTCTACCACAGGCCGCTGAGGCTGGGAAGCGGTATGATATCAATATCACACGGCCTTCTGCCCCTGCCCGCTCCCGCGACACTTGAGCTTCTGAAAGGAAGGACTGTCACCCTTTCCGGTGAGGAAGGAGAGATAGTCACACCTACCGGCGCCGCGATAATGAAGGCGCTTGCCGAAGAACTTCCTGACACATCAGCAGTTCTTGTGAACAGGGTCGTTTACAGCGTCGGTACGAGAGAATCGGGCAATGGCCCGGGCATGTTGAGAGTCATTGCGGCGGACGGGATCTCGAAAGGATCGGAAGTAACTGTGATCAGGTGCACGATCGATGATATGAATCCGGAGATATACAGCTATATTCAGGAAAAACTTTTTCAGGAGGGGGCATTCGAAGTATTTCTCACTCAGGTGATGATGAAAAAGAACAGGCCGGGGACTTTACTCACCGTGCTGTGCGATCGGGATTCAAAAGACCGGATCGTTTCGCTGGTCTTCAGGGAGACTTCCACTATCGGCATGAGGATCACAGTAGAGGGAAGGGTCGAACTTGAAAGATCGAAAGGGGAGGTAAAAACTCCATACGGCAGGGTAGATCTTAAATTCGCCGTTCTTCCCGACGGGAGCTTCAGGGTCTCTCCGGAATACGAATCGTGCAGGGAGGCTGCGATAAGAAGCGGTGTTCCTATCGGCAGGATATATGATGAGGCGAAGAGACTCGGAGAGAGGCCGGGAGACAGGAAGAACAGGAAATTACGGAAAGGGAAAAGTTAACGCGATGAGGGGGATCCTGTATATTATCGCCGCCAGTATCCTTTTTCTTATGGCTTGCGCGTCGAGCGGTCAGTTGAGGACGGGAAAGGCATATGAAAAAGTCGTTACCCACAAGGTCTCTGATGAGGATACATGGCCTTCGATAGCTGAAGCGTTCTACGGTGAGGCCGAGCGCGCTTTTCAGCTCGCGGAGTATAACGGGAGTGTTCTCGATAAGGATCCGGAGAGGGGTTCGGGGGTCAAGGTGCCGATGACCCGCCGGGATATCGAAAGGTTCGAGAAAAGGCTGGATGCGGTCAAAAAGTATAACAGAGGTCTTGAGCTGGCATCGGACGGCAGGTATCGGGATGCCTCCGAAAGATTTCGTGAGGCGCTTAAGCTCGATCCTTTTTTATCAGACGCTTCATTCAATCTCGCGCTGACATATCAGAAACTCTCCCTGTATAAAAATGCGGCCACCGTGCTCCAGGCCCTTATCGTAAGGAAAAAGGAAAACCCGGAATATTATTACGCGCTGGGTGTGTCGTATTTCCATATGAGAGATTATAAAAAAGCCGGAAGATCTTTTCTCGACGCGCTTTCGCTGAACGACTGCCATCTGAAGTCGCTTTTTTCGCTGGCTGTCATCCATGAAAAAACCGGTAAGGACTCAGAAGCTGAAAAATGCTGGGAAAGGTACCTCGAGATATCAGGTGAAGGGGAATGGGCAGAAGAAGCAAGATCCCGGCTTGAATCGCTTCGCGGAAAGCCCTGATCGAAAGGGAGATCGATGAAAAGCCTCTCAAGAGAAGATATAAAAGTGATCATGGAAAAATGGCTGAAAGCATGGGATGAACATGATCTTGACGGCGTGGTGGAACCATTTGCTGAAGAGATCGTTTTTGAACACTGGACCGGATCGACGGTCAGGGGGAAGAAAGAACTTATCGCAGCATGGCGGACCTGGTTTGACGGGCATGGGGGTTTCCGGTTTATAAAAGAAGATATCTTCATCGACGAAACGGATCAGAAAGTCCTTTTCAGATGGATATATGAGGGCCCGACCTTCGGCCGTAGACACCAGGGTAAGAAAGAGGTCAGAAGGGGGGTCGATATCTTGTATTTCAGAGAAGGAAAAATTATTGAAAAATCGGCATATTCGAAAACAACTATAGAGATCGATGGAAAAAGATCTGTATAAAATCCCGAAAGGAAGGAAACAGGATGATATCCGTAAACGCGCTGAGCGCTCCGGTGATGGAAAATCCGCATAATATATCGGCGAGCAGAATATATGATTCGCAAAATGCGCAGGCCGTCCATATGACACTAAGACCTGGTGAGGCGTTAAAGAGGCATATTACTCCGGTAGAGGTCATCTTCTATATTCTGGAAGGCAGGGGGGTCGTAGAGATCGGAGAAGAAAGGAAAGAATTCGGACCCGACACTCTTATTGAAAGCCCCGCCGGGATCCCCCACTGCTGGTACAATGAGAGCGACATGGTGCTGAGAATACTGGTCATCAAAGTCCCGAGGCCTGTTTCGGCAACAAAACTGTTATAGTTAAAAGAACCGCAACTTACTGTTACCAGGTCAGTTACAGGCAACCCCCGGAGCATATATCGTATTTTCTGAATATTTATCGATGGCCGTAATTGACAAAACAGGGATGTTATGTTAGTTTGACGCTCCTTTTGTTTTTTTGAGAAGAAGAAGGAGAATATCATGGAAAACAAAAAAATGACGATAGGCCTGTTTTCCGGGAGCGTCGACAGGCTCACTGCTGCCGGTGTACTTATCAGCGGGGCCGCTGCCGATGATATGGATATCGACATCTTTGTCCTGCTGCAGGGAGCGAGGGCCTTCCTCAAGGGGATGGGGGATACGCCGGAGAAACTCGGTATGTCCGAAAACAGTGAAATGAAAGAGGAATTTCTCGAGTCCCTCAAAAAGCTTAATGTGATGCCCTGGATGGAATTTTTCAGGGCCGCCAAGGAGCTGGCGAACGTAAAGATCTATGTCTGCGGCCTGGCCGGCAAGGTATGGGGCGGAGAGAAGGTCGAAGATTTTGATGAGATCGTCGATGGGATCGTAGGGATCGGAGAATGCATTACATCGATGGAGGAATCGGATATTCATCTGTTTATTTAACAAGAGGAGTGAGAAATGGATCAGGAAGAACTGAAAAATCTGTCTGTTGACAAGGTTGTCGACGCCAGGGGAACAGCCTGTCCGGGACCGTTGCTGGCCGCGAAGAAAGCTGTCGGAGAGATCGACCCGGGCCAGATAATGGAAGTGCTTTCCGCTGACGAGGCTACGAACAGGGACATCCCGAAATGGGCGCAGAAAAAAGGACATGAATACCTCGGCACAATTGAGGATTCGGGGTATTTCAGGATATTCATGAAAAAGGGCCAATAGAGGACAGGAAAGAGCGATGCCACGTATCCTGGTCTTTTCGACTGAAAAGATCTCAGATCCAGCGATCGACCTCGCCGGGCTGCTCAAACAGCACTACCCTCCCACTGTATATACGATAAGTGTACCATGTTCGAGCGGTATAAAACCGGCCTGGATAATTCGTGCCTTTGAAAAGGGGTTCGACGGCGTCTTTATTGCCGCCGACGGGACTGATTGTCCTTTCAGCCCGACCTGCACGGAAAAGACCGCCGATATAGTAGCGAAGACTCAGGTGATAATGGAAGAAAAAGGAATGGACAGGGCCCGGCTCAGGATGGCGGCGATCTGTTCAGTCTGTTCCGAAGCTTTCGTCAAACATGTATCGGGTTTTGCGAAGTACCTGGAAGGATCGGATTGATACTGGATGTCGCAGGATAATGAAAAATACGATGCGATAGTGATAGGCGGGGGAATTGCCGGGCAGGAGTCGGCGCTGAACCTTGCAGATTCCGATCAGAAGGTGCTTCTTGTCGAAAAGGACCTTTCTTTCGGCGGGAAGATGATCCATTTGAGCAAGGTCTTTCCTACGCTCGACTGCAGTGCCTGCATAACTACTCCAAAGATGTCTGAGACAGCGAGACACCCCAATATTACGATCTGCACATACAGCGAATTTACGGAGATCGAAAAACTCCCCGACGGGACCTTTACCGGTATCCTAACCAGACATCCACGATATGTAATAGAGAAGGATTGTACAGGGTGCCAGGACTGCGAGGAAGTATGTCCGTCAGTAGTGGAAGACCAGTACCAGTACGGCATGGTGGGAAGAAAAGCCGCCTATGTCCCGTTCAGCATCGCTAATCCGAGGATAGCTGCGATAGATATCGAAAACTGCATTCTCTGCGGAGCGTGCGAAAGAGCCTGTCCTGCCGATGCTATAGATTTCACTCAGAAGACCGAAAAGACAAGGGTGAATGCCGGTTCAGTCATCGTCGCGACCGGATTCAGGCTTTTCGACCCGGCGGTCATCAGGAAGTACGGCCTGGGAAAATACAAAAATGTCGTTACCTCGATGCAGATGGAAAGACAGCTGGTTCCGACAAGGCCTTTCAATAATGTCCTGAGGCCGAAGGACGCAAAGGTGCCGGACAATATCGCGTATGTCCTTTGCGTCGGATCACGCGACTTGACGATTGGGAGCCCTGTCTGCTCGCAGGTATGCTGCATGTATTCGGTCAAGCAGGGACAGCTGCTGATGGGTGCTCTGCCTATGGCTGATGTCACGGTCTACTACCTGCATGTGAGGGCATTCGGCAAGGGGTTCGAGGAGTTCTATCAGCAGAGCAGGGGTATGGGCGTCAAGTATGTGAAAGGCAAGGTCGGAACAATCGAAGAGAAAGAGAACGGAGATCTGATTCTCAGGTACGAGGATATACGCGATGGAAGTGTAAAGGAAGAGACTCACGACCTTGTTGTCCTTTCAGTAGGCATGCTCCCGAACCCCGAGGCTGGTTCCCTTTTCGCGGGCAACGCCCTTGAACTTGATGAGTTCGGATATGTCAGACAGGTAGATATGCTGAAGAATCCGGCAAGCACCAGTATAGAGGGTGTCTTTGTGGCTGGTACTGCGTCAGGGCCGATGGATATCCCTGATTCGATCGCGTCGTCGGGGGCGGCCGCCGCCGAGGCGCTCAGTTATCTCAAGAGGAAGAGATGAAGAACAGAATAGGTGTATATATCTGTGAGTGCGGATCGAATATCTCTGACTATGTCGATGTGGAGAAGGTGCGTGAAGCGGTAAAGGACTTAGAGGGGGTGGCTCTTGCCAAGATCACGATGTTCGCCTGCGCAGACTCGACACAGCAGGAGATGATCCGCGATATAAGGGAAGAAAAACTCGATGGACTGGTCGTCGCTTCCTGTTCTCCCAAACTGCACCTTTTTACATTCAGGAACGTGGCCGAAAGAGCCGGGATTAACAAGTACAACTATGTGCAGGCCAATATCAGGGAACAGGGTTCCTGGGCGCATTCGGACAAACCGGCAGAGGCAACTGAAAAAGCTATTCGGAGCGTAAAGGCCGCCATCGCGCGGACGAGGCTTTCCGAAGCGATGACTTCTCCGGTGATCTCTTCGGAAAACGCGGTTCTGATCATCGGGGCCGGGATAGCAGGAATGAGATCGGCTCTCGACCTTGCCAATACAGGTACGAGTGTATATCTGATAGATCGTGATCATTTTGTGGGAGGAAGGACTTCCCAGTGGGGTGAGATCTTTCCCACGGGAGAGTCGGGCCTCGAGGTGACGACTGACCTCTACAGGCAGGTCATGAAGAATGAAAATATAGTACTGCGCACTGGATGCGGCGTAGTCTCCAAGGCGGGAAGTGTCGGTAATTTTGATATAAGGCTGAAGATCACGCCCCGCGGGATTAAAAAGGAAGCTGCTGCCGCGGACGGTTTTGCCGAGAGGCTTGAGAAAGCCGTAGATGCCTGCCCTGTCTTTGTCTCAGATGATTTTGATTTCGGCCTGACAAGCAGAAAAGCTCTCCAGCCGAGCGGAGGCCGTATGCCGGAGCTGCCGGCGGTAGACAGGGAGAACTGCACGCTATGCGGTGAATGCGCGAAGATCTGTCCCGGGATCGAGATTAACTCCGAAGAGGCTTATGAAGATATAAAAGTCGGGTCGGTGATCGTGGCCACCGGTTTCGACCCTTATGAACCGTCGAAAGGCGAGTTTGGATATGGGGAGATCAAGAATGTGGTCACCCTTCAGCAGTTCAGGCGTCTGATTGAGACCGGCGGAAACAGGGCCGGTTCGGGGAATGGGAGGCGAGAGACGCTGGTTTACGGCGGGAATGAGATCAGGACGATAGCCTGGATATTCTGCGTCGGCAGCCGCCAGACGGGCGTTCTCAAAGGGGATAACAAGTATTGTTCGAGATACTGCTGTTCGTCGGCGCTTCACACCGCTCTTCTCGCCCGAAAGAACTTTGCCGGTATCAAAAATATTCATTTTACAAGAGGCGTGAGAACATACGGCAAGATGGAGACGATCTACGAAGAATCTTCGGCCGCGGGCGACATTTTCCTGCAGTCGTTCGATGACACGGCGCCTACCCTAAGCTTTGAGGGCGGGGTGACTACAGTCAAGGTGTTCGACGTGCTGACCGGAGACAGAGAGATGGAGGTCGGCGCCGACCTCGTCGTGCTTGTCACGGGAATGGTTCCCCGCTCGAACGAAGGGTTGGGCGAGATAATGAAGATACCGACTGGCAGAGACGGATTCTTCAATGAAGTGCATCCGAAGCTCAAGCCTGTCGAGACGATGATGGACGGGATATTCCTTGCGGGGACTGCGCAGGGGCCTAAGAATATTACCGAGACCCTCAATGGTTCGCATTCGGCCGCCATAAAGGCTCACTCGCTCATCAGCGGAGGAGAGATCGAACTGGAACCGACGATGGCAAAGATAGACAGAAATCTGTGTGAATGGTGCGGCAGATGTCTCGAGGCCTGTCCGTTCGATGCGATAGATAAAGAGGAATACGAAGGAAAGAAGATCGCAGCAGTCGATACTTCGGCCTGCAAGGGGTGCGGCATGTGCCTGCCTGTCTGCCAGGAAAACGCGATCCAGCTGACAGGGTTCAGCGACGGAGAGATCATTTCTATGATAGACGCTTTGGCCGAATGACAAAAGGACCTGATGTGATGGATGAAAAAATACCGACAATAAAAGAGATGAAGAAATCAAGGCAGGTCCCGGACGAGCTTAAAGCGCGTGTAAAGGAGTATGGCCGGATCAAAAAGGAGATCCTGAAGGCTCTGGAAACCAAACGGGGGACGATCCCCGAGATCGCAGCCTCGACCGGGCTCCGTCAGGAAGTGGTCACTTATACTCTGATGACGATGAGAAAATTCCACGAGATCGAGGTCGAGGGTCTGGACGATATGGACGAATATTATTATTACAGGAAGGCAGAGGTATAGCGGGATGGTCAGGATAAGGCCGGAATTCTCCGATCAGATAAAGAAATTCGGCGGGGTCGATTTCAATGTCTGCTACAACTGCGGTAACTGCACCGCCGTATGTCCGCTTTCCGAAAACGACAACACATTCCCGAGGCGCCTGCTCAGGTATACTGTCCTGGGCATGGAAGAGGATATCCAGAGTTCATCCGATCCATGGCTCTGCTATTATTGCGGAGACTGCAGCGAGACCTGTCCGCGCCAGGCTAATCCCGGCGAGATCATGATGGCGCTGAGGAGGTACCTTACTGCAAGCTATGACTGGACAGGGCTGTCGAAGAAATTCTATACATCAAAAGCATGGGGGATAGGGTCGCTTCTGCTGATATCGGTTATCGTAGCGATGCTTTTCGCCTTTTTTCTTCCTTTTTCAGCTGATCCGGCCGGGATGATAAACGAAGACGGCGGAGTGATGATCAACAGCTTCGTCCGGGGGATCGAAGGGGAGAGATTTGTAAGAATAATCGAGACCGGTGACCTTGTAATGGCCGCTATAATCTCATTCTTTCTTATATCGAACATCTTTAACATGTATCTGAAGATCGTAATAAGAAACAGAAAGAAGGTCCGCGTTCCCGTGAGCCTCTATGTCAGAGAGGCATGGAACCTGTTCTATCATTTCGGCACGCAGATGAGGTTCTCGAAATGCGAAGGCAGGTCATACTGGGTCCTGCACTGGCTGTTGATGTCGGGGTACACCCTGATGTTCACGGTGATCGTCGTCTTTCTGCCGTGGTTTCAGACTGAAAAGATCCACCCGTTCTATCATCCGCAGCGTTTTATCGGATATTACGCGACCTTCGGGATCCTGCTGGCAATTATCGTCTGGTCTGTGGGCAGGCTGCGCAGGAGCGGAGAGATACACAAATATTCACACAAGACAGACTGGGTGTTCCTTATAATGCTTTTCCTCACGACCTTGACCGGTATCCTGCTTCATCTTTTCAGGATAAACGGGATGGTCCACGCCACATATTACACATACGTCGTCCACCTTGCGATCCTTGTCCCGATGCTTCTGGTCGAGGTGCCGTTTTCGAAATGGTCGCACCTGGCATATCGGCCGCTTGCGATCTATTTCACGAATCTCGTAAACAAGGCGGCAGACAGCGGAAAAAACGGTAATTGACGCTGTGGCAATATACCGGCCTGATGAGAAGATGGCATCCCTGACAACCCAGCCCCCCGCACTCAGGCCTCCCGGATATCCGGTTCAGACATCAAAATCTTTACAGGAAAATATAAAGGTGATATACTCCCCGCGCTTGACCGGACTAAAATCAATATACGGACTTTACGCGCGGATCCATGGAAAGGGGTTTTGATGAAAGAGGGATGCAAGCTCTGGTCTTACACCAGAGAGGAATGGCTGGAATACGGCAAAAAACTGATGGATGAAAGAAGCGAGAAGATCAGGATCGCCAAGACAAAAAAATTCGATACTGTCGCAACGCACGGTTTATATGACGTCGACACTTCCCACACCTTTAACAGCGCGTCGATCATTGAACCGATCTATTTGAGTACTGCGCAGTCGTATTATAACAGCGCCGAAATGGAAGCAGCGCTCGCATATAAGATCCCGACCTGGTGTTATACGAGGATCGCGAATCCATCAAATTATTTCCTGGAGGAGACGATAGCCCTTCTGGAGACGTACGGGACCGATATCGAGGCAAGCTGCTGCGCGATATCTTCAGGGATGGCAGCGATACGTACGGCGACCGAGCCGTTTCTTTCAAAGGACGATTCTCTTCCTCCGATGAACTTTGTCGCCTCTGCGAAGGTCTATGGAGGGACATTCCAGCAATTTGCCCTGCGCCGGGGCGTGGAACAGGGGATAGAGGTCAGATGGATCAGGGATCCCTTCGATCTGGAGGAATGGAAGTCAAAAGTTGATGAGGGGACAAGGTTTCTTTATGGCGAGTTTCCTTCGAACCCGCAGGTCTCGATCTTCGACATAGCTGAAGTAGCGAAGATAGCGCATAAGAATAATGTGCCGCTGATAGTAGATGCTACATGCGCATCGCCTGCCCTTACGCGTCCTCTCGAACATGGGGCCGATATCGTTGTCCAGTCAGCTACAAAGGTGATCTGCAGCAGCGGGTTTGGTATTGCCGGGACGCTGACGGCAAAAAAAGGGATAACGAGCAAGGTCGGTTCAGATGAGATGAAAGCTGATTTTGCGACATGGGTCAAGCTCTGGCCGTACCGCGACAATGGACCGGCTCTCAGTCCGATGAATGCGATCATGGCTCTGAGCGACCTGAGATATCTGCGTATGAGAATGGCTCATATGAGTAAAAGCGCTTTGAAAGTCGCCGAATATCTCGAGAAGCATCCAAAGGTCGAGGCTGCTCACTACCCGGGGTTGAAGAGTTATCCGGGGCACAAAGTCGCCAGTAAATATATGAAGCTTGCCGATACGGATCAGAATGCGTATGGATTCATGCTGGCATTCGAGATCAGGGAAAAGACTCCGGACGGTTCGGAGAATGCCAGGAAATTCTATGACGCACTGGAGATGATCTGGCGGGCGACAGATCTTGGAAGAGTGAAGACGGTAGCGACACTGAACGCTATCTCGACGCATCAGCAGCAGGGGGAAGAAGGACGGGCGCTTGCGTCGATCAAATCCTCCACCTGCCGGCTGGCCCTCGGGATCGAGGATGTAGATGATGTTATCGCCGATCTGGAACAGGCTTTCGGCAAGGTCTAGCGATCAGGAACCGAGTCAGAGTCCCTGCACTCTTTTGGTTATACAGCCGGGTCCGTTATGGTCCCGGCTTTTTCTATTCCCCGGCCAGGTGCAACATAATCCCAAACCGCATCGTATAACAATATGTCATTTGAACATGAAGAGTTCCGAAAGTCCTTTCTTCGGGGGGCCTTTCAAACGATAGCGGTCAAATAAAGGAGAATCGGGCAATGGCTCTGACAAGAAAGAAAAGTATTATCTGGCTTTCGGTCATCGTAGTGTCAGTAGTAGCTGTGATTTTTATCGCGAAAGGCCGAAACGGCGAACAGATGACATCGGTCCAGGTGATCGATGCTGCCAGGGCGGGTATCGTCGAGACGGTTACGGCAACGGGGAAGATCGAACCAAGGACAAAGGTAAAGATCAGCGCTGATGTAGCGGCAAAGATAATGTATCTGGGAATAAAGGAAGGCGATTGGGTCGAAAAGGGCGATCTGCTCGTCCGGCTCGATCAGGAAAGATATGTCGCGGCGCTTGAACAGACGGAGGCTAACCTGCGTTCTGTAAAGGCCAACGCGAATCTGGCAAAAGAGAACCTGTCGAAAGCAGAGATAGATTTCAAGAGGATAGAGAGTCTTGTCAGTCAGAAGCTTGAATCCCAGGCTGCATATGATCAGGCGTGGTCTTCGGTACAGATCGAAAAGGCCCGTTATCAGTCTGCACTGGAACAGGTGGATCAGGCAAAGGCATCGGTAAAGCAGACAAAGGATAATCTTTCAAAGACTGCGATATACGCACCGATGTCGGGTACGATAAGCACTTTGAACAAAGAGGTCGGCGAGATAGCCCTCGGTTCGCAGTTTCAGGAAGATGTCATAATGATCGTCTCGAACCTCTCTATCATGGAATCGCTTGTCGATGTCGACGAAAACGATATCGTCAATGTATCGCTCGGTGACAGTGCGAAGATAGAGATCGATGCTTTTCCCGGCAGGATATTTCACGGTATCGTAAGAGAGGTAGCAAGCAGCGCCAGTATCAATGCGGCCGGAACGACTGAACAAAAGACGGAATTCGAGGTCAAACTCACTATCATAGATTCGGTGGATGAGCTCAGGCCCGGGATGACGGCAAGCTCCGATATCATTGTCGAGACCCGCGACAGCACGCTTTGTGTACCGATCCAGTGCGTCACTGTCCGTACGCCTGAACAGCTGGCCGAAAAGGGGAAAAAGGGCGAGGCCGGCAGCGATTCGACTTTGAAATATACTGCGGACAGGGATGGGTTTGTTCCTGTCGTTTTCGTCATCGAGGACGGCAGGGCGCGGGCTGTTCAGGTTGAGACAGGGATACAGAGCGAGACTCATATCGAGATCCTGTCGGGCATCTCCGAAGGCGACAAGGTCGTGTCGGGGAGCTACAGGGCGATCAGCCAGACGCTTGGAAACGGCACGGTGGTAAAGGTAGAAGAATCAGAAAGCAAAAAGTAGGGCAGGATCATAGATGAGAGTCTTCCGTTTTATCATGATCGAATCGTTAGGCGTCGCTCTGAGGGCTCTGAAAGCGAATAAAAGCAGAGCGATCCTTACCACTCTCGGGGTAGTCATAGGTATCCTTGCGGTAGCCACGACGATGACTGTCTCAAACGGACTTGGAAACAACTTCAAGGAAAGCATAGCTTCGGTCGGTTCTGATGTCCTGTATGTTTCCCGTATGCCCTGGATAATAACCGGAGATTTTTTCAGGTATCGCAACCGGCCGAGGATCGACTTCAGGCAGAGCGAACTGCTTTCTCAGAAATTATCCGGCATAAAAGCGATCAACCCTTCTACCGGAACCCAGAGAAATATAAAATTCAGGTCTACTGTCCTGGAAAACGTAGCCGTGATAGGGACAACCGAAAAACAGATGCTCGTCGCCAGCGGCGTTCCCGAGTTCGGCCGTTTTTTCAGCGGTTCCGACGTCTACAACAGAAAGTTCGTGTGCGTGATCGGAGAGGAGATCCGGAGTCTTCTTTTTGGAGATATCGATCCCCTCCACAGAGATATCAAGATAGGAAGATACAGTTTCCGCGTGATCGGAGTCATGGAAAAACAGGGCTCGGGCGGGTTTTTCGGCGGACCGAATTTTGACAGGCAGATATTCGTGCCGATCACGAGTTTCATGAAGGCGTACGGGAACAGTAACCGCGGATTCACCATAGCGGTAAAGGTCCCGGATCAGGAAGAAGTCGAGGAGTTCAGGTATGAACTGATCGGAGAGATGAGAAAGGTGCGCAAACTTGCGCCTACAGAAGAGGATGATTTTTCGATCAACAGCATGGACAGCCTGTTGAACGCTTATAACAATGTAATGGGAGTAGTTATACTGATAGGGTTTATAATAACGAGTTTTTCCCTCTTCGTAGGCGGAATAGGCGTGATGAACATCATGCTCGTTTCCGTTACCGAACGGACAAGGGAGATCGGGATCAGAAAGGCTCTCGGAGCGCGCAGAAGGATTATCCTTACTGAATTCCTTATCGAATCGAGCTTTATCTGCCTGATCGGGGGGAGTATAGGGCTGATCCTTTCATACGGAGTCGCTGCGATAATCAACAATCTTGTCATGCCGGCAACTGTATCGCTGCCGGTGGTGGTCGTAGCGATAGCGATATCCTTTCTTGTCGGCATAGTATCAGGGATCGCACCGGCGATGAAGGCTTCAAAACTCAACCCGATCGACGCGCTGCAGTACGAGTAGCGGAGTCTCGGGATGCAAAGTGGCCAAGAGCCGGAGAATACCGGCAGATGAAAAAGGGTGAATGAAGATGTTCGTGCTGGAAGCATTGAAGATGGCATTGACCGCTATAAAGGCGCATAAATTAAGGTCGCTTCTGACTATGATAGGGATCATAGCGGGCGTAGCTTCGATCATAGCCGTTATGACCGGGATCTCTGTGATCCAGACATCCATCGAAAAAGAGATCAGCGTGCTCGGTACCCAGACGTTCCAGGTGCAGAAGCAGGCGGCCGGAGGAGCGATAAGCGAAGAAGAGCGAAGAAAGATCCAGCAGCGCCGTCCTACGACGATAGAACATGCCGACGCGATCCGGGAAAATGTAAAAAGTGTCGATATGGTCGGCCCCGAATTGTGGGGGTATAACCACACCGCCGCTTACGGTGACAAAAAGACCAATAACAACCTTATGATATGCGGAGGTTCACCTGAATACGCGCCTAATAATACGCATTACGTCGAATTCGGACGGAATCTCTCCCAGGAGGATATGAAGGTGGCGAGGAACGTGGTGCTGCTGGGGTACGGGGTCGCTCAGGAGCTTTTCCCCTGGACCGATCCTCTTCAGAAGATCATAAAGATCGACGGCCGCAAGTTCAGGGTCGTCGGAGTGCTCGAGGACAAAAGCTCGGCAATAGGGGGCCGTTTCAACCAGTATCTTATTATTCCCATATCCAGATTTGTCAAGACATACGGGTTGCGCAGGGAGGACGGAGGGGAACGTTCGGTGAATATAACCGTGCGGGCAAGGACTCCCGAGCTTCTTCAGCAGGCTGTGGACGAGACGAGGGTGGTGATGAGAAAAGAGAGGGGGCTGAAGCCACATGAAGAGGATGATTTTACGATCTTTACGAACGACAGCAATATCAAGACTTTCAATGATACTACCGCCGGCATCAAGGCAGGATCGTTCCTTATCGGCATCGTAGCTCTCATAGTCGCCGGAATCGGTATCATGAATATCATGCTTGTATCGGTCACTGAACGGACAAGGGAGATAGGGATCAGAAAAGCGCTTGGAGCGAGGCGCCGGAGCATTCTTCTTCAGTTTCTGATGGAAGCAGTGATTCTCTGCAATATAGGGGGTATAATCGGTGTCGCCGTAGGTTTCGCCCTTGGAAATATCATAAGTGTCGTCACCGATTTTTCGGCGCATATTCCTTTCGAGTGGACGATAGTCGGTATTATCTTCTGCACTGCCATAGGAGTGGGGTTCGGTTTTCTGCCGGCGATGCGGGCTGCAAAGCTCGATCCTATCGAAGCGCTTCACTATGAATAACCTCTCTGCGAGGCCCCGGCTTCAGTACGATGATAACCGATATTTGAATAGCAGCAATATTGCAACGATAGTTATTGCATTCCGCCTGTAATAGACGTATCCTGCAGGTGTTATGACATCTAATACAGATATTATCCTCGACAGTATCGCCGACGGAGTCTTTACGGTAGGGCTTGACTGGAGGGTGACCTCTTTTAACGCTGCAGCCGAAAAGATCACGGGGATAGCGCGCGATGAAGCTATCGGAAGGTTCTGCGCCGAGGTCTTCAAGACGACTGTCTGTGAAAGCAACTGCGTAATGAGGCGGACGATGGAAAATGGAGAGCCGGTGATCGATGAAGAGGTATCTATCGTAAGGGCGGATGGCGAGACTGTAACGGTCAGCGTATCTACAGCGCTTCTGCGGGACCGCGAAGGCGATGTAATCGGAGGAGTGGAGACGTTCAGAGATCTTTCGGTGATAAAAGAACTCAGGGATGCGCTGATAGGCAGGCACGATTTTCAGGATATCATAAGTAAAAACCATCTGATGCAGAGGCTCTTCGATATTATGCCGGAGATCGCCGAGAGTGAAAGCACCGTGCTGATCACCGGGGCGAGCGGTACCGGCAAGGAGCTTTTTGCCAGGGCGATCCACGATCTGAGCCCCAGAAAGGGAAAACCTGTCGTAACGGTAAATTGCGGGGCCCTTCCTGACACTCTTCTTGAGGCAGAACTCTTCGGATACAGGGCCGGGGCGTTTACAGACGCAAAAAAGGATAAACCGGGAAGATTCGCGATGGCCGAGGGGGGGACGATCTTTCTAGATGAGATAGGCGACCTTTCTGCCGCTACACAGGTCAAGCTTCTGAGGTTTCTGCAGGAAAGGGTCTATGAGCCGCTTGGAAGCACGGCTTCGGTCAAAGCCGATATTCGGGTAATAACAGCGACGAACCGTGATCTTGATGCCATGATCAGAGACGGGACATTCAGGGAGGATCTTTATTACAGGATAAACGTGATCAAACTCAGCATACCTCCGCTCAGGAAGAGGCGCGAGGATATCCCTCTGCTGACAGATCACTTTATCAAGAGATTCAACAGGCTGAGGAACAGGAATATTACAGGTGTCTCGGCAGGTGTCATGGCGATCCTGATGGAGCACGATTTTCCCGGGAATGTCAGGGAACTGGAGAATATCATCGAGCACGCCTTTATCCTCTGCAGAAAGGGCCAGATCAGGGTCGATGCTCTCCCGGAATATCTCCGTCCGGCAAGCGGAGGCGAGATTTCCGGAAGGCTGGATAATCTTCAGGATATAGAGGCGAGATTCTTACTCGAATCTTTGAGGCGGAACGGCTGGAACCGTACAAGGACCGCTGCGGAACTGGGGATCCACAAGACTACGCTCTGGAGGAAGATCTCCCGGCTGGGGATAGAGCTTCCATCGAAAGACGGGCGCAGCCGCCCCACCGGCAGAAAATAAGTTCTACTGAAGCTGCTCCGGGGCGGTCATACTCCCTTGAAATTAGAGATATAGTTGCAATAATGCATATTTACTTGCTTTGGTAAAGTTGCACTAATGCAGTTATGCGTTGCGTGGTGGTCATAGGGCCTATTTCCTAATCATTAGTTAATAAAGATGTTAATGGCTATTTTTTGACAAGGGGTATTATGGCATGTATGATGCTCTTGAGTAAAAAGGAGCATAAATGCAATGAAAGTAGCAATACCAATATGGAACCAGAGGATCTCGCCGGTCTTTGATACGGCATGCAGGATAATAGTTGCCGACATCAGGGAAGGCCGGGAAGTCTCAAGAAATGAATATGATATCGGCGGCTTTTCACCTGCTGAGAGGGTAAGGCAGCTTGAATCGCTTGGGATAAATATGCTTGTCTGCGGAGCAATATCGAACAGGCAGGCGCAGCTGGTCGATTCGATGAATATCGCCGTAATCCCATGGGTCTCGGCAGAGATAGAAGAGGTTCTTGGAGCGCTTTCGCGTGGATCGATCGGAGAGACCGATTTCCTGATGCCCGGTTGCCGGGGAAGAGGGCGGAGACGGAGAGGATCCGGAGGAGACTGCAATGCGGGGAGAGGGAGAAGGAGGAAGGAGTAGTATGAAGATAGCAATTACAGCTGTCGGACCGAGTGAAGAGGACGAAATGGACCAGAGATTCGGACGGACGAAGTATTTCATGATCTATGATACCGAGGCCGGAGAATATCAGTCCCTTTCGAACAGTTCGGCTGCGGCCGAATCGCAGGGAGCGGGGATCAGGACCGGAGAACTGCTCTCTAATAATGGCGTTGGCGCGCTTATAACAGGGCATGTCGGTCCGAAAGCATTCTCGACGCTGATCGCGGCGAAGATAAAAGTCTTTTCAGGAGGAAAGGGTAAGGTCTCCGAGATAGTCAGCAGATACCTTGCCGGAGAATTAAAGGAGACGAAAGGTCCGGACGTAAACAGTCACTGGACCTGAAAAAGGAGATGAGCAAGATGCCAGGAGGAGACAGAAGAGGACCTGGAGGAGAAGGCCCGATGACAGGTAGAGGATTGGGATACTGCAGCGGAAACAGTCTGCCGGGATCTGCGGCAGATGGTTTCGGCCGGGGTATGGGAATGCGCAGGGGAGCAGGCTTTGGAGGCGGAAGAATGAACCGCTTCAATGCCGGTCCGGGTATCGGACGAGGCAGAGGGTTCGGCGGATACGGGATAAACCCGGGATACCAGGGGTATGGATACTATGGTGCAGCCAGGAGTCCCGAAGAGCTCGCCGATGATGAAAGATCTTTTCTCACGGCGCAGGCGGAGATCCTTCAGAGAGAACTCGAAGCGGTAAAAAAACGCATCGATTCGCTCCAGGATAAAATGAAGTAAGGGTGTGTCAGGTGAAGATAGCTATTGCCAGCGGCAAGGGAGGAACAGGCAAAACGACCGTTGCTGTGAACCTTGCCGCCATAGCGCAGCTTAACGGTAAAAGATCGGTATATGTCGACTGCGATGTCGAAGAACCGAATGGCCACATCTTTTTAAAACCGGAGATAGACAGTCAGCAGACCGTAACAAACCCTGTTCCGGTGATCGATGACGAAAAATGCGACAGCTGCGGAGAATGCGGAAAGATATGTCATTTTAACGCGATAGCCGTCATTTTGGACAGTGTGCTCGTATTTCCTGAACTCTGTCACGGCTGCGGGGGATGTTTTCACGCCTGCCCAAAGGGGGCGATCACTGAATCACCGAGAGAAGTGGGAAAGATCGAGGCCGGAAGATCATATCAGGTAGAAGCTTCCGGTAAAGAGGGTATCGGTTTTATACATGGGATACTGAATCTGAACGAAGCGATGGCTGTCCCTGTCATCAGGGCTGTTAGAAAAATGATCCCTGAGAGCGAGTGGGTCGTGATCGATGCTCCGCCGGGGACATCATGCTCGATGGTAGCTACGGTCAGGGATGCCGATTATGTCCTCCTCGTGACAGAACCTACTCCCTTTGGACTTCATGACCTCGAGCTCGCGTACAGAACGGTCAGGGATCTCGATATCACGGCCGGAGTAGTAGTCAACAGGGCTGGTACGGGTGACAGCGGCGTCGGGGAATTTTGCGCCCGGGAAGGGATTGAGATACTGGCAGAGATACCGGAATCGAGGGAGATCGCCGAGATCTACTCAAGAGGGTCTGTTATTATAAATGAAGATGAAGGATTCGCATCTATCATGGCCGAACTTATGAAAAAGGTCGAAAAAAGGATCATGGCGGAACAGAGATGAAAGAACTTGTGATAATCAGCGGAAAAGGGGGTACGGGGAAGACGAGTATTGCCGCCTCGTTCGCCCATCTTGCGGGAAATCTGGTAACCGCTGACTGCGATGTGGATGCGGCAAACCTGCATCTTGTGATGTCTCCTGTGGTTCGCCGGGCGACAGGGTTCAGCGGAGGCAAGACTGCCGTGCTCGATCAGGGGATGTGCTCAGGGTGCGGGAAATGTCTCGAGCTCTGCCGGTATGATGCTGTGAGCGAGGAGGACGGGATCTATAAAATAGATAAAACTGCTTGTGAAGGTTGTGGAGTATGTGCATATTTCTGTCCCGTTAAGGCTATTGATATGGTCGATGATGAGAACGGCGAATGGTACGTATCAGATACGGCGTATGGACCTATGGTGCATGCCAGGCTGAATGCCGGGGGGGAGAATTCAGGAAAGCTCGTTACCCTGGTGCGCGGCCAGGCGAGACGTATCGCCAAAGACGGGGATTTCAAGGTGATATTGGTCGATGGATCACCAGGTATAGGCTGCCCGGTGATCGCGTCGATAACCGGCGCGGATGCGATCCTTGCCGTGACAGAGCCTTCGATGTCGGGACTTCATGATCTGAAAAGGGTCGTCGGGCTGGCCGGACATTTCGGGATCAGGGTCCTTGTGGCAGTGAACAAATTTGATATCAACCCTGATATGACCGACAAGGTCCTCGAATTTGTTAAAAACGAGCAGCTGGAAATGGCCGGCAGAGTACATTATGATATTGATGTTACGCTGGCCCAGGTCGAGGGAAAAAGTGTCGTCGAATTTTCCGACGGCCGGGCAGCTTCCGATATCAGGGAGTTGTGGAGAAATACAGCCGAATCACTGGAACTGGAGGTATGATGAGCGGGAAACCCGATCAGGAAAAAATTAATAAAAGAATGAGCCTTATCAAGCATAAGGTGCTTGTTTTGTCGGGAAAGGGGGGAGTAGGCAAGAGTACGGTCGCCGTCAATCTTGCCGTTGCTCTCGCTTCAGCGGGCAAAAAAGTAGGCCTTCTCGATGTAGATATTCACGGTCCGAGCGTTCCAAAGATGCTGGGAATCGAGAATATGAAGATAGAGGGAACTGAAGACTCGATAAAACCTTTTGAAGTCGGAGACAACCTCCGCGTCATGTCGATCGGATTTCTGCTCAGGAATTCAGATGAGGCTGTAATATGGCGGGGTCCTATGAAAATGGGCGTCATAAGCCAGTTTCTCTCCGACGTCGATTGGGGTGAGCTGGATTATCTTGTGATCGATTCGCCTCCCGGTACCGGGGACGAACCACTTTCGGTCGTGCAGCTTATACCTGATGCGGCCGGGGCGATCATCGTCACTACGCCTCAGAGCGTGGCTCTGATCGATGTAAGAAAATGCATCACTTTCTGCAGGCAGTTGAATCTGCCGGTTCTCGGGGTAATAGAGAATATGAGCGGTTTTGTCTGTCCCCACTGCGGTAAGCATACCGAGATATTCAGCAGCGGCGGCGGAAAACTGATGGCCGAGGATCTGGATGTCCCCTTTCTCGGACTGGTACCTATCGAGCCCAGGGTCGCCCAGGCGGGGGACAGCGGTCAGCCGTTCGTTCTGAACCATCCTGGAACAGAGACCGGAAAGTTGTTTGCGAATCTGCTGGCCCCTTTGCTTGCACTGAAGAAGAGAGAGCTGGAAACGGAGCTGTCGGCCTTCGGAAACTGTGATACATGCGGTAAAGGCAAGGAAACGATGAAGATAGCTGTCCCAGTCGACAGCGGTGTCGTAAGCGCCCATTTCGGTCACGCGCAGAAATTCCTCTTTTTCGATATAGATCGTTCGAATAACAGTATCGCTTCTCCGGTAGAGAAGACTCCTCCGCCCCATGAGGAGGGTGTGATCCCGGAATGGCTCAGAAAAGAAGGGGCTGATATACTTATTACGGGTGGGCTCGGAGCCAAGGCGAAACAGTTGTTCGGACAGTTCGGGATCGAAGTCGTGACCGGCGCCCCGCCGGAGGAGCCCGCCAGGGTCGTCGGTTTTTACCTTGACGGAAGCCTCAAGACCGATTCCAATGCTTGCGGCCATCCGGATGGAGGAGGGTGCGGGAGCGCAGGAGGATGCGGAGGGCATTGACCGCTGGAAGTTCAAAATTGAAAATGATCTGGGTTTTGTTGTTCCCGGCGACCGGGATCTCAGGTCAAGCGATTAAAAGGAGATTCTACCGATGAAGGATATCAGAGAAAAAACAAAAGACACTCAATGCGTTCACTCGAGCCTTATCGCCGATGATACGGGTACGGTCATAACGCCGATATACCAGACTTCGACCTTCAGTTTCCGCAATGCCGATCACGGCGCGAGCCTTTTTGCCGGAAAGGAAAAAGGATATATATACACGAGGATCGGCAATCCTACTATCGAATCGGTAGAGCAGTCGGTAGCGATACTCGAGGGGGGATACGGCGGTGTCGGGTGCGGAAGCGGCATGGCGGCGCTTCACCTCGCCTTCGGCTCTATCCTTCATTCAGGTGATCATGTCATCTGCAGCGAATCGGTATACGGGCCGGTAGTAGGTCTTCTGAAGGAACAGTTCGGCAATTTCGGCGTGACAGTGTCGTTTGTTGATACTTCTGATATTAAAGCTGTCGAGGATTCCGTAAAACCCCAGACAAAATTGATCCATATCGAGACACCGGGGAATCCGACAATGGCGGTGACTGATATCGCAGCGATTTCGAAGATAGCGCACGCAAACGGCGCGAAGCTTACGGTGGATAATACTTTCATGAGCCCGATCCTCCAGAGGCCTTTTGAATTCGGAGCGGATTTAGTCATCCATTCAATGACGAAATTCATCAACGGACATGCCGATGTAGTAGCCGGCATGGTCGTGGCTAAAGATGAGGAGAGCTTCAGACATCTTCGGCGGATGTCCAACGCTTTTGGAGGAACGATAGACCCGTTTAACTCTTTCCTCGTCGCCAGGGGGATAAAGACACTTTCTCTGAGAGTGAAGCATCAAAGCAAGAGCGCGGTAAAAGTCGCTGAATTCCTCGATTCGCATCCTAAAGTAGAAAGGGTAATGTACCCCGGATTGAAGTCGCATCCCCAGCATGATATTCACAAAAAACAGGCCGAGGGACCCGGCGCGCTGATAAGCTTCGAGCTCAAGGGAGGGATCGCGGCCGGCAAGCTTCTTATGGATTCTCTCCATCTATGCGTCCTCGCGGTCAGTCTCGGAGGGGTCGAGACGCTTATCCAGCACCCGGCAGCGATGACTCACGCCAGCATGCAGCCTGAGATAAGAAAGCAGGCAGGGATCACCGATGGGCTGGTAAGGATATCGGTAGGGATCGAGGACGTCGGCGAGATAATAGCCGACCTTAAGCAGGGTTTGGAAAAGATATAGGCAGGGGATCCGATCACCGGCCATTATCGCTCATCTACATCCGCAGGAGAACTTTATGAGATGGAAACCGGCTGAGCTGTCGCGTGATGAGGTAGAAATACATAAGAAATATCTGGCCGAAAGAGATGCGGTCTATCTTGCTCACGGTATCGACAAAAATGGCATGGCCAAATTTGTCATAGATGCCGCTGAACCTTTCGAGGAGCCGGTCCTTGATCTTGGTACGGGACAGGGGCTTACGGCCATAGAGATAGCAAGAAGAGGGGCGGTTGTCATTACTATTGATATCTCTGAAAAAGAGCTCCGCGAAGCGTATCTCAACTCGGTTGCCGCAGGGGTAGAATCAAAACTGGAGTTTCATCTGGTCAATAATCGGACTCTTCCATTCGAAGACGATTCCTTCAACCTTGTAACTCTCGTGAACGTTCTTCATCATCTTGACGATCCGGATGCGGCCCTTCCCGAAATATCAAGGGTGCTGAGAAGCGGAGGCAAACTCCTTGTATCCGATTTTACAGAGGCAGGATTTGATATCCTCGACCGCATTCATGGCGAAGAGGGCAGGATCCATAAGAAGAATACCGAAGAGACGGTAGATACGATCTCGAGGAAACTTCCCGATTTCGGCATACAGTGCACAAGCCGCGATTCAAGGTTCCACCAGTATCTGATGATCGCAGAAAAATCTTAGGGCGGTTGGTGCGGGCTGTATCCGGCGGTCATCTTTCAGGTTCTGTCACTGTTTCCATTTTATTAATATTTTTGACATTGTTTCGCGGGAGAAGTACACTCGGAATATAGAAAGGGACTCCTTTATTTGCAGACTGTGGTGATCAACGGTTTTATACTGTTGGGACAGGGAGTCACGGCATGCGTCGGACTGCGGCTTATGCTGGCTTAAGTTGGTGGTCCATCTTCAAAAGGAGGAAGAAATGACTGGGGCATCTCGTGCGAGAATGGTTGTCGCGATCGTACTCGGCCTACTTGGCCTGGTAGTCGTATTGCAGAACTTTCAGCAGGTTGAGACGAATGTGCTTTTCTGGAGGCTTTCAATGCCTCACATAGCATTTCTTGGAATGGTCTTCGGTGCCGGATGCATTCTGGGAGTAGTGCTGACGATCATGTTTTATAACTGCAGACTTAAGGATAAGAACACTGTGTGACTGTCTGATCACGGCTTTCCCGGCCATAGTTTTTTCGGCGGAGCGGGAACTGACTGCAGTCGTGCCGCGGCACAGGAGAATGCCGTTGAGCGGGCCGATTTTTCTTGGAAGTTCGGGAGGATATCCAGCCGTTGTTAAGTTATCTGATTTTTGGATCAACATATGCGTTCGCGGCGGCTGTCCAGCCGGGGCCGCTTCAGACGTATATCATTTCACAGACCCTTAAAAAGGGATGGCGGTCGACCTTACCGGCGGCATTTGCCCCTGTGATCAGTGATATTCCAATTCTCGTTCTGGTTCTATTCCTCCTCAATACGATGCCGGCCGGTTTTATAACGATCCTAAGGGTCACTGGCGGGCTGTTTCTTGTATATCTGGCATTTAGAGCTTTCAGATCCTGGCAGCAGTATAAAACAGATGAGGCCGTGTCGGACGGGCCGGGGCAGCAGACATTGTTTAATGCGGTTCTGGTAAATCTTTTAAATCCAAATCCCTATCTGGGGTGGAGCCTGATCATGGGTCCCCTTTTTCTCGAGGGGTGCAGATCAGGTCCGGCTAATGGGATCGCTCTTATTGCCAGCTTTTATTTGACTATGATTTTGACTCTGGCAGGAATAATTATTTTATTTGGATTCGCCAGAAGATTCGGGCCGAAAGTAAGCAAAGTCTTGATCGGGCTATCGTCTTTTGTATTGCTGGTTTTTGGGATCTATCAATTGTATCTGGGGATCAAGTCAATAGTAACGGTATAAATGACCCCTCTCACGTCATCTTTAAATCAGCGTTATCCGGCGGGGCGCTTTTGGACGGGGAGGGGAGATGAGGGGCGGCGAATATGAAATCACGTAAGGAGATAAAGAGGGAATACAAGGAAAGGAAAGGGTCAGCTGGTGTCTTCCAGGTAAAGAACACCGAAAACGGAAAGGTGCTGCTTGGAAGCAGTCTGAACCTGGAGGGCCCGCTGAACGCCCACCAGTTCATGCTGACGACTGGAAGCCATCGGAATAAAGAGCTTCAGAAGGACTGGAATGAGTACGGCCCGGACAAATTTGTCTTTGAGGTTCTCGAGGTCGTAGAGGTCAAAGATGCTCCGGGATTCAACCTGTCCGATGAACTGACTCTGCTCGAGCAGATCTGGATCGAGAGACTCCACCCGTTTGGTGAAAGAGGGTACAACACCGATTCAAAAATCCGCCAGGCATAAGGGCGGGATCGGGCCCGCAGCCAGCTGACTCTGCGCGCAGCTGACGGAAGCGTCAGTATCAAAATGAAAAAACAGGAGATCGATCATGGACAAGACTCATGTTGCATTTATCGTTATAGGGACGATTGGATGCGTACTTGTGATCCTTGGGTATTTAATAAAATACAAAGGCAGGATCCGTTTGGTGGCCGGAGTACGCAACAATGAGGATAAGATCAAAGATAAGAAGGGGTTTGCGTCTTTTGTCGGTGGAAACGTGCTTATATTGGGGCTTATCTTTTGTGCGGGGGCTTTGGGGATATATATTTTCCCGAGCTGGTTTGAAATTATAGAGCCGGCGATATTATTGAGTCTATTGATAACCGGTATTATAACCTTCAAAAAGATCAAAAAATATTAACCGTAAATTTATGGACATATAAATATAGATGAGTATGATGGTAGCAGGGATACCAGTTTTTAAGGTTCAGTATTCAGTGAATATACAGGGTATGATCTGATCTTCCCCGCCGGGAAAGATCCGTGATGGAAATTGCAGAGGTAATGAAATGAAATACAAGATCGATTTTGACTCGATCAGGTGGAGTTCTCCGATTGCCGGGGTCCGTCACAAGGTATTCCCCTTTCAGGATAAAAAACTTCGTCTCGTTGAATACTCTTCGGATATGGAGCCGCATTGGTGTGACCGCGGTCATGCGGGATATATACTCGAAGGGCGGTTTCAGATCGAATTTGCCGAAGGCACGGAGGTGTTCGGTCCCGGTGATGGGGTCGTTATTCCAGACGGCCCGGATCACAGGCATAAAGCGACAGTCTTATCTGAAATTGTAATGGCGGTATTTATTGAAGGTGCCTGATTTGCGGATGCAGCCGTTTCGGCAGAAATGCCGTGGCTAGATCGGGATCAACAGGTGAACGAAAGACAGGAATATGTATTATCGGGCAGTATTGATATGGTTCCTCTTCTCGATTCTTGCGACTCTGAACGGAATTATGAGAAACAGCTTTATTAATCCGGTGATAGGGGAGCATAATGGACATATTGTCAGCACTGTAATATTATCTCTGCTGATATTTTTTGTGACTTTGTCATTGATCAAATGGATAAGCCCTAAAAATCGTAAAGAAGCTGCAGGTATTGGATTGCTGTGGGTTCTGATGACGATCGCATTTGAATTTCTGGCCGGGCATTATTTGTTCGGGCATTCCTGGGACAGGCTGTTGGCAGACTACGATCTGGCTAAAGGCAGGTTTTGGGTGCTGGTGTTGATAGTAACGTATTTTGCCCCGGTCTGGTCGGCGAAGGTCAAAAAGATCAATTAAAGGAAGTCAGGTTGAAGTACCACCATCTGGGGATTCCAACGGTAGAAGAGAGGGCCGGGGAAACGTACCTGGAAAAGTATAAGTTCTACTGTACGGATCACGAGAGCAATCCCTATGGAATCCAGTGGATGCGCTTCGAGGCTGATTGTCCGCTTCCTTCAATCGTGCAGACCGTCGCGCATGTGGCATTCGAGGTAGCCGATCTGGAAGGCGCGCTGGAGGGGCACGAGATCCTGATCGGACCGAACAGTCCATCGAGAGGGGTACGGGTGGCATTTGTGCTGATCGACGGTGCACCTGTAGAATTTCTCGAGTACGAAAGAAGATAGTGGCATTACAGGCCCTGGAAGAGCATGAACAGGCCGGAAGATCTTGCAGAAGAAGACGATGTCGGCCGGGCTTTACGGAGCCATGGAGGCAGACTATTATGAAGATGACGCTCACTATTGCCGCAGCCGGCCTCTTCCTTTCTTTTGCGGCGGCGGCGCAGGAGCCTTGTTTTGAGGATGCGCTCCTTGATCACCTGGCCGGGAATTGGGTAATGACAGGTACGATAGCAGGGGCTGAGTCGACGCATGACATAGCGGTGGAATGGGTGCTCGGCCACCAGTATCTTCGTATTCGCGAAGTGTCGCGCGAGAAAACTGACGGAGGCGGGCCGCTTTATGAAGCTATTGTCTTTCTTGGCTGGGATCAGCCGTCCGGCCGGTACGCCTGCCTGTGGCTCGACTCGACAGGCGGGGGCGGACTTTCTCCTCAAGCCATCGGTTACGCGGAACCTGATGAGGATGATCTGGCGTTCGTGTTCGATGCGGGCAATGGCGAGATCTTTCTTACGACATTCAGATATATCATGAAAGACGATTCCTGGGAGTGGCTGATGGATACGGAGAGCGGTGGGAAACGCGCTCCGTTCGCGAGGGTATCGTTGACGAGACAGTGACCGCCGGGGACGAAGACGTTTTTCCCCGCCAGTGGGGGAAAGACCCCGAGCCAGGATTTCCGGGGATGAAACAGATTGCCGGACCGCGCTGCTTTGTCCAGCTTCCAAGGAGGGCAAGGTTCTTGTTTGAACGCACTTTTGACCGAAGGTTCGGTCCTCACTGGCTGAACTACGTTCTCCAGAGCGTGCTGGCAGCGGCAAGTGTCTTTGTCGTACTGGTCGCTCTTCGCCAGCAGCACCTTGTCGTGGCGGCCTCTCTGGCGGCGACGGCTTTTACTGTGTTCGTAATGCCTGGTAGCGTGACAGCCTCTACGCGGAATGTCGTCGGCGGCCATCTTGTCGGCCTGGTCTTTGGGGCCGCGTTTGCGTTGATTCCGCAGCAGGCGGCTTTAGCCCAGGACGCTATCTATGCTCTTGCCGTGGGTTGCGCGATGATCGTCATGACCGCCACAAATACGGAGCATCCCCCTGCGGCAGGTACAGCACTGGGTGTCGTGATCGCAGGATTCTCGGTCCGGCTCGTGCTCGGCGTCGTGGTCGGCGTTGTTGTACTTGCGGTGATCCACAGGATGCTGAGATCGCTGCTTCGGGACCTGATCGCAGCCCCGGAGAAGCCGAAAGACAGCTGAAGATAAGAAAAATGTCTGTGTGAAAGGAGTCCGGTATGAGCCTCTCCTGTCCCGGATGCGGCAATCGACTGAGTCGCTGGCACGCAGTGATGTTTATCCGCCTTAGGACGATCTATTGCTCAAAATGCAACTTGCCCCTATCGCTCGATAACCCCGGCCGCACAGCCCTCTGGTCGCCGATCCTCTTGTCGTTTATTCTGATTGTGATCTGCATGAAAAGATGCGATCTGGAATTTATTCCCTTGATCCTCCTGGTCGTCGGTTTTGCCGCCGGCGCATTATGCGCGGACAGATGTGGAAAGCTGGACACCCCTTCTGATAAGGAGTCTCAATCATGATTTCTATGAACAAGATCAGGATGATCCTGGGAATTCTGCTGTTATTGCAGATTTCCTGTCAATCTCCGCCTGGAGAGACCCGGATCGCCGATTCTGACAGTTTTAGATTTTCAGAACAGGAGATATCCCATATACAAAAGGGATATAAAGAGGGCGCATTCACGATCAAAGATGTGGTCCAGGCTTATCTGGACAGGATCGAGGAGATAGATAAGAAGGGCCCGACTCTTAACTCGATCATTCAGGTAAATCCCGATGCAGTTCAGATCGCGGAAGAACTGGACCGGGAGATCTGCGAAGGTAGATCAAGAGGCCCCCTCCACGGCATACCGGTAGTACTAAAAGACAATATTGACACCCATGACAAGATGGCGACCACTGCAGGCTCCAGGGCGCTCAGGGATTCCTACCCGCTCCAGGACAGCTTTATTGCCAGACGGCTAAGATCTGCCGGAGCGGTCATTATAGGGAAAGCCAACCTGAGTGAGTGGGCGAATTTCCGCGGCGAGTTATCTTCAAGTGGATGGAGCGGGGTCGGGGGACAGGTCAAGAATCCATATATATTAAGCAGAAACCCTTGCGGTTCAAGTTCGGGGTCTGCCGTTGCGGTATCTGCTAATCTTACCATGATAGCTATTGGTACTGAAACGAACGGATCGATCGTATGTCCATCAAACAGCAATGGTATTGTGGGTATCAAGCCGACAGTGGGGCTTGTCAGCCGTTCCGGGATAATCCCGATATCCTTCACACAGGACACGGCGGGACCTATGGCGCGGACAGTAAGAGACGCGGCGATCTGTCTGGGGGCGATCGTCGGGATAGATTCGATGGATGAAAAGACACTGGCAAGCAGGGGGAGATTTTTCGCCGATTACACTCAATTCCTGAAGGAAGACGGTCTGGAGGGAAAGAGGATAGGACTGTATAAAGCTCCGTTAGGCAATAATTACAAGGTCGACACCCTGATCTACGAAGCTGTGGAATTTCTGAAAAGCGAGGGAGCGGAAATAATCGAGATCGAGGAAATATCGCGTGATATTGTCGACGGCTATTCATTCGAAGTAATGCTTTATGAATATAAAGACGGATTGAACCGGTATTTCCGGTCGCTTGGGCCGGACGCTCCAGTCAAAAGTCTTGAAGAGTTGATAGCATTCAACATTTCGGACCCGATAGAACTGAGATATTTCAACCAGAGATATCTTGAGATGGCCGAGGAAAAAGGAGACCTCGATTCCAGGGAATATCAGGAAGCGTTGTCCGGAATGTCAAAAGGAAGCAGGGAAGAAGGAATAGACAGGGTCATGGATGAAAATAATCTGGATGCTATAATGGCTCCAACTGGAAGCCCCGCATGGGAGACTGATCTGATCAACGGCGACAGTTTTCAGCTTGGAAGCTCCTCTCCGGCGGCGATGGCGGGATATCCGAATATTACAGTACCAATGGGGTATATTGACCTGTTGCCTGTCGGGCTCTCTTTTTTCGGAAGGGCCTGGAGCGAGCCTGTACTTCTCGAAATCGCCTATGCGTATGAAAACGGGACCAGGCATCGGAGATCCCCCGGGTTTTTGACTTCAGACCAGGCAGGTCAGATTGTCGATCATCGCGAGGATACTGAAAAATGAGCGGATTCTTCCTACAGTTCAATCCCGTTATCCAGGCTTTTATTGCCACTCTTTTTACCTGGAGTGTGACTGCGGCGGGGGCGGCGCTTGTCTTCCTTACCAGAGCTGTAAACCGCAAAGTCATGGATTCAATGCTTGGTTTTGCCGCAGGCGTGATGATCGCGGCGAGTTTCTGGTCTCTTCTCACTCCTGGAATAAAGATGGCTGAACAGCTCGGACAGATCCCGTGGCTGACCGCGGTCATAGGATTTATGGCCGGCGGCGTCTTTATGAGACTGACCGACAGATTCCTGCCGCATCTTCATCCAGGCCTCGGTGTCGAAAAAAGTGAGGGGATAAAGACTCCCTGGCAGAGGAGTACCCTTCTGGTGCTTGCGATAACTCTCCACAATATCCCTGAGGGGCTGGCTGTCGGTGTCGCTTTCGGTGCTGTCGCTGCAGGCCTGCCTTCCGCGACGATCGGAGGAGCAATCGCTCTGGCGATCGGTATCGGTATTCAAAACTTTCCTGAGGGCACCGCCGTTTCTCTGCCGTTGAGAAGAGAAGGCATGTCCAAGGGGAAAAGTTTTTTCATGGGGCAGGCTTCCGGCATCGTGGAACCGGTCGCCGGGGTCATAGGCGCGCTGTTTGTGCTGAAAATGCAGAGTATTCTTCCATACGCGCTCTGTTTTGCTGCCGGGGCGATGATTTTTGTCGTAGTCGAGGAACTGATCCCGGAATCTCAGAAAAACTACGAGAATATCGACCTGGTGACAATGGCGACAATGATCGGTTTCGCGGTGATGATGATCCTCGATGTGGCCCTGGGGTGATGGGCAAAAATATAGGCAACGGTTTATTCGAAAGGTCATTTCGGCAATCTGACAAATTAGGTTGTTGAAAACGTTCTTTTGTGTGGTACAATGCCGGAAGAGTCAACAGGGGTCCACACCCGGAGAAATCAATCAGATTCTAAAATGAAAATATCGTCAGTTCGGCTTTGAGCGGTGGATAGATTACAGGTGTCGGTCTGTTTGGATGCTGGTTGCGTCCGGCGGTGCCTCTTGCCGTAACGTCATGCGAGACTGCAGGGTGCGGTGTATCCGGGCGGCAAGGCGGGAGGGGCAGGCGCAAAAGGGAGATTATCATGAAAGTGCTGGTTGTTTACTATTCGATGTATGGGCACGTCTATAAGCTGGCTGAAGCTGCCGTCGAGGGAGCGAGATCGGTGGCAGGGGTTGACAGCGCGCTGCGTCGGGTTCCGGAGACCCTTACGCAGGAAGTGTTGAAAGGAATGGGCGCGGCTGAAGCCCAGAAAGAGCAGGCAGATGTCCCGGTATGCACGATAAACGAGCTGGGTGAAGCTGATGCGATCATCTTTGGAACGCCGACGCGTTTTGGCAATATGTGCGGCCAGATGCGTCAGTTCCTTGACGCGACCGGTCAGCTTTGGATGGAGGGAGCACTGGCGGGAAAAGCTGGAAGCGTGATCACGAGTTCGAGCACCCAGCACGGAGGACAGGAATCAACGATCTTGTCATTCCATCTCACGCTTCTCCATCATGGCATGGTAATCGTAGGCCTGCCTTATACCTATAAAGGGCAGATGCAGACGGACCGGGTCGAAGGATGTTCACCCTATGGTGCCTCGACGATCGCGGGTTCTGACGGCAGGCGGTCTCCGAGCGATAGCGAACTTGCCGGAGCGCGGTTCCAGGGTGAATATCTGGCCGGGATCGCAGCGAAACTTACAGCCTGATGAAAAAAGGTTTTTGAGTTTTATTCCTGAAGAGGGGAATATGATGGAAACGATACCAGCCTCCGACCGATCAGACCGAAATACGGCAGCCTCAACAAACAAGGAAACTGAGCAGAAAGATCTATCCCAGATTTACGATTTGATCGATCATTCGATCATGATCCTGGATCCGGATCTCACCATCCTCTCCGTTAATAAGGCCACGGAAAAATTAACAGGGTCATCTTCGGATAAGCTTATAGGAAAAAAATGTTTCAGACTGTTCCACGGCCCTGAAATGGACTCCCCGCCGAAAGGATGTCCTTTTAAAAAGATGTTATCGAGCGGTACCACCGAAACAATGGAAATGGAAGTAGAAACGCTGAATGGTGTCTTTCTCGTTTCCAGTACACCGGTCTTTGATCAGGACCAGGAGCTCAAAAGAGTGATCCACATTAGCGCCGATATTACTAAGAGAAAGGCTGCTGAAAGAGAACTTAGGAGCCATAAAGACAAGTATCAAAATCTGTTTGATAACCTCCAGGAAGGTATCTGGGTAATAGACAAGGATGCTTTTACCAGCCTGGTGAACCCGCGTATGGCAGAAATGCTGGGGTATACTCAGGATGAGATGGCCGGCAAGCATCTGTTTGATTTCATGGATGAAAATAATATTGAACTTGCCAAAGGCAAGCTCTCGCGGCGACAGGAAGGTCTTCGTGAACAACATGAGTTTGAGTTCATAAGAAAGGATGGCACCAGATTATATGCTCTTATGGAAACATCGCCATTAGCCGACGAGGCGGGTCAGTATTCCGGGGCAGTAGCAAGCATGATGGATATTTCGGAACGCAGGATAGCGGAAAGAGCTATCCAGGCAAGCGAAGAAAAGTACCGGCTGATCTTTGAAACAGCACCCAATCTGATTATTTCTGTCGATCTGGAGGGAGTTATTGTCGCCTGCAACTCCAGGGCAAAACAGGTGTTGGGCTATACGACAGAGGAGGTCCTGGGGCAGCCTATGGGCATGATATTCCATCCCGACTATCAGAAAAAAGCCCGGGACAGCCTGGCTGAAATTTTTTCAAGAGGCTTCTCCTACGGCAAAGAATACAAGTTTGTAAGAAAGGACGGGTCTCTTGTAGACGTAAGTATCGACTCGGCGGCCCTGAAGAATGAAAAGGGAGAAGCCTTAAAGACAATCTGTGTCATATCTGATTTTACGGAACGCAATCGGGCGGAGCGGGCGCTATGGGAAAGCGAAGCCAGATATCGCTCTATGATGGATGCTCTTGAAGACTCAGTCTATATATGTTCGCCTGATTTTGTAATCGAATTTATGAATCCGGCGATGAAAAGGCGCGTAGGATATGATGCTGTGGGAAAGAAATGTTTTAGCGCAATATACGGCCTTGAGCAGATTTGTGACTGGTGTATCTTCGATATGGTCTCTCCGGGTAAAAACTGCGAATATTCGATGATAAACCCGATTGATAATAAAAATTACCATGTTAAAAATGCGGCAATTCCCAATAAGGACGGTTCGATCTCCAAAATGACGATATACAGGGATTTGACGGACTATATGAACGCGATTGCCGAGAAGGAGAAATCCCGGCTGCGATTGGTTCAAGCCCATAAAATGGAATCGATAGGAAATCTGGCAGGAGGGATCGCGCACGATTTTAACAATATTCTGACGTCGATCCTCGGTTTTACGGAGCTGGCGCTCGATGAAGTTGAAAATGGGACAGCGCTGGAAGACGACCTTCAGGAGATATTCAACGCCGGAAACAGGGCAAAGGAGCTTGTTAAACAAATACTCACCTTTGCCCGTCAGGGGGAAAAAGAAATCAAACCGGTCCGGGTAGACCATATCGCAGAAGAATCATTGAAATTTATAAGGAGCACAATCCCTTCTACTGTTGAAATCAGGCAAAACATTGAAAGAGACCTTCGGGTGGTCTGCAATGCCACACAGCTCCATCAGGTGTTCATGAACCTGTGCACGAATGCTGCCCAGGTCATGGAGGAATCAGGCGGTGTCCTGGAAGTCAGCGTCGGGAATAAAACAGTAGAAAGTACTTCCGCGCTGTATGAATTGGAAGTGGCTCCGGGCAGCTATATAGAAATAAAGGTTTCGGATACTGGTACTGGGATCGCGGAAAATAATATCGAGTCGATTTTTGAGCCTTATTTTACGACAAAGCAGCCTGGAGAAGGAACCGGAATGGGCCTTGCAGTCGTCCACGGTATTGTCGAGGAGTGCGGCGGCCAGATCATGGTTGAGAGCGAACCGGGGAAAGGGACGACCTTCAAGGTCCTTTTGCCGGCCACGGACAAAACCACGGAGGCCGGCAAATACGAACGGGAGAAAATTCCTGCAGGGACAGAAAGAATTCTGGTTGTCGATGATACTGCCGCAGTAGCAAAAGTGACTAAAAAAAGCCTTGAACGGCTTGGATATAAAGTATCGACAAGAATCAGCAGTACAGATGCCCTGGAGCTTTTCCGTGAAAAACCGGATAAATTCGATCTTGTTATTACCGATCAGGTCATGCCGAACATGTCCGGCGAAAAGCTGGCCTCTGAGCTCATGCGGATCAGAAAAGACATTCCTGTCATCCTGTGTACCGGATACGGCAGCAGATATTCAGAAAAAGCCGCGCTCAAAATCGGTATCAAGTCAGTTGTCTACAAACCGGTTATAACGGCTGATCTGGCAAGAACTATCCGAAAAGTACTGGGTGAATCCCCGCCGCGTTCAGCGGATTGAGAGCTCTCAGCCGCCTTTTTCCTCAATATTTCAGATCTTTTTTATCTGATAAGGGAACCATTCGCCTGCATATCCTGTCAAAAGTGCAGAGAAAAGAAATAATCGTTATAAGAAAGGAAAGTATCGGGATTCTACAACGGCTGGACAAGATCTCCGTTTTCAACAGAGAATTATTGGTGTATCGTATAAACCGCGATGGATAGTATTATTTTTGATGTAAAGCGGATCGATAATAAAATCCCGCGGAGAGTCGTGGGAACGCTTAGGCGGTGTACGATTGCCGGTCGATGATACCGATTATCAGGGAATTGATATCGAAGAAGAAAGCAAGACCCTCGCCAGGGATTTCCTGGCAGGCGATACAGATGCTTTCAACAGATTGATAATTCTTCACCAGAAGCTGGTCTTCAGTCTCTGCCTGAGGCTGCTTGGTGATTATGATGACGCAGATGATTGCGCGCAGGAAGTGTTTTTAAAAATTCATCGCTATTTGAAAGGTTTCAGATTCGAATCGAGTTTCAGGACGTGGCTTTACAGAGTGACAGTAAATACATGCAAGAACCTGATGGATTCTTCTGAATACAGGATGAAGAGAAAAAAAGTTAGAATAGAGGAGGAATACAGGTCTGAAGAGGAGGGAGAAAGGGTCATTAAAGACAGTTCTCCTTCGCCTCTGGCGCTTCTTGGAAGAAAGGAACTTGGACGGATGCTCGATGACGCGTTAGAAACGCTTCCTGCTGCGCAGAGGCTTGTGGTTGTACTTAAGGATGTCGAAGGAGCATCGTACGAACAGATCACTGAGATAACAGGGATGAAAACGGGGACAGTCAAGTCGAAACTCTCGAGAGCGAGGCTGAAGCTGAGAAAAGTGATAAAAGGGATGATCAATGATGAGATGTCATGAAGTAGAAGAGGACCTTTCAGAATATATCGACGGAGTCCTTTCCCATGAAAGAGCGGAACTGGTCGAACAGCATCTTCTGGAATGCCGGAAATGCAGGGAACTCTGCGATTCTATGAGAGAGATAGCGGGATATATGGCCGAGATGGAGAGGGTCGATCCTCCGGCCGATTTTATTCAAAGTATCAATGCGAGGCTCGGCGCGATGCCGTCATTCAGCGGTTCCCTCAGGCGGATGTTAAGTCCGGTAAGGGTCAGGCTTCCTCTTGAACTCGCCGGAGTTGCAGCAGCGGTGATCCTGATATTCTATGTCGCTCAGTTCAATCTTAGGGAAAAAGCTGCAGATTCTCCGCTCCCCTCCGTTCCAGCTGAGACCGGTCTGCGGGATGCAGAAGAGATAAAGGATACAAAAACAGGCAGTAGTACGGAAAGTCTCCGGAAGAAAGATGAGACCGCTCCACCTCAAGCGGATGTGAAAGTTTCGGGGAGTTCTGGTCCACGCCCTGATGATCTGGGGGAAAAGGGGAAGGTGCCTGAAAAACAGGGGTTTTTCGTATCAGGGAAAGAGGAGAATACAGAGTCCGGGGAAGAAAAGATCCGCGGCCTGGAAAAGGATGCCGTTATGGCCCCGGCCTTAAGAAGCGGGATTGTCAGGCAGCCCAGGAGGGTCGATGTTGAAAGCTGGCGGCTCAGGATCGATGCTCTGGGAGGAAAGATAATCGACATTCAGCCTCCGGGAGGCGTCAGCAGCCCCGACAGCGCATCGGTTCCTGTAATCTTTAATATCGAGATCCCGGTGAAGAGCCACGAAAGGTTTCTGCAGGAACTTGATAAAATAAAAGGCTTCGAGAAAATATCGGCAGAGGTCACCGGCGCGGAAGGTGATTTTCTTAAGATCCGGCTGGTGATTGAATATCCGTCAGATGGCGGCGCGGTCAAACCTGAAGTTGAATAGAAAGAAACAGATTTCTGATTCATAGGATATAATTTCAATATTCATATTCTTGCATTTTCATGGGAATTTTGCTACCCTCCGCCTTCACCCTCGAATATCAAGCATTTGCCGGTTTATAGCGTTTTTACGGGGGGCTGAACATAGCTCCGCGTACGTTTTCGGGTCGGGATTAAGGGTTATACGGGAGTGCAGGACTGTGTATTGAAGGGGAGGGATCCTGTAATGGATTTCAGGGATTTTGTTCATAAGCATACTGGTAGGGTCAAAGAGCTTGAAAGAGAGGGGAGCCTTGCGTACTGGGATGCGTCTCTAAGCGGAAGATGTGATGATTACGAGAGGTACTCTGCCACGCTGAAAAAACTTGAGAAGATATATTCCGACAAAAACGACTTTGAATTCATAAAAAAGGCAAGAGGGTCCGGAAGATTCGAGGATCCCGAAATGAAGAGAATAGCCGATATCCTCTACCTGAAATATCTTGGTAATCAGTTCGACGATGATCTTCTCGAAAGGATGGTCGATCTCTCAAGCGAGATAGATAAGAAATTCAGCGTGTACAGGCCTGAAATCGAGGGTAAGGAGATATCGACGAATGAGGTATATAATATCCTGAAGGAAAGCAAAGACAGCGGTTATCGGCGGCGTGTATGGGAGGCGAGCAAAGATGTAGGATCAGCTGTAAATGAAAAATTCCTCGAACTGATCAGATTGCGGAATGAATCGGCTCAAAAAGTGGGATTCGAAAACTACTACAAGATGGCTATGGTCCTCGGGGAACAAAATGAAGAAAAACTTGCCGGGATATTCGACGAACTCGATCGACTTACAAGAGAACCGTTCGGGAGGTTCAAGGAAAGGCTGGATCGGCAGCTCTCGGAGATTTACGGAATCGCGCCATCGGCAATAATGCCCTGGCACTACCACGATCCTTATTTTCAGGAACTTCCAGCTATTGGAGATGAGGATTTCGATCATTATTACAAAGGGAAGGATATTGCCGGACTGGCGGCCGATTTCTACTCGCGTATAGGTATGCCTGTAGAAGATATCCTCGCGCGCAGCGACCTTTATGAACGGGCCGGAAAAAATCCGCACGCTTTCTGTACCGACATAGACAGACGGGGCGATATACGGATACTCTGTAATATCGTGGATAACAACCAGTGGATGGATACCATCCTCCACGAGCTTGGGCATGGCGTTTACGACAAGTATGTCGGCAGGGATCTTCCATGGCTGATAAGAATCTATCCTCACCTCTGTACGACCGAGGCATCGGCGATGTATTTCGGCCGTCTGTCGCATGATCCGATGTGGATGAGAGAAGCGCTCGGCCTGAGTGATGAAGAAGCGGAAAAGATCTCTATGCCGATGAAAAAAGCGATCAGAAACAAGCAGTTGATCTTTGCAAGATGGGTCCAGGTGATGTTCCATTTCGAAAGAGAGATGTACAGGGATCCCCGGCAGGATCTTTCAGCTCTCTGGTGGGACCTCAAAGAAAGGTTCCAGATGGTCAGGCGTCCCGAGGGAAGGAACAGGCCGGATTACGCTTCCAAGATCCATGTTATCTCCTCCCCGGTCTATTATCATAACTATATGCTCGGTGAGCTTTTAGCCTCGCAGTTCCATCATCATCTTTCGGCTTCTGTTCTTGCAAATGAGGATATGAAGGGAATATACGGCAACAGGGCCGTCGGTGAATATTTCCGCGACAAGGTGTACAGGCCGGGGAATATCGTTCCGTGGGATGAACATGTCGAGAATGCCACCGGGGAGTCTTTGACTGCCAGATATTTCGTCGAACAGTTTGTGAAGGAGTAGAAATGATCTGGCTTCTGCCCGCCGCCGCTTCATCGATAGCGATAGCGATAATTCTTAAGGTGAATGAAAGATGGAGGGGCGACCGCCTGCTTCTTGCCGGAGCCAACTATATAGTGGCTTCGCTCCTCGCTCTGGCGTTTCTCGGGTTCAGGATACACGCTCCCGCCGTAACGACAGTCTGGTTAGGCAGCGTGACGGGAGTCGATTATGTCCTCGCCCTTCTCGTTCTTATGGCAGGTATTTCGAAAGGTCCTCTCGCCGTTCCAGTCACTGTAATGCGCCTTTCCGTCGCTCTTCCCGTGGTCTTCTCGATTATTTTCTGGGGAGAAAAACCGCTTGCCCTCCAATGGGCAGGCATGGTCCTGGGAGCGGCCTCTTTCATATTTTTCGGGATCGGTATCTCGGGCAAAGACAGGGCCGGAAATGCAGGAAGGGGTTTCTGGCCCCTGATGATCTCCCTTTTCCTCGTGACAGGGATAGCAAGTGTTCTCTTAAAGTCGTTCAGCGAGACCCTTCAGGATGTCGACAGAATGTCGTTCACCTGGGTACTGTTTACCGTTGCGGCCCTCTTTACATGGATAATCATTGCAGTCAGGCGGGTCGGATTCGATCGAAGGACCTTTTTTCTGGGGATGCTTCTGGGAGTTCCGAACCTGTTCAGTACCGTTTTTACTCTAATCGCCCTTCGAACGGTTCCGGCCTCTGTCGTTTTTCCTTTTATAAACGTCACCGTCATTTCCGGGTCGGCTTTCGCCGCGTTCTATATATGGAAAGAGAAGCTCGGAAGGATGGCGCTATTAGGCCTTGCGGCCGCAGCGGCGGCTCTTGTATTATTAACGGTGAAATAGGTGAAGTGATCTGAAGATCAAACAGGCTGCTTCTTCGGAATCGGTCTTTCATCGTGCGGGGGGCCGAAACGGTATCCGGTCCCGGCGCGAGGGGTGGTTATGATAAGAAATATCCTCATTGGACTCTCGGCTGTGATTATTCTTGCAGGCAGCGCGGCATCCCAGGAAAAAAGTCCTTACGCGAAATATCTGGAGAATCCGACATCCGGAACATTTATTGGCGCTTATAATTACTATGAGTCGGAAAGATCGGATACATCCAGCGATATGGCAGCGATAATGCTCGCATATCTGCACATGGAAGAGATGAACCGCAATATAGAGATGCTGAAGGGTAATATCGGAGATCTCGGAATCATGCCAAAGTTCAACTACGCCAATATCCTTCTTGAACTCGGGAGATACAGCGAGGCGATCGAGGCGTACAGGCAGCTGAACTCAGACAACCCGGAGTGGTCCTGCCCCTGGCGGCACCGCGGAGAGGCTCACTGGAAGTCCGGGGAGCATAAGGAAGCTGTAGCGTGCCTTGAAAAAGCGATCGAGACAAGAGAGACTCATTTTGACGCTTACACCCAGCTTGCCGAGGTACTGGCCGATATGAAGGAATATGCAAGGGCGCTTGAAGTCCTGGAGAAGGGCCTTACCTTCTATAAAAAGGATATTGAGGACCCGGAGAGGGAAGTGAGTATGATTGATATCGAGTTTCTCTATCTCAAGCTTCTGATGGAGAACGGCAGAATCGAGGATGCCGATACGCAGCGGAAGATGCTTGAAAAGACCGCCCCGGGCGACGAGAGACTCAAGTAGAAGATAGTGGTTATGAAAATCTGCAGCAGCCCGTGCATGTTCACCTGAAGATCGCCGGGCTGTTTTTTCTGGTTTTGTCTCAAGGATATCTCCGCGGGATGGGTCGATCGATCCTCTTCGAGGTATTCAATGGAGGTCTAAATGAATAGGATCGCCTGTATTGTCATTATGGCGGCCGTGTCCGTCTCCTCGGCGCTTCAGGCGCAGTCGCTGGCCAAAAAGTGGTCGAGTGAACCTGTTTTTGATACCCCCGAATCTGTCATTTATGATTATGAAAACCATATGCTCTGCGTGTCGAATATTTCGGGTCGTTCAGACGAAAAGAACGGTATGGGATTCATTTCAAGGTTATCGATGAAGGGCGAGGTCGTAAAGCTGAAATGGATTACCGGGCTTAATGCCCCGAAGGGGATGGGGATATTCGGAAATCTGCTTTTTGTCGCTGATATAGACGAACTTGTCGTCATCGATATCGAAAAAAACAGAATAGTCACACGATACCCGGCAGAGGGTTCAAAATTTCTCAATGATATAGCGATCGATGGAGAAGGGAACGTTTTTATTTCTGATTCAATGACGAATGCCGTCTACCGCTTCGACGGCAAAAAAGTAGATCGATGGATCCAGGGCGGCAGGATCCTCATGCCTAACGGCCTTTGTTATGACGAGGGAAGATTGATCGTAGGTGTCTCGGGAGACGGAATGCTTCGGGCAGTAGATCTTAAGACGAAAGCAATCTCCGATCTGCTCTCGACAGGATCGAGCATCGATGGAGTGTCTATGGACGGGAAGGGCAACTTTATCGTCTCCGACTGGAAAGGCAGGACTGTTCTGATTGAACCGGACGGCGTGATAACTGTACTCCTTGATACAGCGGACAGCAAAATAAACGCGGCGGATATCTTCTTTATCAATAAATGGGATATGCTTCTTATCCCCACTTTCAATGACAACAGGGTAGTAGCGTGCACGCTGAAACACTGATTTTGCGGCATGACCGCACCGGTGAGGATAACGGTGATGCTCATCTTAAAAGGCAGGTCATCGGCAGAGAGGTGGTTGTTGCCGTGACCGGCGGAAGGCCGGATTTCGGGCTATGGGAACAGATCTTCTGCGGTGAATTCGACGGCGGCAGAAGAAAAAGAGTCCCGGTCAAGATCATTGGCGAATAATGTCTTATACCGTATCAGTGAAAATTTTTCAGAAAAGAGTTGCCATTCCAGACGATATCGATTAGCATCTCCGGGACGAAGCCTTTTAATCTGGTCCGGGAGGCCAGGAAGGGATCGACAGGATGCACCTCTTTCGTCCACTCCGCTTTACCTCCCCGGCCGGGAGGATTTTTTTTAACAGACCGGTATAGGAGGTTTTTTTGAAGATAATCAGAAAAGCGATTGTCATGGATTCCGTCCAGCTCAGACGGACAATTATGAGAATCGCGCACGAGATCGTAGAGAAGAACAGGGGCGTCGAAGGGCTGATCCTTGTCGGAATAAGGAAAAGAGGGCTTCCTCTTGCCGAACGGATAGCATCGGCTATTGAAAAGATCGAAGGGACTTTGGTTCCTGTAGGGGTCCTCGATATAACCCTTTATAGAGATGATGTCCAGATGATCGCCAGTATGCCTGTCGTGGGGAAGACCGAGATCGGATCTGATATAACAGACCGCACAATAGTCCTTGTAGATGACGTCCTCTTTACAGGGAGGACAGTCCGTGCGGCTCTTGACGAGCTGACGGATTTCGGGCGTCCAAAATCAATCCAGCTTGCTGTCCTCATAGACAGGGGACACAGGGAATATCCGATACGTGCAGACTTTGTGGGAAAGAATGTTCCGACTTCCGCGACCGAGACGGTCAAAGTCCTTCTCAGCGAGACGGATGATGAGGAGAAGGTCGTTCTCAGTGATATTATAACCGACAAGGTAGTGCTTGGTGATGCGGGCTACCAGGAAATCAGGGCCGGTTCCGCTGTCAAAAAGAAAGTGAAAGCCAGGCCCGGGACGGGGACGAAGCCGAAGAGATCTTCGAGGAAAAAGACAAAACCCGGGAGTAAATAAAAACAGGACCCGGTTATGATAGACCGGTGCGCAGAAGGGGGTAATCGGAAAGTGCAGTTCAACCGCAAAGACCTCCTCGGACTTGAGGAGCTAAGTGCAGAACATATCAAGCTGATCCTTGATACAGGCGACAATTTCAAGGAAGTGCTCGGTAGAAAGATCAAAAAGGTGCCTGCTTTAAGAGGCGTTACGATCGCCAATGTCTTTTACGAGCCGAGTACCAGGACCAGGATGAGTTTCGAACTCGCCGAGAAAAGGCTCAGTGCGGATATAATCAATTTTTCAAAGGCGACATCTTCAGTTAAAAAAGGAGAGACTCTTCGGGATACGCTGGAAAATATCAAGGCGATGAAAGTCGATATAGTCGTTATGAGACACGCTTCTTCCGGTGCTCACAAGTTTGCCTCCGAATTTCTTGACGCTTCGATAGTGAATGCTGGTGACGGCCGCCATGCCCACCCGACCCAGGCTCTTCTCGATATGATGACTCTCAGAGAGCACTGGGGTACATTTGTCGGGAAAAAGGTTACCATCATCGGCGACATCCTTCATAGCAGAGTGGCCCGGTCAAATATATGGGGACTGACAAAGATGGGGGCGAAAGTAACAGTATGCGGCCCTCCGACCATGATGCCGGTGGAGATCGAAAAACTGGGTGAAGGAGGAATCAAGCTCGAATACGATATCAGGAAAGCGATAGAGGGCGCGGACGCGATCAATATTCTGCGAATCCAGCTGGAAAGGCAGAAGTCGGTCCTTTTCCCAAGTTCAAGGGAATATTTTGAGGTATTCGGAACCTCTTCAGAAGTACTGAAAGCTGCTCCGGACCATTGTCTTGTGATGCATCCAGGCCCGATAAACAGGGGTGTGGAGATATCACAGGAAGTCGCTGATGGAGATCGTTCGGTGATATTGCCCCAGGTTACGAATGGAGTCGCGGTGCGTATGGCGGTTCTGTTCCTCATCGCGGGGGGGAAAGTCGAAGATGAAAAAATAAGCTGATCATACTCATATCTGTCGCTGGAAGATTTTTCCGGGATCGTGCCGGAATGCGATCGGGAAATACAAAGAAAAGGAGTGCTGATGGTCAAATGGAAAGATAAAAAGGAGTTCTGGATCTCGGGAGGAAAACTCGCCGATCCTGCCGCGGGAAAGATAAGGTCCGGATCGGTACTTGTTCAGAAAGGACTGATTACGGAGATCCAGTGGCAGAAGAAGGTAGAAACCGATCTGCCCGTGCTCGATGTGGAAGGACGTCTTCTCGCCCCCGGATTTATAGACATACACACTCACCTCAGAGAGCCTGGAGATGAGGATAAGGAAACGATCGCATCGGGAACGGCTGCCGCGATGGCGGGAGGATACACATCGATCCTCTGTATGGCAAACACCGACCCCGTAGTAGACGATCCAAGCGTAGTCGAATATATAATCAGGCGGGCTGAAGCTGCCGGAAACTGCAGAGTGTATGTTACAGGTGCTGTGACAAAGGGGATCAAGGGAGACCATATCTCCGAGTTTTTCCATCTTAAAAAAGCCGGGATCGTTGCCCTGAGCGATGACGGAAAATATATAGACAATTCGAGGGTCATGAGAACAGCCCTCGAATATGCCGGAATGCTGGGACTTCCTGTCATAGCGCACTGCGAAGATACATATTTGACCGATGAATCGCAGATGAATGAGAGCTACGTCTCGACAAGGCTGGGACTGAAAGGGGCGCATACAGCGTCAGAAGAGATAGCGGTGGCGAGGGATATAAGGCTCGCCGAGTTGACGGGAGCGCATCTGCACATTGCTCATGTCTCGGCGGCGGGATCTCTCGGTCTGATAAAAGCCGCAAAAGAAAAAGGCATCCGGGTGACTGCCGAGGCTTCTCCGCATCATCTGACGCTTGACGAATCGATGCTCGAGACCTATGACCGTAACCTGAAAGTCAATCCTCCGTTGAGAGGAAGTGCAGATATATCTGCATTGAGATCGGCACTCAAGGATGGGACTATAGATTGTATAGCGACCGATCACGCTCCTCATACAGATATCGACAAACAGGTGGAATTCGATTTCGCGCCTCCCGGCATGACAGGCCTTGAGACAGCTTTTGCCCAACTCCATACGGAACTTGTGATTACAGGTGAACTTGAGCTTATCGATCTGATAAGGATGATGACGACAGGCCCCGCCGATGTCATCGGACTTCCAGGGGGAAGGCTCCAGGAGGGAGAACCGGCCGATCTGGTCCTGATAGACCCCGGGGAAGAATGGGTCTATAAAAAGGAGATAATCAGATCCAAAGCTTGTAATTCTCCGCTTGTAGGAAAGAAATTTACCGGCAGGGTCCAGGGGGTTTTCCTTGAGGGAAGGTGGCGTTCCGCGGTATCCTGAACCGGGGCGTCCGATACGCCGGGGGCTGTGCCGTCAAACAGCCCGGACGATGACTCGTTGCCTGCTGGTGACAATAACCATGGTTCTTCTGAATCGGGGTCGCATTGTGAAAAGAAACATTCGTATATCCGCCGCGAGGATCGTGATAGCGGCAGTTATATTGTCGATGACCTCTTCCTGTGTCTATTTCAACACGATGTATAACGCGAGAAGGCTTTTCAAAAAAGCAGAGGAACTCCGTGAGGATTCGATAAGCAAGGGAACGGAAAACAGGCGCGGACTCAAGGACAGGTATGATGAAGTGATCTTCAAATGCTCAAAAGTCATTCGTGACCATCCTGAAAGCAGCTGGGTGGACGACGCGATATTTCTTATGGGAAAATCCCTTGTCAGGCAGGAAGAATATAACAAGGGGATAAGAAAATTCCAGGAACTCATTACAAATTACCCGGAAAGCGAATACGTCCCCGAGGCGATCTACTGGCTTGCTCTGGCAAATTATGACAAGAGAGAATATAATCAGGCCCTCGTCTTTATAAACAGGTTCCTCGATGCCTTTCCTGATCACGAGATCCGGTATCAGGTAATATTTCTTGCCGGAGATATCAACTTTGAGATGGGGAACAATGTCGATGCCCTGGAATTCTACTCATCGGCCGCTGATAAGGCATCCGAGCGGGAAGTGATCGATGAAGCCATGCTGAAAAGAGCAAAACTGCACTACAAGTTCAAAGATTGGCAAAAGGCGGCAGAGGGGTATGAAAAACTCCTGAAGAAAGGGATCCCGTGGCAGATGAGATATGATATCTCGATCGCTCTTGGTGATTGTTATTCCAGGACAGGACGGTGTGATGAGGCCAAAAAGTTATTTGATGAGATATTGCCCGACGTTCCCAGAGTCATAGATCAGGGTCCTGTCATGCTGGGGCAGGCTGAAGCTTACCAGTGTATGGATTCTCTTTCACTGACAATCGGCAAATATAAGGATATAACAGAGAAATTTCCTCATTCGAATTATTCGGCGGAAGCATATTACAAGCTGGGGCTTATCTACCATGAAAAGCTTGATTCTCTTCAGAGGGCACAAGAATCTTTCTCAAATGTTGCCAAGGAATCTGCCAAATCGGAGTATGCTCCCCTGGCATTGCAGAAGAGCCGCAGCATTAAAAAACTGATCGAACTCCAGAACTCTTCAGAAAAAGGTGCGAGTAAAGAGAAGATAGCGGGGGCTAAGTTCTCCGTCGCCGAGATCAAGCTGACAAGACTGGATGAGGTCGAATCGGCCAGGAAAAATTACCTTGCAGTGGTCGACAGTTTTCCCGAGACGAGCTATGCTCCGGCTGCGGCGTATGCCGTTGCCTGGATATATCAGGAAAAACTCGGTGACAAGGATAAAGCGGTTGAAGCGTACAGGACTACTATTCTGAAATTTCCAAGATCTCACCAGGCAGGAGGGGCCGTTTCTCAGCTTCACAAACTGGGAGACCATGCGGGAGCCGAGATGATGCAGGCGTATATCGATTCTGCTTTCGCAGATACTACCGGGGCGGGGCAGCCCCTGGATCTATTACAGGATTTTCCGGCCGATTCGACCGACACGGGCGTGATCGACAGGAAGCCCTCGTCGATAAATTCTCTGGAGACGGTCGCGGAAGGATTCAAGCGGGCAGATTCCGATACTGCAGGAGATGTTGAAGAGGCAGACTCTGTCAGGTCTGTAAGGGGGAAGAAACTGAAGTGAGCTTGATGAATAGACCTTATTTCAGAACCCGTATCGCCGAAAACACAAGGCTGTCCCCTTCGGCATGCAAGATAGTATTCGAGCGGCCTGAAGGTTTTGCCGACGCTTTCCCGGGACAGTTTATCTCAATACGTGTAAGTGAGGTGACTGTTCCTCTGCTGCGCCGCCCATTCGGAATAATGGATCTTTCCTCTACCGGGATATCAGCTCTGATCAAGGTGATCGGTCCCGGTTCGAGCATCCTTGCCGCGAAAAGGGCCGGTGAGGAAGTTGAAATCGCGGGGCCGCTCGGCGGTGTCCCATTTGACAGGCCGGGAGGGGAGGGTGTTGTATTTGTAGCCGGAGGAACCGGGCTCGGCCCGGTCATATTCTGTGCGAGAAGCTGGAAAAGAGAGAATATCAGCTGCAAGACTCACCTGTTCATTGGGGCCCAGACCAAAGAAGAACTTCTCGATGGACTGTACAGGGACGATTTCTCATTTATCTATTCCGCGACGATCGACGGTTCCGCCGGCTATAAGGGCAACATCGTCGAATTGCTGGAAAAAGAGATCGACAAGGGTGGTATTCCTTCAGAACTGCTCTATTCATGCGGACCTAAAGCTATGGTGAGAGCCCTTGTCGACAGAACAGGCAGCAAGTTTAAGAATCATTATACATCGCTTGAGTCTGTTATGGGTTGCAGCCTGGGAGCCTGCAGGGGATGTACTGTCCCGGCAATAGAAGACGGGAAAAAGGTCATGAGGTCTGTTTGCCTGGAAGGGACTGTCTTCAACTCGGAGGCTATAGATTGGGAGGAGTGGAAGTGACAGATAACAAAGATATTAGATTAAATATCGGAAGATCTGTTTTTGAAAATCCTGTTTTTCTCGCTTCCGGTCCTGCAGGGTACGGCCTTGAATACATTAATTATATAGATATGCGCAAGTTGGGCGGAGTGGTCACAAAGACAATCTCCTTTGAGCCCCGGGCAGGGAACCCCGGTGTCAGATTGCAGGAGACTCCTTCAGGACTGCTGAACAGCATCGGCCTTGAGAATGTCGGGGCAGAACTCTTCTTCAGGGAAAAGATGGCTTTGCTTGCCTCGGCGGGTATTAAACTTGTTATAAGCCTTGCCGCCGAAGACTGGGACGATTATCGGAGACTGATAGGTTATGTCGCCGAAAGGGATAACATTGAGATCGTCGAATTGAATCTTTCCTGTCCGAATGTCGAGCGGGGCGGTATGGCTGTCGGTACAGACCCTGATCTTTTAGGCAAGTATGTGCGGCTGGCAAAGGAACTCCTTCCGGAGACTGACATTCTGGCCAAGCTCACGCCGAATGTCCGGGATATAGGCGGGCTCGCTCTTGCCGCAGAAGAAGCGGGAGCTGACGGGATAACGGCTATCAATACTATCGTCGGTATGGATATCGATCTGTCGTCATCGAAACCGGTATTCAAAAGGGTGAGAGCGGGGCTGTCCGGTCCCGCGATCAGGCCTGTCGCGCTCGACGCCGTCTGGAAGATATCACGGACCGTCAAGATTCCGGTAATAGGCGTAGGAGGGATTTCTTCAGTGGATGATGCGTTGAAGTTCTTTATGGCTGGAGCGGCAGGGATACAGATCGGAACAGCGATCTTCTATGACCCCGGCCTGCCGGAACGGATAATAGAAAGGCTTGAAACCGGGGGGATTCCCTCCAGGATAGAATATTTAACAGGCAAGACTGAAAGGATTGAGGATGGCGGCAAAGCCGGAGATAATAGCGGCGCTGGATGTCGAGAGCAGGGATGATGCACTTTCTCTCGTCGGCTCTTTAAGAGGTACTATCGGATATTTCAAGGTCGGAAGCAGGTTGTTCACAGCAGAGGGTCCACGCATGATAGATGAGATCAACAATATGGGTGCGTCTGTCTTTCTTGATCTGAAATTTCATGATATTCCCGCGACAGTGGCAGGAGCGGTCAAGGCGGCTTGCGCGATCGGCGTTAAGATGATGACTCTGCACACCTGCGGCGGAGTCGATATGATGAAAGCTGCCGCCGATGCTGCCGCCGAAACTTCAGCTAAAACAGGGCTGCCCAGGCCTCTTCTTGTAGGTGTCACAGTATTGACAAGCATGGCTTCACAGGATCTGAGCGCCGTCTCGTGTTATGAGGGAGATGTTGAAAGTCTGGTCCTGAGACGCGCAGGCAAGGCTCTGGAAGCAGGGCTTGACGGCATCGTATCATCGGTGCATGAGACAGAGGCGATCAGAAAGAAGTTTGGCGACACCCCTGTTATCGTTACTCCGGGGATACGTCCGGTGGGTTCGGCTTCCGGTGATCAAAAACGGATTGCGACGCCGGCTGCCGCCAGAGATGCCGGTTCTGACTATCTCGTTATCGGAAGGCCGATTTATCAGGCGCCCTATCCCGTAGAAGCGGCCGAAGCGATACTGGCCGAACTTCTAGAAGAGCAGGGGCCTTCTTATGCTTAGGGGCTCTATCGTATTCCTGATGGTCTACATCGGACTGGTACTGAGCAATAAAAACAGATGGCTTATAGCATGGGGCGGAGTGGCCGCTGCACTGATCATCCGGGCCCTCTATCCGGCAGAGATATTTCACGGAATACACTGGAATGTGATAGGCATATTCGCGGGATCGCTTCTTCTCGCTGAGACATTCATATATTCGAAGATGCCCGAGACGATATCTGATCAGCTTATCAACAAATCACCGAATCTGGGTGCCGCTTTTATGGCGATCATAGTCTTCGCCTCATTTTTCTCGATATTTTTGGACAATGTCATAACGGTACTGATCATCGCTCCGATAGCGCTCCAGCTGACCAGAAAGGCGGGGGTCTCTCCGGTGCCGGTCATCATAGGGCTTGCTATCTCATCGAACCTTCAGGGGATGGCGATCCTGATCGGCGATACTCCAAGTATGCTTCTGGCTGCCAAGATGAGACTTGGTTTTCTAGAATTCTTCTGGTATCAGGGCAGACCGAGTATCTTCTGGATAGTCCAGATCGGAGCCCTGGCTGGATTTTTTGTTCTTTACTGGTTTTTCAGAGGAGACAGGCAGAAACTTCAGCAGCTTGAAGTCACTCCGGTCAGAAGCTGGGTGCCGATGTGGCTGATACTGCTTGCTATCGTCCTTCTTTCTTTCATGACAAAGATCGATCCGGGATTCAGCTGGTTTGGAGGAACTGCCTGTATGGGTGCAGGGGTCGGAGGTTTCATATGGCAGTCGATCAGGGCAAGGAAAGAAAAAGAAAAGATATCCTGCAAATTTGACTTTGAGACGGTTGCATTTCTGATGGCGATATTCGTTCTCGTCCATATGCTCGTTCAGAGAGGCGTAGTCGAGCTGCTTATCAACAACCTGGAAGGACTGAAGGGTAAAAACATATTTGTGATCTATTCGGTCATAGTCTGGTTTTCCGTGATCGTGTCTTCTTTTATAGATAATATTCCGTATATAGCGGCGATGCTTCCCCTGGTAACGGGACTGAGCACGTCCCTTGGCGTCAATCCGGCGCTTCTTGCGTTCGGATTACTGATAGGTTCATGTATGGGTGGAAACATCACTCCCATAGGAGCAACGGCGAATCTTGTCGCGATTGGGATCCTCCGACGCGAGGGCCGCGAAGTCTCCTTCGGGGATTTTGTCCGGGTCGGACTTCCTTTTACAGTCGCCGCGACGGCAACGGCATGGATCGTCCTATGGTGGATCTACGGGCCGGCCGTATGACCGTATTAGATGATGAAATTCTAAAGAGGTTCTGGTATGGTCTGTTTTCCAGTGACTCCTGGGAGACAAAGATGGTTCCCGCCCGCAGTTGCGGAGGAAAGACGGCCGATGATCATTGACGGGAAAGATCCGACAGGTGCAGAAAGCGGTTTTGTGGCGCCGGCTGTCAAATTCGGGACGTTCCTCGGAGTGTTTACTCCAAGCACACTGACGATCCTCGGGCTCATAATGTATCTGAGATTCGGATGGGTCGTCGGCAACCTGGGCCTTCCGCTTACCCTGCTGGTAGTATTGATGGCCAGCGCTATAACATTTATTACGGGGTGAGTGCGTCGGCGATATCAACGAATATGCACGTTGTCGTCGGCGGCGAATATTTTATGATAGCGCACAGTCTCGGTCTGGAATTCGGCGGAGCGATCGGTATACCTCTCTACCTGTGCCGGACGCTCAGCATCACATTTTACAGCTTCGGACTAGCGGAATCTCTTGCTGTCCTGTGGCCTTCTGCGTGGGGTGTGATCCCCCCGTACACGATCCAGCTCGCGACAGCCGGGATAATCATCGTGATCACCTATCTTTCAGGGAAAAGCGCCCAGATTGCGCTTAAGCTTCAGATTCCAATAATGATCGCAGTAGGGCTTTCGCTTTTGGCTCTTTTCGCAGGTGTGCTTATGAAGGGGCTAAGAGCTCCCGAGATGGCTGCTACATACAGGACGGCACCAGAAGGTTTCTGGTATGTCTTCGCTGTATTTTTTCCCGCGGCGACTGGATTTACTGCAGGAATAGGGATGAGCGGTGACCTCAAAGATCCCAGCCGCAGCATACCCAGAGGAACGCTCCTCGCCGTAATGACGGGGGCACTGGTCTATCTTGTAGTCCCGGTCTTTCTGTCGGTATCGAAGGCGGTCTCTCCGCAGCAGCTTGCCTCGTCCGGGAATAATGTCTGGATGACGCTATCGCTGTTCGGTCCTCTTTTTGTATTCGCCGGGATGTGGGGCGCGATCCTCTCATCCGCATTCGGAAGCGTTCTTGCAGGCCCCAGGGTACTTCAGGCTTTGTCAAACGACGGACTTGCCCATAATTTCTTTCGAAGCTCTCGAAGAGGGGGCAGCCGACAGTCTCGACCTGGATATCAGGTATACTTGCTCTTGCGGCTGTTATGCTGGGAACCTTAATACGGTAGCCCAGTATGTGACAGTACTTTTTCTTACGCTCTATGTGATAATCAATTTTACCGCTGCTATAGAAAAACTTGTCGGTGACCCGTCATACAGGCCGACGATCAATGTTCCCTGGTATATATCGCTTGTCGGCGCGGGAGGGGCCCTTTTTGTGATGTTTCTTCTCAATCCGGGCGCCTGCGTCGTAGCCTGTCTGCTCGAGATGGTGATCTTCTTCTTTTTGCGAAAGAAAGCCCTGGGTAAGAGATGGGGAGATGTCCGTGCCGGTGTGTGGTTTTCAGTAGTGCGCTTCGCGCTGCTGAAACTGAAGAAACACCAGGTCGATCCGAGAAACTGGCGGCCGCATATAATCGCTTTTACGAGAGACATAACCAAAGATATAGACATCGTCTATCTGGCCAATTGTTTCAACGAGAAGCACGGTATCGTGACCGCCTGCAAGATCATCGAGGGGGATCTTGACGGGGAGGCTTATGAAACGATGAGGGACAAGGTCGAGATGGATGAGGTGCTGGAGGCCTATGGACTGGTAGGGTTCTGCGAGGCCCATGTCGCTTCTGATCTCGAGATCGGCGTGGCGAATATCGTCCAGGCGAACGGTATCGCCGGGCTTGAATCGAACACAGTAATCTTCGGATGGCCGAATGAGAAAGAGAAACTTGTATCAATACTCAGGGTGATGCGTTCGATATCGAAGATCAGGAAAAGCACGACCATTTCCAAGCTTGGTAAGATCGACCGCAATGAGAGTAAAAAGAGGCTCGACCTGTGGTGGGGAGGGCTTGAATATAACGGTGATCTGATGCTTCTTCTTGCTCATCTGCTGGAGATGAACCCGGAATGGGAAAAATCACATCTCGTGGTCCACACGATCGTCCTTACTCCTGAGGAAGGAGAAGGGATGCAGAAGAGCATATCAGACCTGATCCAGTCGGTGAGGATAAACGCTTCGACTGATGTGATAGTTAAAGACCCCGATCTGTCGATAAATGATATCATCAGAGCGAGCAGCCAGCAGGCTGATCTTGTCTTCATAGGATTGATGATTCCTGAAGAGGGAGAAGAGGAATCTTATGCAGAAAGGCTGATTGCTCTGGCTGAGGGCCTTCCTTCTGTGGTATTTATAAGGAACGCGAGCGAGTTTTCCGGCAGACTGATCTGATCCCTGCCTCTTTCCGGACCTTCCCCGTATTCAGGACCTTGTCCGTCTTAAGATGACGCCTCGATCCTGTCCGTAACAAAGTACTGTCCGGAAGAAGAGGCTCCCGGACAGCACGGCACAGCATGGGGTTCTGCTCGACTCTATCTCTTTTTAAATGTCACTTTTTCGAAATCATCCCAATAGATCTCGGAGTCATCACCGTTTTCCATCTCGATGAATATTCCCTTGTTATCGTCGTCTACGTCATTCGATCCGCGGAGCCTGAACGATCTGCCGTCCCACAGGGTCACGATCGAGGAACGCGAACCGCTTTTCTCGATTTCTGCGATATTCGAGAATTCGATATCCATATCTATATCGTGATAATCCCCATCGATATATTCCCATGTATATTCTTCGTCAGAATCCCAGCGGATCCTGCCGGTGTATTCTTCACCGTCGCTGGTAAAAACGGTTCCCTCGATATACGTCCCGCAGTCGAATTGATCATAGCTGTAATTTTTTGCCGGCTTCTTGAGATCGAGGCGTTCGAAGTCGTTCCAGCCGATATTTACCTCTCCCAGGGCCATATCAGTCACGATTATTCCGCGGTTCGATCTGTCTACATCGTTCGTCCCGCGAAGCCTGAACTCGCTGCCGTTCTTCATCAGGATAACTGAACTGTCGGATGAATGTCTTTCAATCGAGGCGATCTTGCCGAATTTTATTTTTCTGTTGCGGTGTTTTTCTTTTCCATCGATGATATCCGAAGTAAATGATTCATCTATGTCCCAAGCGATCCAGCCTGTGAACTCATCATCACGCCTCGTCGTAACGGTGCCGTAAAGGCGTTCCCCGAAGATCGAATTGAGTCCCGAAGGAGCCTGCATGAAATCGATTCGATCGAGATCGTCCCAGTCGAATCCGATCTCTCCTTCTTGGGCGTCTTCGATTACGATCTCACGGTTGCCCGTGCCGATATCAGTCGATCCCGATTCGAGTTCGAGTGTCTTTCCCGACTTTAAAGTCAGCAGTACCGTATTATCATCCAGTACTTCTAAAGTCTCGATATGCCCCATCCGAATTCCTGACTGGGATCTGTTCGAGTAAAAGCTGTTTGAATCGGTATATCCCAGGAGAATACCGAATATCTTGATCTTTTTCCTTCTTTCCCGGTATTTCCTGTGTGAAGAGCTTTTTCTGTCGGATAGTTCCTTGTTGCCGTTCAGAAAATCTACCCATGATCCCTCGTTCTTGTCCCATCGGATCATTCCTTCGAAAATATCACCATCGACCGTCGTGAGCTTTCCGTAGATCCTTCCGTCGCTGTCGGCGCCGGCGGCAGCGGACGAGATGAATAAGAGGACCAATGCGATAGCGGCGAATCTTGCCAGTCTCATCTTGATTCCCTCCATTACCGTGGTTCAATAATCTCTTCTTTATATGAATACGTTTTCCCTGACTGATAGGTTTCATTGATATCGCGAATAATCAGGCGAAAATCCTGTAAAAATCGATCATTTCACGGAAGGTTGGCAGTCGGATTGCACTACTGCTGTAAGGGCGGGCTGAAAAGCCGGAACTGTCATAAAATTAGCCGTTTGTGTCCATTTCACCCGGAAGGTTTTCATCCAGCGCTTGAAAGACAGGATCGAATGACCCCCGGTCGGGAGTGAGAAGTGAGGGGGGATCTGAGAACAATGGAGATCATGAATACTTACACTACTCTTGAATGCAGTTGTACCGAACAGCTTCCGGAAGAGTTTGTCGGCGATGACGACAGGTTCCCCGAACGATTTGTGGAACCTTTGATAAAAGAGTTTTCGGAGACGGGAGATGTGGTCTTTGATCCATTTGCGGGATTCGGTACTACATTGACAGTTGCCGAGAGACTCGGGCGCCGGGCGTACGGCCTTGAATCCGACGCCAGGCGCGCAGAGTATACAAGAGCCAGGATGACCGCTCCCGGGAATCTGATCTGCGGGGATTCGAAAAAGCTTTCATCCTTCACTTTTCCTCTGATCGATCTTGCGGTGACATCACCGCCGTATCCTGTCAGGAGTGTAGCCCCCTCAATAACGGTAAGGAAAGAATCTCCCGGAATCGAAAACGGTTATGACTCATACATAAACTGTCTGCGATATATCTTTGCCCAGGTCCGCGGGATCATGAAACCGAGGGCAAAGCTGATCATCGAAGCAGGAAATCTCAGGTCAGGAGGACAGGTTATCCCTCTCGCCTGGGACATAGCCGAAGCGGTCTCCCGCGAACTCTGTTTCGAAGGAGAACGAATAATCAAGTGGGATAGGTCTAATTTCGGGTTCGACCATACCTACTGCATGGTCTTTTCCAGAAAAAGATGACATCTGAATTTCTCTGATTCCTTTATTATTGAATCCAGTGATGTTGACTACTTGAAGAGTAGTTGCTAGAGTCTGGTCATCTTTGGAGCCGGCGGAGCAGTTCTGCCTGTTGGATCAGTGATTGAGGTAAATGAGAGGAATCCTTATGAGATCTTCGGGGTCGAAAATCTGCAATTATTTTGTCATAGTAATCATAACAGGCATTTTATTTCTTTCGATTTCAGCCGCCGCCTCTGAAGAAAAAGCTGACGAAAAGGCCGGGAGGCCGAAGATAGGCCTGGCGCTGAGTGGAGGAGGAGCCCGCGGACCCGCTCACATCGCGGTGATAAGATTGCTCGAGGAACTTCGTGTCCCGGTAGATTATATTGCCGGGACGAGTGCCGGATCGATCGTCGGGGGGCTTTACGCTGTCGGGTTGTCTCCTGATGAGATCGAAGAAATCATGATCGGAATCGACTGGGCAGATGTCTTTTCGGACAGAAGGAGCAGGCAAGACCGGTCTTTCCGAAGAAAGAAAGATGACAGGTGCGATTTTTTCCTCGCGGAATTCGGAATCAAAGGTTTAGATCTGATAGCACCAATAGCTGTTATCGGCGGTCAGAAGATGCAGCTCGCCGCGAAATCTCCTTTCCTCCACACGACTACCGATCAGGATTTTGACGACCTGAAGATACCCCTAAGGACAATAGCAACAGATCTTCTTACAGGTGAAGAGGTCATCTCCTCCAGAGGAAGCCTCATCCACGCGATCCGGTCGAGCATGTCGATTCCCGGAGTATTTACTCCGGTTCATATGGATGGCAGATACCTGGTCGATGGGGGAATTGTGAATAATCTTCCTGTCGATGTCGTAAAAGAGATGGGAGCGGAGATCATAATAGCTGTAGACCTGGGAATACCGCTTGAGAAACCTGATGCGAGTTCTTTTCACTCTCTTCTGGAAATCTCCGACCAGACGACGTCGATCATGATCAAGCGTACGACGGATAAGGCCGGAGACCTTGCCGATGTCTACATTAATATGGTAATGGAAGGATATTCTTCTTTTGACTTTGAAAGGGCCGGGGAGATCGTCAAAGCTGGAGCGATAGAAGCAGAAGCTTTCAGGGGCGAACTGTCGCGCTTTTCTGTATCTGAGGAGGAATATGAGGAATTTATAAAAAACCATCGCCATGGTGAGCCTGTAAAAAGGTATATAAGCGAGATCAGGGTCGAAAATCATTCACATATTCGCGACGAAGAGGTATTAAGGAGGATCTCGCTGATTCCAGGGGATGAATTCGATCTCGATCTGCTCGAAAGGGATCTCGAATATATACACGAGATGAATATCTTCGAGACGATCGATTACAGGCTTATCGATGAGAACGGCAGGATCGTTCTTCTGATAATAGGATGGGAGAAAGCCTATTCTCCCAATATCCTCAACTTTGGATACAACCATCTCGATGATCTCGAGGGGACTGTCGATTTCGGGATCATCGGGCGGTATACACGGCTTGAGATGAATCGCCTCGGAGGAGAATTCAGGATTGACGCAAGAATCGGAATCTCGAGAATGGTAAAGGCGGAGTGGTACCAGCCGGTTGAATTCTCAAGATCGATATTTCTGGCTCCATGGGTCGAGGCGTCGACACTGGCAGAAAGTTATTATACAGGAGACAACAGGGACGGGGATTATCAGATAAGGAGCTGCGGAGGCGGCATCGATCTGGGATTCCAGCTGGGAAGGTTCCTGGAGTTTCGCTGCGGCCTTGAACGAAGAACGGTCAATACAGTCGTCTGGATAGGTGATATTCCTGTTCCTGAAGGAAAAAGGGCGAAGGCAGGCCTGAGGGCGAATATCGAATATGATCTGCTTGACGAGCTTGATTTTCCGATGCACGGTTCGAGTTTCAGGATCAGTTTCTTTTCAGCGGATGAACGGCTGGGAAGTGATGGAGAATATGAAAAGATATCTATCGATTTCGCCCAGTTCGCCTCCTGTAAAAGAAATACCCTTTTCGTTACTTTATCTGGAGGAGGGGATTTTAATTCGAAGATCCCTTTCGATGAGGAATTTCTTCTGGGGGGGCCGCACTCATTCTCCGGGTTAAAACCGGGGCAGCTGAGAGGTGATGCTTTTGGTGTCGCGAGACTGGGGTTTTACAGGCCGTTTTACGGCGGAGGTGTCCTGTTCGACCCGAGTCTCTACATCGGTGCGTATTTCGAGGCGGGAAATATATGGCAGGAGCAGGGAAATATCTCGGTAGACGACCTGATCTATGCGGGGACAGTATTTATCGGACTAAGGACATTCCTCGCGCCGGTACAGATAGGTTATGGAAGGACCGATAACGGCTGCGACAGTTTCTTCCTAACTATCGGAAGGCAGTTCGGCAGTTATTAGGCCTGCCGCCACAGGACCGGTATTCTATCCGACCTTCATCTCCTTCTGTTTCTCTCTGGACGGGACCCCGTTCTCATCCCACCCTCTCTCGGCGTAGTACTTCTGCAGAAGTCCGGAGAAGAATTCTCTGGACATCTTTTTGCCCTTAAGGAGCCCCGCGGTGATCTCTTCATCGAAGAAGCGGGCCGGAAGGGTGTCGTCTTTGCTCGTCCTTCCGTTTTTCAGATTGTACATCCTCGCCAGGGTCTGGATGCGCTCCCCTGTCAGCATAAGTCTTTCAGGAGTAAATTCGATCCCTGTGGCTGCGGTAAGAAGAGGAGCAAGCCTGTCGAGCCCGAACGGCAAAAAATCGCATATTACAAGCGAATTGCGGATGTTTACCTCATCCTGGCCGTTGGCGACATATTTGGGGAGGATTTCGATAGAAAGGTTGTCATTCATTTCATCTGACGCTGTCCAGAGCCTTGTATGGCTGGCAAAATCAGATGTGGCAAGAGCCAGTCCCATTGAGATGCACCCTTTGATATTCACGCCAGAGAGCTCCATGCCGAAAGTATTGATCGCGAAATATTCCGATCCCTGCCCGATCTTCTGGCTCGCAATGCGTGTCCCGTCGGCAAAAAGGCCGCCTATTCCGTCTCTATGAGCTACTTTCCTTATCAGTTCGTGCTGCGCCTCTCCATTTCCGAAATTCAATTCGAGGCCGCTGGTCTCTTTCAGCAGCCCTTTCTCGAAGCACTCCATCGCGAACGAGCAGGTCACCCCCATAGATATCGTGTCGAGTCCGAGGTCGTCGCAGAGTATGTTGGATTTTGCCACAGTTTTTGCGTCACTGATCCCGCACCCCGACCCCAGAAATGCTGTCGTCTCATATTCAGGGCCCTCGAGTTCAAGGTCGTCCCATTTTCCAAGTTTGGAACATCTTATCACGCAGTTGAAGCAGCCTACGCTCTTCCAGTTCAACTCTTTCTTCATCGTTTCAGCGGAGATCGAATCGTAACCTTCGAAACTGCATTCCTGGAAATTACGGGTCGGAAGGAATTTCCCGTCTTCCTGTCCCATGCGGATCCACATCATCGTTCCGAGGTCGAATCTTTTTTTCGCGTTGGGATGTTCCTGGACATCGGAGGTCAGTTTCTTTGCCAGTTCCCTGAAACGTTCGTCATCGGAGTAGGCTATCTTCCTGTCTCCTTCGAGTACGATAGCCTTGAGATTCTTGGAACCCATTACAGCACCGGCTCCTCCGCGGCCGAACTGTCTGTAGAGGTCGCATCCTATGCAGGCGAAGAGGACCATCTTTTCCCCGGCAGGTCCTATCGAAGCGACTCTGCTATTCGGATATCTGCCGCGCAGGGTCTTCTCAGTGTCAAAGATGCCTTTTCCCCAGAGATCGCCGGCATCCGATATGACGGCGCCCTCAGGCGTTACATGAAGGAAGACCGGTCCCGATGCCTTGCCGGTGATGATAAGGTAGTCATATCCCGCTCTTTTCAGCATCGGTCCGAAATGCCCTCCTACATGGCTGTCAAGAAATCCGTTCGTCAGTGGTGATTTTGTGACAAGCGCCGACCGGGCAGAGGTCTGCACGAGAGTTCCGGTCAACGGACCGGTCACAAATATCAGAGGGTTTTCAGGAGAGAAAGATTCTACATCCGGAGCCATATCATACAGAAGTCTCAGCCCCATCCCTTTGCCGCCCACGTAATCCTCTGCAAGGCGGGGATCGAGTTCCCCTGTCGATGTCTTGCCGCTGCCGAGATCGACAGAGAGGTATTTGTTCATATATCCACCGTACATCCTGTTTCTCCTTCTATATATGTTTTCGAAAAATCGGCCGGTTCAGACTATAGGAAATAAATCGGCATGTCAAGCTTTGACGCCCTTTAGTGGCGGATGGCCGGATCTCCGGAAACGATCTCCAGGCCAGAACGTCCTGGTTGAACTCCTTCAGGTGATTTTTGTCTGGCAATTCTGAAATATATAAGGATAATACTCGAATGAACCTTAACGTACAGGAGGTCGGATTATGTCTGTAGACCTATTGGCGCGGTTTTTTCTATGGTGTTCGATAATCAACGCCGGTCTTCTTATTTTTGTTTTTCTGCTTATCAAGGTCGCCCACGGATGGATCTATTCGATCCACGGGCGGTGGTTCAGCGTCACTGAAGAGCAATTCGATCAGATAATATACAGGATGATGCTGAGCTACAAGACCGGCCTCTTCATATTCAATCTTGTTCCGTATGTTGCTCTCAGGATCATTATGTGAAGCAGAGGATAATCAGGTTTTTTCCATGACAGCTGTTTTCTGAAGGAGCATCTTCGGCCTGCGAATGAGCCTCAGCCCGGCTTTTTCAGCCGATTCCAGGGTCATTTTGAAAGCTGCTTCAGAGACATGCATCGGCGGTTCGACTATCAGGATGGTCCCGCCAGGTCTGAGAAGGGAGCTTATCTCGCGGAATAAGCGGTCCTTTTCCGGCACCTCGTGGATGAGATAAAAGGCAAGCAGGAAATCGACCTTTTCATCGAGTCCGATAGACTCCTGCCGGCATTTGTGAAGGGTTATCCTTTCCTCGATCTCCGTTCCGGATATCTTTTCCCTGACCTTTTCAAGCATCCCTTCCTGAAGGTCGGCAGCTATCACGCGGCCCGATCTTCCTGCAAGAAGGGCCATATCCATCGTAAAAAAGCCCGGGCCGCATCCGAGATCGATCACTGTCATCCCTTCCCTGATATAAGGTGAAAGGATCCTGCGGGGGTTTTGAAACCAGCGCCTTATCCTGGTGTCGAGACTGCCCGCTTTTTCGACCGGGCAAACGCGTGTACTTCTGTCAGTCATACAAATACCTCCCCCGGGAAGCTATGCCGATTTTAATTCCCCGAAACCGGGCAACAGGTCAAAAGACCAGCTCCGGCCAAGAGTAATCGATATTTGGAAAAACAGCAAACCGGAAATTTCTCCTGCAGCCCTGTTTAAATTAACGATTGAGTAAAATCATCGATCTGTGTAAAATACCAGTCCGGGCCTTCCGCCGGGTCGTGTGTATAGACAGGTAGATCAATCAATTATTTTTCGGAAAGGAAACTGCCGTGAAAAGAGTCGTCAGGTTATTTCTGTTTTCAGTCCTGTTGTCATCTCTTCCTGTCACCGCCTCAGCATCAGTCGAGGCCAAAATGATGCGTTACCCCAGCATCAACCCCGCAGGTACGATGATATCCTTTTCATATCAGGGAGATATATGGACTGCGGGCCTCGACGGTCAGGGTGCGAGACGGGTGACGATCCACGAGGCGTACGAGGGGAACCCATGCTGGAGTCCGGACGGGAAACAGATAGCGTTTTCGAGTAACAGATTCGGCAATTATGATGTATTTACGATTCCGGCCGACGGGGGCAGCGTAAAGCGGCTTACGTGGCGCTCCTCAGATGATTTAGTTTGCGACTGGAACTCTTCTTCCGGGATCCTTTTTACCACCAGGAGAGATTTCAGACAGGTCGAATGGGACAGGGAGATCTATCTCGTCAGTCCGGGTGGAGGGACTCCGGTAAGGTTCCTGGATGACTTCGGGTCGGAGGCAGTCACATCACCTGACGGAAGGTATACCGCATTTGTAATGGGATCATGCAGGATAGAGCGTGAAGCTTATACGGGGCCCGCGAACAAACAGATATGGATATACGATTCGAAAGAAAAACGTTATATTGAGGCCACTTTTTCGAAAGCCCAGGATTATCATCCGAAGTGGTATGACTCCAATACTCTTTATTATCTAAGCAGCTCACCGGGTAATTACAATATCTTTTCTCTGAAGGTCGATCAGAACGGGAAGGTGTCGGAACCTGCCCAGATCACTGACTTTAAAGGTGATGGAGTCAGAAGCTTCGATGTAAGCTCAGAAGGCGGGAATATTATTGCTGAATACCGGACAGGGCTGTACAGGATAGCTCTGGATGGAACCAAAGCGGAAAAGATCCTTCTCAATATCGGGACCGATTACAGGTTCGATCCGGTAGTCCATCAGACATTCAATGCCAATATCGACCAGTACGCCGTTTCCCCAAACGGCAAATACAGCGCTATTGCCGTCCATGGCGAAGTGTTCATTACAGAAAATCATAAAAAGAAAGACAGGACAGTCAATATCAGCCGTTCTCCATGGAGAGATATCGAACCGGTCTGGACAAGCGATACTACCCTGGCTTTTATCAGTGACCGTGATGGAAACTATGATATCTATTTCGTCAAATCGTCTGATGAAGGAGAGTCAGACCTGTTCAAAAGCCTGAAACACAAAACGATAAGGTTGACGAATACGGATCTTGACGAGTCTGGACTCGCGATCTCTCCCGACGGGAAACTGATCTCATTCGTCCGCGGCAACGGCAAACTGATAATAGCTTCGATAAAAGAAGACCAGATGATCGAGAAAGAGACACTTCTGGACGGCTGGGCGACGCCAGGGCAGATCACCTGGAGCCCGGACAGCAAGTGGCTTGCTTACTATCTCGAGGATCTCGATTTTAATCCGGAGATATATATCCATCCCGCCGATAATTCCAGTAAACCTGTCAATATAAGTATGCATCCGAGGGGAGATTTCAATCCTGCATGGAGCGCAGACGGAAGCAAACTGGGATTCACGTCGGAGAGGAACAACCGCGACAGCGACCTCTGGTTCGTATGGCTCAAAAAGAGTGATTGGGAAAAGACTGCCCAGGATTGGGAAGAGGAAGATGAGGATGGGGAGAGCACTCCGAAGGATAAAGAGAAGAAAGATGATAAAAAAGACGAAGCTGACGAAGAGAAGAAGGATCCGGAGCCTCTGCATATAGATCTGGAAAGAATACACGAGAGACTTGCACAGGTCACATCTCTTCCCGGCGACGAGAGAAGCGTTCAAATATCAAAAGACGGGAAGACATTCTTTTTTACCGCTCCGGGAGGATCCGGCGAAGGGGACGACCTTTTCTCGGTCAAGTGGGACGGTAAGGATATCAAGCAGATAACGACGGGTGCCCAGAAGCCGTCGTCGCTTCAGATGGATGATAAAAAAGAATATCTCTATATGCTGAAGAGCGGAAAACTAGCAAGGATGAAGATGAAGAGTGACAAGGAAGAGAATGTCGCCTTCTCCGCCAATCTTCAGATAGATCATGTTGCTGAACGCGAGCAGATATTTGAAGAAGTCTGGCGCACGATCGAAGCTTACTTTTACGACCCCGGATTCCATGGTAAAGACTGGAAGGAGCTGAAAAACAAATACAGGTCATGGGCGATGGATGCTTCGACTAAACATGATTTCAGGGATGTAGTCAATATCATGCTCGGTCAGCTTAACGCAAGCCATATGGGACTTTACGGCGGCGACAGAGCGGAGACCCAGAAAGAAGTAACAGGCCTTCTCGGGATTGATATCGTCCCTGAGGAAAAAGGGGTCAGAGTAATAAGGGTCATAGATGACGCGCCTGCCGGAAAGACTGAGAGCATGCTTTATGCAGGGGATCTGATCGCCTCTGTAGGCGGGGTGGAAGTGACCTCCGACCTGAATTTCTACTCTCTCTTCGTCAATAAGGCGGGAGAGAAGGTCCTTTTGTCTGTAAAAAACAAAAAAGGCGAGGAAAGGGAAGTCACGATCAGGCCCGCAAGCTCTCTGAACAGCGAACTGTACAACGAATGGGTCCGCAATAACAGAAAATTCACCGATAAGGCCTCAGGCGGGAAGCTGGGGTATCTTCACATCCAGGCGATGGGTTGGGAGAGCTTTGAGCGTTTCGAAAGGGAGTTTACCGCTGCCGGGTCTGATAAGGAGGGGATAGTGATCGATGTAAGGTATAACGGCGGGGGATGGACTACCGATTTTCTGATGGCGGTCCTCAACATCGATCAGCATGCCTATACGATTCCGAGGGGAGCGGCCGGCAACCTGAAAAAAGATCATCTTAAATTCAGGGATCATTACCCCTACGCCGAAAGGCTTCCCTTCTATCCGTGGATGAAGCCTTCGATCGCTCTCTGCAACGAATCGAGTTATTCGAACGCGGAGATATTCTCGCATGCGTACAAGACGCTTGGTATCGGCACACTTGTCGGAAAACCTACTTTCGGAGCTGTGATATCGACAGGAGGCAAGAGGTTGATCGACGGTTCTCTTATCAGGATGCCGTTCCGTGCGTGGTATGTAAAGGCGACAGATGAGAATATGGAGCTTGCTCCCGCAGTTCCAGACATTATTGTGGAAAATCCTCCTGGCAGCAAAGCGGGAAAGAAAGATCCGCAGCTCAAAAGAGCCATAGAGGAGCTTCTCGGTCAGATCGGCTCATCCGACTGATCCAGAGGCAGGCCTGAAGAACGGGGATCACGCGGGGTCCGAAGTCCCCGGGATTGATCCTCCATATCAAGGGTTGTCAGGGACGGCCGGGATAATATCCCGGCCGTTTACTTTTCAAACCTGTTGATAGCCTCCAGTTCGATACTAGAGACCTTGCCTGTATCATCTTTTATGAAAGAGAAGATGTTCTTGTCGAACTCATCGATATATCTTCCTTCGGTATCGAGCGGCTTGAGAGACACCTTCTTGTCATCTATTGTAGAATGTACTGAGAGCCGGCCTGTACTGTCGGCTGAGACTGTAAATTCCGCCTGTGCCTGGGCAAGAAAATACATCCCCATCAACGGAATCAGTTCAGCCTGGATCCCCGGGGCGATGGAATCCGGTTCAGACCGCTTCGGCATCAGAAGAAGTTCGTGTAAAAGCATCGCCCTTACTTCCCCTTCCCTTTCCCCGTCAAATGTCACGAAGATCCTGTTGGACAGCTTTGCGTAACGTCTCCCTTCCTCGTCCGCTTCGTGCAGGGTCAGTACGATCTGGCCGGGGATATCGACACCGAGAGATCCGTTCTGTACGAGTACCTTGAATACGGCGCCCCGAGGCCCGGTATAATCTCCGGTATATATCTCGTACTTTCCATCCTCGTCCTCCGCCTCTTCTCCCGAGCCTGTTCTGTGATCGAGGATCTTGATCCTTTTCGCGTTCAGAGCGGTCGAGGGGGACTGGTATTCTCCGATCCTTATATGGCCCGAATCGACGAAGTCAGCCTCAAAGGCAGTAGCGTCTACCGGGATCCATCCAGCGTCTCCCATATATATCTCCGTCCATGCGTGTTGTCCGAACGCTCCTCCGAAATTCGGGACATACATGCATCCCCATACCACTCTGGCGGGGATTCCCACGCCACGGCAGAAGGATGCAAGAAGGAGCGAGTGGGCTCCGCATTCCCCGGCTTTGCTGACATAGGTCTTCCGGGCTGTTCCCCCTCCAGGGATCGCGTAGCTGATATTATCGGCCACCCATCTGCTGAGCCTCACTGCCGCTTCCCACGAGTCTTTCGAACCTTCCGTCAGTGCGGCAGCCTTTGCCACAAGCACGGGGTCATCCGATTCGGCAAAATCCGAAGGTTTGAGATACCCGGCAACATCCTTATCTGCGGAAAAGTCCGGGGGGAAGGGAGGCGCCCCGGAGCCGTCGTAATGTATATGTTCGATCTCGAAGACACCTTCAATGAGATTCTCTTCGACTCTTCCTTCAAATCTCTGCCCGGCCACGTTAAGCCCTTCCTCCGTGACCCACAACCCGACCGGCTCTATTACCGCCTCTACCTTCATATAAGATATCGCCTGGATATCAGCGATCGAGACGTTGGCTTTGGTCATGATCGATTCATCGAGGTTGGCAAGTTCTATGATTTTGATGACATTTTCGTCGGCAAGAAAGATCTGCCGGTTGCCGGGTACATTTGCTATCAGGAGGAGCCCCGTTTCAGAGTCGATCCACCAGGTCACCTTTATGCCAGTTTTCAGATTTAGTTCATCGAGGATTACAGCCTCATATTCTTTACCCGCAAGTTCGAGTTTTTCTATTCCTTTTTTTGTATAGACGGTCTCCTGTACTTCGTTTTCTCTGACCTCATATATGTTGTACGTCTTTTCTTCCAGCGCTTCATCGACAAAATCTTTTTTCAGGTGAGGAAAGAAGAGGGTGCTTTCCAGGATGACATCTGCGGGGAGATCGCAGTACTCATCTTCCTCCGACTCATCGGAGCTGAATCTGGCCCTGTTCCCTTCGATAAAGATCTTTGAAGAAAGGTGCAGGTCACCCTGGTCTACCTTGCTGTCATGATATATGAACCTGCCGGTCGCCTGGTCGATATGGTAGTTGAGGGTCAATTCAGTATTGAACTGCGCCCCGAGAGCGGAGATCATCATAAAAAGGTATTCGTTCAGAAATGTCGTCTTTCTGCCTTCGATGTTTTTTTCAGTGACAGAGAATTTTACATAGCCTCCGATCACGTCATTGAGCTTAACTGCATAATAGTAAGTATCTGCTTCTTTTACGGCGTCGTTCAGCTGAGAACCGGCAGAAGGGTCGCCAGCCGTCACGGTTTTGGGGCCGCATCCTGCCACAAGAGAGGAGATAAAAACCGTAACGAAGACTATCACCGTGATCATAGGTCTTTTCATAAACTGTCCTTTATTTAAGTTATGGGCTGCTCCGGCTTTGTTCTTTTCATACTACACCACATATCCACTGATTATTCAGCAGAAAAATATCCGCCGGGACCGATTTGACCGGGAAAGTCCTTTCGGCAGAGAAAGGATTATTCTGATCTGTATTTTCTCGCCGGGATTACCCGCTTGACCCTGATCGGATTTCTGATATAATCGACAATCCTGAAGTCGAGAAATTTCAAGTGAATATAGTATGTCAGTTTAGCTTAAAGGGAGCGATAAGAAGGGAAATCTGATGAAAGTGCTTATTACCGGGATCACCGGTTTTGCCGGAAGCCACCTGGCTGATTACTGTATCGCAAACCAGGATGTCGATCTCTACGGAATCATAAGGTGGAGAAGCAGAACAGAAAATATTGAACATATATGGGATAAACTCGATCTGCTTGAATGTGATCTTCGGGACGCGTCGTCTACAAGGCAGGTAATCGAGGATATCATGCCGGACTATATCTTCCATCTTGCAGCGCAGAGTTTTGTGCCGACCTCGTGGAGCGCTCCGAGTGAATCTCTGATCACGAATATAATAGGGCAGCTTAATATTTTCGAAGCGGTCAAGAAGCTCGACCTGAAATGCAGGATACAGATCGCATGTTCGAGCGAGGAATACGGCATGGTCTATCCGGATGAGGTGCCTATAAAGGAAAGTTCCCCTCTCCGCCCGCTCAGCCCCTACGGAGTAAGCAAGGTCGGGCAGGATCTGCTCGGCTACCAGTATTTCATGAGCTACGGAATGAAGGTAGTAAGGACAAGAGCTTTCAATCACACCGGGCCGAGACGGGGACCTGTATTTGTCTGCAGCGATTTCGCGAAACAGATCGTGGATATCGAGAAGGGGATCCGAAAACCGGTGATGGAGGTCGGAAACCTTGATGCGAGAAGAGACTTTACCGATGTACGCGATATTGTGCGCGCGTACTGGCTGTCTCTTGAGAAAGGAAAACCCGGATCGGTCTATAATATCTGTTCAGGCACGAGCTACAGTATCAGGGAGATCCTCGATAAACTTGTTGGTATCTCGGGGATCGATGTCGATATCAAAACAGATAAGGGAAGGCTTCGTCCGAGTGATGTCCCTCTGCTCGAAGGGGATTACAGCCTGTTCCATGCCGATACCGGCTGGAAACCGGAGATACCGATCGATAAGACACTCTCCGATCTCCTCGATTTCTGGAGAGATGCCGGATAATATTTTCACCGAAAGAAAGAGATCCGGATGAGAGCGATGGTGACTGGAGCAAACGGATTTGTCGGCAGATATCTTCTTGGAGAGCTGTCAGAGGCGGGATATGATCTGCTGGCCGTCGATCTATCTAGCTCCGCGGATGTGGATCCATGTGAATTCCCGCCAGATACAGTCTACAGGAGATGCGATCTCAGGGATGCCGTTCATCTGAATGAACTCCTCGAGGAATGGGAGCCGGGAAATATCTTTCATCTCGCAGCCCGCAGCAGCGCGGCAAGATCGTTTCATGATCCAGCGGGAACATTCCAAGCCAATCTGATCGGAACATTGAACCTTCTTGAAGCCGAAAGAAGGATAGGCCTCGGGGCGAAGATGATGCTGACCGGCTCGAGCGAAGAGTACGGTGTAAGGACCCCCGGGGAGATGCCTCTTTCAGAAGAAAGCCCGATCGAGCCTGTCAGCCCCTATGCAGCCAGCAAGGCGGCGCAGAACCTGCTTGCGATGCAGTATTTCAGGACTTTCGGGAGCAATCTGACGATGACCCGCAGTTTCGGCCATACGGGCCCCGGGCAGACCGATACCTTTGTGCTCCCGTCTTTCGCCAGGCAGTGTGCCTTGATCAGTGCGGGAGAAAAGGATCCGGTAATATCTGCCGGGAACCTTGATGTAGAACGGGATTTCCTCGATGTAAGGGATGTAGTAAGAGCTTACAGGCTGTTGATGGAGAAAGGAAGGGCAGGACAGGTTTACAACGTATGTTCAGGTTCGGGGCTCGTTCTCAAGGATGCTCTTGAGAGGATAGCCTCGGCTGCCGGAGTGGAGGTCGAGATAAGGACCGATCCGGATCTTTTAAGGCCTGTCGATATTCCAGTCATGATAGGGAACAATCAGAAATTAAGGGAGGATACAGGCTGGATTCCGGAGATCTCCGCAGACAGGATGCTGGACGATCTTGTCTTATGGTGGAAGGAGAAGGTTTCGGGATGAAGCGTTCCCGGTGCGACAGAAGCGGAGATCTTTTAATGGTACAGTATTTTTGAGAGTTGACAGTCGCGGATGTCTACCGGGGATCTGCTGCTGGCATATCCCCTTGAAATATATTATTAATTAGTCCTGTGACTGGAGAAGCGGATATTTTCCTACAGGCTTTTTCGGCCTGATCCGGTGTTTTTGAATGATTTGACGAATGGAGATTTTAATGCCGAATATCTGTATGGTCGGAACGGGGTATGTGGGGCTTGTCAGCGGAGCTTGCCTTGCTGATTTCGGGAACACCGTAATATGCGTAGACATCGACGGCGAGAGGATCAAGAATATCAAAAATGGTATAATGCCGATCTATGAACCGGGGCTGAAAGAACTGGTAAAGCGCAACTATGATGCAGGACGATTGAAATTCACTACAGACCTTGCTGCGGCAGTGAAGGAATCTCTTGTAATATTTTCTGCAGTCGGGACTCCGATGGGGGAGGACGGTTCCGCCGACCTTGGCGCCGTATTCTCCGTTTCAAAAGAGATCGCCCTGAATATGGATGGATACAAGGTCTTCGTTCAAAAGAGTACGGTGCCTGTCGGAACCTCTGATGAGGTGGGAAAGATAATCAGGGAAAACCTGAAAGGGGATATTCCCTTCGATCTTGTTTCAAACCCGGAGTTTTTGAGGGAGGGTTCGGCTATAGAGGATTTTATGAGGCCGAACAGGGTCGTTATAGGCGTCAGCAGCGATCAGGCCCGAAAGATCATGAAAGATATATACCGTCCGCTGTACCTTCTGGAAACGCCGATCGTTTTTACCTCTATAAGGACTGCAGAACTGGTCAAATACGCGAGCAACGCTTTTCTCGCGGTAAAGATCTCATTTATTAACGAGATCTCCGATCTCTGTGAAAAGCTTGATGCCGATGTAAGTGAAGTGGCGAGAGGCATCGGTCTCGATAAGAGGATAGGCCCGAAATTCCTTCATGCCGGAGCTGGTTACGGCGGATCATGCCTGCCCAAGGATGTTTCGGCGATCCTGTATACAGCCGGACAATCGAATGTCCCTCTTAGGGTCATTCAGGCGGCAAGCGATGTAAATGATGAGAGGATAGATATCATTCTTCGCAAACTGGCTGGAGAGATCGAAGATCTGAAAGGGAAAAAGGTGGCAATCCTGGGCCTTTCCTTCAAGCCGAACACAGATGATCTCAGGCATGCTCCTTCTCTGAAACTGATCGACAGGCTTCACAGCGCGGGAGCGGTCATCAATGCGTTTGATCCGGTAGCGATGGAAAATGCCAAAAAAGAATGCGATGAGAAGGTCGTTTTCTTCGATGATGAATATTCTGCGATGGATGGTGCTGACGCGCTGGTGCTTATGACTGAATGGAACGAGTTCAGGCAGTTCGATTTTGACCGCATGATGAGACTTCTTAACAAACCTGTCATCATAGACTGCCGTAATATTTACAAACCCGCCGTAATGAAGGCGAAAGGGTTCAGATATCATTCGTTCGGCAGACCTGATGATTCTGCATCATAGGAGAAATATATGAAAAAGATCATTGTTACTGGCGGGGCAGGCTTTATAGGCTCGAACTTTGTCCGGATGCTTTTAAAGAAAAAAGCCAGGCAGAAGGTGACAGTCCTCGACAAGCTGACTTACGCGGGGAATCTCGACAACATTTCAGATCTCATGAAAGACAGGCGCCTCGAGTTCATTAAAGGGGATATCTGCAACGCCAGGCTTCTTGACAGTATCCTTCCCGGGACAGATATTATCTACAATTTTGCGGCGGAAACGCATGTGGACCGATCGATCCTTGAAGCCGGTTCTTTCGTAAAGACCGATGTAGTCGGGACATATACGCTTCTGCAGAAGACTTTAAAATACAGTATCCCCCGATTTGTGCAGATCTCGACTGACGAGGTCTACGGCAGTATACTGAAGGGAAAGTTTCGGGAGACCGACCCGATGCTTCCGAACAGTCCGTATTCGGCGAGCAAGGCAGCCGCGGATATGCTCGTACGGTCGTTCCACAAGACATACGGATTGCCGGCGGTCATAACGCGGAGTTCCAATAATTACGGTCCCAATCAGCACCCGGAAAAATTTATCCCGCTCTTTTTGACGAATGCGATAGAGGGGAAACCTCTTCCACTTTATGGTGACGGCAAGAATATTAGGGACTGGGTCTATGTAGAGGATAACTGCAGGGCCATAGAGCTTGTCGGGCGGAGCGGCAAAACGGGCGAGATATACAATATTGGAGCCGGAGAGGAAAAGACGAATCTTTATATCGCAAGAAAGATCATTGAGATCACCGGAGCTGATAAGTCTCTTCTTACGCTGATTTCAGACCGTCCCGGACATGACAGGCGGTACGCGGTATGTACGAGGAAGATCAGCAGGCTCGGATGGAAGAAGAAAGTCGGATTCAGCGAGGGTATGCAAAAGACAGCCAGATGGTATATCGATAATGAGAAGTGGTGGAAATCGATCAAGGAAGGCGCGTTCAAGAGATATTACAGCAGGATGTACAGCAGACGTATCGATACATCCGTAAAGAAGGGCACGGAATGAGAGCAGCACTGGTCGTCGGGGCAAGGCCGAATTTTATGAAGATAGCCCCTTTGATGCGCGAGTTTAAAGGCAGGAATGTCGAGACACTGCTGATCCACACCGGGCAGCATTATGATAAAAACATGTCAAAGGTCTTTTTTGAGGATCTCGAACTTCCCGAACCAGATATCTATCTCGGTGTCGGGTCAGGTTCGCACGCTGAACAGACTGCAAGAGTGATGATCGCTTTTGAGGAGATAGTCCTCAGCAAAAACCCCGATATAATTATCGTGGTCGGAGATGTCAATTCCACGGTTGCCTGTTCTCTTGTCGGAGCAAAACTTCATGTGCCGGTGGCTCATGTCGAGTCAGGGCTTCGTTCTTTCGATCTTGATATGCCGGAAGAGATCAACAGGATGGTGACCGATATCCTGTCCAAATATTGCTTTACGACCTCCCCCGAGGCGGAAACGAATCTCAGGAAGGAAGGCGTGGGGGGAGACAGGATATTCTTTGTGGGAAATATTATGATAGATTCGCTTCTGTACTATATGAAGAAGTCGGAGGATTCTCCGATCCTTGAGGATCTCGGGCTGGAAAAGGGTGAATATATCCTGGTCACTCTCCACAGGCCGTCGAATGTCGACAGTCCCGAGGAACTCAGAAGCCTTTTCGATATGCTTAACAGGCTTTCGGGAAAACTTCCGGTGGTCTTTCCGGTCCACCCCCGCACAAAAAAAATGATCGATACTGCAAATCCGCCTTTCAAGATCAGCAGTGATTTTAAAATGATCGATCCGGTGGGGTATCTGGATTTTCTCAAGGCGATGCGCAACGCGAAGATGGTGATAACCGATTCAGGCGGTATTCAGGAAGAGACGACGGTTCTTGGTGTCCCGTGCATAACGGTCCGCAATAATACTGAACGGCCGATAACGATCGATGTGGGCACAAACGTACTTGCCGGTACAGACCCTGTAAAAGTGGAATACGAGGCACTGAAGATCCTTGAAAAGGGGATTGGAGAACATGGAATTCCGCCTTTATGGGATGGTAAGACAGCCGGAAGGATAGCCGATGTCCTTTTAAAATATTTTGACTGATCTATTGATATGCTGATGGAACAAAAATCTTCCAAAAAAGATTCGATTACAGCGGGGTACTTCTGGACCTTCGCTTCCACGGCGATCCCGCTCATGAGCGCGTTCATCATCTCGCTGGTAGTCGCGCGCTGGATGGGACCCCGGATCGTCGGCCTGATCAACTGGACGATGGCGGTCGCCACGATACTTCTTATCCCCGGCAAATTCGGGATAGAAGGGGCCGCGTCGAAGATCATAAGCGAATACCAGGTAAAGTCTCCCCAGAAAATCGGGTCTCTTCTTATCACAAGTATCAGGATGAGACTGCTGTTTACCGTACCTGTAGCGATCGGTACGGCGCTTTTCGCGCCGCAACTGGCCTCGTTTTTCCACGAGGACGCCCTCGTTCCTCTGTTCAGGATCAGCGGCCTGATGATCTTTACGGTCAGCTTCAACGAACTTTCCGTCTTGCTGATCCTCGGGCTGAAAAAATTCCGGTTGCTGTTCGCGATGAGAATTCTACTGTTTGCCATCCGTATCGGTATCGTGATCATTGTCATAAGATTCGCATTGGGCGCTGAAGGGATACTCGCGGCATATGTCGCCGCCACATTCATCACAGCACTGGCCATGTTTTTATATCTTTTCAGATTAAGCAGTTCATATGCTCATGAAAAGACTCCTCTGACCATCGAACCAAAAAAGGAGACATGGAAACGCCTGTTCAGGATCAGTGCTCCGCTCGCTTTAAGCGGTGCATCGGTGACGATCTATTCGCTTCTCGACAAGCTGATGCTCGGATATTTCGATGGAGCTTCCCAGGTCGGTATATATTCCATGGCAAGGAATCTTCTCGAGACCAGCCTGTTTCCGATCTTTGCACTGATCATGGTTCTCCGCCCCGTCCTCGCGGGCGCCTGGGCCGAAGGCGACAAAGAAGAATGCAGGACTGTCATCAATAATTCTGTCAAAAACTCGTTCCTTTATTCTTCATACGTCGTAGTCGTCTTCGCATCACTTGCCGGTCCGCTGATCACCGGATTATTCACTTCGGAATTCGCCGAATCGGCAAGAATACTTATTCTTTTCCTTCCTCTTGTCGTCATGAGAAGTGTCGGAGCGGTAATTCTTCCGGGGCTGATCGCGGCGGACCGGGCCGGCACCTACGCAAAGCTGACACTGATAGGAGCCGCCGCAAATTTCATTCTGAATATTCTTCTTATCCCTCCTTTCGGAGCCACGGGAGCTGTAATCTCCACGCTTTTGTCATATCTTCCTATCGAATTCCTCGGACTGCGGGCCCTAACAGGCGCGATACCCGGTTTCTGGAGCAGGGGGGACTGGATCAAAGCGTCAAAAGTGCTGTTTGCAGCGGCCCTGGCAATCACTCTTTATCATATTTTCATAAGTCAGCCGGCAGGTCTTCCCCTTTCGATCCTTCATGCGCTGTCTCTGAGTGTCGTATTCACAATCTTCCTTTTATCCATCGGGGCGATGACTACCGGTGAACTCAAGGAAATAGCAAGACCGTTTATCCGGTAGGCCGGCTGGAAGAGCCTCAGGTCGATGCCTTTGCGTTAATTCTTGACAGAAAAAGCCAAATAAACGATTGTTACGGAGGTTGCGCAGGGAAATTAGGGGGGAAAAGTTGACCATTCCCGGGTTTATACTGCCTTTGATCCTTTCTTTTGTGTTCGGGCTTGTTTTTACGCCTCTGACGATTGCTATAGCTGTGCGCTGGAATATCGTGGAAAAGCCGAACGGCAGGAATACTCGTGAGATAGCGCATATTGGAGGAGTCGCCATAATCGGAAGCATCCTCTTCTCGCTGATACCTGCCTTCCTTTTTTTCCTTCCCTCTTCCCGGCTCAACGGAGTCTTCGTTCCGATACTTATTGCCAGTGGATTCATTACATTTATTCTCGGCATTATAGATGATCTTCGGTCTCTTCATTATCTGTACAAGCTCTTTTTCCAGATTGCGGTCTCTCTTCTCGTTTCGGGGTCAGGGATAGGATTGCTTGAACATTTTGGGATATTGTCGCTGCCCATACCTTTTGCCTTTGTCGCTTTTATTCTGTCATCTGTCTGGATGCTGGTCGTGACCACTTCGTTCAATCTTATAGACGGGCTCGATGGGCTGGCTTCCGGAATAGCCGTGATCTCTTCCGGTGCGTTCTTTGCCGCTGGATTAATATATAATATTCCCCTGGTAATGGTACTTTCGGCTGTCGTATTCGGTGTCACACTCGCTTTTCTGGGATTCAATTTTCCTCCCGCAAGGATCTTTATGGGAGACTCGGGAAGCCTTTTTCTAGGATTGATCTTCGGGCTGATGACTCTATTGTTGATCGCGAATGGCGAGAATATATTCTACAGGATCGCCGGGAGCCTTATCATATTGAGCATTCCCCTGATGGATTGCGCCCTTGCGTTTATTCGAAGGCTGCTGACCGGACGCCCCCCATTTGAAGCCGACCATATGCATCTTCACCATATTCTTCTTTACAGACTGGGTTCTGTCAGAAAAGTAGATTTTCTGCTCTGGGGCATCACCGCCTTTTTCAGTATGCTCGGTGTTTTTACGATGAGATACCACTTTCCCGTTTTAATATCTGCGTCGGTAATCGAACTTCTTGTGTTTGGTATCGCTCTTCGAGACATGGTCAAAAACAATTTTTCCATGGAGAAGATGGATAAGCTGATCTGCGGGTATGGACCGGCGGGCACGACGCCGGTATCCGGACAAAATAGATCCATTTAGCTGGTCCTCTGCTCTACCTTTCCCGTTTACATATTTTTCGCTCTATGCTACGTTTGCTGTGTTCGGGTGCGCTGTTTAACAACTGACCGGAGGAACCTTCCCTTGGCTTACGCAAAGATAGTAACAACTGGATGCAGGCAGGATCCTGTTTCTGTCATCAAATCAGAAAAGATACTGGCACTTTTAGCTGAATCAAATCCTGGAAAAAGATTTTCGGACTACAGGGGATTGCCGGAGTATAACGGCGCTTCCTCGGGAAGAGGATTATCCAGCCTTCTGAACCTTCTCTCTCAGAAAAAGATAGATATAGTGATCGTCGATGCTTCCGAAATCCCGCTGCAGCTGCCGCCGGAGTTTGAGATCGGCGCAGTTCCCAAGAGAGGGAACCCCTTCAATGTCCTGATCTCGACCGAAGATGTGATACTGGAAGACCAGCCGGTCGATATACCTATTGGAGTATCGGATATTTCAAGTATGGGGCAGCTTCTTTATTTCAGAAAAGATCTGTGCCTTGTCATGGCTGACGGAGGATATCAATCTCTGAGCCAGATGATGATTTCGGGTGAGATCGGCGGATTCGTGATCAACGCGTCGGATGTAGAGGCTTTCGGCAGGCAGGAAAATGTAGTCGAGGTATTTACTTCTTCCATCTGCATGCCATCGGCCGGTAAGGGAGCGATGGGGCTTATTACGAGAAAAGGGGACAGGAGGATAAAAGGGTTGATAGAGGATATCGATCATGGGCCGAGCCATTGCGAGATCGACCTTGAAAGGATGTTTCTCGCCTCTTTCGGAAAGTATGAAAAAAAGAATGTGGGAGTCCTTGTGGAATCAGAAGGTGACGAGTTTCATATAAGCGCTGTTATCACGGCCCCCGATGGATTGGAAAAACTAAGCGCCGCGATGCATGGATGGGTAGGGGAAGAAAAAGATGTCATAAGAAAATTATCTGTGTCCTTACTCGAATCTGGAGGCAGGCACCTGCTCGAGACAGGTTAAGATCGAGCAGAGGTGCGTTTAAAAAGATGCTTGATAAAAAATTTATCAGAAAAGAACCTGAAAAGGTAAAAAAGGGGATAGGCGACAAGGGAGCAGATTTTGATATCGACGGATTCCTCGATCTCGACAGGAAGATGCGTGATATCATCCAGGATGTGGAACTCCTCAAACATGAAAGAAACTCCGCGTCGCTGGAAGTTTCGAGACTAAAAAAGGAAAAGAAAGATGCGTCCGGGATCATCGCGAGGATGAAAGATGCGGCGATGAAGATCAAGGAAGCGGACTCGCAGCTCAGAGATATTTCCGAGAAACTTGATTCCCTCCTGCTGGCTATTCCGAATCTTCCTCATGAATCGGTCCCTTACGGGACCAGTGAGAAAGATAATCCTGTCATCACAGCCTGGGGAGAGATCCCTGATTATAGCGAGAAACCTCTTCCGCACTGGGAGATTGGGGAAAAACTGGGGATACTCGATATGCCTGCCGGGGTTTCTCTGACGGGACGGGGATTCGTGGTCCTGCGCGGAGCAGGGGCACGGTTGTCGAGGGCCCTGGTGAACTTTTTCCTTGATATTCACGAGAGACAGGGATATGAGGAACTCTCTGTCCCTTATCTGGTAAGCAGGGATTCCATGGTGTGTACAGGGCAGCTTCCCAAGATGGAAGAGGATATGTATCACTGCGGTAAGGACGACCTCTTTCTTATCCCGACAGCTGAGGTCCCTGTCACGAATATTTACAAGGATTCATATCTGGACCCTTCAATACTCCCGAAAAAATGCACGGCATACAGCCCCTGTTTCAGAAGAGAGGCTGGAAGTTACGGGCAGGACACGAAAGGACTCATCAGGGTGCACCAGTTCGATAAGGTCGAGATGGTAAAGTTCGTCAAGAAAGAGGATTCATATGATGAGCTTGAGACTCTTCTGGCAGATGCCTGCGAGATTCTCCAGCTTCTCGAACTTCCGTACAGGGTGATAGAACTGTGTACGGCGGATCTCAGTTTTTCGGCGGCAAAATGCTATGATATAGAGACGTTTGCGCCAGGAGTCGAAAGATGGCTTGAGGTCTCTTCCTGCAGTAATTTTGAAGATTTTCAGGCGAGAAGGGCAAAGATCAGGACGAGGCGGGAGAAAGACGGTAAAGGGGAACTGGTACATACGCTGAACGGTTCAGGTCTGGCTTTACCGAGGATAATTGCTACGATCCTGGAGCTTAACCAGACTCCTACGGGCAAGGTCCGTATTCCAAAAGCCCTTGTTCGCTATATGGGGGGCACGGAGTATATTGAAACATGAATTAAACATCAGGACGCCCCGGAATCTTTCTTTTCTTCTGAAGGTCTACTTCATAGCTGGGACGGTCTTGCTCGTATCGGCGGCGCTTCTCTATAACAACAGCCTGATGAAGAGAATGAGCACACAGGCGAAAAGCACTGCCAGCCTTTTCGCGAGGTTCGTGGGGATCTCTCTCGTGGAAGCCGAGAATGAAGCGAACCGGAAATTTTTCCGCGAGATCCGCGACGCGATCTCATTGCCGTATATTCTGACCGATATTTCCGGCCGTCCATTTATCTGGAACGATATAGGTATGGAGATGGTAGGCGATGATGAGTGGCAGCGCTGCGTCAATTTCAATCCGCTTAAACCCAATGATGACCTCCTTCTGCGTGTATATAACAAAGCAAAGGAATTTGATGAAAAAAATGAACCGTTTATCGTTGAAGGCAAGAATTTTCGACTGATCATCCATCACGGCCCTTCAAAGCTCACAAGGGAACTACAATATGCTCCGTATGTGCAGTTTGCCGTTATCATCGTCTTTATTCTTCTTGGATTTCTCGGATTCCGAGCGATGAAGACGGGAGAGCAGCGCTCAATATGGGTAGGAATGGCTAAAGAGACCGCCCACCAGCTTGGGACGCCCCTGTCGTCAGTCATGGGGTGGCTGGAGATCATCAAGGACCAGGCGGAAAAAATCGATTGCGGTGAGAGGATCACCAACGCCGCTGTAGAAGCCACGGCCGATGTGCAAAGGCTCAGCAAGATATCTTCGAGATTCGGGAAGATAGGGTCGGCCCCTGACCTTGAATATCAGAAACTGGCTCCGATAATCGAAGAAACGGTAGATTATTTTGAAAGGCGCAGGCCGGCGCTTAAGATAGATTCGACTATTACAGTCAGTATGGATGAACTTCCCCTCATAAGATGCAGTCACGACTTGATCGGATGGGTCTTTGAAAATCTTATCAAGAACTCGCTGGACGCTATTTCTGGAAAAGAGGGCAAGATAAATATAAGTGCAAAAATGAACAAGAATGACAACCGTGTTGAGATCACCTTCAGCGATAACGGCAGGGGGATGTCGCTGAGGATGAAAAATCGGATCTTTTCTCCGGGGGTCACTACCAAGAAAAGAGGCTGGGGGCTCGGCCTCGCGCTGGTAAAAAGAATAGTGGAAGAGATACACGGGGGTTCTATCAGTCTGATATTCACTCATCCAGGCGAAGGTGCTGCATTTATGATCACATTACCTGTCGAATAATATCTCACCGGAAGAAGGGAAGACAAGTGAAGGGAAAAAATATTCTGTGGGTCGACGACGAGATCGACATGCTGCGTTCTCATCAGATATTTCTCGAGGAAAAAGGTTATGTCCTGACTGGAGTATCAAATGGGGAAGAGGCGTTAAGGGTGTTGAGCAGCGAAAATTTCGACCTGGTTCTTCTCGATGAGACGATGCCGGGCAAATCCGGACTCGAGACCCTTCAGGAAATCAAAGAGATCGCCCCTACGATACCGGTCATAATGATAACCAAAAACGAGGAAGAAGGGTTGATGGAGCAGGCTATCGGCATGAAGATAGACGATTATATCCTGAAACCGATCAATCCACTCCAGATATATTCGGCCATTAAAAGACAGCTTGAGTCCCGCAGGATTCAGGAGGGCACGATAAGCAAGGATTATCTCGATGTATTCAGGCGGGTCGATGACGAGATATGCGCGCGCCCCGATTGGAACGGGTGGGTGAAAATCCATCAGGAGCTTTCAGGGTGGGATCTTGAATTTGACCGGTTCAGCTCCACCGGGATGGAAGCTACCCACGAGGATCTGAGAAAAAGGTGCAATTTTGAATTCGGGAATTTTGTCGAAGATCATTACAGGGATTGGATCTCAACGGAAAAAGAACCTTATATGAGTGTGGATGTTTTCAGGAAGTGGGTAATCCCGCCCCTTCGCAAAGAAAAGAAGCTTTATTTTATAGTTATCGACTGTATGCGCTACGACCAGTGGCTCACTATCGAGGATATGCTTGCTCCATATTATAATATTCAGAGGGATGCATACTGCTCGATCCTTCCCACTGCCACTCCTTACGCGAGGAACGCGATCTTTTCCGGAATGTTCCCGAGTGAGATAGCATCTAAATATCCTAAATACTGGCTCGAGAGATCTAAGAATGAGTTCAGCAAGAACAGGTATGAACAGGAATTGATGAACGAACAGCTTCGAAAAGAAAAGCTGAACAAGGTCACATCGAAATACGTCAAAATATATGACAGTAACGAAGCGAATAATCTGCGAAGACAAGTCGACAGCTACCGTTCGATCGATTTTGTTGCGATGGTTTTCAATTTTCTCGATATTCTGGCTCACGGGAGGAGCCAGAGCGAAATACTTCAGGAGATCGCACCTGATGAAGCCGCGTTCCGGTCGCTGATGCGCTCGTGGTTCGCTCACTCTGCGCTGTTCGAGATCCTGCATAAAATATCCACCCATGACGCAGATGTTATCATTACTACCGACCACGGATCGGTGCTCGGTCAAAAGGCCAGCCTTGTCCACGGTAACAGGGATACATCGAGCAACCTCAGGTACAAATTCGGAGAGAATATCAACGGGGATCCGAAACAGACTTTCTCAATGAGAAATCCGCTGGACTTCAAGCTCCCAGCCGAATCTCCCTCGAAAAACTATATTATTGCGAAAGAAAACTATTATTTCGTTTACCCGACCAAGTTCCATGAATATGAGCGCCAGTACCAGGGGACCTTCCAGCATGGCGGTATCTCGCTTGAAGAAATGATAATCCCCGTGATAACCATGACACCGAGATAAGAGGGCCGATCCGTATGGGACGATCCGGATTGAACGGCAGTATCGATAAAAGGACCCTCGCGGTCGATTCGCCTGAAGAGATGCTCGTGCTTGGAAAAAGGTTGGGGCTGATCGTGCCCGCTGGCGCTGTAGTCTCCCTGGAGGGTGGGCTTGGCGCGGGCAAGACTTTTTTTGTGAAGGGCGTCATAGGGGGATTGGGGGTCAGTGAAGAAGTATTGAGCCCGACCTTCATACTGGTCGAAGAATACAGGGGAGACCTTCCCGTCTTCCATTTTGATCTTTACCGGCTTGAAGATGTCGATGAGGTCGAACAGACAGGCCTGTTTGATGCTGTCAACGGCAGGAATGTCGTTCTTGTCGAATGGGGGGACAGGCTTCCAGACGGCCTGATTGATTTTGATCTCAGGATCAATATTGTCATAACAGGGGAGAGATCCAGAGAAGTCACGGTTGAAGGCCCGGAAAGTATTCTTGAGGGACTTCTGGGGGAAATATGATGGAAAACGGCCAGCTTGTCCTTGCTCTCGACACTTCTCATTTGAAAGGCAGCGTTGCGGTCTTTCGCGGAAGCGGACTGCTCTGCGAGGTGATCTTCGACGCGAGCGACACACATTCGGCGACACTCATGCCGGCGATAGATATCTGCATGGCAAACGCAAAAGCAGAAGTAAAGGATATCGACCTTTTCGCGCTGGTCACCGGACCGGGGAGCTTTACCGGACTGAGAATAGGTATGGCGACGGTCAAGGCGTTCGCTTCTATAAGGCAGCGGCCGGTTCTCACCGTCAACAGCATGGAACTGCTTGCCTCAGCTTTTCCCTTCTCTAGATTGCCAGTCTTCCCCCTGATAGATGCCAGGCGTTCGGAAGTATACGCCGCCGTTTATGATCTGCGGTCAGGGCGTCCGCTGGAACTGGTCGGGCCGAGGGCGATCTCGCCGGAAGGTGCGGGGCGGTTGATCGGGGAAGCCCTCACGGACGGCCCGGTCCTGTTTTGCGGGACGGGAGCTGTAAAATACCGGGAATTGCTGAGGGGGATAATCAAAGAAGAATGTTTTTTTGCCGGTGATCCCTGGTCGATCCCTTCCGCCGCGCTGATCAGGGAATTTTCCGACGGAAGGGAACCCGTACCCTTCAATGATCTCCCGTTTCTTGAACCGATGTACATAAGGCCTCCGGATGCCAAGATCCCGGCCGGATCGAAGCTGAAAGAAGGAGGCGGGCAAGGTTGATCCGAAAGTATTATGGGAGGCCGGGCTGCCGAGAGAGGCAGATATCAGGAGGAAGATGATTTGAGAGAAGGCCGGATAAGGTCTATGCTGGAGGAAGATATACCGGCGATAATGCAGTTGGAGAAGGAATGTTTTCCGGTTCCGTGGACAGAGGATATGTTCAGATGCCAGATCATGCTGGGTGATGTTTCTGCCAATCTTGTATATGCGGAGGATGATGCCATAACAGGGTATGTGGTCAGCTGGTTCGGCGTGGAGGAGCTTCATATACTCAGTATAGGAGTAAAGCCCGAAAGAAGGGGAAGAGGCATTGCGGAAAATCTTATGGATGAAGCGATAAGGCGCAGCATGAAGAATCGATGTAAAAAGGTCATCCTGGAAGTCCGCAGAAGCAATTCCAGAGCCCGGAAATTCTATCAGAAACTGGGTTTCAGGCATATAGGTGTCCGCAAGAAGTATTACAGCGAAAATGCCGAGGATGCTCTCGTTCTGGAGAAAGATATTGAAATTTCCACTTGATAGGCGCCTTTTGCCTTTTTCAGGGAGAACCGATACCGCGGTGATACTTGGTTCGGGTCTTTCCGCGATCGAGAGTTCTGTCAATTCTGTAAGGTCACTATTATTCGAAGAGATTTCAGGACTTAGGACACCTTCCGTGGAAGGACACCCTGGAAGGATGCTCCTTGTCAGGGAAGGGAGATCGCATATCCTTCTATTTGCGGGTAGGATCCATCTCTATGAACAGCCTGAGAATCCTGAACGAGACAGGGACGCGTCCGGATCCGAAGGAGGTAGTGGTCATACTTGTACAGCAGCTGTCAGGCTGGCTGCACGCCTGGGATGTAAAAGGCTCCTTCTTACCCAGGCTGCCGGCAGTCTGAGGAGGGATCTGGAGATCGGTTCCTGGATGCTCGCAGAAGATATAGTATCTCTTCCCCATATCCGTATGAAGGAAGCGGTCCATTGCGGCAGACCGGTCGGAGGAAGCGTTTCCGGCGTCCAGCCGGGAAAGTTGATAACAGATGAATTCAGAAGAATAGTCGCCGGCGCGGCAATTAAAGCGGGGATAGAGATATTCAACGGGACTCTTTTCTGGACGACAGGACCATGCTATGAAACGGCTGCAGAAGCCCGAATGGCAAGGTATATGGGAGCCGATGCCGCCACGATGTCTCCTCTGCCCGAACTTCTTGAGGCGCGAAGATCCGGGCTGGCTGTATCATGCCTGAGCCGGATATCAAATCTTGCCCCGAATATCTCATCCGAAACCGTTATAAATCATGGTAATATAGTCGATACGGGGCTCGCGGCCGCGGCAGACCTTCTCGCCGTCATAAGAGGATTATCATGATGACCGGTCCCGCATATCGAGGATTTACCGAAAAAATCCCTTTTTGCATTTATCCGGGGGTGTTACATTCATGACACAAGGGGTTTTATGTTGAGCGGGTCCTGGATGATCGGTCAGAATGCCGATGGCGGATCACCCAGCTCTGACACCGGGAGGCGAAGAGTCATGAACTGGCTGACAAGAGCAAAAAAGGGAATAATAACCTGGAGAAAAAAGGATGTTCCAGACGGGTTATGGGAGAAATGTCCTTCCTGCGGAGAGATCCTCTACAGAAAGGAACTGGGGAAGCATCTTTCCATATGTCCGAAATGCCGTTTTCACTTCAGGATCAACGCTTCCGACTATATCGATATTTTAACGGATGACGGGACTTTCAGCGAGATCAACAGCGGTATCACATCAAGCGATCCTCTTGATTTTAAAGACAGCAAAAAATACAAGGACAGGTTGAAAGCTTCAAAAAAGAAGACAGGGCGGAATTCCGCTATAGTCACGGGTACTGCGGCAATAAAAGGGCATAAGGCTGTTATAGCGATAATGGATTTCAGTTTCATGGGCGGTAGTATGGGGTCGGCTGTCGGGGAGAAGATAGTGCGCGCGGTAAAAAAAGCCATAGAGGAAAGGCTGCCCTTCGTAATGGTAACAGCTTCAGGCGGAGCGAGGATGCAGGAATCGATCCTTTCCCTGATGCAGATGGCGAAGAGTTCTGCTGCATTCGCGATGTTGTCCAGGGCGGAACTTCCATATATCGCGATACTCACAAATCCGACCACTGGAGGCGTAGCTGCTTCTTTTGCTTTTCAGGGCGATATTATCATCGCTGAACCTCAGGCTCTGATAGGTTTTGCGGGGCCCAGGGTGATCAGTGAGACGGTCGGAGAAGAACTTCCGGAAGGATTTCAGCGCTCTGAATTTCTGCTGGAGCACGGGATGATAGATATGATAACCAGCCGCGATGAACTGAAAGGTAAGCTTGGATTTTTTCTCGATAGTTTCATGAGCGGTGTTTCCGCCATCGCGGAGGATAAGAATCTGGAGAATGACGGTAAAACCATCTCGATCATCCGGTAGGGCCAGTCCCTTTCCCAATATAGATTTTTTGTTTTCACTGAGGCCCGCTAATATGAAACTGGGCCTCGGCAGCATTACCTCGCTCCTGGACTCATTCGGAAATCCGCAGGAAGATTTTCCCTCTGTCCTGATCGCCGGGACAAACGGTAAAGGCTCGGTGACTACTTATGTTACATCTATACTGCGTTCTGCCGGATACCGCGTCGGAACTTTTTATTCCCCGCATCTTTTCAGGATAAACGAGAGGATACGGATCGATGGAGAAGAGATAGCCGGTTCTGTGCTCGACGGCATGATCGGTGAACTCCGGGAAAGATATCATGCCGCTCCTTTCACCTTCTTTGAGGGAATCACGGCCGCGGCTATTCTCTATTTTAAAAGACAAAAGGTGGATTTTGCTGTTTTTGAAGTAGGTCTTGGAGGAAGACTCGACGCGACCCGGCTGGTCAATGCTATTGTAACGGTTATAACCGGGATATCGCACGATCACGGTGAGCATCTTGGAAGGACAAGGTCAGCGATATTAAAAGAAAAACTCGGGATAGTAAGGGCGGGGGTTCCTCTTGTCGCCAATCTCAAAGGGATGCGGCTGGTACGCCAGGCAGAAGAATATTGTGAAAAAAACGGAAATCTTTTTATCGATGTTCGAAAGGGTGTATCTAGAAAGGTAAAAAAAATCGGTGCTGATTCGATCGACTTCAGTCTTGTTACGCCTGGGCGCGATTATGGTATAATCTCCTCCTCGATGACCGGCAGGGTTCAGATGGAGAATGCTGTCACAGCTGTCCGGGTCGCAGAAATACTCGGGGGGAAGATCAGGGGCCTCGGTAAAAAGGCGGTAAAACTCGGCATAAGTAAAGGGGTGTTTGCCGGGCGATTTCAGATCCTTCCGGGTACACCTCGGGTCATTCTTGACGTATCCCATAATGAGGATGCCCTGGTCTCCGCCTCCGAGACTCTTGTCAGGATTTCGCCGCCTGATAAGAATGTGATGATATTCGGCGTTATGGCCCGAAAGGAACTGGGCAGGTTTCCCTTTAAGGCCGTATCCTGCGCTCGGGATATTATCCTCGTTCCTCTAAAGGGTAAAGGGTCTGCTACCGGTCAGGACCTGCTGGGAAGGTTTGCCGGAGCCGGAAGAGGTCAGGCAAGGATTACTCTCGCCCGGGGCATGCATGACGCAGTCCGGAAAGCCCGAAGGATCCTCGGGCCTGAAGATACACTGCTTATATTTGGATCTCACCTTTGTGTCGAGGAGGCGGTCGGTCCGGTCGGAAGGTTTCTTCTGTAAAGGAAGTATGGTGATTGAGATGATATTGGGAGTAGATATCGGAGGAACGAATATAAAACTCGGGATCATAACTTCTGACGGCGGGATCGTAGAAGAAGATATGATATATACCGACGCGGAAAAGGGCCCGGCCTACGCTGCCGCGAGGATCGAGGACTGGTACAGGAAGCGCAAGGGTGACTATCCCGGAATCGGCTGTGCCGGAATCGGCTGTGCCGGGTTGATCGATGCAGAAAAAGGGTTTCTATACTATTCGCCTAATCTTCCCGAATGGGTCGATACCGATCTTGGAAGAATATTCGCAGAGAGGCTTGATCTTCCTGTCACTGTCGAAAATGATGTCAACTGTGCCGCCTGGGCTGAATATAAAATGGGATCGGGAAGAGATTCGCGATACTTCGTCTGTATTACGCTGGGAACAGGTGTCGGGGGAGGAATTGTAATAGACGGAAGATTGTACAGGGGCTGGCGGGGGTTTGCGGCAGAGATCGGGCACCAGGTGATCATGGCGGACGGCCCCGTATGTTCATGCGGCAACAGGGGGTGCCTTGAGGCGCTGGTCGGGGCGGCCGCGATCGTAGACCGGTACCTGAAGCAGGATGATCGTCCTGACAGCCAGAGTTCCGGTAAGGGAAAGATAAGCGTAAAAGATATATACGAAGCTGCCGGGGCCGGCGATCAGAGGGCTGCCAAAGCTCTTGAAGAGACAGGGAAAATACTTGGAATCGGCCTTGCGAATATTGCAAATATTTTAGACCCCGAACTGATCGCAGTCGGGGGCGGCGTCTCGGGCAGCGGTGATATGATCCTGGAGCCGGCAAGAATAACGATGAAAGAACACCTGATAGGTGATATCCTGTCCCCCGTGCGTGTTGTGCCCGCTGAACTTGGAAATAAAGCGTCATTTCTCGGTGCCGCGCTTCTGGCCCTTGAAAAATATTGATAAAAAGCTTTTTTACAGGCTTTTAAGTTCCATTTTCGGGAGATCTGATTGTCCGGTGCAGCCAAAATAAACCGTCCAGGAAAGCCTCTCAAGCGTTCGAGTCTTTTCCCGGGGCCGGATAACGCCCCGTGTTGTCCGTATCTTTCCCGCGGAACCGGAAGAATAAGAGCGGCGATGCTTTTTTATCTTGTTTTTTCCGTGTCAGCGGTCCTGTTGGCAGTGCCCTGGTGTATCCTCGCTGAAGATAATCCTGAAAACAGTGAAGACCTTTCAGATTCGACACTCTACAGGGTCGGCGCGAACAGCATGATGCTCAGAGTCGTCGACGGAGTAGAGGTCACCTATCTCAAGGGAGATGTCCGGATCGATCATCAGTCCGCCTGGATAACGAGTGATAACGGCGAGCACTATCGGGAAAAGAAATACACGAACCTCTCGGGGAATATCCACGGGCAGGACGGGACAATGGATATGTTCGGGGACCTCGGGGAGTATCTGGGAAGCCGGAATACTTTGATCCTTATCGATAACGTGCGCATCATCGATGAGGGGCTGGATATTATCTGCGACAGAGCGTCATACGATCGGGATAAGGGAGCGGTAATCCTCGTCGGGCATGTCAGGCTCTCCGATGATACAAGGGTTATGTACGCTGACAGCATCTTCTACGACCGTAATACGGAGATAGCTGACGCTTTCGGCAACGTTGTCGTTATAGACCAGATAGAGGAATATTCGCTATCAGGCAGCCATGCACGTTTCTTTCGGGAAACAAAGGAAGCGTACATGGATTCAAACCCTGTCCTGGTCTTCGACGACAGATCGGAGGAAAAGGGGAGAATAGTCGGAAAGGTCATGCATTTTAATATGGAGACCTCCGTCGGTATTGCCGTCGGCGACGTACAGATGGTCAAGGGTGATACCAGGGCATATTGCGATTCAGCGGCGATATTCAATGATCTTGAATATGTCGAACTGTTTGGAGAACCAAGGGCGAAGAGCGGGTCGGCCGGGATGTCCGGGAAAAGGGTTATCCTGTTTTACTCCGATAGCGGAGTAGAAAAGATAATCCTTCCAGATACCGGGAGGTTGACAGACGCTCCTGCCGAAGGGTCTCCATGGAGAGAAGATTCTTGGCTGGAGGGTGATTCGCTCATCATCTATATGTGGGAGGAAGCGGTCGATTCGGTGAAGATCTTTGGAAACGCGAGGGCGATGTACTATCCGTACGAGGGGGATGAATCGAAGGTATCGAACAACTTCAGCAAGGGCGACAGCATGTACTTCAGATTCAGAAACGATGACCTGAGTTACGTCAGGATCTCAGGCAGGGCCGAAGGAATCTACAACTATCTGAATCTCGGTGTGAGACAGACTATAGACAGCATTGCAGCTTCGATAGATACTTCGCTCGTATTGAATCCCTTTGATGAAAATGCAGAACGGGTCGTCTATAAGGCAAAGGATATTGAATATTTCGCCGAATCGGAAGATATCGTTCTCGACGGGAGCGCTGTTCTTGACTATCAGAACAGATCGCTGAGGGCAGGGCATATTGTGTTCAATTCGAGGCTTAATATCCTCGAGGCGGAAGACGGTCCTGTCCTTGTAGAGAACGACCAGGAGATGTATGGAAAGAAAATGGGATACGATCTTGATACTGCCGCCGGCCTGGTCAGGGGAGGGTCGACCCATTACGATACGGGGTTTTTTCAGGGTGACCATATCTTCAAGGACCGTGACAAGATCCTCAAGGTATATAACTCGGTCTATACCACGTGCGACCTGAGAAGTCCCCACTATTCGATGAGGGCGAAGAAGATGAAGATATATATCGGCGACAAGATAGTCTCCGGGCCGATAAAACTGTATATAGGAGAGATCCCGATCTTCTATCTTCCTTTTATGGCAAACTCCCTTAACCGCAAGAGGCACTCAGGCCTTCTTCGACCGAATTTCGACATCGGGATCAACAGCAGGGATGGCCGGTTTATAAGAGGACTCGGATACTATTGGGCGACGAACGATTATACGGACTTTCTTCTTACTACCGATTTTAACGAAAACAACAATTTCAGGTTCCGGCTGAACAATCGCTACAAGGTAAGATATCTCCTTGATGGAAACGTCAATTTCAACTATTTCAGGAACTTTGTCACTAGTTCCAACGAATGGACGATCAAGGGAAAGCACGACCAGAAATTCGGAAGGACAGCTTCCCTCAGCTCCAATCTCAGTTTCGTGAGCAGTGATAAGGCTCAATCGTCAGTTTACAGTGCCGATGACGTCCAGCGGGTGATTGACAGAAGGATCTATTCGACGGCGAGTTTCAGAAAGAGCTGGAGCGGGACGAGTCTCAGCCTTTCCGCCAGAAGAGAACAGAAATTGAATGTCAGCGATGACAACCCCTACGAAAACAGGATTTCGATGACGATCCCTTCCTTAAGTCTGAATCTGCCGAGGACATCTCTCTGGTGTGGAGCGAACCATCCGGAATCGGAAAGAGGAAGCTGGGAAAAAGTCCTGAGAAGCATAAATCTGGCGCCGAATCTAAAGGGAGATATCACGACCGATGAAAGCCTCGCCAGAAAGAGGGGGAAGATATCGGCATCTTCCGGGATGTCTCTGAGCCAGCAGCATAAGCTGATGTTTCTCAACCTCTCCCCTAGTGTCAGCGTCAGGTGGAACTATCTTGATGTCCTTTACGACGATATTAACGATGACCTTGTCGTAGATGCCGCTCAAGCGGTCATCTCGGGAGATACTATCACTGTGCCAGTCGATGTCGGTCCCCTTTCAGACCAGTTCCGGTTTTCTGTCAACGGTATAGAGAGTTCACTGCTCAGTGTCTTGCCGAGATCATGTAATACGGTTTCGGATCTGCAGGCACTTGCTGCAGATATCGAATCTGCATTTATCTCCGATGGAGCCGGGGTCTACGTCGATTTCATAGATACGGGAGCGGGGAGCGGGTATTTCACCTTCAGATCCGCAGGATACGGTTCGTACGCGTCGCTTCAGGTATCTGACGCAGGGACGGATCCTATCTATCCGCTGATCGGGATCGCGGAGGGAGATTACGCTGCCGGCAGCAACAGATCGGGCCCCGAAGTGGATACTTCCTACAGGAACGAAGTCTCGTTGTCATTATCCAGCAGAGTAGGAACAAGTATCTATGGGACCTTTTATCCGAAAATCGGAAGGCTGAGAGGGATCAGGCATACATTCAACCCGACGGTCAGCTACTCATTTACTCCGAGGCTGACGGAAAGACAGGTTGAGCGGCAGTCCGTATCATACACGATAAGGAACGTCTTCGATCTCAAATATCTCAAAGGGGATAAAGAGGTAAAAAAGAATAATGCTCTCAGCTGGGAGATGAGCGGATCGTATGATCCGCAGCTTCCAGAGGGCGACAGGTTCTCGAGGATCCGAAGCAATATCAAGACTGCGTTGGGCCGAATCGCCTCGGTACAGCTCGATCATTCGATAGATCCGTACGAATGGGAGATACTTTCGACAAATTTCTCGCTTAATATGAATCATAGTTTCAGCGGCAATCTTTCGTATGGATCCCAGTGGAAAGGGGAGAAAAAGGAAAAGGTCGCGGCGGCTGCAGGAAGAGATGAAAATCTGACAGATGGCACTGATGCGGATGCAGAGGATATCGCCGACGAATTTCCCGAGATGCGCGAACATGGTGAAAGCGGTCTTATCCACGACCCGGCGGGAAGGTCAGGAAAATATCCGTCATGGAATCTCAATGTCGGATACAGCTATTCAACCAACTACGGAAAGACCCTGACGCGAACGATGAGCAGCAAGGTGAATCTTAGTGGAACGTTAAATCTCACAAAGGGTTGGACGATCAAGTATACCGCGTATTACGATCCCGAATCGCGGAGATTTACCAGCCAGATGTACAGTATCAACCGTGATCTGCATTGCTGGGAGGCGAATTTTGTGCATAGAAGATTCGGGAACGACTGGGGATATTATTTTCAGATCAGGATAAAAGACCTTCCCGATATCTTCTATGAAAGCGGTAAAAGAGGGTTGAGGGGGATAAGCGGTTTTTGACCCCGTCACGAATATTTGGCAAAAACGATCCGGATCGTCTCCGGGAAAAACTGCAAAAAACGGAAAATATAGCCGGTTCTGAAAAGATGCGAATCTTCAAAAAAGTTATAAGGACGGGGAAAAATCCACATAAAAGTGTTGACAGGTTTGCGGCACATGGTTAAAGTCCTGACATAAAAATTATTTATGAAAGGAGGTGTAACGAATGAATAAGACAGAAATGATCGAAAAGGTCGCAAAGAGAACCGGGATGACTATCAAGGATTCCCGCGCTGCAGTAGACGCAATTTTCAGTACTGCTCCGAAGGAAGGCATTATTGCCACAGAGATCGCAGCAGGAAGAAGAGTCCAGGTTACCGGATTTGGCACATTTGTTCAGCGCAAACGTAAAAAACGCAAAGGACGCAACCCTCAGACGGGGGCAGAGATCACAATTGCCGCTTCGAAATTCCCTGCTTTCGTAGCTGGAAAATCTTTGAAGGGCCGTGTGAACAAGTAAGTGGCCTTTTTATAGAAGGGACAAAGAGACTGGATTCGCTTTGTCCCTTTTTCTATATTTACTGCAGAGATTTTTCCATGAGCAAAAGGCTTGTCAAATGAAGTCGTTTCAGAAACTGATCATCCTGGTTTTTATCGCCGGAATCCTTTCAGGCTGTAAGGAAAAGGAACCCTTTACAATAATGTTCACCGGTGATGTGCAGGGGCGGCTTGTACCCGCGGGGTGAGGCGATAACATAATGGGTGGGTTGGCCCGGCGGGCTGCCGTAATAAAAAAACAAAGGATGCGTGATCCGGGGCTGTTGCTTCTTTCGGCTGGTGATTTCTACGCGAAACCAGGAATAGTCGAGATATACAGAAGCCGGTTCCTTTCCGGGATCATGATAGATATGGGCTACACAGCTGTAGCTCTGGGAGAAAAGGAACTGAGTTACGGGCTCAGAGCGATAAAAGAGGATGCCGAAGCAGGGCTTCCCGTAATATGCGCCAATCTCTACGAGGATGGAATAAGGGTCTTTCCTCCATTTATTATCAAAGATCTCTCGGGAGCAAAGGTCGGAATATTTGCTCTTCTTGATGATGAACTGAAAAGTGATCTCCTGGTAGAGATCAGAGATCCGATACTGGAGGGGATGAACATAGTCGATGAACTGAAAGGCGAATGCGACTATCTTATCCTTCTTGCCCATATGAGCAGAGACAGGCTGGTGGAACTCCTTTCATCCGTCGAAGATATCGACATGGTAATAAGAGGACATGCTAAAAGAGGAGAGGATGTGTCGGACGACTGCGCGGAGACGCTGGAGGGCAGTTCAGAGGTCGCCGGGATCCCGGTACTCTTTGCCGGTGAGTTCGGAAAGGCTATAGGCCTGGCGGGGATTTCATTCGACGCTGCCGGATCTCCGATCCTTTCCGATACTACTCTTGTGAAGCTGACAAAGGAAATGGCTTCAGATCCTGAGATCGCCGCGAGAGTCATGGAATTCGTTGAGAAGGAACACTCCAGGATCCGCGAAATGAACCTGAGCCAATATCTGTCCAGAGACAATATTACAGGAAAGGTAAGCGAGAGGTATCTTGGTATTGATACATGCAGAAAATGCCATGCTGATATTATGGCCGAGTTCATGCTTACTGAACATTTCAGGGCTTTTTCCCTGTTGACGATCACTATGAAAGAAAACGAGCCGGCCTGTCTTCCCTGCCACACTACCGGGTACGGCCAGTTCAGTGGATATGATACGGCCGCTGAACAGAAAGGGGGTATCAATCTGCAGGGGGTTCAGTGCGAAGCGTGCCACGGGCCGGGGACAAAACACTCGCGCGATGGTAAATACAGAAAAACTGCGGCATCATCATGCAGAGTCTGCCACACTCCTGCAAGAAGCCCGGAATTCAATTTTGATGAATATATGGAAAGGTTCGACCATTGTGCTCATTCTCGAGCCAGGGAAAATATCGATGAGAAATAGAAGATCCGGAAAAGGAATAAATATCGCAGAGATGATATTCTCCATACGGGAGAAGATCATTTTTCCGATCTTCTTCGCAGCTCTGACCCCCCTCTTTATTTCTCCAGCTTCGGCAGGGGATATTGATCTTTTGATCCCGGGAGTGTCTCTTGGCTCTGTGTCATTTACAGAGGGATCTTCTGTCGAATACATGATCGTCTCCGAGGCGTACAGCGTCTTCGATACCTCTATTGTCAGACTATCCGTCCTCGAATCGGAAGAAGGCGGCTTTCTGCTCGAAATAATCTCGTCTCCATTTCCCGAAATCGAGGAAGAGACAGTAGCTGTGCGGTTATTTCTCAAAGATGGCATATCGGAGGCCCGTACACCTGAAGCTGCCAGGAAGTTTATTGACCGGGTCTTTCTCAGAGAGGGTCAGGGCCCTTTCGATCAGCAGGGCGCAGAGGAAATCGATAAGTTCGACCTGGACAAGCTCTTCATCAGGGATTGGGAGATGAAGGAAGAAAAAGTAAAGGGACAGGAAAAGGTTGAGACACCGGCCGGTAGTTTCGACTGCAGGGTATCAGAATTCTTTAAAAGCGAAACAGATTCTGTCAAGCTGGGCGGGGTCGATGCAGTGAGGTTCGAGGAGCAGAGCAGCAGATTGATGATATCCGAAAAGGTGCCTTTCTGGGGAGTGGTCAGAAGCAGGGTAGAAAGAAAGAGCTATACACGCCTGAGCAGCGCCTCGCGGAGCGGGCGTCCTCCGAGGCCAAAGGTCACAGTTACCGAGTCGATATTGGTCTCTTTTTCCTCCGCCTCCGGCAGATGACCCTTCAATCGATATTATTTTCTTCTTTTTAAGCAATTTAGACGGGTGTGCTTGCAAAAAGATCTTATCCGTGATATATTGTCGACTGTGGTCGGAATTACTTATAAAAAGATCTGGGTTCATATTGACGGCTGCGTCCATTAGTGGTATAAACTACCATATGTTGTATCACAGCTTGGTTAACTTACAGTATGGTGTGGTGGTAAGCGCTTCTAATCCAGGTATGGGGGGAGTTGAATGAAGCGAGAGGCAGAAGAAGGTAAGTTCCTGAAAAAAGGCAAGAATTACGTCAAGTTCCACAGATTACTGGCCAAGGCCGAAGCGGACGGGAGGCTGGACGGAAAGTATGGATGCCCCGTTTGCGGGATGAGGTATCACTCCGAAAAACTTGCTGATGACTGCTGCAGGATCATCTCGGATTAGGGCGGTCCTGTGATCGGTCCGAGCAGGGCAATGCTGGAAAAGCGTGCTTTCCGGGCGGGAAGACCATGAAAGAAAAGACAAGAACAATAGAACAAAAATGCTCAGTCTGCGATGACGTATTCGATATGGAAGTCATTGAGGAAGCCGCCGGCAGTGGCGTTCCCTGGCTGAAGTGTCCCAGGTGTAAAGGGGTCCTTCCATATATGGGCGACGAGGATGGAGAGGAAAGGGAAGAGGAAAAGAATGAGGCAGAACCTGAAACAGGGGATATAGCTCCCGAAGATTTCAGCGTCGAGGAAAAAGAGAATGCTCTCGAATATGAGAAGGAAAACGAATACGGGTTAGGGGATATCATCTATCACAGATCCTGGAACGATTACGGCAAGGTCATCTCCAAAGAGGTCCTTCCCGGACACAGAAAGACGATCATTGTCAATTTCGGCCATCAGGGAAAGATCCGGCTTCTCGAAGGGGAAAGTTAAGAGGATACCAATTGAGCAGGCTCTTTTCCTCAGTTGCTCTCTCGACAATTATTTTTTTGATCTCCGCAGCACCCGTGCCTCTGCGCTCCGACGGGTTGTATAATGATTATCCTTCATGGTTTTCTGCGGCAGATACAGGAGGTGTCGTCCTCGGTCTGGGTCATCTCCTCCTGCAGTGCGAGTACCAGGATGTATCAGCGGCCGCTGTCAGGATAGGCGGCATGTTGAATGAACGCAGTTCGGTAAGATTAAGCATGCTCTATCCGGTGATCAGACGCCCCGGAAATTACAGCCATGGGTTTTCCGATCTGCTGGTCAGTTCTTCGATAAGGATCCTCGGAGACAGCCTGAATATATCCGGACTCTTTCTAAGATCCGATTTCAGGATACCGATCGGATCGAATGCTCTGCGGCCTTTTTCTTTCAGATCATCAAGCGGAGGTATTTACCCTGATGCAGGCGGTGGTCTGGAGGTCAGGAAGGAAGCTGATTTTTTCAGAGTCAAAGGAACGATCACCCATACGATAGTCGGGCAGAAGGAAGAAGAAGGCGATCTTATAAACACGAATTATTCTCTTCTGGCCCTTTTCCTCGAATTCGACCTTGCGGGGAGTATATCGCTGCAGAGTTCTGTCTTTGCGAGAAAATCAAGCGGATCAGGATACAGGGAAACATACATCTTCAGCGTCAGTAAAAGATTTTCTGAAAAGCTGGCAATGATCATTTCAGGTGGTCTTGATTCGGGGGATGACGGTGAACGTATATTCGATTCGCTCCTTTCAATATATTTTTCATACTCCTTTCCTGCGGGTAATAAAGCAGACGAGCAGGATGAACCTCCTCCTTCCCGCCGTCCGCCGCCGAATTGATCGATCCGCACGCTCAAAAATCAATACCCTTTGTGCAATATGCGAATAGCCGATGTTCCGTTTATTCCTTATTGTGGAGGGAAGTCATTGTAATTATCCCGGAGCTTCTCGACATTCGGGGCACATCCTTTGCGTTTCTCAATGCATAGTAAAATGCGTACAAAGGATGCTGAGGATGGCTGAGGATCTGACTAAAATAAAAACCAACGCAGTCATGGACTGTGATTTAGAGAAAGACTGCGTCCTGGTCTCTTCAAGTGACGAGCAGGTACAGTCTGCTCTGGTCAAACAGCTGAAAAAGCGCAATATAGAAAAGATCTGTTTTCGCGAAAATGACGATCTTATTAAAGATATAAGCAGTAAATGCCCCGCCGTGATATTCGCAGGGGTCGATGAGTATGCTTCCGAGATCGCCGCGACAGCAAGAGAGAACGGTTATCGGGGCGCGATCGTAGCAGTTATATCCGAAAACAACAAAAGTGCGGCTATGGCATCAGTCAGAGCGGGAGCAGATCATGCTCTGATCATTCCGGAACGGGAGATCGAATTCGATATCATTCTGGAAAAGATATCTGCCGGATATAAACCTGAAGCAGCTGCCGTTGACCAGCTGAAAAGGTTTCTCGGCCCTGTAGGGCAGGGGGTGATCCTTGTTGATGGAAACAGGGATATGCTTTTTTCCAATAAGAGCGCGAGGGGTATCCTCAATGCAAATTCAGAAAAAGAGGTCTCTGATTTCATAAAGGATAAATGCAATAGCGGTTTCTTTACGAAAAGCAGGTCCCAGCAGTCAGCGATAGCGTATATGGATATTAGATTGCCCGAAGGTGAGGGGCACAAACTGCTCGGCCTTGAGGGGTGTTATCTCGAGATCTCAAAAGGACACTATGTATATCTGATACTTCTTCACGATTTCTCTGAATGGAAAAGGCTTGATCAACTGCGTTCGAGCTTTGTCACATCTCTCTCTCACCGATTGAGAACTCCTCTGACATCGATCAGGAATGTAGTAAAGATACTTACCGGAAATAATTGTACTGATCAGGGCGAGGGAAAAGAAAAACTGCTTAATATCGGGTGGCGTAATATTGAGAAGCTGATTTCAAACCTCGATGAATTGCAGAAGATATTCATGATCGAGTCTGAGGAAATGAATGTCTGCCGGACAATGTTCCCCGTTAAGGCTGAGATCGAGAGGCTTTTCGAGAATCTTCAGAAGGATGGGACGGTCAAAGGATTCAAGCTGAGTATACCTGACATCTCGATATTCACCGAGGGTGGGAGGCTTTCTGATTTTGTAAGTTCGGTCATAGACGCGTACAAAGTGTGGTTGTCAGAGCCTTTGTTTATTGAATGCAGTTCTTCCATACGGGAAGAGGTCGATCTGCTTAGCAGATCCAGAAAAAGGCTTAATATATATTTCAGGCCGAGGATCAATGGCAGGAATATTTACTCAAGAGACAATTTCCAGGATTTTCTTTCTTTCGATGAGGCTCATCGAAGGCTTGTCATGGAACGGCTGGTAACAGCGCTTAACGGAAGACTCGAGATAAGTACCGGAAGCACGATAACACTCTCGATACCTCTCGATCCTCCTTTCGACCGCAAAAAGGATCTGGTGCATCCTCTTCATATGATGATAGAACGCGCCGATATCGCAGGTGTCGTTTTCAACCTTATAGATCTCTCTCTTTCGGGTCGAGCTGCGGGAAATGCAGATTATACAGATCTGCTGAGGAAAGAACTTCTCTTGCTGGCAGGGTGTGACGGCGTGATTTCGAGAGGTGATGATGACTCGAATTATATACTCTTCCTTACCGGGAGAGATGTTGAAGAAGTAGAGTCGATGATGACCGGCCTGCGCGCGAAGCTGCACGAGATCTGCAGGTCTAACGGAGAAGAAGGGGGTGTCGATCTTACCTGGGACATTAAGTTCGACAGGCAGCCGGGCGATTCTGAATCAGTAATTGATGATATAGTCCTGACCACTCTCGTATGAGCCAGGCTTTTCATGCCTCGCATCCCTCCATCGTCGCGATTATTCTGTTTCCGGATCCGGTGGTCCTGCGTGATCGGGGAGGGATGTTGAATCCTGTTCCAGGCAGTTTCCATAAGGGTTATACCGGGGTGAGTTCCCTGTTCTTTTTCCTCATAGATGCTTCCTTGCCGACAGATTTCATCGATAGCAGAAGCAGGCTGAGAGGTTCCGAGATCGTGTGTTTGACTTTGGGAAGATGATTATAGAAGACGAATTTTCCAGTACTGATCTCCATTAATCTGTGAAAGGCAGTCTTGCCATCGTAGCTTTTGTATCTTGCCTGAATTATCTCGCCCCTTTCAAAAAAGATCTCTCCGCTAAGTTTCCCGGTCGTCAGTACCAGGCGTCCCGTCTTAAGGTTGCTGTTAATAAGCGAGACTATATCGAGAATGGGGATCAGGTTCAGGCTTCCCTGCAGAGGGTAACTTTTTTTATGCGGCCGCCTCCTGAGATTAAGCGCCAGAAGTACAATTATCACGGTGACCAGGGAAAGTATTATCCTGTCCTTCGGAAAAGTCGGGAATCTTTCGGCAGGAGATCGATCGATCGACTTTATTTTATCCATTCCTTTTTCGATAACCTTGTTTCCTTCGGTGCTTGTTTCAGGAACTTCGGAAAGAAGAGAGAGTTCATCCAGCTTTTCTGCAGCCCATTTGTTTTCAGGGTCCTTTTTAAGGACCTCATGCAGTGCATTTTCCGCCTTCGCGTGGTTTTCCGTGCTGTATGTTGCAAGAATATCCTCAGCTGCCGAAATGGCTGCTTCGAGTGACGATCGCAAAATGCGTTCATCGACTTCATCGAGGAGCGCCGCAGTATCCCTGTTTGTCGGATCCCGCTGGATCGCCTGGACAAGATATTCTTTCGCAGTATTGAGATTGCCTAAAGCGAGATGGCATCGGCCGAGAAGAAAAAGAGGCTCGGGGTCGTGCGGTTTCATCCCGAGATAAAGCGAAAGTTTCGGGAGTGCTTTTGAGTATTCTCCCGAATCCATGAATGCTCTTGCTTCCATCTTCAATCTGTCTGTCAGAAGTTTTTCTACCTGTGCGAGTTTGTCCCTTGCCCACGAGGCGCTCGGGTCCTGTTGAAGTCCGCGCAGGATCAGTTCTCTTGCATATTCAAGTTTCCCCCTCTTTTCGTAGATCTGTGAGAGTTGCCAGATCGCCGACGTAAAACTGGGGTCGTACTGAAGTGATTCCATCAACTGTTTTTCAGCGGTGGCATCGTCCCCGCGAGCAAGCGATTTCTGGGCTTCAACGAATATTTTCTCCGCTTCGATCCGTCCGGATGCGTCGCCGTATGCGGCCGGGTAATAGAATATTATCAGTAGAATAAACAGGATCAGTGTTTTACAGAATCGTTTCATTCTTACCCTCCCGCAGGAATATCCGCAATAAACGTTCCAAACAGGAGCAAAATCCAAGTATCTGTTGATTTTAGAAAGTGTGTTCTGATAGAATCGCCGAAGGTCGAAAAGAGCCGTGCAGCGAAAGATATAATAAATTTTTTACGATTTGACGTGATATTGAAGATTCAGGCGTTTTGGAGGAAAAAATGGATTTCGAGTTTACGACCGAGCAGAAGGAAATGCAGGAGGCCGCAAGGAAATTTGCAAAAGGAGAGTTTACCAGGGAACTTGCCCTCAAACATGAAGAGGAGCATTCATTTCCGGAAGAAATCTGGAAAAAGGCTGCCGAACTTGGGTTTATCGGATTACATTTTCCTGAAGATTTTGGCGGGCTGGGGCTTGGTGTCATAGAAAATGTGATCGTGGTAGAGGAATTCTGCAGAAGAGATTCCGGTATTGGAACGGCGATCGCCCTCTCCGACTTTGCTTCAGAGATAATCATGCGCCATGGATCGGACGCGCAGAAATCGAAATATCTGCCTGCTGTCGCCTCGGGGAAAATGATCTCGGCAGGCGCCTTTACCGAACCGAATCATGGGAGCGATATAACGCGGATGGATACGACCGCAGTGAAAGAGGGAGACAGCTGGGTTATAAACGGCACCAAGACGTTCATCACGAACGGGCAGATCGCCGATTTCTATCTTACTCTCTGCCAGGTCGATCAGGATGTTGCTCCTTCATACAAGGGGATGGCCATCATCCTTGTACCGAAAGATACAGAGGGTCTTGGTACGGAGGATGTAGGATCGAAGATGGGAATAAGGATGACATCGACGGCCGAGGTATCTTATGACGATGTGAGGGTCCCGGTGGAGAATTTAATCGGCGCCGAAGGAAAAGGGTTTTATCAGGTCCTCGAGTTTTTTGACGAGTCTCGCGTCGAGATAGCCGCTACCGCATTGGGGATCGCGGCTGGAGCTTTCGACAGGGCGCTGGCCTATACTATGGAACGAGAGCAGTTTGGGCGATCGATAGCAAAGTTCCAGGTCAATCAGCATAAGCTTGCCGATATGGCTACGGCTATCGAGTATGCGAGGCTTCTGACATACAAGGCCGGCTGGAACTTCGATCAGGGGAGGATAGACCCGAAACTGACCTCGATGGCGAAATATGTGGCAGCCAAGACTGCGGTCTATGTCTCGGACGAAGCTATCCAGCTCATGGGCGGTTACGGATACATGACAGAATATGAAGTTGAACGTTTCTACCGCGACGCGAAGATCTCCGAGATATATGAGGGAACCAAAGAGATCCAGAAGAATACGATAGCCAGCCAGATATTCAAGGAGTTCTGATCGGGACAGGACAGAGATTGAAGGAGAGTATGATCTGATGCCATGGAAATCGGGAATCAAACGGGCCGTTTTGTCAGTATCGATAATATTACTGCTGTTACCCGGGACAGGGGGCTGTTCAGGGAATAATGGTGGTAAAGATGAAAAAAACGCCGCCGGATCCCAACACCCGGCTGAAACCGATCCGAGGGTCAAGTCAAATGTAGTGCTGAAAAGACTTGACGGAACTACAGCGCACATAAGCGATTACAGCGATAAACTGCTCTTTGTGACTGTTTTCGCTACCTGGCACCTTGATTCTCGTGAAATGATCCCTATTATGAATAGGCTCCAGAGCAAGTTTTCCAGAAAAGTGACCTTTCTTGGAATCTCGCTGGATTCGAAAAACCCCGCTGTTGTAAGGAATTTTGTCGTAGGCAATTCCATAAATTTTGAGGTCATGTTCGATGGACAGAGTGCGGCGAATGCTCTTGGGGGCGCCAGGAAGCTGCCTACCACTTATATCCTGCTCAGAGACGGCACGGTCTTTACCAGGATCGAAGGATTGCAGAGAGAAAAAAAGTATGAGGATGCTTTGAGGTATGTTTTCAACAAGCGCCTGTGATAGCAAGTTTGAAATGCCTGTATTTAAGAAGATATCCTGTTTCGGGGACCTCTGATAGCCCGGGTGCATGTGAGGGCCGGGCAGGAGATGAAATAGGACCTGTTGTGCCGTCTTTACGGGGGAATTGAATGATGCCGTTGAATTTTTCACAAGACCAGCTCGCTTTGATCAACCTGCTTCTCAGGATTGCGGTCATGGCTGGAATTATAAGCCTGCTCCTCGGATTCAGGTCTGTCGGAGAATATCTCGCAAGATTAAAGGTCTCAAAAGGCGTTAAGGTAAAACTATTTATCTTCTTCGCTGTAATATTTTCGCTCGGCATCGTAGTAAGAAAGATGTCAAATCAGGCGGCAATGGATCTTGCCCTTGAGGGCGCGCTCATCGCCGGGTTTCTTGGAGGAGCCTGGGTGGGATCAGGAACAGGTTTTGTAATAGGGCTTACCTGTTATTCCTTTGGTGAGACAGTAGCCCTGCCTCTTTATACCTTTGCCGGATTCCTTTCGGGAATCCTTTATTCAAAACTTGGCGAGAGAGGTGAAATATGGAACTATTCGCTCAACCCGTTTTTTATAATATACAATTTTATTGAAAAACTGTTCAAAGGCAGGCTGGACAGAAATTTTCTGCCGTTTATACTCGTTATCGCCCTTGCACTTCTGAGATACAGGCTGCTTGATTCCTATTACCGGAGAGGTATGCTGTACGGGTACCCGACGAGAGACTGGTTCTTCGTGACTATCGACATTATCGTCCTCGTATATACACTAGGGATAGCACTTAAAATGGCGAACAACGCCAGGCTGGAAGTGATAGTCAGGGAAGAGGAAAATCAGCTCGTACACGCCAAACTGACGACACTGAAGAGCCAGATCAATCCTCATTTTCTATTCAATACCCTTAATTCCATTTCAGCCCTTATACGTACCGATGCGGAAAAAGCGAGAGAGATGACGAGGAAACTTTCGTCTATATTCAGAAAATCTCTCGAAGACACCTCTGATACCCATTCTCTTTCTGAAGAGATGGAGTTCATCGATGATTACCTCTCGATAGAAAAGATAAGGTTTGGAGATAAAAAGCTGAAGATCGTGAAAGAGCTGGAACCTGCGACGATGTCCTTCCATCTGCCTTCGATGCTTCTTCAGCCTGTGGTGGAAAACGCGATAAAACACGGGATATCATGCGTCACTTGCGGGGGGCGGGTAAGGATATCTTCGAAAAAGGATAAGAACGGAATTCTCGTTGAAATAGAGAATAACGGGCCTGTCGTGGATAGTTTCGATATGCCGTCTCTTCTGACGGGAGGGGTTGGTATGAAGAATGTGGTCGAGAGGCTGAAGATATATTCCCGCGGGGAAGGAAAAATATCGATCGAGCCTGCCGCCGGGGGAGGGGCTGTCGTAAGGCTGTTTATACCGGGTGTTGTCGAGAGGAGGCAGGATCGATGAGAATCAAAACCCTGATTGTCGACGACGAAGAGCTTGCTCGCAGCGAGATGAGATTTTTGCTAAAAGAACAAACGGAGATCGAGGTGATCGGGGAAGCCTCAGGCGGAGAGGAAGCGGTGAGGATTGTCAGGGAAAACGATCCTGACCTGATCTTTCTGGATATTCAGATGCCGGAAGTGGATGGTTTTCAGGTAGTCTCGACCCTGATGGAAGAAGAGAAGCTTCCATTAATAGTATTTACAACAGCATATGATCAATACGCCATCAAAGCGTTTGAGATCAACGCGATCGATTATCTACTCAAGCCGATTGAAAAAGAGCGGCTTTCTGAGGCGATTGAAAGGGCAAAAGCCATTTTACCGCGAAAGGAAGAATATCTCGAGCGGATCAGGAAATTGGCTGGAAATATTAAAGTAGGGACGAGGTTTCTGCCTCGTCTCGTAATACATAAAAACAACCGTATGGTGCTTGTTGAAGTGGAGAAGGTCGCGTTACTTCAAAAGGATGGTGCAAAGGTAGCGGCTTATACCGACGAAGGGCGTTTTGAATCGAACTACGCAGATATCGACGAGATCGAGGTCCAGATCGATCCGAGGATGTTTACACGCCTCGGCGCCGAATATCTGGTAAATCTTAGAAAGATCACGCAGATAATACCCTGGGCGGGCGGTAACTATATAATGACGCTTGATGACAGGGACAGTTCCGAGATCCGGCTTCACAGGTCTCAGGCTCAACTTCTCAAAAACAAGATCGAAGGTGTCTTTTAGGAGGTCTGACAGTTTTGGATCAGGTATTCGATCTTCTGGTTCTGGGCGGGGGGCCGGCGGGGTATCCTGCCGCGATCAGGGCTTCTCAGCTTGGAGCTTCCGTCTGTCTCATAGAAAAGAGCTCACTGGGAGGGGTCTGTCTCAACTATGGGTGCATACCGACCAAAACGATGCATGGGCTGGCGCATCTGATCGAACTTGCCTCCAGCGGAGAGGGAAAGGGGGTATCAGGTTCGATAAAGTGCGATGCTGAAGGGTTGTTTTCACACAAGGACGAAGTTGTGAAAAACCTGGTCTCCGGAGTCGAGAAGATACTTAAGGGTAGAAAGATCGAGGTCCTGAAAGGATCGGGGAGGATCGTAGCGCCTGGCGAGATCGAAGTGGAAGGTCACGGAATAGTCAGGGGAGACAAGATAATAATTGCTACCGGTTCGTCGGAGATAGAGATCCCGGGAATTGGGTTCGATGGCAGGAATATTCTCAGCAGCACGCATCTTCTCGATCTCGGAAGGATCCCGGAGAGTATGATCGTTATAGGGGGAGGTGTGATAGGATCCGAATTCGCTTCGATCTTCTCTGCGTTCGGAACAAGGATCACGATAGTCGAGATGCTTCCCTCTCTTATCTCTACTGAAGATATCCATGTAACAAGATCTTTCCAGTCACTGATGAAAAAGAAGGGAATCACCCTTAAACTCGGCTCGAAGGTAACCCGGCTGGATACTGTGGAGGGACAGGTCATCGCTGAACTTTACAGCGGAGAAAATATCTCTGCCGAGATTGCGCTGGTATCAGTGGGAAGAAGACCCAATATATCAGGCGTAGGGCTGGAAGCTCTTGAGATAAAATCAGATAGAAAAGGGATAACCGTCAATAGCAGGATGGAGAGCTCGGCAGATGGAGTATACGCTGCTGGAGATGTCACCGGGGGATATCTGCTTGCCCATGTGGCGACAAGAGAAGGTATTATCGCGGCTGAGAATGCTCTGGGGGGATCCCGGGAGATCGACTATTCTTCCGTGCCGTTTACGATATATACTCTTCCTGAGATATCTCATGTAGGGCTAACCGAAGGAGAAGCCGGGGAAAAAGGGTTCGAGACCGCGGTCGGAAGGTTTCCCTTCGCCGCCAACGGTAAGGCGAAGGGCCTGCGCGAAGAGGATGGTTTTGTCAAGTGGGTCGCGTCTAAAGATGATGGAAGATTACTGGGACTTCATATAATCGGGCCCCAGGCTACAGAACTTATTTCGGCCGGCATAATAGCGATAGAAAAAGGGATGAGCGTCGAGGATTTCGAGCCGGTCATTTTCCCGCATCCGACTCTTTCCGAGGCTGTCGGTGAGGCCGCGGAAGCTCTTCAGGGCAGAGCCATACATCTCTTGCGATAATCTGTTATATTATTATTCAATATCTATCGTATCGGGAAAGTCAGGGTGCGGCGGATGCTGAAAAGGTATCGAATGAATGATCAACTGCGTACGGGGAGGTCTGTTATGCCGGAAAAATTCCAGGGAAATCTTCTGCTCGGAATGATTATCGCCGCTTTGCTGATACTGCCTTTATCAGCCGGAGTGTGCAAAAGATACGTTGAAACGATCCCGGGAGGTCCGGAGATCATCTATCAGGATTATCCGGAAGCGGAAGTCGTATGTATTTCTGTCGCGGTCGCCGCCGGCTCGGTATACGAATCGGCCGAAATCAGAGGAGTCACTCATTTTCTGGAACACCTCTGTTTTGACGGCACCGAGAGGTTTTCCCGAAGAGAGATAAGCGGATGGGTCGATGATTCCGGCAGTTTTCTGAATGCCTTTACAAGAAAAGAGACGACCGTATATTTCATGCTTACCGGCAGAGGTCATCTTGAGGATGCGGTCGAGATACTATCGCAGATGCTGCTGCATTCTGTATTTCCTTCCGATGAGTTTGAAAAAGAAAAAAAGATCGTTCTTGAGGAGATAAGTCAAACGATAGACAGCCCGGGCCAGCAGAGGGCGCGTTTTATAGACAGGTACCTTTACAGAGGGAGTTCACTGACAGAACCTGTCCTGGGATACCCTTCAACGATAAGCGAGATAACCCGGGAACAGGTAATCGATTATTACAGAAAGTATTACAATCCTTCCAGAATGCGCATCACAGTTACAGGCGGTTTTGACAGAAGGCAGGTAAGGGGATGGGTCAGCGACTACTTTTCCGAGGGCACCTGTGATCCTGTCTCCGGATTGCGCCGACAGAAGCCGCCGGGCAAAAGGGTTGAGGATGGGAAACGGTCCTCAGAGAATATCGAATATATATCCAGACCGAGGTGGAGTAACGAGATTACTGTCAAGAACAGCAGTGAATTCAAGGCGGGGATAGAGGTTCTTGTGCCTGTGCCGGGTATGGGAGAGAAAGGGTTTTCCGCTCTTTTGCTTCTTGAAGAGATCCTCGGCGGTGATTTTTCTCCCCTAAAGGAGATACTCGAAAGGGCGTCCCTTCCGCAGGCACAGGTATCTCTCGAGGTGCACAGGGGTTTTTCAGCGCTTAGGTTCCAGTTTGACCCTCCTTCTGAACCTGGAGGCAACGGGTCGGAATTGATAGAAGCGATCGCTTCACTTTCATCGTGGAACCCTTCAAAAGAGATGCTGGACGGCGCCAGGACTTCATTCCTTTCTGCCGAAGCTGCCAACAGGGAGAAATTCCATTTCTATATCATGCTGGAAGGCGAGAGGATCTCATTGTTCGGTGAGAGATATCTTTCAGCGATCAGCGAGGGGATAGAAAAGACCTGTGTAGAAGATATTCTGAGAGTACTGAATGTGTATTTTGATCCGATTTGTTTTAACGCTGTCTATATAGATGACAGGCCGATACAGGTCTCGCGGGGAGACCGTGACGCGAAACCGCAGCAGCGAATTCTGGATAACGGAGTGACTTTAGCCTGTTCGAAAAGAACAGGTTCTGACATTGCCGCCATGCATATAATGGTAAAAGGGAGAAGCTGCGTTGAAGAGGATTTTATGCCGGGAATGAGCGTGATACTTTACAAGGCCCTGGAGAATTCGGAAGCCGGGAGCGTTCTCTCTGCCGGGATGCGCTCGATCGGAGGTTCTGTTCAGTGGTCTGACAACCCGTATATTCCGATGGATGATTATTATCTGAACCCTTCCTGGTCATTTATTAGGCTGGAGGTTCCGGCGGATAATATTGAAAAAGCTGTAAGGCTCGTCACAGACCACCTTTTCAATTCCGTGTTGACAGAAGAGGACCTGAGCGGAGCAGCAGCCCGGTTAGGAAGAGAACTGGCTGTAAGGTCCGGATCTGCTTCGGCGGGGCTTTGGTCCGCTGTGAGAAAATCTCTTTTCGGGGAGCATCTCTATTCACGCTCAGTATTCCCCGACCCCTCCGATCTTGCAAAGGTGACGATCGATCAGCTCGGCCTCTTCAGGCAAAAAAGCCTATGCGGCTCGAACCTGATAGTAAGTTTCGTCTCTCCCCTCGATCCAGTTCCGGCCCTCGCGAGGTTCGAAAAGGCGTTCTTCGATCTGCCTCCCGGCGAAACGAGGGACTGTATGCCGGTCCGGGATGCCGTTGCAGCAGGACTGCATGATGAAAAGAGTGAAAAATCCGGTGTATATATGGCGGCAGGATGGAGGATGCTTGATCCTTCGATAGAGGAAGCAGCGGCGGCGAGCGTAGCCTCCGAGCTGCTGAGCAGAAGGATGCAGCTTGAGATAAGGGAAAACCGGGGACTTGCGTATTCAGCCGGAGCGTCTGTAGATCGCTTCGAAGGGGCGCTTATGATCACGGCTTCTCTCGGAACAAGGAAAGAAAACCTTGAAGAAGCCACTGAAGCCTTAAAAAAGGAGATCCTGGGGCTTGGCACAGATCCGGTTACAGCAGATGAGGTCGCAATCGCCAAAAACCGTGTGATATCAAAGCTTGCGCGCCGCAGGCTGTCGAGTATCAATAAGGCTTTCTCTATAGGATTCGACATTTTCCTCTGCGGAGGCTCGAAAGAAAGCGCACTGATCGAAGATCTTTCGTTCGAAGAGATCAGATCGATAATAGATGATCTGCTGCTGGGGGATCAGATGGTCCTGGTGAGAACGATTCCGGAAGAAGGTGGCGAAAGAAAAAAAATGATGCCGGCTGGGAAAATGCATTGATATTTATTGACCAAAATCTCCTTTTTATATATATAGGGGGAGAAATGGGTTTTAACTGTTAAAGGAGAGATAAGTATGACACACGTGATCTCGGATGAGTGCATCGTCTGTGGTGCATGTGAGCCTGAGTGTCCAGTCGAAGCGATCAGCGAAGGTGAATCGAAATATGAGATCGACGCTGACAAATGTACCGATTGCGGAGCCTGTGTCGAAGTCTGCCCCACTGAGGCGATTTCACCGGAATAACAAGACCTGGTCAGGCAGACAAGATTTTCTTATATAAACGGCTACTATCACCGGATTGCGCTTCAAAGGGCAAAGGTGATGGTCGCCGTTTTTTTTGTACAGGGGTGTCATCGGGCTTTTCTGTTTTTTGATTCTTCGAGGCTGAGAAGGCAGCCGCAATAATTCTGCCTGGTAAGGCCCAGTTCCCTGCTCTTTTCAACGCTGAGCCTGAAACCGTCTTTCTTTTTGAAGTCTTCGCCGAGAAATACGATGCCGTTTTTCTTTGCCGCTTTTTCACCCTCTTTGAGTATGATCTTATGTATCTTGTGAGGGCTGACGGACAGGGTCGACGTAAAGAGACCGAATCCCAGCGCTGCTGCTTTCGCAGATGAAGCTTCAAGACGAAATGCGTAGCACCTCCAGCATCGCTCGCTTTTTTCAGGCAGATGGCGAAACGGCTCTATCTGCTGCCACCACGCTCCGGGGTCATATTCTCCTTCATACAGGGGTATGTCGAATTCCAGACATACTTTTTTCATTTCTTCAAGTCTCTGAAGATACTCCCCGATCGGCTGGATATTGGGATTATAATAGTATGCAGCAACCTCAAATCTTTTCGAAAGGCAGGAAAGGAGATGGCTGCTGCACGATGCGCAGCATGCATGTACAAGTATTTTGTTTCGGGGTTCCATTCTGTTTCACCGCGGGTATCGGTCAGTCAGAGGCATTGGATCCGGATCGGTCTGAATCCTTCCCGTACCGTTCAGAGCCTTTTTCAGCAGATTTTTCAGCGTAATAATCGCCGCGCGGGTCTCTTATCGGGATCTGATTCAGACTGGCGATCTGCTCACCGGCGAAGATAAGATATGCTGCCATCTTTTCCTGATCCACAGGTTTGGCCGGGGGAAGTTTCAGTTTGCGCGGATTGACAAAGCTGCCATTTTTTTTGACCCTGTAGTCCAGGTGCGGTCCGGTAGCGTAACCGGTTGCGCCCACATATCCGATCGTCTGACCCTGTTTTACTTTTGTTCCCTTGCTAATTCCCTTGGCGAATCTGCTGAGATGCAGGTAGTAACTGATATAGTTGCTGTTATGCCTGACTTTGATGTAGTTGCCGTTTGCTCTTGTGCGCGAAGCGGTCATAATGGTGCCGTCGCCGGTCGATTGCACCGGAGTGCCTGTCGGAGCGGCATAATCGATTCCAAGGTGAGGACGGTATGTATGCAGCACGGGGTGAAGGCGGTTTTTACTATAGTTGGAACTGATCCGCGTATAGTTCAGGGGGGCCCTTAGAAGCTGTTTGCGAAGGGATCTGCCCTGGTCATCGAAATAATCTGCAAAGTCGTCCTCGTTCTGGAAAAGAAAGGCATAATGCTTCTCACCGCTGGTGTTGAACTCAGCCGCAAGGATATTTCCGATCGCTTTCCCCTTGGAGCATCCGGGGCCGTCAAGCATGGTTTTTTCTTCGTACACTACCCTGAAGTAATCGTTTTTCATGATCTGGCTGAAAAAGTCGATATCCCATGCGTAGATATTGGCTATCTTTGCGCCGAGTTCGTTTGAAAGCCCCTGTTCGATCAGGGAGGCGAAGAATGAGCTTGTGATAATGCCTGATGCTTCCTTTACCACGACCTCGAAAGGGTAGTCTTTTCTGTTCGTGACGAAATTTCCGTCGACCGAGACTACTTCGACATACGATTCGGTCCCCTTCAGTGAAAATGTAAGCTTTTCGAGCTCTCCCTCTGGGTCTGTAAATATCTCAAAATATTGCCCGGGCTGTATCCTGCCGAAATCATAAACGGGTTTTGAAGCGCGGATTATCGCGTCTATCTGACGGGGGGGGATTCCCCCTTCTTCCAGAATGTTGAAAAAAAACGAATTTTTTGTCACTACCCCGGAGTGTACCGGATCAGGGGTGACAGGCGGAGCGTTTAATAAAACTGCTGTTTCGTCCGGGTAACCCTGTATCGATGCAACGGCAGCCGGTTCCAGATTCTGCTTCGGATCGCTTTTGATCGTCAGGTAGGATATGGATGCGATCGTTCCAGCGATTATCAAAGCTGAAACGATCCTGTTGTTTCTCATAATATTACTCTTTTCAAATGCTGCTGTTCCTCAAAACTGCTGAAAGATATCGAAAAATCTTCTTTTTAGTCAAGAAAAAGATCAGGTGATTCGTATATCGAGGTACAAATGCACAAAATGTGCCGCAGACCGACTGCCTCTTGAAAAAAGCAGACAGATAAGATATTCTGTCCAAAGCTGAACGGGCGGCCATTTACCTCTCCGGCCCAGGGCCTGACATTCAGGAGAGGATGAAGCAGGTCCTCTCCCGAGAGAGGCCTTCTGCCTTTATGCCGGGGGGTTCTGCAGTACTCTGCCGGATGGAAACCGTTATGAACGAAGAGAAAAACGATTTGAGGGAAAAGCTCGATGCCTTAAAGAAAAAGGCCGAGAGCGCCTACAGGGGAGCCGAGATAATCGGCAAAAAGAGGGTAGATTCAAGGGTCCGGGGTATTCCTGCTTCTCTCGGTGGAGATATCTTTAACCCGGTATCGGAAGGTGAGCGCCCTCTTCTTTCGGCGCTCCGCGGCCCGGCGGGAGATCTATCGGGAAGGATCGAGGAACTGGTTCAGGGGAAAGCGTACTTATTCGAAGGATCGACATTCTTCAGGGTATTCTCCGATGCGGAGACGATATGGAAAAACGCCCCGCAGATACACGGTGAATATTTGGAAACTCTCGCGGGAGAGCCTGTTACAGGAGCCAAGTGTCTCGAATCCCTGAGGCCTCTGCAGGAGGCGGATCCCGGCGATATCTGTTATCTCGATATCGAAACGACAGGATTGAGCAATACGCCGCTTTTTCTTATAGGATTGATGTATTCTGAGGGTGGAAGATTGATGCAGGACCTGCTCTTTGCCAGAGACTACACCGAAGAAAGGGCCGTACTGGCTTTTCTTGCCCGTTTTCTCCCGAGGTTCAGCATTCTCGTGACCTTCAATGGCGTGCGTTTCGATATTCCGTTCATAATGGAACGTATGGCATCGGAATCGATCGCCTTTGCCGTCCCCGGCGTACATATCGATCTTCTGCCTGTATCACGCAGGTTATTCGGAAAAAGGACACCCAACCATAGACTCCAGACGCTCGAATCGTATATTCTCGGCCGGAAAAGGGTCGGCGATATTCCAGGGAACAGAATACCGGTTGCTTATCATGATTATGTCAGGACCGGTGAAGCAGGACTTATGGCAGGGGTGATACACCATAACAGGCTCGATCTCCTTTCGATGCTGGAACTTGTAACAGTATATATATCGAAAAGCGGCCGGATTGTTCAGGATTGACCGCTGATGGCGCTATCCTTAAGTAAGATAGACAGCGAAACCCAGACTGTGAAAAGGAAGAAGGGGAAAATTGGACGCGGGAAAATTTCTTGAACAGATAGTCACTGATAAATTTTATAACGGTCAGATCGTTCACAAGCATACGATAGCTGCCCGCAAGGCGAAATTCGGGAAGCTTGATAAGCCTCTGCCCGCCAGACTGCAAGAACTGCTCTCAAAGTCAGGGATAGGGAAGCTCTATACCCACCAGGTCGAAGCTGTCGAGGCGCTTCGAAAAGGCGATAGCGTCGTTGTCGTGACTTCGACTGCAAGCGGGAAGACTCTTTGCTACAATCTGCCGGTCCTGGAGAGTCTTATCGCTGACGACAGGTCAAAGGCTCTTTATCTTTTTCCGACCAAAGCGCTTGCCCAGGACCAGCTGAGGGTCATTAAAAGGTATGGTGGAGAGGGAGGCCTAGATTTTCAGGCAGGTACATACGACGGTGATACTCCAGGACCGCTCAGAAGGACGCTCAGGGATAAGGCGGGAGTTATTCTGACTAATCCTGATATGCTTCACTCGGGGATATTGCCGAACCACGCGAAGTGGGCGCCGTTTTTCTCGGGGCTTAAGTTCGTGGTGATCGATGAGATCCATACATACAGAGGAGTATTCGGATCTCATGTCGCGAATGTGATCAGCCGCCTTTCCAGAATATGTGAACATTACGGCGCCAGCCCGGTCTACGCCGCGTCGTCTGCTACGATCGCCAACCCGGGAAAACACGCCGAGAGACTTCTCGGCCGAAAGGTCAGGGTAATAAGCAAAGACGGTTCTCCGAGGGGGCGCAAACAGTTTCTGATGTGGAACCCGCCGAATATAGATAGTGCAGGGATGGAGCGCAGAAGCGCCAATGCCGAGGTGGCGGATATCGTCACAAAACTTGTCCTGGATGATGTCAAGACGATAGCATTCGTCCGGGCGAGGGTAGTAAGTGAAGTGATTACAAGATATATTCGTGAAAAGCTCGGAGAACACAGAGCCTCAATGAAGGATCTCGTGCACCCGTACCGCGGCGGATATCTTCCCGAAGAGAGGCGGGAAATAGAGAGGAAACTCTTCGAAGGAGAGCTAAGGGCTGTAATAAGCACTAACGCGCTGGAACTCGGGATCGATGTGGGAGAACTGCATGCTTCGGTGATAACAGGATATCCGGGGAGTATAGCCTCGACGTGGCAGCAGGCGGGAAGGGCCGGCCGAGGCGAGGATGAATCGTTGATATTCTTCCTGCCGTACAATACGCCACTTGACCAGTATCTTGTCAGGCACCCGGATTATTTTTTTGGACGTTCTCCCGAGAATGCTATTATCGATCCTTCAAACCCGCACGTGCTTCTCGGGCAGATGAGAGCGGCGGCATTCGAGCTTCCTCTTTCGGCTGAAGAAGTCGTAAATATGGGAGAGTACGCTCCGGCGATAGCCGGACTGCTCGAAGACGAAAAAGAGCTGAATTATGTAAAAGGAAGCTGGTACTGGAGGGGGCACGGCTATCCAAGCGCCGGAGTGAACCTGAGGAATATATCCGACAATATCTACACCATAATCGATGAATCGGACGGAAACAGCGTCATCGGAACGATCGATGAGGCAAGCGCATTCCAGCAGGTTCACCCTCAGGCGATCTACCTGCACGAGGCGGAGACATATTTTGTCCGTGATCTGGATGTGGGTAAAAAGATCGCCTTCATTGAAAAGACAAATGTGGATTATTATACGCAATCGATCACCGAGACGCAGGTCAAGGTCGATCGAGAGGAAAAAAACGATATGTGGCGGGTGAGCCGGATCGCTTTTGGTGATGTCTCAGTGACAGACCTGACATTCATGTTCCGAAAGATCAAGTTCGGAAGCAGGGATTCGATCGGTTACGGCAAGTGCGACCTGCCTCCCCAGGTGCTCGAGACGGCGGGATTATGGCTTCAGCCTCCTCCTGAAGTGATGGCGCTGGTGCGCAAATGGGGAAGAGTGCCATCCGAGGGGCTTCTCGGCCTGTCGAACGTACTTCGCGAGGTCGCTCCTCTGTTCATCATGTGTGATCCGATGGATATAGGAACTACAGTCAATTCGAGGTCGACCGGATCACCGGCTGTATATCTGTATGACAAATACCCCGGGGGCCTGGGCTTTGCCTTGAAAGCATATGATCTGATCGAAGAGATATTGCAGGCAGCTCATGAACTTATCGATACATGCGAGTGCAGACGCGGATGCCCTTCATGCGTAGGATCTCCGATACCTCCTTTCACACAGCTTGATCCCGATACGGGAGGGCGGGGGATGATACCGGACAGGGAAGCGGCCCTGGTCATACTGCATTACCTGCTTGAAGCCGAGCCTTATCAGCCGCTTCCTCTTGAAGGCGGCCGGGGAGAGGATGATATAAAGCGTCCCGAGGGAAAACCTCTGCCTGTCGAACTGGAAGTGAAGCTGAGAAGATCTCTTCTGAAAAAAGACCATGCAAGATAGCCGCCGCCGGTATTCCGGGATTCAGGTCAGATCGTTATCGAGATATCTCGAGAGGGAGCTTGTTCCTGTAGTGATATCCTCGATTAATGATGTGAGCGTAAAGATATGATCGAAAGCTGATTTGTTGAGTCCCGGCAGGAGAGCCTCGATCTCTTTTGATGAGAGATAGTCGCCTACTGCTTCGCATCCGTAAGCCTGTTCCCTGAAACATTTCATCAGCGCAGAACCTTCCTGATAGGAATCCAGAAGGTCGTTTGAATGTTTCATCCTTTTCCTTATAAACAGTTTCAGGGAAGGGGGAAGCCGATAGAAGAGCTTTCGGCCGTAGATATACATCATGTACCGGTTGCTCATGATCGGAAGATTCCAGTTTGCGTTGTCGATCGCAGCAGTCCGGGGGGATATGCGCATCAGAAAGCTTCTGTAGAGCTTGTAATTCGATTTGGCCGATTCGGGGATACTCATCACATATCTGAAAAACCGGGGAGAAAAGAATGGAGATACGGTCCACAGGAAAAACCGGTTACGGTCTTCACCCTCAGAGGTCCATTTGAGGTTCCGTCCGCATACCATGAAATGAAGATATTTCATGGCAAGGTCATTTTCCGGAGTCTGTTCGAGATAATCCCTGATGCTTCCGTAAATATAGTCGCTTTCGATACCGGTGACCGCGGCTGTCTGTTCGAGAGAGAGTATGCTGTTTCTTTCGAGGAGGTGGTTTGTCAGGTCATCGATGTCTTTCATCTTTTTGTATGGCCTGCTGTCTGGTTTAAGGATCTCCCCTCCTTCTCCCGTGAAGAATGTTATCTTTTCGCCCCACCGGGAACGGAGCTGATCGAAAAGAGGGATCGAAAAACCCATCCCAAGGGAATTCATCCCTGATTTTGATCTGAGAAGCCTGAGCAGGTCTGAGCCTGTAGGCGGTCCAAGGTCAAAAAGGTGCCAGTCAAAACCCATGGTGGAAGCTATCTTTTCAGCGATCGAAATATCAAGAGCCGCAGTCTTATAATGATCGAGGAAAGTGACTCCGCGAAAAGAAAGATCCATACCGCACAATCCGGCAGCCAGAGCCCTGGAGTCGAGCCCCCCGCTGAGAGAGAGGATATTCGTCCCATCCCTCCCGGCCCTGTCTCCGCACGCTCTGTAGAAGATCTCTGTCAAGCCTTCCGTAATGCTGTCAAGGGAAGAACCTTCGAGCTCTTTATCTGAAAAATCGTATTGGAAAAGGCTGCTGATCTCCGACTTTTCTTCAACTGGATCGATCCTGACCAATGACGCAGGCTCGAGACGCGATATATTTTCAATAAGGGTCTTTCCTCCGGGCATATACCCAAGGAGAAGATATTGCGCGAGCGCTGTCCTGTCGAAACATCTGTCGTTAAAGATATCGGTGATAAAGCGCATCTCTCTCGATACGATCAATCTTTTGCCGATCCTGCTGTAGTAGAGAGGAAGCCTTCCGAGTGCGTCATTTGCGATGCATATACGGCCCGAGGGCTTGTGCTTGGCGAATATTACAAAATCTCCTTCGACAGAACCGATCCAGGAGCCGATCGAACCATTGCCGGAATCCCCGTCATCGAACATATAACCGGTGAGTTCCCTTATCTTCGATTCGACACCCGCGGGGTCCTCGCCGTAAAGTCTCCCTTCGATCGAGATAAGGAGATCATCGTTTTCGAATATTTCGACCGGATAGGCTGGGTGATATGTATAGCAGAGAAAAGTGTCATCCTCGGTCAGCAGGATCCTCTGCCTGAACCATTCTTCGTGAAGAAGCGATTTGACAGTCTGAAGCAGAAGGGGTTCTCTGCCTTTCAGGTCACTTCCGGTGTCATGTATAAAATGTATTCCGGGCATATTCCCCTTTGTCCTGATCTGCAAACCGGTAACCATCGTAGTATCTTACCATTGTAGCTGTTTAAGTGGACAGAGGCAAGATTTAAGAAACAGGCGGAGGTTTTTCTAATAACCAAAGTGATAAATTTTCTGCGGAGTTTTAGGCGCCAATGCTGGCAGTGCTTTGGGAAAGGTATCATACACTCTTCAGCTTCCCGCTCTGTTGCTTCAGGTGCTACAATCAAAGTGGTAACCCCTCAGGTGCTACAATCAAAATAGTAACCCTTCGGGTGCTACAATCAAAGTAGTAACCCTTCGGGGCTTGCCCGGGGATATGTTGCTCATCAGTCGCTCCAGCCAGGACAAAACAGGATCTTTCCCTGTTTTTTTATTTTTTTATTTTTTAAAATTTTTTTCAGATTATTTTGATGTTTTTCAATATTTTCCTTGACAGGTTTTCAGGATGTGTTTTGCGTTTAGCCAATATGGGCGGGGGATTATGGCGTTTTCGGCGCCTCCGGGGCTCCCTTTGGCCGGCTGTGGAACTTTTCGGCTTTTGATCTGCCTCACTCTCTTTTCGGCCGCCTGAGAAGATCTGCGCAAGCCGAAAAAACGTATGTTATACTATCAGTGCGACAGGGGGGCAGGGTTCTACAACGGGAGGTGAGGAGGATGAGGTCATCCGCCGAGATCTACAGAATAGATTCACATTATGGTTTTTACTGCAGGGAACGAAGAGATTATTACGGCAAAACTTCTTTTCGGGAAGATAACCCTGATGGAAAGTCATATAACTCTGATGGAAAGTTATACAACCCCGATGGAAAGTCTGCGTTGTCGGTTCTCTCAGACGGGGAACTTCTAAGGCGCCTGGATCTGCTCAACCAGAGGGAAAACAAGACTGCTATCCGGGCGATCTTTCATATAGCGGAGATCGATGAGAGAAAGCTCTATCTGGAGAGGGGATTTTCATCGATGTTCGAATACTGCACGGGACATCTTGGATATACGAGGGCAACGGCGGGAAGAAGGATAGCAGTCGGGAGATGCATAAGAAAGTATCCCGGGGCAGGTGAGATGCTGGCCAGCGGCGAGACTACGCCGTATATAATATCGCTTATAGCGGGGATAATAGATGAAAGTGACTCTTCGGCACTTCTGGAAGAGATCAGGGGCAGGACGACCGCATACATAGAGACTATAGTATTGAGGAAAAAGCCCCGGTTCCGGGTAAGGGACAAGATAAAAAAGATCTATATCAAGACAGAGCTCGGGGTCAGTGATGCTGGAGGCGGAGACCTGGGGGCGGGTAGTGATCCCGCGGGAGATTCTGCAGGCAGGCAGGATACCCGGATCACTCCCGGTACCGGGAGTGGAAAAGAATCCAGCGATCCTGAAGATGCCGGCGAAAAAGATAGACGCTGTGAGCGAAGGGATAGCAATACCTGTAAAAATATCTCTCTGAATCAGCCCGTGATGGTGACTCAGAAGGTCCTCGAGGAGATGTACAAGTTCGAGTTTGCTGTCGATGCCGGGTTCAGGGAGAAGTTCGAAGAGGTAAAGTCGCTGTTGTCGACAAAATATCCGCAGAAGCTGGAACTGGAGAAGTTCTTTGAGATATTGATGGACGAATATATCGAACGCCACAGCCCGGAGGCGAGAGAGAAGAGAAGGGCAAAGAGAACAGAGAATAAAAGAGCGATCACTCCCGGTACCGGGAGTGAAATGAACCCCGGTTCTGGAGAAGGAACCATCGAAGTCACTCCCGGTACCGGGAGTGGCAGAATATCTGGCACCTCCAGGAAGGGCTGCGGCAAAAGGGATGTAAAAGAAGAAAAAGAAGATACCCGGTATATCCCGCAGGCGCTGAAAGACAGGGTCTACCTGCGAGACAGGGGCAGATGTACCTGGACCGCCCCGGGCGGAAGGAAATGCGGTTCAAGGCACAACCTTCAGGTAGACCATATAGTCCCTTTCGCGCTGGGAGGGACTAACTCCCTTGATAACCTGCAGCTTTTGTGTCAGAAGCATAATCTTCTAAAAGCAGAGCATGATTTTGGAAAGCAGTTCATGAAGAAGAATCACAAGAGAGAGTAAAGAGAATAATGATAGTAAAGAAAGTAGTGATCTTTTCGCATGTGTTCTCCACGTATCGATTTGTCGGAAATTTCCAGCAAATCGACGCAAAATATATTATTATTAAGACAAGTAAACGGCGATTCAGAATGATAGGGGGGTATAATGCAATCAGCGATGAGAAGTTTCAAGTTCTTCGTACCGGCGGTAGTCATGATGGCATTGATCATCTCGGGGTGCGGGGGTGATGACCCGAGCAGGCCCGAACCGGATCCTGAACCAAGTACTTACACTCCGGCAGACTCGGCAATAATAATACCTCCCGAAGAACAGAATACAGTTTTGGCGTATGACCCGGGTACGGGTGATATGGAACTGGACGAGAGCTCTGCTTACGCTCAGCGTGTCGTCGTCGGAACCATCATTGTAGGTCAGGACGATGATTGTGCGCCGGACGGATTTCTCCGCAAAGTGACCAGTGTTGCGGTCGGTGGCGGCCGGATCCTTCTCGAGACCGGACCAGCCCTCCTGATAGACGCTTTCGAGAAAATGGCGATAACAGACACCACCCGGCTTCGGCCTTCGCAGATAGAGACAAGAAGACCTCCTGACGGTACGACCCTCATTCCTGGATCAGACGATGAGACGTTCAGCGTCGGATTTGACTGTATAGTATTCGATGCCGACGCTAACCATACGACGGCAGGAGACCAGATCAAGCTGGTCGGCGAGTACCTTTTCAAGGTATCCCTGATCACTGAAGTCGACATTTCATCCTCTACTCTCGACAAACTGGAAGTTTCCGTCTATACGGAAGAGGAAATCGATCTGGACCTGATCGCTGGCGCTGAACATGGGTTTGAAAGTGAGGAAGAATTCGATCTGTTGGATATCAGACTGGGTGCCGTACCGGTCGGCGGGGTCTTATGGATCGTTCCGGCTTTGAATGTGAAGGCCCATCTCCACGGCGACATGTCGGTTACGTTCGAGACCGCGATTACCTGCACTCAGGAGATCCGCAACGGTTTTGGATATGAAAAAGATGCGGCTTCCCAATTCTACCCGATCTCCGGAAGTGAGAAGGAGTTTACCTTTTCCCCGCCCGCGTTCACTGCTGAATTCGACTTTGAAGCTGGTGTATCCCTGAATGCGTCCTGCCTTCTGTATGGAGCGGCCGGTCCCTGCACGGCCGGCAAGACAGGATTTCATTTCGAGTCGGTACTGGAATCTGATCCCCCCTGTAATGTGGATCTGATATTCGACCTGGAAGCTGTTTTTTACGCCGTTGCCGGACTTGAAATGGAAGGTAATATCCTCGATCTCGCTTGGAGCGGGGATTACCTGCTCTACACACAGCCGGTCGGGGGCTGGGTCTTCCCGCTCGGCGGTTCCGGAACGGTAGTTGTCGATTCCGACCCGGATTCACTCGAAGCCACATGGACTCTTTATGGCCCCTGCTGGTACAGCCACAGCGATACATGCGATCAGACACTGAACTACCTCTTTCCGGGCGAATACACTGTTGACTGGGATTCCGTGAGCGGCTACATCACGCCGGCCAGCGATACCAGGACCCTGGCCGAGGAGGGGACGATAGTGTTCAGCGGTACCTACCTCCTGAAAGAAGAGAAAGGGACGATCATCATCGACCAGACTCCCGACTTTCTGACCGGAACGGGCTGGACTCTTACCGGTCCGGAAAATGAGACCGGTTCCGGTGACAGGACGATGACCGATATGCCTACCGGTCAGTACACGCTGACATGGGATCTTGTGAGCGGCTACATCACACCGTTCAGCTACACGAAGACCCTCGTTGCGGCCGGGACGATTATCTTCAGCGGCAATTACCATGAAGCTCCTGATCCAGCCGGGGAGTTTGTGCTGATTCCCGCCGGTACATTCATTATGGGAAGCCCGGTATATGAGCCTGACCGTTCAGACGATGAGACCCAGCATACAGTGACCCTTACTACGCCTTTCTACATCTTTACGACCGAGGTGACGAACCAGCAGTACGCTGAAATGGCGCAGTGGGCATACGGCAACGGCTACTGCACAGCAACAGCCGCCAGCCTGCAGGATGCTCTGGACGGTTCCACGCAGGAACTGCTGGACATTGACGATAGTGCCTGCGAGGTCTCTTTCAGCGGCGGCACATTCACCGTAGATTCGGGGATGGAGACGCACCCGGTGAAAGAAGTGACCTGGTTCGGGGCTGCGGCGTACTGCGACTGGCTGAGTCTGCGCGACGGACTCCCCCGGGCCTACGATCACAGCACATGGCGGTGCAACGGCAATGCTCCTTACGCTGCGGCGGGGTATCGGCTCCCAACTGAGGCGGAGTGGGAGTATGCGTGCCGTGCGGGGACAGAGACTCCGTTTAATACGGGGTACTGTCTGGATGCGGGAACGGAGGCGAACTACGACGGCAATTACCCTTATTACAATTGCCCCTATGGGATGTGTGCCGGCTGGACGGTCCCTGTAGGAAGCTACCCTGAAAATACATTCGGTCTTTACGACATGCATGGAAATCTTTGGGAGTGGTGCAATGACTGGTATGGGATCTACAAGGATGATGTGACCGATCCAGTAGGACCCGATCCCGGTACGCGCCGTGTGCGCCGCGGCGGTCTCTGGAACCATTACGCCTATACCTGCCGCTCAGCGGCCCGATACGACTATGACCCGGGGATCAGCGCTTCCACGCTCGGCTTTCGGCCTGCGAGGTCGGCTGACTGATGAGATGAAACTGCAGCATAGCTGAGTTGATCCCTATGGGTTACTAGAGTAAAGACCGGCCCGGAATATCCCTTGGAATCCCTCCGGCCTGCGTGGTTATTAGCGATCCGGCGATTTTTTTAAAAGATCGACAAAGGTTTGACTGCATGAAAACTGTATGTTAATCTGCTGTATATTCCGCTGCCAGAAGCAGCAGGATCAGGGGCGGTCGGTTGATCGGCCCTGTAATTTCCTTTAACTTGGGAGGAGCCCGATGAGGGTGATCAAACGGTACCGGATACATGCGGGTACGTTTGCATGGATACTTCATCGCCTGTCCGGACTAGGGTTGATCTTTTATCTTCTTCTGCATATCTGGGTGATCAGTCACCTGTCAGGGGGAGAAAAATCGTTCGACGCTGTTATGCACGCATTCGGAAGCCCGCTTTTCAAATTTCTGGAAGTGGGGCTGGTAGGTGTGATCCTGTATCATCTGTTTAATGGATTGAGGATAACTCTGATCGATATGGGTCTGTTGATAGAAAAGCAGAAGATGTTATATATAGTCGCCGTTATCGTCTGGTTGATCTCGTGGGCCTCCGTAGGAATGGTCATGATATCCCGGATGGTGCTTCCGGCACTCGGATAGAAAGGAGGGGCGTAAATGAAATATAAACAGACAGTTACTTCAGGCGGCGCTCTTCCCTGGCTTCTTCAGAGGATCTCGGGAGTCTATCTTGCCGTGATCCTGTTGATCCATGTGATCAATCTCCACGTTCTGCTGGACGGGGAAGTCAATTTTGCCGCGATCTCGGAAAGGGTCGCGACGCCGATGTGGAAGACGCTGAATATCTCGTTTCTCATAATCGCTCTTTTTCACGGCCTGTATGGTCTCTGGGTCGTGTTAGAGGATTATATTCATAAAGGCTGGATGAGGATCCTGATCTACAGTGTAATTGCGGCGATAGCGGTCGTTTTTACAATCTTCGGGACGCTGACAATGATAACTTTCCAGCACGGAGGTTGATGGATTATGACAATCAAAGATCCCGAAACGATTCACGATGTTGAGGGAGTGCCCGTTCATAACGTGCACCGTCACGACGTGGTTATTATCGGGGCCGGCCTTGCTGGAATGAGAGCCGCAGTCGAAGCATCGGATGAATTCGATGTGGCGGTTATCTCCAAGGTCTTTCCCACGAGGTCGCACAGCGGTGCGGCCCAGGGTGGAATAGCAGCATCGCTGGCAAATGAGGAAGAGGATCACTGGGAATGGCATATGTTCGATACGGTGAAAGGCAGCGATTATCTCGGTGACCAGGATGTTATAGAAACACTGGTAAAGGAAGCACCGGTCGTTGTTCGCGAATTTGAACATTTCGGCGCCCCGTTTTCCCGCACCTCTGAAGGCAGGATCGCCCAGAGGCTTTTCGGGGGACATACAAAAGATTTTGGAAGGGGAGGACCTGTCCTGAGGGCGTGTTATGGAGTCGACAGGACGGGTCATGTACTTCTACACACCCTTTATGAGGTATGCGTCAGGAACCAGGTAAGGTTCTACTCAGAGTTCCATGCACTCTCGCTGATCATTGAGGATGGAGAATGCCGTGGAGTGGTCGCCTGGGACATCGTTAACGGCGGAGTCCATGTCTTCCACGCAAAAACGGTCATGTTCGGAACTGGCGGATATGGAAAGGTCTTCAAGATCACTTCGAATGCTCTGGCAAATACCGGTGACGGACTCGGAATGGTCCTGAGAGCCGGTCTTCCCCTGGAGGACATGGAATTCGTGCAGTTCCATCCGACAGGTCTCTACCTTCAGGGTATTCTTGTCAGTGAAGCTGCCAGGGGCGAGGGCGGACACCTGATAAACGGCAAGGGTGAAAGATTCATGGAGAAATATGCTCCGGATAAGATGGAACTTGCGCCAAGGGATCTCGTGTCACGCTCGATACAGACAGAGATCAACGAAGGCCGGGGCATAAACGGCGAGGCTTATGTATATATAGACCTGCGTCATCTCGGCAAGGAAAAGATCATGCATCAGCTGCCCCAGATCCACGAACTGGCCTGGAAGTTCCTGCATGTCGACTGTGTCACCGATCCGATCCCGATACAGCCGACCGGTCATTATTCGATGGGCGGCATCCCGACAGACATAGACGGCAGAGTGCTGCTGGACGGCAAGCAGATACCGGTCAAGGGCTTCTATGCCGGAGGGGAATGCGCCTGCGTAAGTGTTCACGGGGCAAACAGGCTGGGTACAAATTCACTGCTCGAGGCGTCGCTCTTCGGAAGGAGATGCGGGAAATCCATAATACGGTACCTTCGCGAGAATCGCGAATTCTCCGACCTTCCCGCTGACGCCGCGGTCGAGGCGATAAAGATGGTAAAACGCCTTCTTTCTTCAGACGGGGATGAGAAGATCGGGAAAATAAGAGAGGACCTGCAGGTAATGATGACCGGGAAATGCGGCATCTTCCGCAATGAAAAGCAGCTTGGTGATCTGAAAAAAGAACTCAGGAAGCTTGAGGAAAGGTATGCAAATGTCAGACTCGATGATAAGAGCGAGACCTTCAATACTGATCTCCTCGAAGCGCTCGAGCTTGGGAATATGCTTGAATTCTCAGAACTTATCGTCGAGGGGGCATATGCCCGCAAGGAAAGCAGGGGCGCACACAGCCGAACCGATTTCCCTGACCGCGACGATGGGGAATGGCTTAAGCATACGCTTGCATGGAAGAAAGACGGTAAAATCAGTTTTGATTACAAACCGGTTACAATCACACGCTTCCAGCCTAAAGAGCGCAAGTATTAAAGGAGGACCCCGATATGGCGATACTGAAGTTCAAGATCAACCGGTATAATCCGGACGATGAAAGACGGGGTCATTACGAACAGGAGTATGAGCTGGATGTTCCCAAGGGGTACACTGTTCTTGATTGCCTCAACGATATCAAATGGAAAATTGACGGGACTCTCAGCTACCGGCGTTCATGCCGAAGCGGTATCTGCGGATCCTGCGCCATGACTATCAATGGCGTTAACAATCTTGCCTGCGAGACTCAGGCTTTAAGCCTGAAAAGTGATACTGTGACGATAGAACCTCTACGGGGATATCCTGTGGTCAAGGATCTTGTCGTGTCTCTGGACCCGATCGTACGGGGACTCATGGCGGTGAGGCCGTATATGATAAACAAGACTCCTCCCCCGACGGACCAGGAACGTTTCCAGAGCCCCGAGGAACGCGACAAGCTTGAGGGACTCTATGAATGCATTCTCTGCGGTTCGTGTACCTCTGCCTGTCCGTCCTTCTGGGCTGATAAGGAGTATCTGGGGCCACATGCTTTTCTAAAGGCGTACAGGTTTGTCGCTGACAGCAGGGATGAAGATGCAAGAGCCCACCTCGAAGCTCTGGATGATAAGCATGGCCTTTGGCGTTGTCACACGATATTCAACTGCGTCGAAGCCTGCCCGAAAGGACTGAATCCGACCAAAGCGATCGCTGAACTGAAAAAGGAGATCGTCAAGGGTAAGGTCGGATAGGACTGCCCGCAGGGTGCCGGGTCATGATCGGACGGTGGGAAGGGATCTCCTGACGGCTGCAAAGTCAAATATGCTTTGTCGTGTCCGGACCGGAGGCGTTGATATCTGCTCCGGTCCGGATTTTATCTGTAGCAAGAGTGATGGCTTTTACGTATAATCGTCCTCGACATGACCCGTGTACTTCCTGTTTTATTATCGGAAGGAGTGATATGGTCGGGTTTTCGAGGCGCGGTTTTATAAAGGCATCTGCGGTTCTTGGAGCTGCAGGGAGTTTTATGCCGTTCAAATCATTATTCAGCGGATTTTCAGATGCAAAAGGAGCAGGGCGGAGATCCGGTCCTGTCGTTATTTCTACATGGAAACATGGCCTTCCTGCAAATGAAGCTGCATGGAAGATCCTTTCTGCCGGGGGCAGTGCGCTTGATGCTGTAGAAGCGGGTGTAAGGGTTCCGGAAGGGGATCCGGAAGTGACGAGTGTCGGTTATGGCGGATACCCGGATGAAGACTGCCATGTGACTCTTGACGCGTGTATTATGGGGGCCGACGGTAATTGCGGATCTGTCGCCTTTGTAGAAGGGTACAAGCATCCGATCTCGATAGCGAGGAAGGTGATGGAGGAGACCGACCACGAGCTGATCGTCGGTGCCGGAGCTGAGGAATTTGCAAGAAAACACGGATTTGCCAGAGAAGATATTCTTACGGAGAAAGCCCGTCAGGGATGGCTGAAATGGAAAAGCGGCCTCAGTGACAACGATGACTGGATCCCCCCGACAGAAGATCACGATACGATCGGGATGGTGGCTCTCGACGCGGCGGGCCGCCTTTCAGGCGCCTGTACGACTTCAGGGCTGGCTTTCAAGATACACGGCCGTGTCGGCGATTCTCCGATAATCGGTTCGGGTATGTATGTCGATAACAAGATCGGTGCGGCAGCAGCTACCGGAAGGGGAGAAGCCGTGATCAAGGTATGTGGATCTTTCCTGGTCGTCGAATACATGAGGCAGGGGCTCTCTCCCGGAAAGGCCTGTATCAGGGCTCTCGAGAGGATCGTCGAGAATCAGGGGGGTAAAACCGACTTTCAGGTAGGTTTTATAGCTCTTGACAGTTCGGGGGAGTATGGAGCAGCTTCTCTTGAAGATGGCTTTGAATATGCTGTCGCGACGGAGAAAGGGAACGAATTATATAAAGCAGAGTATATAGGCTAGTATACTGATTATTTACATGGCCCGGAAAGAAGGGAGTGCGGAAACAGCAATGCAGAAGATATACGCGAAGAATGGGAGGCTGGCTGTTTTTATCTCGATTCTGGCGGTATTGCCTCTTATCGTTTCCTGTTCGAGTGAGGTGAAAGACGCGGAATCGGCGGTAGACAGGATGGTAAAAGCTTATGGAGGGCCGGAAAGAACCGGACTTATGACTACATTTGCCGGCAAAGGTTTTATCAAGAAGATCCCTCATGTCTATGTCTCCGAAAGTTACCCTCTGGATATCTATCAGAAGGGGGCTCTTTATAAAAACAGGGTGATGATGGTCGAAAACGGGAAGTTGACGAATGTACGTCTTATGGTGGTCAACGGCCATGAATTCTTCAAGTGGACGATGGATGAGGGAAGAGGAACGATTCCTGAATGGGAAGTCTCTCAGATCAAGTACAGGTTTCCCGGGATCCTCGGATGGCTTGCTGAATCGGGTGCCAGGGGAGAACTTGTCGCGAGCGCGGATGAAGACGGCAACTGCAGAGTCCAGTTCACGAACCCTGATGAGAGGTTGACTCTGGTGATCGATAACCGTAATTGGCTCCTGAAGGAATCGATCGTGGAGAGCTTCATAGACTCGACGTTTGTCAGCAGGGATGTCTATAGCGAATATCGAAAAGTCGATGATTTCTGGTTTCCGAGCAGGTTTTCAGGATATATAAGGGGCAAACAGTATTACGAGTTTCTTCTGGTAAAGGTCGAGATAGGGATCGAGATACCTGATTCGGTCTTTGCATTCATACCCGAAGACACTTTAAAGATCTACAAAGCCTCAAGTACTGCCGAAGCGAAGTGAAAGAGATCTGAAGAGCAGATTTTTCCACCGATCCCGGGCGGAGCCGGGCAGGCACCCGTTCCGGTCAGAGGCCCCCTGGGATATTACCTGTCGGCGGGGCCTCTCCAGGGTCAGAGCAGCTCGCTTACCTTGAAAAGAGAGCTGAATTCATAACCTGCTTCAGCTATTTTCTCAGATGCGCCTTCCTCTCTGTCTACGAGAACGCGGATTCCGGCCACCGCCGCTCCCTCTTTGACAATAGCGTCGGCGGCTTTGAGAAGTGAACCCCCGGTCGTGACGACATCCTCAAGGATCAGGACTTTCATGCCTTCTGCGATATTCCCCTCGATCTGCCTTTTTGTGCCGTGCCCTTTTGCTTCCTTGCGGACCAGAAGGCCTTCTTTTTCCTCGCCGCGCTCGGCCGACAGAGCCAGGAGAGCCCCGATGATCGGATCGGCTCCTATTACGGGGCCGGCAAAGGCGTCGTAATCGATCCCGGAAAAAGAATCAAGAAGAAGCCTGGCCGATAGAAAGAGCCCTCTTGAATGGAGAGTCGTCATCTTACCGTTGATGTAATAGCTGCTTTTCCTTCCGGAGACCAGGGTAAAATCACCTTTTTTTATCGAACGTTTGATTATTATCTCTTTCAGTTCAGATCTTTCGTCCAAATCGATCCTCCAGGCTCAAATGACCAGTATAGAAAAGAAGATTTCAAAGATATCTATCTTGTAAAGAAGTTGAGGCCGATTGTCAACTGGAAGAAATCAGCGGATCTTTCGCCGGTGTAGGCATAGATGACATGCGACGGATCGGATCCGGAGAAAATATGGTGGTATTTTCCCGCCAGTTCGGCGGAGAGACCGCCCGACGTGATCAGATAGTTTATCCTGAACCCGGCAAAATAGCCGAGATCGTTCCTTGTGATCCTTCCCTCATATATTCCCGAGGGAATGACTGCGCTCGATGTATACAGTCCCCCGCCTGTCTCTGTCCCGACAGTTATCCTCCTGCCCAGGTCGAAGTATGTCTCGAATCCGGCTGTGAGTGAATATACTTCCATCTTGACGCTTCCGGTAAGGCCGGTGTATTCGAAGTCTTTCTCGCTGTCGAGTGATCTGCCGAAGTGGTGCGTCGAGAGAGAGAATCCCAGACCGAACCATGAACCGAGCCCTTCCACGAAATGGATCTCGAGTTCACTTCCCTTGCCGAAATTATTGTCGATTTCCCCTGGGCTGAATATTCCTCCGAGTCTCAGGCCGAGAGTCTCTCTGCCACTCATATCAGTCGAAAGGACTGAAGATGGAAGAAAAGCGAAGGATAAAATCATCCCCGCAGCAATAAAAGTGAAGTGTCTCATACTGTTAAAATAATTGAAAGATGTTGTTTGCGCGAGCGAAATCCGAAACCCTGAAAGGGAAGGAAGGGATGGTCATCGAATGAGGACGAGCTTGCAGACAGCCAGTATTCGAGACCTGCTGCAGACAGCTCCGGCGTAGATGCCGGCAGCGACCTGACGGCCTCCGCTGTCTGTCCCGTTCCAGTAATAGTGTCCCCTGCCAGAACTGTCTGTCTCGACCTTGAAAGAATCGATCGATCTGCCGGCCATATCGAAGATCCGGATAGTATAGGCACAACTGATATCTCCGCAGAATTCGATCTTTGTCACGGGGTTGAAAGGGTTGGGCGAACAGCCTACAGAATGTCTTGCTGAAGGGATCTTCATGTAGAGGTTTGTCTCATCAGAGAGGATCCGGTCCCTTGTTTCGCCGGGTTTTTCGGATTCCTCCCCGGCGTCATCCCGGGGAAATATTGCTGGAAGAGGAGATTCCTCGATCGAATCGACATTTATATGGCCCATCGGTTCCGATGAATTATCGATGATCTCGATGTAGACCTCCTCTCCGATATATCGGTCGAGGTCCCACACCCTTCTGTCCATCTGTTCGGTCCCTTTTCCCGTCTCGCTGAAGAGGATCGTGCCATCAGCAGCCCTTGTCATTGCGATATAGCATTCTCCTGGAAAATCTCCTCCGCCGACAAGCATCCTCATAGATCGGCCGGCGATAATGAATCTCTTCGACCTTATCGCGCCTGTCGGGAGATCGCCCTGCCTTGCTCCGGGCATACTCCCAAGAAGTGGACCATCAAAAGCTTCGCTGGTCCCTATCCACCAGTTGCCTTCAAACCCTGCTACCGTCGAATCATCTCCCCTGTAGTGGTAGTTGTTCCCGAAGACCGGCTGCCTGTTGAATGCCGTTCCCCACAGGATCGTCCAGTCCCTGGAGAGGGGATCCTCGATATTGATCTTGGGGTCATTTCCATTCCAGGTCATCGTATCGATCCTGATCGAATAGAGGATCTCCGTGGGAGAGATCAGGTAGGAAGTGTGTCTGGAGAAAAGGCTGGCATGGTCACTTAGCCTGATCTGTTCACATGCGGCGCCACTGTCTATTATGACCCTGTTCGTTATATCCCAGTTGCCGACAAGGGTAGGTGCCGACATATGCGAAATTCCGCCTACCCCCTCTTCAGTAAAGAAAAGGTGATATTTTCCCGCCCGTTTCAGCAGGAATGTCGACTCAAGGACATGCCAGCTATTGTGGACGTACAGGGGGCCGATATCTTTAAAATCAAAGTATCCGTCACTCGAAGCAAGAGAGATCGCGCCGATGCCGTCTTTTGTCCACGCGGTATTGATAATATAGTTTGAGTCGTTATCGTCGGTGAAAAACCAGGGATCGCGGCAGTTTGACCAGGAGTTCTCGTTCCATGCTGCCCATGATGTGTCTGGATGATATGGTTCGAAAAACCCTGAATCAGCCTTTGTCCAGACGGTGAGGTCGAGCGTGGAAAAAGCAAGATTCGTACTCTGAGCCATATGGCTGTTTACAAATGTATAGTAGATCAGATGATATCCCGGGTAGTCCTCGAAAGGTACTACGCATGGAGCCCAGATCTTGTGCGCATCCGGTTCAGCGGTCAGGACCCTGTCGAGGATCTCCCAGTGCCGAAGGTCAGGAGAGACAGCGTGTCCGAAACTCTTTTCGAGGTCTGTTATATAGAAGAGGTGGAACATGTTGCCGACCTTGATGAAGGAATGGTCTTTTATCAGCTTTCCTTCTTCGATGAATACCGGGCCTTCAAAGTCAAAGCGGGCCATGGGAGTCAACCCGACCGGTCGGACTTCTTTTGAAAAGGTGATCTCGGGGTCTTCCAGAAAAAGTTCATCTGCCGCGGCAGCTTCCGGAGCGAAGAGGGGAGTGATAAGAAACAAAAGAACGATAGAGATGGAAAGAGATCCTCCATACGGCTGCTCTTTCGGACCAAAAAAGGAGTTTGATCGGTTCTTTCCGCGAGGTTTTTTCAAAACCTTGTTTCCCCGTTAGCGACCGGGCAGGGACAGATCATCTGAGCATGATCATTTTGCGCGTAAAAGTATCCTTGCCTATTTCCAACCTGCAATAATAGACCCCGGAAGGAATATTCCTTCCGCCAGAGAGAGAGGGATTCCATTCGAATCTATGGTTTCCCGAAGGTTGTACCCCAAGATCGTGCTTCTCGACGATCCTTCCCGATACGTCAAAGAACGAAATCATGACACTTTTGCCTGAACTTCCCCCTGCGACATAGAACGGGATAGTAGTGGCGGGGTTGAAGGGGTTTGGATAGTTCTGTCCCAAAGCGCTCAAAGAAGGAAGGAGGAGCGCCGAGACCTTTATGGGACCATGACTTGACGGGTCATCTCCTGTCGCCTCTACGATATAGTAGTAATAATCTATCTCCTTAACGTCGCAGATATCAAAGTACCTGTATTCAGTAAGAGAGAATACCGGAGATGCATTGCGCCTTTCCATCAGGGAGAGATCGGGAGTTGTGCCGCGGAAGATATTGAAACCTGTCAAACCGGAAAATGATGAAGTGATCCAGGTAACCATTATCCCTCCGTCGACATGCTTCGCCTCCGCCGATGAGAAGCTGATCCCTACCTGGGAGGTGAGAGTCAGGGTTATCTCGACGATCTCTCCGTCTATCGTGGGGATATCGGTAAATGTAGTGTCACTGTATCCAGGGGCTGAAGCTAATACAGAAAAGATCCCTTCAGGAAGGTGTTCGAAAAGAAAAGAATTATCGGTAAAGGTATCGGCCGAGCAGAGAGGAGCATACTCGGAATCAAGAAGGGTCAGCACCAGACCGGGAGGTACGCCTGATGCAGCTTCTGAATCTACAAATACTTGGATTCCCGCATTGGGGCGCGACAGCCAGTATTCATAAGTCAGGTCGTTGAAGTGGAAAAAATAATACCCTGATTCTTCGAGTATCGCGATAATATTCGGAGGTGACCAGGTATAGTCGGCGAAGCCCCATCCCGAATAGCCGTAGTCGGCGACCAGGTCATAACCCCAGTGCATCGGCAGGTAGCTGTTGTCAGCAGTAAACTTGAAACTTATGCTGTCTGGGTCGCCCGGTTCGCTGATATATTTTAATTTCTGCCAGAGATGTACCCCTGCCGGATCCATGTTATTATCGGGGTCGTCAGGTTCACAGGTGATCCCGCCGAAACTTCCTACAAGCTGGATAGACTCATACCCGGCCGCTTCCACAGAGGTTAAGAGAAAGGGGACAACACAGACCGACAGGAAAAGTCTGAAATAATACTTCGTAGCAACCATATCCTTAATTGATGCACACCCTTACCAAGTCAAACCCTAAAGGAATCTGATAAACTTCCATCTAAATTATACCGAAAGGGGAAAAAACTGTCAATCTCAAAGATTTTCATCTGCGCAGGGCAGCCCTCTGTATCCTGTTGGTATATTTTGGATAAACCGACTTTGGGAATGATATTTGCTCGAAATCCCCGGAAGGGGGATATAGCGTCTTCGGCATCTCAAAATGCCCCGTTTTATCCTCGTTTTTACCGAAAAAGGAGCTTTTTCCAGTCTGTCTGTGGATGGAGGCTTTCGTTGCGGAAAATAATAGAGAAAGAAAACTTTGAATCAGGGGAATTTTACAAGAAGGCGCAGGCCAGGATCCAGAGGGGCGCATTCGATGAAGCTGCCATGCTGATAAATGAAGCTCTGAAGATGCATCCGGATGATCCATATTTTCTGTCGATGCTCGGGTTCTGTACTGGGATGCGGGGAAACCTTTTTGCGGGCGAAAAGATGTGCAGACAGGCGCTTGAGATGGCGAAAGATAAGGATCCGGTATTTTATGTAAATATAGGAAGACTGCTGCTCAGCGGCGGAAACCGTGTCGAAGCGCGTAAATATTTCATGAAGGCCTACAGGATAGATAATACCAACTCTCCTGCGGCGTTGGAACTTTCGAGGATGGGTGTAAGGAAGAGGCCTATAGTCAGATTCCTCGAAAGGGATCATCCGCTGAATATCTGGCTCGGCAGGATCAGGCACTCGTTATCCGAGAAAAGGGCCGGATACCTGAACAAGAAGTTCTAGCGGGCCCCGCGGGGAATTATTCAATTCACATAATATCTCTAAAAGGTTAGATTGATGGTGTGTTCCTTTTCCCTGGGGAGGGCGAGATTCCATGCGCGCAGGCAGGTTCTCTTTCCGATATTCGATATATCCTTACGCAGCCGCTGCCGCAGTACTCTTCTGGATCGGATGTGCCGGAGCGAAGATGCCGGCAACTGGCTGGGAGAAGGAGAGAAACGATTCAGACGCGGTCATTCTGGCGATGCTGGCAGATGAGGATTATCGCGGTGTCCTCGACCTGACCGCAAGGATGATGAAAGAAGGTATACGCGATACGAGGCTGCTCGGCCAGAGGGCGCTGGCTCTCGGCATGACAGGGGGGGAGGAAGAGGCGATCTCCCTTTTTAACGAGGCTCTGTTGAATGATTACTCCAACTGTGAGAATCATCTCAATCTTGCGGTCCTTCTTATGAAAACAGGAAAGACCGGCCGGGCGATGACCGAGTTCAGGGAAGCTGGACGGTTCTGCGGTGCTGAGAACCGCAGTATGATAAAGCGCAACCTTGCTGTAGCCAATATCAAGATGGGAAGGGAGACGGCTGCCGCAAAAGATGTCGAGGAAGGCCTTGCAACGGCGCCTGATGATCCCTATCTGCTGGGACTTAAAGGGATGCTTATAGCCCGGGAGAGCCCGGCGGCGGCGGAAAGTCTTTTTACGCATGCAATCTCTGATGGTGGAATCAGCTATGATTTCTTATATCAGCTGGGGTTGATTTTTATGACTACCGGCAGAGCGGAAGAAGCGGTGCTTCCCCTTGCGGAGAATTACTCGATGAACCCCGATGATCTCGATGCGGGGCTCAACTACTCTGAATCCCTGATAAGGACAAAGAAGTTTCAGGAGGCTGAAGAGGTCCTTCTGGATATTCGCGGCCGCGGGGACGGGAAAAAAGCCGAAATGAAACTTGCCGATCTGTATTGCAGGATGGAGAGGTATGATGAAGCTCTTGCGATATATAGAGAGGCTGGAGAAGAACCTGAAGTCCTCGACAGAATAGCGTTTTGCCTTCACCGGACAGGGAGGACTGAAGAGGGGATCGAGATGGGGCAAAGAGTTGCTGAGGCTCTTCCGCGATGGACTACGGGGCTGATCAATCTCTCGGCGATGCTGGCATCTGTCGGCAGGCTTGATGAAGCAGAGGAACTGCTTGGGAGGGTACTTGAGATCGAGCCGGACAATATGACGGCAAGGTACAATCTCGAAAAACTTAAGGAGGCAGGGGCTGCGGAAGTCCGTCGGGCAAAGATAAGATAAATATTCCTTGTTATTCAGGGATTATTTTATTTACAATGTACAACCCGTCGTATTCGGCCGGAAACAAATCTTTACCTGAAACCGTAGTATATATGTAGGTTTCAGGAATGGAGGTAAACACGGTGTACTGTCAACATTGCGGAAAAGAGATCGAAGAAGGCGGTACTTTCTGTGTCTACTGCGGGAAAGGGCTTGAAGAAGAGGCCCGGTCCCGCGGAATGTACGGACACGAATTGACCAGGCTCAAGATCCCCGAGGAGACAAGAAATCCAGGAGTCGCAGCTGCGATCGGGTTCTTCCTGGGCTGGATAATGCTTGGCCCGGTCGGTTATGTTTATCTCGGTCAATGGAACTGGTTCTGGCTGACTTTCGTGATCCAGATCTTTGCCGTACCTCTGACGGCAGGTGTGGCATATGTCATTCTGCCGATCGTATTTGCTATTCATCAGTATCAGATGGCAAAGGAACTCAACGACCAGCTTATTGAGAAGAGGGTCGACGAAGGGGATAACGGCGGTATTCGGGATGATGATTTTCCTCGAGAGGATCGTTGATCCGAAAGGGTAGAGAGTGGATCGAAACCTGGCCCTTGAACTAGTCCGGGTGACCGAAGCGGCGGCGCTGGCTTCCGCAAGGTATATGGGTAAGGGTGATCCCGACGCGGCAGACAACGCCGCTGCCTCTGCCATGGGACTCGCTATCAGCGGCGTAAAAATCACCGGAAATATCGTAATCGGAGACGAGAATTCTACTGAGGAATCGAATCTTCGTTCCGGCAGCATAGTCGGGAGCGGAGGCGACATCGAAGTCGATCTGCTGATAGATCCGCTTGAAAGCAGAGAATCTCTCGCAGACGGACAGGCTAACGCGATATCGGCGGTAGCCCTCGGTCCCAAGGGGGGGTTCTCGGAGCTTAAATCGAAATATATGCAGCAAATAGCTGTCTTTCCCGAAGCAGCGGATGTAATCGATCTCGATTCACCGGTCTTTGACAACCTTGTAAAGATCGCTGCCGCTAAGAGGGTATATGTCGAAGACCTGACAGTCTCGGTCCTTGACAGGGAAAGGCACCGGCAGCTGATTTCCGATATCAGAAAGGCCGGCGCGAGGATAGAACTGTTTCGCGACGGCGACCTTGCCGCAGCGTTAGCCGCTGCGCTTCCCGGGACAGGGATAGATGTCTATATGGGCACAGGTGACTCGAGACAGGGATTGATAACTGCCGCGGCGTTTTCGTGTTTAGGGGCCGGATTTCAGGCCCGCTTTATAGAGGATGAGGATTCTCCCGGGGGAGGGATCGATTTCAGCAGGGTATATAATATTTCTGACCTCATCTTTGGAGATAATGTGATGTTTGCCGTTACAGGGGTATCAAACAGCGATTTTCTCGAAGGGGTCATGTTTCGCCATCGGGGAGCGAGGACCCACAGCCTTGTTCTTAGGGGCAAATCGGGAACGATCAGGTTCCTGAAGACAGAGCATTTCTTTGACATGGATCCTGACTATACCTAGAAGGCCGGATTCTCAGATGGAAAAGGATCTTTTTTCACCGGAAATACGTCCACCTCTTGCCGACAGGATGCGGCCGAGGACCCTTGAAGAGTTTGTCGGGCAGGATGAGCTGATAGGCGAGGGGAAGCTTCTGCGCAGGATCCTCGACAGGGGGAAGCTTGAATCCTCGATAATATTCTGGGGCCCCCCTGGATGCGGCAAGACTACACTGGCACATCTTATAGCAGGTTCCGTGCAGTCGCATTTCGTCTTTTTTTCTGCGGTCACTTCGGGGATCGCTGATGTAAGAAGGATAGTCAACGAAGCTGAAGGGCGCCTCAAGACGCACAACTTCCGTACGATCCTCTTTGTCGATGAGATCCACCGCTTCAATAAGGCTCAGCAGGACGCATTTCTTCCGCATATTGAAAATGGTACGCTTGTGCTTATTGGGGCTACGACGGAAAATCCGAGTTTCGAAGTTATAGCTCCTCTCCTTTCAAGATGCAGGGTCTTTACTCTCAAGCAGCTTCAGGAAGATGATATCGTCGAAATAATGAAGAGCACGCTGGAAGACAGTGAGAGGGGGTTCGGCAGGACAAAGGTCTCTGTGGCCGAAAAGGATCTTCATTACCTTGCGCACCTTTCGGAGGGTGATGCCCGGACAGCGCTTAATGCCTTCGAGATGGTAGTCGAATCGCTCGATGACGGGTCGGGGGAGGTCGTTCTTGCAAGAGAAGCGATCGAGGAGGCGGCTCAGGCGAAAAGGATCTTTTATGACAAGAAAGGCGAAAGGCACTTCAATGTCATATCGGCACTTCACAAGAGTATAAGGGGCTCTGATCCCGATGCCGGCCTCTATTGGCTGGCCCGTATGCTCGAAGCAGGCGAAGATCCGCTGTATGTCGCCCGCAGGCTTGTGAGATTCGCTTCCGAGGATATTGGGAATGCTGACCCGCAGGCGCTGCAGATAGCCGTATCAGCGGTCGAAGCTGTAAGGTTCATCGGGCTTCCCGAATGTAAACTTGCCCTTGCCCAGGCTGTGACATATATGGCTCTTGCCCCCAAAAGCAACGCTCTCTATTCAGCCTACGGGAAAGCAGCGGCGGATGCAGCTGAGTACGGGGACCTCCCCGTACCGCTATCGATAAGGAACGCACCTACTTCACTGATGAAGGATATCGGTTATGGAAAAGGGTACAGATACCCGCATGACGATCCTGACGGAGTCGTTGACCAGGAGTATTTTCCAGACGAGCTCTCCGGAACGAGGTATTATTTTCCGGTAAACAGAGGATTTGAAAGAGAGATGATTAAGCGGATCGAGTACTGGCAAAATCTGCGCAAAAATAGACAAAAAGGATAAACAATCCGCATCCGGTCCTGAAATTCCCCCTCACAGGCACTAAGTATCTGATTTTTTTCCGGTTTTATAGGGTGAACCGCCTATGCCTGAACGGCGGCTGTATTGACTTTACTGCCGAATTATGGGATAATCATCACATAGCGCGGGAGTTCCGTAAAGGCTGGGTGTATACATAACAACAGGGCGCTACAGAGAAGAGCAACATGAGAAGAGTACAGCCCCTGCTTTATTTCAAAACGATCACTTTAATATCGGTATTGTTCTTCCTTTTCGCCGCGGCGCCTCTGTATGCGCAGTGCTATGGGTCGCTGGCGTTATATCCCGATTTTTTCGAATATGACTACCTTGTCAGGTATTGCGTGCATTTCGGTGATCTTTCACAGATCCCGGAAGATATCATATGCAGTACCGGAAGGGATCCCGGTGAGGATATAGTCCAGGTACCGATATACTGTTACAATCTTCACGAAGGGGTCAGTTATATGGAATTCGCCCTTCAATCAAATGATTCGATTCTCAGCTTTTCCCCTCAGAACGGACTGACTCTGGCCTCTTCATCTTACGATATTCTCGAAGGTTCGTTCCGGATGAACCTCAAGTTGACAGGATCATCTGTCTGCGGGCCTCTTCTTGCGGGAATCCTGTACATTTTGCCCGGTGTATCGAGCGATGTCACCTGGATCAATATCGTACCTAATTTCAATACGCAGAAAATGTATACGCTCGATTCTTTCGGCGATGGTCACTATGCCTTCTCTCCCCAGCATGGGGGATATATCGGAAATTCATATCTCTTTACCTGCCAGCAGCCTCTCTGCGAGGAACCGAATATGCCGGTCACAGAACTTTCAGCTGAAGGCGGATACTCCCGTAACGTCCAACTGACCTGGAAAGCAGGTGCGGGGAACTATACAGTGATCAGAATGAGGGAAGACCGGTTTCCTACCGGTTATGAGGACGGCGAGCTGGTCATCGCGACTGAAAGCGAGCCTGGACAGCAGATGTCCTTCCTGCATCTGGGAGTTCCGGATCTTGGGATTCTATACTATACCGCCTATTCGCTGAATGTCGATGGTGGAGGAAACGTTTTTCAGGACTCCTTCGTCGAATGCGGAGCGACAGATACTGTTCTTGTGCATTATCAGATAGGGACCGAGAATTCATCGTGGGGCAAGATCAAGAGCCTGAAATTCTAGCAGTCGAATCATCTTCATAAGTTCGGAAAGAGTCTGGATCGAGAGACCGGAGAGGTCTGCCTTTACCTTTTCAGCCCTGCGTCTATCATAAGCGAGTACAGTTCTTCAAGACCGGAGAGGTTGAGGTCGGCGCCGCTGAGATCGAATCCTTTCGTTACCGCCGTTTCCACCGTAATCACCTTCATCCCCGCCCCGTGAGCGCTTATGACCCCTTTTTCAGCGTCTTCAATAGCGAAGCATTCGCGGGGGGAGAGGCCCAGCCGGTCCAGCGCCCTGATATACGTCTCAGGATCAGGTTTTGTCTTCGAAATACCGTCTTTTCCGGTAACTGACGCAAAAAGGCGGCTTATACCGTTCAGAGACAGGATCGCGTTGATGTCATCTTCATAGGAGCCTGAAGCAATAGCCATGATAAATCCCGATAAAGCGAAGGAATTGATTATCTTCAGCGCTTCAGGGAAGACCGGGATCTCACCTCCGCTGCAGTAAGCTGAATATATAGGGTCTTTTTCACGGCGGATATCGTCAGGGTCAAGATCGAGTCCGTACCGCTGAATCTCTCCTTCGGCGCCCCCGCCCAGGGAAGTCCATTCGAGCCAGTATTCATCGGTATCGATCGTATGTCCTTTTGAAGCAAAGACAGCTGAATAGGCACGAAGGTGATACGGCTCTGAGTCGACAACGACATTATCGAAATCGAATATTACCGCTTTGCTGTTTTCAAGGATCGACCTAAGCGTGCCGGATTTATCCAAGACCAGGCCCCTTTCAGGCTGGAGTGCCGTCTGGAGAAAAAAACGGAATATTACAATGAAAGTCAATATTTAATTGACGTTAGTGGTATTATACCATTAATCTCACGCGCGATGCATCATTGGGGAAGTTTATCAATGTCGAATACGAGATCAGCAGACTGTAACAGGAAACAAAATATGATACCGGAAAGCGAAGGCAGGCCTTTCTCAGTTTCAGCGATCAGCGACAAAGGGAAGGTAAGGACCAGGAACGAGGATTATTTTGGTCTCTTCGAGCCTGAGACAGATGAACTGAATATCAGCCGCGGGGTCCTGGCTATTGTAACGGATGGAATGGGCGGACATTTTTCCGGGGAAGAGGCGAGCCGTCTTGCCGTTCAGGTGATGGGAGAATCTTATTTCGAAGAAACGGATCTCCCTGCCGTCAAGATGCTCGATCTCGTTTTTCGCCGAGCGAACGCCGAAGTATTCGAGAAGATCGGAAGCAGCCGTAACGGATTGGCCGGGACTACCTGTACGGCGGTCGCTGTTTTTCCGGATTATTTCCATATAGCACATGCGGGAGACTCGCGTGTCTACATGATCCGCAAGGGTAAGATCGATCAGCTTACCGAAGACCACAGCGTGGTCGGAGAGATGTTTCGCAAGGGGATGCTTGATGCCGAAGAGGCTAGAACACACCCGCGCAGGAACGTCATAACCAGGGCCGTCGGCCTGAGAAAAGATGTAAAACCCGATCTGTATGAATCGATACCTTTTGAAGAGGACGATTCCATCCTGATTTGTTCTGACGGTCTTTACTCTATGATATCGGATAAGGAGATCGAAGAGATCATATCATCGAACGATATAGCTTCAGCCTGCGGGATACTCGTCGACAAGGCGAACAAGGCGGGCGGATCAGATAACATCACCCTGATAATAGTGAGAAAAGGACGATCCTGACCAGGGGTCAGAAAATGATGTTGATCGCGGCGCCGAAGGTCGTCCTTCCGTCTACCCTGATCTCCAGAAGGACCTGGTATTCGTCGGAGACCATGATCCTCGTTCCTCCATGAAAGATCATTTCGGTATCGTTATCATCGTCATTGCATGTCGGGTCGAGTCCTGCGCAGGGATCTCCATTATGAAGGAATGATGTATATATCCCCAGCGATCCGTAAGGTTCGACAGGGATCGTGGTGTCGGCTATAAGGGTCCCGCTGACGAACAGGGCCAGCCCTGCCGAGGTGCGGCTGATATTTTCAGATCGGAAATGGGCCAGCGAGATATCCAGCGCCATATCGACAGGCATCGAGGATCCTTCGCCGAGAAGGTAGTATTTCAAGTCTGAACCGATACCGATAGAGTTGAGCCCGCCCAGCCGGTCGAATCCTGTCTTTATTCCAAGATCGCTTTTTCGGTTGATAAGGAATCTTGCCATCACTCCTGTTCCGAACTGATCTTTTCCGAACGAGGTGAATATGCCGCCTTCTCCCTCAGAAGCGATCGTTGCTGTCGTATACTCTCCGAAGACCTGGGATACTGCTTCGCGTGCAAGTGTTATAGCTGTTAAAATCACTACGAGAAAAAGAGCTGTTTTTGCCGGCCAGCCGGCAACTTTTTTGGTTTGCGCATTTTTGCTTTTCACAGTTATCTTCCCTCTTTCATTCCGGCACGGTGAATCGCTGTACAATCGATCCTCTAGGATTCTTACCGGTTGGAGCTGGATTTTTTTATCTCCTTCGAACAGGATCTGCTATAAAACCGAATATATCATAGAACAGTTAATTCAAGGTAATGAAAAAAATGCGGAAAAAAGAGAAAAAATGCGAGAAACCGTCCAAGTTTGTTTTGGGTAACTGATTGATAATTATAGAGGTATAAAATATTTCCTCTTTTTTGCAAGAAAATCGATAAAAAACTACTTTTTAGTTTGACGCCACAATATATTGTGTGGCAGTATGCCCTTGGCCCCAAGATGTTGACATAATATATCGGGGTCCAACTTGAAATCTAAATAATTGTAAACGATTGTGAAAACGGAGGTTAACATGTCTTCTGGTCGTCTCGCACCTCGAATATCGAGCAACGCTCTCAGAGTCCTTGAAAAGAGGTATCTGCGCAAAAACATAAAAGGGATGATAACAGAGACACCGGAAGAACTGTTTTCCAGAGTAGCTTCCGATATAGCCAGGGCGGAGAGGCGATACGGCGATAACGAAAACAGGCAACGCTGGGAAGATGAGTTCTACAATCAGATGGCGGAACTTGATTTTCTTCCGAATTCGCCGACACTGATGAATGCCGGTGCCGAGCTGCAGCAGTTATCGGCATGTTTCGTTCTGCCTATCAACGACTCGATGGAAAGTATCTTCGAGACGATCAAGAATACGGCGCTTATTCATAAAAGCGGAGGCGGAACAGGTTTTTCCTTTTCAAGGATCAGGCCGAAAAACGACAGGGTCAAGACTACCAAAGGGATCTCGAGCGGTCCGATCTCTTTCATGACGGTATTCGATGCTGCCACAGAGACAGTCAAGCAGGGCGGGACAAGGCGGGGAGCTAATATGGCGATCCTTCGGGTCGATCACCCGGATATCCTGGAGTTTATCACATCGAAGGCGGACAATAACAAGCTGAACAACTTCAATATCTCGGTCGGTGTGACCGAGGGGTTTATGGAAGCGGTCAAGGCTGACAGAGAGTATGAACTTCTCAATCCCCACGGCGGCGACGTGATAGAAACGATTCCGGCGCGCAACGTCTTCAATATGATAATCGAACTCGCCTGGAAGAACGGTGAACCGGGGATAGTCTTTCTCGACAGGATGAACAAGAACAATCCTACTCCTCATGTAGGGCAGATAGAGAGCACGAACCCGTGCGGCGAACAGCCTCTTCTCCCTTACGAATCGTGCAATCTCGGGTCGATCAATCTTTCCCGGATGGTCAGGGAGACCAAAGACAGGAAGACGATCGATTTTCAGAAGCTTGGCGCGACTGTCAGGAGCGCGACGCGTTTTCTCGACAATGTGATCGACAGGAACAGGTATCCGCTTGATCAGATCAAGGAGATGACAGTCGCAAACAGAAAGATCGGACTCGGCGTGATGGGGTTTGCCGATATGCTGGTTCAGCTGGAGATCCCGTACGATTCGGAAGAGGCTCTGGAAGTCGCTGAAGAAGTCATGGGGTTCGTCCAGAAGGAATCACGTGATGTCAGTATTCAATTAGCGGAAGAAAGAGGAGCTTTTCCAAATTTTAAAGGGAGTATCTATGACACCAAAGGGGCTCCCAAACTTCGGAACGCTACTAATACGACGATCGCCCCGACCGGTACGCTGAGTATTCTTGCCGGCTGTTCAAGCGGAGTGGAACCTCTTTTCGCGGTAGCGTTCATAAGAAATGTCATGGATAACGATGAGCTTGTCGAAGTCAATCCTCTCTTCAAGAAGATTGCGGTCGACGAAGGATTCTACAGCGAAGATCTGATGAAAAAGATCGCGACAAAAGGCTCGATACAGGGAATCGAGGAGATACCTGAAAAATGGAGGCGGGTCTTTGTCACCGCGCATGATATAAAACCGGTATGGCACATAAAGATGCAGGCAGCTTTCCAGAAATACACCGACAACGCCGTTTCGAAGACGGTCAACTTCCCGAAGTCGGCAAAGAAAGAGGATGTCGAAGAGGTCTATCTGAAGGCGTATGAACTCGGCTGCAAGGGTGTCACGATCTATCGTGACGGCAGCAGGGATGAGCAGGTGCTCAATATCGGCAAGGTAAACCGGGCCGAAGATACTGGAACAGGAGAAGAGGCATCAGGCGAACTGTCTCCGGGGCATCTGCTGACTCCCAGAGCCAGGCCTTCCGTTACGGTGGGAAAGACCTGGAAGATGACGACTGGCTGCGGCAACCTTTATGTTACGATCAACGAGGACGAACATGGTCCCTTCGAGGTCTTCACCCAGATGGGAAAGGCCGGTGGATGCAGCGCTTCCCAGTCGGAGGCGATAAGCAGGCTGATCTCTCTTTCACTCAGGGCCGGAATCGATCCCAAATCGATAATCAAGCAGATCCACGGTATCCGCTGTCCGAATCCCGGATGGGAAAAAGGAGGAATGATACTTTCCTGCAGCGACGCGATCGCCAAGGCTCTTGAGAGGCATTTTGCCGAGGAAAGGCCGCAGGCCGGCGCAAAGGTAAAAAAAGTCGCCGTGACAGCGTCGAAGAAAGGGATAGCCGGCCTATGCCCCGATTGCGGAGGAATGATGGAGCATGAAGGGGGTTGCGCCGTTTGCCGCGGGTGTGGTTTCTCAAAATGCGGATAGGCCGCCAGCGCCTCTTTGATCTGCCGTATTGACCCCGCGTGATTGCCCCGGGAGAGTACCCGGCCGGGTGCCGCCCCGGCCTTGGTCGTCGAAGGGATCAGCTGTCCTGAACGGACGGCACATCTGTCAAAATCCTCCTTCCATATTCAGACAGGGTCGGGTATCCTGAAGAAAATATTGGCGGCGGTGCGTCGTTACGAGACGCGTATATTGCTGATAAAAACTCCACCAGGCAGGTAATCTGCGCAAAAGCTGACACAACAGGCGGGGAAGACCATGAAATATGACTTTGATTTGATCTGTATCGGTTTGGGCCCGGCCGGAATGGCTGTTTCTGCTATGGGAGCGGAAGCAGGGCTGAAAGTCTGTGCCGTAGAAAAAAGCAGGATCGGCGGAGAATGCATGAACGTAGGGTGCATACCGAGCAAATCTCTGCTCACGGTCTCCAAGTTGAGACACTCATTATTAAAACTCAGGGAAATGGGCCTGTTCGAGGGAGATATTCCGGGAATCAAACCTCCATTCCCGAAAATAGCAGATTACCTGGAGTATATCCTGGACAAAAAAACATCGAAGATCTTCGAAAAGGTCACTCTTGTCACCGGTGAGGGACCGGCTAGATTCGTCGATCGGCATATGGTCGAAGTCGGAGGGAGACAGATCAGCGCAAGGAAGATATTTATTGCAACGGGAACAGGACCTGCTGTACCGCCTGTCGAAGGGATTTCCGATGTGGATATCCTGACAAACCAGAACATCTTCGATCTTGCGAAGATCCCAGCGAGTATGACTATTATCGGCGGCGGCGCCGTAGGCTGTGAAATGGCCCAGGCATTTTCCAGGCTCGGTACCAGGTGCTCGATAGTGCATATGGATGATTTCCTCATTCCTGAAGGCGACAGGGAAGCAGGGGACCTGCTTGAGACAATTTTCAAAAAAGAGGGGATCGAAGTCTATAATTCAAAGAAAATAACCGGCGTTGAGAATGACGGCAGCGAAATATCATTAAGCACCGAGGATGGAATCCGCATAAAGTCGGAGAAATTACTGGTGGCCGCCGGGAGGAAAGTCGATCTTGATACTCTGAGACTTGAAAGAGCGGGTGTTGTCCACGACGGGAGAACGATCAGGGTCGACTCGAAATACAGAACCTCAGTTAAACATATCTATGCGGTTGGCGACTGCAACGGCGGCGTTATGCTTTCCCACGCAGCGATGCACCAGGGAATGTTTGCGGTTATGAATGCGGTAAGCCCTTTTGCAAAGTTTCAATATAAAAATTACGTCATCCCCTGGACAGTTTTTACAGAGCCTCAGGTGTCGTATGTCGGAATGCGGGAAGATGAATTAAAGAAAAAAGGGATAGGGTACGAGACGCATATCGTGAAATATGAGGATTACGGGGCAGCGATCGCGGAGAATATCGAAGTTGGATTCGTTAAAGTATTCTCAAGTTCCCTTGGGAAAGTATTCGGTGTCAGCATCGTCGGTGAAGGCTCGGGAGAGATGATAAATGAATGGGCGCTGATAATTCAGAAAAAGATCAGGCTTCACAGTGTCTTATTTTTAGCTCATTCCTTTCCCACAATGGGGTTTTTAAGCAAGCGCATCGCTGAGATATGGTTGAAGAAAAAAATGAATAATCCTTTGATTCAGAGATCATGCAGGTTTTTTTACAGGAAAATGTAGATCGAATGCGGCAGACGATTGCATATAATCGTCATTTACCAGGGTGAAATCGAAACAGGCGGCCCTCTGGCGTGAGGATCCCGATGGAATTATCATTTTTTCCTTTGACTGCCCGGCGGTGGGATGATTTCGAGGCGCTATTCGGAGAGCGGGGCGCATGCGGAGGATGCTGGTGCATGCTTTGGCGGCTTTCGAGGAAAGAGTTTGAATCTCAGAAAGGAGAGGCCAACAGACTGGCTATGAAGAATGTTGTCGAGTCGGGGGAGGTTCCGGGTATCCTGGCGTTCGATGGTACGAAGGCTGTCGGATGGTGCGCTGTCGCCCCAAGAAGGTGTTACACCGCTTTGTCAAGGTCTCGCATACTTAAACCGGTTGACGGCCGTCCATGCTGGTCTGTATCATGTCTATTCATTGATAAGGCTTACAGGAAGAAGGGTGTTTCAACCGAGCTTCTGCGGCAGGCGGTTGAATATGCCCGGTCTCGCGGAGCGGAATTGATAGAGGGCTATCCCGTCGAACCAGGGTCCGGCAAAAATATACCACCGGCTTTTGCCTGGACCGGGATTCCAAGCGCTTTTATCCGCGCAGGATTCAAAGAAGTGGCCAGGCGGTCGCCGACGCGTCCGATTATGAGGATGGAATTGCGATGATCGGAAAACACGGGGCTTTTACCGCCAGAGGGGACGCCGTGTTTGTGAAGCTTTACAGAGTACTGTTCATATCTGTTATCCTGCAGATCATATCGTCATATCCCCTGAATGCCTGCACTGCCTTTATGTTGAGGCAGGATGACGCGATAATACTGGCAAAGAATCTTGACTGGTTGATCGGTGACGGTTTCATATTTATCAATAGCCGGGGGACTGACAAATCGGCATTTATTATGAACGGTGGCCATCAGGTCAAATGGAGATCCTGTTACGGGAGTATAACATTCAACCAACTTGGGAAAGATTTTCCTATCGGCGGGATGAATGAAAAAGGGCTGGTAATTGAAGCGCTCAATTATACACCGTCAGAATATCCGCCGGCAGATAGTGCGAGTATCGATGAGTTTCAGTGGATTCAGTATCATCTGGACACTTCACAATCAGTCCGGGAAGTGCTCGAAAGTCTTGAAAAGATAGCTGTTTCCCCGGTATTCATCAAACTGCATTACTTCCTTTGCGATTCCCGCGGCGAAACGGCGGTAATTGAATTTATCGATCGGGAGATCAGGACCTATTCCGGTGAACAAATGATCGTTCCGGTCCTGACTAATAACAGCTATGAAAACTCGCTTGGATATCTTCATGATCATAAGGGGTTCGGGGGGGAAATAATTGTATCAGGCGGTCCTGAATCTCCGGTGAGGTTTGTAAGGGCAGCGACCCTGATAAAAGAATATCTCCACAGGCCAGATCAGTCTATTGTAAATAGCGCCTTTTTTATACTGGAATCGGTCAAACAGACCGATACCCAGTGGAGCATCGCCTATAATATTACCGATCGGGAGATCCAATTCAGGACCATCGATTCGCAGGTGATCCGATCGATCAGTTTGAAGGAGTACGGTTTTGAAGAGGGTGAGATGATCAGCCCGATATCTTCAGGCGGAAATGAAGGTGCTGAACCGGGGTTCGAGAAATATTCTGACAGGGAAAACGATCGTATGCTAAAGACGGTATTCGAAAAATTGAGTAAAAAAGGGGAGCTGTCGGAAGCATCCGCGGAAGCTTTCCTGGATAGGCTTCTCGATTATAATCATAAGAATTGATTCGATCGATCTGAACGTGTTTGAGCGGATGAAAGGAGCAGTATCTTATGAATAGAAGGGGAAAAGCCCTGCTGGCAGCAGTCGCGGCGGCGTTTTGTCTTATCAATATCCAGTGTTCAGGAAAAAAATCTCTCGAACCGGGACGCTTTTACAGTACTGAAAAGAAGTTTTCGATAATCTTTCCCGAAGGATGGGAGGTCAGAACCGAAGATTGGGCAGACGGCTGTCATATAGAGGCTGTCAGTCCGTGGGAAGATGATGAGGATTTATTCTCGGAATATATCGGAGTAGATGTCCAGCCGGTAGAGGGCGGGTCCTCTCTCTCAGAGGTGTTTGCCGGTATGTTGGATGAGCAGGCCAAAGAATTCGAATATTTTAAGGAGATAGAGCGCGGTGATATAAGGTTAAACGGTAATGATGCCAGATATCTGATATTCGATATCGGGATGGAAGAGGGACAGAACAGGGTAATCAGCTATACTCTTGTAAAAAAGGGAAAAAGCTTTTTAATAGGCTGCGTTGCGGAAGATGTAAAATTTGAAGACTACCGCGAAAGATTCGAGGAGTCAGCAGGAACCTTCAGATTTGAATAAGATCTGCTGCCGGGATCGGCAGCAGATATGAAATTGAAAAAAAGAGACAGGCTCGGATCGGCATCGAGACGGGTAAGGTGACTTGAATGGGGTTGTTAAAAAAGAATATGGGCCAGAGGGTCGGAATCATCGGCAATGTGCTTGTCTTTTTGTTCAGTGGGATAGACAGCCTGGAAAATGCCGGGGTATTGGTCTTTGCAGTGAATATAGCTGGAGCGGCAATCAACCTTTTTGCGTTTTTTCTCTCAAAAAAGTCTCCAGTCAAGACCAGCATCTCGATCTTTCTGATGAATTCGGTCTTTTTCGCATTTATGAGTTATCATGCGTGGCATAGCGGAGCAGAGAAGATACAGTATGGGTGGGCTTTTGCTTCACTTATGAATCTTGTCGGAGCCCGCGTGTTCTGGTTGAAGTCGGGGAAATGACAAGATGAGTTCTCTGGTTATGGCTGCTGTAAGGGCGAAAAAGATCGACGAAGAGTCTGAGTGACATCTCTTGCCGGATCGGGAAGATCGTCGATCGGAAGCGGTCTCATCTATTCTTTAGCGGTCTGGATCCAACGTTAGGAGTAAAAGATGAAAATACGAGGATCTATCCTGGTAATACTGATCCTGTCACTGGGCGTGCTGTCGATCCCCGGAAGATCATCTTCTGAGGGAACAGCAGCCATTGCGGGAAACGAAGAATATGAAGTGGTCTCCGCCCTTGTCGAATTCTACTACGGGAGCGACCTGGATCTGATACTGATAGCTGAAAAGACAGAACCCTGGTGCGTGGTGATCCATCTTTCAGAGTTGAAAGAGAAATGGAAAAAGCTTAAGAACGTGACATTTGACTCTCTTATAGAGCGCAATAAGGGATACACGCTCCTGGAGAGGAAATTCAAGTTTAAAACCGAGTACAGATTGATATCGAAAGAAGATTATATCAGTCTTCTCGGGGACAGCCTTTCCCCTGACTGGGATAATTTCGACAAGATCTATCCGGAGACATCTGGAGTACTGATCATCTCGAGGGTAGGTATCGATCCCGAAGGATCGCAGGCGCTGATCTATTTCTGTAACGCCTATAGATGCAGCGATGACAAGGTCGTGCCGAAAAACAGAAGCATCGCTTTTTTGATACGCGAGAATGATAAATGGAAACTTGAGGGGATAGAAAAAGGGTTTCGCGCGTTTTCAGCCTATTGACCGAATCTGTCCCCTGCGCGCGTCTGAACGAAGTAATATCTTTCCGGCATCATCGAGTTTCGGATATATATTCGAAGATATCCTCGATGGACGATTCTAGGGCTTTAGCGATCATGAACGCCAGAGAAAGGGAGGGGACGTACTTCCCCTGTTCCAGCATTATGACTGTCTGCCGCGTACAGCCGCAGAGGTCGGCAAGCTCCTGCTGAGTCATCTCCCCTTTTTCAAATCGGGACTTTCTCACCCTGTTTCTGATAAATGCCTTAGCCATCGTTCCCGGCCCTTCTGTGAAGGATGAGAGTGGATATCGAGTGAGCTGCAGGGCCTACGAACGAGTTGGAATATCCGATAAACCACATCCACGATACGGGCAGTGAACCGGCGCTTCGATATATTTCATAGAGGCTTATAGAAAGAATATAGGTATATAGAAGGACAATAGTAAGGGCGGACAGCCCTGCTCTGGTAGAGACAGCTTCGTCGCGTTCGTCGCATGGAGTCTGCCGTGTCCGCAGGATCATCGTGAAGTAGATCATATATCCAGCGCCGAAGAGAGATGCCGATGCTGCTTTTCTGAAAGTGTCGTCTATGTATGTCTCCGCTCCTCCTCTGGAAAAGAAGATCAGGGTAAAGAAAATAAGGACGGTTCCGCAGATGAGCAATCCTGCCAGAGCCCTTTTTTCTGATCTGGTCATTTCACTCTCCTTTAAAAAAAAGTAGAATCTGATCCTTTTCTGAGGGTATTGTAATATAATTCTAACAAAATGTCAAGTATTTCTTACTTCGCCTGATTCTGACTGCTCCTCTCTGCATCGAAACAATAATTCACCGGGTTTCGTAAGATCACTATGCAGACAGCAGTTTTAAATCTAGCCGGGAGGTCGGTCATGCAGCGGTTAAGAAGAGAGGGGTTACCACGCACGATCCTTTTTTATTCTGCCTTTGTCCTGATATTCTTCTGTATCAGATCGTCTGTCTTCGCGAGTTATCTGGTTCCGACCCCTTCGATGAATCCGACGATCCTCGAAGGGGATTTCTTCTATGCCAACAAACTGGCATACCGGTTCAAGATACCTTTTACCAAGGCAAGCCTATTCGAATGGTCTGCTCCCAAGAGAGGGGATATAGTCGTATTTAAATTTCCCGAAAATGAAAGATCCCTTTTTACCAAGAGAGTCATCGGCGTAGCAGGGGACAGGGTAGAATTTGTTGAAGGCAGGATTTACATCAACGGCCGGAAGATCGAACAGGATTTTATCGAATTTAAAGGCTCAGCTAAAATATATGAAGAGGACCTTGTCGGTACGAAACATTATGTTCAGTATCTTTCTTCCGGGCGGGGTTCAGATAATATGAAGATCGATATTCCGGAGGGGTATCTCTTCGTGATGGGCGACAACAGGGAAAACAGCTACGACAGCAGACACTGGGGGATGCTTCCACTTGGCAATGTCGAAGGAAAAATCGCTGTTCGCTGGTTCTCATTCGATTTAAAGGAACTCAGGCCCAGATTCGACAGGATCAGGATCATGTGACGGCCCTGTCCGGCAGGCGGACCGTCAGCATTCTATGATCTTTTCATCGACTCATACCTCTGCCGGGTCTGACGCGCCTCTTTCCTCCCCTGTCGAAAAGCGGTATCTGTGTTGACTGATCCTGATTAAACAGGTACTCTTTTTTCAGGCAGATTTCAAGGCGGGAAAATGATGATCGATTCCGGTGCGATGAACGGTTTTGCTGTCATCTCGATCCTGTTCGGGGTGGTATCGTGCTTCTGGGGATACAGGGCTTTCAAGGTAGTGCTCGGTATCGCAGGTGTTATTGCCGGGGCGTGGCTTGCAGGAGGTATAGCGGCGACCTTTACCGGCGGGTTCGGCGTGGTAGCTTTGATCGCTGCTGTCGCAGGCGGGCTTATAGCAGGCTCGATCTTCGTGACTCTCTATTATATAGGAATATTCGTCATCGGTGCCGCTGCCGGATGGCTCTTCGGCGTCATGATAACCAGCATGGCTGGAAACAGTCTGCATATCATAGCGTTTGTGATCCTTGCAGTGCTTGGAGGTATACTCGCTGTCTCCTTTCAACGCCTCGTATTGACGATCTCGACTGGAGTGATCGGTTCATGGTATATTGTGGCAGGCACATTGCTTTTTTTCGGGAGCGGACTGTCAGATATCATAATGTTCAGGGTCCCCGGCGAGATCGTTCATGGCGGCGCGCGAGAGCAGATCATCGTCCTGTCCATCTGGCTTTTTCTTGCCATTTCCGGGATTGTGTTCCAGTATGGATTCGGCAGAAGGAAGAAAGTCAAAGGCGACTGACATTTATCAATCTGCAGTCTGGTAATTTCAATTTATTAGCAATAGACAGGAGTCTCTGGAGAATGGATGATCAAAGATATATCAGGGGTATGGAGAGATTCAGAGAAGTGGATGGCAAGGGGGGAGAGAAAGCAGTCAAAGATCTCGAAGGACTCGTTCCCGAGATCCGTCGTTATATCGTAGAGTATCCTTTCGGAGATATCTATTCGAGGCCGGGGCTCGATCTCAGGACGAGAGAGCTTGCAGCGATCGCTTCCCTTGTTTCGATGGGGGGTTGCGAGCCCCAGCTGCGAGTGCATGTTCACGCGGCCCTGAATGTCGGCGCGAAGCGCGGGGAAATAATCGAGGTGATACTTCAGATGACCGTCTATGCGGGGTTCCCAAAAGCACTGAATGCTCTTTACACTGTAAAGGACCTGTTTGAGAAGAGGGATCTGAAAAGCAAAGACTGAAAGGCTGGGCTGTATGCAAATAGACCTTACCGGGATAACGGCTCTCGTAACAGGCGGAAGCGGAGGGATCGGTGAAGAGATCTCAAGAGGACTGGCCTCGAGCGGCGCCAGGATCGCTCTGCATTATAACAGCAACCGCGATGGCGCTGAAAGACTGATAAAAGAATTCGATAACGGATCGATCGCCTTTCATTCAGATCTCTCCCTGAAAGGTAATGCTGCCGGACTCTTTGATGATGTCGTTGAAAGGATGAAAAGGGTCGATCTTCTTGTAAATAACGCCGGCATCATCGAAAACGCCCCTGTGTCTCTTCCCGGGATGGAATGGATGAAGATCTGGGAGCGTACGATGGAGATCAACCTGAACTCGACAGGAATGCTGTGTCATGCGGCGATAAAGCATTTTTTGAAAAATTCCGGGGGGCGGATCGTCAATATAGCATCAAGAGCGGCATTCCGGGGAGAAAAAGAGGATTTTCTGGCGTATGCCGCCTCGAAGGGTGGAATGGTATCTCTCAGCAGGTCTATCGCCAGGTCTTTCGGGAGGTCTAATATCAAGTCTTTTGTCATAGCGCCGGGGTATGTCTGGACACCGATGACAGAAAGGGTGGAAGATAAACAGGCGATAATCGACAACGAACTTTCGCTCGGCGAGATGACCGAACCGAAAGATGTTGCGCCCCTGGTCACTTTTATAGCGGCGGGGCTGCTCGATCATGGTACGGGAGCGACTATTGATATCAACGCGGGCAGTTATATGAGATGATCGTCCGGGGACCTTGCTGATCGGCCGGAAAAATCTCAAGATAGCCGGAATGTGGAAAGATGGTTTTGAGGAGACAGAATTTACAGGCGTGATTTTGGTAATAATTTTCAGGCTCAGGGAGAAAGGAAGCAAAGATGGTTGAACAGGAAATTTTCGACGCAAAAAAAGCAGCGGCGATCCTGAGGCCGACCGTGGATTCATCTTTCTCGAATGGATGGAACCAGACATGGAAACATTTCCTCGAGTTGCTTTTGGTCGTTGTAATACTGATTATGGCGGTTTTTCCTTCAGCTGTCTTCTTTTCTTACGGGCGCAGGGAGGTTTACGGGTTTTGGAACTCGTTTTCAGGGGTCTATTTATGGTTTTATACGTATCTTTACTCGATCTTTGTGATCGTGCCCCTTAAATACGGAGCTTTTGCGGTCTATCTCCAGGCGGCAAGAAATGAAAAATGTGACGTAGGAAGGCTTTCAGAGGGATTTAAGAATTATCTCAATGCCATACTTTCCCACGTGCTTGTACACTTCATGGTAGGTATAGGCGTAATGTTCCTTATCATCCCCGGCATCTTTCTGGCCTGTAAATTTTCCTTTGTCCCGTTCCTTGTCGTTGACCGGAGACTTGACGCGATAGAGGCGATAAAAACAAGCTGGAAGATGACTTCGGGGTACGCGATGGATATCTTTGTCATCTATCTGCTTTCTATCCCCATAGTAATTGCCGGGTTGATCTGTCTCGGCGTCGGTATCCTGCCAGCTGTGATCTGGAGCAGGGTCACTCTTGCTTCTATGTATGAAGCAGTATCTGCGAAAGAAAAAGGATCGATCGCAGCTTAGGAAAAATATGGAAAAAAAAGAACGGCAGCCCCTGAGATGGTAGATACGGAAGAAGGAAAAAGGGAATCGCACGGGTACCCGGTATCGGCTGACGGCTGGTTCAGCAGCGGACTCGATCTTTTCAGGACGCGCAGGATGACTCTGATCTCCGGAATGGCGGTGATCATAGCGTACTCGCTTTTCCTCCTTTTGATCGGTTATATCCCCGGCGGTGAGACGCTGGGAATAATCATCCAGCTGACCTTCGGGCTGGTGCTTACGGCCGGTTGGCTGAATTTCTGTCTGAGGCTGGTGCGGGGGGAAGATGGACTGACCGCGCGCGACATATTCCGGCCCTTTTCTGATTTCCAGTCTGTCTGGCTGCTTTCGATATCTCTGTCTCTTATTATAGCATTGGGGACATTTTTATTCATCATCCCGGGCATTTACGCGATCATCAGACTGGGGATGAGCATCTTTATAGTCGTAGACAAAAAAACCCCCGTTGCCGATACCTTCCGTTTCAGCGCGAGGATAACAAAAGGCCATGAAGGAAAACTGCTTGTATATTATGGAATCCTTCTCGGACTGTACGGGCTTGCAGTTTTCCCCTATCTTATAAACATGGCCGCTCTCGGGGCAGTTACATCCTCTTTCTTCAACTTTGTGATTACGCCGGTGCTTGGCGTCACATACGCTTCTGCATATGACAGCCTTCTGTATCTGCATGAAGAAAGGGAATCATGGGAGGAATGAGTTACGGAAAGATCGGATGGATCGGTCTGATGCTGGTCCTGGTTCAGCCCGTTCTGGATCTTGCGCCGGATATGAAAGCTGAGACCGGAAAACCGATCCCTTGCGATAACGGCACGGTCCTTGACCTTGAGACCGCTTCAGCGTTTGCCGAGATCGCTCTCGCCTGTGTCGGCAGGGAATTTCCGAACAAGCCGGGTCATGTAGTCATGAACGCCGACCAGGTCCTCAGGCCGAGCGAGCTTCATCCCGCTTTTTACGGATGTTTTGACTGGCACTCTTCGGTTCACGGACACTGGATGCTTGCCAGGCTCCTCGCCTGTTTTCCTGAGATCGAAGAGGGATCGAGGATCAAGGAAGCGCTGATCTGTAATCTTTCGAAGGAGAATATTCTAAGAGAAGCTGCTTATCTCGGCGATGAAGACCGAAAGTCATTCGAACGCACCTATGGATGGGCCTGGCTGCTGAAACTTGCTGAAGAACTCGATCGCTCAAGCGATCCCGATCTGATCGGGCTGGCGGAGAACCTGCAGCCGCTAGTATCGGCCGTAATTGAAAGATATATCGAATTTCTTCCCAGGCAGAGCTATCCGATACGAAGGGGTGTACATTCAAATACCGCGTTTGGGATGGCATTCGCGCTCGATTACGCGCGTTCGGCGGGAGAAGTGGAGCTTGAATCTATGGTAGTCGAACGCAGCAGGGAGTATTTTCTTTCAGACAGGGGATGTCCGTGTGAATGGGAGCCGGACGGCGACGATTTCTTTTCTTCCTGTCTGATAGAGGCGGATCTTATGAGAAGGGTCCTTGGCAGGAATGATTTTGGAGAATGGCTGACCCGGTTCCTCCCCGGCCTCGATAAAGGCCTTCCGGCGAATCTGCTGACTCCAGCGATCGTCTCGGACAGGAGCGATCCGAAGATAGTCCACCTCGACGGACTTAATATTAGCAGGGCCTGGTGCATGAACTCGATGGCATCAGCGCTGCCGGAGGGAGACGCCCGTATTGCGATCCTGAAAGAATCTGCCTGCCGTCACGCAGGGGCGACGCTCGGGCATATCGCCAGCGGAAGGTATGAGGGAGAGCACTGGCTCGCCTCTTTTGCCGTCTATCTGCTTTCGCCTGAATGACCGCGGAGTGATTTCGGTTCTATTTGTCACAGCTTTCTGTGAGTACCTCTATCTTTTCCCTGTATTCGATCCCACGTTCCTTCAGCCCCGCGAGGATATACTCGACGCATTTCCCGCTTCTTCCGATATATTCGGGAGCAGAGATCCCCGGCCGGTCGTAGATGCCGTCAGCGATCATCCTTAATACGACAGTCGCCGTATAACCTGTCGTCCTCGCCATTGAATGGATCCCTGTCTTTTCATCGAACCTGTCAAAGAGGTCGTACGTGTACCGCAGACGTTTTCTGTCTTTTTCCCCTTCGATGATGACTCTCATGACGGTAAGATCGATATCCCCATCTTTCAGTTTCCATTTAGGGAAAAGAAGCCTGGAAGTGAAATCCAGAGGCCGTATCCTGACCCCGTTTATTTCGATCTCTTTTTTACTGAAGAATCCTGTCTCGCGAAGAACAAGCATTTTTTCAACATGACCTGGATATCTCAGGGTCTTTTCTTTCATGTTCACCCCGTTGATGGTAGCAGCCAGAGTCCTCAGTCCGTCACTGTTAAAGGCTTCCAGCTCTCCGACAGGAGGGAAATCGATTATTTCGGTTTCCGTCAGCGCAGGCTTTATCAGTATCTTGCCGTTTTCGACGACCCTCGCCGGCCTTGTGTATTCCTCGAGAACATCTGCCGGTGAGAATACCGCCTTGTATTCGTAAGGCCAGTCTCTTTTCTCGGGAAGGCCTCCGACATAGATCACCACTGTCTCGGTCTTATCGAGCAGGTGATCGACATATCCTGTCAGTATATTGCTCATCCCCGGCGCCACCCCGCAGTCCATTACGGCTGTAACCTTCTGCTTCAGGGCCAGTTCCGAAAGCTGGAACGGGTCCTCAGGGAAAAAAGCTATATCGACTATTCTTTTTCCCGCTTCTATTACAGCCTTGAATGTCCTGAACCCCATATCTCCTGGAACTGCGTTGATGACAAAGTCATAACCGCCCGCGAGTTTCCTTACAGTTTCCGGATCGGAAAGGTCTTTTTGAATAGTTACCACGGAATATTTTGAACCGACCCTTGCCAGGGCCTCCTCGCTGATATCGGCGATGCTTACTTCAAATCTGTCCTCTTCTGCAAGATCCGCGGCTATCGGACCGCCTACAAGCCCGGCTCCAAGCACTATTACTTTCATTATTCTCTCCTGGATTCAGTTTAACGGATGATGAGTCGATCAACTTTTGTTCTGTGGCGATGATAAGATCAGGGGATCATCGATCCCGGCATTTCAGAGGCCGTTGGAACGATTAAGGCAGATAACGAGTGAATCCCGGTATTTACAGAAGGCATAGATATTATAGTACTCAATATTGCGCATACTTTGAATATATCAATGATTTTGGTAAAGTCAATGCAGGAGATCTCCTTTCAGGATCAATCCGTCATACCGGAACAAAGCCGGCCAGAGGCGGATTCTTTCCGTTAAGCAGAAACAGGGTTTAAGGAAATTGCCGATTGTAAGAAAAAATGCTTGAATTAGTATTTGGAATATTATACATGTAGAAAATATTCCATTGGTAAATATTTATCGGGACGAGGAGGTGTTATGAATAATTGTTCGGAAGAGGGGCATATCGAAAAGATGGCCGACCTTATCTGCCTGCTCCGTCAGAAATGCGCCCTGAAGGATATGTACTTCGTAAAGCAGGTAGGCATATCTTCAGCTGAATATAACTGCCTTATGCAGTTCTTCAATATTAACACTCTCGGGATGAAGGAGATCGGGGAGCGTCTCGGTATAACGCCGGGGGGAGTGACCCGTATTATCTCCGGCCTCGAGAAACAGGGGATCGTTATCAGAAATATCTCGGCAGAGGACAGAAGAAATATCGATGTCGATCTGACTGAGAAGGGGATCAGGATCGTCAACGAGATCAGGCAGGTATCTCTTGATCTTCATTCCGAGATCATGGAGCAGATAGATCCCGAGCATCGGCGGTCGGTATTTTTTGCTATTGAAAGACTGATCGGTGCCATCAATGTCTGGGTCGAGGGGCATAAGAACAAATAGAGACCCTAAACAGACTTTTCCCCGTCTCCGCCGGGATCAAGGCCGTATCCGGTTCCATGGTCTTTCCCGACCCCCGCTTGAGATACGATTATGCCGGCCAGGATCAGTGTGCAGCCGATCAGGCCCCGGACAGGTATAGTCTCTCCGAGGACGAGCCAGCCGCCGAGCGCTGCGAATACAGTTTCCAGACTGAGTATTATCGCCGCGTGAGAAGAAGGTATCTTCTTCTGGGCTATGACCTGGAGAGTATAGGCTATTCCCACCGACAGGAGCCCTCCGTACAGGATCGGGATCGCAGCCTTCGCAAGGCCTGACGCTTCGACCGTCTCAAAAAGGGCCGCCGCGGCAAAACTGAGGACCGAGCAGGTAAGAAACTGCGTCAATGCAAGCAGGAGAGAGTTCGCCCCCCTGGCCACAGACCCTATCAGCAGAACATGAGCTGCCCAGAAAAAGGTCCCGGCAAGAACCAGGAGATCGCCCCTGGCTATAGAGAAGTCGCCCCTGAAGCTTAAGAGGTAGAGTCCCGCCGCAGCGAGCGTTATGCCGGCCCAGGTCTCTTTTCCTGTTCTCTGTCCGATAACGATACCCATGACAGGCACGAGGACGACGTACAGGCCGGTAATGAACCCGGCTTTCCCCGCAGTAGTGCTTACCAGCCCGATCTGTTGCAGAGAAGCGCCCAGAAAGAGTATTGTTCCGGCGATCACCCCGTAGAGATAGACAAGGGGGCTGGGTTTCTCCCTGTCCCTGTTTATTGACGAGACCGTGAAAGGGACGAGAGCCGCCGCGCCGAGAGCAAAACGTACGGCATTGAAGATAAAGGGGCCGACATGCTCCATCCCGGCCCTCTGGGCGACAAAAGCGAATCCCCATATCACAGATGCGAGCAGAAGAAGTATTTCAGATCCTGTAGAATGTCGTTTCATCGAGTACCTGGCGCCGATCTTTTGAAAGCTCTATCAGTAGAGGGTCTAAAAGCAGGTTAGACGATAGTAGAGTTTGAAGCTTTTGTCAATCGGGTCAGAGAGGAGGTTTAAACAGACTGCAGTAAAAAGTCGATCCCGGTTCTTGACAGATTGGCTCAGACCATTCATCGTATAGGTCGTCGATATTAGTCCGGAAAGATGACAGGCCGGTCAGGTGGTCTGATTTCAGCCCCGGCTATAAAGGGAGAAATGATTGTAATGCCCCCAATATATCTTGATTACAACGCAACGACACCGATATCTCCTGAAGTGATCTCGGCGATGCGTCCCTATCTTGAAGAATATTTCGGTAACCCGTCCTCTTCACACTGGTACGGCCTGCAGACGAAAAAAGCTGTATCAAAAGCAAGGAGACAACTTTCCGCCCTCCTTGGGTGCGCTGAGGATGAATTGATATTTACGAGCGGCGGAAGCGAATCGAACAATCTTGCGATAAAGGGATCGGCCCTTTCGATGCGCGAAAAAGGGAACCATATAATAACATCAGCGATAGAACATCCCGCGGTCCTGGAGGTTTGCGCCTACCTTGAGGGTGAAGGGTTCAGCGTGACATACCTTCCCGTAGATAGTGAGGGCCTCGTGTCGGTCGATGATTTTCGCGATGCGATAAGACCGGAGAGTATATTAGCGACAATCATGCATGCTAACAATGAGGTAGGTACTATTCAGCCGATCGCTTCTCTTGCCAGGGCGGCCCGGCAGCACGGCATCATCTTTCACACCGATGCCGCGCAGTCTGTAGGGAAGATCGATGTAAAGGTGGACCGACTGGATGTTGATCTTCTATCTGTCGCAGGGCATAAATTCTATGCTCCCAAGGGGATCGGAGCATTATACATCAGGACCGGAGTGAAGCTTTCAAAGTTGATCCATGGAGCCGATCACGAAAAGAATATAAGGGCTGGGACAGAGAATGTCCTGGAAATCGTCGGGATAGGAAAAGCTGCCGAGTCGGCGATGATCGATATCGAAAAGAACGCAGATCAGATGAGAAAGATGCGCGACAGGCTTGAGTCCGGCCTCAAGGAGGCGTTTGGCGATCTTAAGATAAACGGCAGCCCTGACCACAGGCTTCCGAATACGCTGAGCGTTTCTTTTCCCTTTGTCGAGGCGAACACTCTTCTCGACGAGATAGGTGAGGTAGTAGCCGCTTCAGCCGGAGCAGCGTGCCATACAGGAACCGTTGATATCTCATCGGTCCTGCAGGCGATGTCTGTTCCCGAGGAGACGGCGATGGGAACGGTCCGTTTTTCCACAGGGCGGATGACGACAGGAGATGAGATCGACAGGGCGCTTGAGGCGGTGATCGCCGCGGTAAAAAGGCTGAAACCGGGAGAGGCAGGCCGTCCGCCCGAAGTTTCGGCTCATGATAAGATAAGGCTTACCAGATATACTCATGGCCTCGGATGCGCGTGTAAACTTCGGCCGCAGGATCTGGAAAAGGTCCTTAGGCATCTCCCGGAATCTGTCGATAAAAATGTCCTTGTAGGGAAAGAGAAATCGGATGATGCGGCTGTCTACAGGATAAGAAAAGACCTTGCGATCGTGCAAAGCGTGGATTTTTTTACTCCGGTAGTCGATGACCCTTTTGATTTCGGGGCGATAGCCGCCGCGAATTCGCTGAGTGATATATACGCGATGGGGGCAAAACCCCTCTTCGGTCTGAATATCGTCGGATTTCCCGACAAGAGGCTTTCGCTGGATATTTTGAAGAGGATCCTTGAAGGGGCGCTTGCAAAGGCGGATGAGGCTGATATCTCGATAATCGGAGGCCATACGGTCGAGGATAGCGAACCAAAGTACGGTCTTGCGGTAACAGGAATAATAGATCCAAAAAATATTCTGCGTAATTCCACGGCGAGGCCTGGTGATCTGCTTGTCCTTACAAAACCTCTCGGAACCGGAGTGATCGCAACGGCGATGAAGAGGGACGCAGCCGATCCCGGCGTCGCAAAGCGCGCTGTTGAAGTGATGAGCGGACTTAACCGTCTGGCCGCAGAGACTATGTCGGGCCTCGACCCGGGAGCCTGTACCGATATAACAGGGTTCGGATTTATAGGGCATCTAAGGGAGATGACTGTCGGGAGCGGAGTCGATGCTGTTGTCTGGATCGATCAGGTCCCTGTGATCGAAGGTACGCGGGAACTGATATCCGATGGATTTGTTCCCGGCGGAACAATGAATAATCTTGAATTCACCGCCGGTTCTGTCGACTGGGACAGTTCGATAACTCAAAGCGAAAAGATACTGCTTTGCGATGCCCAGACTTCAGGAGGACTTCTCGTTACCTTTGACGAACAGGATGCATCGAGATTCGTCGATCTGCTCCGCGAGAATGGAATAGAGGCTTCGATCATAGGAAAGACGGTCGGGAAGGGCGGGGGAAGGATAAGGGTAGTCCCTGAAAAGCAGTCATAATGGAGGTTCCTTTTAATGAGACTCAATACCGGGATAGTGACCGAGTATATATTTATTACGATCGGCGCTGCCGTCATGTCGCTCGGCATAGCTGTCTTTCTCGTTGATGCGAAGGTCGTCCCGGGCGGCGTCACCGGACTTTCGATGGCTGTGCATTTTATGCTCGGAGGAAAGGTCTCTGTAGGTCTCCTGATGTGGGGTATGAATCTTCCACTGTTTATCTGGGGAGTCATAGAGCTTGGGAAGACTTTCGGATTGAGGACCTTCTGGGGTTTTACGGTCAACTCTTTCTGCGTCGATCTTTTCCGGGGCGATATAATAAAGTCTTTCAGGCTGCAGGATCTTGATACAATAAGGTATCTGATGGAAAACGATTTCTTTTTCCTGGTACTTATAGGCGCGATATTTCTGGGAGTGGGACTGGGGATAATATTCAAATTCAAGGGGACGACCGGAGGCAGCGATATAGTGGCCGCCGTCGCGAAAAAAAGATGGAGGGCAAAACCCGGGATCGTAATAATCATCACAGATTTTTTCGTTATATGTGCCGCGGGATTAGTCCTTCATATAAAGGGGCTGTCCCCTGACAAACCGGTCTTGCTGCTGATGCTTTATTCGTTTCTCCTTCTTGTCGTTTCATCACAGCTCATCGATATAATCATATTCGGGTTTGATTATGCCAAATCGGCATTCATCATCTCGGACAGGAGCGACAGGATCGCAGAATGTATAGTGCACAGTATGGGACGCGGTGCGACAGCTTTTCACGGACGCGGACTTTACCGGAATGTCGAGATGGATGTGCTCTTTACCGTCGTCAATCGCAGGGAGATATACCGTCTCGTCGGTATTGTAAAAGAAATCGATCCGGATGCATTCGTCATCATCAACAGGGTCCATGAAGTGCTTGGAGAAGGGTTCATGGCACGGGGAGAGATAGATACTGACAAATTGAAATTTCCGGTAATGAAACCGAACAATGATGAAAATTGTACATAGATGTGATCGATCAGTTCAGCAGTCTTGAATCGGGGCCGCCGCAGGACCCGTCTTGAGAGAAAGGACAGGGTTGAGGAAGAAATACCATCTGACGCGAAAAGACAGAGAGATAAATGATAAAAAGACCGTCGAGGATCTTCTGAAGGGATGCAGGCTCGCTTTTATTTCGATCTGCGCGGAAGACGAACCGTACATCGTGACTATGAACTACGGGTATGATCCGGATCGCAGGGCCCTTTATTTTCACTGCGCGCTTAAGGGGCATAAACTTGAGATAATAGGAAAGAACCCGTCTGCTTGTGTATTTATTTTTCGTGATAAAGGTTATGTCGATGGGAAATGCGAACACAAATACCAGTCACTCGTGCTCCGCGGTGATATCGGCGTCGTCAGCACTCTTGAGGAGAAGAGGTATGGCATCGATATTCTGATGGATCACCAGGAATCTGATTCTGATCCTGTCCGAAAGAGAAATTTCAAAGAGGATACAGATTATGATATCTTTAATATGCTAAGATTCGATATTGAGGATATTTCGGCTAAGGAATGCCTTTGATCCGGAAAATATAGTGGTTATCAGACCCGGGGGGCTTTACGGGGGATATCAGAGAACCCGGGAGAATAGATGGAGGTGATCGTCATCATGACTTATATCGACAGGCAGGAAAAACAGGTCTCGAATCTGCTCTCCGCAGTTATCTTTTTCGGCATTATTTGCGCCATGCTTGCATCAAGTGGATGCGGCGGAGTGGAAGAACAGACCGGGCAGAAAAGGATATCTGATGAGGAATTCCTCAGCCCCTCTATCGAATATTCCCCGAAGAGGTATCTTTGCCGCAAGACCGAGATGCCTGTGGTCATAGATGGGAAGATCGATGATGGTCCCTGGATGGAACCATGGGTGGAGTGGTCTCATTATTTCGTAAACATTACAGGCGAGGAAAAACCCGCTCCCAGGTTCAGGACGAGAGCAAAGATGATGTGGGATGACGACTATTTCTACATCGCGGCTTATATGATAGAGAACTCTGTGTGGGCTTCCGTTACGGAACGTGACGGACAGATCTATCAGGATAATGATCTCGAGATCTTCATCGATCCTGATGGAGATTCGCATGAATATTTCGAAATCGGAATAAACGCCTATGGAACGGTTCGAGACGTATTTCTGGTAAAACCGTACAGGGATGGCGGGCCGGCGATCGCTTCCTGGGACATAAAAGGGTTGAAGAGCGCCGTCAGTGTCGATGGAACTATCAATGATCCGGAAAACCAGGACAGGGGATGGACCGTCGAGATCGCTATACCATGGGAAGTCCTGGGAGAGTCGGCTCATAAAAAGGTGCCGCCTGACGAAGGGGATATCTGGGCGATAAATATTTCGCGGGGAGAGTATGATGTGAAGATCGAGGATGGGATATATGTAAAAGCGACAGACCCTGAGACAGGAAGGCCTGAGCCGGAGTATCTCTCGGTATGGTCGCAGCAGGGGATCGCCAATATGCATTATCCCGAGATGTGGGGACTGGTCAAGTTCTCAAATATGACAAGATTCATCGGGGCGGATTCTTTCAAACCCGGCCCTGACGAACAGGCGAGATGGCTGCTCCGCAGGATATATTACAGGGAGCGGGAACATTTTCTCAGGTACGGCGCTTATACTGAGGATCTTTCAAGACTCGGGATCGAAAGGACCGATATATTCAGCTATATATGGCCTCCGGTGATTTTAGTCACTGCTTATGATTTTGAAGCCTGTATGAGTACGGAGGATTCCCGGACAAGATTGGTGATAGTCTCAGATGGCCGTCTAACCTTATATGAGCAATAGGGATAGCTAAAGCCCGTTTTGCCCCGGCCGCATCTCCGCTATTTCAATATCAGCAGTTATGCTTCTTGACACGTCGATTCGCGTCAGGTAGAATGGCGCATCAATTCTTTCCTTTCTCCTTTTTCCACAGGAGGGTTAAATGTTCTACAACCCACGCAATCCTGTCAGGTGGTTGGTCGGAGGCGTACTGCTTCTGGCTCTCTCTCTTGTATTCGGATGTTCCGATACAGGTGAGGACATCAGCACACCGGTTGCTGACGCCGGACAGGGATCCATCGTGCTCAGCATGGACAACCCCGCCGTCCATACTGTCATTGCCGTACAGAACAGGCACACTATGGATCTGATGACCGATCCCCTGGTAGTTGGAACCGCAACGGGTCTTAACAAGAACGGCGTTCCTTCCATTATGGTCTACCTTGAATCTGATAAGGGTGGAAAAAATGTTCCGGCGACGATCGAAGGAATCCCAGTGGTAAAGGTCGTTTCGGGTAAGATCAAAATGCTTAGAGGTGGGAGTAGTTCCGGCCATACGGCGCGCTATCCCAGGCCTATTCCGATGGGTGTCTCGGGCGGAAACAGCAAGGATTTCGCATATCCATACTGCTGCGCCGGAACACTCGGCGCTTTGCTGCAGGATGCTCTGGGAAACAAATTCATGCTCAGCAATCAGCATGTCTTTGCAGGGGATCAGGCCGCAAGCGATAACGATCCCGACGTAGCGGAAGTCGGCCAGGAAATCAATCAGCCCGGCCTGATCGATGTAAACTGTCAGGATATTCCTGCAGATTATGTCGGGTATCTCACCGAATGGTGCGAAGACAACCTCAGCGTTGATTGCGCTATCGCCGAGATCATTCCCGGCATGGTCGATCCAACCGGTACGATACTTGAGATCGGCGAGATCTCAGCCACTACGATGGATGCATATGTAGGGCTTCCCGTAAAGAAGAGCGGGCGTACATCAGGTCTGACGCGCGGAACCGTTTCCGCGATCAACGGTTCTTTCAATGTCGGCGGTTCGGATGAATGCGGTGGAGAATCGACAGTCGAATATTTCACCGGTCAGATCGTCGTCACTGGCAGAAAGTTCTTGCTGAGTGGGGATTCCGGATCTTTGCTCGTGGAAGATGTCGATGTCAATCCTCGTGCTCTGGGCCTTCTTTTTGCGGGCGGAAGTACGACTGGTATTGCCAACCCGATCGATGATGTTCTCAACTACTTTGGCCTTTATATGGTGGGAAACTAGTCGATAAGACAGAATAAGACCCTTGGGGTCTTTATGATCGAGATGCCTGTGCTATTCTTCCCTTCAGGGAAGCCAGGCATCTCGATCTTTTATGGGGATCACCATTTGATTCCGGCTTCCCTGAAATATTTTTTGAGATTCTGCCGGTCGGCAAGGTTGACCTCTTCACTCCAGAGGTCTATCGGATTTTTATCATCGGTGAATATTACCGCTCCAGACGAATCGGGGTTGAATCTGTTATTCCACGAGTGGTTCATATCATATTCGGCCGTGAAACGCCCACTCGGCTCCGGGATATCATACGAAAGGGACAGGAGCGAGTCTGATGCGAGCAATACAAGGTTACCCAGTGTATTCGGCGGCTCTGCTATAGGGAGAGCAACCACTTCCCTGAAGCTTGTACGAAGGGTTGCTGCCATCGAAGTGACGATCCTGCTTCTCCATCCGACCGTCAGAAAATTCATCGCTATTACTCCGCCGGGACGAAGCCTTCTGGCAGCCAGCTCGACCGACTCCTTTGTCACAAGGTGAAAAGGGACTGTTCCGCTTCCGAAGGCGTCGAATATTATGAGATCATACAGGTCATCCGTCTCGACGAGAAAACGCCTTCCATCGGTCTGATATACAAATGCGTCTTTTTCAGCAAGCCCGAAATGTTCTTTTGCGAAACGGATCACGACAGGATCGATCTCGACTCCATCGACTGTCCACCCCAAGGATGAGAGATTTTTGGCTACCGATCCTCCTCCGAGTCCGATAAGCAGCGCGTTTCCACTGTCTCCGCAGATATTGCGTGCTATATCGAGAACGTTGACATACGGCATGATATTCTTTCCGGTCTCGATATCTGTACAGGTGTGAATCGACCCGTCAATAAGCAAAAATCTCGCTTCCAGAAAATCGACGACATCGATTTCGGCGTAAGGGCTGTGGCCGGTACCTATGAAAACCGCCTTCCCCGACGCATACGGGGATGAAGGAATGAAAACAATCGCAGCAAGAGACAGTATGAATAATATAAGCGCTATCAGGGCATTGCCTCTTCTTCGGCCGGTAAGGAATATGAGCGCCGATGTCATGAAAAGAAGAGCCCCTGTAGCAAAAAGAATATGCGACACGGCAAGGGCCGGGATAAGTACAAATCCGGTCAGCAGAGCTGCTGCGACACTCGCGACAGTCGAAACCGAATAGAGGCTGCCGGCGGCGCGTCCCACTTCACTGAGAACAGAGGCCTTGATCTTCACCGCTGAAGGAGTGACCATTCCAAGAAGCATCAACGGTGGAAAAAAGAGGATCAAAGCAGCGATCAGGACAGACGGCCTGAGCCCCATCGGTTCGATGATCGATAGGACTGGCCTTTTTAGAAGAGGGATAAGGCAGAGATAAAGGCCGGCGGTCAAGATGATGATCCCGAGCCCCCTCATCGATATGCCCCGGTCCGCTATATGTCCGCCGATTGAATAGCCGGCTGCAAGCGCCGCGAGAGTGACTGTGATAATCGCCGACCATAGGAAAATGCTCACTCCGTAGTATGGCCCGAGGATCCTTGTGCCGAGAAGCTCCAGCGCGAGGACCGCCGCTCCACTGACAGAAACCACCAGATAGAGGAGAAAATTAGTTTTTCTCTTTTCATTGACAGAGTTCTCCATGATTCTCCTTTCCGGCAAGACTGCCGGATATATCATTATTCAAGGATGATACTTCCCGGATCTCCCGATATCAGGCTGCCTATGATCCATATCTCTTCTGAGGCATCCTTCATCAAACTTTCAAAACTGTCGACCTTTCCGGCAGGTATTGCGAGAAGCAGGCCGCCGGATGTCTGTGGATCGGCTGCGATCCGCTGAATGGCATTTGATATTTTCTTTCCTACGATAAGGAAATCTTTGACGAAGAGAAGATTCTTTCTTTCACCGCCCGAAAAGAACGACCCTCCTGATGCGATCTCGAAAGCTCCGGGGAGGATCGGAAGAGATTCTGAATCGATCTGAGCCGCAAGCCCGGACGCAGAGGCTATTTCTTTTAGATGTCCGACAAGGCCGAATCCGGAAACATCGGTAGCGCATCTGCACCCCGCCTTAACGGCAGCTTCGGAAGCTACTCTGTTCAGGCGTGTCATCACCTCGACTGCAACAGCAATATCCTCCTCTTTCGCCGCGTTATTCATCAACGCGTTGGCGAGAAGCCCGGAGCCGAGCGGTTTTGTCAGTATCAGGATATCTCCAGCTTCTCCTTTATCCTTTCTCATCAGCTTTTCGGGATCAGCTATCCCCGTTACAGAGAGTCCGAACTTGATCTCCCTGTCAGATATCGTGTGTCCGCCGATAATAGCGACACCTGCCGACCTGCAGATATCTGATGCCCCCCGCAGTATAGAGCTGAGAACGGATTCGGGCAGTTCGGCGTCGGGAAAGGCGGCGATATTCAAGGCGGTGATCGGTCTGGCTCCCATCGCGTATATATCCGAGAGGGAGTTTGCTGCTGATATCCTTCCATAGTCATAGGGATCATCGACGACAGGAGTGAAGAAATCAACCGTCTGAACAAGAGCAGGCCCGTTCTCCATCTGGTATACACCGGCATCATCGAACGATGCCGAACCGAGGATAACGTTTGGATCGCTGCTTTTGGCAAGCTTTCTTACAACCCTGTCCAGCACCGCCGGATCAAGTTTCGAAGCTCAGCCGAGACAGCTTGAAAAACCGGTCAACCGGAACTTCTTTTTGTTATTTTTGAGGCTCAAATCAATCTCTCCCGGGAATAACTACTTTTTCGCGTAAAGATCGATTATCTCCAGTATCACTTTGACAGCTTTCTCCATCGATTCGACCGGGATATATTCATACCTTCCGTGGTAGTTATGCCCGCCGGTAAAAAGGTTCGGCGTCGGCAGGCCCATATAGGAAAGTTTCGACCCATCCGTTCCTCCGCGGATAGGCGTCTTTTTCGGTTCGACCCCGGCATTATTCATCGCCTGCTCTGCTATCTCCACGATATGCATCACAGGTTCGATCTTTTCACGCATATTCAGGTACTGCTCGGTCAGTTCGGCATTTACTGTTCCCTTGCCATATTTATGATTCAGAAATTCGGCGATCTTGATCCCCAGTTCCTGTTTCTCTTTGAACTTCTCCATATCGTGATCTCTGACGATATATGTCATTACAGTCTTTTCGACCTCTCCTTTTAATGCGATCATGTGGAAAAAGCCCTCGTATTTCTCTGTATAGAAAGGAGTCTGGTTGACCGGAAGCATCGAATTGTATTCCATCGCGATGAGCATCGAGTTGACCATCTTGTTTTTAGCATATCCGGGATGGACATTGAGTCCTTTTACTGTGACGGTAAGTTTTGCCGCGTTGAAATTCTCAAACTCCAGTTCGCCGATCTGTCCTCCGTCAAGAGTATAAGCGAAATCAGCCCCGAATTTCTTAACGTCGAAATGGTCAGTCCCCCTGCCGACCTCTTCATCAGGAGTAAAGGCGATCTTGATCGTCCCATGTTTGATATCGGGATTTTTTACGAGGTATTCTACCGCAGTGACTATCTCCGCTATCCCGGCCTTGTCGTCTGCCCCGAGGAGAGTAGTTCCATCTGTCGTGATCAGGGTCTGCCCGACGTAGCAAAGTAGTTCGGGAAAAGCATCGGGAGAGAGGATTATTTTTTCCTTTTTGTTGAGGATAATATCTTTTCCGTCATAATCCTCTATGAACTGCGGGTTGACATCGGCGCCCGACATGTCGGGGCTTGTGTCCATATGAGCGATGAAACCTATTACTGTCGATTCCTTGTCGAGGTTGGAGGGGAGGGTAGCCATGACATAGCAGTTTTCATCTACTGCCGCATCTTCGAGGCCAAGTCCTTTCAGCTCTTCGACAAGTTTATTCGCGAGGCCGAACTGGATCTCTGTAGTGGGGCTGCTTTTGGATTCTTCATCTGATTTTGTGTCTATCTTGACATATTCGAGAAACCTTTTTATTAGATCAGTCATCCTGGATCCTTCCTCCCTGAATGGAAAATCTGCCGAATGCACCTTTTGCATTAAAACAATCCTTGATTGCCCGTCAAACAATAAATAGTATGAAACCCCGGATCAGTTCAACAGAATTATTTTTGAAAGGCACTGAGGCCTATGGGAAAGCAGCAGTATATCCCCGATGGCGGGTTCAAAACGGAAGCCGTAATAAAAAACTCTCGTTTTATAGCATATGGAGTTCCGGCAGGAACTGTCGAAGAGGCCCGCCATCTGATAAAAAAGGCAAGGGAAGATCACCCTGGATCTTCCCATGTCGTTTACGCATTCGTAGTAGGAGGCGGCAAGAGCGAATTGGCAGGAATGAGCGATGACGGAGAGCCGAAAGGCACAGCCGCCCGGCCGGTAATGGATGTGCTCAAGGGGAGCGGGATAGTCGATCTTCTGGTTATCGTGGTAAGATATTTTGGAGGGACGAAGCTGGGGACGGGAGGATTGGTCAAAGCGTACGGTGATTGCGCCCGCACAGTAATAGACCGGCTGCCGGTGAGAAGACTTGTCGAATTGGTCGATTTTTCGGTCGATCTGCCTTATAATATTTTCAGAGAGGTGAAGGAAGCGGTTCTTGCCTCCGCCGGCGAGATCATAAGCGAGGATTTCGGCGACCTCATAAGGATAAGCGGGAGGATGCCGACCGCCCGGTTCGAGGAATGTGAGAAAACCGTCGGAGAGATCTCAAGAGGCGGCGTCTCGCTTGTTAAAAAGGAAAAGGGGTAGAAGAAGGACCGGTTCACCAGAGCCGTCAACCGCTTTCCGGGAGGGCGGCTGTCGTAAGAGAAGAGGTTTAGATGGAGTCTGCAAACGAGACATTCACCATTTTTCTGATCATAGCCACGGTGATCTTTTCATTGAAAGGATTCAGCAACAGGGCTTTTTTCGATCAATACCTTTTCAACACGGGAAAGATCCTGCATGGGGGCGAGTATATACGGCTTCTTTCCTCGGGATTCCTGCATGCCAATATAGGCCATCTGGCTTTCAATATGATAGCTTTGTATTCTTTCAGCCTGGGCGTAGGGACAAGATTCGGTTTTATCCCCTATCTGGTCATATATTTCGGGAGCCTGACCGCTGGAAACCTCCTGGCGCTTTACATTCACAGAAAAAACCCGGAATACAGAGCGATAGGTGCTTCCGGGGCGGTAAGCGGAGTCATCTATTCCAGCATCATAATCTTTCCGAACGGGGGGATCTCTTTTCTCCTCTTTCCGGTCTCCATCCCCTCATGGCTCTTCGGGATCCTGTTTATTCTGGTATCTGTCTACGGTATCAGGGCGAGGCTTGGGCATATAGGGCACGAGGCGCATCTCGGAGGTGCGATCGCCGGGATCATTATCTCCGTAGCACTGAAACCGAGGCTTCTCAGTGCCCATCCGCTTCTCATATCTGTTCTGCTGCTTTTGACAGCCGGTTTTCTGGTCATACTTGTCAAGAGGCCTGAAATCCTCAGGATAAGGGAGGATTAATCGATGAAGAAGAAGATCGGGCTCGCCCTGGGTTCCGGGGGGGCGAGAGGATTGAGTGAGATCGGTATTCTTCTATGGTTGAAGGAGCATGATATCAAGATCTCCTGCATCGCGGGCACTTCGATGGGAGCTCTTATAGGGGCAGCGGCAGCCGCAGGATATTCTCCGGAAAGTATGAAAGAGATAGCTTTAAAGTTGAACTGGAAAGATTTTTTGAAATATATGCGTTTCTCATTCTCGGGAAAGAGCATCTTTGAATGGGACAAGATAGAGTCGAACCTGAGGGTGGATTTCGGAATGAAAAGAATAGAGGAATTACCTGTCCCGTTCGCTTGCACTGCGGCAGATATAGATTCTGGACTCGAGTTCGTATTCAGGGACGGCGACCTCGTCGATGCGATACGCGCGTCAGCCTGTATTCCCGGGGTCTTTCCTCCAGTCCATCTGCATGGAAGGAATCTTGTGGATGGAGAACTGATAAATCCGGTTCCTCTCGATCTGGCCGAAGAACTCGGGGCGCAAAGGATCATCGGAGTGAATACCTGCCGTTCGGTATTCAGCGAAAGAGCTTCGCACGAGTCGAGACATTTCCCTGTAGTTGAAAAACTCGATGAGTGGTTCAGGGACAATATGAAAAAGGCTCCGATCATATCTTCTCTTGCGGGATTCAGGAAGATCGCCGGTGAGGATAAAAAAGAGAGGCGAAGAAGGAATATTGTCGATCTATTCACAGACAGTCTTGCGATAGTGACTTCCCGGCTCCTGGCGTTCGAAAGGCTTAACGCGGGGCCCCACTTTATGATAAGGCCACAGGTCGGAGGGTTCCAGGATTTCGATTTTGACAGGGCCGATGAAATAATCGAGATCGGATATAAAGAGATCGATTCGGTCGGGGAAGAACTGCTTGATTTTATCGATAGTTGATATCTTTTTTCCCGCTGACCGAAATCGAAGGTGCTGAATAAGTCATCTAAAACAGGAAGGCCGTATGGGTTTAAAAAGGGAACTTGGACTGATCGACGTCTACAGTATCGCCAGCGGAGCGATGATAAGTTCGGGGCTTTTCATACTTCCCGGGCTTGCCTTCGCCAGGGCGGGCCCGTCAATGATCGTTTCTTATATCCTTGCCGGATTGTTTGCCGTCACCGGCGTATTGAGTCAGGCGGAGATCGTATCTGCGATGCCCAAGGCGGGCGGGACATACTTTTACGTCAAAAGGGCCCTGGGACCGGGGGTCGGCACGGTCGAGGGGCTGTTGACATGGTTTTCCCTGTCGCTGAAAGGGGCGTTTGCTCTTGTCGGTATGGCGGCATTTGCTTCGATCTTTATCGATTTCGATCCAAGGGCCATCGCCACGATCCTGACGATCATATTCGTTGCGGTCAATCTTGTCGGAAGCAAAGAGGCGGGGAGGGTGCAGGTCGTACTGTGCTTTTTCCTTTTTTCAGCTCTGATCTATTACATAATCCGGGGCTTTCCCCATGTCTCGGCGGAACTGATGCACCCGTTCAATCCGGCCGGATGGATGCCGACACTTACCACGGCGGGGTTTGTCTTCGTGTCATACGGAGGTCTGCTGAAAGTGGCCAGTATAGCCGAGGAGGTAAAAGATCCCGGTAAGACAGTCCCGATGGGGATGATCCTTTCTCTGGTCACCGTAAGCCTGTTATATTTTTTTACAGTCTTCGTGACCGCCGGTGTGCTTGATGCTGACATACTCCGTTTCTCTCTTACACCGATCTCCGACGGAGCAGAAGCGTTTATGGGCAGAAGCGGCAGGATCATTCTGGGGATCGCGGCGATGCTCGCCTTCATATCTACAGCAAATGCCGGTATAATGGCCTCCTCGCGCTACCCTCTGGCGCTGAGCAGAGACAGGCTTCTTCCGGAGACTCTCTCGAAGCTTGGTAAAAGGACCCGTACTCCGTATATATCGATCATGATCACCGGGGCTATCATGGTCTGTTTTATATTTTTCAGGGTTGATATTCTTGTCAAGGCGGCTTCGGCTGTCCTGATCATGACGTATCTGCTTTCCTGCCTCTCTCTGATAATCCTGAGGGAAAGCAGACTTCAGAATTATCAGCCTGTTTTTCACTCACCCCTTTACCCCTGGATACAGATCGCAGGCATAGGCGGATTCACTTTCATGCTGTTCGGGATCGGGTTATCCGCTCTGATAACCAGCGGCTCGATAATGATATGCGGCCTTTTTGTCTACTGGTTCTACGGACGGATTAGGGCGGGAAGGGAATACGCGCTTCTGCATCTGATAGAGAGGATAACCGCAAAGGAGCTGACTGACCGGACGCTGGAGACCGAACTGAAGGAGATCATCAGGGAACGTGATGATATAGTAACGGACAGGCTGGACAGGGTGATCGAGGGTGCTATCGTCCTCGATATCGAGGAGCATCTCAGCCTGGAGCAGTTCATCTCCGTAGTGGCGGATTTTCTGTCTGTCAGACTCGATCTTGAAAAGGATACTTTTATCGAGAAGATGCGCGAGCGGGAAAAGGAAAGTAGTACGGTCCTGACCCATTTGCTGGCAATACCCCATATAATTCTGGAAGGCGAGGGAAAATTCGATATACTTCTTGCCCGCTGCAGGGGAGGAGTAGCTTTTTCCGAAGCAGAGAAGAATGTAAGATCGATCTTCGTCCTGACAGGTACGAGGGATGAGCGGAATTTCCATCTTCGGGCGCTGGCTGGTATAGCGCAGATCGTGCAGGACCCTCATTTCGAAAAGAACTGGATGAACGCCAGAGACGGAGAGGACCTGAGGGATCTTATTCTGCTGGGGAAAAGAAAAAGATAATATTCCCCTGTTAAACGGCTTTATCGGTCCCGAGGCGGGCCCCGGCTCCCCGGGTCGGGGATCATCAGAGGACTGCGGAGGGAAATATTCAAGATGAACAGTGCGGAAGCTCTTGAAAGGTTATTGGAAGGAAATGCAAGGTTCGCCTCCGGCAAGGTGCAGGCGCCGGGGCGGACAGCCGAAAGGCGGATCGAGACTGCCGGAGGACAGTTTCCATACGCCGTCATATTGACCTGTTCCGATTCGAGAGTTCCTCCCGAGATCATCTTCGATGAAGGGATCGGAGATCTCTTTGTTGTTCGCGTAGCTGGAAATGTCACCGACGATCTTGTAACGGGAAGCATTGAATACGCGGTGCGGCACCTGTCTGTGACACTGGTCGTAGTCCTCGGACACAATAACTGCGGTGCGGTCAACGCAGCCTGGTCACAAGGTATCCCGGAAGGGCATACGGCAAGTTTCATAGATGCAATAAGGCCCGTGATCGGTAGATCGGCCGGATCCAAGGGCGATGATTTTGTGGATGCAAATGTGAGAGATGTTGCCGAGACCCTTCGGAATTCCGAACCGGTGTTAAGACACCTTGTCGATCAGGACCGGTTGTCGATTCTTGGCGCTCACTACGATCTCAGCTCGGGAAAAGTCTCTCTGGTGGACTGAGATGTTTTCAGTCAGGATGAATATGCCGGTATCGGCCGTATCCGGTCAGGGGGTCCGCATTTTTGTGGAATGAGAAAGAGGCTTAAGCTGGAGTCGGGTGTAATATAGGTATAGTTGCCGGGAACAGGAGTGGTTTTTTCTTGAAGCATATGAGAGTCAGGGTCAAAGGTATCGTTCAGGGTGTCGGGTTCAGATATTTTTCAAGGCAGCTTGCGTTAAAGTACGGGATCGCCGGATTCGTGCGCAACCTTCCTGATGGGTCGGTAGAAATAGAAGCTTCCGGACCTGACGGAGACCTGGATGACTTTCTCAAAGATATCTCCAGGGGACCATCGTCGTCGTCAGTATCGGGGATAGATGTCGAAGATATAGAATCCGGCTGCGTTAATAACCGGTTCGAGATACGGTTCTGAAAAGCTCCAGCGTGGGGGGACCAGCGTTCTTTTAATGATGATAAGTCGGTTTTGCGGTCAGGAGGGTGATTTTTTACAGGAAGGTGCGTGAAGGGTCATGAAAAAAAAGATCAATCTGATCGACGTTACCGATTTTTCGCTTCCCGATGGCAGCGGCAGCAGCGAATGGTTCACGGAGGCTTTTGAAGATCTTGGCCTCTTTTCAGAAGTTGATCTGGTGGTCTGGGACGGTGTCTCGGGAGAACTGCCCCCTGTTGAAAGGATCGAGCGGGCCGGTGACGCGGTCATGATCTCGGGCAGTTACGGCCCTGTTTTTGCCGATAAGGAATGGATCGGAAGGTTGATGGAGTTTATTCGGCTGGTGCACAGTAAAGATATATGGATGCTCGGGATATGTTTTGGACATCTGGCTATTGCCCAGGCTCTCGGAGGCAGGGTGGAGGCAAACCCGAGAGGCAGGGAATTCGGTACTGTAATGATCTTTCTTACTCCCGAAGGAGAAAAGAGCCCCCTGCTTGAGGGCCTGCCGCAGGGTTGTCCGGTAAACATCTCTCATATGACACATGTTTCGCAGCTTCCCGATTCGGCGGTCAGGCTTGCTTTCAACCAGATGACCCGGGTTCAGTCTTTCAGCATGGGGAAGACCTTCGGATATCAGCCGCATCCGGAATTCGGGCCGAAACATATTGTGCTGCTTGCCGATATGCTTGGAAATCTTCTTGTCAGAAGGGAAAAGTACCTGGACGACAAAGCGCATCTGCAGGATTTTAAAGGTTCTATTCTTGAGACTCCCGCATCTAAAGCGGTTCTGATGAATTTTGTAAGGATGATCCGGGATTGACCATACCTGCGGCAGGATCGAATTTCATATTTTTTGTGTATTTGGAACTTTTTGACCGCGGACAGGTTAAACATCCTGGAGTGACAGTACTGAAATGCAGGAGGTGTACGAGATGAAGATCAGAAAAGTCTTTTCTAATAAATTATCGATCGTCTTTTTGGCAGCGGGTCTGTTTCTGGCCGTGATGGTATCGGAAGCTCTTCTGTCCGGTGACGGGCGTCATGATAGAGGGCTTAACCTTTCCCAGCAGGCACTGGCGTTTGAAAAGGGCGGGGAGACGCTTCCAGATATCGTCGAACGCGTTGTGCCGGCAGTCGTATATATACAATCCAAAACGATAGTCAAACGGCGCGAAGTCGAATCTCCGATGATGCAGGATCCTTTTTTCAGACGATTCTTCGAAGATTATCTAAAGCGGTACAATATTCCGAAGGAGCGCGAGCAGCAGTATCTCGGGTCGGGCGTGATAGTCGACAAGGATGGATATATTCTTACGAATAACCACCTTGTGGAGAATGCTAATGAGGTCGAGGTGATCCTTCCAGACAAGCGGACATTCGATGCCAGGATAATCGGGACAGACCCAAGGAGTGATGTGGCGGTGCTTAAGATCGAGGCTAAAGATCTTTCTGCAGTCGTTCTTGGCAATTCGGAAGCGTTGCGGCTCGGTCAGACAGTGCTCGCGATCGGTTATCCATACGCGGTGGGCCAGACTGTTACCCGGGGGATAGTCAGTGCGCTCGGCAGGTCTCTGGATCTTGTCGATTATGAGAATTTTATCCAGACTGACGCTGCGATCAATCCGGGAAATTCAGGGGGCGCGCTGATAAATACCGATGGGGAGCTGGTCGGCATCAATACGGCGATCTATTCAAGGTCGGGAGGGAGCCAGGGCATAGGTTTTGCGATCCCTATCGAACTCGCGAAGAATATAATGGATAATCTTATCGCCCACGGAAGGGTGATAAGAGGATATGTCGGAGTGGTGCCGCAGGACGTAAGCCCTGAGATGGCTGAGTTCTTCGGGCTCGACGAACCGGAAGGAGTAGTGATATCTCATGTCGCCGAGAACAGCCCTGCAAGCAGCGCGGGATTCGAGCAGGGAGACGTAGTAGTCGATTTCGACGGCAGGAGGGTCAAAGATTCCGGCGAATTTCGAAGACTTGCCGCAAGTTCCGAGCCCGGGAAGGAAATAACTGTCAGGATAATGAGAAATGGCAAGGAAAAGAAGTTGAAGGTGACGATGGGAGAACACCCTTCGAATGTGCAGTCCGGTGCTGATAAACAGATCGAAGACAGAAATCCGATCTTCCTGGGCGTAGCGTTGGAGACTCTTCTCGACGTACACAGGGAGGCGATGAATATTCCATCCAAGATCAAGGGAGTATTGATAAGACAGATAGACATAGATACTCCCGCGGCGAAAGCGGGATTGTTAATGGGTGATGTAATAGTAGAGGTAAACAAAAGAAAGATAGAAGATATCAATGACTTTAGAAAAATCGTCGATGATTCCGACAACAGCAAGATGCTGCTTCTTATTTACAGAAACGGAAATTATTTCTATACTGCTCTGAGGGAATAGTAAGACAAGGTATCTCTGACAGATGATACTGAAGGTCATCCGGAGTATATAGCCTGTTTGGAGCGCTATCGGCGTCCGAACGGCGTAAGGGGAGTCAATGGTTAGCTTATTTGCTCTGTTGCTTGTGCTGGTGCTTTCTGCACTGATAATAAAAGTCGGGTCTATCTCACTCCGGATGACGGGGCTTGATAAAGAAACAGCCGCGTTTCAATCGCTCTCTGCCTTTACCGGGACCGGTTTTACCACTTCTGAAGCGGAGAATATCGTAAACCACAGGGAAAGACGCAAGATCGTCAAGACATTGATGATCCTGGGGAATATCGGGATCGTCTCAGGACTGGCGATGCTGTTTCTATCGTTCCAGGGAGAGAGTTTTTCAAACGCTCTCGCTAAACTGGGGGTTCTCGGGCTCGCGGTCCTTGCTCTCGTCGGATTTCCGATCGCGAAAGGTCTCGATAACGTAGTCGACAGGTTCATAACGAAGAGGCTCTCGAAGATGACTCATTTTTCGATGGGGGCATTCTCCGAGATACTCAAACTCGCGAGCGGATACGGGATAGCCGAGCTTCTTATTCCCGATTCCCACGCGCTTGCCGGCAGGAAACTGATGGAGACGGATCTGAGCCAGAGCAACATTCTTGTCCTTGCGATCAAGAGGGGCTTTCACCTGATCGCGGCTCCCAAGGCTGTTGAAGAGATAAGAGCGGGAGACAGGCTGGTCTGTTTCGGATATCTTAAGGGAATGTCGAAGCTCGCCCGGCAGGACGAGAAAGCCGAGTGACGACTTTTTGATCCTTTATACCGATCAACGGCGGGATCTGCATTCAGCAGATCCCGCCGTTTGTATCAGGTCCTCTTCCACGCGGTCGACGGCTCGCGCGGAATCTTCTGTGTCTATTGCCTCGCTGGAACAGGTCAGTCGTAATATTCCTGCCCGAGGTGCGTGATCATATCTTCCCCCTGGATATACCTGAGCGTGTTCTTCAGCTTCATCAGCTGGATGAAGAGATCGTGTTCGGGATACAGCTCGGGGGCATGCTGCGGCGATTTGAAATAGAAAGAGAGCCATTCCTGGATCCCCTTGAATCCGATTCTTGACGCCAGATCGAGGAAAAGGGCAAGGTCAAGAACGATCGGTGCGGCGAGGATGCTGTCCCGGCAGAGAAAATCGACCTTGATCTGCATCGGATATCCGAGCCATCCGAAGATATCGATATTATCCCAGCCTTCCTTGTTATCGCCTCTCGGAGGATAGTAGTTGATCCTTACCTTGTGATAGAACTTGTCATAGAGTTCGGGATAGAGTTTCGGCTGCAGGATATGTTCAAGTACAGACAGCTTGCTCTCTTCCTTCGTCTTGAACGATTCGGGGTCGTCGAGTACCTCGCCGTCCCTGTTGCCGAGGATATTGGTGGAGAACCATCCGTTAAGTCCGATAAGACGGGCCTTGAATCCGGGAGCGAGGATCGTCTTCATCAATGTCTGCCCCGTTTTAAAATCTTTCCCGCAAACCGGGACTTCGTTCTTGTGGGCAAGCTCCATGAGAGCGGGGATATCTACCGTCAGGTTGGGAGCACCGTTGGCAAAAGGTATGCCGAGAGAAAGTGCGGCATAAGCGTAGATCATGCTGGGAGCGATATTCGGGTCGTTTTCTTTCATCCCTTTCTCGAAAGCATCGAGACTCATATGGACGTCCGACGGTTTTATGAATATCTCCGTGCTGGCGCACCAGACGATGACCAGCCTGTCGCAGTCATTCTTTTTCTTGAATTCGGTCATATCGGTCATAAGCTGCTCAGCCAGATCGAGCCAGTTCTTGCCTTTCTTGACCCAGCTCCCGGAAAGTTTCTTGACATATTTCTGGTCGAAGACAGCTTTCATCGGTTTGATAGATTCTAGAAAAGGCTTTATCGCGTCGATCGTCTCTTTGTGCAGCACGCCAGCTTTTGCCGCCGCCTGATATGCATTATCCTCGAAGATGTCCCATCCGCCGAATACAATATCGTCAAGATCTGCCAGAGGGACAAAATCCTTTACCATCGGGGTCCTGTTCTCAGTCCTTTTCCCGAGTCTGATAGTGCCCATCTGCGTCAGCGAGCCGATCGGTTTGGCCTGCCCTTTGCGGATCGCTTCTACTCCGGCCATAAAAGTAGTAGAAACAGCACCCATTCCCGGCGTCAGTATTCCCAGTTTTCCCTGAGGTTTTCCTGGTTTTTTCTTGATCTCCATAGGTCCTCCTTGATTATGATCCAGCGTACGATCCCTTCGCTGAACCGTAGATAGATCTTACTGCTTCTTCTTCAGCAGCAATATTATGGCTGCCTTGCATATGCGATAATATCCTCTTGACAAAATAAGTCAAATTTATAATAATTATGAAATCTATAAATAATTATTATGGAACTAAGAACCCTCAAATATTATCTCAGTCTTGCCGAGAGAGGCAGTTTTACGGCTGCGGCGAAGGATCACTTTGTCACTCAGCCCGCGATAAGCATACAGCTTAAAAAACTGCAGAACGAGCTTGGTACGATACTGTTCGAAATCGATAAAAGGGAGATAAGATTCACCGAACCGGGCAAGATCGCGCTTGATTATTCCAGAAGATTAGTTGAACTCGAAAAAGAATTTGTCCGGGAGATGAACGATCTCGAGGGATTGAAGAAGGGCAAGCTGTTGATAGGGACGATAGATGCTGCGAGCATCTATGTCCTTCCGAATGTATTCTCAAGATTCAGGGAGAGATACCCAGGAATTGAAGTGGATCTGGAGATCTCATCGACCCTTCCTCTTCTGCGTGATCTGGAAAATGGAAAACTCGATATTGTCGTCGGCACTCTTCCAGTCTCCGACCGCGAAAGATTCGAGGTATTTTCCGTATACGACGAGGAACTCATTCCGATCGCGTCGCCGGATCATCCCCTCGCGTCAGAAGGGGAAGTCAGTTCCGCCCGATTTGCCGAATATCCCTTCATCTGTTTTCAGCGCGAATCGGTCACGAGGGCGATGATAGAAGAATTATTCAGGAAAAGAAAGATCGACCTGAAGATAACGATGGCAATCGACAGCCAGGAGGCGATACGGAACCTGGTCATCTCGGGGCTTGGCCTGAGTATTCTTCCCGAGTGGACGGTCCGGGACCAGATAAAGTCGGGAAGCCTTACGGGTCTCAAGATACGGGGGCTCGCTATGCGGAGGGAGATCGGCCTGATAATCCCTTCAGGACGCTATATCCCCTCTACAGCCCGGGCGTTTCTCGGAGTGTTGAAAGACGAGATGGGTGTCGATCTTCCGCCGCGATTGACAGTTACAGAAGGAGAGTCGAGATGAGAAGCAGGATAGACGCCGCCAGGGATGCGATACTTTCGGCCGGATCTTTGATCAAGGAGACTTTCGGGCGGGAACTCTCGGGCGAGGTCAAGGAAAAGGACAGGAATGATTTTGTGACTGCCACCGATCTTGCGAGTGAAAAGCTGATCACAGAGACTCTTAGATCGGCATTTCCGGAGATAGGAATCCTGGCCGAGGAAAAAGCGGCTCCCGGGTCGGGGAAAGAGCTGTGGGTAATAGATCCGCTTGACGGGACGACGAACTTTATACACGGGTATCCGTCGATCGGGGTCAGCATCGCCCTTCTGGTCGAGAACAGGGTCGAAATAGGACTCGTCTACGACCCTCTGCGCGAAGAGCTGTTCGAGGCGCTCAGAGGGGAAGGGGCCTACTGCAACAGCGTAAGGATCAGGGTGTCGGAAACGGCAGAGCTTACAAATGCTCTTCTTGGTACCGGGTTTCCTTTCAAAGCATCGGGGCATATCGACCGCTACCTTTATCTTTTCAAGGATCTTTTTCTCAGATGCAGGGGAATAAGACGGGCCGGCGCCGCAGTCCTCGATCTCAGCCATGTAGCTTCGGGAAGGCTTGACGGTTTCTTTGAACTTCATCTGCAGCCGTGGGACATTGCCGCAGGGTCTTTGCTCGTGCAGGAGGCAGGGGGACGCGTGAGCGATTTTTTCGGAGAGCCGTACTGCATTTCGAGAGGTAACATCATAGCATCGTCTCCAATGATCCACGGGTATCTAGTAGAAGCTGCTTCGAGGATATTCGACCGCGACCAGCTGAAAGAGCTTTCCAACGATCTGATTCAGGGTGAAATCAAGAAAGGACCGTAGTGGTGATTACGGTCCCTTCTTTCTGCGAACTATATGTGATGATGAGGATCAGTCAGTAAAATAACAGTCGTTTACCCACTGTCCGTGGAAGAATCCATATCCTTGCGCATCTGATACCCATTCACCCCTGAGAGCTCCCTCGCGCGTAAGGTAGCGTCCGAGCCATTTGCCTTTGAACCATCCGAACGGAGGCTCCTCGGCATAGAGCGCGGGCGATATCCCGTAATCCCCAACCAGTATTCCCATATATTTCCCGTAGATGTTGATATACTTGCCGAAGAATTTCTGTTCTCCGATGCTGTTTGTTCCGGCGATACCCCTGAGGAATCCGGCAGCTATACCGTGTTCGTTGAACCAGACACCCCTGAAGACTCCCAGCAGGACCCCCTTAAGTTCACCCGATTCCTCGTCGAAAAGAGAATCAGGCTCGGTGCTGTTCCAGTTTCCGAAGAGATATCCGTTCGGACAATCGGGGGGTATGATGTGACTGCCGAGCATTATGCCATTTCCGCATCTGTCGGTCCGCTCGACCATATGCATCGCTTCAAGCTCTTCGATAGAAAAAGTCCTTTCGAAAGGACCGGCTTTGATATGAAGCGCCGGAGTGACGGTCTCGGTTTCCGAACTGTCGCTGAACGTATAATATTCGGGTCCGGGAGGGAGTACAAGCTTGACCTCGATACCGTCGACGTGAGGACAGGTCTTTGAGACCCATTCGATCGTCGATCCGTCTATCCTCGTTATCTCTTCATTCAGGTCAAATCCTATCTCTTTAACAATCAGTATATATCCGCCCTCGAAACGCATTCCGCCGGTCCAGTCTACCGCACAGCACTCTTCGGCCGATCTTTCGTTCACTGCGTTGACGAGATTCCCCCAGATCGACCTAAATCTGAAGACTTTTGCGTACCGATTCCTGATGACGGCTTCCAAGGCATCGTCGTTTTCCAGAGGATCGCCGTATAAAGGCTCATCTCCCATGAGCTCGAATTTGTATTCTTCCCCGAACGCGGGGTTTTCGTCGGTAGGCGTATAGCCGCCTGTCGGAGAATTGAGATCGATCACCGCCGGGGTGATCTCGTTATCGGGTGTGGTTGTTGAATCGAAGAAATTGCATCCTGCCCCCAGGAATATCACCAGAGCTATAAGCCCCAGCATCTTGCCCCTGTGCATCCTATCTCCCCTTTCAGCTGAGATCCTTTTTCAGCCCGGATCGACCAATACTTATACCTGATTTCCCTGGATCGATCCGCCCGTTTTTCTGCCAGCCTTCCTCTCAGGCCTTCAGTTTTTCCCTTGCAGAGAGAGTGCCGAACTGACAAAAAATCCAAAATTATTATAATTTAGTGTTAATAAAGGAAATAGGTCTAAGCTAAAAAATTTTCAAACTCTACGAAATGAAAGAAGTGTACTATTTCGTTCGATCTGTTCAGATTGGTGTTCTGTCCGGTGCACTGATTCATACGGCGTACCGCTGAGGCCGGGATCACGGATTGGCTGATCCAGCGGAAAATGGTCTGATAGGGATATATTTCTCTGGATGCTGATTTATTCAGTATCGCTGAAACAACGCCGTCTCGATATTCGTACTCCAGATAACTGTCAGACTTATACGATGCCACAAGGGGGAAAAAATGATGAAAAAACTATGTATGATCTCTGCGATGGCTCTTTTCATTGTCCTGCCTGTATCTCATGATCTCTGCGCCGGAAGGTGCGATATCGATTCTTCCGGCGGCCCGTTCAGGGGCGAAGATATATCGATCGATATCGAAGACGGTCTCCTTACAATAGAGTGTGAGGATTATGATGATATCGTCGAGATCACTGAAGATTACAGGCTTTACGTGAACGGCAGTGAGATCGAGACCGGAAGTAAAGAGAAAAAGCTCCTGAGAGTTTATTATCAGCAGTACGAAGATATAGTCGAATATGCCGGAGAGATAGCTGCTGAAGGGGCAAAGCTTGGAGTCAAAGGGGCCAGTCTCGGCCTGAAAGCGGTTGCAAATATCGTCAAGCTGGTCCTTGACGACTATGATTCCGGCAACCTTCAGAGAGATATGGAAAAGGAATCCGACAAGATAGAAAGGGCCGCCAGAAAGCTTGAAAAGAAGGCTGAGAAACTCGAAGATGTCGCTGAGGATTTCGAGAAGACACATGTGAAACTTAGAAGATCGATAGATGAGCTCGATGATCTTGAATGGTTCTGAGAGGCCGGGGCCAGGAACCTGATCGTCTCAAAAAGGAGATATGTTAAATGGAGCAACACGTCACAATCCTCGGGGTCCTGAATATAGCATGGGCAGCGGTCGAGATAATGATCGCGCTGTTAATATTTGTAGCTGTCGCCGGCGGGGGGATGCTGTCGGGAGATATCGAAGTGATGACGGTCACGACGACGGTCGGATTTATTATATCCTTTGTCTGTCTTGTCTTTGCCGTTCCGGGCCTTATCGGAGGCATTGCTCTGCTAAAACGCCGTGAATGGGGAAGGATACTCACCCTTGTCATAGGTTTTTTGCGGATGCTCATTATCCCTCTGGGGACGATACTCGGTATATATACGATATGGGTTCTTTTGAACGATGATGCTAAAAAACTGTTTGTATAGGGCTGGTCTGGAGGATCGCACAGATGTTATCACTGTTGCTTGAGATATTTTATCTTATCCGTTACGGGATCTAGACTACTATCGATCGATCCGAACGATCGGGAGGGAGACACGGGTGAAAAACAATATTACCGTCATAGGTGCGATTCATATCTCATGGGGATTGCTGGGAATGTTCAACGCCATGGTTCTTCACATCATACTGGGCAGCGCAGGAATGATCACTGGGGATTACGAAGTGCAGAGGATACTTGGCCTTATAGCTTCGAGCATCTCCATTCCCCTTTTTGCCCTCGGGATACCGGCAATAGCGGGAGGGATCGGGATATTGAAAACAAGATCATGGGCAAGGATACTCCTTCTCGCGTACAGCTTTGTCAATCTTCTCTTTATCCCGTTTGGTACTGTCCTCGGTATCTTTACGATCAAGTTTCTTCTTGATAAGGAAACGGTCGAGTTGTTTGCCGGATCGAAAGCCGCTTCGACAGGATCGAAGTATGAAAGTCCAATGACCGGTTCGGGATCTGGACTCACCGCTGAAGAAGATGAAGATATTCTATAGACCCCGCCGGAGTCAGATTAAAGCCGCCTATATGAATCTTTCTCTCTTCTGCAGGTTAAGGAGTCCGTAGAGCAGGGAAAGGGCAGATCCAACGGAGAGATATATCCTGTTTTTCAGTATGATCCCCGCAAATACAGATTCGTTCTCATAATCCGAGAAAGGATTGAGGAAGAGGTTCCACTTGCTGTTGGAGAGAGGTTCCGCGGCGATCCAGAAAGTCATGCCTATGACGATCATTATCACTGCCGTGCCGTTACCGTTTTTGACAAGAGTAGAGAACATGAAAGAAATACATCCGAGAAAGAATATAGGGAACATGAGCTGGTAGACCATATCGACGACAGGTACGCTGACAAGGGCTATGGAGCTGAGTATGGTCAGGCAGATAAGGATAAAGAACACTATGACCCAGGTCAGGATCATCCGGACTCCCCACACTTTGTATCTGTAATCGGGAATACCGAAAAGGATCTCTATCATCCTCGAATCGACATCGTTCTGTATTCCGAAGACGCTCGGATAGAAGATCAGGAGTATGCCGGGGAAAAGCAGAAGGTTATAGATCGTTCCCGGATCCGGGTCTGAATCGGAATTAAAGAATATGATCGCTGCTACAAGAAGAAAAAAGAGGAACGAAGCCAGAAGAAAATAGATGAATCTGTTGGCGAAGATGATCTTCAGATTGTATCTCGCTATTCTTACGATAAGATCTGCCGAGTTTTTCAGTCTCATTATGCACCTCCGGTTCCCAGCAGCCACAGGTAGGAATCCTCCAGGGTAGGCCTCACCGTCTTTGCATCCGGATGTGGTTTCGTCTTCGAAAGGGATCTTACCCTGATCTTTTTTCCGTCACGCATATGGTGTACGATCATCATCTCTTTTCTGATCAGTTCGAGTTCTTCAGGATCGGTCTCAAACTGCCATACATGGCCTTCGGCGATCTCTGCCATCCTGGAGGGGTCATCAAGGTATATCAGGTTTCCCCTGTTCAGAACAGCTACGCTGTTACACGAGCTGTAGATATCCTCTATTATATGCGTCGAGAAGATCACAATCCTTTCGCGGCTCAGTTCCACCAGAAGATTCCGGAACCTTATCCTTTCTCTCGGATCGAGGCCTGCTGTCGGTTCGTCTACGACCAGAATGCGGGGCAGATGCAGCAGAACCTGCGCTATCCCCACCCTTTGCTTCATTCCTCCGGAAAATGAACTGATCGCCTTATCCCGGCTCTCCTCCATATGCACCATGCCGAGGACCTTTTCGACCATCTTTTCTCTGTACTCCCTGTCCGTCAACCCTTTAAGGACGGCTTGATAATTCAGGAACTCCCACGCGGTGAGGTTCTCGTACATTCCGAATTCCTGCGGGAGATATCCGATGAGAGACTGGAGTTCTTCCCTTTTTTCGTTTATATCAATCCCGTTTATATCGATCCTGCCGTAACTCTGGTCGAGGATGCCGCAGATGATCCTCATAAGGGTGGTCTTACCGGCCCCGTTGGGGCCGAGGAGACCGAACATCCCTTCTCCGATCTCAAGGGATACTCCCGAAAGAGCCCTGAACGCTTCTTTTTTCTTTCCTATTACCGGGATCGATCTGACAAGATAGTAGAAGGCCTTGCGCAGCCCGGCGGCCCGGCCGGAGATCCTGGCGATATTGACATGTTCTTTTTGAAGCCTGTCCGCCGTCGTGTAGACTACAAGGGCAAAATACCAGAGCGCGGCGACAAATATCAGAGAGGCGATATTGTGCCAGCGGATCCAGAAGATAAAGAGGTTGATAAACGGGATCCCCCACAGGAATACCGGCCTGATAATCGATATCACCCTGATCATGCGGAGCCTTTGATCCTTTTCCATCTGCCTGGTTAGGTATGCCGACGCGGGTTTCCACAGAAGGAAAGTGTAGAAATACACAGGATGTGAAAGAACGAATACCCAGAAAGGGGAACCGAGATAAAAATATGTGAAGTAGATCATAAAGAACAGGAGAGGCAGCTTCCAGATCATACTCCCCGAGTCAAAGCCATCCCTCCCGTATCCCTGATTTTCAGCCGTCCTGTTTCTTTTCCTTTTTCCCTTGTTCCATTCCCTTACAAATCTTGACGGCTGGTCGTAGATCTTGACGAGGTTCCTGATCGTGATCCTGACAGGCTCGTTTTTCGCGATTATATCTTTTTTTGCCGTTCGCAGGCTGGAGAGCATGAACCAGGTGAGCCCGGGGATGGCGAATATCAGGACCGCCAGAAAGACCATTTGCCAGATTGTTCCTGTAGCCTTGAAATAGATCGCCAGCGATCCCAGGGCGAAGGATAGTATCTGGGCCGATCTGATCTTCCAGTTGAGAGAACGGATCCACGACAGAGCCGATTCCAATCCCGAGAAGACTACCGGTATAAAGATAAGGGTGAAGACGGTGCTCAGCGTGAGGCCGCCGATCACCGTGATGGCGAAAGGAGCTCCTATCAGCGTGATTTCCTCGGATTTTCCCATCGCGAGAGGAATCATGGCGGCTATCGTCGTTATAGCGGTTATGAGAATCGGCCTGGTCCTGGCTTTTCCAGCCACCATAAGGGCCCTCGACCTCCTGTACCCTCTTCTCATAAGGATAAGAGAGTAGTCTATAAGGATGATCCCGTTATTGACCACGACTCCGAGAAGTATAAGAAATCCCGTCAATGTATAAGCGTTGATCAGTGATGTACCTGTCGCAATGAGCAGCCAGAAAGAGCCGATCGCGGCAAGAGGGATAGTGAACATCATTACTACGGGGGTAGAGAGCGATTCAAAGACAGAGGCAAGTATCATATAGATCAGTATAAAAGCGACAAGGATCAGAAATTTGAACTCGCTGTAGTCGTTCTCCTCGTGAACCACTTCTACAGCAAGCCCGGACGGAATGACAAGAGACGAAACGAGCTGATCGACCTCAAGCCGGGATGCTTCGAGCATACTCTTGGAACTATTTATATCCGAACTGAATTCGAATGTGATTTCGACCTGCTTTTCCTGATTGACCCTGTTTATCGTCGGCATGCCGTGCGAATAGATTATGCGGCTGAGATTTTCCAGGTCCACCGATCCGCCTGCCTGGCCGCTGATCGGCAGGGTTCTGAGGTCCTCGATATTCTTGTCTTCCTGGTTCTTTTTGCTGATCATGATATCATATGTGTCGGCGCCCTGCTTGAATTGCATCCTTGATGAATATTCGTTCTCGAAGGAATTCAGTTCGGAAGCTATGGATAAAAGAGTGATTCCGTAGTAGCTCATCACTTTTGTATCGAAGAGAAGGTGTATCTCAGGCCTGTTTTCGGAGACATTCATCCCGGTCGAAGATATCGAACCGAGATTATCAAGGTAATACTGGATGTTTTCGGCAAAATTCTGCATTACTTCTATATCGTTGCCTTTTATGACTACCTTTTCCTGCTGTGATCCTATACCGAACATTCTTTCCATCGCTCTGCCCATTCCCCCTCCGCCTCCGCCGCGGAAGCGCCTGCTCGACTGGGGGGCGTCAAATCCGACGCTGGCCGCCTGGATCCCGGAAAAACGTTTTCTTATATCCTCCTTGATCTCCTGCATGCCCCGGCCGTCTATCTTCTGGTAGCCGTCTTTCAGGCTTATCGTTATCACCGCCTCATCTTCGCGGATATCGCTGATAATATCTTCTCTTTCGGGAATCGTTTCGAACCTCTGCTCGAGATCGGCCACGGTCAGATCGGTAGTCTCGATCGTCGCACCCTCTGGCATCGTGATATAGACGCTGAAGCTGTTCGATTCAGCCTCTTCGGTGACATTAAGGCTTATTCCGAAACAGATGATGATGCTCGCAAAAAAGATCACGATGGTCCCGATGATCGTTCTCAGAGGGAACCTGAGACAGGATTTGAGCAGGACATAATATATTTCGACGAGCCTGGTATCGCCCGAATCTGATCGAAAGTTTGCCGAACCATCAGTCTTTCTTCTTACCAGGAAGAAATGCGTTACCATCGGAACAAGGAGCAGAGCCAACAGCAGGGATACCAGAAGCGTGGAGATGATGGAGACTCCGATATGCTTTCCGATCAGCTGGATGAGGAAATTTGATGAAAAGATAAAAGGCACAAACACAGTCACCGTAGTGAGAGTCGCGGCAAATACCGAGCGCCACACCTCTTTCACTCCCTGGATCACAGCAGTGTCCGCCCCTTTGCCGGCCGTTTTCAGCCTGAAGATATTTTCAAGGACGACGATACTGTTATCCAGCAGCATTCCTACAGCCAGCGCCATTCCGATCAGAGTGAGGCTGTTGACAGATATCCCGGCTGCGTAGAAGAAGTTGAAAGCGGTAAATACCGATATCGGTATCGCAAGAGCTATGATAAGGACCAGGCGGAGGTTTCTGAGGAAGATCCAGAGGATGGCGACTGCGATCAGGCCGCCGATGAGGGCGAGCCTTATGATAAGATCTATATTCTTCTCCATTACCTCTGCCGTATCGTTCTGTACGACAATATTTATGTCACGGTCTTTGAATTTCCTGTTTAATCTTGAAATCACTTCGTGAGTCTTATGGGACAGGTCGATCAGGTTGACCTGGGCATCGCGAACAAGATTTACAGTGACGGCGTCTTTGCCGTTGACTCTCGAAATCGAGTCCTGCTGCTTGACTCCGAAGTAGATTTCGGAGATATCCTTCATCAGTACCGGGCCCTCGCGTATTACAGTTATATTTTCTATATCGCTTATTTTCCTGTATTCAGCGATGACATTTACGAAGTATTTGGTTCCGCTTTCTCTGACCTCGCCGACAAATGTGTTACTGGCGCTGTTCTGCCTTATCAGGGAACTGATCCTGGAAGGAGTGATCCCGTATGCCTCGCAGATCTCGTCGTCGAGGATTATCTCGACCGATTTTTCCCTGCCTCCAGATACATCGACGTTGGATATTCCGTCGATGCTTTCGAGTTCTTTTTTGATTTCCAGGTCGACTATCTGCCTGACCCTGTCGAGTCCGCCTCCGCCCCGGACCTGGAGGTTCATGAACTGGTTGGATATCTGTTCAGTGTCTACCTTGAATACCTGCACGAAGTAATTATCGGGAAGGGATGACCTTGCAGTGGATATTTTTTCCTGAAGTTTCAGGTACGCGTACTTTAAGCCTGTCCCCTTGTTGTAAAAGACATTTATCATACCGGAACGCGGATAGATCGCCGACTCGATCCTGTCTATATTCTCAAGCGTACCTATTGCTCCTTCAAGGGGGATGATAACGTCCCTCTCCATATCGCCCGGGTCGGCTTCCTGATAGCTGTACGCCTGAACGATCAGGAATGGAAGTTCGGCGTTGGGAAAGAGTTCTACCGGCAGCATCCTGTACGATACGATCCCAAGCATCGTCGCGGCGATGAAGATCATGCTGATAAGGATTTTTCTGTTTATGATAAGGTTGCCAATCATGATCTGACCCGGTCCAGTACGGAATATACACAAGGTATGACTATTAACGTAAGTATTGTCGAGGTGATCAGTCCGCCTATGACGGCAAGGGCCATCGGCGACCTCAGCGCGGCTCCTTCTCCGAATCCGATCGTCATCGGGAGAAGGGCGAGGATCGTCGTTGCGCTTGTCATGATGATCGGTCGGATCCTTCTTTTCCCCGCCTCGATTATAGCTTCCCTGCCGGCGACCCCTTCTCTCCTGAGACGGTTGATCGCATCAACAAGGATGATCGAGTCGTTGACAGCGATTCCGACGAGCAGGATCATTCCTATATACGCCATTATATTGAAGGTCTTTCCAAGGAAGAAGAAGATGAGCACGGCGCCGACTCCGGCAAGAGGTATGGTGAGCAGTATGGAGAAAGGATGGACCAGAGATTCGAACTGGGCGGCCATCACCATGTACACTAGTACTATGGAAAGGATAAGGGCGAATTTGAGATCACTGAACTCTGATTCTCTTTTTTCCTCCTCACCGGTGATATCTATTTTGTAGTCAGCCGGAATATCCAGGCTCGCGATACTGCTTCTTATCTCTTTGATGAGATGGTCGAACGGCCTTCCCTTTCTCTGATGGGCCGTCACAATGCCGGTACGCGCCTGGTTTCGGCGATTGATCTCCTTTGGAGCATATCCGAATCTTATATCAGCGATCTCACTGAGGTGGATCTTTCCGGTACCGTTATCGAGAGCTACCGAAGAAAGCTCGCTCAGGCCTATCTCGGGGGTACGGATCGTGATATCTTTCTTCTCTCCGCCATAATCCCAGTACCCCGCGCTTTTTCCCGAAAGAAGACCATCAAGCTGAGAGCTTACCGATGACACGCCTATATTGTTAATACCTGCCCTGAGCCTGTCGACGACGACCTCGACTTCAGGGCGGCCTTTCTCCATGCTCGTCTCGATATTATAAAGGTCGCCGATCTGCAGAAGTTTTTCTTTTACGGACCCGGTCAGGCTTTCGAGGATATCTATTTCGTCGCCCTCGATCTCGATCACTACAGGAGCCGATTCGGTGCCGAGAGTAGCAAGCAGGGCCGTCTGGTCCATAATGAATTCCGATTCGATATCGGGCAGGGAAGCTATTTCCCTCCCGAGTCCGGCGATGATAGTCTCATAGTCAAGATCGTTCTCTTCATTCAGAATGATCTTGATAGATGCTGTATTCTCGTCCTGAAATATTGATTCACTGCCTCCGCTCATACCGGTGACCGGACCGATCGTACTGAATACCGTTTTTACGTTGTCGCCGAGGAACTGATCTATGATATTCTCGACCCCTCTGACCGTTCCCCAGGTCCTTTCAAGCTCGGTTCCTTCCGGAAGGTTCAGTCTTATGGAGAATTCATTCATACCGCCTCTGGGAATGAATTCGCTCCCCACCACAGGCAGCAGAAATACGGATACTGCGACAAACACGGCAGCGGCTCCTATAACCAGCCAGCGGTGATCGAGGGTCGAGCGCAGGAGGTCGCCGTACCATTTGAACCTGACAGACTTCTTTTCATTGAGACGGGGCCTTACCTTAAGAAAAGTATTGCAGAGCATCGGGATAACCAGCACGGCGACAACAAGGGATGAAATAAGCGAAAACGCCACGGTCCATGCCTGGTCCTTGAATAGCTCTCCGGAAGCGCCGTGCAGATAGACGATCGGAAGGAAAACTACGATAGTCGTAATAGTAGAGGCTGTGATCGCTCCGCTTACCTCGGCCGTGCCTGTGATCGATGCTTCCCGGATCGTCATCCCCGACTCGACGTTTCGGATGATATTCTCCAGGACGATGATGGCATTATCGACCAGCATCCCCGCACCGAGCGCAAGGCCTCCAAGAGTCATAATATTGAGAGTCAGGCCGTTGAAATACATCAGATTGAAAGTCGAGACGACAGATATCGGGATCGCTATGCTTACTATCGCTGTCGTCCCGATTCTTCTGAGAAAGAGATACAGGATAAGTATCGCCAGGAATATTCCGATCAGAGCGGTCTGTTTTACTTCGTTTATCGCGCCGTTGATATAAGATCCCTGATCCTGGATGATGACCAGCTCATAACCGGGAAGCGCCTTGCGCAGCGTCCCGACCATCTCGTGAAGGGTGTTTGAAGCCTGGACGGTGTTGAATTTCATCTCCTTGTAAATAGAAAGGCCAAGGCATCTTTTCCCGTTATAGCTGACTACGCTTCTGGGATCTTTGTTCCGGAAATCTACAGTCGCGACATCCTTGAGGTAGACCGGGACCTTCTCCGTTCCCGCGGGCGACTCGGTGCCGGAAAGGTTTCCAAGCTGCTGAGGATCCCTCCAGGCCAGTACTATGTTCTCGATATCCTCGATATTCTCGAAAACGCTTATACCCTTGATGAGGTATCTCAATCCCATTTCGGTGATCGATCCGCCCGATGCAGTCTGGTTGTAGCTGATGATCCTGTTTGACAGGTCCTCAGGGGTAAGGCCGTACGCCTCGAGCAGATAGTTGTCGGTCTCGATGACTACTTCTTTTTCTTCTTCTCCGGAGATCTCGACCCCAGCAATCCCTTCCAGTCTTGTAAGTTCGTTATGGATATAGTTTTCAGCGACTTTTCTGAGTTCATCCATATCCTCGATCTCGGGATGCATCAGTCCTATCGTCATGATCGGTTCCGAATTCGGATCATGCTGGGTGATCGTGATCTCTTCGATCTCATTATTCTGGCTGAAATCGGATACACTCTTCTGAAGATCAAGAAAAGCCTCATCCATATCAGTGTCCCAGGAATATTCCACTGTGACCTGTGCCGAACCGACCCGTATTGCCGATGAGACGCCGACGACACCTTTGCTTCTGCTCGCGAGGGATTCGATCTGTTCTATGTATTGCTTTTCTATCTCCTCAGGAGGAGCCTCCTCGGCCTTTAACTCGATATAGATCCTTGGATTGTTAAGGTCGGGAAAGAGGTCGATACCCAATCTCCCGAACGAAATATACCCTAGCAGCAGGATAGCAAAGACGAACATCATCACTGTGACGGGATGGCTGACTGAAAAATCTGATATTTTTCTCATCTCCAGGCTTTCCGGTAAATATCCTAGCGGATGACCTTTACCTTCGAACGGTTGCGAAGAGTCTCAAAACCTTTTACAACAAGACGGTCATCTTTCTTAAGGCCTTCAAGCACTTCTATCTCGTCAGGGTTCTCCAGCCCCGTAACGATTATTTTTTCCTGCGCGGCCCCCTTCTCGACTATAAAGACAGTCTTTCCTCTCTGTTTTACAAGAATGATCTCTTTGGGGATCACTATCGTGCTGTCGCGGCGCGCGACGATGATCTCGGCTTTGACGAACATTCCGGGGCGGAGCAGAAGCTCACTGTTGTCGACATGGATCGATGCCTTGAAAGACCTTGTCTCGGAGTCGAGTGCGGGGGAGGCCTGCGTGACGATGCCCCTCAGGGTATCATCGGGGGTCGCATAGTTCATCACGCGAACTGGATAGCCGGGTCTGATGCGCCCAAGCTCTTTTCCTGGAAGGGAGACATCGAGATAAAGGCTTGAGTAATCCATTATCTGGACCATGACATCTCCAGATTCGATCTTTGTGCCCTCCGTATAATACGGAAGATCTGTTATGATTCCGTTGAAAGGGGCGGTAATCTCGAGTTTCGACATCTGGATCAGCCCATTGTCGTAGTCGTATCTCGCCTCCATAAACGCGCGTTCGGAATTTTTAAGTTCGGTCAGCGTCACTCCGCCTTTTTTGTATAGTGATTGCTGTTTTTCATAGTCAAGTTTTGAGGTCTCGAGGTTCAGTTTTTTCGAATCTATCCTTATGCTGTTCTCTTCCTCGGTATTCTCAAAATGGATTATGACCTGTCCCTTTTTTACAGTATCACCAAGGGCGAACTGGATGCCTGTCTGAGGGTTGGTGCGCAGATGATATTCTCCGCTTTTTTCCGATTTCAGGACCGCCTCGCTCGATGAGTTGACTGTTCCTGTAGCGATGCTGAACTGTTCGATCGGTTTAAGCTGCACCTCCTCGACAGATACCGGGGTCGAAACAGCGGTCTCCACATCAGCGTCATCTCCTCCGCATGATGAAAGCAGCAGCAGAGCGGCAAGGATGAGTATTGTTTTATTCACTTTAAGGCTCCTTGTTCAAAAATGCCGAAATCAATCTACCAGCGATCTGTTCTTTTCAAAATCCCATAAAGACTGGATCTTCATATCCAGAAGGTGAAGTTTGTATTGGATCAAAGCCGAGACTTTGTTGAGCCGTTCCTCGGACAACTGGTTCTGGTACTGGTTGAGCTGATAACTCGAAAGGTCTCCGTTGCGGTATTTTTCAAGGTTGATATCATAGGTCAGCTGTGAGCGCCGGACGTTCTGCGTAGCGATATCTATCTGTATTACCTGGTTGTCCAGGTTCCTGTATGCCTGGCGTATCGAGATTATGATATTGTCTTTTTCCTCTTTCAGAGAGAGCCTGTTTGCTTCCAGAGATGCTTTCGACGCACGCATATCCGCCTTTTTTTCTCCCCAGTCCCAGAGCGGCACCTCGAACAATACAGATAGCTGCTGGTTCTTGTCAGGGGAATCGTAGATGTCACTGAAGATCTCGTTTGTCCCTATAGACCCATACGATATATTGATGTTTCCGTAGAACTCGTTTTTAGTGCCGGCCCTTATCAATGCGTTTTCCGCGTTCTCTATCGCTATGCTTCTCTGCCTCAGTTCCGCTCTGTGTTTTAGTCCGTTCACTATTGCGGTCTGGAGATCGACGGTGATGTTCCTGTAGGAGATATCGGTCGATATGTCGATCTCTTCATCGAGACCGATTCCAAGAAGCTGTTTGAACAGGTCGTGAGAATCCTCAAGGCTGACCTTCCTGTTCTGCATAGCGGAATTTGCGTTGGCCATATTCAGTTCGGCCTGGTAGAGTTCCTCAAGGCTTTCGAGGCCCGCATCGACCTTGTTCTTGCTTATCTCATAGCTGACCCTGGTGTTCTCTAACGCTTCGACCGCGATCTCGAGGCGCATCTTCGCTTCATAGACCGCGTAGAACCTCTCCATCACCGATTTTTCTATCGCAAGTTTTTCAAGTGCAAAGGCGAGCTGCGAATTTTCAAGTTCGAGTTCGAGCGTCCTCAGATCCATCTTCGTCCGGTTGTACGTAAATACCGGCTGTTGAAACTGAATATACAGGTTGTTCGTGTACGTTTTGCTGGACTCATCGGTATATTCGCTGTATGAATCCCTCCAGGACAGCTGATCGATAAGGGAGAGGGTGCCGTCAGTCCATTTGACAGGCTGATCGATCCGGAAGATCCCGTAAGATTCCATTGTCTCTTGATTATACCAGGTCGAAAAAAGGTCATTGAACTGGTTAGAGTTGGAGTAGTTCAGGGGTGATATTGAAAGGCTGAACTTCGATTTCAGTCTCGCGTTTGCCGCTCTTAGATTGGCTTCGCTCCGTTCAAGGCTGATCCTGGAATGTCTGATCCTTGGGCTCTGCTCCATCGCGATATCCATCGCATCCTCAAGAGTCAGCAGCCTCTGGGCTTTTAGAGAAAGGGAGGGAGCCAGCAATATCAGAAGCACGGAAAGAAGAGATATCGATCTCCGGGCGATGGCCGGACTATTTGTCATAATGATCACCTTTCTAGCGTTTTACCCACTTAACGGCGTCTGCGATAACGAACCGCCCCTTATCAGATTTATCCGATATCTCTACTGTAGCTGTACCCCCGGAGATGTAGTATGAGCCGAGGAAGTTCCATCCATCCTCCGCTCCGTTCAATTCCAACCGCGTATCTTCGACGCCGTCATCATGGTGGATCAGAAAACTGTTGCTTCCGTACTCTGTAGTCTCGCTGTGGCGGTGCCAGGGAGGGGTGATCCTGCTTATGTAAACATAGATATCGTAATAACCGTTTTCCTTGAGTTCGGCGTTCCAGGATGCCTTCTTTTTGCCTTTGCCTATTTTCGCGAAATGAGCTGAACGGATATATCTGCCGTAGAATTTCGAGTCGGTAGTCGCAAGCCACTTACCTGAAGATCTCCAATAGACCATACCGACATATTTCTCTTCATCCGACGGTCCTATGTCAGGGAGCATCCTTTTGAGAAGGCTCTTTTTCACCGTCGCATCGAACTTGAACCCCGGGTCCTCGTCATCGACGATGATCTCGCCTGGTTCTGCGAGAACGACCATATCGACTCCGGTTCTTTCCCCATCGAAGGGAACAGCTTTCTTTTTCAATTCGAAATCATCGAAGTTCATAGTGATTATTGAAGGTATGTTCTTTGATATGAGGGTATTTATCTCCATCCTTTCGGGCTGATAGTCGAGAATAAATCCGAACTCTTTTGTCTCTGCGGCGTTCATGGCGATAAATTTTTCCAGTTCATCATCGTTCTCCGTTGGCTGCATACGCCGGGAGAAAAACCCCCCCTGACCCCGGCCGCTGCTTCTCCTGAAAGTTATTTTGAGCAGTCCGCTGACCGGCTCGGGATTACTTATCCGTATCTTGACCTGATATCTTTCCCGGTCACCGTCAAGCACCTTGTATGAATCAAAGTTTCCTATCAGGAACCCGGGAAGCTGCCTGTTTTCAAACCAATCGTCGATCTGCGGAGCGAAATCATAACCGAACCTCTCTTTCAGTCTCTCGACAAGCTGACTTCCGGTTATCGAGCCGAACCTGTTTTTATTTATCAGGGCTGAAAGGAAATCGTTGAAATCATCTTTTCCGAATGTGCTCTCGAGGAGAAGGAAAAGATAATTTCCTTTCGATCTAATAGCGAAATGGGCAAGGTCACGCTCTTCCTTGTCGGCCATAATCTCCTGGAGATTCTTTTCCTCCAGTGCAAGGCTTATCCTTTCATCGGGAGAGAGGCCGGTGATGAAGCGGACAAAAGGAGGAGAAGGCCCCTCCAGTTTTCCTGCGTAATAAGCTTCGAGCGCCATATTGAGGATCGGCCACCGAGTTGATTTCAGATCCGAAGTAAATGTCAGGAAATTGGGAAATATGTTGTAGCTCGGTGAAAAGGCAAAGGGGTTCTCGTTGTCCCTGAAAGAGGAGAACCCGGAATTTTCCGTCAGGGTGGAAGTCACGAAACGAGTCAGGTCGTCCGCCTGGTTCTCAATATCTGATACCGTCTGGTTGTCTCTTTCCCTGTGCCGTTTCCTCCTGCGGTCGATTCTCCTGAAATCGGCTGATCTGAAAGGAAGGCCCTTTTCAGGGAGAAGGACTATCTCCGGCTGGACAGTTTCCTGCGATACCGACCAGAGATGCCTGTAACTGTGGAAATGAATGGGGACCTCGACTAGAGAAAGTCTTTTAAACTGATAATCGAGTCCGAGTTTGTTCTCCGTCTCCTGAAGGAATCCGCCGATCATCACCGAGAGGGTATCTCCGATCTCACTGAAATGTTCCGAGAAGAAATCGTGCCCTTTTTTGACGGCCAGATGGAAGTCGGTAGAATCGACGGTTATCGACCTGGTTTCATACTCCCCGATCACCAGGGTCATCGAAGGGATCGGAGACTCCGGTCTGAAAGAGAATCTGTCCTGGCCCCGGTTCAGGACTGCTCCCTGTGATATTGCGGTAAGTCCGGGCAGCGTCGATATGTCGAGAGAAAAATCTATAAAATCTTTCCTGTATATCTCGGGATGGGCAGGACTGAATCCCGGCCCGGCGGCAGGGTACCAGAGGGTCTCTGGAGTAAGCAGAAGATATTCAGCGGTCATGAATGAATATTTTTTGCCCAGGCTCAAAAATCCGACCCCCTCTACATGTGCGATCTTTTCCCTGTCCTCTTCCGGGATATCCGCGTAGCAGGCCTCTTCGTCGATCGTTCCGCTGTATTTTACCGTAAAAGTATCTTTCGCTGACGGCAGAAGCGGTTCAGGCGGAGTTATTTCCAGAATATGGATATTTCTTGAGAATTCAAGTCCCCCGGTCCTGGAAGTCACGGACTCCACTACGAGGCCGGGATTGAGCCGGAAAATATATTTTTCCAGGGGAAGATCGGTATTGTTCACAACGGCAAGAGAAGCCGAGGCGCGGATTTTTTCGCCCAGGTGGTCAAGTTCGATAGAACAACTTCCGGGTGTAGCGACAGGCTGACCTATCATAGCGTCCCCAAGAGCCGTGATCTGTCGGCGAAGAGCAGCTCCGGAGCGGATATCATCAAGATAAAGAAAGGAGAGCAGCAGGGCAGCCGCCAGAAACAGCACGGCGGCGGCTCGTGAGAGGGACGTCATCATATTCGACTGTGGAAGCCGTTTGATCATAAAGATCGTTATGCTTATGAAAGAAAGGCCTAGAAGGAGATATATCCCCCGATGCATCAGGATGTGGTACAGATCGCTGAACCCCGTAAAATCCGAGTAAAGCATCGGAACGTTATATGACATATAGTCGAAGAGATAGTGGGCCTTTCTCGAGAGGTAAAAGAGAGTAGTAGCTATGTATCCGAGGACGATTACGAATGTTATCGCCTGATTCCGGACAAGTATCATCATCAGGAATGATAGACCGAGAATAAAGACGAGTGTAGGCAGGCTGATAATCAGCGGATAGACCAGATACGCCCCCCACATGATCTCTGTGTCTCCAAGGATCAGGTGCATCACAAGCGTGATCAGAAGAACGACGAAGTTGAGGCCGAGAAATATCGAGAGTATGCCTGCGCTTTTTCCCAGTACGTAATCGCCGTTTGTCATCGATCTCATGTAGACGACTTCCGTCGTGTCCAGTTTCTTGTCCCGTTTGAGAAAATCGGAGGCGAGAAATACCGCGATTACAGCCTGAACAGAGTTAAGGAAAAGGATTATGATGTAGGGAACGGTAGACGGGATGCCCCGCATCATCCACGGCAGCCCCGTCACAGGGGATAATATGGCAAATGCCCAGAAGCCAAGAAACCCGAGGGAGATCATCGAAAATATTCTGAAGAACCAGCTTCTGAAAAGTGTTTTGACCTCTATCCGCGCTACCGCCCAGATATTGTACAACGAGAACATCGGTTTTGCCTTTCTATTGCGGATTGAAACGACCAGGCCGGCAAACGCGCTGTGGGGCCTGATAAAACCGTCAGTTTTTTCTGTCAGTATGATGCTCCATGAAATATACATAGGCATCTTCGAGATTCGGGTCGATCGGCTCCGCTGGGTATCCCTCTACGCTCTCGCCGACGATATTCACTTCCCATCCTTTTTCGGAGGGGAATGACGAGATCACTGAATATTTGCTTTTTATATCCTCGAGTTCGGCCTCGACAGCTTCGATACGCCAGACGTGTCCCCTGGTCATCTCAATAAGGTCCGCCGGGGCCCCCCGGAAGACGACTCTCCCGTCGTCGAGAAGAGCCATATTGTGGCATGTGCTTGAGATATCTCCTACAATATGCGTGGACAGGATGATCGTGACGTCTTTGTGGCCCATATCGGCGATCAGATTCCTGAACCGGATCCTTTCCTCCGGGTCGAGCCCTGTCGTCGGTTCATCGACTACGATGATCTTCGGGTGACCGATTAAAGCCTGGGCGATACCGAGCCTTCTTTTCATGCCGCCTGAAAGCTTGTTTGCCTGGCGGTCCCTGACGTCGAAAAGGCCTACCTGTTCGAGCATCTCGTCAACGGCCAGGTTTCTCGCTTTCGTGCTGCGGAGCCCGGCGAGGCTTGCTACATAATCAAGAAATTCCCAGGTCTTGAGTTTTGAAAAAAACCTGAAATCCTGTGGAAGGTAGCCGAGCATGCTTCTTATCTCGCGCCTGTTTTTCAACAGGTCGAGACCGTCGAAGTCCACACTGCCTGAGGATGCCTTCATCAAAGTGACGAGGATCCGGATCAGTGTAGTCTTGCCAGCGCCGTTTGGTCCGAGCAGGCCGAACATCCCGCTTCCGATATCCAGGCTGACATCGTCCAGAGCCAGTTTTCCGCCCTTGTAGACCATGCTGAGCTCGTTTATGGAGATATTCATCCTTCCCTTTCTTATTCTATTGCCAGCCGGTATTGATAAGGCCTTCGATAACAGGAATACGCCCAACAGGTATTTATAGTTTCAGTCGCTCCTGCCCCGGCAAAAGTTTCATTATTCAATTCCAGTGACCTGCAGAAATATATTCATCGCATTCATGGCCCGGTCGATCTTTCTGAAAACAGGGATCCCTGATCTCTCCATCATACGGACGGCCGGGTCGTAGATGATGCCTTCGTTCATACATACGATCATCGGTTTGTCGGTGGAATCGAAGATCCTTATCAAGGTGTTCGGATGTGAGGTCTCCCTGGTTATATCTTCATCATGACCTGGCCCTGCCTTGAGGTTTTCCTGTGAAGCAGTCGCGGCGACATTGGACACGATGACACAGTCGGTGTTTTTATCGGAAAGGATCGCCTCTACGCATTTTCCGTATTCGGCCGTCGTTATCGCAGGTGTCGTGTCGACAGGATTATGTATATCCACTATCTCGGTCGGAAGATGGCGGCCCAGCCTTTTCACGGTCTCTTCTGTGAACTGCGGGAGGATCATCGAGCCCAGCCGGTCGGCCGCGACCGAGCATTCATACCCTGCATCGCTGCATATTCCCACCCTGTTCCCCCGGGCCTTTCTTCTTCCGAGAAGAGAAAGGCATTTGACGGCATCCTCGATATCCTCCAGCGACCAGGCCTGATATATACCTTCTTCTTCAAGAAGCCTTTTGAAGATGTCGTGGTCTGCCGCCATTGCCGCTGTATGGGATGCGGCAGCGGCAGCTCCTTCGGCGGTACGGCCGGTCTTGTAGACCAGGATTTTTTTTCCGGAGGCTATGATCTCCCTCGATATATCGAGAAAACGTTTTCCTCCTCCGGGTTTGAAACCTTCGAGATAGAGGCAGAAGGTATCTATTTCGGGATCATCCTTGATCTTCATCATATAGTCGGTGACAGTAAGGTCGATCTGATTTCCGACTGAGATCATATAGCGCGGAGAAAAGATCTCTGAGAGCGTGCTGATCAGAGTGACCAGCCACGCGCCGCTCTGGCTTATCACGGCGGTTCTGCCTCCGAACCTTCCATTGAAAGAGAGCTTGTACTCCGGGAGGAAAAAAGTGTTGTAACCTCCGGGTTTTGATATAATACCCATGCAGTTCGGGCCGTTTACGACCGTGCCGCCGCCCTCACGGGCCCGGCCGTCCGTTATCGCCTTTCGGATCTTTATATCGAGATGTTTTCCCCCTTCAAGTTCTCCGAATCCCCCGGATATCAATATTATCGATTCAGACACTTCAGTGCGTATTATCTCGTCTATAAGAGAGGCTGCGGTCTCGCTAGCGGGAATAGTGAAAACAGTCATATCTGCTTTTTCCGTCAGATCGCCTATAGAACGATATGCCCTGCAGCCGTCGATCTCGGCTGCTTTCGGGTGTATGAGCGAGATATTCCCCCTGCCGATCCCGCCCTCTTCGGCGATAAGGTTTCTCAGGATAGTCCTTCCCATATTCATTCTCGATGCTGAAGCTCCTATTATCAGCACTTTTTCAGGTCTGAGAAGGCGGTCGATCTTGTCCTGTGGCGGATATGTCACGACCGATTTCCGGGAAGATATCTTCATAAGGGCGTCAAGAGGAACAAGCCTTCCATCTCTCGTGATCTGAAGAGGGTTTATCTCGAGCTCTTCTATCGTGTTTGAAGTCAGGGTCGAAGAAGAGGAGAACGATTCGGCGAGGTAAGCTGCTCTTGCCAGGGCATCCTCGATCCTGCCCTTTTCTATCGCGGGGGTGTCTGTAATCCGCGTCGAGCCCGAGATTATCGGATAGAACATAGTCCTGCCGAGGTACTTCAGGTTACTTTCTTTTTCCAGGACGTTTGATGCTGTTCTTATAAAAAGGCCCTTCTCATCTTTCAACCCTTTCTGATATACCTCTGTCCCCGTTCCCCCGAGCCCTATCGTTATTACCGGCCCGAACGATCTGTCCTGCCTCAGGGAGAGAAGAAGCTGCCAGGGGATCGAGTCATCAATATCGAGAAGTTCGGCTACAAGGACACCTGATAATCCGATCTGCAGCCTTTCAGCTGCAGCAGTAAAATCGTTCAGGACCTTCTCGATATCTTCTTTTGTCTTATCCACGAACCTGATGCCGCCTGCTTCGGAGCGGTGAGACAGCTCGGGAGACAACAATTTGCAGACGACTCTGCCTCCGGGAATCGACCGAAGGTCGGTACGCTCAAGCTGCCTGTGATCTGTGACAAGAAGATATTCCGGCGTATCGAAACCGATCAGCCTTAATATCCTGTAGGCATCATCTTCGAGGAGATAATCCCGTCCCCTGCCTGTCGCGCCGGAGAGCAGATCATCGATCTCTTCTATTACTGTCCTGTCAAGAACCGGATCCATCTTCTGTCCCCTTCTTAATATCCAGGCAGAGGGCGCTTTTCCGGACCAGCCTGTCGTATTTACTGCAGTATAGCGCGGTGAATGTGCGGCATGCCCCGCTTAGATGCTCCTCCTTCGGAAAAGAGCACCAGGGGCAGTCAGGAGCGCACCATCTCAATTCAGGCTTGACCATGCGGGGCCTATCCTTTACGACTAGATTATATTTTATGCTCCTACCGGCATTAGGTGTGAGGTATTATATTCAAACCTGCTCCTGATGTCGATTAATAAAGAGAAGACGGATCTCTGCCGTAAGGTGCAGATATAGAAAAGGTCTTGTATGACGATCGATAAAAAACATATAAACAAAGAGATACTGGTACAGAAAAAGATCGTGACAGACCTTAAAAAAGAGATATTCGGATCAGACAAATCGGGCAGTTCCAGCTATATACGAAAATTTCACTCGGAATTCTCGACTTTCATGCGGATTGCCGATACCGAGGAGATAATCAATTGCGCGCTTCACAGCGATATCATCTATTTCGGTGATTATCATCCTCTTGATGTCAGCCAGGAATGGGTCCTTTTTCTGCTCGGTGAACTTAATAAGAGGGGAGCGAAAGTCGTCCTGGCTCTTGAGATGCTCTATGAATACCAGCAGGAATCTCTCGACCGCTGGATGAAGGGAAAATACAGCGAGAAGGAATTTCTCGCCAGGATCGATTACGAATCCGAATGGGGTTTCGACTGGAGCAGCTACAGGCGTATATTCGAGATGGCAAAAGACCCGTTTGTTCCGATATTCGGAATAGATTTTGAGCCGCGCGACCAGCTCAGGTTCATCAATCGCCGTGACAGGATGATGGCGCGCAGGATCTCTTCGCTTATGGATTTTTTCCCGGGCCACATCATATTGACCGTAGCAGGCGAATCGCATCTTGCATCTTCGCATCTTCCCCTGGAGCTCCGCAAAGTCTCTGGAAAAGATATCAAGGAGCTTGTTGTCGTCCAGAATATCGATGAAATCTACTGGAAGCTCCTGCAGGAGGGACGCGAGGAGGCGAAGTCGGTGCTTGTCGACAGCAATAAATATTGCGTCTTTACCGCATCTCCGATGGTCAAGTACCAGTCGTACAGGGATATCATCGAAAGGTGGAGCGACCAGCCGGTAGCAGAAGCGGTGCTCGCGTCGTTAAGGGAGATGGTCGATACTATCTCGGCTATCCTTCTCGAAAAAGGGGAGACCCTTGATGTAGAACTCTCCGACGGATGGGTCGAGCCGGTGGAGACGGTCTTCCCCGAGGTGCTCAGCAGAAAAACATACAAGTCGTTTGCCACACTTCTCAGGTCCAAAAAGATCACCCACAAGGGCCTGCTTGCTAGCAAGGAGAATCTTAAGAAGACAGGGTTCAGCTATTTTCCGGCCTTGAACGTCTTTCTGATGTTTCATTTCGACAGGCACAGCGCCGCTGTGGAAGCGTCCAGATTTGTAGTCTATGCGATGCGGGGAGAGATGGGTCTTTCGCAAAGGGTCAGAAGGGGGGTAGAAGACAGGTTCTATGCCTATGTGATCGAGGAGGCCCTTGCATGGGCGGGAGCGAGGATGATAGATCCGACACTCGATGCCGCTCAACAGAGCGAACTGCCCGGCCGAGCAGGTCGGCGCGGCGGCGTAAAGGAAGGACTCGGCGGGTTATCGCTTCAGCAGACAAGAGAGCTCGCCCGTCTGCTCGAATTCCATCTCAAATGGGAAAATAACTGGAGAAGCAGCAGCCTGGCCACGCGCCGGCTGAGGGAGATATACAGGCTGGAAATAAGAATGAGGCTCCATATCATCAAAGCTTTGGGAAGGAGGCTCGGAGAAGCTCTTCATCTGGGGTACCATGAGGGAAAGATCAGGCGCAGAGAGCTGTTAAGGCTCTTCGGGGAGAGATTTTCGGAGAAAGGATCCGGCCTTAAAATATACATGAAATGGGTCAAGAAGACCTCGCCGGGAAAGGATTTTCTGGATAATCAGTCATAGATCGAGCGGTCGTTTCCTTATTATTGTTTTGTTTTTGTTTGAATTATTTTCCTGCAACCCTCAATATCAGCTCAATGAAAATGGTATGTACGGCATAAAAGGGAGAACAAGATGGAAGATGCAAGGGATCTGGTCGATCAGACGGTGCTTGTAAAACTCGATTCTACCGAGGGTCTCGAATTTACCGGGATAGAAAGGGATTGTCCGTTCTTCTGCAGGGTAGCCGCTGTCGACGAGATAGGCATGTGGGTGGAGAACAAAAAGTTCGTGACAATAGAACTGAAAGATTCTTTCGGCAAGTGTATCCCGAAGACCAAGCAGGTGGAGGAGATGAACACTGTAAATTTCCTTCTGCCCTGGAGGAAGGTAATAACCGTTGTTAAATTTCCCGACAAGGATCCCGAAGAACTTGCCGGAGAGGCTCTGGGATCGTTCGGTGACGATGACAAGAGAATAGGGTTTGTTAAGTAGTGATGCTTCTGCCGATTGAGAGGGGCCGATTTTGAGCAGGTCGACCGAAAATAAGTTTAAGAACAGCTTACAAAGGATGCGTCCGGGATTTCTCGTGATCATCAGCTTCCTTGTGGCAGCTTTAATAGGAGCATCCCTTCTGGCGCTGCCTGTCGCCTCGACCGCAGATCCCCTTGGGATCGTAGACGCCCTCTTTACCGCCACGTCGGCGATCTGTGTTACAGGCCTTATAGTAGTCGATACCGGCAGCCAGTTTACGATATTCGGCAAAACGGTCATCCTGATCCTGATACAGCTTGGCGGACTTGGAGTGATGACCTTCTCGGTATTTTTCTTTCTTTTTCTCGGCAAGCGGATGGGTATCCGTCGGAGATGGATCGTAACAGACGCGTTTACTCCTGCGCCTATCCGCGATGTAGGCAAACTGATCAGCTCGATATTTATCTTTACGCTTATAGCAGAAGCGGTAGGCGCGTTGTCGCTCTTTTTATTCTGGTATCAGGACCTGGGATTTTCGCACGCGCTCCGCAAAGGCGTCTTCCATTCGGTGTCGGCCTTCTGCAATGCGGGGTTCTCTACCTACAGAACGAGCTTTATTGATTTCAGGGCGAGTGCGTGGCTCAATTCGACGATAATGATACTGATCATAGCCGGAGGGCTCGGGTTTCCTGTGATCTATGAATTCAGAAACCGGATCAGGTACTGGCGCGAGCACAAGAGGGTGCCGGTATCGCTTCATACCAAGATGGTCCTTTCTGCCACAGTGATACTCATCCTTACCGGAGCCGTCATGATTTTCCTTTTTGATCGCGGGGGCGAGTTTTCCACCCTGACCCTCAGAGGAAGGATATTCGCGTCGCTCTTTCAGTCGGTCACCGCGAGGACTGCCGGATTCAACACCCTTGATATTTCGATGATGGCGCCGGCGGCCCTCTTTGTGATTGTGATGCTGATGTTTATCGGCGCCAGCCCCGGTTCCTGCGGAGGAGGGATAAAAACGACCTCTATAGCCGTGTTTGTGGCTATCCTCCGGGACAAGTTCCGCGGGAGGCAGGTGATAAGCATGTTCAGGCGCACGATTCCCGATGAAATGATCGCCAGGACACTCTCGATATTCTTTCTCGCGGTACTTGTCGTTACGGCGGGGCTGATACTTCTGCTCGTGACAGAGATGGATACGATCAATTCAGGGAACGGATTTTTTCTCGCCTATCTTTTCGAAGCAGTATCGGCTTTTGCGACAGTAGGCCTTTCCATGGGGGTCACAGGGACGCTTACTGTCGGCGGGAAACTGGTTATAATCGTCCTTATGCTGCTTGGAAGGGTCGGGCTTCTTACAGTCGCCTATGTGGTAACCAGACAGGAACATGGAAGAATGTTCAGATATGTGGAAGAAAAGGTTATGATCGGATGACCGGGCCTGATAAAAGAGTCAGGAAGGGTAAAGGATAGAAAATGGCTGGAAAATATACTGTGATCGGGCTGGGCAACTTCGGCTTCCACGTGACGAGGACGCTGTTCGAGGACGGGCAGGACGTCATGGGGCTTGATATCGATTCGGAAAGGGTGCAGGCTATAAGGCCTTATTCCACCCAGGCGATCGTAGGCGACGCGACGCAGAAGGATATGATGAAAACGCTTGGGCTCGAGGAGATGGACGCCGTCCTTGTAGGTATGGGAGGAAGGACAGAGGCTGCGACGCTCATAACACTCTATCTCAAAGAGATCGGTGTCAAGAAGATCATCGTAAAGGCGACGAATGAGGACCATGGAAAGATACTGAGAGCTGTAGGCGCGACAGATATAATCCATCCGGAAAAAGATATCGCGATCAAAGTGGCGAGAAACCTCTCTTCTCCCGATATACTTGATTTCTTTCCGATGTCGGGGGAATATATGATAGCCGAGATAGCGCCGGTGAACAGTTTTGTAGGAAAGAGCCTCGCAGACCTCGAACTAAGATCAAAGTTCAATATTAATATCATCGGGATAAAGGAGCTCGTCCCCGAAAACTTCGTCCTTGTCCCCGGCGCGGATTTTGTGATCAAACACAGCGATATACTGCTGGTTACGGGGACAAAGGATGATATTAGAAAGATAGAAAAGATCAAAGATTAACGAGGGGGACGGGTTCGCACCCGCCGATGAGGAAAGAAGGCGTGCATGGATATAAGGAGATTTCCGCGGACCTTCTGGGCGGCCAATACGATCGAGCTTTTCGAGAGGCTTGCTTACTACGGGATGAATGTCATCCTTGTCCTCTACCTTACGAGGAGAGTAGGGTTCAGTGTCCAGTACTCGGCTTCGATCACCGGTATCTTTATCGCTTCTCTGTATCTTCTTCCGATTCCGACAGGCGCGGTCTCCGACAAGATCGGTTTCAGGAACGGGCTTTTCATAGCTTTTTCAGTCCTTGCGGCCGGGTACGCGATACTCGGCCTTTTCCCTTCAATGGCCTCAGTTATAATAGCACTCGCTTTCATAGCTGTCGGGGGAGCCTTCGTTAAACCGGTAATATCGGGGACGATAAAAAAGACATCTCCAGAGGGGCTTTCAAGAATAGGCTTCTCGATATTCTATATGGTCGTAAATATCGGGGGTTTCACGGGAAAGATCGTCGCCAAGACCCTCCGTCAGGATCTCGGAAGATGGATATCGGCCTCTGACTATTCAAAACTGAAAGACTGGGTATACGCAAATGTCCCTCCTTTCGAGATCACGGAAAGCCTGATCGAAAGAGCGGCGGGCCAGAATCCGCCTATGGCCCCCGAGGCATTTGTCGATCTTCTTAAATGGCAGGGGTTCGGAATGCAGGTGATATGCCTTTTTTCCGTAGCGATGGCGCTCGTTGCCCTCGCGCTCGTCGCCTTTGCCTATAAGGAGCCTGACAGGGCGGGAGAACCGGCGCGTTCGATGACGGAGACATTCGGCGATATGTTCAGGCTTTTTCTCGATCTGAAATTCGTGTCTTTTATAGTGATCTTCGCCGGCTTCGATCTGATGTTCTGGCAGCTCTATCTTTCCGTTCCCACGTATATAGTGACGCATATATCGGAGACGGCGCCTATGGAGTATATCGTCGCGATCAATCCGGGGATGATCATTGTTTTTCAGATGGTGATCGCTTCGCTGGTCGTAAGGATGAAACCTATAGGAAATATGGCTCTCGGAATGGCGATCTCGGTCTTGGGGATGATCCTGCTCGGCCTTTTGCCGACACTCTGGGGCGCGATGATAGCGATAGCCGTTTTTGCTATTGGCGAGATGACCTTCGCGCCGAGGTTCCTTGATTATGTGTCGACTCTTGCACCTAAAGGCAAGATAGGCCTCTATCTGGGGTTTGCCTATATGAGATCGTTTATAGCGAATCTCCTGGGGGGTCCTCTGTCGGGGTATCTTCTCGGCAGATACTGTCCCGCCGAAGGGGTCAGGCAGCCGTACAAGATGTGGTTCACCTTTGCCTTCATAGGCGTGGCGGCCCTTATAGCCCTTTTTGTGTATGACAGGATCGTAGGCGATCAGACAGAGAAGGAAGAGGCGGCGGCGGCATGACCCTTTCTCCTCTCGATTTCTTTGTGCTGGCGCTGTATATAGCGGTGATCTTCAGCGCGGGCGTCCTCCTCTCAAAACGCGCCTCGCGGTCTACCGAGGAGTTTTTCGTATCGGGACGCTCTCTTCCATGGTGGATAATCGGAACATCGATGGTGGCGACTACTTTTGCCGCCGACACCCCTATTGTCGTATCGGGCCTTGTCGCGAAGGGAGGAATATTCAAGAACTGGATATGGTGGTACTGGGGAATAGCGGCGACGGTGACCGTTTTTCTTTTCGCGAGGCTCTGGAAACGGGCAGGGATAACGACAGACGCAGAATTGATCGAACTCAGGTACGATGGAAAGCCGGCCGCCGCTCTGCGGTTCTACCGCGCGGCGTGGTTCGGCGTGTTTCAGAACGTGCTGGTCATCGCATGGGTGATGAAGGCTATGGCCAAGATCTTGCTCGTTGTGACCGGGTGGGACTCGGCGACTCTGATCCTCGGTGTAAACGCCGAAGTCTTTACAGTCCTGATCCTCTTTGTCACCGCCGTCGCATATACCGCGATGTCAGGGTTATGGGGGGTGGTGATGACAGATCTCCTGCAGTTCGCCCTCGCGATGGGTGGATCGATATACCTTGCCGTCATCTCTTTCAGAAAGCTTGGAGGGATGGCCGGCATCACAGAGCGTCTTGCAGGATTGGGGATCGATACCGGCCAGGTGCTGCAGATCATTCCCGAAAGGGCCCCTCTATTTACAGCCAATCCGTTTACGGAATTTCTCATACTGATACTAGTCGTCTGGTGGGCTTCGTATTCCGTCGACGGCGGAGGATATCTTTCCCAGAGGCTTTTTGCCGCCAGGGACGAACGGCACGCCGTTTTCGGATACCTCTGGTTCTGCGTGGCGCACATTGCCCTGAGGCCCTGGCCCTGGATAGTGGTCGGGTTGTGCGGGCTCGCCTATTTCGGGCATGTCGACGACCCCGAGACGTATTATCCGCTTATGATGAGAGAGATGCTTCCCTCCGGGATATTCGGGCTGGTGATCGCCTCTTTCTTCGCCGCATTCATGTCGACGATAGATACGCAGCTTAACTGGGGCTCTTCTCTTTTTATAAACGACATCATACGAAGGTTTCTCTGGAAAGGAAAAAGAGAAAAGGATTATGTGAAGGCTGCGCGCCTGTCGATCCTTTTTCTTGCAGTCCTTGGAGCTATCGCCTCTTTTGCGGTAAATGACATCTCTTTTGCGTGGAAGCTCGTCATCTCTGTCAACGCCGGTGTCGGGTCGGTCTATATAGCAAGATGGTACTGGTGGAGGGTCAGCGCCTGGTCGGAGATCGCCGCGATGGCTACTGCTGTGCTGTCAACGCTTGTCCTGGCTATTCTGGCACGCAGGCCCGGTCTTGAGGGCGCCGCGTGGCTCAGCTTTCCATACTCGACCGCTTTGACAGCTGCTCTTTCGGTCGCAGTATGGGTCAGTGCGACTCTGTTGACAAGGCCCGTCAGCACGCGGCACCTCAATGAGTTTTACAGAAAGGTAAGGCCGGGAGGGAGAGGATGGAAGAAGGTCTATTCAGCAATCGGTCCGCCTCTTCCCGAAAAAAATCTCTCGGTCAAGGCTGGGATGAGAACCTTCATTAATATAATCTCCGGGCTTGTCATGACTTTCGGTACGCTTCTCGCCGTCGGAAAACTGATCCTCGGGCAGGGCCGGACCGCTTTTGCCATCTTTCTTCTTGTAGCAGCTTCCGCTGTCATGCTTTTTTTCAGCATGAGGGTCAAGTATGGCCTGCAGCCGGAGGATCCAAAGTATCGCATCGAAGATCAGAGTTGATTCGGGATCCGGGCCCTATTCCGAACAGAGGCGGAATATCTCTAATATCATCTTTACAGCCTTTTCCATATCTTCCACGTGAATATGTTCTTCAGTCGAATGTTCGAGGCGGGCTCCGATTCCTATGACGGCCATCTCTATCCCCATGTTGTTATATATCGAGGCATCGGTAAAGCCGGTTATGAATGTCGTCTCGGCATCTATTCCGACTGTCTTCAGAGCTTTTTTCGAGATCTCGACGGAGAGCGAATCTGCGGGTATATCGACGGCCTTACAGAGATTATCGACTTTGATATCGACCCCGGCCCCGGATTTTTCGACCTCCTCCCTTATCGTCTTTACCATATCGTCGGCAAGCCTTTGTCCCTTTTCATGGTTCAGGCTCCTGCATTCGGCCAGAAATGACGCAGAGTCAGGCACGCCGTTCCGGATCAGACCGCCTTTAATAACGCCGACGTTGGCAGTCGTCTCTTCATCGAGACGGCCGAGTTTCAACGCAGTAATAGCCTTCGCGGCTGCCAGAATGGCGTTGATCCCCTTTTCCGGCTCCATCCCGGCATGCGCCGATTTCCCTTTCACTTCTACATCGATCGCGAAATAAGACGGTCCTCCTATGACGATAGTATCGAGGGTGTCATTATCGAGCAGAAACCCGATCTTCGCGGATATAAGGGAGTAATCAAGATTTTTCACTCCGAGAAGGCCGACCTCTTCCTGCCTGCTTATCGAGACTTCCACGGGAGGGTGTATTTCAGAGACTGTCAGAGCCTCGATGATCTCGGCGATTCCTGCCTTATCATCCGCCCCGAGGATCGTATCTCCCCCTGAACGGATCACACCGCCCTCAAGGACCGGCTTGATCCCTTTTCCGGGCATCACCGTATCGGCGTGGCATGATAGAAGGATAGCTTCCTTTCCCTTGCAGCCTTTTTCATCGAATCTGGCCACAAGGTTTCCATAATCGTCTTTTTTCGCGTCGGCTCCCATCTCTGTAAATTTTTTATACAGGTAGTCTATCATTTCAGCTTCGCAGCCGGATTCGCTGTCGATCCGGACCATCTCCATAAATTGCTCGATCATTCTGTCCGACATTTGAGTTTTTTCCTTTCAGCAGAAAGACGAATCGTTTTGTAAAGCGGTGATTCTACACGACAGGCCGGTAAATGACAATGGGAATTCCGAAGATGCTATCCATTGACAGGAAAAGCATGCCGGTCTATAATCCACGGCGATCGTTATGCAGAATATTTTTAACCGAAGTACAGGTAAGAGGTTGGAAAAAGAGTGAAACTGCTGGTCTTTGGTGCAGACGGGTTCATTGGAAGGCGCTTTGTCGAATTCTTTGCCGGCAAGTATCAGATTATCCCGATTCACGACTATATCGAAAAGGAATTCTTCGATCTGACAGTCTATGACAATATGCTGACGATCATCGATAAGCACCGCCCCGATGCGGTGCTGAATCTGGCCGGCAAATCCTACCACACCGCGAGCGATAACGCCGATATCTATGAGAGTAACGTACTGATCCAGCTTAATCTGAACAAAGCGGTAGAAGAATCGGGGCTGAAGAGCAGGATCGTTTTCTGCAGTTCCAGCTCTGTATATAAAAGTTCGCTCGAGCCGGTCGGCGAAGATGCATCCTGCATACCGATGAATGCCTATGCCAGGTCAAAATACATACAGGAAAGGGTCAGCCTGAGTTATCATCCTGACCAACAGGTTGTGATCGCGCGACTATTCAATGTGATAGGCCCGGGCCAGAGCAGGGACTATTTCATTCCGGCCGTCATCGGCAGGATGATCGATTACAAAAACGGCAAGACCGCTGCGGTAAAGTTAAAGACCCTCAACGCGACGAGGGACTTTATATTTATCGACGATGTATGCTCTGCCATAAGCACCCTTATCGATAACGGGCTCGGCGGAGAGATATACAACGTATGCTGCGGCAGAGGCGTTCCTCTCGATGAAGTGCTCGAATTGTTGAAAATAATGCTAGGACTGTCAGAGTTGGCACTGGAAGTGCAGGAAGATCACGTGGAGGAGGGGATCAATTACCAGGCCGGGTCGAACCGGAAGATACTTGATCTGGGATGGGCGCCTTCTTATGACATCAAACGATCACTTGAAGAAATATTAAAGGTGGAACATGGGAAATAATCTGAAAGACAAAAGTGTTCTGGTGACAGGCGCAGGCGGGTTCATAGGGAGCCATCTGCTTGAGGCTCTCGTCAGGAGCGGGTGCAGGACAAAAGCATTGCTGCATTACAACTCGACCGGGAATATCGCCAATCTGAATCATGTCGACAAGGGTATCCTTTCCGAGGCGGAGATCGTTTTCGGGGATATCCGGGACGGTTATTTCTGTGATAACCTGACCCGTGGTGTCGAGATAGTATTTCACCTCGCTGCCCTGATAGGGATCCCCTATTCTTATGTGGCCCCGGAAAGTTATGTCCAGACGAACATAACGGGAACTGTCAACCTGCTGAATGCCTGCCTGAAAAACGATGTCGGACAGTTTCTGCACACATCTACGAGCGAGGTATACGGCTCGGCGCTGTATAAACCGATAGATGAGAAACATCCCCTGCAGGGGCAGTCTCCATATTCCGCTTCGAAAATAGGGGCGGACAAGCTGGTAGAAAGCTACTGCAGGTCATTCGGCCTGAATGCTATAACGGTAAGGCCCTTCAATACATTCGGGCCCCGTCAGTCGCTCAGGGCGATAATTCCTACAGTAGTGACCCAGGCGCTTGGGTCAGATGAAGTACGGGTCGGATCGACTCATCCAAGGAGAGACCTTACCTTCGTGCTGGACAACGTGAACGGTTATCTCGCCGCCGCCGGCCGGACCGACCTTGGCGGGGAGACGATAAACATAGGGACTGGAAGCTCTTTTTCCATCAAAGAGATGATCGATATCGTCTCGAAGATCCTTGATAAGGAATTGAAGGTGATCGAGGAGAAGAAAAGGATACGTCCCGAAAAAAGTGAGGTGCTCGAGCTGTTGTGCGACAATTCAAAGGCAAAGGATCTGCTCGGCTGGTCTCCGGATCATACGCTGGAAGAAGGATTGAGAGAGGTGATCGAGTTTTTCGGCTCGATCGATGTTGAAGATTCGAGTGCTTATCATATTTAAGGAGAATTTGTGCAGGCAGTAATTCTAGCAGGCGGAAAAGGAAGACGGTTAAGGCCCTATACGACTATTTTGCCGAAACCGATGATGCCTATCGGCGAGAAGCCGATCCTCGGGATCATCATTGACAAGCTGGCTGAAAGCGGCATAAAAAAAATTGTTATTACAGTCGGGTACCTGGCGGGGATAATCGAGGCTTATTTCGGCAACGGCGAAAAATACGGTGTCGAGATCGAATATTTTATCGAAGCGGAACCTCTTGGTACGGCGGGATGCCTTTCCCTTATCGATGATCTGGAAGAAGAATTCATCGTGACCAATGGAGATATCCTGTCAGCTCTGAATTTTAATGATCTGGTGGAATGCCACCGAAAGAGCGGGAAAAAAGCGACAATATGCTCGTACAGGAAAGAGGTCCCGATATCATTGGGCGTGCTGGAACTTGATGGAGACGAGGTGCGCGACTACATAGAAAAACCGACCTATGAATTCAATATAAGCACCGGCATATACGTTCTGAACAGGAGTGTCGTCGACAATATACCGAAGAATCAGTATTTTGATTTTCCAACTCTTATCAAAAAGCTCATCTCGCTCAAAGAGCCGATCAATGTCTACAAGTTCGAGGGAGAATGGTTCGATATCGGCAGGGAAGAGGATTATAAAATCGTTCTGGAAAAGTATTTTAATGAATAAAAAGATCAGGATCCTGCATATCACCAGCTCCTTTTTCAGGGGGGGCGTCGAGTCTTATCTGCTCAATTTTTTAAAGCGTGCCGACCACGGCAGATTCGAGCATTATATTTTCGTGGGAAGAGACGATGGCCCGCTCAAAGAGGAATACCACCGATTACCTGTCAAAATAGTCACCTTGAGAACTTCTCCCAAACGTTTCTTTTACAGCATCCCTTTCGGATGGTTCTTCTGTCTGAAAAACCGCATTGATATCATTCACGGGCATAATTACTGGTTTTACAGGTATGCATATTTCCTTTCACTGCTGACAGGGATCACTCTTTTCACTTCGAATTACGGGCTGGGTCTGTGGAAAAGGAAAAGACAGCTGAGACTGGAATCTGCGGTCTTCAGGAGAGCCAGGATCAACACGGTGATCTCAAAAGCAATACTGGAAAAGGAACTGGAACTGATCGACGGTTCAGAGAGTTCAAGGGAAAAATTCAAATTGATATATCCGATCATCGACGACGGACCGATGAAAAAGACTTCCTCTTACTCGAAAGAGGCGCTCAGAAGCAGATTCGGGGTCGATAACGATAAGCCGGTCTTTACGATCATCGGAAGGATAGACAAGTTCAAGGGACACCGTATCGCTATTGATGCGATGAAGATCATCAATCGGAACGGGCTGAGGGTGAACCTGTTCATCGTCGGGGCGAACGATGATCCGACTATCCTCGGCGAGGAAGACCTGGAGAAGGATTATATCAGATATTTCGATTATTACGAGGATATAGAGGAGATCTGGGCGGTGACAGACCTTTTTCTGATACCGTCTATCTCTGAAGGGACGCCTCTCGTCCTCGTAGAATATTTTGCCCTGGGAAAACCCGTCATCGCCAGCGATATCAGCGGGAATGCTGAACTGATAGAGGATAAACAGAACGGATTTCTGTTTAAGACCGGTGATGTGGATGATCTGGTGAAGAGGATCGAGGAAGTCATCGAAAAGGATGATATCGGCAAAATAGGGACGAATGCTGAAGAATTCTATCTGAAGAACCTTGCTCCGGAAAAGTATGTCGCTGAGATCGAAAGCTGCTACAGAGATTATTCATGATCCGTAAAGATAAGATCCATGAAGAAAGTCCGCAATTTTCTATTCTGTTGACAGCGAGGGTGCTGCTTTTTATACTAGTCGGGACTCTCGGTCCGCACGGGGTCGTTTTTTTCTGGAGGGCTAGTCCTAATTGGTAAGGCAGCGGATTTGAAATCCGCCGGGCGCAAGCCCTTGGGGGTTCGAGTCCCTC
>JAFGBF010000019.1 GCA_016933255.1 Candidatus Krumholzibacteriota bacterium
GAGTGTGGCGGTGTAGCTCAGTTGGTTAGAGCAGCGGAATCATAATCCGCGTGTCCGGGGTTCAAATCCCTGCACCGCCACCAGATAGATACCGTAATCATCCTCCTATCAGACGACATACCTATGGATTGCTTAGAACAAACAAGGCTATGGATCACCAGCCATCAGCTTATAACGCCGGATGCAAGAGTCATTGCTGCTGTTTCAGGCGGCCCCGATTCTGTTGCGATGCTGACGATCCTCGACAGGTTATCGCGGGATATCGGATTTACTCTTTCCGCCGCGTATTTCGATCACAGGATCCGCACCGGGACAGAAAAGGAAAAGACTCTCGTGATGAGGTACTGCAGCAGACTGGGCATCGAGGCGATGACAGGCTCGGGGGATGTCCCCTCCGAAGCGGCGAAATCCGGAAAAGGGATCGAGGAGACAGCTCGCCTTTTGAGATATCGTTTTCTGGAAAAAGCAGCGGAAGAATGGAAAGCTGATTCAGTCGCCCTGGGTCACAACAGGGATGACCAGGCAGAGACGATCTTTCATCATGTCATCAGAGGTTCGGGCTGGAGGGGCCTCACCGGCATGCCTGTCAGGAGGGGTATATTCATAAGACCAGTCCTTTCTTCCGGGCGTGCAGAACTGAGAAATTTCCTGATCGAGAACAGGATAAAATATCTGATCGATAAGAGCAACAGTGACAACTCGATACTCAGAAACCGTATCCGCAACAAGCTGCTTCCGCTGATCAGGAAAGATTTCAATCCATCGATCGACGATGCCCTTATAAGGATCGGGGAAAATATCAGCGAAGGATGGGATCTGATGAGGGGGGAACTCGTGGACACCTTCGCACTCGAGGAAGAATCAGGAGATATCCTTTTTCCTGTCACTGCCCTGGACGGTCTAAGCGACTTTCAGATCTATCTTCATATAGACAACATTCTGAAGACGAAGTTCGGGATCCATAGCGACATCGAAAAGACCCACTACGACACAGCAAAAAAGCTGATACGTTCCGGCAGGTCAGGGAGTATGATCCAGTTCCCCCACGGTCTGGCGGTCTTGAAAGAACATGACATGATAAGGATGAGCGTTAAGGGGGCAGCTCAGGTAAAGGGAAGAGATAAACAGCAGATGATCCCAGGGGCCGGCAGATATGATCTTTTATCGTGGGATCTTTCAGCCGAACTCCGCGAAGGCCGACCCGGCGGCAGATCATACGAGGCGTCCTCCCTGGAGATGGAATTTGCAGATATTGCATTTCCCGTGATCGTAAGGACAAAAAGCCCCGGAGACAGGCTGGTCCCTTTCGGTATGAAAGGAAGGAAAAAACTCAGTGATATCTTTATTGACAAAAAGATCCCTCTTGGCAGAAGGAAGAATATCCCGGTATTCGAGGATCAAAAGGGGATCTTCTGGGTTCCCGGTGTCGTAACCGCAGAAAGAACCAGAGTCCGGCAGTCTTCAAAAAATGTCGTTTATATAGCGCTCAGCAGTCCCGAAGGCCGGAAAATATAACCTTTCCTGCGGATCCGGATTGTGCTAACCTCTGGGGCGGGCCGATAACCTGTGGAACGGATATTTCAAGAGATGACAGAATACAAGACGATATTTTCAGCAGAAGAGATCGAAAAAAGGGTATGTCAGCTTGCAGAAGAAATATCAAGAGACTATAGCGGAAGCAGACCGCTTTTTATAACTCTCCTTAAGGGAGCTTTTATCTTTACCGCCGATCTCGTGCGCCATCTGACGATCCCCCATGAGATCGATTTTGTATCTCTGTCAAGCTACAGAGATGGATCCAAAAGAAGTAATGTCATTAAAGTCGTAAACCATATCCGGGCGGATCTGAGAGACAGGGATGTGATCATTATCGACGAGATAGTCGATTCCGGACATACCCTCTCCCTCCTTGTCAAGACTATAGGGGAACACAGGACAAGAAGCCTTAAGATATGCACACTTCTTGACAAACCTTCCGCGAGAAAAGCCGAGGTTCCCGTCCACTATTCGGGATTCGAGATCCCCGATATCTTTGTGGTCGGCTATGGCCTCGATTACAGGGAGATGCACCGAAATCTTCCGTTCATAGCAGAACTTACACCTCGACTCAAGGAAACATCCCATATATCCGACAGCGGTTAGCGGCGTCAGGGGGCCAGAATACGATATGCCGGGTCAATTATATAGATAGAACATGTTCTTCCGGCTCGAAGCTGTTAAACAGTATAGACAAACGGCGGATTATTAACTATCTTGCAATGAGTATCAAACGATCTTAATCAAGGATGTCGAATAACAAAATGGATGAAAAAAGAAAAGACAAAAACATTCCGCCGCAGAAGCGATGGGTACCTCCCGGATCCGGCCCCGGGACCCAGAAGCCATCCAGATCGATGGCTCTCTGGGTAATGGTCGTCATTCTCTTTTTCCTTGCTTATCTCTTGTATAATTCATCGCGGGAAAAAGAATGGCCTATAACATATACTCAGTTTATCACCGAGATCAATGACGGCAATATTGCAAGTGTCAAGATCAAAGGGCTCGAAGTCCACGGTTCCCTTACCACCCCTATAAGCATACCGACCGGTGGAGAAGGAACGGTGATCAGCAACTTCAAGGTCATCCTTCCTGCCGAGGATAAGGATCTCCCCGACAAGATTTGGGCGGTTAATCCTGATACAATGGTCGAAGGAGAATTCCCGGGGAGCAGTATCTGGGTCAAAGCGCTGGCTACGGCACTCCCCCTGATCGCGCTTCTCGTACTGTGGGTCTTCTTAATGCGCCAGATGCAATCAGGCGGAAACAAGGCCTTCTCGTTCGGTAAGAGTAAGGCCAAATTGATAAATACGAATCTGGCGAATGTCACATTCGCCGATGTCGCCGGGGCCGATGAGGCGAAAGCGGAACTAAGGGAAATCATAGAGTTCCTCGGGGATCCAAAGAAATTCCAGAGACTCGGCGGACATATCCCCAAAGGGGTCATCCTGCTTGGCGCTCCCGGAACTGGAAAGACTCTTCTTGCGCGAGCTGTTGCCGGAGAAGCGAAGGTCCCTTTTTTCAGCATGAGCGGATCTGATTTTGTAGAGATGTTCGTAGGAGTGGGCGCGAGCCGTGTAAGGGATCTTTTCGATAAAGGCAAAAAACATGCCCCATGTATCCTCTTCATAGATGAACTCGATGCGGTCGGCAGGCACAGAGGCGCAGGCCTGGGCGGAGGGCACGATGAAAGGGAACAGACTCTGAATCAGCTTCTGGTCGAAATGGATGGATTCGAGACAAACGAGGGGGTCATCCTCATTGCAGCCACGAACAGGCCCGATGTCCTCGACCCCGCGCTTCTGAGACCGGGACGTTTTGACCGCCGTGTGATCGTCGATATGCCTGATATGCGTGGACGCCTTGGGATCCTTAAGGTCCATGTAAGAAAAGTGCCTCTCGACGATGATGTCGATCTGGAGATCCTGGCAAGAGGGACACCTGGAATGTCTGGAGCAGATATCGCTAATATGGTGAACGAGGCTGCTCTACTTGCAGCGAGAGAAAACAAAAACAGTGTAGAGATGGAAGATTTCGAGCAGGCGAAAGACAAGGTGTTTCTCGGACCGGAGCGCAAGAGCCGGGTGATAAAAGAGGATACCAGAAGGATGACTGCCTATCATGAAGCAGGTCATGTCATAGTCGGCTCGTATCTTGCCGAGACTGACGAACTCCATAAGGTGACGATCATTCCCAGAAGATTTACCGGAGGGGTGACCTTCTTCCTTCCCGATGATGACCGGATGCACTATCAGTCCCGTGAATACCTTCTTGATCAGATCACCATGTCGATGGGCGGAAGAGTCGCTGAAGAGGTCGTAATAAAAAGAATAGGGTCTGGAGCGCAGTCCGATATAAAGACTGCTACCTCGATCGCTCACAAGATGGTGACCAGGTGGGGAATGAGCGAAAAGCTTGGTCCTATAACCTATGGTACTCATGAGGATCAGATCTTCCTTGGAAAAGAATTGATGACTCGTAAAGATTACAGCGAAAAAACTGCCAGAGAGATCGATGAGGAAATAAAGAAGATCATCACTCAATGTCATGCCGATGCCACAAAAATTATCACGGAACATGAGGAAGAGCTCCACAGGATAGCCGAAGCACTTCTTGAAAGAGAGTCGCTGGACGGCGAAGAGATCAAGATCCTTATAAACAAAGGCACTCTGCCTCCCATAAGAAAAAAACCCGCGGCTGACCCGGTTGTTCCGGAGGATAAAGGCCCGTCAGCCGAAGAACTCCATGATCACGTATCCCCTTCAGAAGGTGATCCTGAAGAGAGGTCAGATCGGGGATATGATCAGGAGGGCTAAAAGCAGTAATTCAATCTGATGAGATATAATCTACGTTTGATCTCCGCCGGGAACAGGAATACGCTGAAACGTCATCTTCAAGCTGCCGGTGTCGCTGATGACGGTATAGAGATAATGGCCGATAAGGCCGGTGTCTTCGCGATACGCGTTGACGATGTCTCTGCTCAGGCAGCCAATATCATCAAACAGCAGCTTCTTTCTATCGGCGGTGACGCAGCAGTGCACAAAGACGTCATTTCCGGCAGTCCGGAATCTTCCACTGTCTATCTGATAGCTGACAAGGCAAGATTTTTCAGACTGCGGGATAAACTAAAAGGACAGCCGTTCAGGCTCGAAGAACTTGGAGAAGAAGTATTCCGCCTTGCTGCCCTGAGAAAGGCATATCGGCAATCGATCCCTCTTGCATCCGGTATCATTGATCTGTCAAAGGGGCCGATCATGATGGGAATCCTGAATCTGACACCTGACAGTTTCAGTGACGGCGGCCTCTACACAGACCCTTCCGCGGCGCTCGACAGAGCCGAACAGATGGTAGAGGAAGGAGCCTCGATCATCGATCTCGGCGGCGAATCAAGCCGGCCCGGAGCGAAAGAACTGGAAAAAGAGACTGAACTCGCCCGCGTAATACCGGTTCTTGAAAAGATCGCGAAAAAAATCGATATCCCGATCTCCATCGACACCAGAAAAGCCTCGGTTGCCGAGGCCGCGGTCGGCTCCGGGGCAACGATTATAAACGACATAAGCGGACTGAGGCACGATCCCGGTATGACAGATGTGGCTATACGGTCCGGGGCGGCAATCGTTGTCATGCATATGCAGGGAACACCCGAAATCATGCAGGATGATCCTGAATATTCCGATACGGTCCATGAAATAATCGACTGGCTTGACGAAAATACAAAGAGGATCATATCTGCAGGAGTCGAAAAAGAAAAAATAATCATTGACCCGGGAATAGGTTTCGGGAAAAGATTGAACGACAACCTTGATATCATCGGCCAGGCTGCGGATTTTCATACCCTTGGATTTCCGGTAATGATCGGGTATTCCAGAAAATCGTTTCTCGGAATGATAACCGGGCGCAGCGAGCAGGACAGGGTCCAGGGCGGACTTGCTGTTCTCGGAAGGTGCCTTGCCGCTGATATTCAGATTCTCAGGATGCACGATATAAAAGAGGGCTCGGATTTCATTAAAGTCTGGAATGCAATAGAAAAGAGGGGGGCCTGAATTTGAACCCTTTTCATTTCAACCTTACAATAGATATTCTTGACATCATAATAGTGGCCTTTCTCTTTTACAGGCTCTTTCTGCTGTTCAAGGGATCCCGGGCTACACAGATGTTTATCGGACTCTTTCTGCTGATCATTCTCTCCTTTGTAGCCCAATGGCTGAACCTGAATGCTCTGAACTGGATCTTGAGCAGTTTGAAGACCGTTTGGGTGATCGCGTTTGTCATCCTATTTCAGCCTGAACTGCGAAAGGCTCTGACACAGCTGGGACAGAACCGGATACTGGGTGTATTTTTCAAGGTGGAAGAGTCAGGAACGGTCAGCGAAATAGTGAAGGCCTGCAGCCAGCTCACTCAAAAGGGACTTGGCGCGATAATCGTCCTCGAACAGGATGTCGGATTGAGAAACTATGTCGAAACGGGAACTACGCTGGACTCGAAAGTGACCAGCGAACTTCTCGTGACGATTTTCACACCGCCCGGCCCCCTTCATGACGGAGCAGTTATCATTGAAAAAAACCGGGTAGTCGCTGCGGGCTGTATCCTGCCCCTCTCGCAGAATCCCCGGCTTGCCAAATCACTTGGGACAAGGCACAGAGCAGGCCTGGGGCTTTCAGAAGAGACCGATGCTATTACTATCATAGTCAGTGAAGAGACAAGCATGATCTCTATTGCGAGAGGCGGCAAGCTCAAGCGAAAACTTGATATTAACGCCCTTCGAAACGAACTTGTGGAAAAAGTAAGCGTAAAGGGCGAGGAACCCGTTCCAACCACATGACCCTGCAAGTCTGAGACTTATCAGCGCAGATCGACTCTCTTAAATGACCTTTTATGAGATATTATAACTGGAATAAAAAGAGTGACGACCCCGTTCACCCCGCACATCCTCATCACTTTGGGGGTCGACACTCCCCATTCCAGTCACTACAGATGACAAACACTGTTCTTTTTACCAAAACCCGGTAACGAGGCGGTTAAAAGCAATCCAGATGCCTGCCGGCAAAAAAGAAGCCGGAAGTCGGAATCCTCTTTAGATGAAGGGAGATAGGGATATAATTGTCAGGTGACATCAATGACTTGATGCCGAACAGCAGCAAAGAAGATTTCCGGCATAAATGGTCGAAAGCCTGTAACAGGCAAAAAAAATAAAGGGATCGGACCCTTTTATCACCAGGCATTCAGATTGACACCGGAACCTGTATTTACTCCCTGATCAGTTTTTTGTCATACAACCTTGCAAGGTTTTCTACGATATCCTGATCGAATTTCGTATCCAGCATCCTGAGCTGCTCAAATGCCTCGGGGAAACTGAGAGCTTCTCGGTAGGGCCGGTTAGTCGTCATGGCATCGAAGCTGTCTGCTACTGAAACGATCCTTGCTCCTAATGATATCTCGTCACCCTTCAACCCGTCCGGGTATCCTCCGCCATCAAGACGCTCATGGTGGTGCCTGACAAGATCGGTCGCCTTTTCTAGAAATTTCAGGTTCTTTATTATATTTGCCCCGACCTCAGGGTGGCTTCTCACGATCTTCCACTCCTTCTCTGTCAACTCGCTCGGTTTGTTCAGGATGTTTTCATATACTCCCAGTTTACCGATATCATGCAGCGCAGCACCAAAACTGATGATATCCTTCTGTTCCTTTTCAATCCCCATCTCATCGGCAATAAGTCTCGCGTAATTCGCGACCCTGTCGGTATGTCCCCTGGTATTTGCGTCTTTTGCCTCGATCGTAGATACAAGGACCTTTATCGTAGAGAGATATGTATTTTGAAGCTCGGTGTACAATCTTGAGTTTTGAATCCCGGTAGTGGCAGAGTTGCATATCGATTTGAATATTTCAAAATCGTTTTTCGTGTACGCCTGTTTGTTTATCTTTCCTCCAATAAAAAACAATCCGATCAGTTTACCCTTTATGATCAGAGGAAAACAGTATTCAAAGCCGAGATTCTTCATAAACACGGCTTCCTGCGCGACATCACCGGAAAGACCGCTGGATTTAAGTTCAAGAACACCGGAGTTATCAACAAGATATTTCGCAAGTCCGGTATTCCTGAAAAGCCTGATAGTCTTAAGGACACCTTCCTGTACGCGCTTGCCGCCGGCGAAACTCAGGAAGTCATCCTCTTCGTCCTCTATGTGGAAGAGGCCAAGAGATTCGACGCCAAGCTGTCCTATTATCGTGAGAAAAAAGACATGGTAAAGCTCTTCCGGGTCATGCAGACTGTTTAAATCATGGCTCAGATCGAAAAGAGTGCGCATATCCAGGATTATTTTTTTCAATTTCCGGTTTACGCGCTTGTAGTCTTCCTGCCCCTTATGAAGCTCATCTTCCAGGATCTCTTTTTGTTCCCTGAGGTTCTTTCTCCCGTCGGCCTGTTCGAGAAAATTACCGATCTTTGCCAGAACTTCGTTCAGGGAAAATGGTTTCTTGATATAATCCTGCGCTCCCGACTTGAACCCTTCGAGCATGGTATCGGAGACGGAATTTCCCGAGATCAATATGACCGGAACGTCATTGTTGATATCTCTGGATCTGATCTCGTCACAAACGGCAAAACCATCTTTACTGGGAAGACTCACGTCAAGTATGACCAGATCCGGATTGAATATATCGTATTTTCTGAGGGCTTCATCACCATCAGTTGCTGATTCAGTGAGATATCCCTCGTTCTTCAGTGTCTCTGATATTATCTCGATGACATCAGGATCATCATCGACGACGAGAATGCTCTTGCTCAAAACAGTTACATCCTTTAGCTGACTATAGTCGCCGGTTTTACCGATCTGGCGATCTCTTTTTCCATAATTGCGACAAACCTCTTTACAATCTCTCTGTCATACCGAAGTCCGTAATTTTCTTTCAATGTCTGCAACGCTTCCTTTTCAGACAGCGCAGGCCTGTTGGGCCGCTCATGGATCATTGCGGAGTAGCTCTCAACTACAGATATTATCCTTGCGCCGAGAGGAATCTCTTTTCCTCTCAGTCCTCTCGGATATCCCTCCCCGTTGAATCTCTCATGATGACTCAATACCATATTGACTACATGATCGTTGAATTTCATCCTGCGGAGCATCTCAGCACCGTCTTCCGGATGCCTGTTTATGACATTCCATTCATCCCTGTTCAGTTCCCGGGGACTTCTTACGATCAGATCGCTCACCTTGATCATTCCCATATCTCTCAGGACTGTCCCGTAGATCAGATCATTGAAATGTTCTTCCGGATAATTGATATCTTTTGCCACCATACCGACATATCGCGAAACAAATTCGGAAGTGCCGCTCAGCAATGTATTTTCTTCTATCAAAGATATAAGTGTTTTAACTATCCCCAACGTCCTTTGATGTTCGCGTTCGTGCATGATCGCGTTCTGGAAAGCACTCTGGGCGATATTTATCAGGATCTTCATGAACTCGAAGTCTTCCTTCTGCATCCCTCTTCCGGTTATCCTCTTGCCGAGGAAGACAAATCCCGCCAATCCGTCTTTTACGTTAAAAGGATAGAAATACTCAAGCCCGGCCTCCTTCAACCCTCCTGCTGTCTCATCATTGAATGAACCGGAGTCAATCTGGATAAGGTCGTGATTACCCGTGATCTTTTTAATCTCAATATCAGAGAGGCTGAAGACCTTGAGAGAGGATTCCTTGACTCCCTTAAACATGACCGGTTCGAACAATTCATCTGTTTTTTCGAAGAAAACAGCTGATTCCACTCCGCCCTGGGCAATCGACGTTAACAGGAATATTTCCATCAGCCTGTTTCTGTCTTTTATCGCGTTGAAATCGGCACTGATAGAAAAAAGAGTCTTGAGTTCGAGGATCCTGCGTTTCAGCTTTTTATTCAATCCTCCTGAATCGAGAATATTATCGACATTCATCTTATCTTCCAGCCCGGCCGAAGGGGCCGGTTTTTCAGTGCTGGAAGGATGAGTATCTGTACTTTGGGGATTGAATATTTCAGTTAATATGCTGCCGTCTTCATTTTCTTCAGCGCTTTCGGTGCCGGAATCTCCATCGTAAGGCATCATTATGACGTCCGCGGACGAATTTTCAGGTTTATCTGATATCTCATTTTCGGCTGCAGCGGTATCCTGCGTATCGGAGACTGCTCTTTCATTTTCTTCACTTGAATCCTGCGATTGACCTGTTTCAACGGCTTCATTCAGGATCTTCGGGCTCTCCGGACCGGAAGATCCGGCAGTACCGCTCAAAGCGTCATCCAGGGTCTTATAGACATCTATCGTGACATCATCATCTTTCAGAAAATCAAGTATAACACCGTTGGTTATGACAAATTTTACAGCCTTTCCACTCTCCCCCGAGGTATTGACAAAGTTCCTTAAGATCTTTGCCACTCCACCCCCGAGGGATAATAGATCGGAAAAGTCGAAAATAACAGTATTGAATCCCCTTTTCCTGCATTCTTCGAGAAGGAGTTCAACCTTGCCATTCTGATGGAATCCCAGTTTTCCAGAAATCTGAAATACCGCCGAATCGGAACTGCCTTTTTCGATCCTCTCAAACTGTGTCTTCCGCATCGATTTGCTCATGCCCGCCTTGTCCTACTCCATTATGCTGGTAACTTCTTCCTGAGACAGCCATCTATCAAGGACACTTCTCAGAAAACGCCATTCACTCCCGACCTTTTTGGCCGGAATCTTCTTTTCCTTTGCAAGGCGGCAAACCGTTTTGACATGCATCTTAAGATACTCTGCCGCTTCGACCGAAGTCATAACTTCACTGATGTCGTCATGCCCACCGATGATGATACTGCCGTAATCGTGCTGCTGTTGTTTCACCATGACA
>JAFGBF010000020.1 GCA_016933255.1 Candidatus Krumholzibacteriota bacterium
GAGATGACTTCGGCGTTTATTATCAAGGAGTTACGAGGAGCGCGGGCTTTGAGACTGTTTTGCGGTAGGTCGTCGTTCCCTCCACCACTATTAATACGTCCCGATTCCGAAAAATGTTACTGGATCCGGAGCGCGCAAAGATCTACGGCGATCCGCTTTTCCACAGTCTTTATCGATGCGGGCTGCAGGCACTAAAAGCGCTTCAAGGACCGCCCGACTAAGGCAATCCGTGCGGTGTTTTACTGCAAGGCCGTCAATTTAGATACCAGATTCCAGCTAACTTATGCTACAATCTGACACTTGGAGTCAGTTTCAGATTTAAGCCGGGAGTGAATGACCTGATGAGCGCTATTGCGGCGATCGCCGGTATTGACAGATTTGAAGGTGCCGAAGAAGTCGTCAGAAGGATGGTCGAAGTGATCTCCTTCAGTGGGAGCCTCGGGACAAAACTCAGGACGATCGGTAACGCCTGCCTCGGGCAGAATCTTCAGCTCTATGACAGGAGCCCGGCGGACCATGAGGGAGGAATATTCACGCAGCAGGAGACAGGCCTGACGATCCTGCTCGACGGCGAGCTTTACAACACTGCTGAACTTTCCGCAGAACTCGGCTGCAGGGATATCGATGAACTGGTAATACTTGAGGCCTACCTAAAATCTGGAAAGGATTGCCTCGAGAAGTTCAGGGGGACCTTCAGTTTCATTGTCTGGGACAGTAAAGATTCCGTCCTTTTCGCCGCGCGTGATTTTTTCGGTGAAAAACCCCTTTACTACAATATCAGCCCGGAGGGGACGCTCACGATAGCATCAGCTGTAAGGGGGATCCTCAGGAACGGGAATGTTCCGAGGGAGATAGATTTCGAGGCTGTTTCGCATTATCTATATGAAAAGGCATTTATCCTGCCCGATACTCCGGTCAAATCTGTCAAGTCAGTGGTGAACGGAGGGTGGCTCGAATGGAGGGCGGGGAGGGTGGAGACCGGCAGATACTGGACTCCCCCGTATTTCCCCGAGAAGATCGATGATCCAGAATATGCCGTCAGGAAGTACCGTGATCTGCTCCTGGAGGCGATAGCGAAAAGACTGCCGAAGGATTCTTCGAGTCCGGGGATTCTCTACAGCGGAGGGACTGATTCCAGTCTTATCCTGGCGATGATGAAGCATATCACCGACAGAAAGATAAGCACCTTCTCTTTGATCGACGGGATGGGAGAAGAGGATCTTGAGTATTCGAGAGCCCTCTCAGAGCGTTTCGGAACGAAACATGCCGAGATAAGTATCTCTGCCGAGTCGCTCATGGAAAGCCTGCCAGATCTGGTCTGGACCTATGGGACTCCGGGGGTAGCACTCTTACACGGGTTTTTGGGGACCAGGGAGGCCCATGCTCATGATGTGACTGTCGCATATACAGGCCTCGGAGTGGAACCCACCCTGGAGCCTCTGTGGTATCTGCCATATATAAATATTCTGGAGAAAGTCTTCTCTCCATTCAGACCGCTGTCTGAACGGTCTCGTGAGAATATCTATGACTTTATCTGCATGATCCTTCGGAATTCCGGATCAAAGTGGGAGGCCGGGAAGCATCGAAGGGCGGTCAGTATCCTTTATTACTACTTCATGTACAAGAGAGGTCATTTCAGGTGGTACAGCACTGGCCTCTATCCCGACCAGATAAAGAAGCTGTTTTCGAAGAGGATCGACAAGAGCGGATGGCAGATCGCCGCCGACGGCTACAGGTCTGTATACAGGGACTGCCCCGTATCTGACCCCCATGATATAAACAACCGGGTATTTCTCAGCAAGGGCCTGACTTTCAACGCCGTGCCGAAATTCGAAAGTGCCGCAGCTTTCAACAATGTGTTGATGAGATTTCCCTATCTGGATCAGGATCTTACGGATTTCGCGCTCAGCGTGTCGTACGACCTGAAATACCGCAACGGCCAGAATAAATTCCTCGTAAGGGAAAACTGCAGAGCTTTCGTTTCGGATGAATGCGCCGATCTGGGCAAAAAAGCTTTTAAGCCCCCTTTCGGGGGATGGGTTGCCGGAGGCCTATGGCCTATGATAGAAAAGGTGATTTCGAGGGAAGCAGTTGAAAAGCGCGGGATATTTGATTATGACGCGCTGTGGCCCCTTTACGAGAGATTCAGGAAAGACCCGTCTTCTCTGCCATGGGCCGACGTATGGGCTCCAGTCACGCTCGAACTCTGGCTGAGGATGCATCTTGATCCGGCTCCCGGTGATACTTCGATCCCCTCTGAGATCTTTTGACCGCCGATCAGGCCGGTTTAATACCGGATCTATGATTATCTGACCAGAGAAAGTGAGATGACACTGAAAATATCTGTATTTTATATTTGACGCATCCTTGGCGATTTGGTAAATTAACCAATAAAGATAGTGAAAGGACGGGGAATGGATCCGAAGATCAAAGCACGTTACGAGGCAAGAGCAGGGATCATCAAGTCGATGTCTCATCCGACGAGGCTCTTTATGGTCGATGAACTTTCAAAAGGAGAGCGGTGTGTCCAGGAGTTGACTGAAATGGTAGGGGTCGATGTCTCTACGATCTCCAAACACCTTTCGGTCCTCAAGGGCGTCGGTATCGTTGCCGACGAAAAACGCGGCGCGCAGGTCTTCTACACCCTTCGTGTCCCGTGCGTGCTCAATTTTTTCTCGTGCGTCGAATCGGTCATAAGGGCAAATGCCGCCGAACAGGCTGCTTTGGCCGAATAAGCTGGTTATCACAGGAAGATGCCGGTTTTGCGGAATACCCGTTTTCCGGAATAAATGCGAGGCGGTGACTGAATGATCTGGAAGAATGAATGGAAAAAACTCGCGATCCTGGTGGTCGGATTCCTGGCGTGCTTCTATCTCCCTCTGGAATACCTGCGGGATTGGGCGAGACCATGGAACGCTTTCCAGGAGGCATTCTACCTTGTCCGCTGGTATGCGCGCGAGCATGTACTCCTCTGCCTCATCCCGGCGTTCTTCATAGCCGGTGCGATCGCTGTCTTCGTCAGCCAGTCTTCGATAATGAAATACCTCGGGGCGAGAGCGAACAAGATCCTTGCATACGGTGTCGCCTCGGTGTCGGGAACTATCCTCGCCGTCTGTTCATGTACGGTGCTACCGCTTTTCGCGGGGATCTACCGGATGGGAGCGGGACTCGGGCCGGCCTGCGCTTTTCTATATTCAGGACCGGCCATAAATGTTCTTGCGATCGTCCTGACGGCTCGAGTCCTGGGACTTGAGATGGGAGTGGCCCGTGCGGTGGGGTCTATTGTCTTTTCGGTCGTCATAGGGCTTGCGATGCATTTTATCTTCCGCAGGGAAGAGATGGAAAAAGCCGCTGCACAGGCAGAGATGCCGGCTCCTGAAGTCTCCAGGCCTCTGTGGCAGAACGCCGTTTTCTTTGCCGCCCTGACCGGCGTGCTGGTTTTTGCCAACTGGGGCAGGCCGGGTGAGTCTGCCGGGATCTGGTACATGGTCTATTCCGCCAAATGGATAATTACATCGTTCTTCGCCACGTCTCTCGGCATCGTCCTGATATTCTGGATCAGGTTATCGTGGACCAAGGTCGTTCTGACTGCGCTTGCGACATCTCTCTTTGCCTTATTTTTCCGTCATGAGCCGATTGTGCCGTTCGCTGTTGCCGTCGTGGGACTTTCCTGGGCCGCAAGCACCGATAAGGGAGAGAGCGGAGAGTGGTTCAGCTCAACGTGGGGTTTTTCACTGCAGATCATGCCGCTTCTTCTTGCAGGAGTGCTTGTGGCGGGGCTGCTTCTTGGACGCCCGGGCCATGAGGGCCTGATCCCTTCGGAATGGATAGCCGGTGCAGTAGGGGGAAATTCTCTTTTTGCCAATTTTTTTGCCTCTCTGGCGGGAGCGTTTATGTATTTCGCGACTCTTACCGAAGTACCGATCCTGCAGGGGCTGATCGGAAGCGGAATGGGCAAGGGGCCGGCACTGGCGCTGCTCCTCGCGGGCCCTGCTCTAAGCCTTCCAAATATGCTTGTGATCCGCAGCGTGATGGGAACGAAGAAAACTGTGGTCTTCGTAGCGCTTGTTGTCGTCATGTCCACGATCACGGGGATCATCTATGGAATTCTTTTCGGGTAGGAGATCATTATGAAGAAGATCGAGATTCTGGGCACCGGATGCCCAAAATGCAAGAAACTGGCAGAGCATGCGGAGGCCGCTGCCGGGAGTTTGGGAATTGAATATGAGCTTGATAAGATAACGGATATAAACGAGATCATAAAGTACGGGGTAATGATGACCCCGGCGCTTGTGATCGACGGCGAAGTCAAATCCGTGGGAAAGGTGATATCGGTCGACGAGATCAGGAAAATCCTTGAAGATGGGAACACAAAACCCGGGGGTTGCTGCTGATGAAAGCCAGTAAGATAATCACACTGCTCCTGCTTCTGTTCGTCGCTGTGAGCGTAGGATACCTCATGGTCGGGGAGAGAGGCGGCAAGCCGGAGCAGAAGACGGTCAGTTCCTATGGAGATTCTTATTCAGATGGGGAGGAATCGAACGGGACGAGCGGCGCTTCTTCCGGTAAGTCACAGGTTTTTACCGGAGTCGTGGCCTACTATTTCCACGGGAATCAGCGCTGCGCTACATGCCGCAAGATAGAAGCCCTCTCAAAGGAAGCTATCGAGACGGGGTTTGCTGATGAATTGAGGGAAGGAAGGCTTGAGTGGCGCGCGGTAAATGTCGAAGATCCGGTTAATGAGCACTACATCGAGGAGTTCCAACTTGCCACCCGTTCGGTAGTCCTGGAACGGATCACAGGCGGAGAGCGCCAGGGGATAAAGAAGCTCGATCGTGTCTGGGAACTGGTCCATGAAGACAGGGAAAACTTCCTGGCCTACATACAGAATGAGACCAGGGAATTTTTCGAGGCTGCAGAAAAATGACAGGTATTCTTTTTGGCATCGCTTCAGCTTTCTGGCTGGGGATACTTACCTCGATCAGCCCATGCCCGCTCGCTACTAACATCGCGGCTATCTCATTTGCAGGACGCAGGGTGGGAAGTCCGGCAAAGGTATTAATCGCGGGTCTGCTATACACGGCGGGACGGATGCTGGCGTATCTTGTGCTCGGCGTGCTCCTGGTTTCCAGCCTTTTGTCCGCCCCGCATATCTCAAATATCCTGCAGAAACAGATGAACAGGATCCTGGGGCCTCTTCTGATCGTTGTCGGTATGGTTCTCGTCGAACTTATTCATCTCAACGTTGCCGGCTCTGGAGCAAGCGGGAAAATGCAGAAACGGGTAGATGCGATGGGTATGTGGGGATCGCTCCTTCTCGGTGTTCTATTTGCTCTTTCCTTCTGCCCCGTCTCGGCGGCCCTCTTTTTCGGGAGCCTTCTTCCCCTCGCCCTGCAGTACAGATCGGGAGTGATCCTTCCCGCCGTATACGGCGCGGCAACCGGTCTGCCTGTGCTTCTCTTCGCCATCCTGATCGCCCTCGGCGCGAAACGTGTCGGTGACGCATACGACAGGATCGTCCCGTTCGAGAAGTGGGCCCGCTTCGCCACCGGAATAATCTTCATACTGGTGGGGGTCTATTATTGCCTTACGCATATATTCGGAATACACTTCCTGTAAGTTCACCGGAGTAATAAAGAACAGATAAATATGGTCCCATGGGTGCGTAGAAAGGGTGAGATCCTTGAGCGGCCAGGCAAAATATCCAGCGGGAGAAGGAGAGTGGGGGCCGAACGATAGAGCTATCGCCCATATAGATATGGATGCTTTTTTTGCCTCGGTCGAGATCCTGGATTTTCCTGAACTGAAGGATAAGCCGGTAATCGTCGGGGTAGATTCCGACCGGGGAGTCGTTGCGGCCGCCAGCTACAAGGCCAGAGAATACGGGATCCATTCTGCGATGCCTATATTTCAGGCCAGAAAACGATGCAGCAGCCTGATAATTCGTCCCGGCAGGATGAAGCGCTACCTTGAGATCTCCCGGGTCGTGATCAGATTGCTCAACAGGTTTTCTCCTCTAGTAGAACAGGTCTCGATCGATGAGGCGTTTATCGACCTGACAGGAACGGGGAGGCTGCTGGGAAGACCTGAGAGGACGATTGCTGCTATCAGGGAGGAAATATGGAAGAATACAGGATTGACCTCTTCTGTGGGGCTTTCGACCAGCAAACTCGTTGCAAAGATCGCTTCTGATATCGATAAACCCGATGGAATGACGGTGATCCCTCCGCTAAAAGTCCGGGAGTTCCTCGATCTTTTGCCGATAGGGAAGGTACCAGGGGTCGGAAAAAAGGGCGAAGAACAGCTAAGAAAGATAGGGATAAAATTTCTTGGAGAGATAAGGAGCCTCTCGCCCGAGTATATCTCGGCTTCGTTCGGAAAGTTCGGTTCCCGCCTCGTCGAAATTGCCGAAGGAAATATCGCCTCCCCGGTGATCCCGTATTCGCAGCCTAAATCGATAAGCAATGAATTGACTCTAGGGGAAGATACCGCTGATTTTCAGGTCCTTGAAAAGCATCTTCTTGCTCTTTCAGAGAAGGTGGGAAGACGCCTGAGGGAAAATGATTTTCGCGGACGAACGATCACCCTGAAGCTTAAGGATTTCGAACATAAACAGATCACAAGAAGCAGGACTCTCGATCGTCCCGCCTGTCAGGGAAAAATAATATTTACTGAAGCTCGTAAACTGCTCGTTTCCTGCCGGCTTGATACAAAAAAAAGGCTGATCGGTGTAGGCGTTTCCAATCTTGAGCCTCTGGCAGGATGCAGCCAATATTCTCTCTTCGGAGAAAAAAGCGCTGAAGAGGAAAGGTGGGACCGGGTCGATAAGGCGGTCGACGATATCACCCGGATGTTCGGTTCAGGGACTGTAAAGAGGGGCAGGCTGCACGAAGGATCCTGACAACTCCATCCTTTCGTCCTCTCTTCTGCTGTCCAACGCTATTCGGGCGGATATCTATGAAGCATCTTTTTTACAGATGCCTGGATATCCTCCGCCGCATTTTCTCTTCCATGCAGCACGCTTACCGCCCATCCCCTCCACGCAAGCTGTTTTGTCCGGGCATCTATGATATCGACTATAAGAGTCCCTTCCTTGTATTTGCGGACGCTTATATCGCGTCCCCTCAGCCGTCCCCATCTGCCGTATCTGTAATGGTAATGCGTCACATCGACTTTTTTTCTCGATCCGGCGTAGAAAGCTATAAGAAAATCAGGGTTTTCATTTACCGCCTTGAAATACCCTTTGGCATCCATCTCGTTTTCCACGGCGTTTATTACATGGGTCCTGATCAAAGGGTCTTTCATCATCTCACTGTCGGTCTTTTTCGTGTGCTCGATCCATTTGTATGTCTTCAGCGACGCGAAATCGGCATCCGGATCAAAATCTGTTTCGACTCTTATCGTCGAACATCCGGTCGATACCGCAAGAATACCGATGCATCCGAGCATCATAAGCCGTTTCATCGTTATTTCCTCCTTATGCAAGAGATCGCCTTTTTCGGATCGTACCGTAAATGACCGATAAGTTCAATCGATATTGAAACAGGAGCCGGACTGATATTGCTGTTGTCATCTTTGGGACCCGATGCTATCCTTTTTCCGCAATGATAGATGTTCTGAGACATACGGTAATGATCACCGGCTTCGTCTTCGTCATGATGCTGGTGATCGAATATATAAATGTCCTTACTCGCGGGGTGTGGCAGGGTAAACTTGCCAAAAACCTTTTCGGGCAGTATATAATCGCTGCTTTTCTCGGTGCCATTCCCGGATGTCTCGGAGTATTTGCCGTCGTAGCGATGTTTTCTCACAGGGTAATAGGTTTTGGTGCTATCGTGGCGGCAATGATCGCCACCAGCGGCGATGAGGCTTTCGTCATGCTGGCGATGATCCCGAAAGAGGCTTTGATCCTTTTCGGGATATTGTTTGCCGTCGGGATCCTCGCGGGAGCTCTTACAGATCTGATAACCCACAGGATCAAAGGCGCAAAAATATTCTGCTGTGAAGGGCTCGTCCTTCATGATGATCATGAAAGTGATTTCAATTTAAAAGGAAAGATCATAAGCCAGTGGAAACGCTGTTCTGTCGCGAGAGGGGTCCTCGCTATCGTCATAGCTGGACTGATGATCGCAATATTAACAGGACAGATCGAAGATAAGGGTCACGGCCATCCCGTTACAACGGCAGAGATAGTCGAACATGTCGAGGGGGATATGGCAGGCGGCGCCCATATCGATGATCATCATTCAGAAAACAGATGGGGATGGGTAAGGTTGACGATGCTTTTTTCGACGGCTGTCGCCTTATTTATAGTTGCTACGGTCCCGGATCATTTTCTCGAAGAACACCTCTGGGAACATGTCGCGAAAGAACATCTTATAAAGATTTTCCTATGGACCTTCGGCGCTCTCGCTTTTCTGCATATAATCACTGAATATCTTCATCTTGATATTGAGTCTGTCACCGGCGGAGGAAAATGGCTGGTACTTGCAGCCGCGTGCCTGATCGGCCTGATACCGCAGTCCGGCCCTCATCTGGTCTTTGTGACGCTTTTCGCCCAGGGGATGATACCGTTCAGCGTACTGCTCGCCAATTCGATCGTACAGGACGGCCACGGGATGCTTCCATTGCTGGCGCACTCGCGAAAAGCCTTTATCATGATAAAGGCGATCAATATACTCGTCGGATTCCTTGCAGGAGCAATAGCGATCCTCTTCGTGTCGTAGATCTTATTTCTGCATTACCGGTCACGGTTTTTCCGCAAAAAGAAAATAATGGAAATTGTGATATCTTCTGACCCGGTCTATTGCAGCTATAGACCTGTAGATCCTTTTCAGGAAAGAATTCCTGAGAGGGTATGATTCCAGAGGGACCGTTTCGATCATCCTGAATCCGACTTCTTCGAGGGCCCTTTTGACTTTCCATACCGATGTCGGGAATTCGTATCCGGCAGGCTGGATGCCCGATCTCTTCAGCCGGTGATAGGACGATCTCAGCTTTCGGTGAGCCGATCTCGGCAGGAAGATCGATTTCCAGAACTGGAAAACACCCCAGGCGTTTACATCTTCCAGGAAAAGCTTTCCCCCGGGCCTCAGGGTATCATAAAACGACCGGAGTATCAGGCGGAGATCTTCTGTTTCGTGGTGCAGGAGATCGATGCAGCAAAGGCAGTCGAATGATTCGTGCCTGAACGGAAGCCTGTGGACATCGCCGGCAATATTATGGGGTGAGCCGTAATTCGATCTTAGAGAAGATAAAAGGCTGTGGGTGAGATCGAAAGCAACGGCCGTGTTTTTATCGCCCAGTTCAAGAAAACGCCTGTCGATCCCGCAGCCCGCGTTAAGGATCGTATAGCCGCCTCCTCTGGTCTTCTCTTCTACAAATGACCAGAATTCCTGCTTGGAGAGTTCCCACTGCTGCTGATATGACCTTTCCTTCGGCAAAGCGGGCGGATCCTCCATCAGGCTGCCAAGCTTTTCCTCTTCTTCAAGGTGCTTCATATCGATATCGTCCGGGTAAAGAAGAGGAATGCCTCCGCGGATCTCATAGATGCTGTGGCAGTGAGTGCATTTCAGGTTTTCAGAGCTGTATACCAGCCTGCCGCCGTCGAGCGGGCATGCGAGGAGTTCGAGAATCCTGTCGTCGAGAGGATCGTTCATGGATCCCTTTCATCTTGAGAGGATCGTTCGTCGATCCCCTTCATCGTCCGGAGAGAATATTCGTATCGAAGATTATATTCAAATCACCTTACATTTCAATTTGTTTGTTACAACCGGTTTCTTGACAGGGATAAGGATGCCGTGATAGCGTGACTTCAGTCCAAAAAGACCTTGCGGGATATCCCAGATGATTTGGAGGAACTGATAATGGATCTAAACGCAATTCAGACAGCTCTTAAAGATAAGGGTGTCGATGGCTGGCTCTTCTATGATTTTCACAACCGCGACCATCTTGCCTACAGGATACTCGGACTCGATTTTGAAAAGATGACCTCCAGGAGGTGGTTTTACTTCATTCCGTCCAAGGGGGAGCCGGTAAGGCTCGTGCACCGGGTCGAGATGTCCAAACTCGATGCTCTTCCCGGCAAAAAGGTGTACTACCACCCCTGGAAAGAACTTCACGAGAAACTGAAAGAGATCCTCGGTTCTCCCAAGTCGATCGCGATGCAGTATTCTCCGCTGAACAATATTCCGTACACTTCGATAGTCGATGCAGGGACGATCGAATTGATTAGAAGTTTTGGCCATGAAGTCGTTTCTTCATCAGACCTGGTACAGCTTTTCGAGGCAATAATCGACGAGCACGGTTACCAGAGCCACCTGAAAGCGTGTGATATCATCCAGGGGATCAAGAACGAGGCTTTTGCCGAGATCGGCAAGGCGGTAAAAGAAGGGCGCAAGGTCACTGAACACGATATCGCGCAGCTGATCCTCAGGCGGTTCGAAGAGGAGGGGATCGATCCCGGCCACGATATACCGATCGTCGGAGCGAACGATCATCCGGCAAATCCGCATTTCGAGCCGCAGGAAGAAGGGTCGTACGAATTCAAGAAAGGCGATACCGTTCTTATCGATCTTTGGGGAAAACTCAAGGCTCCCGGTTCGATATATTATGACATTACATGGTGCGGCTTCATAGGCGAGGACCCTCCTGCCAAATATGTAGAGATCTTCAATACTGTACGCGACGCAAGAAAAGCCGCGGTCGAATTTGTAAGGAAATGTTTCGCCGATAAAAGGCCGTGTTATGGCTGGGAAGTCGATGATGCTTGCCGCAACGTAGTAAAGGAAGCCGGGTACGGGGACTATTTCATACACCGGACAGGACATTCGATCGGTGAAGAGGTCCACGGCAATGGAGTGCATATCGATAATCTGGAGACGAAAGATGAGCGGCAGCTTGTTCCCGGAATCTGTTTCTCGATAGAACCCGGCATCTACCTCGACGGAGAGATGGCCGCAAGAAGCGAGATAGACCTCTTCATAACCCTTGACGGCGAGGTCGTCGTCGCTGGTGATGAGCAGGAGGATCTGGTCCTCATAGGAGTATGAAAGCGGAAGCTTAAAAAGGAATCTGGCAGGCCGAAAGTTCTGCGCGGTGGTGAAGCTGATTCAGTGCAGGGTGTGGATATGTCGATAGCCGATAATTACAGAGCTGTCAGGGACAGGGTCGCGGAAGCTGCCGTAAAAGCCGGCAGGGACCCTTCTTCGGTGACTATTGTGGCTGTGACAAAGACCCATCCGGCTTCTGTCGTCAAAGAGGCTCTGGAGGCGGGTATCATCGATGTCGGAGAAAACAGGGTTCAGGAATTTCTCGGCAAAGTCGACGATATATCTATTCCCTGTAGATGGCACCTGATAGGACATCTTCAGACAAACAAGGTCAATAAAGTGATCGGCCGGTTCGAACTTGTGCATTCGGTCGATTCATTCAAACTTGCCGAGAGGATCGATCAGGCTGGAAAACAGAGGGGGGTGTCGACCGATATCCTTGTGGAAGTGAATACCAGCGAAGAATCTACCAAGTTCGGGCTTGAGGCGGATGTGACGATGGAATTATGCGAGAAAATATCAGTACTCGAAAATATCCGGCTGAAAGGATTGATGACAGTCGGTCCATGGGTTGATGATACCGATCTGCTCAGGCGGTCGTTCAGATCGCTTAGGGAACTGGCCGCCGATATCTCCAGGGCGAATATCGAGAATGTGGAGATGCGGCACCTTTCGATGGGTATGACAGATGACTTTGAGACGGCGATCGCCGAAGGATCTACGATCGTTCGGCTGGGCAGGGTGATCTTCGGGCCGAGAGGAGGAGGATAGAGAAAGATGGAAATGGCAGAAAATCAGTCGCAATTCATCTCCTGTGGCAGGTTTTTTGTTGGGGCCGAGGCGGATCGCCGGACAGTTTGCAGGGCCGAACTTTATTTATGACAAGAGGATGCGATTTTAATACTTGAATCCGGCATTGGACTGAAAATTGCATTTTTAAGGACGAAAATATTTTTATCCACCCAGGAGGCAGTAAGATGAGAATCACCCCGCTTGATATTAGAAAGCAGGAATTCCGAAAAACGATGAGGGGCCTTGATGCCGATGAGGTCTATGCGTTTCTGACCACAGTAGCAGATGAATACGAAGCAGTACTTTCCGACAATAAAAAACTGCGCGAAATGATAGTGAATCTCGAGGATCGCCTCAGGGAATTCAAGGATATAGAGAAAAATCTCCGCAATACTCTTCTGACCGCCGAAAGAATAACCGCTGAAGCGAAAGAAAATGCCCGCAAGGAGGCAGCTCTTATATTGCGCGAAGCGCAGATCGATGCCGACAGGTCTTCGGAATCTATCAGAGTCCATACTCAGCAGTTGAGAAGAGAGATCTTCGAACTCAAGAAACATAAAGATAATTATATAACGAGGCTGAGGACTCTTGTGGAGAGCCATCAGAGGGTCATCGACGGGTTCGAGGATGATTTTGCGAATGTCGACAAAGAGATCGACGAGATCGGCAAGATGGTCGAGAAGGATGTAGGTGCTGCAGAAGCGGGACCCAGAATGAACCGGGATAAGATAACGGAGGATTTTGCGCATAAGCCGAAGGGGAAAGTGACATGGGACGAGGAAAAGAAAAGGGAAGATATGCCTCTTCCGGTAATGCCGAAGCCTGAAACACTTTCAGAGGATATCCCCGAGGCGGATCTTCGGCCGCGGCAGCCCGCAGTCGAGGAGAGCGAAACAGTCGAACAGCCGGATCTTGGTCTTGAACAGCCTTCCGCGCAGGCCGAGGTGAAATATGCCCGGGAAACAGGGCCAGCCGAAACTGAAAACTCCGAATCGGATCAGTTCTCTGTCACTGGAGAAGAGGCCGAGGAAGAAAGAACTGAATCAGATATGAGCGCGATCCGGCGCGATCTGACGGACACGATAATGGGGAAGAGTCTGTCTTCCGGTGCGAAAACTTCAGGCACGGACAGGATAGAGGGAAAGAATGAACAGGTTGCAGGCGGACAGCCGGCTGCCCAGATCCGGAAGGAGCAGCCTGAGACTCAGCCTGACGAGGTCGACCAGGAAGAGGTCCAGCATGAGGATGACTGGAAATCCTACAAGGTCGAGGATGAAAAAGAGGACTGGAGCAGCTATGAGGTCTCAGAGAGTGAAAGTCCAAAGGCTGTCAGGGAGGCTCCGGCTCGCAAGGACAGAAGAGAGGACGAAGTGGAGAATGCCCTTTCGGGATTGACCGAGATGGGACCTGCCCGGGTTGACAGCAGGGCTGACAACAGGGCCGGCGTCGAACCTGAGGTAATGATGCGTTCGAAGGATGTAGAGCCGAAGATGCAGAATCCTCAGCAGCAGGCAGCCCCTGAGGCCCGGCCGGCTGACGGACGGCAGGATCATGAGTCGGGCGAAGAAGACGAGGGCAGCGCCTGGTCGATGGAAGAACTGAGGAAAAACCTGTCGAATATAACCAATAACGAAGAATAACTCCTGAACAGGGAGTGCAAAGATACAGCGCGCGGGAGGGGTTGGATGCCGAGAGCGGTTCCAGCCCCCCCTGTTTTTTATCTCACTGGCGTAACAGAGATGCCTTCTTTCTAAGGGGCAGGTAATCATTCCCGGCAGATCGGTAAAGGGGTTTACCTCTGGAGCTGCCTAATTCGGAAAAGAACGATTAGACCTTGCCCGCATCCCCCATTTGGGAGTATAACGGATTTGTTCTGGAAGTTGGCGCGCGACGATCGAAAGGAGCACCTGTGTCGGATCTGTATCTGGAGATCAAAGAGAGCTCGAAATATATAAGGAAGATGATAGATCTGAAACCGGCTGTCGGGATCGTATTGGGAAGCGGACTGGGAGGTCTGGCAAAGAAGATTCGGCAGGCAGAGGTTATTCCATACGACGAGATCCCCCACTTTCCAGTCTCTACCGTCAAGGGGCTGCACGCTGGAAACCTGATCGTTGGAAAACTGGCCGGCACGAATATCATCGCAATGGAGGGGAGGGTCCATTTTTACGAGGGATATTCGATGAAGCAGGTCACCTTTCCGATACGGGTAATGAAAGATCTGGGAGCACGGTCTTTGATCCTTACATCGGCGGTCGGCTCGATGAACCCCCTGATTCCTCGAGGGTCGATCGTGGCGATTTCGGATCACATAAACCTTATGGGAGATAACCCTCTTATCGGCCCGAACGACGAAAGGCTGGGTCCGCGTTTTCCAGATATGAGCCAGCCGTATTGTCGAAAGCATATCTCGCTGCTTGAAAAAGCCGCTCTTGATCTGAAGATCCCGCTGAAAAAGGGAGTGCTCGCTGCTGTCGCGGGGCCAAACCTTGAGACGGCGGCTGAATACAGATTTCTGCGCAGGATAGGAGCGGATATCGTCGGCATGTCGGTCGTGCCGGAAGATATTGCGGCGGTCCATACGGGGATGAAAGTGCTTGGGATATCGATAGTAACGGATGAGGCGCTGCCGGATTGCCTTGAACCGGCGAATATCAGCGAGATCATCTCTGCGGCGAAAAAGGGTGAGACGCAGCTTTGCAGGCTGGTTGAACGGTTTCTGCGCGGCATCTAGAGGTTTTCAGCATAGTCATCAGTGATACTTGACATCCGTGAACCAATAGTATATAAGGTATTGATCTCCATTCTGCAGATCCGGGTATAGAGCTCTCTGCGGAAAGGAAGCTCACAGGAATTTTTACCCGATTACCGTCTGGCCGGATCGTGCTGTCCGGGGAAGCAAGCAAGATGTCTGATAAAGGAAAACAGAGGAGCTACGAACAGCTGCCGTCTCAACGAGATGCGATAGCGATGGAGGAAGAGCTCCTGAAATACTGGGAAGAGCACGGTATCTTCAAGCGCAGTATCGATGAAAGGCCGGATGATAAACCGTTTGTCTTCTATGAAGGGCCCCCGACGGCGAACGGCAGGCCGGGCGTCCATCACGCGATGGCGAGGACGATCAAGGATATCGTCTGCAGATTCCAGACGATGCGGGGCCATAGAGTCGTCAGAAAAGCCGGCTGGGATACTCACGGGCTTCCTGTCGAGATCGAGGTGGAGCACAGGCTGGGACTCGATGGCAAGGATCAGATCGAAAAATACGGCGTAGCCGAATTCAACCGGGAATGCCGCAAAAGCGTCTTTACATATCTTGACGAATGGCACACATTTACGCGCAAGCTGGGGTATTGGCTCGATCTGGATCATCCATATATAACCTGCGATAACGAGTATATCGAGTCGGTCTGGTGGATCCTTAAACAGTTCTGGGATCAGGATATGCTGTTCGAGGGGCACAAGGTCGTTCCCTATTGTCCAAGATGCGGAACATCACTGTCGAGCCACGAGGTCTCTCAGGGGTACAAGGATGTATCTGATCCTTCGATCTTTATCAAACTGAAGCTCGTCGACGAGGAGGCGTATTTTCTCGTCTGGACGACTACCCCCTGGACGCTGATATCGAATGTAGCTCTTGCCGTTGGGCCGGAGTATGAATATGTGAGGGTCGAATATAAGGGGGATGTGCTTATATTTGCCGAAGCCCTTCTCCGCGTCCTCGACGGTGAGTACAGGATCCTTGGGAAGATGAAAGGCGAAGAGCTTATAGGGAAGAGGTACGAGCCGTGTTTCCCGTGGTTCAGTGAAGAAGAGGGTGCGTTCAGGGTGATAGGGGCGGATTTCGTAACGCTGACAGATGGCACGGGGATCGTTCATATGGCTCCCGCGTTCGGCGAGGATGATTACCGGACAGGACAGAAAGAGGACCTTCCTTTTGTTCAGCCTGTCGATTTCGAGGGCAGATTCACGGAAGAGATCGATCGGTGGGCGGGAAGGTTTATCAAAGAATGCGATCCGGAGATCATTGAAGATCTTAAAGATAGAAATATTCTTTCAAAAGCGGAAGAGATCACCCACTCATACCCGTTTTGCTGGCGGTGTGATTCGCCTCTGATCTATTATGCCCGCCGATCCTGGTATATCAAGACGACAGCGTATAAGGATCTGCTGATCGAAGCAAATAGAAAGGTGCAATGGTATCCGCCTGAAGTAGGTGAGAACAGGTTCGCGAAATGGCTTGAGGGAAATGTGGACTGGGCGCTCAGCAGGGAACGGTATTGGGGAACGCCGCTTAATATCTGGACCTGCGATTCGTGCGATGAAAAGTTCTGCATCGGGGATATCTCGGAACTGCGTTCGATAAGCGAACAGTTCCCCGAGGATTATGACCTGCACAAACCGTTCATAGACGAGCTCGACGTGGGTTGCCCCGAATGCGGCGGCAAGATGACCCGCGTCCCTGAAGTGATCGATTGCTGGTTCGATTCGGGCGCAATGCCTTTTGCGCAATATCATTATCCGATGGAGAATATGGATTCCTTCCAGAAGCAGTATCCCGCAGCTTTTATCAGCGAGGGTGTCGACCAGTCGAGAGGCTGGTTCTATTCGCTCCTTGCGATCGGCGCTTTCCTGACCAGAAAGAGCCCCTACGAGAGATGCCTTCCTCATGGAATGATCCTCGATAAAGAGGGGCAGAAGATGAGCAAGAGCAAGGGGAACGCAGTCTTTGCCAGTGATATTCTCGCCAGTGACGGCGCTGATTCTCTCAGGTGGTACCTCATGACGAGCGGAGCTCCCTATTTGCCGAAGAGGTTCGACCTTGAGGCGATGCGCGACGGAGCGAACAAGTTTCTCGGCACGCTCCGGAACCTGTACAATTTTTTCGCGATGTACGCGGTTATTGATGGGTTCGAGCCTTCCGGGGATCTTGCATCCGACAATATGATCGACCGCTGGCTGTTGTCGCGCTATAACTCGGTCGTCCGGGAAGTCAGGACTTCCCTTGAAGAATATGAGATCACAAAGGCGGCAAGAGCAATCCAGCTTTTCGTCATCGGAGAACTCAGCAACTGGTATCTCAGGAGGTGCAGGCGGCGGTTCTGGAAGAACGAGATGAGCGGCGACAAACTCTCCGCCTATGAGATCTTTTATGAAGTCCTCGAAGGGGTTGCTTCTCTCTCGGCGCCTTTTATCCCGTTTCTGAGCGAAGCTATCTATCACAGGCTTAATGATGTCGACGGCTCCCGACCGGAGGGAACGAGTATCCATCTTGCCGGTTTTCCTGAAGTCGATCCGTCGATTATAGATGAAACGCTTGAAAAGAATATGGATGAGGTCCGCAAAGCCGTGACGATAGGGCGCGCGGTGAGAAACAAATCCGGCATCAAGGTCCGTACGCCTCTTTCAGGCATCTTCGTACACGACTCCGGCAAGGGTGAACTTGGCTGGTTTAATGATGATGAAATGGTGAATCTCGTGCTCGATGAGTTGAATGTGAAACGGGCTGAGCAGATCGGCAACACTGACGATTTTATCTCGACAAGCGTAAAGCCTGATTATTCGGTGCTCGGGAAAAGATTTGGAAAAGGTATGAAGGCCGTGGCGAACATCCTCGAGAACCTCAGCGACGAAAGCGTCCGGGAACTGGTTGAAAAAGAAAAAGTTACAGTCGAAATAGATGAGAAAACCGAAGTTATCACACTTGATGAGGTCCAGATCGTTCAGGATACGGCAGAGGGTTTTTCTGCAGAAACTGAAGGAGGACTCACCATAATACTTGATATTAGGATGACGCCTGAGCTTATTAGAGAAGGTATGGCTAGAGACCTCGTCAACCGTATCCAGAATCTGAGAAAGGATTCAGGGTTTGAGGTGAGTGACCGTATCGAGCTGTCGTACAAAGTTACGGATGAGATCGCCGAAGTATTCGATCTTTTTGGCGAACATATCCGCAGCGAGACCCTGACAGAGTCGTTGGTACAAGGGGAAAAAGACTGGGAGTTCAGTACGGAATTCGACCTGAACGACAATAAGGTCGAGCTCTGGGTAAGGCGGGTTTGACGCGTTAGAAGATTAGGAGAGATCAGATGCCGGCAAAACGGAAAAAGACGAAACTTACGAAGACCGAGTTAAAGACCTACAGGGAAAAGCTCCTTGCTGAAAGGGAAAGGATCATCAGGGAACTGGGCAGGATAGAAGAGACTATAAACGAAGAAACGAACCTGCAGGACGGGTCGAAAAGATCATATTCCAACCATCTTGCAGATCTTGGTACCGATTTTATGGAAAAGGAAAAAAACTTCTACTACGCCAGCCAGGAAGGGCACTATCTGCGGTCCCTCGACGAGGCGCTCGAGAGGATGGATCGCGGAACGTACGGGAAATGCGAGGCGTGTGAGGATCTTATATCTTTCAAGCGTCTTGACGCTGTTCCCGGCGCGAGGCTGTGCATCGCCTGCAAGAGCAAAGCCGAGAAAGATATGAGGGGACGTTGACAGGTGCTTTACTTCACCATCGCAGCCCTGATTGTAATTCTTGATCAGGCCTCCAAGAGGGTCGTTTGGGAGGTTTTCAGAAATTCCGGCGGGGTCGATCTCATCGATGGTTTTCTAAGGATCACGCTCAGCAGGAACAACGGCGCTGTGATGGGGATACTCGGGGGTTCACGCGCCATTCTTCTTATAGTGACGACCATCTCGATCGCGGCTCTGATATTCTTCGCATACCGCATGAGATACGCGCCGATCCTGAAAAGGATCTATATCGGACTGATCCTGGGCGGCGCGTTCGGCAACCTGATAGACCGTATCGCTACCGGTGAAGTGATAGATTTTATTGATATGGGAATAGGTTCATATCGCTGGCCTACCTATAATGTCGCTGATATAGCCGTATCATTAGGGGCTGTTTTCCTGATCGCGGGATTTGTAAAGGCGACAGACGACGTTTTTGAGCCTCCCAAGGGTGAGGATACCGGAACCGCTTGAGAAAATGGTCCGTCATCCGATGAATAATGAAAAAGAATATATTTCCATAGTGGATGAAGAGGCCAGTGGAGACCGGCTTGATGTTTTTCTGAGCGCGCAGATCCCCGAACTGTCCAGGTCAAGGATCCAGAAAGCGGTCCGGTCGGGAGAAGTCCTCGTCAATGGTGATCCAGCCCTGAAAGTTTCCAGAAAAGTCAGTGAAAACGACGAGATCATGCTTCGATTCAAAGCGCCGAAACCGTCGGAGGTCTCGGCAGAAGATATTCCGCTGGATATTGTATATGAGGATGGGGATCTTCTGGTCGTAAACAAGAAGGCCGGGATGGTCGTTCATCCTGCTCCCGGGAACGCGGCCGGTACTATGGTGAACGCGCTTCTCGCCCATTGCACCGATCTTTCCGGCATCGGAGGAGTCCTTCGCCCCGGGATCGTCCACAGGCTTGATGCTCTGACGACAGGGCTGCTTGTGGTGGCAAAAAATGACAGGGTCCACATTGAACTGAGCAGACAGCTTATGGAGCGCAAAGTCAGAAGGATATATTTCGCAATAATATGGGGAGAGATGCCCGAGAACGAGGGGCTGATAGACCTTCCGATAGGCAGGTCGAAATCCGACAGGAAAAAGATGGCTGTAGTCAGGTCGGGTGGAAGGCCTGCAGTCACTTATTACAATGCGCTAGACACTTTTGGACCGTTCCAGTATATTAGAGTAAAGCTGGGGACCGGCAGGACGCATCAGATCAGGGTGCATCTCAGCCACGCCGGACATCCGGTCCTCGGTGATCCCGTTTACGGAGGGAGAAAAGTCAGGAGAGGTTCTCTTTCGAAAGAGGATATGGAATCCGGGCACAGGGCGCTTACCCTTATAGACAGGCAGGCGCTTCACGCGGGGGAATTGTCGTTTTTTCACCCCTCGCGTAAAGAGATGGTCAGCTTCACCGCCCCCCTCCCTGACGATTTCAGTTCGGTAATCACTTCATGCGGGGGAAACCTGTGAAGGTCAGGATCAGGGAATCGGGACAGGTGACTATCGTCGGGATATCGGGAAAGCTTATGGGCGGTGCTGATGCCGATACCTTCAGAGATCTGGTCCATCAGCTTATCGAAAGCGGTAAAAAGAAAGTGCTGATCGATCTCGCAGGCGTCAAATGGGTAAACAGTACAGGTGTGGGGATCCTTATTACGGGCTATACGACCATGAGAAGAAATAAAGGGGACTTGAAGCTGCTGAATGTTTCCAATAAAATACAGAGCATCTTGTATGTGACCAAGCTGAATCTTATCTTCGAATGCTTTGACGACCAGGACGAAGCTATCGCCAGTTTTTCTTAAGTCCAGCTACTCTGGATCGGGAGGAGGGATCTGAAGAGATTATGACTTCAAGCATAGTGTTGGAGTTTCCGAGCAGTTACGAGTGGTTGAACTTGGTCGATCTTGTCTGCTGCGAATTGACATGTGAGACGGGGAATTTTTCAAAGGCCGATCTGAACGATATATCCATCTCTGTTATAGAGGCATGTACGAATGCTCTTGAACACGGGAACATGAGCAACCCGGAACTGAATGTTCGCGTAGTCTTCCGCCGCCATCCGGACCATCTCGAGGTCGAAGTGTCCGATTTCGGTGAAGGGTTTGATTTCGAGGAATTTCTTCAGAACATTCCAGATCCTTCGGATATAGAGCATCAGCGAGGCAGAGGCATCTATATCATGAAGGAGATGATGGATTCGCTGGAATTCGAAAAACTCCCCGAGCGGGGCATGAAAGTAATCTTAAGGAAGAATACCAACGGCTCCCGCAAGACCGGAGATTGATCCTTGAGATACTCTTTCCTCCCATTGACCCGAAAGCAACCCAGTATGTTCTGTTCGTAGTCTTGCAGGGGGAAGCGGAAACAGGGCAGATTTATTCCCGATGTTTGGTTTGGAGAGATCAGATGGCCACATCATCATATCTGGCTTCCTTCTACTTCGTAAGCGGAACGATCATATTTTTTCTCGGTGTGATGATCCTTCGTTATTCCTCGAGAGATGTAGTCGGGTGGGCGACGGCCCTCGTACTATTCTTTGCCGGGAGCGGACCGATACTGGGCGGTATCGGCGTCATACTCGAAAAAAATCTTCAACAGGGAACATTTCTTTTCAATAACGTAATGGAAAACTTCGGGTATTCCTGGGAGTTTTTCTTCCCGTCCCTGATGCTGTTTGCACTTGTTTATCCTGAAAGACACAGAATATGGAAATATCTCCGAAAATATGTATTCCTTCTTTTTATTCCTCATATGTTCCACCTCGTCCTCGTCCTGATACTGATAGACAGGGTCAATCCTGAGGATACCTTTAATTTTCTCGCCAACATGAATGTCAGGTTCGCTCCGCTGCAGACCTTCTTTGTCTCATTGGCGAGCGTATTGAATATCCTAGCCACCCTTCTTTTCAAAGCTCATAATGCCTTCTTTTCTCTTGTAAACATCTCGTACGCGGTTTTTTCGATATTTCTGTTAAGAAAGTCGATGAAACTCGAACTCGCTCCAAGGGTGAACAGGCAGATGAAGGCCCTTGTACTGGGCCTGGGACTCTGCATCACCGTCTATTCGCTCGGCAAAGCAGTCCCTTTCTTCCTGAACCTTCAACTTGATCCGAATATCGTAACGGCATTCATCAACGCCGCTCTCATACTCGGCGGCGGATCGATTGCTCTGGCTATAGTCAGGTTCCAATTCCTTGATATCCGTCTGATCGCAAGAAAGAGTATCTTTTATGGCGCTGTGATAGCGATACTTGCCACGATCTATCTTCTTACGATCAAGCAGGTGACAGAGTTCTTTTACAGGTTTTCGGGAACGAGATTCGAATTCCTCGAAACGGTCCTTATAATCATCTTTATAATCGTTTTCCAGCCGGTATTCAGCAGGATGGAGGAATGGATCGACCGCGTGCTGGTCAGGGAAGGCAAAAGCACCAGGGTAAGGATCCGCGAACTGAGCGACGAACTTCTTTCCGTTGTCGAGATCGATGACCTCAAGACGAAGATCAACAGTTCCCTCGGTTTGATATTCACCGCTAAAAAGGTCGAGACTATTTTCAGCGAAGAGCTGTTTGCCCTGAAAAACGAAGATCCATACGCTCTGGAAATCATTAAAGTGATGATCAAAGTCGGAGAACCGATTTCGAAATTTGATTTTCTCGAAGCGCTGGGGTTCCTGAATCTCAAGGGCAGGGCTCTCTTCCGTCCGGGGAAAAAGGCAGTAAGAGAAGCTGTCGAGACTATGCCGGGTATAGTAAGGCGGTTTTCCGGATACGAGCTTATAGTCCCCGTAACGCACGAGGGCGCTTGTATGGCCTGTCTTCTTCTTGGTGAGAAAAAGGAGGAAGAGAAATACTCGACGGAAGAACTGGCCCTTCTCGCCATGCTCGCTTCGCAGATCTCGGCTTCACTCACGCGGATCGACCTTCTTGAGGAAGTCGTAGAGAAGAAGGTCATGGAAGAAGAACTCAATATCGCGAAATCAATTCAGATGAACCTTCTGCCGACCGAGATGCCCCGGCTTGAACGTTACGAAGTCGCGGGTCTCAGCGTCGCGAGCAAACAGGTGGGAGGGGATTATTACGATTTTATCCTCGAAGATTCGAATCTAGCTTTCGTTGTTGCCGATGTATCCGGAAAGGGAGTCCCCGCTTCCCTTCTTATGGCCTCCCTCCAGGCCAGCCTGCGGTCTATGATGGACAGGATGGAGGACCCTGTGGCTGTAATAAGCAGGCTGAATGATGTAATGTGTGATATCACCGCTCCCGACAAGTTCGCGACGATGTTCTACGGCTGCGTAAATACCCGTAAAAACGAGATCATATATTCGAATGCCGGACATTTTTTCCCTGTAATCATCAGGAAAGACGGAAAGATCGAAGAGCTCGATTACAGCGGCCTGATACTAGGCGTGAGCCCCGGATTCTCATATGAGAGCAGGAAGGCCAGGATGAATCCAGGCGATTCGATCGTTGTGACGACAGATGGGGTGACGGAAGCCGAAAACCAGCGGGGAGAACTCTATGGAGAGGAGCGGCTCCATCCATTTCTCGCGTCGGTCAGGGAAGGCTCGGCTGGCAGGATCAAGGATTCTATCGTAGAAGAAGTAAACAGGTTCGCATATCCGATGGGAGCGAACGATGATATGACTATCGTGGTAGTTAAACGCAACCTCTGATAAAATCGGGCGCCGGGCAGATCATTTTGATGGTTTTTATCTTGTTTCCGGCCTTTGTCTTATAAGGAAGAAGCGTAAATGTATTCCGAAAGCGGGATAAAATCGCGTATACTTAGTGTAGACCCCGGGACGAAAAGGACCGGATTCGCGCTGAGCGATCCGATCGGGATCACGGCCCAGGGGCTGGAGACTTTCGAGAGTGACGGCGGTTCAGTACTGCTTGAACATATTGAAGGGCTGATCAGGGAGTATGAAGTATCCACGGTCGTCATCGGACTTCCGCTCTCGATGAGCGGCCGCGAGATCGAAGGAACAAAGAGATCACGGCAGCTTGCCGAAGATATAAAGGAACGATGCGAAGTCCAGATCCTCCTCAGGGATGAGAGGATGTCGAGTCTCGAGGTCGAAAGGATAATGAAGCAGGAGGGGAAGATAAAGAGGGCTGCTGATATAGACAGGCTCTCGGCGGTCCTTCTGCTGCAGAACTATCTTGATGAATCGGCGGGCTGAGTGGTGCGGCCGGCCGGTCATAGTTCTGGTATCGCATGAGGTGATATTTTGAAGTTACGGGTTTCGGTACTATTATCTGTTGCGCTGACGCTTTTTGTTATCGGCACAGTACAGTTTGCCGACCTTTACTACGAGGATGCGGCCAATTATTCTTCGCGCAGGGTATCGTTCAAGGTACACCCTGGGACTACCTTCAAGGAAGTCCAGGCCCAGCTTGTTGAGGCGGGCGTGCTGACGCGTCCCGGCGTCTTCCGCTGGGCGGCGTATCTGACCCGCAGGGAAACGAAGATCCGGGCCGGAAGATACCTCTTTCGCTATGGTGAAAGTGTAGCATCCGTATTGAATAAACTTGTCTATGGGCGAGTCGATTACGCGCGCGTCGTTATCCCAGAGGGGCTGATGATGAGAGAGATCGCGTCGATCCTTCAGAAAGAGGTCGAAATAGATTCAGCTCTCTTTATGGCCGCGGCCTCTGATTCGGCTGTTCTGGCGGATTTTGATATCGATGCCCCGGATCTCGAAGGGTATCTTTTCCCCGACACCTATCTTTTTGACTGGCCACTGAGCGAGAAAGAAGTCCTGGAAAGGATGGTAAATCGGTTTCACAGAATATATGACGCAGCGATAGCTGGGCTTGCTGACAGCACCGGGATGAACCTTCATGAAATTGTGACCCTTGCTTCGATTATTCAGGCCGAGGCGATATTCAATTCCGAGATGAGACATATTTCGGCAGTCTATCACAACCGTATCGATGCCGGCTGGAGGCTTGAAGCAGACCCGACCGTCGCATACGCTCTTGGCGGCGTGAAGAGGCCGCTTTACTATAAGGACCTTCGCGTTCCTTCCGCGTATAATACATACCGGGTACGGGGTCTTCCTCCCGGAGCGATATGCAGCCCCGGGCGCACGGCGCTTGAGGCGGCAGTCCTCCCTCTGGACGGGTGCGAAGATTACTATTTTGTCGCTGACGGATCCGGTAGGCACAGGTTCAGCAAGACTCATTCGGAGCATCTCAAGGCCAAGCATCTTATCAAATACGGTCCTGTCCCGCCGGAGGTCAAGCAGAAGACGTATACTGAATCGATCGATGGGGCGAAAAGCAAGATATTGGAAGGGATCGGGGACAACGATGACGGTCTCTCGAAAAAACCGGCACAACCGGCCAGTGATGATCCCGGTGAAGAAAGGGAATGACCGGTTGTATGGATGAGGACAAGCTCGATACCCTGAAAAAGATAATCAAAGAAAAAGGACCTGTGGCGATCGCTTTCTCAGGCGGAGTCGATTCGACATTTCTGCTCGGGATCGCCAGCGGTGTGCTCGGGAAAGATCTTCTTGCCGTGACGGTCTCGTCGGATTTTATGTTTACGAAAGAGATCGAGGAAGCAAAAACGGCGGCAGCCGGTTTCGGCGTCGATCACGTGATGATCGATATCGAGCTTTCCGATATCGAGAGGTTCGTCGATAACCCTCCCGGCAGGTGCTATCATTGCAAGAAACACCTTTTTTCGAAGATCTCGGAGGCGGCAGGGGAGCGGGGATTCAGCATCGTGTGCGATGCAAGCAATATCGATGATGAGACAGATTACAGGCCCGGGATGAGGGCGCTTGAAGAGCTTGGTATCTTGAGTCCGCTTCGCGAAGCGGGGCTGACCAAGGAGGATATCCGTTACTTCTCGAAAGAGATGGGATACGGCACCTGGGACAGTCCCGCGATGGCGTGCCTTGCTACGAGGATCCCGTATAATGAAGAGATCACGCTGGAGAAGCTCAAGCGGATAGAGAAGGCAGAAGAATATCTCAGGTCGGCAGGTTTTGAGATGAACAGGGTACGGTGCCACGGCGATCTTGCCAGGATCGAGGTGGCTCCAGAGAAGGTGATGCTCCTGCTAGAGCCCGGGCTGCTGCGCAAAGTCGTGGAACGTTTCAAAGAGTTCGGGTTTTTATATGTTACAGTCGATGCCGAGGGGTATCGTATGGGAAGCATGAACGAATCCCTTGACATGTGACGATTTACGCATATTATACCTCTATTGATAGTACCGCCGGTGCCCCGGAAGGGGCGGAAAGGGCGAAGGATGGAAGCGATTCGAAAGTACAGAAAATGGATCATGATAGCAGGCCTGCTGTCGATCGTGCTCGGCTATTTTTTCCTGGCCCACAACTCGATCTCACTGGCTCCGGTCCTGCTTGTTCTGGGATATTGCATCCTGGTCCCCGTCGCGTTGATATAAAATTCTTTTCAGTGGGCGATTAGCTCAGTTGGTTAGAGCACCTGCTTTACACGCAGGGGGTCACAGGTTCGAGTCCCGTATCGCCCACCAGTTTTATTCAAATACATCAAAGGGATAGGGGATTAGCTCATGGGAGCAGAAGTGACCTTTCCCCGGTCTTTAAGCCAGACCCCGAGTCAAAAATTCCTCGCTTTTATTCTTCTCAAAATTATGGTAGAATGACCGCATGAAGCGGGGAAAATCGACCACTTTCATATTTCTCAGCCTGATCTCCGGATTCATCTTTTCGAATGCGGAAGCCCAGCCTGGGCCCGTTCCTCACGATACGATCTTCGTGACAGCTTCGATACCATTCGAAGGGCAGTACGGGACTGGGATGGCGTATGTCTGCCTCGCCGATCCTCTCGGTACGCTGGACAATCCCGTCATAGCTGTCGAAGGGTTCGATCTCGATAACAGCATGGATTGGGATGAACTCTACGACCACCTCAATACCGAGGATCTGCTCGAGACTCTCCGCGCGGAGGGGTTCGACGTAGTGATCCTCGATTTTACCGATGCCACCGACTATGTCCAGCTGAACAGCTTCGTTCTTGTCGAGTTGATCGAGCAGGTCCAATCGATGATATTGCCGAACCGCACGATCGCCGTTGCGGGGGCGAGCATGGGCGGCCTCTGCGCCCGCTACGCGCTTGCCTACATGGAGACATACGGTATCGATCACCGAGTGAGGAATTTCATATCGTTCGATGCTCCCCACGAGGGAGCGAACATCCCCCTCGGGGTGCAGTACTGGCTCGATTTCTTTTCGGGGCTGTCAGATTCGGCTGCCGATATACTTTCCCGTCTGAACCGCCCCGCCGCGCGGCAGATGCTGGTCTATCATTACACCGACCCCGCCGGTGCTACGGGGCAGTCCGATCCTCTTCGCGCCGAGATGCTTGCGGACTTTGCCGTTGTCGGCGAATACCCGGAGAACCTGCGCAAGGTTGCGATAGCAAACGGGAGCGGCAGTATGCTCAGCCAGGGATTCGGCCCGGGTGACCAGATCATCCAGTACGAATACGCCGACATTCTGACGACTATAACTGGAAATGTCTGGGCTGTCCCTGACGCTGCCGAGCATACGGTATTCGACGGGTACATCAGGATCGTCATCCTGCCTACTTCGGAGACGGTCGATGTCTCGGGAACGAAGCCTTACGACAGCGCGCCGGGCGGATGGCGCGGATCGATGGCCGACATGGATTCGACCGAGGCGCCTTTCGGCGATATCATCGCCCTATTTGACCATCATTGCTTTATTCCGACGGTCAGTGCTCTCGCGCTCGACACGGAGGACCTTTTCTACGATATAGACGGGGACGTCTCGCTGCTGAGCCACACTCCATTCGACATGGTCTACTATCCAGGATCCAATCAGGACCACGTTTCGATCACGGCGGAAAACAGAGAGTGGTTCATAGACGAGGTGCGGATGGGAGTGACTGATGATCGCGTGCCTCCGCCGCAGGATGTGGTCCTGCATCAGAACTATCCGAATCCATTCAATCCCCTTACGACGATAAGATTCGACATGCCGCGCTCAGCGCATGTGAAACTTCGGATATATAATGTGAAGGGCGAACTAGTCTCGACGCTTGTCGATCAGCAGATGACCGAGGGACGGCAAGAGATAATCTGGAATGCGGGGGATAGCCGCGGAAGGAAGGTTTCCAGCGGTGTCTATTTCTATCGGCTCACAGCCGGTGACATCGTGCAGACGAAGAAGATGATCCTGCTGCGGTGATCCTGTCGATGCCAGGCCCTGTGCCCAGATCGTTTTGCGATTATATGTCTTGATGTCGGCCGGGGTCTCGATTATTCTCTTCACAGGCGACGACTCTCTGTTGAATATATGGAGCAGATTCTTGAACAACCAGCCGTCAAAGATTACGACGCGAAGATGGCGCCGCGAGGACATTCCGGAGATCATCGAATGCAGCCGGGCCGCGTACGCAGACTATCCCGAAGAGTATATGTATACTCCGCGTCAGTATGAGATGCAGTTCGCCGTCTTCCAGCAAGGGCAGTTCGTGGCTGTATGCGGTAAAAGGATCGTCGGGTACGCGACAAGCCTCATAGTCAGCATCGACGACGAGTTCTGGTACGACGTCGACGAACTGACAGGGGCAGGCACTTTCAGCACGCACAACCCCGACGGCGACACCCTCTACGGAGCCGATATCGCCGTTCATCCGGATTATCGGCGGCGCGGCGTTGCTACGATGCTCTACAAGCGGAGACGGAACCTCCTGAAGCGATATAATCTGAGGAGGATGATAGCTTACGGAAGGATCCCGGGTTATAAAGAGCACGCGGGAAAGATGACCGCCGAACAATACGTCGCGAAGGTAACAGACGGAGAACTGCAGGATCCGGCTCTGAACACGCATCTGAAGGCCGGCTATTCGGTAAAGAAGGTCCAGCTCGACATCACCGTGGACCGCTCCAGCCTCAACTACTCCACATTTCTCGTTATGGACAATCCCGATTTCAATTTAGCCAAGAAGAACATATCATCCGCCGTCTTTCCCAAGATCCAGGCGCGCCGGGTCAGGGTCTGCGCCGCACAGTACGATATGCGGATCATCCGGTCGTTCGAGGACCTGGAGGGTTCGGTGGAGTTTTTCGCCGATACGGCCGATTCCTATCACTGCCATTTTCTGGTCTTTCCGGAGTATTTCACATACCAGCTCCTTAGCTACAAGAAACGGCTTTCGATGAGGGAGGTCACGATGGAGTTGGCCGGTTACACAGACCGGTACATCGATATGTTCAGGAGGATCTCCCAGAAATACAACACCTATATTATCGGAGGTTCCACCCCCATATTGAGAGACGGCAAGTATTACAATGCCGCGCACCTGTTTACCCCCGCCGGCAACGTCTATACGCAGGACAAGCTCCACATCACGCCGGCAGAACGCAACGAAGGCGGAATAGAGCCGGGAACATCGATCCGTGTCTTCCGCACGCCGCTTGCCAGGATAGCGATCCAGGTCTGCTATGATATAGAGTTCCCGGAGGTTTCACGTCTCCTCACGCTTGCTGGAGTGGAGATCATATTCGTACCGTTCTACACCGAAGAAAAGAAGGCATACTACCGGGTGAGGCATTGCGCGCAAGCCCGGGCGGTCGAGAACTTCGTATATGTCGTAATCACGGGAAATGTCGGCAATATGCGCACCGAGTCTGGTTCGTTCATGAACTACAGCCAGTCGGCTATTCTGACTCCCAGCGATTTTTCTTTTCCCGAGAAGGGGGTGGAAGGAGAAGCCGATCCGAACGTTGAAGCTGTCGTCATCTCTGAACTCGCTCTTTCTTCCCTTTCGCAGCAGAGGCATGTGGCCACGGTGAGGCCTCTTCACGACATGCGCCCTGATCTCTACGAGCTCAGCCCGAAACACAAGATCGAGATCATTCAGGTCGATTGATCCGATCGGGGAGATGATCGGGCGACTATAGTAAGATCAGGATATTTTGCAGAAAGGCAGGTCATGTTACAGACGATCGTTTTGAGATGGTGGGCATTTCTTGTGCGAGGCTTCGCCGCATTAATCTTCGGGGCCCTTGCCCTGTTGTGGCCTGAAAAGGTGTTGGAAGTCTTTGTAATTCTTTTTGGCGTTTTTGCCCTGGTCGACGGACTGTTTGCGGGATTGACCGGATTTTCGATCCGGCGGTATTCAAAAAGCTGGTGGGTCCTGCTTATCGAGGGGTTTCTGGGAATTATTGTAGGCCTGATAACCATTCTGTGGCCTGGGATGACGGCAGTATTCCTTTATATCTTCCTTGCGGTATGGGCGGTCTTTACCGGCATACTCGAGCTCGTTCAGGCGGTCCATCTCAGGCGCAAGCTCAGGAATGAGTGGATGCTCGTCGTCGGCGGAATACTCTCGATCATCCTTGGTATATTTCTCATCCTGAGGCCTGTGGCCGGAGTCTTCGTTGTCATCTGGATGATAGCCGTCTATTCAATACTCTTCGGGTTCCTGATGATTTTCCTCGGTCTAAAGATGCGCAGGTACAAAGGCAACATCGAAATTGAGATTAAATCGGAATAGTCAGGGACGGGCATATTAATGAAACGACTGGTGCTGCTTCGGCACGGAGAAAGCCTGTGGAACAGGGATGGCCTGTTTACAGGATGGACAGACGTCGATTTGTCGGAGAAGGGGATCTCCGAGGCTCATGCAGCCGGCAGGCTGCTGAAAGCAGAAGGGTATTCTTTCGACATCGCCTTTACCTCGGTCCTAAGGAGGGCGATACGGACCCTCTGGATAGTACTCGAAGAACTTGATCTGATATGGATACCCTGTGAACATTCGTGGCGCCTGAATGAAAGGCATTACGGCTCTCTACAGGGTAAGAGCAAATCCGATACAGCGGTAAAATGCGGCGAAACCCAGCTTCGTCTCTGGCGCAGAAGCTATGCAGAAAAACCTCCATCCCTCGAACGAACGGATCCGCGGTATCCGGGAGGCGATCCCCGTTATAAAAATCTGGATAAAAAATCTATTCCTGTCACGGAGTCCCTGAAGGACACCTACGAGAGGGTCCTTCCGTACTGGAATTCGGTCATTGCTCCGGCTGTCGAGGATGGCAAAAAGGTTCTGATCTCCGCTCACGGCAACAGCCTGCGGGCTCTGGTCAAATATCTCGATAAAATCTCTGACGACGATATAACCGGCCTTGAGATCCCAACAGGCATACCTCTTGTTTACGAACTGGACGGAAAGCTCGATCCGGTCAGGCATTACTATCTCGACGGATCCGGTTTTCGGGAAGATGGTCCATAAATCCGGTTTTGTCAGAAAAAAACAGTGAAACTGTGCCCGATCAATCGTAATGCAGTATCAGGCCGTCCTGTCCCACTGCCCACACGTCGTGACTTCCACTCCCCCATACGGAGAAGATGTCCTGCGTGAGCCCCGGCGGGCCGTACTGGGGAGTCCAGATGTTCCCGTCGTAATGATATATCGATGCATCCGAGCCTACTGCGAAGACATCGTCCGCCACGGTCCCCCAGACACCGTAGAAGGTGCCGTCGAACCCATCTATCGAACTGTCGTTCCATGCCTCTCCATCGTAATGGTATATCGCACCGCCGGAACCAACGATGAAGACCTCTCCGTCATCGGAGACCCAAACGTCCTGCAGCGTTGCCGACATCCACGCCTCTCCACCGGGAGACCAGACGGTTCCGGTGAAGTGGAAAATGTGGTTGGTGCCGGGCTGTCTCAGCACAGCCCATACATCCGAAGAGGAGGAACCGGAGATCCCGCATACATCGCTCATGCTCATGTCGAGTTCGAATGTTGAAAAGTCGTCACAGTCGTAACTTTTGAGGTTGTACTCTCCCATCGATACGACGTTCACACCGCCGAAGTGCATATTGCAGTCGTCCGCGCCCCATATCGAGCTGTAATACTCCATCATGTAGTCCGAATCGAGGATGTCCCATGTGCCGTCGAACATGAATATCCATCCTGGATCGGAAGATATCTCTCCTCCCGCTGTGTAGAATATGCTCCCCTCGCCTTTCCATACCGTCTTGAGCTTGATATCGCCGAAATCATACGAGTCCCACGTCGCGAAATCATCATCCATCGCGTATTTTAACAGCACTGTACCGCTGTCGCCGACGACGATCCCATAGCTGGTCTGGTCCATGCAGATATCGTAGAGATCCTGTTGGGTGCTCTCAGCCATCACATCCCACAAATCTTCCCCCGATTCGATACCCCTTCCGATGAGCGTCATCGCTCCGCAATCGGTGTCGAAGTCCACCTCGCACCCGAAGTCGCCTGCTACCGTCGGTTCGAACCTGGTGTAGAAGGTATAAGTATTGTTGTAGTCCAGGTCGTATTCGAATGAGTAGACCGGCTCCTCTGATCCATTAAGGTAAAAAGCGTATCCGTCACAATCGATCGCCGCCGTTCCCTCGATATGAGTTTCGGCATAGCTGGATGCTTCCAGAATTATTTCAAGGTCGACATACTCGCCGACCGTCACGTTCCCGAAATTGTAGGTGTCAGGGGTCAAACTGCATCTGGGGCCCGGGTCGTTCGGCTTAGTTTCCGTCGTGCTGCAGGAAATGGTCATCATTAGAACAGCTTGCAACAGCAGTGATATATTTTTCGCTTTCATTTCAACCCCCATTATTGATAGTATCGTCTGCCGGGAGCCCTCCGGCTAAAGAGCATTTTATCGATCAGCCGGAGCTTGTTCAAGCGAATTGTGGGGGCGCGGGGTTTTTTTCATCGAGGGGGAACTGCCCCGCTATTATTGTGAGTAGTGAATGCCCGGTTTCTTCATAAGTGAGACGAAGAGGATAAAAGCCTTCCTGTTCGAAGAGCGTCTGAGCGCCGCCGTCCTGTCTTTTTCGACTCTCTTCCTGATCTTGAGCCGTATTTTCCCTACTTCGCCGGAGATACTCGGCACATTATTATATTACCTGATCCTGCCGCTCCTTGTGGTTACACTGATCCTCCACAGGAATCCCATTGACTTCGGCCTTGGAGCAGGTTTGTGGAGGGTATGGCTGCCGCATGTCGCCGTCGCCTGCGTCCTTGCGATCCTTCTGGCTCTTTCTGCGGCCAGGATCCCGGCTTTCCGGGAATTTTACGGAGGGACCAGAGGACCGGCGGCCGGCCGGATCGGGCTTGTCATGATCGACCTTTTAGCCGTTGAATTTATGTTCCGGGGTTTTGTCCTCTTCGGATTAAAGGAGAGATTCGGCGGGGGAGCGGTTCTCGTACAGATGGTGCCTTTCGCGCTGTTCCATCTCCACAAGCCGGGACTGGAGGCCGCGGGCTGCGTCCTCTCGGGGGTCTATTTCGGGTACCTCGCCTGGCGCACGGACTCGTTATGGCCCGTATACATCATCCACTGTTTTGCCGCCCTGGCCATTGTATTACTCACCTAGAGGCTGGGGCTGTTGGTTGAGCATCAGGCAGTAACGGCCGTTGCCGAGCAGCCGCGTTTCGGGTGTGGCGGCACGGGGCGTGTCAAATGATATTGCGCGTCTGTCTATAAACGGAAAGAGGGAAGCCAGTCAAGCCGGCTTCCCTCTCTATTTTACCGGTATGCCGCCCTATCCGCGGTACCCGGAAGTTTTCAGGCCAGGGTCTAGTAGCCGCCCCTGCCGAATCCGCCTCGTCCACCGCCGCCGCCGCGGTTATCCGTGCGGGGCTTAGCCTTGTTGACTTTGAGCGTGCGTTCGTGCAGCTCTTTGTCGTTAAGGGCGTCGATGGCAGCCTGTGCCTCGGTGTCGTTGGACATCTCGACGAAAGCGAATCCCTTCGCTCTGCCGGTGTCCCTGTCGGTAATAACGTTCACGGTATCAACTGTTCCGTGAGCCTCGAAAGCAGTCCTGAGATCGCTTTCCGATGTGTCAAAGTTCATGTTTCCTACATAAATCTTCATGTCAGCCTCCTCTAAGGGCTAAAACAAGTATTGCATCAAACAGATATTTTTCCGGAAGATTAAAAGGCCCCTAAAGAGAAGATCAACAGGATAGGTCTAGTTTTTCATCTTTCTCGGTCACAATCCCGAATTCATCCGTTTCGCGGACAATATACCGTATTCGTTTTTAAAAGCAAGAAGAAAATAAGATATTTCTAAAATATTAATAAAAAATCAAAACTTATTCATCGCGGTACCCTTGGCGCGTTAGATGAAGAAATGTTTCATTACCACCGTCCATTAAGGCAATTCAGCAGCACTATATTCTACGGCTGATCGTAGCGGATGACCTTTCGTATATTTTCACAGCCGAGGCGAAAAGCAACTGCAATATGACGATAATCGTCGAAATTGGAATGGTGTGCGGGGCCGAGTGGGAGATCAGCTATGAAGGTTTTCCAATGTAAAACGATGGCGGTTGCGTACCTCCATACTCGGTGGTGACTTTTATTGCAGTGGAATCGGAATTCGATACAATGCTTACAATATACGGTCCCGGGGGTGTCGGATCGACAACTGTTCCACCGACATCGACCAGCCTTGCGGAATCTAAAAAAACTCCGCCCGCGATCCAGCTGCATCAGAACTATCCAAATCCATTCAACCCTTCGACTACGATTGCATTCGATCTTCCTTCTGCGGGGGATGTCAAGCTGCGCATCTACAACGTAAAGGGAGAGCTTGTGTCTATTGTCCTTGATGAATTCAGTAGAGAGGGCTGGCACAGGATCGTCTGGGATGGGAACTGCAGGAACGGAAGCCGTGCCGCCAGCGGTGTATACTTCTATCGCCTTACCGCGTGCGGCAGCGAGCAAACAAGGAAAATAATGCTCCTTAGCTGATTGTATTCTGTATCGCACACGATCATCTTCTGTATTTTGCTTTACATGGCTGTAGGCGGGGAGTATCCTTTAAACGCTGAAACAGCATGGAACTCGATAAAAATAATAGAACAACTAATCATTAAAGGGAGATTCGATATGAAAGTCCGGATCGTTTTGCCGGTTACTGTCGTTGCGGTTGTTTTATTGCTTGCGGCAGGTTGCCTGCATGCGAGATGGCCGGAGAATGGCCTGCTGGTCAAGCAGACCGCCGAATGGCACATCGAACAGATAAGTGTTTCCGACGGAGCGGACGGTGTAATTATAGTATGGGCAGAGAGTGATACCGGCAGCAAGAACATCTACGCCCAGCGTATAGATAAATACGGAAGCCTCCTCTGGCAGGAGAGCGGGGTCGTTGTCTGCGATACCACGAGTACTCAAAGCGGTATGAGAATCATAAGCGATGGAAATGGCGGCGCAATCATAATCTGGAGTGATAAAAGGAACGGTTTCTGGAACCTCTATGCCCAGAAGATAAATGAGGGTGGGAAAATCTTATGGGCGACGTATGGAGTGCCTATAACAACCTCGGAGCTGGACAGGTCCGGCTCAACAGTCGTAACAGACAGGGCGGGAGGAGCGATCGTAACCTGGTTCGACTATAGAAACGTCGAGACCGATATTTTCGCCCAGCGTATTGACTCCGGAGGAAACGTTCTATGGACGCCGGAAGGCATTCCGGTCTGTGACGCTGCCGATCATCAGTTTTATCCTAGTATGATCGAAGATGGATCCGGAGGTGCGATTATCGTATGGAAAGATGACAGGGGTGTTGACGCGGATGTGTACGCTCAACGGGTAAACAGTGGCGGTCTCCGCCAGTGGATCACTTCGGGAGTGGTCGTTTGCAGCGCGGCGGGCAACCAATTTCCGTCGAGAATAATTTCCGATAGTGCCGGCGGGGCAGTGGTCTTGTGGTTGGATGACCGCGATGGAAACGATGACCTCTATTCACAGAGGATTAGCGGGGACGGGGCCTGTCTCTGGGCTGCAGATGGACTTGCCGTCTGCACATACGCCGCGAAGCAGGATCACGGCATGATGGCTCTTTCGGACTGCGGAAAAATATTTTTCACATGGCAGGACTCGCGCAATGGATCCGATTATGATATTTACGCTCAGCTCGCCGAGACGTCAGGAACGATTGAATGGCCGACGGACGGTGTCGTGGTCTGCGATGAGATAAACAATCAGTCAGAACCGCACATCTTCTCGTGCGATCCGTCGCGCTTGTATATCTCATGGGAGGATGAACGCAGGTATCCTATGGATTCTGATGTATATATTCAAAAGATCGATACATTTGGTTATCACGGATATGCCGAACCGGTCATCGAGCATATTGAAGATCTTCCGGAGGACCAGGGAGGGTGGGTCAGGATGGCGATCAGGGCTTCCGATTATGATATGGCAGAGGAGACGGTCTATCCGGTAACAGGCTACAACGTCTGGAGACGGATCGATTCTCCTTCGGAAGCTGCTTACCTGGTAACCCGTGACAAGTATGACCTTGGTGTAGTCGGTTCAGTCCCCTCCCGGCCGCTTGAATCGATCAATGTTCCGGGGGTTGTCATATCGTCGGGTCTGGCAATGATTCTGGGACTGCCGCCGGGGGAGTGGGAGTCGCTCGGATTTCACGCGGCTACCCAGGAGAAATTTGTCAATATCGCCGCTCCGACCAGGAGCGATTCGGTTGCTGGTGATTACAATTGGGAAACATATCTGCTGACCGCGCATACGACGACTCCCTCAGTATATTTCACTTCGCTAGCCGATAGCGCCTATTCGGTCGATAATATACCGCCCGCTCAGCCGACCGGTTTTATCGGTGAACCGGTTATCGGGCCCCCGGGCCTTTTGCTTTCGTGGGATCCAAATGTGGAGCCTGACCTCTGGGGATATTATCTATACAGGGGATCAAACGGTGGTTTTATTCCCGGACCGGCAAATTATCTCGGATCAACGACCGATGTTACATTCACCGATAATTATTCCCAGTGGAGCAGCAGTTATTACAAGATTGCAGCGGTAGATTACCAGGGCAACATGAGCCCATACGCCTTACTGTCCCCTGAGAACATAACAGGCGAAGATAATGACGGCCTTCCGGATGCCGATTATCTGGCACAAAATTATCCCAATCCTTTTAATCCGCATACGGTGATCAGGATTGGCCTGATCGGCAGCTCGGATGTCGAGCTTGGTATTTACAATGTAAAAGGCGAGTTGGTTCGGATGCTGGTGAAAACATTTTTACCATCCGGACATTATACATATTCCTGGGGTGGACGGGATGCCGGTGAAAGCCCGGTCTCAAGCGGCATATACTTCTATCGGCTTGTCGCCGGCGATTTCGTACGGACGAAGAAGATGGTGCTTCTTCGCTGATTGGGTTCGGTATCGTGCACCAGGTTTCATTTGTATCAGCTCGAATTCGATTATGATAATATAGATGATGCGCAGGCAGTATGCTTCAAATAACTTGGGCATCCGCAAATACGCGAGAGGACGACAGATGAAAAAGATCAGACTCGGAATAAGCTCTTGTCTTCTGGGAGAAAACGTCAGGTATAACGGCGGGCATCAGCTCGACAAGTTCCTCAGGGATACACTTGGCAAATATGCCGAGTATGTACCGGTATGTCCCGAAGTCGAATGCGGGCTGAGTATTCCGAGGGAGGCGATGAGGCTGGTCGGAGATCCAGAGGATCCCAGGCTGCTGACCCGTAATACATTGGTCGACCATACGCACAGGATGAAGAAATGGGCGGCGAAACGTCTCAGTGAACTTGAAGGGGAAGACCTGCGTGGATTCATCTTCAAGAGCCGCTCTCCGAGCTCCGGCATGACGGGGGTAAAGGTATACGACGAGACAGGCACACGTATAAAAAAGGGCACGGGAATATTCGCCAGGGCCTTCATGGACTGGTTCCCGATCCTGCCGGTGGAAGACGACGGTCGCCTCCACGATCCGGGCCTGCGGGAAAACTTCATAGAAAGGATATTTACCTACGACCGCTGGCGGAATATGGAATCATCGGGCAGGACCCGAGGCAAGCTTGTGGAATTCCACTCGCGGCACAAATATCTTATTCTTTCGCACAGCAGAAAGGCCCTCAAGGAACTCGGTGCACTTACCGCACGTGCGGGGAAGACTTCCGCAGCAGAGCTTTACGGTTCGTATGTGACGACGCTGATGGAGGGGATGAAGCTGCAGGCCACTGCGAAGAAGAATGCAGATGTGCTGATGCATATCATGGGGTATTTCAAGAAAGATCTCTCTTCGGATGAAAAGCAGGAACTGCTCGAGATATTCGACAATTTTCGGAAAGGGCTTATCCCTCTGGTCGTCCCCGTGACGCTGCTTAATCATTACGTGAGAAAATATGCGCCGGAATATCTGATGGGCCAGTACTACCTGGATCCCCATCCCGACGAGCTGATGCTGAGGAACCATGTGTGAACCAGGGGGATTCTGCCCTCTAATAATTCCATCCTGTTCCTGAGTGCTTGACGGCTTACATACGCGCTACAAGCATCTCGGATAGGTCTGCGACGTGAGCCCGCTCCTCGTCTATCACAGCCTGCACTAAATCCACGTTCTGTCCGGACGGCACCATTTTTTGCATCTCGATAAAGAAGAGCAATGTGTCTTTTTCCTGCGCGAGCGCGAACTTGATCGCCTCTATATCACTGCCGACCTTTTCAGCCTTTTCAATCGTGTCTTTTTCCTGCAGGTATTCATGTTTCGAGAGGAAGCTGTTGTAGTATTTTTCGTACTGCCCGGCATATTCTTCCTGCGGAGTGTAGTCGCTCATTTCTTCGAGCATCTGCTGGAAACGCTTCGAATGGTCTAACTCCTGTTCCCTGATCTTGAGAAATCTCGACCTGAGCTCAGGGTCCTCAACTATTTCCGCAAGTTTTTCGTAGAATGCGGCTCCCACGTCCTCGTCACGTTTCGCCGACCTGATAAGTTCCCGGACATTGATAATAGACATGAATTATACTCTCCTTTTTTATCACCCGTATCTGTACTACCAATAGCAGGTGGAATGATTGTACAGATTACAGTGAAAATGAGCAATAACGAAATATCACTATATTCTATTTCGGGCATAGAGCAATTATTGTGAAATATTTATTGAAATAGTATGTGAGCTTAAGCTAATATCTGAACAACCCAATTAAACGATGGAGGTGAGTTGAATGAATAAACTTTCCATTGTCGACTGGATCGCTCTGATATTGATCGTTGTCGGCGGTCTGAACTGGGGCCTGGTAGGGGCTTTCAATTTCGATCTCGTGGCCGCAATTTTCGGCGCGGGTTCGGCGATTGCGCGTATTGTCTATATCCTGGTGGGCCTTTCCGCAATCTATTCCATTTTCATACTGGGTAAATTGGGAAAGAAGTAGGTCTTACCAGCGGGGGACGCAGAACCCCCGCTCATTCACTATAAAAACGAAAGTCCTGTTTAACAGTTTCCCCTTTCCATTCGCCGATGATTCCCGTTTTAATATAAGTTCCACAACATAACATGCTGGTAATCTTCAATGAAGAAAAATTTGTCAGGCCTCTTTCTTCCCAGGCCCCTTCCCCGCGAGCGTGATGAATGCGTAGATTTCAGATGGACTGGATTTTGCTCAAAGAGTCAGAGTCGATGCAGCCGGTACAGATTGTTATGAAGGATGAAGAAACGAATGACCGCTCTTGAACCACGGGAGAAATTATGAGGAACTATAGAGAATCGGGATTGATCGCAGTAACGTGCATATTTATGCTGCTGACATTCGCAGACGGCAAGACGGAGGAAGTTTCGCTCGAGACCACTGAATATGAACTGATGTCGCTTATAATAGAAGATGAATACGAAGGGGAATTCAGTCCGATACTGATCAACAGCGAGACTGAATCGTGGTGCCTCGGAGGACAGCTGGGGATTCTCCAGAAGACATGGCCGGAGCTGAAAAACGAGACGATAGATGCTCTTATAGTAAATAACAGGGGCGCAACATGCCGCCTTGAGAAGCAGTTTCGCCTCCCTGTCGAATACAGGCTCCTGTCAGAACAGGAATACCTCAAAGTACTTCAGATCGACAGGACGCTCAATGCCGGTGCGGCATCTGCAGGTGCTGGAAATGATCAATACGCCTCGCCGATTGCCGATGCCGGTCCTGACTGGGATAACTTCGACAGGCTGTTTCCTGAATCCCAGGGATACCTGACATTCTCAAGAGCGGGATTCGACTCCGAAGGTACCCAGGCTCTGGTTATATTCTGCAATTCATACCGGTGCAATGGTGCCAGGGTAAGGCCTGCGACGCGAAAGATCGCCTGCTTCATGAAAAGAAAAGGGGTCTGGGAGCTCGCCGGAGTATCGTGCAGTATCAATATCATGTATTGACGGCCTTTGGGGCCGATCACACGCCGGAGAGCGTACTGTCTGATAAGAATGATCAGGGTTGCCTTCTCGTAATATTTCTGGTATGATTACCCTTTGATTGTCCACAAACATTAAAGGGAGCTGGATCATGAAATCGGTGGTTTTCACTGCACTGCTGATCGTACTTTTCATTGCTGTTCCGGCTAGCGCCCAGCAGCAATTCATTGATTATTCGCAGGTATCTCTCCTTAGGTGGATGGGTACTGAAAAGCCCGATACATACAGCCAATATCTTGCGGCACATCCTCCTCAACCTCTCAAGATCGTGCCCCTGCGGATGGCACCGCCGCGCAGCCCGCTGGATGAAAACCCGCCGCGCGTACTCGTAATAGTGAACAGCACCCTGCTGCCGCTCATACAGACAAAACTGGATCGGTACATCTCCGATATCGAGGCAGAAGGATATGCAGCTGACCTGTACAGCTCGACCCTCGGTACAGCCGAGGATTTGAAAGCCTTTATTCTCTCTGAGTCGACTGATCTGGCCGGCTGCGTACTCTTTGGGGATCTGCCATGCGCCTGGTACGAGATCGAAGATGATTTCGAAGAGTATGGATACGCATCTTTTCCCTGTGATCTTTATCTTACCGACCTCGACGGTAGCTGGCTGGATTCAGAGACTGTGTCTCCGATGCAGAGCGGGGTCTACGACACTCATGCCGACGGCTCAGGTGATACGGCCCCCGAGATCTTTGTGGGGCGTATCGATGCCTCGCAGATGTCAGGCGATTCCCAGGATATCCAGATCAACGGATACCTCGACAAGCTTCACGCGTGGTATTCTCTGGAGTTGCCGGTAACCAATTACGCACTGACTTATACTGAGGATGATTGGTCGAGCTTCTCCGATTTTGAGAATGATATCGGCTATGCCTTTCCGGATAGGGAAGCGATCAAGGCTCCTGATACGAACCGGGACGATTACTGCGACATCCGTTTGACTTCTTCGGTGTATCAATTCATCCAACTCTCCTGTCATTCAAACCCCAGCGCACATTACTTCAGCCGGGGCGGGCAGCTGTATAATACCGAAATCAGGGCAATTCCGCCGAAGGCTCATTTTTACAACCTTTTCTGCTGCAGCGCTTCGCGTTACACCTACAGCGATTTTCTCGGCGGTGCCTATATCTTTAATCCCAGCACAACAGCCCTAGCGACTGTCGGCAGTACGAAGACCGGTTCGATGCTGAACTTCTGGGCCTTCTATCAGCCTCTTGGAGAGGGGAAGACCGTCGGACAGGCCCTGAGCGACTGGTTCAACACCATAGCTCCATATTCATTCGACGAGATCTGCTGGCACTACGGGATGGTCATCACAGGCGATCCCCTGATAGTTCCTGTTTCCGGCTTTCTCTCAAGCATCGTGCTCCATCAGCCGAATGGCGGTGAGGTGCTCTCGGTCGGAGAGGAGTATGAGATACAGTGGTGGACAAGCGCGATCCCGGACTCGATCTGCATCCTGTTGAGTGTTGACGGCGGGGACACGTATTCCCACACGGTAGCGAGCGGCCTCCCAGGCACGGACGAATCATTCGTATGGACGGTCAGCGACTTTCCTGTTTCGCTCTCCAGGATCAGGGTCGAAGCCTGGTACGGCGGTGAGGTCGTCGGCTATGACTTCTCAGAGTCCGATTTTTTCATACAGGGCGGCCCATACAGGTATGTCTCGAAGACCGGCGGCAACATATTCCCGTATTCAGCGCCCTCGTGGGCAGCGCTGTCAATTGAGGACGCTGTCGATGCCGCTGATCCCGGGGATTCGATCATGGTCGAGACCGGAACATACTACGAGAAGGTGACGTTAGTGAAACCAGTCCATATCATGGGTGGATGGAATGTCGGTTTTACTTTGAGAGACACCAGAGCCTACCCCTCGACGATATCATCCAGCGGAAGTGTGGTCTCGTTCATTTCGATCCCGGCAGGCACTCCAGGCATTGAAGGGTGCCATATTATAAACGGAATAGGCACAGCTGCCATTCTCCCGGTCAGCGGCATATATGGCGGAGGGGTGATTTCATACGGTTCCGATGCCATGATCAGAGGCAACGTTATCACCGGATGCGGCTATACGACAAGCTCGGGGTTCAGCGGTGGCGGAGCTATAGCCTGTTATGACGGCACAGTCACCATTCTGGACAACGAGATCGTCGACTGCGATGCCCAGAGCGGCGGAGGGATATATCTCTATCAGGCTTCAGCCACGATAGAGGGCAATACGATCACTGGATGCCAGCCTGACCCGGGATATTCCGGGACAAAGAACGGCGGCGGCATATACGCGCTTCATGCGCCGATGGACCTGTCAGGCAACTCGATCCATGACAATAACGGATATATGGATGGAGGAGGGATCTACGCTAGACTCTCTCCAGTCGTATCTTCTGAAGACTCCATATATTCCAACGGTGTATCGGGCAAGGGCGGGGGGATCCTCAGTGACCACTCGAGTGTTTCGCTGTCCAGCTGTTTTGTCGGTCAAAACGATGCGGTTTCGTATGGAGGAGGGATCTATCTCAAGGGCGAACAGTTCGATATCAACAACACGATAGTAACGATGAACCATTCGAGCGGCCTGGGCGGCGGGATCTTTGCGGACAGCAGCTGGGGTGACTGGACGAATAATACCATCGACCGCAATACTGCGGATGTAGCGGTCGGAAACGTTTTCACGATGAATGCCGTTTCGATGGATATCAGGAACAATATGATTACTTACGGCAGTCCGAACGGATTCCAGCCTTCGATGGGTGCCAATATAACTTTCCAGTACAACGACTGCTACGGAAACACTCCGGAGGATGTGACGGGCATTATCCCTGATTCCACAAACATTAGCAGGCATCCTCACTACTCCGATACTGCGCTGGTCGATTACCAGCTCGCTCTGCACTCTGGAGGAATCGACACAGGCGACCCTTCGATCAGCGATATCGACGGATCGACATCTGATATCGGGGCTTTTGGAGGGCCCGGCAGTTCGAGCCTGGCACCCGAATATGTGCATAATCTTGCCGCCTCAGCGATCAACGACACTACGATCGAGATCACCTGGGACGAACCTCTCCCGGGCGAACTTGATTACTATGCGATCTACGCTGATTCTTTCGAAAACTTCATTCCGGATGCATCGAATTTCCTGACGACCCTGCCGGCATCTGTATTCAGCTACCTCGACAGCGCTCTTGACAGCTGTATGTATTACCGCGTAAATGTCATTGGCCTGAACGGATATGCAGGCGGGTATTCTAACGTGGACGGAGACTGTATTAGCGGGACGACTACTGGCGCGGACGAAATTCCTTCATACGTGAACATGCTTGGCCAGAACTACCCGAATCCGTTTAACGGAAGTACGACGATCACATACTCGATCTCCTCGCCGGCCAGAGTTGTGCTGAAGATCTACGACACGGCCGGACGGCTGATCCGGACACTCGAAGATAGAGAGAGGGGAACGGGTCAATACCGGATCCTCTGGAACGGCAGGGACAATGACGCCAGACCGGTTGCATCAGGAGTGTACTTCATGCGGGTAGCGGCAGGTGATTTCAAACAGACGAAGAAGATTGTATACCTGAGGTGACAGGGAAGTCTTCGGATATCACTTCAATTTTCATGATTTCTGTGATACAATCAAATGTTGTTTTGCGAGGTTACGGGCTTATACTGCTCAGCTGTATAAACCATTTCAACAGGGAGCAATCATTATGCGCAGCCTGAGTAAGTTCTTCTCTTTCTCCTGCATTTTTCTCGCCGTGGTATCCGTTCAGCCGTTATGGGCCTGCTGGGTCGAGAACGGCCTGCCTGTATGTACTGAAACCAGTGAACAGACAGGTCAAAAGATGATATCTGATGGCGCAGGGGGCGCGATAGTCGCGTGGGTAGATTATCGCGGCGGCATCGCGGATATATATGCCCAGAGAATGAATGGATCGGGATACTTATTGTGGGCGGTCGATGGCGTCGGTGTATGCCTCGAGGAAGAGGAGCAGTATGATCTTCAGCTTGTTTCCGACGGGGATGAGGGTGCGATAATCGTATGGCGGGATAATCGCAACGGGTTCGATCCCGAGATCTATGCCCAGCGTGTCGATTCTGACGGAAACGTTTCGTGGACAGGCGGAGGAGTAGCTATCTGTTCGATCGCTGATGGACAGAATTTTCCTAAGATCGTTCCTGACGGTGCCGGAGGCGCGATAGTGACCTGGGAAAGCAATCGCGGTGTCGACTATGACATATACGCGCAGCGCGTAAGCCCCTATGGCTACGTGGGGTGGACTATCGACGGGATCGCCGTCTGTTCGGCCAAATACGATCAGATGAGGCCCGCGATCGTAGCCGACGGCTCGGACGGATTCATCATCGCGTGGCGCGATGACCGAGGCGGCAACGATGATATTTTTGCGCAGAGGGTCAATACCTCCGGTGAGCTTCAGTGGGCCACCGACGGAATTCCCCTCTGCACGGCTCCATACAATCAGAGTGCGGTGAATATTCTTTATGACGGTGACGACGGGGCGATAGTAGCCTGGGAAGACCTTCGCGGCGGCGATTCTGATATCTACTCCCAGCGTGTCGACAGCAAAGGCGACATACAGTGGGCCTCTGACGGAATACCTCTGTGCTCGTTTTCCGGTGATCAACAATTCTCTGAAATGGTGTCCGATGGAGCAGGAGGGGCTATCGTCGAATGGCACGATGGCAGAAACGGACATTATGACATATATGCCCAGCGCGTCGACCATTCGGGAAATGTGCTGTGGACAGTGGACGGGGTTCCCGTATACGCCTCGATCTTCTCCAAGTACACGATGAAGATGGCCTCAGACGGAGCGGGAGGGGCGATCATCGCGTGGAGTGACTCTCGTAGCGGAAACAACGATGTCTATGTGCAACGTGTCGATTCAACGGGCAGTGTTCGGTGGGATCCCGAGGGAATCTGTCTCTGCGAGTCCGAGGCGTATCAGTCCTGGCCGCAAATCGTAAGAGGGGGCAACGGCGGGGCGATAGTGGTGTGGCGTGATCTCCGGGCCGAAAATTATGACCTCTATGGACAATTCATAACCGACGATGGGAATATGACATATTATCCCATGATCTCGGCAGTAAAGGATGTGCCTGGCGACCAGGGGGGAAAGCTCGGAATATACTGGAACGCGGTCTGTGACGACGTCTACCCGGAAACGGAGATCACATATTATTCCCTGTGGCGAAGGTTATCGGATCCGCTCCTTGCCGCCGGTCAGGATGCCTCGTTACTGGAGATGCCCGATGTTTCTCCGGATTTCGATGGTAGCGCCCTGCGGGTCATGGAAAGCGGGTATTACTGGGAATGGCTTGCCTCTATCCCGGCGCGGTATTTCGATAGTTACGCGTATACAGCAGAGAGCCTCTACGATTCGATCGCATCCGATCCGGGGTGGCAGTACTTCATGGTCACCGCCCATACTCCTCTTCAGTATCTCTTCTATGATTCGCCGATCGACAGCGGATACTCGGTGGACAACCTCTCTCCGTCTGTCCCTGGCGGACTGTCGGCGGAGCAGAGTTATTCACCGGAGGGGATAAGCCTTACTTGGGATGATAACGGTGAGCCGGATTTTCATCACTATAATCTGTACCGCGGATCAGGCGAAGACTTTGTGCCATCGCCGGAGAATCTTATAGCATCTCCCCCGGCTGCATCCTGGTTCGATGGGGAGTGGAGCTGGGACTCGGGGTACTGGTACAAGCTGGCCGCTGTCGATGTTCACGGGAATGAGAGCGCTCTGGCTTTGGCCGGCCCGGACAATGTGACCGGTGATGAACCGATGCCAGGACCCGTTGCGAATTTTTTGGCTCAGAATTTTCCAAATCCTTTCAATCCCTGTACGGTGATCAAATTCGGGGTGAAAGAAGAGCGGCAGGTCTCTCTGCGGATATATGACACAGCCGGTAGGCTGATAGTGACGTTGGTAGATAAATCGATGCCGGCAGGTAACTATTCGATCGATTGGAACGGCCGGGATGAAAATGGTACGGTGGTCGTGAGCGGCGTCTATTTTTACAGGCTTGCAGCGGGAGATTTCCAGGAGACACGAAAGATGGTCCTGCTGAGATAGATCTATCGGTCAAGATGGATCAGCTGGCGGGATATATAGAGGATATAGTGTGTATCTTCTTGTAAATAACTTCAAGGAGGGGGCATGAAGTACATCGCATTGTTCGCCATGATCTGCCTGGCTGTATCGGCAGGAACTGCCGCATCCGAGCCGGTGATCGTCGAACAGGACTGGACGCTTATCCGTACCATTCCTTTCAATAATCCTATTGCCGCAAATTTCAATCCAGTCGACGGCTGCATCTATGTGGCCTGCCGGGAGACTGACGCCGACGGCCTTTACCGTATCGATGGTATGGGATTTACGGTGAAGATCGCAAGCGGCACATACCTGGCTGGCGTCGTAGTGGACCCTCAGACAGGCGACATTTTCTCGTCCGACAGCTACGATGGCCTGATATACCGTTCTCCGTTCGGCACGATCGGCCGGAATATATGGGTATCGGGCTTTCATACCGGCGACGACGATCCAATGGGGATGGCGATCGCGCCGATGGACTATACCGGCACTGTCCTAGCGCCCGGTGAGGCGCTTGTAGTCGACGGAGGATATGGTGGTCCCGATGAAGTATGGCTCTGGTCCCCGGCATCGTCCGAAGGTGAGGAGCTGCTCCATACCGATGACGAGACTCTGGTGCTGGCCACCGATATTGCGATAGGGATATCTTCGATCCATCTCGTAGACGGCAGGGAGACTGATCCTGGGGCGATCTACTCGGTCGGAGACGGGGGCGTCCTAACCCCGCTTTTGACTTCCGAGCCTTTGGCCGATCCATCCGGCATCACATACGACCCTGAAAACGGCGACCTCCTGGTACTTGACCAGGGCGACGACAGGCTCGTGCGGATCGACCCGGTGACAGGGGATGTGAGCGTTCTCTTCACAGGGATCGCATCCAGTTCCGGCTGGGCCGGTGTGGATATTAACGAGGACGGACATCAGCTCCTCGTCTCTGCCTATGATGACGATGCCATATTCATCTTTGCCAGATGCGACGCCTCCGGACACCCTGAGCTCGATTGCGACGGAAACGGGATCTACGACGCCTGCGATATCGCGGACGGCGCGCCGGACTGCAATCGAAACGGCCTTCCGGACGAGTGCGATGTAGCGGTAAACGACTGTAATCTCGACGGTATTCCCGATGACTGCCCCGATTGTCCTCCGGTCGAGATAATATTCATCATGGACACTTCGGCCTCGATGGACGATGAAGCGGCTGTACTCTGCGGAAGCATGGATCAGGTCGTCGCGACCCTTGAGATGATCGATCTGGGCGTCGAGTCTCTTCTCCTGGGAATCTGCGACCTGCCCGGCGGCCCTTATGGCTGTCTGGAGGATCATATTACAAATCTGCTTGGTACTGCAGTACCCGGGTCTCCTCCTTCCGGCCTGGAAGTCCTTGGTGACTGTACAGGCTTAAACGAAGGTTGCTCGGAAGACTGGGGACTGGCGACCGCCGTCGTCGCCGGGTGCTATCCATGGATGCCGCATCGCGAGTCAGTACGGCTTATAATCCCTCTCTCCGACGAAGGCCCTGGCTGCGGTGATCCAGTGGATTCTTTTGATGAGGCCTCGATCACGCACGCAATCTCGGTAGCGCGATCGGCTGGAGTGATCGTCTCTCCGATAACAGGTACCGGATCTTTGTCGAGCGTAAAGTCGCTGGCCCAGGCTATTGCAGACTCGACGGGCGGGATCCACTTCAATTCCACCGAGCCTGCTCTCGACATAGCAGATGCTATCGTCGATCTGGTTCTGACCGCCTGCTCGAGATATACCGATTGCAACGGCAACGGCATCCTGGACGAGTGCGACATCTCGAGCGGTTCGAGCGAGGACCTTAACGACAACGGCGTACCTGACGAGTGCGAGACGATCACGGGTACGGATCCGCTGCCGCCGAGTCATGACAAGCTGCAGCTGTCGCAGAACGTGCCCAATCCGTTCAATCCGACGACTACGATCACGTTCGTGCTTCCGGAGGATGCACATGTGGAGCTGGCAGTCTTTGCGCCCAGCGGCCGGCGCGTAGCCACGATCGCAAGTGGATCGTTCAGCGCAGGTCCGAACGAAGTCGCCTGGGACGGCCGCGACGATGCAGGCAAACAGGTCGCTTCGGGCGTATACTATTACCGCCTGAAAGCAGGCGACACTGTGCAGACGAAGAAAATGGTCCTGCTGAGATAGCACAGTTTTTGTCTGAATCAGAGTGATGATCCAAGGGTGTGAACGGCATACGAAAGCGATAATCGTTCCCAGCGGCGGGACCGTTAGCGATTCCGGCGGGGCCTGCGTCTATATCCCGCCAGGCGGTCAGCCTGTATGTCTGACCAGGCGTGGAAAAGCACGCCGAAAGACCCAGCCCTATTTTAAGGCAAAGATACGGCACCCGAGGATCACTCTGAAGATCATGGTATCAGCTATTCTTCTGCGAATATTGCAGGGCAGGCAGGATAGTATTTTTTCAACTGTAGAAACAACGAAACAGGGTGTCTTGATATACGTTCCCCGTGCTCCGATCAGTACCGATATTTTCGAAAATCCGGCATCCTTGAAAAGGCGTTTCAATTCGCTGTTGGTATATTCCTTCAGATGGAATCCTTCCGCAACCATCGAAAAATACTGGGATATATCGTGGGGGCCATTAAGACGGTTGGGTGTCAGACAGATATGGATCCCACCGGGGCGGAGGGCGGAGAAAATGTTTTTTAGCTGTTTGACAACATCGTCAGGATGAAGGTGCTCGATCAATTGATCGCTGAAAGCGAGGTCGACGGATCCGTCAGAAACCGGGATGCTGCATCCATCTGAGATAAGATATTTCATGTTTGGAGGTATTTCTAAATCTTTTGCAATTTCTGCTGAAACATCGACGGCGAATACCTGTTTGGCTGTTTTGGCCAGTTTCAGCGATAGCGACCCGCTTCCCGCCCCGATTTCCATGAATACAGAGTCATTATTCAAATACCGACTGAGTAATTTAGATCTTCTTGCCAGCTTTGAAGCTTCAAGTTCAGGTGATGCTTTTTTCCTGATTTGGGGATGGTGAGGAACACGCTGATAAAGCTCGTCGTAAAGAATGGAATAAAGATGATGTCTTTCCTCGCAAGAAGAATTTCGCAATCTTTTTGCGAGTTCTTTCTCGACTTCGTAGTGAAGTCGAAGTTCTTTCTTTGAACGGTTGCCGGATAAAGTATTCATTATAATAATCCCGATGAATAAATTTTATTATAGCAATGTGTTTGATAGGAAGATCATTTCTCCCCGGCCACCACTTCAGCGATGTTCAGGGCGTGGTCTTTTATCCTCCGGTATGAGCTGAGAACATCCATGAAAACGAGGCTTGCCAGCGGGACTGTCTCCTTGCTTTCCAGGCGGAGAAGATGACTCGACCTGAAATCCTTCACCCGGTGTGATATCGTATCCCCCTGGCTCAGGGCCTTGGAAAGGATCTCATCGTTACGGTCCTTTACGGCACCATAGATCATATGGGTATAATCCGAGACCAGATCATGAAGCTGCAGTATCTCTTCCCTGCCCTTTTCCGCGAAAACAAGGCCATCATTTCTCAATCTGCACTGGAGTTTCAGAATGGCAACGATATAATCGCTGATCGATTCAAATTCGTCGGCGATACGCAGCTGCCTGTGAACTTCCTTCGCAACGTCATGGCTCAGTGTGCTCGACATCATCTTCCCGATGAATTCGACTATCTCTTTCTGGATTAGATCGAACACCTTTTCTTTATGAAAAAGCTTGTTCTCCAGTTTCTTGTTCCCGCTGCCGTTCTCGATCACGAGGCGAAGCCAGTTCATCATCTGCTGAATCCCTTCGCCCATATGGACGATCTCCCTGTACGACTGCTGTATCCCTATTACCGGAGTGTCGTAGATCCGGACGTCAAGATATGTCAGATGGTGCTTTTCCTTGTGGAGTTTGGCGGGTACCAGGAATTCAACGAGCCGTGTGAACGGAGCTATCAAAGGCATGAACAGGCTGACAACTAGAATATTAAAGCCTGTATGAGCGAATGCTATCCTCGCGGCGATGGCCACGTGTTCGGGGATAATCATTTTCAATAAATCGACATACCTGAAGAAGAAAGGCACCATTATCGTCACGCCGATGATCTTAATCAGAATATGGGCGTAGGCGGTCCTCTTGGCGTTTGTTATGGTTCCCAAAGATGAGAGAAATGCGGTGATCGTCGTGCCGATATTTTCTCCCAGAACAAGTGCGACCGCCGTGTCATACCCTATCGCGCCCGTTCTTGCGAGGGTGATAGTTATAGCCACGGTCGCTGAAGATGACTGTATGATCGCTGTCACAAAAGCTCCTGCAAGAACGCACTTTATTACACCACCGATGCCTGTCGGCTCAAAACGGGAGAACAGTGCTATGAATTCAGGATTATCCCTTAAAGGCATAAAACTTTCCTTCATGATCCCGAGGCCGAAGAAAACCATTCCAAGGCCGAGGAGTATCATCGCGATGTAGCGGATCCTCTCGTTTTTGGAAAACAGGTAGAAAAATGCCGAGATTCCCAGGATCGGCAAGCCGTACTCCACGATCTTCAGAGCAACGAGCCAGGCGGTTATCGTGGTTCCGATATCTGCGCCAAGGATCACGCTTATAGCCTGCTGCAGAGTCATGATCCCGGCATTTACCATGCCGACGATCATCACTGTCGTTACAGAACTCGACTGGATGAGGGATGTAATGGTGGCTCCCACTCCGCAGGCGACCAGCCTGTTGTCGGTAACGGCGTTTATGAGCTTGCGGAGCCGCTCTCCCGCCACTGTCTGCATTCCCTCGGACATGAGTTTCATGCCGACCAGAAACAGCCCCAGTCCGCCTATAGTTCCTATGATCATCTTGAAATAGTCAACGGACACTGAATACCTCGCTCAAACGCCTGATGAAAACCGCCGGAGCATAATATTACGAAAACCTGAAAATGTCATTACGTGAATGCAGGAACTCCTTCTGAAAATATTATCCTGTGCTTTTTCTTCAGTCTAATTCTCTCAAACCGCGGGATCAGGCTGATCTGCCGCTGGTATGCCGGAAACTCCGGATCTGCATCTGCACAGGATCGCGCTTGCGTAAATAACAAACAGAGGTTCGAACGGGATCCTGTATCTCTTGGAGAATGAGGTCAGGATCAGCATGAGGACCGTATAAAAGGCGACAGGAAGGAGTGCATTCCTCTCTTCCTTCCTGTAGTACCTCGCGAGCCCGATAATTCCGAGTACCATCAGGACTGTATACGCATATGCCGCCGTGTATGTCGAGTTTGTATTCTGATCAGTACCCTCATCGTCACTCAAAGCCCATTCCTTGCTGGTTATATATGAAGCGTTATTGTATATCTGCGCAACGGTGTTCCATCTTCCCTTGAGCCTCGTTGGTTTGAATTTTGAGAAGTCAAGTTCGTACGCTTCAGCCCTGTAAACCGGGACAACCCTCTTTTCCACGATCGAGTTTCTTATGGTCAGCGGAAAAAGTATTCCAATCAGAATGAGAAAAAAGGCCAGACGTTTTTTCATCGCAAGAATAGTCCCTGGTATTAAAAAAGCCATTATCGGGTCCAGCATCATTGCGATGCCGACAAGCGCCGATGAGATCGCAGAGCGGGCCATATCGCCGGTTTCAGACAAAGCCGCCGTAATAAGAGCCAGAACGATGAAGATCTCGAACGATCCCGGGGTCAGTGAAAGGTTAGCGAGGATGAAGTTCGGATATATCGCTCCAAGTGAAGCTGCCACAAGAGCAGTTTTTCTGTTAAAGATGCGGGAAGCGATAAAATATATAAGAAGGACGGAGATCGAATTGATGATACCCTGTATCGCGAAGCCGGCTGCCATCGCTCCATCTCTGAAGAGAAGGAGCATCATCCGCAAAAAAAGCAGATAAAGGGGAGCCCGCTCAGGTCCAATAGTACCGTTTTTTGCTATCTCGAAAAAATCATTCTTGAAGCCGAAAAAAATCTCTGAATCGAAAGAAAAAGCAAAGTATAGCCTCAGGGAAAGGGAAAGAAGGATGATAACCGCAAGAAGATCCCAGTCTTTCGAGAAAGAGGGAACGATCCTGTCCCTCCACAGATCCAGGAAGATATGATTTTTCGTTTCAGAGACCTTTGCCATTTAATACCAGCCTGGAACGAAGCTTTGTTCGTTTCGGGGAGATGACCGTGACCCTGATAACTCAACCCATTACCGGGCGTGAATCTTACTCCGGGGAACAGAATATCGCAGAGGGAAAGATCATACAAGCCATTTCATATATTCCGTTAGCGAACCGGAAATGGCAGAAAATATAATTCGATTGAAGGTGCCGTAGAGAAGAAGGTATAATGACCACTCTAATCGGGTGGATCCTGAATCGTGAGAATGGAATTATTTTGAAAGACCCGCGTAAAAAGACGGAGAGTGATACTGACAACAAGGGAAAAAGAACGGCTGTTTCTCCCTGGCGCCTGTGGTACAGGGCGATTCTCGCCTTTATTGCAGTTGCCGCCGTGGCGTGGTATCTCAATCGAAACTTCAGGAGACTTGCCGATTTCGAGTTCAATATCAATATCGCCTATCTGATACCGGCTTTTTTCTCGGTTTCAGCTGCATATTTTTCTTCGTTTCTGATCTGGACGAGGCTGGCCACGGTCTTCGGGCTGAAGGGTTCTTTTTCCGGATCGGGGCGCGCCTATTTTCTTTCCTATCTCGGAAGGTATATACCGGGAAAAGTAGGGCTGATACTTGCAAGGATCGAGGCATATCCTGCCGGGTCTGCCCCGGAGGTCATAATGGCGACCGGTCTCGAGCAGGTCGCCGTCCTGTCAGCCGCTTCTCTTCTAGTCATACTCGCCCTGGCAGTCTCTCCCGCGTTTTTCCCGCGGGAGTACAGGCTGCTGGCTCTGGGGGGTATCGTTCCATTGCTGATACTGCTGATTCCAGGCGTATTGAACAGGATCGCGCGTTTAGTATATAGAATCTTCAGAAGGGAAGCTTTGGAGATAAAGACATCTTACAGCACGAATCTCAGGTTTACAGTCTTGTATATCCTGCCCTCGATCTTCCATGGACTGGGACTGTTTTTTATTCTTAAGGCCCTGTCGATAATCTCCTGGAGCTATTTTATCCCTGTAGCCGGCCTGTATTCTGCGGCGATGCTGCTGGGGCTATTCGCTGTCTTTGTCCCTGGAGGGATCGGCGTGAGGGAAGGATTATTGTTCGCGTTCCTGCCCGCCGTTGTCTCAGTCGAGGCAGCGATGATATCGGCTGTCGTAATCCGGGTGGTCACCATAGTTGTAGAAGTCATACTTGCGGCAGGTTTTATAATCGTGGCAAGGACAGGCAGCGGTCATCGAGCGGGGATCGCAGAATAGCCCGCAATTGTTCAAAGCAGACAAGGGTTAAAATCATGGATAAAAGTAAAACGGCAGGATCGAAACTAAAAGAGGGAACGATCCTGTATATAGTGCATGAATATCCTCCGATTGTCGGAGGTACAGGCGTGATGGCAAGGAATATTATAGATGAGATCCGCAAAGAAAGAAAAGTCGTTGTGATCACTTCGAGCGAAGATCCAAAGGGCAGAAGGGTAGAGATCGAAAACGGTGAATTGATTAAATTAAGGATCCCGTTCAGGAATAAAAGATTTCACTATGCGACCCCCGGTTCTCTGTTCTTTTTCATATTTTTGGCCGCCTGGCATGGGTGGCGGATCGGAAAAGACAGGCCCCTTGCTGCGATCCATGCATTCCATCTTTTTCCATCCGGCCTTGTCGCCGTTGTGCTTGCTCGCCTGCTCAGAGTACCCTCGTTCGTCACTGCCATCGGTGCCGAGGTGTATGACCCCGCGCGCAGGAAAGATATCCATAAAAAAGGCTATTACAAAAAAATGATAGCGTATGTCGTTCGAAAAAGCAGCCGGCTTTCTGCGATATCGAGTGATATTGCTGAAAGGGTGAGGGGGTATTGTGAAAGAGACGATATAGAGATCCTTCCTCCCTGCATTTCGAGAAGTGCGGGTCAAACGCCGAGAATTGAGCATGACGATTTTGTGATCTGTTCGATCTCCAGGCTCGCCCCGAGAAAAGGACTTGAACTGACAGTAAAAGCTATAGCGAGATTGAAGGGCCTGCCGTTGAGATATATTATGATAGGGGACGGGAGTGAGCGGGATATTCTGATCGATCTCGCCCGATCGCTGGAGATAGAAAAGAAAGTCGATATACGAGGATTTGTCGGTGATGACGAGAAATTCAGGTTACTTTCCGAAAGCGACCTGTTCGTGCTCCCATCGCATCATGAGGGGTTCGGGATCTGTTACATCGAAGCGATGTCGGCGGGGCTTCCCGTAATAGCCAACAGTACCGGGGGACAGACCGATTTTATCGAGAACGGAGTGAATGGTATTCTTCTGGACCGGTTGGATGAGGCCGAACTTTCCGAAGCGATCGAACGGTTTTACCGCGACCCGCTTCTTCGGGAAAGAATGGGGTCGGCTAATATCGAAAAATCCGGGAGCTATCTCTGCTCGAATCTCAAAGAAAAATATCTTGTCCATTACGATTCTGCGTCTGATTTATGAGAGGCGCGTCCCTGGAAAGATACTTACAGCATCTTGACGACATATCCTGACATCGGCTGGATCTGCCGGTTGAACGGATCTACCACGAACTGCTTGCCTTGATTATTTCTCCACAGATCTCGGACTGCATCTCCGGAGTCAGTTCGTTATAGAACGGCAACCTCAGCAATCTTTCGCTGATATCTTCGGTCACCGGGATGTCGCCTTCCCCGTAGCCGAAACCCCGGCCCATAGGGGAGATGTGCAGCGGCAGGTAATGGAAAACACTCCAGATGCTCTTGTTTTTCAGATGCTCGATCATCGCCTGACGCTTCTCCATCGACGGCAGAAGCATATAGAACATGTGGTAGGACTGGCCGCAGCTGTCCGGTACTATCGGGAGACGTACATCAGCCGCCTCCGCCCAATCCCTGAGGTTCTTGTCGTAGTAATCGAAGATCCTCTTTCGTATCCCCAGGATCTTCTCCCTTTCCTCAAGCTGGGCGTAGAGGTACGCTGCCAGCAGATCCGAAAGCAGATAACTCGATCCGAGATCGACCCACGTATATTTGTCTACCTGTCCCCTGAAAAAGCGGCTTCGGTCGGTGCCCTTTTCTCTCACTATCTCTGCCCGTTCGATAAATTTGGGATCGTTTATCAGAAGGGCTCCGCCCTCGCCGCAGATGAAATTTTTTGTCTCGTGGAAGCTCAGTGTCGCCATAGTACCGAAGGTGCCAAGCCACTTTCCGTTCTTGCTGCCGAAAAGCCCATGCGCGTTGTCCTCGACGACATGCACTCCATGCCTTTTTGCTATCTCGCAGATCTGCTGCATCTCGCAGCCGACACCTGCGTAGTGCACCGGCACGACAGCTTTTGTTTTCGGAGATATCAGATCCTCCAGGAGGGTCTCATCCATATTGAGGGTATCAGGCCTGATATCGATGAATACCGGATGGGCTCCCCTGAGGATGAAGGCGTTGACAGTCGTCACAAAAGTGAATGACGGGACGATCACTTCGTCTCCGGGCCTGATGTCCAGAAGCAGTGCGGACATCTCCAGCGCGTGGGTGCATGAGGTGGTAAGAAGGGCTTTCGGGATCCCGAGGGATTTTTCCAGGAGATGCTGACATTTTCTGGTGAATGGACCGTCGCCTGATGCGTGTCCCCCGCGCACTGCCTCGATTATGTATTCGATTTCCTTCCCCGCTATCGACGGCTTGTTGAATGGTATTTTGTTCTCAGTCAACTCGACCCCCTGTCTAATTTCGATTTCCCTGAAGCCGCGTTATCGGCGAGCAGGATGATCCCTCCGATAGATATCGCAAGCAGTACGCACGCGAGGCTCAGATAGGACGCGGCCAGGGCTGACTCTACATCGACACCGAACAGGCCGTAGAGAAGGATATTGCCTCCTTCACGGACTCCCAGGGTGCCGAAAGAAACGGGAAGAATGAATATATAGAAAAGCAGAGTATTGACAAAGATATTCACGATGACAGGAAGCTGAACATCCAGCGCTCTATAGAGGATATTGATCCCTATACCTGTGAGGATTCGCATTATGACGGTCATGCTGACGGCCATCAGGACGATTTTCCAGTTAAAGAGAGGTTTGATCAGCGTAGAGGCGTAGTCTTTTTCTTCGATGCTTTTCCTGTCTCTGCCGCTGATTTTTGACATGATCTTTATTATAGCTGATTCGAGCCTGCGGTAGACAAAAGAGAGAAGTGCCCGGCCGCGCCCGCGGCCGATAGTGATCAATGCGGCAACACCTAGGAGCACCGCAGTCGAACCTGCCATGAAACATACCCAAATGATCCTGATGATCCCAGGTTCTGCATTTATCCTGCTGCGTATTATCAGGTAGCATACAAGCAATAGCAGGAGGCTTGCTATAGCGGCATAGATCTTCTCTCCGATGATCGCCGCTATGTTCCTGTCGTATCCGCCGCCATGTTTCGCCACCTTGTATGTGCGGTATATGTCGATCCCGACCCCGCCGGGCACGAAATATCCCACAAACAGCCCTATCCACATATATTTGAGAAGTGACAGGTACGGGACCCCGATCCCGTATAATCCCTTAAGGATGATCTTCCATCTCAGCGATCCGATCAATAGTTGAGAGAAAACGGCAAGGACCACAACGCCGATAAGATAGATGAAATTGACTTCCCTGAAGTTGCCCGCCAGCTTGCCGAGATCTACTCTCCTGAAAATAACGGTCAACAGGATAATCGGCAGAACGAACCTGATGATATGTTTGGCTGTTTTGAACGATGCATTCGCTCTTAAATCGCTCATCGATCCGACAATTTCCTCTCGATCAGCATGGCCCGCCGTATTATCTGCTGTGCTGCCAGCACCATCGGCGGACCTACGAATCTTCCGTTCATGATTACTACGCCCTTGTCCTGCTTCCCGGCTTCTTCGGCAAGGCGAAGCATCTCCGTCGCCTCATCGACCTCTTCTTTCGTGGGCGTAAAGTGTTTATGGACGATCTCGAGTTCTTTAGGATGAAGGACCAGCATGCCTTCGAATCCAAGTCTTCTTGCAAGTCTGATGTTTTCTTCGAGATCCTCGAGATCGTGGACGTTTACGTGTACGGTGTCGATCGGTATTACACCGGAGGCTCTTGCGGCCATCGCGATCATGGCGCGCGGAGTAAAAAGGCTTTGACCTTCCTTGTCATGGATCCCCTCGAGATCGGAGACAAAATCTTCACAGCCGTAAGCGATCGCCAAGACCCTGCCGGACGCAAGACAGATATCCCGCGCGGCAAGGACTGCGGCAGTCGTCTCGATCAGCGGGACTATGCTGAAAGTTCCGACAGGCAGTCCCTTTTCGTACTCGATAGTCTCCAGAAGCTTATCGAAGAAATATATATCCTCGCCTGCCCTGGCTTTCGGATATACAAATCCGTTCACAGCCCCGATTGCAAGAGTAGATACATCTTTGAGCAGGTGTCCGCTTTCCCTGTCGTTGATCCTGCAGAATACCTCGAAGCGGTCGAAGATGCCTGTCTCAAGCTTTTGTCTTATCAGATCCCTGGCCACCTGCTTGTTTGAAGCAGGAACCACAGAGTCCTCGATATCGAATATCAATGCGTCTGCTTCAGATTCGGCAGATTTTGACATGAGACGTTCATTGTGCCCCGGCACGAACATCATGCTCCTGAGAATAAGGTCGCTCCTACGCATTTGTCCGGCTCCTTTTCGGTACCAGTATGTGCCGCCTTAGCGACAGCACTTTGCCGTCGTCCTGGTTGAAAGCCTCTGTCTCGACATAGATTATTCCCCTGTCCGGCTTGCCGGCGGATTCCCTGACCTCAAGAATCCCGGTCTGCGCGCAGAGTGTGTCGCCTATGAATACGGGGCCGTCATGGGTCACCTTTTCATAGTCGAGGTTTGCAATGGCGCGGCCGCTTATATCCGCCACGCTCATTCCAACGACAAGGCTCAAAACATATGTTCCGACTACCAGTATTTTCCCGTGGTGCTGCGTCTTGCAGTATTCGGTGTCGAGGTGGACGGGGTGGTGATTCATCGTGAGCAGGCAGAACAGGTTGTTGTCGCTCTCGGTCACTGTCTTGCATGGCCAGTGCTTTATCACTTCGCCTTCTTTGAAATCCTCGAAATATCTGCCGAAGCGTTCGTCCAATTTTCCTTACCCTCCTTAGGTTTCATCGATGCTGTCCGAACGACCGTTAAGAACGGGTGCCGCCGGACAGGCGCTATTCCATATATTTTTGGACTGTACCTATCTGTTTTGCCGGATTCCCGACAGCAATCCCGAAATCCTCCACATCGTTGAGCACGACCGATCCCATACCGACTATAGCATACTCCCCGATCGTGACATCCTCTCTGATGCTTGAATTAAGGCCTATATGAGCTCCGGTGCTTACTGCTACCCTGGCTCCGACGACAGAGTGGGCGGCGATCGTAGAGTAGTCGCCGATCTCGCAGTCGTGGCCAAGCAGGGATGAACTGTATACATGCACGAAGTTTCCGATCGTCGGCGCAAAAGATGTGACGGCATGGGCGCAGATCACTACACCATGCCCGATTTTTGTCTCGGGATTGATGAAAGCAGCAGGATGGACCGCTGTCGCGTTAGCTTCAAGCGGGATCCCGAGTTTCTGGAATTTGTCGACCCGCTCAAACTTGTTTTTCGAATTAAAGTGGAAAGCGTAATGGAGATAATATCCCTTTTCGACGAAATCAGCGACCTCGTCGCTCGTGCCCAGGACCTTGTACTTTCCAAAGAGCTCGCCCGGTTTGACGATATCGTTGAGGTAGCCCTCTATGATCCACTCGCCGCTGACCTCGTTGGCATCCTCGAACACCGAAGCGGCAATCTGGCCGCTCCCTTTTCCACCTGCAATCACGAGGCGTTTCTTCATTTCAGTATCCTCTTTATCGAAAACTGCTTTTCGTTTGTGACCTCCCTGAGAAAACGCGATAGATATTCCCCAAGGAAGAAAAAGATTATCAATATCAGTGCGTTGTAGAATGATATCAGGACCATGATGGACGTCCAACCCGGCAGTATGCCTCCGATGACAAGCTTTCTTATTATGATGACGATCCCGATTATTAACGATACGAATGAAACGGTGAGGCCCGCAAAGCCTGCGTATCTCAATGGAAGGGAAGAGTAGTTGATAAGAAGGTTGAACGCAAGTTTGACGAGTTTTTTCAGAGTGTACCCGGAGCTGCCGGTTTTCCTGGGATGATGCTGGATATCGAGGTTCGTTATCGAAGTCGTAGTCGAAAGCAGCATGCCCGAGATGTATGGGAAGGGTGTCTTCATACCCTTGATCTCATCTATGATCTCCTTTCTTATTATCCTGAAGCTTGAAAACCTGAGATCATCCTGGACATTGAAGATCTTTTGGCAGAGCTTCCTGATCATATAGCTGCCCAGATTCTTATAGGGTCTGTCTTCTTTCCTGACAGGCGCTCCGAATACCGCGTCGAAGCCTTCTTCGATCTTTGAATAGAGTTTTTCAATCTCCTCTGGCGGATTCTGAAGATCATCGTCGAGCGTGATCACGTGCCGGCCGCTGCAATGGTTGAATCCGCACATCAGGGCGTTCTGCTGGCCGAAATTCCGGAAAAGGTCGATCACAATGACATTATCTTTTTTGTCGTAGAGCTCCTGCAAAACGGTGAGGCTTTTGTCCTGGCTGCAGTCGTTGATATATATGACCTCGTACGTTTTCCCCATCTTGGAAAAAACAGCTTCAAGCCTCTCATGAAGCTCGACAAGCGTTTTTTCACTGTTGTAAACGGGTACGACTACCGAGAGATCCAAGGACTCATTATTCACAAAAAACCCTGTTTCCTTGACATGTAAATCTTACTTCAGTTATAACCCGTCCTGCCTTTTTCCCAAATTCCTCAAGATGCTGTAATTGGCAGGCTTATATTTGGTTAAAACCCATCGTAGTGTATAAGCTTACACGATAGGTGTTTTATTTGCAATAAAATCCTCAATTACTGCAGAAGGTCGAAGTTTTCCTCTGGTTCGGCCTATTAAGTAATGAAAACTGATTTTGGATATGTTAAAATTTCTCAGGTTCAAGAATCGATAAGGATCAGAGCAAAAGGCAGTCAACGGATTATACTGAAAATGCTGATAAATACAGATCCGCGTACGTCATTTTTTCAAAGAGCAGCCCCTGTTCTGCCTTTCTTATGCTGTGTCGCGGCGTTCCTTCTGACGTTTTTCTCTATAAAAGCCATATGGGTGAGCGGTCCATGGCAGATTGATGGACCAAATCCTGCCGATTGGTCTGCGATCTGGATTGCATTGACTGCCTCACTCTGCCTAACAGGTCTATGTCTGTTCTCTATGCGGTCCGGGATCCTTTCACTGCCAGGTGTTTTACAATTCTTTTTTATAATCGTATTTTTAGGTGCGGCGGCCAACCTGATATGGCAATTTTCCGATCTGATCGCTTATGGAGACTCAAAACATTTTACCAAATACTTGAGGAACAACCAGGTGTTTCCAAGATGGTTTCTTGGCACGGCGATCATGACCCGCTTGTATCAGTTCGTATGGACACCCCTGGGTTCGCATCTTCCAGAGACACTTTCTTCAGGGGATGGATTCATTCGTATCTCAGGCGCTTTGTTGATGGGCGTGTCATCGTTTGTCTTCCTGCGAGTCTATGGAAGCCGACTCGCTCTTCTTGTCCCTCTTCTTACACCGGTCTGGCTTATGTTCTGCTCTGGCTATAATGAGTATTATCCTTTTATAGCGTTCATATATCTAGGTTTTCTCTTTGTGTTATCAAGTGATCTCTCAAAGAGGCCGCCGGTATTTGTGGCGGCGATATCATCGCTTTTATGCATCAGCTACACTGCTTTCGTTCCTGTGGGCATTCTGTTGATAGTATGTTACGCCTTGTCGACAAGTATAAAAAAGGCTTTGGCGGCGCTTCTATTCACCGGACTTATATGCATCTCTGCGATCATCCTTCTCTGGCCGGAAGCCATAACCTCATTCGCTTCCGAATATCGAGATGCTCTTAACCTTGGGGAAAAGAACACGCACTACCTGGCGTACAAGGGCCAGTCAGCAGGAAATGCGACCCCTTTCTTCAAATTATCGTATGCACTTTCGTTTGAGCATATCCTGCATTTGTGTTTCATGTTCTTTTTCAGCACTGGTGCGGTTCCCGTGTTGCTGCTTGCTTTGGCATTGACAGGTCATTTCAAGAAAGATCTTCTCGCAGAATTTGCGAGAACAAAGGCAGTGATCTTCCTCGTCTCAGCTCTTCTTTTCCAGCTGTGCTATTTTCTGTTGCTGATTCCGAAGCTGGGTCCTGTCAAAGATATAGATCTATTTTTCTCCGTCTATCTGACTGTCGGTTTCGCCGCCGGGTTTGCCGGCGACAGGTTCCTCGATATGATATCTGCCGAGACGCGCGATATCTGGAGGAATTGCGTGGTTGGTTCATGCATAGGAAGCAGTGCTGTTATCCTGGCGCATTTGCTGTGGTCAGGAATCCTTCCATCCTGAAAGTGAGAGAGCAGTTGAAATGAAAGATGAAAACCTGAATATAAGCGGCTATTCCTGGTCACATTTCATTTCGGTAGTTGCGGGGGTCTATTTAATAACAGGGTTTTTCAGCCTTGGAGAGACTTACAACGGGCTTTGGGTCAGATTTCTCACTCCCTTTACCAATATGATCGATTCGGGAGAGAGTTATTTCTGGCTGGCTCATCTCTACTACATGACTCTCGCCGCCTGCCTGCTGGGGTATGGTCTTTCTCCGTCTTTTGCAAAACCGCTTATGTCACTTAAGGAAAAAACAAAGAATCTGAGCACGCGAAATATTATAATCGGGCTCGTCTGTCTATTTGTTGCAGTCGTTGCCGTTTCAAAACTCGGAAACTCATTTGTCCTGCAGGGGTATCCGATAACCGATGATGAATACGCCGCTGAATTCGGAGGGCAGGTCTTTGCATCGGGGCATGTAAAGGTTCCGGTCCCCGATTGGTTCAAAGCCTATCCGGAACGTTTTCTTCTGCAGAGGGACGGCTTCTATACAGCATTCGATTGGCCTGGAGTCCAGGTCATCTGGGCATTGGCGGTCATAACGGGATTGGGATCGATCGTCTTTTCGATCCTGGCGGCTCTGCCGTATATTGCCGTCGCTATTATTATCGGAATCAAGTTTGGAAAGCATTGGGGTGCTGTCAGCGCGCTGTTATTCGTCTTTTCACCTATGGCGGCCGCTTTGACGGTCACAACCCATGCCCATCTTGCTTCGAGGGCGTTCCTTTCCCTGGCAATTTTGTTTTACTTTCTCACGACAAGAAAAGAGAGGGCTGTCTACTGGGGGGCGGCAGGGTTTTTTGCCGGATGCAGTTTCTTTCACAGGCCGTTTGAGACGGTATTTCTGATCCTGCCTCTAATATTCGATGTTTTATACCGGCTGATCAAAAAAGAGATGACGGTAAAGAGCCTCGTATTTCTTTCTGTCGGAGTATCGATTCCGCTGCTTGCTTTCGGGCTGCTGAACAATGCTTTGACGGGCAATCCGCTGCTTCCCGGCCGTTTCGCAGAGAGCGAGATAAAACCTAGAAAACAGACAGATTTTTTAGCGGCGTTTAAGAGTATCGAGATCTTCTGGAATCGTTTTGGTGCCAATACGAATTATAACCTGATGATGCTTATGGTATGGTTCCTGGGCCCTGTCGGCGTCGTCTTCGCAGTGTTTGGAGTAAAATTCGACAGGTTCACAAAGATACTTGCCCTTTGCGTCCTGTCGCATCTTTTCCTCGGCCTGTTTCACGACAACCATGGATTGCATATGGTCGGACCGATACATTATTCGGAAGATGTAGCTTTTCTGACGATCATTGCTGCGCACGGGCTGTATTTTATCGTCCAAAGAATAAAAAGCACCGGCTTTGTCGATATCAAAACATTTGCTTCCATCCTGGTTTTTTATCTCGTTTTTGGAATGGGGACGTTTAATGCCTGGCAGATGAAAGCGTTAAACGAGCAATCGCACATCCAAAGCGAAGTGTACGATTGGATAGATAATCAGGGTCTGCATAACGCCATAGTGCTGGCTCCAAGGTTTTACGAGATCTGGAGCATATCCGGGATCCCGGCGAAGTACGCCACGACAGGATGTTACGTTTTTGAATGGCGCATGACAAAGCCGGATTATTCCGATGACGTTTTGATATTAAGGGATGTTAAAAGCGAAATACCAAAATTGAGAAAGGCGTTTCCAGACCGCACCCTATATCGAATGACGATAACCAAACGTCCCGAAGGGCTGAGGATGCTCAAGCTATAAGAATATCATCTACCGTTCTTGTGTGGATCGGTTTTGCTCGGTGAGGCCGTCCTTTCCTGCGGTTCAGGCTTATTCTGCCTGTCTCTGATAATTATTGTCGGGTTTTCTTCGTTGAGTCTCTTTCTCATTACCGGTTATTTTGTAAACTGTCCTTCCGGCGGCCTTTGCCACGCGGATCCAGCTGATCCTGTTTTGATAATGTTCTTTGAAATATGTCGCGACACACCGCTTATAGCTGCTACTTGCGATAACCAGATATAAACGATCGTTGTCGATCAAATATGGGAACAAGTCCTGGCCGTTTTCTACACCTGCTTTCCGGGTCTGGTAGTAATATCTTTCTGAAAATATGTTCCAGCCGCCGGTAATGATATTTATATCATTTTTTATAGCCGGGCTTTTTAACGGCGAGTAATAAACCGGTTCCAACCCTCTCGCAGGCTGGAACATCACAACTGAATCTGATGGAAGTCTGTTGATGGCATCTACGATTTCGTTAATATCACTCTGTTTTGAATGGATTCTGATGATTTCCCATTTTACCGCAAAAACGCCAAGTATCAATACTGCCGTATAAAATACGTACAGGATCCTGTCGTACTTAGGCCTCACCTTTCTATTGCCAGAATCGATACCATCAGCATAATCAGTTTTAGTGATTATAAAAATTAATGCCAGATATGAATAGACCAAAAGAAATACAGGGATCCCTATTCTCTCTGGAAATCTGTAAGATTCGTTCATATACAACATTCCGCCAAGGCAATACATCGAATAGACCAGACTCATGATTACTGTTCTATGCGATGAATAGAAGCCTATGGTGAGCAATATAAAGACCAGGGTTATTAAATAGATCAGGTAGGTATAACAAAAAATGCCGATATTCCCGGCTATCTCTTTTAAAGGCAATCCCTTTTTGTCTTGAGTCACTGAATGTTCAAATATGTTATTTATTTTTTCTATACTGAATATGTTTTCGTCATGAAAAAACCATGAACTGAAAGCTACATAATCATTCCTGCTCCAGTCATTGGCATCGAGGATCCTTTTATTCTGAATATTGTCTTCAGAAATGGGGAAGTCGTGAAATCTGCCCCTGACCTTATTGTATTCGACATATTCTTTGTATCTTGCAGATGTAAAATTAGCGGTGTAATAATTATTAAGACCGATAAACAGGATCGCAGGCAGCAAAAACAGCAATATGTAAGGGTATTTTCTGTTTTTAAGGTAAATGAAAAACAATATAAGAACCGGTAATGAAAATATTATTATCCCATAGATGCTGCGGGTCCTTAGCAGGTAGGAAAAAGAAAACGAGATTCCCAAAAGAAAAATAACCGACCTTCTTATTTTCACACTCTTTTTTAAATAGAGGCAGAACAGCAGAAGCGAGTTTGCTCCTATCATTATGCTGGCCGCATTGTAGCCCAGCCTGAGGACCATCATGCTGTAGATGACCAGATACAAAAGCAATATCCGGAATAGATGGGTGCCGTTTGAAATTGCCAGGGTGGCAGAATAGATGAAGAATGTGATGCTTAATCCATGGATCAGATACAGGAAGACTGCATACCAGGGGAAACCGTAATGAATGTACAAATAAAATAACGATAAAAATCTGCCAAGGATCGCGGACATAAAGGATGTTGTAAAACCCAGTTTAATAACAGGTATTATGCCGATATTATCATTAGCCCAGTAAGAATTGGGGAATAGCAGCAGGAGCAGCCCCATCCCGAACAAAACGGTGATGAATATTATCTGAAATTTCGAGAGGTAGATATTAAGAGCATCATATGTTTTTTTTAAAATCGGAGTCATCATTTCCTCGCTGCGACCAGCATGTTCTTGCTGAATATCGTCGGAGTTTTTATCCCATTGAGAAGAAAAGCCATGCCGAAGAATAAATACATCAGCCTGGCTCCAGCCCTTCCAGCGAGGTTCAGGAGCGATTTAGAAAGACAGTATATGTCGATAGGGCGGAAGGAAAAACATTTGAACCCACCAAGCTGCAGAATAAAACGCAAACTTTCTTCAGTGTATCCGGTCTCATGGGTCAGGTCGGCATATCTTCCCCTGCCGGCTGTAAGTGGGTTTGCCATATTCGGGCACACGCTTATTGCGGTTCCATCGGCAGTGAGCGATCTGTGATCAGCTTCCAGCAGTTCCAGCCCGTCTTCTTTGTCATAATGTTCTATCAGGTGATTAAGAATGATACAGCTGTAACGGCCGGGGTTGTTTCGAAGGAAGGTGAGGTTGTCGCCGGGAGAAACGGAGAGCCCTTTGCTTTTACAGATATCCACGTTTGGCTGGCAGATATCGACCCCTGTCACGCTTGTAAAACCTCTTTCCCTCAGAAAATCGAGAAATAACCCGAAACCGCATCCGAGGTCGAGGATCGGACTCGTGCGATCCGCCGGAAGATGCGCAAGAAGGTTTTTTTTATAGTATCTGTTTATCGCGTTTTTCTGCCTGTAAAGGTCGGTCTGAGTGACCGACAGCATCTGCTGATAATGTTCGGGGGTCTTTTCCCTGTATCTCTTCATTCTATCTATCTCTCTATGAGTCCTGATTGTTTCCGGTTCGAGAAGTATATATCGGCTGTAACATCACGGAATCTAATGATGATACTACCAGAAAAGATCGGTTTTGTGTGAAAGATTTTATGGGAGTCGGGTCAGTGTCAAAAAGTGTATCACCTGTTCTCTCTTCCTCAACTCCGCTATTGCCGAGATCATGGCAGGTTACAAACGATGTGTTCAAAAGAGGGTATCATCTGATACAACTGATTGCTTCTCGAAGATGTTCATGAAGACGTTTTCTGGCTGGAGAGATCTACTAAGAGATAAATGCATCAATTTTTATTTTCATTATTTCAAAAGTGTTGCAGCTACATCGGTCATACTGCGGTATCTGGCAAGTGTCCAGCACGTCCGTCCGGCACGGATAATGCGGTAGAAACCGCTTGAGATGTCACTCTGATCACAAAGCTGCAGCGTCATAGGGCATCGCTAAATCTACTACAGGGTACTGAAATAGACTTTGTCAATCATTGCGAAGATTCTTGGATCCCTGTAACCGGGAAAATGAATATCGTTTTACCTGTACCATTTTAATGGTCGAAAGAGGTGTCTCATGTTGAAGCACAAAAAACCTATCTCTATTATCTTGTCTCTGACTTTCGTCTCGATGCTGTATAGTTCATGCTTTGAAGATAATATCTCTAAACCGCAGGGAGAAGTAAAACAGACACAGGAGGTATTGACTGCCAGCCCCGGGCAGCTGCACAATGAGATTCTTGCGGAATTGAATAAGGACGGCTGCCTGACCAATGGATCAAAATTGGACAAGAACGGTTTTGTTTCAAGGATCACAGAATCCACCAATGTAGTTTTCAGGGAACATGGCCTCGATATGATTGTGACTGAAGATGATCTCAATACTGTTTTAGAATGTTTCGACGGATGGAAAGAAAAGGGCATCTTCGATGTGTATACACCTCTCGATGAGAGGAGTGTTGAAGATGTTTATACTTTACTGGATTACCTGGAGGCGCACGATAATTATAACCCTGCTCAGGTCAGAGATATTAGAATGGCGATAGAGGAGATCGAGGCGATCGGATTTTCGAATTGTGATCAAACCCTGGTTGAACAGATCGTATCAATCCATGAATCAGGGGACGGAGATTCGGAAGTTAACAAAGTATTGAATATTCTTGAATCTTCATACAATTTCTGGGATGACCTGAAAACAGATGTTGAAAATAATTCTAAATCTGTTGATGATAAATCAAGTGTTATCCTGAAAGTTTCTAATCCGGAACCTATTTTGACTGCTGACTTGTGGTCGATCTGTGTTATGCTGTGGGATGCCGTAGGGGCTCTTTTATGCTGGTATTTGGGACCGGTTTCAATCATTTGTGCGGTAGCAGCTTCAGCAGCATTCATAATGGCTACGACCGGTGAGTGATAAATTCAAAGTTCAGGTTCCTGAGTGAGAACATTTCAGGTTTGGATTGGAGGTTTAAAAATGTACCTTGCCGTCATACTGACCGCTGTATTGATAGCGTTGATCTATTATATCTTCAAGCTCTGGTTTAAAATCAGGCTCCGCTACGGAATATCAGGGTTGTTTTTGCTTCTCTTGCCGAATTCTATAGGTATTGTAAGGCCGCTGGATTCCGAAACTTTTATTGTCACCCTGATTTTAGCAACTATCGGGGTATTCCTCCTAGTTGCAGATGTAGTGAAGCAAAAACAGATCATCAGTAAAGAATGACTCGACAATCATCAAGCGATAATGATAATATTATACAACTGTTTACAGAGCGGCGGGATAGTTTGCCTGCGTTCGCGTTGTCATCCCGGACAGAGGATCGGAAATGCCAGTTTCTGACAGAGACCTTACTATTATCATTCCGGCTTTGAATGAAGAAGCAGTCGTCGGTGATGTAGTCACAGGACTCAGTGCAGAGTTCCCTGACGCTGAGATCACAGTCGTCGATGACGGATCGAGCGATAAGACCGGTGAGCTGGCGGAAGCCGCCGGAGCGCGGGTAATCAGGCACGACCTTACGTACGGTTATGGAACTGCGTTAAAGACAGGTATAAGGGCTTCGACCCGGGAATACGTTCTCTTTTGCGACGGGGACGGGCAGCACAGCGCCTCGGACGCGCGCAGGATCTTTGATGCAGCTGAAGACAACGACATGGTAGTAGGCGCAAGGACCTCCGGGTCGTATGCTCCATATTCGCGCAGGCCGGGAAAGCTTATCCTCAGGTGGTTTGCCGATTTTCTGGCGGGAGTCAGGATCCCCGACCTCAACTCCGGGCTCAGGGTCTTCAGGCGCGACACGATCATGCGCTATCTTCATCTTATGCCGAAGGGGTTTTCTTTTTCAACGACGAGCACCTTCGCGATGCTGAAATCGCAGAGAAGGATCAAATTCATTCCGATCACAGTCAACAAAAGAGTCGGCAAGAGCACAGTCCGCCAGTGGAGGCACGGCCCGGCGACACTTATGCTCATGCTCAGGCTCACAGTCCTCTTCGAGCCGCTCAAGGTCTTTCTTTCGGTTGCCCTCGGACTCTTTTTGATAAGTCTTGGATCTTTATATATCGACCTGACAATGGGCAGGGGAGGCGTAGGAGATACAACGGTACTTATGGCTGTCTCTTCACTTATCATCTTCATGTTCGGACTCCTTTGCGACCAGGTCTCTGCTCTAAGACGGGAAAAGCATGATTGAGGGGCTGAAAAAAGAGAAAACCGACAGGATCATTCTTATTGCGATACTGGCGGTTGCTGCTCTTTTCCGGATCTCTCTGGCTGTTTCCTGCGATTCAGTGCCAGACTACAGTGATATGGCAACGTATAATGAAGCCGCGATGTCGGGAGGGATACCTTCCTTCCCGCCTCCAGGATACCCGCTTTTTCTAAGGGCGATATACACCGTCTTCGGCGACTATAACTACAAAGCAGTATTTGTGATCCAGGGGCTCCTGAGCCTGATGACAGTCTTTATGATCTATTCGATCACGGTGAGGGTCAGCAACAGGACGGCGGGACTTGCCGCCGCCGGCATTGCCGCGATATATCCGAATCTTCTCGCCTACAACCTGACTACTCTGACCGAGAGTTTAAGCGTCTTTCTTGTCGTCCTTATACTGTATCTTATGACATCGCGATCAAGGGAGGCGATCTCATCGATCCTTGCGGGAGTATTCCTTTCTGCGGCCTATTTCGTAAAACCCTCAATACTTTTCTTTACGCCTGGAATAATCCTGGGGGTCAAAAAACGGATGACGTTTCTGATCACCCTTGCCGCGATCCTCGGGCCCGTCTTTATATACGGCAGCCTGTCCGGTACCGGCGAGGGCCGCGGGCCGGTGCTTTTATACAAGGCTTACAATCCGCGGGCGGCTGAAACTCCCGTTTTCAGCATGGAAGAAACCGAACTCGGAGACGAGGGGACTTCCGGCGAAGAATATCTGGAGGAGACGATCAACTTTATATCGGGTAATAAATGGAAGACGCTCGACATCATCTATTACAAGTCATCACTGCTGATATCGCGGGGGTGGGACAGTTTCGTCCTCAAGGATATCAGCAGGAACAACAGGCATCTGACCAACATCCTTATATACGGATATATTCCCGTCATGCTCCTCGGGTTTGCAGGCCTGATACGCTTCATCGACAGGGATAACCGCGTCGTGGCCTGGATGATGATAAGCTATCTCGTCATACATATAATCATAACGATATTCAAACTGCGCTACAGGCTGCTTATAGAGCCTATGATGATAATATATTCGGGAATAACGATCTCCAGAATGATAGGCAGGTTCGATTCGGTTGAATATTTGTCCGGAGAATCTGTATTGGATACAGAAGCCAGTCCGCGGATCTAACAAGGAGGAATCAATGCAGGCGCTGAATATCAAACCGAGTATAAATTATCTCAAAAAGTTGCGTCTTATCCTGACGATCGTCGCTTTTCTCGTGGTTATAGTAGGATTCGCATTCAGCCGGCTGATAGGGATCGATGAGGGAGCTGAAGTAGCTTCCATTGTTTTTATAATCTTTCTGATAGTCGACTTTCTGTGGTGGATCCCTTCAATGGTCCTGGCGGGATACTATTTCAGAAGCCTGAATTACGAGATACAGGATGACGAAGTGATAGTCCGTGTCGGGATCGTCACGAAATGGTAAAGCATGTCCCATATAGAACTGTCACGAATATAACCTCAAGAAGAGGGCTTCTCGACCGGTATATATTTAATATCGGCTCCTTGAATATTCAGACTGCAGGAATGAGCGGACAGACGGGAGCCGCGGCTCCCGTTTTTATTTATCATCATAATAGGTGCACTCCGAAAAAGCGGTAGGAAATGGTCCGGGACTGTGATATCGTCAGCTCCGATACGATGAATGATACTCGATTTGAAGACCGATGTTTCTGAGGAGAGGAGATATCTGACAGTGGAAGAGCATAAGCCGTATATTCCTGCCGATTCCCTCATGAAAGATTTTAATCCGAAAACTGTAATACTCGGTATTATCCTGGGCGCCATATTCGGAAGCGCCAACGCCTACCTCGGGCTCAGGGTGGGGCTTACGATAAGCACTGCAATCCCTCTTGCTGTCGTATCGGTCGCCATACTCAGGATACTGACTCCTCTTTTCGGAAAGCCAACGATCCTTGAATGCAATATATCGCAGACTGCCGGATCGGCGAGTTCCTCTCTTGCCTCCGGGATAATCTTTACCGTACCTGCGCTCTATATATGGGGGTATGACGCTCCTCTTTTCCAGATAACTCTTCTTGCTATCTGCGGAGGGGTCCTTGGAGTACTTTTCATGATCCCGCTGAGAAGCTTTCTGATAGTGAAGGAGCACAAGAACCTTCCATATCCGGAGGGGACGGCGAGCGCGGAAGTGCTGATAGTCGCTACAGGAGGAGGCGGTTCTTCCGCCAAAAGCGTATTTCAGGGCCTCGGCATCGGGGCGTTGTACAAAGGGCTGATATCGCTTCTCTATCTCTGGCCTTCAAGGGTGCAGGTGACGCTTCCTTTTATCAAGAAGGCTGTAGTCGGGGTGTCGACGACGCCGGCGCTTCTCGGAGTCGGTTATATCCTGGGAAGAAGGATCGGAGCGATCATGGTCGGCGGAGGTCTGATCTCCTGGGTTTTGATCATCCCCTTTATCGCCTGGAAATTCGCGGATATGGAGATCCTTCCGAATACTCTCGCATATCTTCAGTCGAAGGGTCTTGACCCATCCATTACCCTGATAGGCGAGCTTTCTCCCAAATGGATATGGGAAGGGTACATTCGGATAATAGGGGCCGGCGCAGTCGCCGCGGCGGGAGTGATCACTGTGATCAAGTCGATACCGACGATGGTCAGTTCTCTAAAGATCGGACTGAAAGAACTCCGCTCCAGCGCAGCATCCCTCGACTCTGGAAAACTCAGGACCGAAAAGGACCTTTCCATAAAGTACGTGATACTCGGCGTCTCTCTGATCATTCTGTTCGTGACTTTTATCCCGGGGATAATCGGAAACGACACTCATATCATCATGAGGTTCCTGAGCGCGCTTGCGATCACCGTATTCGCTTTTGCTTTTGTGACAGTCTCGTCCCGGATCGTAGGAATGATAGGGGTATCATCGAACCCGACTTCAGGGATGGCGATAGTGACGCTTCTCGGAGTAGGATTGATATTCAAGATGCTCGGCTGGACCGATCTTACGGGAAAGATAACAGCTCTTACGATAGGCACGATAGTCTGTATCGCCGCATCGATCGCGGGAGACATCTCGCAGGATCTTAAAACCGGATATATAATCGGAGCCACTCCGAAAAAACAGCAGATAAGCGAGATCCTCGGAGCCCTGGGTTCGGCTTTTTTCGTGTGCCTTGCTGTCTATTATCTCGGCAAGGCGTATGGATTCGGATCTGAGGACCTGCCGGCTCCACAGGCGACGCTGATGAAGACGGTCCTTGACGGAGTCCTCGACGGAAACCTCAGATGGGATCTCGTCGGGATAGGCGCAGCCTTCTCTATTGTCGTGATGTTTATGAGGGTTCCGCCCCTTCCATTTGCCGTCGGCGTCTACCTGCCGCTCTATTCCATGACCCCCGTATTTATCGGCGGGCTTTTGCGCCACATGGTCGATAAAAGGTTTAATGCCGACAAGGGTGCCGCCGACAAGGGCGGTGACCACGGGATCCTGCTTGGGTCAGGGCTGATCGCCGGCGAAGGCCTTCTCGGAGTCGTCATAGCTATAATCGCTGTCATCATATCGAAATCGCCCAAATACCTGGTCATTCCCTATTCGCCCGAATGGCTGGGACAGGTCGTGTCGGCGATCGTTTTCACATCTCTTGGATGGTATCTCTACAGGGTAGCGGTGAGATCAAGAAGAGCCGGATGATAAGCGGTGTAGGTATATTTAATCATATTTCTTGAAATCCATAGCTATGTGGGCTAGGCTGTTACTGCAACAGGACAGAGGAGTGAAAAGGAGTAAAAAAATGAGCAAGAAAAAGATTTTGACCACTGCTGCCGGGATCCCGGTTCCCGACAACCAGACATCACTTACAGCCGGGGAACGCGGCCCGACACTGATGCAGGACCACTATCTGCTTGAGAAACTCGCGCATTTTAACAGGGAACGGATCCCGGAGCGTGTCGTTCATGCCAAGGCGGCAGGGGCCCACGGGACATTTACCGTGACCAAAGATATAACAATGTACACTAAAGCGATGTTGTTCTCCAAGGTCGGTAAAAAAACCGAAATGTTCGGACGATTCTCTACCGTGGCGGGCGAAAAGGGTTCGGCTGACACGGTAAGGGATGTACGCGGATTCGCGCTGAAATTCTATACGGAGGAAGGGAACTGGGACATGGTCGGAAACAATACTCCGACCTTCTTCATACGCGACGCGGTCAAATTCCCCGATTTCATCCACACTCAAAAGCGCGACCCCAGCACAAACACCAAAAGGGATTTCGCCCAGTGGGACTTCTGGTCCAAGGTGCCCGAGTCGCTTCATCAGGTGACTATACTTTTCTCGGACCGGGGTATCCCGAAAGGCATCCCGTTTATGAACGGGTACGGAAGCCATACTTACAGTTTTATCAACCGGAAGAATGAACGGTTCTGGGTAAAATTCCATTTCAAGACAAAGCAGGGCATCGAGTGTATCCCCCCCGGCGAAGCTGACCGCATTGCCGGCGAGGATCCTGATTTCCACACCCGCCAGCTGTTTGATGTGATAAATCGCGGGGAATTCCCCAAATGGACCTTTTATGTGCAGGTCATGCCGGAGAAAGAAGCAGAGGATTACCGGTGGAATCCGTTCGATCTGACCAAAGTCTGGCCCCACGGAGATTACCCCCTGATAGAAGTCGGCGAAATGGAGCTGAACAGGAATCCTGAAAACTATTTTGCGGAAGTAGAACAGTCCGCTTTCTCGCCGGGAAATGTTGTTCCGGGGATCTCTTTTTCTCCGTGCAAGATGCTGCAGGCGCGCATTTTCTCCTATGCCGACGCCTCCCGGTACCGGCTGGGAGTAAACTTCGAACGGCTGCCTATCAATGCTCCGCACGCGGCCAGAGTTCAGAACACTTATCAGCGTGACGGCGTGATGCGATTCGACGACAACGGAGGACCGGATCCGAATTACGAACCGAACAGCACCGGCGGTCCTGTCGCCGACCCCGCCTATGCCGAGCCGCCGCTTAAGATCTCGGGGGACGCCGACCGTTATGAGCAGAAGCGCGGGGTCGATGATGATTATGTTCAGCCGGGCAACCTGTACAGGTTGATGTCTCCTCAGCAGCAGAAGGAGCTGGCGGAGAATATCGCCGGGAGCCTCTGGAAGGTCCCGAAGGACCTTCAGGAAAAGATGGTCGAGCATTTTCGCAGAGCAGACGAGGCGTACGGAGACGGTGTCGCCAGGAAACTTGGATTGATCTGACATATCCGGGCGGCTGAAAATCGGAACAGGATCCTGACAGGTTTCTACCTGTACCTGTCGGAGATCGAGTATGATGCGGGGGGCGCGGCCCCACGCATTTTTTTATCTAGTTGCTAATTATTAGTATATAGTGTATAATGTTAACAGATATAAAGAGTTGAATCTGGGTGTCGTGTAATAAATCTAAGGAGTTGTTATGAGAGACGGTCGCCAGGCAGTTACGGGCAGCAGCAGGCAGATTTCCGGTAAGAGAGTCAGGACAGGCGCTCTTTGCGCTTTTCTCTCAATAATTTTCTTTTCTCTGGTCTTTGCGTCGCAGGTACTGGCGGTCATCGCCAACCCGGAACCTGTAACTCTCGTGCAGCCCGATGGTTCGGTAATAACTGTCGTGCTCAGGGGCGATGAATATATGCACTGGAACGAGGATGAGTCAGGGTATCTGATTACCAGGTCGGCAGACAGCAAGTGGTGGGTATATGCCAGGGAAGAGTTCGGAAGAATAATGCCGACCGAGCATATTGTGGGAAGAGCAGACGCTTCTCTGGTCGGTATCAAGCATGACATATCGATGCTACGTCCCAAAGGGGAACAGAGGCCGATGCTTGATTCTTCAGGGATCGAAAAGGCGCCGGCAGCAACAGGCACGCTGTATAATCTTGTGGTTCTTGTCAATTACACCGACCTTGCAGTCACGAGTACGACTGCGGAATTCGATGACCTTTTCAATCAGATCGGGTACACCGCCGATGGCGCCACCGGATCGGTGAAAGACTATTACAACGAGGTCTCGTACAACACTCTGGACCTTCAGTCCGTGGTGGTCGAGCCTGTGACTATAAGCCAGGGGTATGCATATTATGGTGAGAATGACAAATGGGGATATGATCTGCACCCCCGTGAGATGGTCACCGAAGCGCTCGCAGCGCTCGAAGCAAGAGGATTTGATTTCTCTACGGTAGACGGCGACAGCGACGGATGGATCGACGGACTTACTATAATCCACGCCGGAGGTGGAGAGGAATGGGGCGGAAACGATCCCGACTATATTTGGTCTCATCAGTGGACGCTATCTTCGGTAGTAAACTATGACGGTGTAAATCTGTACTACTACCACACTGAACCTTCAAGAAGGGGCTGGGATGATTACCCGAGTACGTGGGGGATAACAAGGATCGGCGTGATCTGTCATGAGACAGGGCATTTCCTCGGGTTACCGGATCTTTACGACTATGGGTATGACAGCGAAGGCGCTGGTAATTTCTGTCTTATGGCGGGAGGTTCGTGGAACGGTAATTACGGATCTACTCCATCCCATCTAAGCGGATGGTGCAAGGTAGATCTCGGCTGGGTCACGCCCACGCTGATCACCGGCGGAGGCAGCTATCCGTTATCACAGGTCGAGACCAATACTGAGATCTACAAACTCCAGGGCGGGTTCGCCAGCAACGAATATTTTCTTGTCGAGAACCGGCAGGGCGTCGGGTTTGACGCGGATCTTCCCGGTACTTTGAGAGGGCTGCTGATCTGGCATGTCGATGAGAATCAGCCTGACAACGACGATCAGACTCATTACCTGGTCGATCTTGAAGAAGCGAGCGGAACTCAGCACCTTCAGCTTAACCAGAATGCCGGCGATGACCTGGACTATTTCAGATCAGGGAACATGACCGGGTTTACAGGGACTACGACCCCCAATAACCTGAGCTATAGCCTGGTGCCCCTCGGCCTCGATATTTCAGCGGTGAGCAGCACCGGCAGCGTGATGTCGTTTCTTGTCAATGCCATGACGATCGCTCTGGACTCCCCCGACGGCGGTGAAGTCCTCGAAGGAGATCAGATCCATCAGATCTCCTGGGCGATAACGGGATTCGCGCCTGACTCTGTGGGGATCTATCTTAGTCTCGACAGCGGAGGTAATTTCGATATTCCTGTAGAAACGGGTATTACGGCCGGCACGGCTTACGACTGGACCGTTCCTAATCTTTCTACAACGACAGCCAGGATAAAGGTTATCGCGTATGCGGGAGATTCCGAGATGAGCTCGGATTTCTCCGCGGGTGATTTTACTATAAATTTTGTCGATCTCGAAGCTCCTGCCGTGACGGTCGTATATCCGAACGGAGGAGAGACTTTTGTCTCCGGCGACCCGATAAATATAGAATGGATAGCGCTGGACAACGTCCAGATAGATTCTGTGAGCATCTATTACTCTGAAAACGGAGGCGGCGACTATATCCTTCTGGCGTCGTCGGAGCCGAACGATTCGCTCTATGAGTGGGCTGCTCCCGACATCGATTCGGATATGTGCCTTGTCAAGGTAGTAGCCTTCGACCCGGCTCTCTTGACAGGCGAGGATACGAGCGACGATCATTTTGCGGTATCGATACCGACAGGTGACGATGATATACCTGTTCTCGGCAACTATCTCAGGCAAAATTATCCGAACCCGTTCAACCCGAACACAAGGATATCGTTCTCGATCTCGTCCAGCTCTGC
>JAFGBF010000021.1 GCA_016933255.1 Candidatus Krumholzibacteriota bacterium
CCGAGGTGGTGGAACTGGTAGACACGCTACTTTGAGGGGGTAGTGGGAGAGATCTCGTGCGGGTTCAAGTCCCGCCCTCGGCATTTTCTTTTTCATACGATAGCTCAGCATCACAGTCCGGGAACCAGGATGAGAATGGTTCCCCCGCCGTCCCGGCTCCCATGCCCGGGGAAATAAATCTTTACAGACAGAGACAGGTTGGAGTAGTCTCGATTCCGTTGCGTTTTACCTCTGGAGGTGTTTTGCTTGGGCTTTAACGGATTTATGGAAGAATATTTAAACATCATACTGCTGGTGCTCGTTATCCTCAGCGTCATATCTGTAGTCTCTGTCGTCTCTATAATCCTGAAATTAAAAAAGCTGAGAAAGCCTTTCGGTGAGATGGCGGAGTATCATAAAGAGACCGGTACGGAAAAAGCCCTTGAGAAACTGCTAAAGGGAGTAGACGAGAACCGCGAATATATCCGGGGGCAGTCCGACGAGATCGCAAGGATACTCGAGAGTCTTGATAATTGCTACCATGGCACAGGCATCGTCAAGTTCAACGCTTTTGATGATATCGGCGGGATGCAGAGTTATTCGCTCTGTCTTCTGACCCTGAAGAAAAACGGCCTGATCCTGACCAATCTCGTCGGGCGGAATTCAACCCGCGGGTACGCGCTGGACGTGAAAAACGGGGAGCCGTCGCGCGATCTCAGCGACGAGGAAAAAGAAGCCCTCGCTTACGCAATAAAATCTCTTTCGTAGATCTCACATCCGGCGGGATCCCGCGACTGCGGGAGGCTGCAGCCCAGGCAGCAGATCAGGTGTTGTTCCTGTCTTCCGAATATTTATCCAGAATACGTTTTTCCGTCTCCGAGAGGTTTTCGTACCCTTTCTCGGATATCTTGTCGAGGATAGAATCGATCTTTCCCGCGTCATAACCGCCGTTCTCCTCCGGCGGATCATCCTTAAAACTTACCCTAAGGGGAAATCTCTGCCAGAGTTTCGACAGACGGCTGAACAACGCTCCGCTTCTATGATCGCTCTTCAGATATAGCAGTCCCGCAGCCATTCCTCCAAGGTGGGCAAAATGGGCAATATTGCTTCCGCCCCTTATCCCCGAAATAAATGAGATCGCTCCGAGGATTATCACAAGGGTCCGCGCCCGCACCGGGATTATTCCCCAGATATAGATCTGGTTGTAGGGGAAGAGGACTCCGTATGCCAGAAGGATCCCGTACCCCGCGGCTGAGGCTCCTATTACTGCTGTATTATATGAAAAGATAAAGCTGAAAACGGCTCCGCCAAAACCGCAGACGAGATAATACTGAAGAAACCGCCGGCCTCCCCAGCCCTGTTCGAGCGTGGAGCCGAACATCCAGATAACGATCATATTAAAAAACAGATGGAGCAGGCTTCCGTGCAGAAACATATATGTGAAGACCTGCCAGACGTACCCTTTCGTCAGGACCTGTTTTGGATAAAGTGCGAAAAAGTCCTGAAAGTCCGTTCTTATAAGTACCATCTGAAGGAAGAAGACGACCACATTGGCGACCACGATCCTGTTGACCACGCTGTTTCCGAGCATATGCGAGAAGGGTCCTTTTCTGTATTGATTGTACATATCTATCCCTGTTTCCTTCCGTTCCTGACTTACATGGATAATAACCAAAAAGCAAAGTTCGGGCAAGTATAACGATATTTTCCTTTCCCGGCAAAATAAACCGGATTGACTGATAATTTCATCCGCTGTATCGTTATCCCGATCGTCCCGGGGCGCGGGACTTGCGGGTTTCTCGACCGGACTGCGCCGTTATAAGGAGAAAATAATAATGAAGCAAAAGGAGATCAGAATGAACAGATCCGTCCTCGTGCCGTTGTGCGCAGGGTTCGTCCTGTTCAGCCTTTTTTCAGCGTCGGCGATGGCTGAGTCTGCTCGAAAGGAGCAAAATAGGGTGGATAGTATTTTTTTCAACGGAAAAATATATACGATGAACGAGAAGCGGCCGATTGCTGAAGCGATCGCGATAGGCGGCGGCAGGGTCATCGCGGCAGGCGGCACAGAAGAACTCATGAGCCTTTGCGGTGCAGAGTCAAAAAAGTATGACCTGAAGGGGCTGACCGTCATTCCAGGACTGGTCGATGCTCATGCACATTTCAACGGATACGCGCTGGGAAGGTCCTCGGTCGATCTGAATGGTACTGCTTCATTCGCCGAGGTAACCTCGATGGTGGCGGTACGCATCGGCGAAATGGCAGAAGGGGAGTGGGTGAAGGGAAGGGGCTGGGACCAGAATGACTGGAAGGTCTCAAAATACCCCGAAAAGGAAGAACTCGATAAAGTGAGCGCGGATAACCCGGTATTTCTTGTGCGGGTCTGCGGACACGCGGCGCTGGCAAACTCAGCTGCCCTCGAGCTGGCCGGAATAGACAGGAATACGCCGGATCCGCCCGGGGGACGGGTTGTGCGGAGTGACTGCGGGGAGCCTTCCGGAATCCTGATCGATGAAGCGATAGAACTTGTCCGGGAAAAGATTCCTTCCCCCTCGCGGGATGAAAAAAAGAGATTATACACGGCAGCGGCAGGGGAATGTCTTGCTGCAGGATTGACCGGTATACATGAAATGGGGATCTCTGAAGAGACCGGCTCGATATACAGGGAACTGTATTCGGAAGGATCCCTTCCTATCAGGCTGACGGTCTACTATCTCCATAATGAAAAGAATCTGGAAAGGCTTCTCGGAGAGGGCAGGATGCGCGGGTTCGCGGATAATCATTTTGAGGTAGCCGGCGTCAAATTCTTCATAGACGGATCTCTCGGCGCGAGGAGCGCCGCTCTCCTCGACGATTATTCAGATGACCCCGGGAACAGGGGGATCCTTGTCATGGAGCCTGACGAACTCTACAGACAGGTATTGAAATGCCATAGAATGGGATTTCCGGCCGCGATACACGCGATAGGGGACAGGGGTAACCGCATCGTCCTCGACCAGCTCGAAAAGACCAGATCGGCCGATGGGGACTATGAGATGAGGGACAGGATCGAACACGCGCAGATCCTCTCTCCCGGGGATATTGGAAGGTTCCATGAGCTTGGTGTCATACCATCGATGCAGTTTACGCACTGCACCTCCGATATGCCATGGGTCGAAAAGCGGCTTGGACCGGACCGAATCAAAGGAGCCTATGCGTGGAGGTCTCTTGTCCTGTCGGGGTGCAGAATACCGGGAGGTTCCGATTTTCCGGTAGAATCGATCGATCCGCTGCTCGGCATCTACGCGGCTGTCACCAGGATGGACCTTGAGGGAAATCCGGCGGGGGGCTGGAACAGCGGCGAGCGGCTTAATATCGATGAAGCTGTCAAAGCTTTCACCCTGGATGCCGCCTGGGCGGTGCACCAGGAAGCCGACCGCGGTTCACTCGAGGAAGGAAAACTCGCTGATTTCGTAATTCTATCAGATGATATAATGAATATCCCGCACGGGGATATCCCGGCGATCGATATCATCGCGACCATACTGGGAGGAGATATCGTTTACAGATCGAATAGTTCCGGTTTCTGATATCCTACCGGATCTCTTTAAGGGTCACATCCCCATCTTCTGTCCGGATCCGCACTCTTCCTTTTCCGTCGCGGAGTTTTCCTGACATCCAGTGGTCGTCCTTCTGGGTTATCACTCCTGACGGAAGGTCGATCTTGATCCTGCCGTCATCGACATCGATCGTGAAGGTCACGGATATACCCTCTTCGAGAAGAAGTTTTATATCACCGTCGTCTGTTCTTATATCGAGATCGAGTTCGTCTGTCTTAAGCAGCTCGATATCTACATCGCCGTCGCTCGACTGATAATACAGCTTCTTTGACAGCAGCCTGTAAATATCGGCATCTCCGTCATCGAGCTCGATATCGAAGTCACCTCTGGTATCTCCGATATTGAGAAGGCCGTCCATTCCCCGTATCCTGCAATCCGGGATCGTGCTTCTGAATATGTCAATATTTCCATCATCACAGTCGATGTCAATATTGCCCTTGTGATCCTCTATTTCCAGGTCGCCGTCTTCAATGCGTATGGTCGTGTTTTCACATTCGATACCGCTGAGCACGGCAGTTCCGTCATCGATGTGGAGCTCGATATTTTCGCGCCAGTCATCAATATAGACCTCTCCGTCATCTCCGTCTATGTCGAGAGTCAGGTAATCGGGGGCATAGATCGTATATGTATATTCTTTTATGTTAAAGATGTGAAATCCAATTATGGGCGTACTTTTTTCGACTCCGGAGATCTCTATTATCTTATCCTTCTTACGGAAGTTCACCTTGAAATCCCTGTCTCCGCTTCCGATCGATTTGTATTCGGCGGAGTATTCTATCTTTACGTCGATGATATCCTTATCCCACTTTTTGATGAAGACATCTCCATCTCCCTGCCTTAGCCGAAGGCCGAACCCGCGGGACACTTCGAATGATTCATGATAATCTTTTCTGATCTCCCGGCTTTCGACCGGTCCGTTCATCCCAGCCAGAAAAAGAGAAAATATAAGCGCTCCAGCAATGACTCGCATTTGTCCTGACCTCCGGTTAAATATCTGGATCTCAGTGCGATATCTTCGTTAACAATAGGTTTATATTATAATTACGACCGGTATGACACAATTGTTTCATTTTTCGATTTTTTTCATTATCAGAGAAAGCGGAAGCCCGGAGTTTTCCATCATCATCTTTCTGATCCTGTTTTGAGGATTTTTTTCGCGTTTTACCGCAGCTGTCGTCCTTGCCATATTTGTTGTCGTAGTCAGGGCGATCCCGGTAAATCCCGTCGATGGCGAGGAGGATGCTGCCGCCACTTCTGTCCTGGCTTCACTCCTTGTAATCTCAAGCTCGCTGACGAGAAAATCGATACTCGCATCAATCGTGCTTCTTCCGGAATGCAATTTGAGTACGACAAGCATCCTGGCAAGTTCGAGGTTCATCTTTTCCAGATAGATCTTTCTCAGCGGGAGCTTGTTTTCCGGATCCAGCGTTGAAAGATCCCTCAAATTCAAAGTCTTCCATCCAAGCATATACAGTCGGGAAGCAAAGATCCTCTTTATCTGTGAATCAGAAGATATCAAGTGCCGGGCATTGATCACGGGAGAAGACGCGTTAATCATCTGAAAATATATCCGGGGATAATCGAGTTCTTCCAGACGCGGATCGATAAGGATCGAAATTCCCGTCGAACCGTCAGCCGCAGGCGTGCAGGCCGCCCAGGTCAGTCCGCCTGAAGCATACTCCGGAATGACAAGGTATGGATTTACCGGAAGATCTTCCGGAAGAGCGGGTACAGCCGTCCGGATAATCTCCGGCGTGTATTTTTCTTTTGTATTGAATATATTTTCATTAGAGGCCTGCTCCTCGATCTTGGAAAGGAGCGCGAAAATATCTGCAGGATCTTTCCGGATCGGCGACCCGGCGGTCAGGCCGTGTTCTTCCAGATCGGATTCTTCGACGTAGGCGCTATTAAGCTCATAAAGAGGATTTTTTTTGATGGAGTTGATCTGGGACTTTTGCTGTTTGATGCTTTTTTCAGCATCAGTAATATACTGGTCGAGATCAATATCGAGATGCTCCGAAAACTTCAGAAGGTCGGAAAGATCCTCGATCCCCATGATATGCCTTCCATGGGCATTCGGCGCCACCTCATCCGCAAGGTGATCTCTGAAAGCGGAGACAGCTCCTCTGATCCCGCTGATCGAGGGGGGGACTTTTCCGTATCTATTCAGCAGTATCTTTTCAAGGGCCGAAAATCTGTCAAGAAGAGCGGATAATCTGTCGACAGCCGTTGTCACGTGCATTTCTGCCGGATTCTTAAGATATCTCTCGGCGTTTTTTATAAGGATAGGGATCTGATCGATCCTTCTGCAGTAATCGAGAAATTCGCTTTCACCGGGTTTTCCGCCCCTCGACGGTATGCCGAAGAGCGCTTCATCGATCATCCAGCAGTAAAGGACCGGATTGCGCTCATGATTCCTCAGCTTGCCAAGCGCCAGCGACTCACCCCTGAGCCAGTATACTATTAGAGTCGATTCTTCGATTTCAGCATCGTTCAGAGAGGCCGCCGGAAGGCTGCTGAACAGGCTGAGCAGGGAGTCTATCCTCTGAATCTGGAGCGGCAGCTCGCCGGGGGAAAATGTGAAAAGAAGAGAATCTGCACAAGTTATTCCTATTCTTGAAGTTCTGAGGGGGTGAAGCTGAAAATACAGATCGATCGATCCTTTTCTCAGGGACCTGAAGCCGTTTTCGGCGTATTCACCGCTTCTGTCTTTTCCGCAGTTGAATGAAACGATCGATATAAATGCTGTCATGGAAAGAAGAAAAAAACGGATCATCCGCTTTTTCGAGAGATATCTTACGGTATCCGGCAACTCACCCTCCTGCTAAACGGCCACGCTTACAGGTATATAACGGCTTATCCGCCTAATGTAAATATCTTTTATTTCAGGAGTATTTTGTATAGAATATACCCTGGACGCAGATGACGATATACCCTGGCCTCAGATGATAAAAGAAACAGGAGATGTCTTTGGCCGCATCTGACAGAAAAATCGGCAGGAACCTTATCAGCCAGCGTCTGGCGATAACGGTGATCTCTGTCCTCTTCGGGGCGACTGCCGCCGGGTGGCTGTTTACCGAGATCTTCCCTTATGATTTCAAGATGCATCTCGACGAGTATATCGGGAAATGGGGCGTGTTCCCCGTAAAGATATGCAGCTGGCTTAAAGTCTACGATCCATTCCACTCTTTCTGGTACGCCGGCATACTTATACTCTTTTTCGTCGTCCTTCTTCTGTGCATTATTTCGAGGTGGAGAAATTTCGTGCTCCGCTCGTTCAAAACAGCCGTTACGGCGGCGCGCAGGGAACTTCCAGACGGCGCGCACGGAAGCGTTATTTTTTACGCCGATCCGGCAGAATCAGAGGAAGCGCAGAAAGATCCCCTGATCCACTACGCAAAGAAGCATGGTATCGATTTTGACGGCGGCCCTGATCTCAAGGAGAGGATATACAGGCATCTGTCGTCGGTGATGGGAAGAAGCGGTTTCAGATCTGTGATGATCGACAGGGAGGGAGATATCTTCTTTTCGGCGGTCAGGGGAAGGTGGAAATATATGGGCAATTTCCTGTTCCACGCAGGACTGCTGATCATTACAGCTGGAGGGATGATGGGGAGCATCATGGGCAGCACGGAGCTGCTGTACGGTAAAACAGGAGATATGATCCCTCTTTACAAGAGCGGCTATTCGGTCAGGATCGACGACTTCAGGATACTCCTCTCGGCCGAACGGCGGATCGATGACTACATCACTGTCCTTTCGGTCGTTGACAGCGGGGGAGAAACCGTAAAGACCCGCAATATCGAGGTGAATCACCCTCTCGCATTTGAAGGTTTTCATATTTATCAGAGCTCATATTATACCAGTGACGAGGAATTTTCCCGGGCAGGGATAAGATGCGTGACCGACGATGGAGAGATCATAATACTGGTTTTGAGTCCTGGCGAAAAGTCGTTCCCCCCCGATTCGACATTCGCGCTCGAAGCTGTCAGTTTTTTCCCTGATTTCAGAATGGGGGAAAAGGGCCCGTATTCGGCAAGCCCGATGATGAGGAACCCGGCACTTGAGATCCGTCTCTCTGATGAAAGCCAGGTCTTTCCCGGTTATCTATTCGCTCTTCATCCGAGATTCAATTCGCATTTTGAAGGGTTCTATTCGATGACCCTCGAAGATATAGAACCTGTATATTTGACGGGGCTCCAGATATCCTCAGACCCTGGATCTCCTGTACTCTGGGCAGGGATGATAATTGCCTCACTCGGCCTCCTTCTGCTATATTCCTTTAACTACCGCGTCATTAACGGGTATATAGGAAAAGACAGGATGATCATATATGCCGCGGAAGGCAGATGGAATATCAGCCGCTATGATAAATATGAAAGAATAGAAAAACAGATAAGGGAAATGCTGCCGGGAATAATCAGTAAAAATGTCTGACGGGAGAGTTGTAAATGTTTAATCAGATCGACATCGGTTTCTTCTGGGCATCTTTCTGGTTTTATCTGTCCTCTTTCATAATGTTCAGCATCTACGCGGGGTCGAAAAAAAGTTCTGCCGGCAAGACGGGGATGCTGCTTTTCTGTATCGCGTTTGTCCTTCAGAGTTCCGGGCTTGTCTCGAGATGGATTGTCAGTTCACACCCGCCGCTTGCGACGATGTTCGAATATTCCCTTACGATGTCATGGATAATAGCGGTCTGGTTCATTGCCATGATCTTCAGATACCGCAGGATGATCCTTGGAGTCATCGTCTCTCCGGTCCTTGTCATGGTGCTTGTCATCTCCTCGATGCTTCCCAAGGACGCTTCCGCCCTGATGCCTGCTCTGCAAAGCTACTGGTTCTATATTCACGTCACTCTTGCGGCGGCTTCAGAGGGCGCATTCCTCGTCGCGGCGGGAGCGGGGATAGTCCTACTGCTCCGTTCAGGGAGAAAAAACGGTGAGGACCCTGTGATCTCGGTCGAATATCTCGATGAGCTTGTGTCAGGAGCGATAAGGATCGGGTACCCGGTCTTTACTATAGGTGCGCTCTTTGCCGGAGCGATATGGGCCAACTATGCCTGGGGGCGTTTCTGGAGCTGGGATCCCAAAGAGACAGGCGCCCTCGTAATATGGCTTTTCTACACTCTGGTGCTTCACCAGAATGTAAGAGGAAGATGGCAGGGGAGGACTCTGGCGAAGATGTCGATAATCGGCCTGGGAATAATAATGCTGAGTTTTCTGGGAAACCTTTTTCTCGGCGGACTGCACTCGTATATCTAGATCTTCAGCCCCCTTCATCTTTGCATCTAACCTTTTGATTTTTGTGATTTTAGTCTGGCATGCAGCTTGCGAGGGATATGCCCGGGTACGAGTATCAATTTTTGTGATCTGGAGGCGGATATGCGGGCAAGCCGTTTTGTGTCAGTGTTACTTGTTGTAATTACTGTGGTTAGTATCTCATGCGGATCCCCCGGGGAGAAGCGGGCCGATCAGAAGATGCCAGGTGCCGGGGAAGCAGGTGTGGTAAAAAATCAGGGGGGGCGACTGGTTATCGGTATGCAGCAGGAACCGGAGATCCTGAATGAAGCTGTAAACAGCATGGTCGCCGTCGTTTATGTTTGCAATCTTATCTTCAGTAAATTCGTAAAATATAACGAAAAAATGGAGCTTGTCCCCGACCTGATAACAGAGGTCCCTACTCTGGAAAATGGAGGGATCTCACCGGACTACCTTACATATACATATCATATACGCGATGACGCCTTCTGGCACGACGGGACGCCGGTCTCTTCGGCGGATGTCGAGTTCAGCTGGAGAGTGATGATGCATCCCGAGATCAATGTCGAAACGAGACAGGGCTGGGATATTGTAGAGAGTGTGGAGACGCCGGATCCGAATACCGTCATATTCCATCTCAGCGAGGTCTATGTGAATTTTGCCGGCGACTGTTTCTATGATGAATCCGTATTGCCGGCGCACCTTCTTTCCCGCAGTCTCGGCCCGGATTTTCAGGCGCTTGATTTCCACAGGCACCCGGTCGGTTCCGGTCCGTTCATTTTTCACGAGTGGGTCCCCGGTTCCCACATAACGGTAAGAGCCAACGAGAACTGGTATGGAGAAGGGCCTTTCCTCGACGAGATCACGATCGTCTTTATTCCTGACGGAAATGCTCTGGTGCTTCAGCTTGAGACGGGGAGCATCGCGGGGATAGACAATGCTCCCGATATGCTGCTCAAGGTCGCCGAAAAGATACCGGGGATCAGGGTCTACAGGAACGCGGCGCTGTTCAACGAGCATCTCGATCTTAATTTTGAAAACCCTGTTCTCTCGGATAAAAAGGTGAGGAGCGCTATTGCGATGGCGATCGACCGTGAACTCCTTTCCGAAAAGATATATGAGGGAGTCTGGCTGCCAGCATACGGAGATGAACATCCTTCATCGATCTATTACAGCGATGCGGGTGTGGATCGATTCTCATACGATCCTGAAAAGGCTGGAAGACTGCTGCGGGAAGCGGGGTGGATCGATAGAGATGGGGACGGGATCCGGGAAAAAGATGGAAAAGCCCTCAGGATCGATATTTCGACGACTGCCGGAAGAAGGAACAGGGAACGCACCGAGGTGGTGATCCAGCAGCAGCTGAAAAGTATCGGTATCGACCTCGGGATCGTAAACTATCACCCCACCGTCCTCTTCGGAAGTTACGACGAAGGGGGGATCCTCAAAAAGGGCAAGTTCGATATGGCGCTCTACGCTTTTCTTACTCCTCCCGACCCATCTACAAAAGATGGAAGTTATTCCGAATCTTTTATTCCCCCCGCGGGACAGAATTATTCAAGGATAAGAAACAGAAAACTTACAAATCTGCTCGCCGAGGGGAGCAGGACGACACTGCTCGATAAAAGGAAAGAGATATATAACGAGATATCCCTGATCCTCGCCGATGAACTTCCGATCATCCCGCTTCTGTGGGTGACCCAGCTCGACGTGATGCCCGGCGATCTGAAAAACTACAAGCCTAATCCGACGCAGTCGGGAGATACATGGAACGCGGCCGAATGGTATTTTGAGAGATAGAGGGCTTAGAGATGGACCTGCGCAAAAAAGTGTCCTGGCCGATCGATCCGGAAATATGGAAAAGGCCTCTTGTTGTCCTGTGCATCCTGCTCGCCGCAGTCCTGTTTAACTTCTTTCTCGGTTCGGCGTCGGCCACCGTGTCTATCACTTTTCTGGGAGCGGCAAGAGAAGTGGGCGGGTCATGCCACCTTGTCACGGCTGGAAAAACGAGATTCCTCGTCGACTGCGGATCGCTTGGCAAGGCGGGAAAGGAAGGCCTGCCGGAGGATCCCGCTTCACTTTCATTCGTGCTGCTGACGCACGCGCATTCTGATCATTGCGGGCTGATCCCTGAATTATACGAACTCGGATTCGACGGCGAGGTATTCTGCACGGAAGCGACATCTGAAATAATACCGATCATGTGGAGGATGGGCAGGAGTTTTTCGAAAGAGAAGGTCTCCAAAGCATCTTTCGACGAATCGATAGAGAAGATATCAGCTGTTCCGTTTGATACTATCATCGAAAAAAACGCCGTGTCGTTCCGTTTCAGAAGAGCAGGCCACCTTCTCGGAGCAGCGTTCATTGAGATCTGGATCGCTGATGATCCGGATACGGTAAAGGTGGTCTTTTCAGGAGACCTTGGATCCGGCGCCTCTCTGCTTATCCCTCCACTCGAGTACTGCAGCGGAGCCGACTTTGTGATCATGGAGTCCACTTATGGGTCGACGGTAAGGGACAGCGTAAAAGGCGGCGGGAAAGACCCCGCGTCGGTCGGTGCAGGGACCGGCGCCAGTAATATCTTCCGCCATGATGAATTTGCCGGCGCCGTTGGGGAAACGCTCAAAAACGGGGGGGATGTCCTTATCCCTGCCTTTACTCTGGGGCGCACCCAGGAAGTGATCGCGGCACTTGACCTCTATCATTCAAACGGCACGATCCCTGCCGGGACGCTTGTCTATACCGACAGTCCTACGGCAAAGAAGATCTCTGATATTTACAGGAGCCGTGAAGAAGATCTTTCCGGCTGGGCAAGGAGGTTCTATTCCGGCCGGATCCTCCATTCAAACAGGCTTAGAGAGGTCAAGAGCCGGACTTCCATGAAGGTACACGAAAGAAGCCACGAACCTGCCATATTTATCTCCTCAAGCGGCGACCTAGATCACGCGAACTCTCCGCGCCATCTTATGAAGATGTTCGATGATCCTAGGAATCTTGTCTGCATTGTCGGCTGGCAGCCGCCATGGTCTGTCGGAAACAGGATCGTGAGCGGAAAAGACCCTGTCCTGATAAAGTATTCGATGGGGCGCAAGCATAACAGGGAGTGGATCTCACCTCTTCTGCAGGCGATGAAGGTAAGTTCTTTTTCTGCGCATGCCGATCAGGAGGGGCTTGTCCGCTGGCTTTCGAGCATTTCGGGGGTCAGGAAGGTATTTCTTGTTCATGGCGAATACGAAAACTCCCGCGCGCTTGCCGTAAGGATAGAGGACGAACTCGGGATCGATACAGGGATCCCCAGAAGGGGAGAGACGGCGGTTCTCGCGAGAGGAGCGGCGAAGGATCTGCTGAACCGATCGCTCGGGAAGCAGAATCGAATGAATAAGGCTGACGGGAATCAGATTTCCGATCGGCAGGCGGATGAGGAGAGGTAGCCATGGGCCGGTATATCCTTAAGAGAATGATCCAGATGATACCGATTGTGATCCTCGTATCGATCGTCGCCTTCACTCTTCTTCATCTCGCTCCCGGCGGGCCGACCGGTCTGATGACGGCTAATCCCAAGGTCAGCGGCGATGACATCGCCAGGATCAGAGAGAACTACGGGCTGGACAGGCCTCTACTGGCGCAGTATTTCTACTGGTTCAGGCAGGTCTTTCTCAGATTTGACTTCGGCAGGAGTTATGTAAACGGCCGAGAAGTCTCCGCCATGATCCTGGAGCGCATTCCCGCGACACTCGAGTTGATGCTCTCGGCATTTCTCGCGGCTGTCGTTATCGGCGGGATCTTCGGGGTAGTCTCTGCGCTGAAGCGGGGAACTGTCATCGATGATATTCTTTCGATAATCTCGATCATGGGGATGTCGGTCCCTGTCTTCTGGCTGGGATTGATGGCGATATACATCTTCTCCCTTAAAACTGGGCTGCTTCCTTCCGGGGGCAGGATGACTGTAGGCGGGGAAGGATCGTTTATCGATCATCTCGCTCATCTGGTCCTTCCCGCGTCGGTGCTGTCGCTGACATATCTTGCGACATGGAGCCGTTATCTCAGAACAGGGCTTATAGACGCGTTCCGGGGAGATTTTATCCTGACAGCACGCGCCAAGGGATTGAATGAAAAAACAGTGATCATGAAACATGCCTTAAGAAACGGGATATTGCCTGCGATGAACGTAGTGATTATGCAGATCCCGACGATATTCACGGGAGCGGTGATCACAGAGACGGTCTTTTCTTGGCCGGGGATGGGGAGGCTCTTTTATGAAGGCCTCCAGCGTCAGGACTATACGAGGGTCCTTGGAATCATAGTCATCTCGTCGCTTCTGATCATATTTTTCAATTTTCTGGGCGATCTTATGAACTTCATCGTAGACCCCAGGATCAAAGCCGATGAAAGAAACGGCACTGACGTTACCGGCAGCTCGATCCTGACGACTGATTATGAACGATGACTATGAACTGAAAAAGGAACTATTGATGGCTGAAAAAGGAAGAGCAGAAATCTTTTCTTCCCCTGCGGCAGGCCCGCTGACGGCGCGCGGCGGGAAAGAATACCCGGACGGGGGATTCTCTGACGACAGGATAGCTGTCATCTCACTGATACTGGTGCTCCTGATAATCGTAATATCGATCGCAGCCCCGCTTTTTACCCCCTATGAGAGTAATGAGATCGATCTGGATAATATTTCTTCCGCTCCCTCGGCTGAACATCTGCTCGGTACCGATGAACTCGGAAGGGACCTGTTCAGCAGACTGCTCTACGGCGGGCGCTATACTCTTCTCGTCGCATTTTTAACGGTCGTGATAGCTGCCGCCATCGGATCGATGATGGGAAGCGCGGCAGGGTATTTCAGAGGGACTCTCGACAGGGTCATCTCTTCCTGCACAGATCTTTTTCTTTCGATCCCGGTTTTTCTCGTCCTTATGGTGCTGGCTTCCCTCGGGCGCGGACATCTCTGGATCATTCCGCTTGTAATAGGAGGGACAAGCTGGATGGAGACATCGAGGGTCGTACGGTCGAGATTCATCCAGCTCAAGGAAGAAGAATTTGTCGCCGCCGCGAGACTGCTCGGAGTCGCCGATATGAAGATAATCCTTAAGCATATCCTTCCCCAGGCGATGATCCCCGCCACCGTCTCGGCGGTAGCGGGATTTGCGGGCGCCATGCTTATAGAAAGTTCTCTCAGCTTCCTGGGATTCGGTGTTCAGCCCCCGATACCCTCCTGGGGGAATATGCTTCATAACGCCCAGTCGATGCTGAGGATCTCCCCGGTCAATGCCTTTGCTCCGGGGTTCATGATCTTTATCGTCGCCCTCTCTTTCAATTTTATCGGAGCCGGGCTTAAACGCTCCCTTGCGCCCCGTAGTGATTCATTGTAATTTCAGACCTGGAATCGATTATTTAAGTTCAAACGACTGCCAGGTGTATCTATGGACTCAAATCCGACCGGTATAGGGATGATCTCCGGAGGGCTTGACAGCCTTCTCGCGACGATCGTCCTTAAGAATCTCGGAGTAAGGCTTCGCGGCGTCCATTTTCTGAATGGATTTGCTCCGGGGAGTATGAAAGACCGTGTCTACAGGAAGATGAGTATGCCGGAGATCGCCGCAGAAAAAGAGGCCGAATTATCGAGTCTTTTCGGGATCCAGGTCGATGTCGTCGATCTTTCCGATGAATTCCTCCAGCTTCTCGACGCCCCCCGCCACGGGTTCGGCAAGAATATAAATCCCTGCATCGACTGCAGGATATTTCTGCTCCGGAAAGCGAAAGAGATCATGATCGGCGAAAAGGCCGACTTTATCTATACCGGCGAGGTCCTCGGGCAAAGGCCGATGAGTCAGCATCTGAATGCTATGAGGGCTGTCGAAAAGGAAAGCGGACTGCAGGGGATACTTCTCAGGCCGCTGAGCGCAAAACTTCTCGCCCCCACGATCTGTGAAAAAGAGGGCCTGATCGACAGGGAAAGGCTTCTCGATATCCAGGGGCGTACCAGAAGGAGGCAGCTTGAACTTGCCGAGGAGTTCGGATTGAGTTCCTTTCAGTCTCCCGGAGGAGGATGCACGCTGACAGACGAGAATTACGCGAGAAAATTCATCGATCTTCGGAGAAGTCAGGCGGGGGCGGTATTGACGGTAGAAGAGATGGTCCTTCTTTCCACCGGCAGGCATCTCAGGCTCTCACCGGAGACAAAGATCGTGGTCGGAAGGAATCAGGAAGAAAATGAATATTTCGAGGATAAATGGGGAGATTCGATCCTTGCCGCAGCGGTAGACCTTCCCGGTCCCACAGTCATCATACAGGGCGGCGCGTGCGAAGAAGATTTTCTGAAAGCCGCGGCCGTGACGGCAAGATACGGCCAGGGGAAAGACCTTCCGATGGTGAAGGTCTCGGTAAAAAAAGGGGAAGAAGAAAAGATCCTCGAAGTCGCTCCCGCCTCGGACGAAGATCTCGAACGCTGGCGCATCTGATGCGCCTGTCCGCAGAATGATCCTCCGCAAAAACGGCCCTGCTGTAACAGTTGAAGTAAATTGAGAAATCGGGTAGAATGCGCGGGTAAAACAGAGAGAGGAGGGAGATGATGAACGCTCTCACGGTAGCTGTCCTGACCCTTGCCGCGTATCTTATCGCATACAGGTTCTACGCCAGGTTTATCGGAAACAGGGTCCTTGCCCTCGATCCTCAAAGAAAGACTCCAGCTCACGAGTCGGAGGACGGGATAGATTTCGTTCCCACAAAACCGATAATACTGTACGGGCACCATTTCGCCTCGATCGCCGGCCTGGGCCCGATCCTGGGCCCGGCTATTGCCGTTATCTGGGGATGGCTTCCTGCGGCGTTGTGGATCCTCTTCGGTTCGATATTTATCGGCGGAGTGCACGATCTGACCTCCCTGTTCGTATCTCTGAGGAGCAGGGGGCATTCGATCGGCGATGTCACAAGATCGCTGGTCGGCAGAAGGGCTCATCTGCTCTTTCTTGTCCTGATATTCTTTACCCTTTCTCTCTGCATGGGGACATTTGTCAGAGTCATAGCGACTCTTTTTTCAGATGCCTATCATCCAGAATCGGTCATTCCTGTGGCAGCACTTATCGTCCTCGCCGTAATAGTGGGGATCCTGGTCTACAGAAGGGGCGTGAACCTTGCGGCAGCGACGGTTGCAGCTCTTCTTCTGATGTTTCTTTCGATCTGGCTCGGGATCAAATTTCCGGTGACAGGCATCGGACAATCTTTTTGGGTCTACCTTCTTATATCCTATGCTTTTGTCGCCTCAGTCCTTCCTGTCTGGCTTCTCCTTCAGCCGCGTGATTATCTGAATGCCTACCAGCTTGTCATAGGAATGCTTCTGATGTATATCGGACTTTTCATATTCAGGCCCGAGATATCAGCTCCGGCGATAAATTACGGCACAAAGGACCTTCCACCGCTCTTTCCTTTCCTTTTTATCACTATCGCCTGCGGTGCGATCTCCGGATTCCACAGCCTTGTCGCTACGGGGACCACTTCCAAGCAGCTTGACAGGGAGAGCCACGCGGTAGGCATAGGATACGGCGGCATGCTCGCTGAAGGGCTCCTGGCGATGATAGTGGTGCTTGCCTGCACTTCGGGAATATCGAAGGAGGGATGGTTTGAGCATTATTCTTCGTGGCAGGCCGCGTCCGGGCTGACGGCGAAGATGCTTGCCTTCGTCGATGGGGCGGGAGTCTTTGTCTCCAAGGTCGGTATCCCGCTCGGCATAGCGAAAAGTTTCATAGTAGTGATGGCTGTCGGTTTTGCCATGACGACTCTTGATTCCGGCACGCGCCTCCTGAGATACAATATAGAGGAGCTTGGCGAGGGGCTGAGCGTCAAGTCGCTTAAGAACAGGTATTTCGCGGCTTTTATCGCGATCGCGGGGATAGGCTACTTCAGCCTGATGACTATTCAGGGGAAACCGGCCGGCCTTGCGCTCTGGGCATTGTTCGGCACGACGAACCAGGTCCTTGCTTCCCTCGGGCTTCTGGCTGTATCACTCTTCCTCTACAGGATGGGCAGGCCGATCATCTATACAGTGATCCCGATGATCGGAATGATGATAATGACAGGGACAGCCATGATCATGAGGATGAGGGTGAACCTTGCTCAGAAAGAATGGCCCCTCCTTGTCATAGGCTTTCTGATCTTTGTACTTGTCCTCTGGCTCGTCATCGAGTCTCTCCTCGCTTTTCGGAGCCGGTCGAGGGCGCGTGATCAGGGATGAACAAAAAATTCGATATCACGGGACTCGGATATACCGCAGTCGACTACCTCGGGTTTATTCCGCATATTCCCGGCGAAAACACCAAGCTCGAAATGAAAGGGATGAAGATACAGGGCGGGGGGCCAGCCGCTACGGCGGCTGTAACGGCCGGAAGGCTTGGCTTGTCTGCATCTTTCATCGGAAAGACCGGCGACGACGCGTTCGGAAAAAAGATGCGCGAAGAGCTTGAAAACGAAAAGATTGATATTTCCGGGATGGTCGTTGAAAAAGGAAAAGGTTCTCAATTCGCCTTTATAATGGTCGATGAAAAGACAGCGGCCCGTACCGTTATCTGGACGAGGGGGTCGCTCTCCCCGATGGCTCCTGGTGAGATAGACCTTTCGATCATAGCTTCCAGCAGGGGGCTTCTGATCGACAGCCTCGAGCCGGCCGCTGCCCTACATGCCGCGAAGTATGCCAGGGGGAAAGGGATCCCTGTCCTTATCGACGCGGGAACGCTGCGCGAAGGGATCAGGGAGATACTCCCATTTTGCGATCATATTATAGGCAGTGAATATTTCTCCGATCAGATCTCCGGCGGAAAAGGCCCCTCCGAGGCGCTGAGGAAAATATCTTCGTTCGGGCCTGTTTCTTCTGTCGTTACGGCGGGAGAGAAGGGCTGTATTGCCCTTGTTGACGGCGAGATAGTGGAGATCAAAGGGTTTGACGTAAAAGCAGTCGATACTACCGGCGCCGGCGACGTATTCCACGGGGCGTATCTTTTTGCCGTCCTCCAGGGGTGGGATACGGTGCGCTGCTGCATATTCTCGAATGCCGCGGCGGCGATGAAATGCAGGGCTCTCGGCGGGCGGTCGGCGATTCCAGACCTCGGCGAGCTCCTCTCTTTCATAAGAGGGAGCCGGGCGGAGTATGATTTCAGCCTCTAGAGATCGAAATATTCCAGTTCGCCGGTCTCAGGATCGAAGACCGCAAACCCGGGGTCTTCCCTGAGGCCCATCAGTTCTCCCGGGTTGATATGCCAGGTATCTCCGGCCTTTTCAGATCTCCTTATGTGAGTGTGTCCGGAAAAGACCGCTGTGTATTTTCCGGAAGCTGCAAGCTCGTCGCCGGATTCGGGGCGGTGCGTCCAGGCGATCACTCCGGACCCGGTATCCAGGACTCCCGTTTTTCCGCAGATCTTGACATTCGGAAATCTTTCAGCGGTTTCCACGATAGTGATCCGGTCGCCTTCGTTGTTGCCGAATACAAAATGGACTTCTCCGGAGAACCGGGCAAGTCTTTCGACCATAAAAGGCGAGCAGAGGTCTCCGCAGTGGATCAGGATGCGTATCCCCATCTGATCGATCATCTCCACTGCCTGATCGAGATTTTCAATGTGATCGTGAGAATCGCTTACTATCGCAAGTTTCATAATCTTTTCTTTCCGTGTTTCAGTGCCGTGACAGATTGATCAGCCGGGTGAATATATCATAGATATTCTTTCCTTAAAAGGTTTTACCAGACTAAAATATAATTTGCGATGAGATGAAACAAATCAGGTGAAACGGTCGTTCTATAACCAGGGGAAATCCTGAAGATGCTGAACCTATGGATATGGAAGAACGTTATCGGCATCTTATATAACGAACAGGAGGGGCTATCATGAGATCAAGGTATTTTTCAGCCGTACTGATACTTCTCGTATTTATGCCGTCGTCTCTTTTTGCATACAGGCTCAACGAAGTGTGGGAAAAGAGCTTCGATGTAGATGAAGATGTATCGTTTATCCTCGAGAATGTAAATGGAAGCATCGAGGTGGAAGGCTGGAATAAGGACAGGATCGAGATCTTCGCGAAGATCAGGGTCAAGGCGGGAAGCAAGAACAAGGCAAAAAAGATATTCGACAGGATCGAATTCGATGTCGATCATGACAGGGATATGGTAAGGGTGAAGGCGGATCTGCCGAAACTCAGGAAAGAGAGCCTTTTCGGGCTGTTCGGCGGTTCGAGCCCGTCGATCACCGTGACATACCGCGTAAAGGTCCCGAGAGGGGCGGAGCTTGATCTTGTTTCGGTTAACGGGAGTGTCGAAGCCTCCGGCGTAAAAGGGAATTTTCTGCTGAAAACAGTGAACGGGGATGTCGTGTTTCGCTCCGGCGGAGGCGGGGGAGGGATAAGAACTGTCAACGGGTCTGTTTACTGCGGGCTGGATGAATTTGCCGAAGGGGCTGAACTTCAGATCAAGACTGTCAATGGGGGAGTAAAGGTGGAACTTCCCGACGATGCGGGCGCCGAGCTCGATATCAAGACCCTGAACGGAAAAGTAAGGACGAACTTTGAGCTGAATCGGGTGAAGAGGATCAGGAGGAACAGGATCGAGGGAGAAATCGGAGACGGAGAAGGATATATACATATAAGGACGACGAATGGAGGAGTGACTGTAAGGTCTGATTGATCCAGGCGGGATAAAAAGCAGGGGGTCTGCCCCGGTCTTTTCATAAATTTTTTCTTTTACTTCTTCCAGGCTGGCAGGGTATTATCTGTGCACCCGTAATGGGTGCATTATTTTTATCGAATAATATTAAGACTAATATTGTAGTAATGGGTGAGAGTATGTCGGAAAGTAGAACAGAGATATCGAAAGAGATATTGCTTGAGTGGAAAAAAGGCAATATCAAGGCATTCGAGGAGATCGTGGAAGTTTCAAGAGGACGAGCCTATTCATGCGCGCTGGGAATCGTGGGGAATATTGAGGACGCGAGGGATCTTTCCCAGGAAGCGTTTATGGCCGCATACAATGCCCGCAAGAGCTTCGATCCCGAAAAGCCTTTTTTCCCCTGGTTCTACAGGATACTCCGGAACCGGTGCCTGAATTTCATACGAAGCCGGGCGCGGAAGAAGGAAATATCCCTCGATGTACTTATTGAAAAGGAAAGTACGCAGCTGGCGCCTGATGCTGGTCTGATGAAAAAGGAAAATGCCGAGGCTCTGTGGAAAGGCCTTTTTACCTTGTCAGAGGAGCATAGAGAGGTACTGATCCTGCGTTCGTTTTATGATCTTTCATATAAGGAGATATCAGAATCTCTCGGTATCTCGGAGGGAACCGTCATGTCACGGCTTTTCTATGCCCGCAAGGCTCTTTACGGCATTCTGAAGGACAGATTTGACGAGTTTCCCGGCGAAGGGGATGATTCGTGATGGGCTGCGACCGGATGGAAAGCGACGGCATGCGCTACCTCGATAAGGAGATGTCGCTTCCTGAAAGGGAAGAGTTTGAAAGACACCTTAAGTCATGCCGCATATGCAGAGAATCTATCAGCCAGATGGAGAACCTCGGGAAGCTTACACGGGGAGTGATGATAAAAGATCCCCAGGATACTTTCTGGGAGGGATACTGGAAACCGATTTTCAGAAGAATAGAGAGAAAGACCGCCTGGATCTTTATTCTGCTCGGAGGATTGCTGGTCGTCCTGTATGAGGTATACAGGGCCGTCAGAAATTTCGGAGAGTTGACTTTTGAGAAGATCGCGATTATTCTGCTGATCACAGGTTTCGTCATGCTGCTTGTCTCTGTGCTGCGCGAAAGGATACATCAGCGCAAAGTAGACAGATACAAGGATATAAAGAGATAGGCCCGTTGTCTCTGGAGGGAGCGATCTGAAAAATGATTATTGTCACCCAGGAAGCTGTAAACGGCAAAAAGACTGTCAAGACTCTCGGTCTTGTCAGGGGTAACACTGTCCGAGCAAGGAATATTGGCAGGGATATTCTGGCTGCGTTGAGGAATGTAGTCGGAGGAGAGATCACCGAGTATACGAAAATGATCGCAGAATCGCGCGAACAGGCTCTTGACAGGATGATAGACGAAGCTAAAGCGCTCGGCGCTAACGCTATCGTAGGGTTCCGGTTTACAACTTCATCGATAATGGATGGAGCAGCGGAGCTTCTTGCCTACGGAACGGCAGTTATCGTGGAGGATGAGGTTTGAGGCTCGGAGGGTTTGAACTGAAGGCTGTCGAATCCGGACGCTTCCGCCTGGACGGCGGGGCGATGTTCGGTGTCGTTCCCCGCGTGCTCTGGGAAAAGACCGATCCAGCCGACGAGAATAACCGGATCTCGATGCATATGAGGGCGCTATACGCAGAGCATGGCGGCCGCAGGCTCCTGATCGACAGCGGCGCCGGCACGAAGCTCTCGGAAAAGATGCTGAAGAACTATCAGATTGAATGCGGGTCTTTCAGGGAAGCGGTAGAAAACAGCGGCATCGATCCTGATTCGATAACCGACGCAGTCGCGACGCATCTTCATTTCGATCACGCCGGAGGATATACATATTACGGCGATAAAGGAGAGATAAAGCTCTCCTTTCCCGATGCTGTCCATTATATCCAGAAGCGCCAGTGGGAAGCGGCCCTGAATCCGAATGAAAAGGACCGGGCGAGCTATTTCCCCGAGAATTTCGTCGAGATCGAAAACCTGGGGAAACTCGAACTCGTCGAAGGAGAAAAAGAGATATTCCCGGGAGTAAGAGTGATACCTGTCGAGGGGCACACTGCAGGCCAGCAGGTCGTCCTTATCGAGACAGGCGAGGTGCCGGTCCTTTATTGCGGCGATCTTATACCGCTGGCGAGCCACGTCAACCTTCCATATATAATGGCGTATGATCATTTTCCCCTCAAGACGCTCGAGGAAAAGAAGGAGCTTCTTGGAAGGGCCGCCGACGAAGACTGGATCCTCTTTTTCGAACATGATCCGAGGATCGCCGCCTGCAGGGTAAGAAAAAATGAAAAGGGCAGGTTCGAGATATTCGATACCGGCTTATTTCAGGAATAGATATCTGACGAGAATATACAGGCTCGATATTGCTATAGAGACTATCATCAGCGGGAATCCAAACCTGAAATAATTTTTGAAGTTTAGAGGGCTCTTTGTCTTTTCGCTGAATCCCGCGATCACGACATTTGCCGAAGCCCCGACGAGCGTTCCGTTCCCGCCCATGCACGCCCCAAGAGCGAGGCTCCACCACAGCGGCTGCGAATGTTTGATATAGTAGATATGGTATGCCGCCTCGTCGAGCCCATCCACATTCGGAAAGAGCGCGACGCTGATACTCGCAAGGAGCGGGATCATCGCCGCGACGAAAGGGATATTATCAAGAAAGGCTGAAGCGATCGCCGATACCCAGAGGATGCAGAGGCTCAAAATGATGATATTGTCGCTGATAGACAGCACCCCGGAGGCAAGCTTTTCGAGCAGTCCTACCTTCTCCAGGCCGCCGACCAGTACGAAGAGGCCGATAAAGAAAAAGAGGGTCGTCCATTCGATCTCCTTGAACCTTTCTTCTATATCGGTACCGCTCCAGACGAGAAGTACAGATCCGCCCGCCATGGCGACCGTTGCCGGTTTCAGGCCGAGAAGGTCGTGGATCATGAAACCGATCATCGTCAGTGCAAGGACGATCATTGAGCGCTTGAGAAGCGTCTTGTCTTTTATGACCTTCGTTTCGTCCATCCCGTCGAGGACCTTTTCGTAGTCGCTGAATTCCACCTTGAGCTGGTTTCTGAAGATAAAGCGAAGCAGAAGAAGCGTGACTGCCATAACGATTATTACCGCAGGGCCGAGGTTGACCATAAAATCAAGGAATGAAAGGTCTGTGGCGCTTCCTATCAGTATATTCGGAGGATCGCCGATCAATGTCGCGGTCCCTCCGATATTGGAAGCCAGGATCTCCGCGACGAGAAATGGAAACGGGCTTATATCGAGCATTTCAGCGATAAGGATCGTGATCGGCGCTATCAGCAGAACGGTCGTGACGTTATCGAGAAGGGCGGAGGCGACCGCTGTGAAGATCGAAAACAGGAAGAGGATCTTCCAGCTGTCTCCCTTCGTCTTTTTAGTAAGTATGATCGCGATATATGTAAATACCCCGGTTTCCTTGATGACGCCTATCAGCAGCATCATCCCGATAAGGAGCCCTATAGTGTTGAAGTCGATATAATGGAAAGCTTCACTCTGAGTCAGTATGTGGAAGAGGATGACGAGGACGGCGCCGAGCAGCGCGATCTTCGTCCTGTGGATCCTTTCGGAGATGATCAGGGCGTAGGCAAGAATGAAGATTACAAGGGCCGTTATTGTTGGGGGTTCCACTGGTCGCCTTCCAGGTCGTATATCGCTCTGCAGATGTCGTTCTGGCTGATCATCCCGACAAGGCGGCCGTCGCTCACGACCGGGATCCGGGAAAGAGAATATTTATGGAGCGTTGCCGCGGCTTTCATAATACTGTCGTCTACGTCGAGGACGGTTTCGCCTTCGCGCATGAGATCCTCGGCTACAAAAAGGGTCTCTTCGACCGAGAACGAGGTTTTTTCCAGAGCGCCGAAATTATGGATAAAATCGACGCTTCTTATCATATCTATGTATTCCGGGAGAAAGATCAGGATAAAGTCGTCTATCGTTATGATCCCGGCAAGAGATCCGTCATCTTCGACGACCGGAACGACCGATTCGCCGCTTTCAAAGAATATTCTCGCTACTTCTTTCAGAGGGGCTTCAGGAGAAAGCTTGAGGAAATCCTTTTTGATATATTTCCCGATATTCAAGACTCGTCCTTCATCTGTCCGGGACAGTTTCAGAGATACTTTTTTTCCGCTGCTTCTGCGAGAGCAAAGAATTCTTTTTCATCCTTGCAGTTTAACAGGGCTGTGCGGAATTCCTCATGCTTGATCAGCCGGGAGATCCCCGCCAGAGCTTTTATATGAGGGCCCGATACATCGCGCGGGGATACCAGGATGAAAAATATATGAGCCTTTTCGCCGTCGATAGAATCGAAGTCGACTCCATCCCGGGAGAGGCCGAATGCTACGTAAAGTTTTTTTACGACCGGGGTCTTTGCGTGCGGAACGGCAAGGCCCATACCTATACCGGTACTTTGCTTCGATTCCCTGTTATTTATCGCCTTGAGGATCTCATCGCTGTCTTTCAGCTTGTAGGCATCGCACAGGAGGCTGACGAGCTCTTCAACCACCTGATCCTTGGCTTTGGAACCGATCTCGAGAGAGATCGCCGATTTCCTGATATTTTTTGATAACTTCATATTGCCACGTCCTTACCCAGGGACGAAAAGTTAATAGAAATCTGCTGATATGTCAACCTATTACCATAGTCTCACCCCGGCTGTTATATAGAAGAACATCCCGCTGTAGTCGAGCTCGACCTTCGTCGCCGATACGGCGTGAACGGCGATGTCCTCATATTTGTTTATGAGGTCTGTTATCCTGGCGCTGCGATAGCCGAGCATCATCCCTATCTCGACCGGGTTGATGAAGTTTGTCGTCACCTCGGCAAAGATATCCCAGCCGTACGCGTTGTTCTTGTATTCCAGAAGCCTCGATGACTCGGTAAATTCGTTCGAGCCATAGATCGCCTTGGTATAGGTCCCCCTGGCGCCGACATTGATATCGACAAGCTTGGGGAATTTCAGGACATTCACGGCTCCTCCGAGAATGTACACGCTTGCGGGAGCTTTATATGTAAGTGTAAACTCGGTGGCATCCATCTTGGCTTCGACCCAGTAATGTTCGAAGCCTGCTATGAACGCGATCCTGTCAAAGAACCAGACCCTGCCGTCCAGATATACCTGGAACCCGTTATCGATCGATTCGAGGTTGGTGTTATATACCTGCCTGAGCGTGGTGATCTGCGTGTTGATCTCCGACATCGAGAAATATCCCGTTCCAATGCCCCCCTTGGCGGAAAAAGAGACAGGAAACGGAACGGCCTTGACAGTGCCGGGGATCAGGATCGACAGGATGATGACCAGTACTATTGCCTTCTTCAAGATCGACTCCCTTCAGTCTGTTGAACCATGGCGGGGTCTTTATTCCAGTTTTCCTCGTTTTATCAGATAACTTTCCAGCCGGTCCGTACCCTCTCTGAGGTTTTCTATCGAGTTGGCGTATGAGATCCTCAGATGCCCTTCTCCGCGGTCTCCGAAGTCTATACCCGGCGTCAGCGCGACGCCTGCTTCTTCAAGGATATTGAAAGCAAGTCTATACGAATTGTCGTCTATATGATCGGCTTTGACAAATATATAGAAAGCTCCTTTCGGCTCCACGGCGTAATCGAGGCCAAGCTCTGGAAGCCTCTTCAGAAGAAATCTTCTTCTCTCGTCGTACAGGGCGATCATCTTTTCCACTTCGGGATGATCCTCTTCAAGGGCGCATACGCCTGCTTTCTGCACGAAAGAGTTCGGGGAGATGAAGAAATTCTGCTGCAGGATCTGCATCTTTCTCAACCGTTTTTCCGGCATGATGATATACCCGAGGCGCCACCCGGTCATAGCGAAAAGCTTTGAAAATCCGTTCAGCACATATGTCTCTTCGGTAAATTCAAGCGAGGTGTGCGCCTTTTCGCCATAGACCAGGCCGTGATATATCTCGTCGCTGATCACCGGGACTCCCAGTCCGCAGATCTCCCTCAGGTCTTCGCGGGGGATGATCGTGCCCATCGGGTTGGCCGGGGAATTGACAAGTATCGCTTTCGTCCCGGGGCCGATCACCTTCCTTATCTCCCCGGCTTTAAGCTGAAATCCGTTTTCTTCCCTGGTAGATATGAACCTGGGGACTCCTCCGAGATACCTTATGAAATTGGCGTAGCAGGGATAGCAGGGATTTCCCAGGACGACCTCGTCTCCGGGAGATTCGACGAGAGAGGAGAGGACGAGCAGAAGCGCGGGAGAGACCCCCATGGTGACGAGCACCTGGCCGGGAGTTACGTCCAGTCCGTAATTTTTATTGTAGTAACCGGATATCGAAGATCGAAGTTCGATGGTGCCGCGGCTGTCGGTATAGTGGGTGTTTCCATTCTGAAGGGAGCGGGTCCCCGCGTCTACTATCTTTTTCGGGGTCGGAAAGTCAGGTTCGCCGATCTCCATATGTATGATCGACTTTCCTTCTTTTTCAAGCTCAAGCGCCCTTTCAAGGACTTCCATCACGATGAAAGGTTTGATGGTCTTGTCATTTATAATGCTCACAAGCGAAAGCCTTTCTCAAGGATCTATGCCCAAAAATAAGCGGTAAAAAATCCTAAGTCAATCAAAGAGATAGAGAGCGGGGGCTTATCACAGCGGTAGTCCAGTGGCGGCCGGTGACCCCTTTATCCCTGCGGTATGAGAAACAGAGTTCCGGATAGCAGGAGGTGCATATATTGGAAAAGAGGGTATGTTCTTTTGATATCCCGGCCTCCTCTAATTCATTTGTAATGAACCGGGGAAGGTCGAGATGCCATCCGTCCTTTCGAAGCCTGGTAACTTCGCAGGGGAATGATTTTGCATCCGAATCGCTGACAGTATAGCATTTCCCGCAGATCCCGGGGCCGGCGATCGCGTAGGTATTGCTTATATCGGCCTGGAATTCATCTGCCATCATCCCGGCCGCTTTGCCGATGATCCCCTTGAGAGCTCCCGCCTTTCCTACATGCAGGGCAGCCAGGATCTTTTCCGATGGAGCGTAGAGGAATACCGGATAACAATCGGCGGTGCTTACAGCCAGCGCTATCCCTCTTGTCTTTGAGATCATACCGTCAGTCTTTGCGTACGGGCCGCCGGAATCGACGATTTGTATATTCGTTCCATGTACCTGGTCCATCTTTGCGATATTTTTCGAAAGGAGATCAAGGTGCTTGATGACTTTCTCCCGGTTTTTCTCAACCTTTTCCTGCGGATCGCCGAGGCCGTGTCCAAGATTCAGGGAATCGAAGGGAGGATCGCTTACTCCGCCTTTTCTCGAGAAGAAAAGCACCGAGAGTTCAGGGGCGAGTATATCAAGGGTCGGGAACGATCCGATCTTCAGTCCGTTTATTTCTTCAAGATACATGGCAGATGACTTTCGTTAATATATTGCCTCCTACACAGAGGATAACCAATCTGAAAATTTAATCAAGAGCTGAGAATGATGGGAACCTCCGATTTTGAGCGAAGGGCAGCGGGACGGGGGTCTCCTGCTCAGACAGTCCTCGCGCACCGATCAAGGATCTTTTATCTTATAACAGGCAACAGCGTTTCGGCGCGCTGCGGAACTCGCCGTCAACCGCCGTCCCGCTGCCTGCACGGATTCTCTATAGCGCAATTAATCAAGCATCAAGGATAACATTTTGGATGCCACAAAAGTGTAAACATTCTTTGACATCTAATTTTAAATTTTATCTCTTGAAATGCGCTTCGGCTTTGTGGTACAGTGGGCAGGTTATCTCACCGCTACAACCTTTTTGCTCTACTCAAGAGATAAATGATCCTAGGGGAGAGTGTGAAATTAACGTGTAAGACCCGATATCTATTCCATCGGTTGCGCAGTAAGTCGCCCGGACTGTTTGAGATCAGGTGGACTGAAGTCCTGCGAATGCTCCGCAGCACGGCATAAGTGGAGAAAAGGTTATTAAGAGGAACCATATAAGCACTGGATGGCGCGGACTGCTTCGCGACGGACTTGGTGAGAAAAACGGTTAGAAAGGATAAAAGAAAGCAAGAAGTTGACGGAATTTAGGGGACGCTCAGCGTCGCGCCATCGGAGCTGCGGATTTCCATCCGCCCGATGCCCGTTGCTGCGCGCCGGCCATCATGCGGCTGAAGCGACCGACTGTTCCCGCGAATAGACTCGCGGTTCCACCCGCCGTTTATCCGCAGCTCCGTTAGACAGCTAGATTGAATAGAGAAAACAACATGTACGAAGTTAAGGAGGTCCAATGACTGAAGTAGAGAAGACCAAACCGGCGAAAGAATCAGATACTATTGTTACTGGACCACTTGTATTCATAAGTCACGATTCCCGTGATGCAGATTTGGCGGAAGCCTTCAGCAAGCTTTTGAAAAGTGTCAGTGCTGGAATGATAAAAACTTTTAGATCGTCGGATAAAAAGGCAGGGGATGGTATCGATTTTGGGGAAGAATGGTACAAGCGACTCATGACCCAACTCCAGGCGACTTCGGATGTTGTTTGTCTATTCACCGAGCGGAGTTTGGACCGACCTTGGATATTATTTGAAGCTGGAGTAGCCAAGGGCAAACTCGACACGCCAGTGATTGGCGTAGCTTTGGGAGTTCCTTTGAGTCGTGTAAGCGCAGGACCATTCTATCAATTTCAGAACATGGACGATGAGGAGGAAGATCTTACGAAACTCGTAAATCAACTTGCTCGGCGGGTTCCTGGGTTAGAACTTGATTCGGATGTAGTGAAGTCGCAAGTACATGTATTCAAAGAAACTGAAAAATCAATAGTCGAATCACTTGGAACAGTTGAGGGACAGGGAATTGATTTCGAAACAAGTTCCGTTGCAAAACTCATCGAAGAGATGAAGACATTACCTTCTCGAGTTGCAGAACGATTAATTGATGAAAATCCTCTTCGTAGGCGGGGGACTATTCGAAAGTTTCATCCAATGATGTTTGAAGATCTTATACACATGTCAGGCAAACCTGGTGATCCAGTGAGCATTCTCCTTGCGGCTAGCGTTTTAAGAGATGACATGCCATGGTTATACGAACTTGCTATGGAAGTATACCGTGCTGTCAAAACTGGGGATGCGGAACTGGTTGAAGAAGAATTACATCGATTGCGTGATTTTTCTGAAATGATGATGCGTGGGCCATTTATGGAGGAATTCGGTTTTGTTTCCAAAGAATACCACATGATGGCTATTGAATTTCCTCGAATGTTGGAGCGTTCTCTTAGGCACATGTATGAGAGTACACCAAATAAACCTGCAAAGAGGAAACGTAAACTGCCGCCAAACAATGAGGGATAAAAATATGTTCAAGTATGCTGTCTAACTGTCGTATCTGGACTCCTCCTGCAAGTGTTATTTTGCCGACGGATACTCCCTGTCACAGCCCCTGCAGAGCAAGGCCCGCGCCAGGAAAGCCCGCGGCTGAAGCGAAGGTTAGACCGTTATAAGCTTTTTGCCCAAGAGTGTTCGTGAAAAAAAGAAAAAGAATCACTGAAATAATAGTCAAACAATCGGCTGAGATATGTTCAATCACGACGAATGAAGACGGTACATATTCATTAATCGACGCTTATGGAAATCACGTTGAACACGAACAAATTGATAGTGTGGGTTATCTTCGAGACTCAGGTAAGCCAAAGATACTTCGGTCAATCGTGAGGAGTGGTGAGGATAACTTTGGTGAGAACCCATGGAAAAAGTATGAGAAAATAGGCTTCATCGATACGAATAGATTAATGAGTGATTCTCATAACCTATATGTCAGTTCATCTTCTCTTCTGCTTTGGAATGATGATAAGAGAAGATATGCAAACGTACTTCATCTGGATCTGCTTATTGGTTGCTGCACAAATAAAGTCAACCCTGAAAGAATTGGATGGCGTGACTTTATCCGACGGATACAGGAATCAGAGCTGTTCTGCAAGGACGATAAAATACTTGTGATTGTGGATAGTGAAAAAGGATTGATACCATTAATTAATGAAAGGAAAGAACCCGTTGTTGATGGGTTTATGCTACCTCAAGGATTTACTATCGCATATGCAACCTCAGATTCAGGTTCAGAAAGCTGGATCAACAAAGAAATGAAAAGAAGAGATAAAGTATCTGCTCGAGCAATTATAAAAATTAAGAAAGATAAAGCTATTCTTGACCAAATTACTAAATCCAGCTCCTTATATATTAATAATATCTTTGAGTAGGCATAAAGATGCGGCCTAACCCGCGGCTGAAGCGACCGGCTGTTCCCGCGAGTAAAATCTCGGTTCCATCCGCCGTTTATCCGCAGCTCCGTTAGGCGGTTGATATAAGGTTGTAGTTGATACATTTGTACTATTTGTTTAGAATGGATTTATGGAAGTGAAATACTTATATAACTCCTCAGGGGACTGGATAGCTTTTGTATCCGGTAAGTATGTCTACGATACAAATGGTAACTGGATTGGATGGCTTCCTTGGGGTGACGGTGAGGTTGTAAATACTAACGGGGATTATCTAGGAACAATAGCATCGAGAAATCGATTCTATAGGTGTAGTCGTAGATCTTATCGAGGATATCCTGGGTATCCTGGATACCCAGGATATCCAGGATACCCAGGGTACCCGGGATATGCCGGATACTCCCCTTTGCCACCAGGGTGTCAAGACATTGAAGAGTTAGAGGAGGAATAGTCATGTCCTCAAGGTTTTCACACTATCCGGATCGTCCAAATAATGATGAGTGCAAAAAGGCTTTCTACATTTTGTGTTATGCTCATGATACGACAAGTTCGTTCCTCGACACTTTTAACTTCGTACGAAGGGAAAGGAAAGCTAAAGGAACACCAACACACGAAGAACAAGATTTGTTGCGAGCGATGTTAGTCTTTGCTAGTTCGGCTCTAGATTCTTTAGCAAAACAACTAGTCTTAGATGTATTACCATTGGTTTTGAAAAAAAACAAGATTGCTAGTCAAATGTTCAAATCGTTCGTTGAAAAACGATTAATGAAAAATAATCAGACAAATTATAAGATATTAGCTGATGTTATTGGAGACATGAATCCACATAGACGCATGGTTGAACTATACGTAGAATCTTTAACTTCTAATAGTCTACAGTCGAAAGATGCAATCTTAAAAATCGGTGCTGCATTCGACATCAAATCAGAAGATTTAACAAATGATCCAGCAGTTCTTGCGGAGACCTTCAACGCACGAAATAAAATTGTACACGAGATGGATGTCAATTTCGAACATCCGAGTAGGAATAGAACTCCTAGATCAAGAAAAGAGATGGTTGCATATACAAATAGAGTATTTAGAGTGGCAAAATCCTTTCTTTTAGGGGTAGACAAGAAAATTTCCGCCTAGCCCTCGCTTGCAATTGTCGGAGTCTTCCCTGTAACTGCCCCCGCTTGGGGCAGGGCCCGCGCCAGTGAAGCTCGTGGCTGAATCGAAGGATATTGTTATCTGAAAAAAACAGTCAACACCATACCGGAATGTTGTACTTTGGAAAAGAGATAGATCAAAACAAAGGATTATTTGATGATCAAAGAACAAGAACGCGCCGAACTGCACCGCGCCATCTGGCAGATCGCCAATGATCTGCGCGGCAGCGTGGACGGCTGGGACTTCAAACAATATGTTCTGGGGATACTTTTTTACCGCTTCATTAGCGAAAACCTCACCAGCTACATCAATGAAGATGAGCGACGCAGCGGCGCAAAAGATTTTGACTACGCCAAACTTTCAGACAAAGAGGCGGAGTTTGGACGGGCCGAAACAGTCAGGGAAAAAGGTTTTTATATCTTACCAAGTGAGCTTTTTGTCAATGTCCGCGGCAAAGCGCGCCATGATGCCAATCTCAACGAAACGCTGGCCGCGGTATTCCTCAACATTGAAAGTTCCGCCAAAGGGTCGGATAGCGAAGATGACCTCAAAGGCTTGTTTGATGATCTCGATGTGAATGCCGGCAAGCTCGGCAATACGGTAGAAAAACGAAACCAGAAACTGGTGAAACTTTTGGAAGCGATCGGCGACCTGCGCCTGGGCAACTATTACGACAACACGATTGACGCCTTCGGCGACGCCTATGAGTTTCTGATGACCATGTACGCTGCAAATGCAGGCAAGTCCGGCGGGGAATTCTTTACTCCGCAGGAAGTCAGTGAGCTGCTTGCTGAGATTACAACAATCGGTAAAAAAGAAGTGAACAAGGTCTATGACCCGGCCTGCGGTTCCGGTTCTCTGTTGCTCAAATTCGTCAAGGTCCTCGGAAAAGAAAATGTACGGCAAGGGTTCTTTGGGCAGGAAATCAACCTCACTATCTATAACCTCTGCCGTATCAATATGTTTTTGCACGACATCAACTACAATCACTTTGATATTGCTAACGGAGACACGCTGACCGACCCCAAGCACTGGGATGATGAGCCTTTTGATGCCATCGTGTCCAATCCGCCCTATTCCATCAGGTGGGACGGTAAAGATAATCCGCTGCTGATCAACGACCCGCGCTTCTCTCCGGCGGGTGTATTGGCGCCCAAGAGCAAGGCCGATCTGGCCTTTACCATGCACATGCTCTCCTGGCTTTCCACCATCGGTACCGCTGCAATCGTTGAATTTCCGGGGGTTCTCTATCGCGGCGGCGCTGAACAGAAGATCCGCAAATATCTGGTAGATAACAATTACATCGATACCGTAATCCAGCTTCCGGCCGATCTTTTCTTTGGCACGACCATCGCGACCTGCATTATCGTGCTTAAAAAGAGCAAGAAGGGCAACAAAACCCTCTTTATAGACGCCTCAGCCGAATTTGTCCGCGGAGGTAACAAAAACAAACTTAGCGATGAAAACCGCGCCAGGATACTGAAGGCGTTTACTGCACGCGCGGACATCGAGCATTTTACTAAATTGGTTAGTAATAAAGTCATTGGAGAAAACGACTACAACATTGCGGTATCAAGCTATGTAGCGCAAAAAGACACCCGCGAGGTGATTGATATTACAAAACTCAACGCCGAGATTGCAGACATTGTTGCCCGGCAAAGCGAACTGCGCACGGCGATTGATGAAATCTTGGCGGATATTGAAGGTGGGCAGTAATATGGCTAAGAAAATGAATGCTATAGAAAAACTGATCGCCGAGCTCTGTCCTGAGGGAGTGGAGGTGAAGACGCTGGGAGAGATTTTACAAAGAACAAAGGGAACACCAATTACAGCAACAAAAATGAGAGAAATAAATAAAATAAGTGCTCCAATTAAAATTTTCGCTGGTGGTAAAACTGTTGCTTATGTCGATTATGGCGATATTCCTGAAAATGATGTGCATACAATAGAATCTGTTGTTGTAAAATCTCGTGGCATAATAGGATTTGAATATATTGATAAACCATTCAGCCATAAAAATGAATTTTGGTCTTACCACAGTGATAATGCCAATATCAATATTAAATATGTTTACTATTATTTAAAAAATAAAGAATCATATTTTCAATCAGTTGGTCAGAAAATGTCAAAGATGCCTCAATTGTCAATTCCAGATACTGATAAATACTCCATACCCATCCCACCCCTTGCCATCCAACAAGAGATCGTGAAAATTCTGGATACCTTTACCACGCTGGAGGCGGAGCTGGAGGCGGAGCTGGAGGCG
>JAFGBF010000022.1 GCA_016933255.1 Candidatus Krumholzibacteriota bacterium
AAATAAAAAAAGTGGAGTTGACGGGGATCGAACCCGTGACCTCTTGTCTGCCAGACAAGTGCTCTCCCAGCTGAGCTACAACCCCAACCAAGGAGATATTATCAAAAATTCGTTCCTCGTCAAGAACTAAATATATCAGGCAATAATCTGCTCCAGCGTTGAAGGTAGATATCACTTGACATATCTAATAATACAAAATACTTTTTCGCGTGTGCCGGAGTGGTGAAATTGGTAGACGCAGGGGACTCAAAATCCCCCGGTACTTGGTACCGTGAGGGTTCGATTCCCTCCTCCGGCACTCTATATCAAGGCTTGATGAATTCTCTGACAAGTTCCTGATAACCCGGCTCGTTCTTGAGCGGATCAAAACTCGGATCTATATCGAATAGCCTCACGGTGTGGTAAGAGGAAATGTATTGAAGGTCCCTGATAATCTTTACAGCGGCGGCGTAATCGCCGACCCTGGTGTATATCTGAGCGAGATCTTTTAACCTGTCCGGACCAAGCAGCGCATCCTTCGAGACCGGATAGATCTCAACGGCTTTTCGACCCGCCTCGACAGCTTCTTTTTTTCTTTCCAGCCCTGCATACGAGAAACCAAGGCTGCAGAGGACACGGGGGTCCTCCGGATTCTCCCTGATGGCCTCTTCGAGAATCACCAGCGATTCACCATACGCTTCAGCAGCCAGTCGGCTTTTTCCCATGAGATAGTATAGATTGCCTTTAAGCTGAATGACAGGAATGAATCCGCTCTGCATCCGAATGACATCATCGGCAAGCCTGTTAAGATGATCCAGCGCGGCATCGTAATTCCTGTCCAGCTTTTCCAGATAATACCATCCCCATATCATTACTCCTGAGTCCTGAACAGGACACATCCTCATCACATTCTTCGCTCCCTCTACGTCTCCCCTCGCACCCAGCAATAGAAGAGCTTTCAGGAAATATCCCCAATGGTTATAAGGCGACATCGAAATAGCGCTATCAGCATAGACGACGCCCTCTTCGAACTGACGCATGGCGCCGAATGTGTTCGCGATTTCGATACATAGTCCCGGATCTTTCGGATTGAGGCTGAATGCTCCAAGAAAATTGCCCAGGGCCGCTTCCACTTCTCCCCTCCGCCTCCAGATCAATCCAATATCATATAGCGATGTTGCATCATTGGGCAGACCCCTTGCGACTCTTTCGAACTCTTCGAGAGCCTTGTCGTAATCAAGGAGACCGTGATAGTAATAGAATCCCAGCTCGCGATGTACCTCAGGAAGATCGGGATCTATCTCGAGTGCCCTGTCTATTGCGCTTTTTGCCATTTCAAGCCTTTCAGGGGTCCTGTCATATCCGAAGAAGTACATACCACGATGTGCGTGACAGAGTTTGGCCCATGCCATGGCAAATTCGGGATCTATATCAACCGCCTGCTCGAAATACATCTGGGCGGTTCGGTAGCTTTCCTCGGGCTGGTGTCCAAAGACTATCAGCTCTGCGCCCTTGAGATATAGCTGATATGCGATGACGTTGTCAGTCAGCCTGGATTCGATCGATTCCTGCTCGTCCGTGCTGAGTGTAAGGTCCAGCTGCTCGGCCACCTTTCCAGCGATACGGGCCTGGACATCAAAGATCCGCTCGAAATTCTCATCGAAGGTTTCTGCCCAGATGTGGCTGTCGTCGGACACCCTGATAAGTTGTGATGTAACCCTGACGCTGCTGACATTCGCTTCTTTCTGCCATCTAACGGTTCCCTCGAGAACGAAGTCTACATGCAGCTCCTTTCCAATCTGCTCTATCGTTCTGTCAAGGTTCTTGTAATAGAGGGCGCTCTTTCTCGAGATAACTCCGAGCCCCTGGATTGATGCGAGGCGACTCGTTATCTCTTCCGTAAGGCCGGCCGCGAAATAATCATCCTCAGGATGGCTGAGGTTCTCGAATGGAAGGACCACGATCCTCGTCTGCGCCCGGGTGGCATCTTCGACCTGTATATCATCGGATGGCGGGGAAATAATAGGGACCAAAACCTTCACCGCGAATGACATGACGATCAGTGCAGCCGCCAGGCCGAACCAGATACGCCCTTTCTTTTTCTTCTCGGACTTCTTCGCCCTTCTCTCCTTCATAGAACGTCTGACGCGCCTGAGATCGGCCGACAGATCTGCAAGAGTCTGGTAGCGCTCACCTGGGTCCCTTGCGAGGCATCTCAGAACTACACTCTCGAGTTCTATAGGCACTCCTGTCCGAAGGGCCGTGGGAGGATCGATCTCGGAGTTCATGATCGAGTATATGACAGCCTGGTCGTAATCGCCCGTGAAGGGCCTTTTACCTGTCAGCATCTCGTAGAGGATCACGCCGAGAGACCATATATCTGTCCGGTTATCAACATGATCGCCCCCTGATTGCTCAGGTGACATGTAAGCAACTGTTCCGAGTGTGCTCCCCTCCTGCGTGAATCCCTTCATGCCGGCTGTCCTGGCAAGGCCGAAGTCCATGATTTTGATGTCGCCATTCCGGTTAAACATGAGGTTGGCAGGCTTGATATCTCTGTGTATTATCCCCTTCTCATGAGCCTCCTGAAGGCCGGCAGATGTCTGCATGGTTATCTCCACGGCCTCATCGAGTTGAACGGGACCTCTGTCGAGCTTCGTGCGGAGATTGATCCCGGCTATATGTTCCATCACGATATACGGCCGGCCATCTTCCTCACCGATTTCATGGATGGTGCAGATATTTGGATGATTCAACGACGCGGCTGCGCGCGCCTCGTGGATAAAGCGCTCCTTCTCCTCGCCAGCTCCGACCACCTTGGAATAGAGCGTCTTTATAGCAACCGTGCGCTTAAGATCGAGGTCTTCGGCAAGATAGACAATCCCCATCCCGCCCTCTCCGAGCTTCTCGATGATCTTGTAATGGGATATGGTTTCCCCTATCATGGCAGTGCAATTCTAGCAGAGGCATATGGAAGTGTCAAAATATGTTTGGGGATAGGGATCGTGCCGGGATTTGATGTTACGTAAGCTTCCTCTTCAAGGAAACATACAATTTCTGAACTTCCACCTAAAGCTACGGCATCGGGATGACGACTCGTTCTTCGATCGTCCCGATGTCGCATCCTTCTCCATCGAAACAACTCACGGTGAGTAACAGCTCTATCCTCACAAGCACTCCGGTTCCTGTACAGTCACCGTAATGGATATAAGTTGCGCACCCGGTCTCCCCGAAATAATCACCACGATCATCTCCCGTTAGACTGCCGTCCGACCAGTAATCAAATATATGCATGTGCCAATAACAATCCGGTAGACTCGATGTTACACAAAACTCAGTACGAAAATACTCCTGACAATCCCAAACCGAGGGACAATTCCAGATGAGCTCAAATGTATGCCCACCGCAGTGATCGATCTGGGCTGTTATCTCCTTCTCCCCATATGAATCCTGGTCCCCAGAGGCCATTACACGGATCGTCATCTCTTCGAAGCCGGGAACGTCTGCGTGGACTACTGTCGAGAAATGCCCCTCCGAGTCTGTCGTTCCGATTGATTGTTCCGGAGTTCCGCCTGTCACAGAGATCGCAATATCGATATCGGGCGACCATACTATCGTACCATCCAGTTGCCTGTAACCGGCACGTATTCCGAGTGCTCCCGCTCCTTCATACTCCACGGAGGATGGAAAATCGATTTCGAGTGCCAGCCTTCCAAGGACATCTACCTCTTCCCTGTTCGAGAGGGTAATGTCCTCGCCGAATGCCCCCCCCGCGTAATTGATCGGAAGGACTGCGGGCAGAACGTGGGCTTCCGAGTCGACCGACGGAATCACCCAGATGTCGGCGAGTCCCTCGTACTGTGAGGAGGACTGCCAGTTGTTCTCATACTCCATCGGGGCAAGAAGGTCCTGGTCATCGCTGTGCAGGACAACCAGACGGTAATCGTCCACCTCGGCTTTCCACACCATGGCGGGAACGATACTTCCCAACTCGACGTCGAGATCAAGCTCGGGGTGAGAGTCGGCGTAGGAGGATAGGGCCCCCTGAGCCAGCCCGAGGAAATAGGACGCTATGTCCTCCAGAAGCTGAGTAGTCGGATTTATCAGTGTCGAACTCTCTCCGAGACCGAGCAGGGTCAGTGTGTTGCCGACAAGATAGTTCAGTGTGATAGTCGCAGGATCGTTCGAGGCGGTGGCAGTTATTGTCGCCTGAGTCTTGGTGCCCTGCATGATCTCGTTACTCGCAAGGGAAAGGTCGAGGATGTCAAGATGCGCCGGCAGGAATCCTATCGCCACCTTGTTGACTACGAAATCGAGATAAGCAAGAATGGCCTGAGTTATCGCGACCATCCGGCCTGGCCCCTGCAGCCGGCCCGACAGCCCGACAGCCCCCATAATGGTGCCTATAGTATTGGCGAACTCGGCCCCGGTCTCCGCTATAAACTCCTGTCCGAAGATCCTCATGACGACGTACACCTGCATCATCAGGGCGAGCAGGTCGTCGTCGACTATGTAAGGTCCTTCTGCCGACGGCGCGAGTGGAGACAGGCCGGCGCTTCTCCCGGAGGCAGCCTGCGCGTCCATCTCGGCATAAAGGTCGCCGAACATCTCCGACATCGTCCTCAGGTGGCCGACGATTCCGTTCGTCTCGTACAGCCCGTTGAGCAGGATGACGGCGACAGAGTCTTCTGTCTGGTCCTTGAGGACCTCGGCCAGCGAGTACTCACCGTCTCCGTTGAGAAGGGAATCGAGGGCAACGAAAAAAGCGTACGTGTATGACTCCCCGGCGCCCGGCGCAGTAACGAGGAAATTCGAGATACTGTCGACCGTAGCCGCAATATCATCCAGAACCGTGACCGCCTCGTCGAATGTTCCTGGCGCGGAGGGAAAGACTTCGATAGTGACGCCATCCTCGATCCTCGCGAGAAGGTCGCCGTCCTCGTAGATATCGATGTCGGCCTTCCCCGTTGGAGGGTCGGGCAGTCCCGATCCATCGAGGAACATCGGGACAGCAGTGATGATGTTGCCGTTCGAGCCGATCGACGCCGGAGCCGCCTCCCCGGCGATCAAAATTTCCATCAATTCCTGGGAGACGCCAGAAGTATTGACACCCTTCACGGACAGGACCGCCCCCGGAGGTCCTGCTGATGGATATACTGAATACGGCGATATCTCCTCCTCGGGGCCGGGCGTGCCGGAACATCCGATGAACAGAAGAACAAGGGTTATACATACAGCTTTAGCTGATGAAAATGATGGTGGATTCTTCATTATACCCCCTAGGAAATTTTATAATGAAATCATATAATAATTACATTCGATATTCAATGAATTAAGCGTGCTGCTTGATCCATTTTTCCATGTGTCTTGGGAAGTGATTGTGCCTGGACTTTTGACTAATAACACGCATCAGGTTAAGGCAGACCCAGTCGGTCCAACAGTTCATCGACTCTCGGATCGCTCGGGAAGTGCATGCAGTCCACTGGAGTCACTCTATGCCAGGGCAAAAAGCCGTCGCGTTCCTCAGCGGCTTTCTGTATCCACTTGAATGCTAGATCCGTCTCTCCACGGGCCAGGTGCATGTTAACGAAACACATCGGCTGTATATATTCATCGTTGGCTCTTTTCTCCAAACTATCGAAGAGGCCCTCGGCAATTTCCTTGTCTCCAAACTTATAATGAGTCATAACAGCGCTCGCGACATTAAGAGGAACGCCGCCTGAAAGCTCCAAGGACTTACTGACTTCCACGATATCTTCCTTGATCATCGTTTTTGCCAGATATACCTCGCCAAGGTGATGGTGCGCAAACCAGTCGTTGGGCTCAACTACTAGCCATTTTTGAAACTCCTCGATCGCCTCGTCGTACCGGCGTGCTTGCCATAGCCTATGCCCAAGGATAGTAAGCCATCACGATGAACGTGACACCGTCGCCCGTCTCGTCTATCTCGTAGATCGTCCCGATGTGTGGGTGATCGATTGATGAAGCAGCCTTTGCTTCCCGGATGAAACGTTTCGTCGCTTCTACATCGGCGCTGAGATGAGCTGAAAGAAACTTTATCGCCACCCGTCGGTCGAGTTTCGTATCGACAGCACGATAGACTACGCCCATCCCGCCCTCACCAAGCTTCTCTATGATTTTGCAATGGGATATAGTTCCACCCGGCATGATAGAGTGATTATAGTCGGGAAAAATTTTGGTGTCAAAACGATTGTGAGGATAGTAACTGTGCCTAAATTGTGCCTGAGAAAATCAAATATAACCAAACAAAGACAAACATCGTCAAAGAGCCGTCAGAATTTATTGCCATATATGTAATTAGAATTTAACAATTTGCGATTGATTGATATCCCGTCTCAAAATCCTCCGATACTCGGCATCGTAAGGGTTCGATTCCCACCTCCGGTTAATTATTTTCAATGAGTTAAACGGATCGGTTGATCCGTTTTTCTATATGGGCGGGATGGGGACTGCTTCCTGGCTCAAAGCCTAGTTCTTGGTATAATTGATGATATTATCAACCTTGGGGCTTACCCCTTTTGTCGTGAATTCATCCTTTCTCTCGACAAACAGCATATGCTCACCCACTATCCCCTTCGGGTCCTTAGCGAGTGGCTTCCTGTCTTTTGATGCTTCATATATTCCCGCCGCTATACCGCCGGCTTCGCTTTGTCCCATGGATCCCTACAATGGTAAAACCCTTCAACAGTGGTCCCACAGCGGGGGTTTTGGCTGAGAGTCAGTATTCTCGTGGATGCACAGTTGTATAAGTTTAAAATCGGAAGTAGGCTTACCGCGATAATAGTGAGCTTGGCCTTCATACAACGCAAGTACCCCATAATCTCTTCCTTCTTTAAAAAATTGGATTGATAACCCACCCGTCGGCGATCGTACAATGTTCAGAGTTAAAAATCAATAATTTAATGCTTGAAATTGTTGCACTCCAGCCGACAGGGGACGGAGAAATGGTTTGCCCTGTCATGACAGGGCAATTCTATCAAAAGTCCAAATCGGTGCCCAAATATCTGTCTGGATCGCAGATTGAAGATTGCCGGCGCTGATTCTATATGCGTTGATTCTTTATCCCCCGGTGATAGTCCTGATGATCGTTCCGCTCAGTCCCACCGCCGTTCCCGTATTGCCGTCAATGAAATATACAGACCTGAGATCGGTTGATGTGATTCCTGTGGATTCCAGCCAGGTCTCCCCTCCGTCGTCGGATTTGAATAACCTTCCTCCAGCCCCCGCAGCGATCCATTTGTCTTCTCCAATATGAAAGACTGAATTCAGATCACCTGATATGCCGGAATCGACGATATTCCATACAAGTCCGCCGTCGATTGTTTTAAGGATCGTTCCGGAAGCTCCTGAAGCTATTCCGATCATGGTACCGGAAAAATACACAGATTCAAGATCGGAGATGGTTCCGGATGAGGCAAGGCTCCAGCTTTGACCGGCATCATCGCTGAAAATGACCGATCCGCCGGCTCCGACGGCTATTGCGGTCGAATCTCCCGTCATGAAGACGCTTTCGAGATCGGAGCCCACCCCGGAATCTCTCTCTGTCCAGTTCTCTCCTGAATCAGACGTATAGATGACGGCGCCTGCCGACCCCACCGCCATTCCGATCGCAGGATCGAAAAACGACACGCTCTTCAGGTGATCCGATACGGGCCCGTTTATCTCGGACCAGCTTATCCCTCCATCGTATGTCTCGAGGATCGTTCCCTCCGCGCCTACGATATATCCCCTATCACTGCCAGTGAAACATAATTCGGATAGTTCAGCTTCAGTGCCCGAGGAGACAGGGTTCCAGCGGACCCCCGAATCGACCGTCCTGACGATCGCACCGTTTTCACCAGCCGCAAGGACGGTCGCCGCATCTATCATCCAGACAGAATTCAGCGTTGAATAGACACCGGTATTAACGATATTCCAGTTCAACCCCCCATCATCGGTCTCGATAATCGTTCCCTTATCGCCCATGACGATGTTCCTGTCAGAATCGAAAAGCTCTATAGCGTAGAGGTCTTCCCCTGTCCCGCTCGTCTCTTCCGTCCAAGTCGCCCCTCCGTCGAGAGTCCTCAGGATCAATCCGTCTATTCCGACAGCCAACGCGTTCGATTCATCCAGGCGAGACACCTTCAGTATGCGCTTTTCGGTACCGCTTGTCTGTTCGGCCCAGGTCATTCCGCCGTCATCGGTGTTGAGTATCGTCCCTGATTCACCTACCGCCGTTCCGTTCAGAAGATCGCTGAAATCCAGGCTGAAGAGGAAATTGTCCGTTCCGCTTTCAAGAAAAGACCACGTGGACCCGCCGTCGATGCTTCTGATTATCGTCCCGTAATACCCTACGGCTATTCCCGTCAGATCATTCTGAAAATCGAGATCGGTAAGGTAGGAATCGATCTCTCCGGTCCTTGTTTTCCATGAAACGGAGATGCCATCAGAGGATACTATCACACCGGAAGCGCCCGCGGCGATTATCCTTTCGGTGCCTGAAGCAAAGATATCGAAAAGAAGATACTGGGTGCCGGATTCGACAATACTCCAGTTCGCCCCGTCATCATCAGTAAAAAGGATCAGGCCGCCTGCACCGCATGCCACCGCCCTGTTTCCGTCGATTGCCGCATAACCGTATATCGTCTTGGCGGTGCCTGTAGTATCCGCATACCATGTCGACCCGCCATCGTCGGTTCTGAGGATCGTGCCGCCTGAACCCGTGATCACGCCGGAATCGGTATCTTCGAGGAAAACGTCATAGAGATCGGCTGACAGATCAGGCGCCCCGGAATCGGTCCAGTTTGACCCTCCGTCCTCAGTATATAGTATCGTGCCGTTCGATCCAGCCGCCGCACCGTGCTGATTGTCGGCAAAGAATATCATGTTGAGATCTTCGGATGTTCCGCTCTCCAGAGGACTCCACGAATCTCCACCATCGACCGTCTTGATTATGTTGCCGCCTGTTCCCGCTATGAAACCGATGAGGTTATCGACAAAGAACACCGAATAATAATCCACAGATGCTATAAGCTGAATACTCACCCATGTGACGCCACCGTCAGACGTTTTAAAGAGCAAACCCCCGTTGCCGGCGGCTATGCCGTTTTCAGAATCGAAGAAATACAGGCCGTTGAGGTCTGTCTCCTGTCCGCAGGTCAATCTTGTCCAGTCGGAACCCCCGTTCTCGGTTTTAAAAACGGTCCCCGCGGACCCGGCGACATATCCCGTATCGGCTCCTACAAAAAAGACAGCCCTGAACAGGTCGGGAATAACAATATTCTCTCCGGACCATCTTTCCTCGTAATAATCGAGTTTCAGGACCGCTCCCGCGGATCCCACGGCTACGGCAGAGGAATCAGAGAGCATACGGACCTGGTTGAGATTATCCCTCTGCGAAAGCGACTCCAGGTTCCAATTCAAACCTCCATCGACCGTACTGAGTAATCTGCCCGAGTCTCCGGCGGTCAATCCAGCGCCCGACCCGCGTGAATCGACGCAATAAAGATTACTTTGAGTGCCGCTTCCTACACCGCCCCATGTGCCTCCACCGTCAGTGGTAATTATTATTATTCCGCCGGTGCCGACGGCTATTCCGTTGTAGTCATCAGCAAATGATACTGCTCTAAATCCGTTATCCCTGACAAGAGGGCTCTGCAGATACCAGGCAGACTCCTCTTTCGGTTTTTCCGGTGAAAACGGTTCTTCCGTGCACGAAGAAAAAATCGATATAAATACAAAACCCGCGATCAGTCGAGAATTCGTTTTAATTAAGCTTATTATCACTAAATTTCTCCCACGGACACCCGCCAACCGTTCCTGTCTTCATTAGGAAAGATATTCCGGCTTTCAGTATCAGTCAAGTTGTTCGGGGTATTCGTCATCGGTACCCTCTTCTTTAAGTATGCTCATTTTAATATCCTGTATCTGTTTATAGATCGTCTCTTCCCTTGCTTTGATCGCTCCTTTTTCTGCGGATTCAAGAAAACTCATAGCTTCATCCGTCCTTCCCTGCTTCCAAAGGGACAGCCCCAGGTAGTATTGGACAGTATAGGATCCGGGATCATCTTTCAACACCCGCCTGAAATGCTCTTCGGCTTCCCTGAATTCTCCTTTTTGATTGAGCAGGTTGCCGAGTATTCTGTGTCCAGCATAATAATCCGGTGACAGGGAGAGCGACTTTCTAAGATTTTTTTCCGCTTCGTCTATCTCCCCTGCCTTACCCTGCTCATATCCGGCCGACGCGTACAGTTCCGCCTCATAGTCGTATGATTCCGCTGTAAAGGGGCCGAAGACAGATGACAGGACCACTATTGCGACAATCACGGTAGAATCTCTTCCAGTCTTGGTCCAATCTCCGTTTTTGACTCTGTCGATCATGTGCATCACTCCAGCGGCAGCCACTATCGTTGTGAGCGGGATCATTACCACCCTGTACCTTGAAGAAACAAATACCGCGATGATCGACAAAGGATATATCAGAAGAAACATCAATAACGGCGAAGGAATATTCTTTCTGCGATAAAAGATCCCGAGAACAGCGAAGGGCAACAGTATGCCGAAGGGGAAGCCGAACATCTTCCACTTCCATACGGCGCATGATAGAAGGCCCGACCACTTCCTGCCGGTATAAATATCGATGTTCCTGGGCAGTTCCCGAGAACTTAGGAATTGGACCGTCTTCTTCAATATTCCCGCGGCATAACCCGCGGGATCGGTGGCGAGGTAATCTGTAAACCGTTTCCTGAAATATCTCCGATGCTCCGCGTCAGTCGAATATCCGCAGACTAACGGCTCTCTGATGAGGTTTCTCCATTGATAGCCGGGCCTTATCATTATCGTCCTGTCTGTGTCAGGATTATTTCCGATATATAGATTCAGGGAACCTGATTTGGGTATCGCGCTGAAATTGCCGGTAACACTTTTTGAAAGGAGTGCCGGAACTGTAAGGACGGACACAAATACGGCAAACATAACGAGAATACCGGCGACAAACGACTTCCTTCCGGCAACATTCTTTACTCCATGAAAAAACATCGATAAAATAGCCAGGAAAATAAATGGAAGAAATGTTACCCGGATCATCACCGCCAGGCCGGAGGCAAGTCCAGCCAGCAGATACAGCGATGTTTTTCTTTTATCGATCGATTCGGTCATAAGATATACGACGACTACCGAAATAAAGGCCGCCCAGCCGGTGGCGAGAAGTTCAGCCTCAAAAAAGAAAAGAGGTCCGTACAATGCGGTGATAACGGAGGCGATGATTCCGATCCTCACGTCAAACAGCTTCTTCCCGAGATTATAGATGAGTACGGCCGACACGGATCCCGCTATTAGCTGAATGATCCTCGCAATCAGAAGATGTCCATCGAATAACGAAATTATGGAAGCGAGATACAGGGGATATATGAACGACTGCCAGAATATCCTCGGGTCGAGAGACCCTGTCGATGAGATATTCTTCGCGATATCGAGATATGTAGCGGAATCTATTACAGGCGTACCAAAAAGTTCGCCTTTTGAGATCTCGTAGAGATATATCAATCTGACTGTTATCGCCAGGACAAAGATCGCGGCACCGATCAACAGGTTTTTGTTTCTCATATGTTCAGACTGCACATCCCCAAAGTTCATTCGGGGTGCCACTCCTCCTATTGACAAGATCCGTCCACTTCATGCTCCGTGCGCTCAATTATTTCATCCTGAAGGTCGGTCCCAAGATCGACAAAATAATCGCTGTAACCGGCAACCCTAACGATCAGATCCCTGTAATTTTCCGGTTCTTTCTGTGCTTTTCTCAGAGTATCGGCCTTTACGACATTAAACTGGATATGATGTCCGTTCATGCTGAAATAAGCTCTTACAAGTTTGCGTATTTTCTCGATCCCTTCCCTGGTCGAAAAGACCTGCGGAGTGAACTTCTGGTTGAGAAGCGTCCCTCCAGTCTTGATATGATCAAATCTGGCGGCTGATTTCAATACCGCCGTCGGACCTTTCCTGTCCGCGCCCTGAACCGGTGATATTCCCTCCGAAAGAGGCCTGCGCGCTTTCCTGCCGTCAGGGAGCGCACCGGTCATCCTGCCGAAATATACATGGCAGGTAGTAGGAAGCATATCGATCCTGAAATGCCCCCCTTTGCTGTTCTCGATCCCGTCAACAAGACCAAAAAAACTTTCAAAGATCCTGTTCATCAGTTCATCGGGATAGTCTTCATCATTTCCATATTTCGGCGTCTCATAGACAAGCATCTTTCTTAGTTCTTCGTCATTTTTAAAATCATTATCCAGGGCGACTATCAGATCATCGAACGTCAACTTCCTGTTGTCGAAAATATGATATTTTATTGCTGTAACCGCGTCTGTTATCGTTCCGAGGCCTACGCCCTGGATATATGAAGAATTATACCTCGCCCCTCCCGCGTTGTAATCAGCTCCGTTCTGGATGCAATCGTCGATCAGAAGCGACATGAACGGAGCTGGAAGTATCCGCGCCCAAAGCGACTCGATCAGGAAGTTCCCCTTGATCTTGATATCAACGAAATATCCCAGTTGTTTCTCAAACGCTTCATAAAATTCCTCAAAACTCGAATATTGGCGGGGATCTCCGGTTTCAATACCTATAAGAACTCCCGTCAGCGGATCGACGCCGTTATGCAGCGTCACCTCAAGCACCTTTGGAAGATTAAAATATCCCGTAAGAATATAGCTTTCTTTTCCGAAAGCACCGGTCTCTACGCAGCCGCTCGCCCCTCCGTTCCTTGCATCTGAAATTGTCTTTCCCTGCCTGAGCATCTCGTTGACGATCGCTTCGGCGTTAAAGATGGAAGGCTGGCCAAAACCTGTTTTAATGATCCTCAAAGCCCTGTCCAGAAATGCGTCGGGGTTTTCCCTGCTTACCTGCACCATCGTTCCTGGCTGAAGAAGCCGCATCTCCTCTATTACATCGAGGATGAGGAAGGTCATCTCGTTTACCCCGTCCTGCCCTGCGGGATCGACGCCGCCGAGGTTTATCAGACAAAAATCAGTGTATGTATTGCTTTCCTCGGCCGTAACTCCGACTTTAGGAGGAGCCGGCTGATTGTTGAATTTTATCCAGAACGATTGAAGAAGTTCTCTTGCGCTTTCTTCAGTAAGCGATCCATCGGCGAGGCCTTTTCTGTAAAAAGGGAGCAAGTGCTGATCAAGCCTGCCCGGGTTGAAGGAATCCCAGGTATTAAGTTCCGTGATTATACCGATGTGTACGAACCAGTAATACTGCAGGGCCTCCCATAATGTCTCAGGGGCGTTCGCAGGGATCTTGTTACAGATCACAGACATCTTGAGAAGTTCATCTTTGCGGATCTTGTCTTTTTCATCTTCTGCCATCTCGAATAATTTTTCCGAGTATCTCTGCGCAAAGGCAATAAGAGCATCAGCAGCGATATCCATCGCCTTTAATTCTTCGAGTTTCGCTTTCCTGCCAGGAAGATCTTCTTCCAGGACGGCATCGACACTCCTTTTGATATCCTGTTTAAAAGAAAGAAGCCCTTTTTTATATATCTTGTCATCAAGAACAGTGTGCCCCGGAGCGCGCTGCTCCTGAAATTCAGTAAATACCCCGGCTTTATAGGCTTTCAGCCATTCTTCTGAAACCTCTCCGAACAATCTTTCCCTGATACTCTTCCCTGTCCAGAACGGTATTATCTCCTCCGCCTGGATCCTTCTGGCCTCATCACTGACTTTAAAAGATACTTTTTCCCTTTTATCGAGAATATCGAGATCTTCGAGGCTGTGTGTGCAGATCTCCGGATATGTAGGAGTAGCTTTTGGAAAAGGGCCTCTTTCACCTACAATGAGTTCTCCTGGATTGACACAAAGGGCCTTTCTTCCCAGAATATACTTCAGAGTCTTTGCTCTCGACACCGGAACCGAGGATCTATCTTCTTTGTTCTCTCTGGAATATTCTGTCACAAGCAGCGCACGCTCCATCGAGATCTCCGGGAGCGCTTCCAGACTCTGCTTTCTAAGCCTCTCTATCCTCTCATTCATCTTTCAGAGCCTCCAACAATCACGACAAACCCTTCATCCGAAAACCTTTTCGAGATCGAGGAAAGATCTTCCCCGGAAATCGCCGGCAGCGGTCCAGGACGATATTTGATATTCATTCTTCTGAATTTGTCCTCGCACATCTTATTATACGGCAAAATCTCGATTTTGTGAACAGCACTCACACCCTTCAGATATTCTATTATAGAATCAATATTATCCGAAGTGCCGGTGATCCCGGGTATCAACGGAAATCTGATCTCTACAGCTTTTCCGCAGCCTGAAAGGTATTCGAAGTTTTCGAGTATCAGCCTGTTTGATACTCCGGTATATTTTTCATGCATCTTTTCATCGATAAACTTGATGTCGTAAAGATAGAGATCGACAAGACCGTTTATCATCTCAAGATTCTTTCTTTCAGCATAACCAGAAGTATCCAGCGCCACATTCAGATTTTCAACTTTGCACGCCACAAGAAGCTGATATAGAAATTCGGGCTGATACAATGGTTCACCGCCGGAAACCGTCACTCCGCCGCCCGAGTGCCGGTAAAAGACGTTGTCTTTAAGTATCTCTTTCATCAATGCTTCAACCGATACTTCGTCACCAATGACTCTTTCAGAATCTTCTTCATACGCGCTGGACATACGGGAGCCGAAACCCGCAGGCCGTCCATCCTGACCCTGAAAAAAAGACTCGGGATTATGGCACCACCAGCACCTTAACGGACAACCGCTGAAAAAGACGGTCGTTCTTATCCCCGGACCGTCATGTATCGCAAACTTTTTCAGGTCGAAGACGCTGCCTTTCAATGCTGCCCCTTTTCTGAAAAACCGGTTATCAGGAGATAAATAAAGAACGGGCCGCCAAGCAAAGAGGTGATCACGCCGACCGGGATCTCAGCCGGAGCGATCAAGGTGCGAGACAGAGTATCGCATATGACAAGGAAGGCGCCGCCTGAAAATAGAGTCACCGGCGCGAGATATCTGTGATTATATCCGATGATCAATCTGCAGATGTGCGGAACCATCATACCGACAAAACCTATCACACCGAAAATCGATACTATGCTTCCAATCATCAACGAAGCAGCGACAAATATGTAGAGCTTGAGCCTTTTCAGGTCTACCCCCTTTCCCGCGGCAAGATCCTCCCCTGTCATGATGAGGTTCAGTTCGTTGATATGAAGCATTATTATTATCGAACCGACGGTTATGAAAGGGAGTATCGTGACCACAGAGGAATACCCTACGATCTCGAACCCTCCCATCAACCATCTTATGACCCTGAAGGAATTGTCAAAATCACTTATATATTGAATAACGAGAATGAGGCTGGCGAAGAAAAAATTGACTGCTACACCGGATATCAGCATCGTCGCCGTTGTAGATCCTTTTTTTAATCTTGTCAGCCCATACACTATGCCGATCGACATCATGGCTGATATGAACGCGCTTACTGATTGTCCCGTTATGCCCAGTATTGAGAAAGAAAGCCCCAGTTGAATATACAAAGCCGCCCCGAAAGCAGAGCCGCTCGATACGCCCAACGTAAACGGCGTTGCGAGAGGATTTCTGAACAATGCCTGAAAAGCCATACCGCTCAATGCGAGGGCAGCACCGGCACAGAAGGCGGCGATCACCCTCGGGATCCTGATCTGCCAGAAGATATCCGCCCTGACATCCTCGCTTGCCATCTGTATGACTGTCTCGGGTGTGATCTTCTCTACTCCAAAGAATGGCGCTGCCAACAGGGCTGCCGCCGATACTGTCAACAATATCAACAGCATTCTTTTTTTGTTTCTTTTTATCACTGCATCACATCCGGAACGATTATCATTCTGCCGGTGACAGGATGCTCGGTATAAGTAAATTTCTTGTCGAAGACTTTGTCGAGAATTCCCGGAAGAGTTATTTCCTGCGGTTCTCCTGAAAAAACCATCCTTCCCTTTTTAATAGCGACGATCCCGTCCGACATCATGATCGAACTGTTGATGTCGTGGGTCACCACGAGGATCGTTACATTCAATTCCCTTTTGATCCTGTCGAGTATCCTGTGGACCATTTCCGTATGTTTCGGATCCAGAAATGTTGAGGGTTCGTCAAGAAGCATGATCTTTGGACCCTGGGCAAGGACTGAAGCGATTAAAACGAGCTGTTTTTCTCCTCCGCTGAGGGTATCATATCCGCGGTCAGCGAACTCTTCCGTCCCGGTCATCTCCAGAGCTGACTTTACAATCCTCCTGTCATCCTCCGTGATGGAAGAAAACGGGCTGAGGTACGGATATCTCCCCATAAGGGCAAATTCCTCGACTGAAAACGGAATAGATCTTCCTGCATCCTGCGGAACATATCCGATCTCTCTGGCAAGCTTTTTCTGACTGTATTCCTCGATCCTTCTGCCTCTTATCTCCACCGATCCGCCGGATATCGGCAGAAACTTCATCATACATTTAAGAAGCGTCGTCTTCCCGGCACCGTTGGGACCGATTAGCGAAGTATATTTTCCCACGGGAAGATCGAAGGTAAAAGATGAAAGGATCTCTTTTCCTCCAAGATTACAGGATAAATTATCAACTCTGATGTCAAAACCGCTCATGATCACTCCGGATGAAGTATTTCGGCGATATCCTCAAGCAGCATTATAAACCTTGGTCCCGGGATCTGAGTATAGTTTTCAGTCAACAGGTAGATCCGCCCCTCCCTGACAGCGCCGACCGATCGAAGCTCTTCCCAGGGACGGAGTATCTTTTCTTTTGAAAACCCCTTACGATCCGCATCGGGAACCAGCTCTATGATCACGTCAGGATCTATCACAAGCAATCCTTCAGCAGATAGGACAGGATACCTTACAAGTTCAGATCCACAGGCATTTACACCGCCGGCAATATCGATTATCTCATCAAAATATGTATCTCTGCCAGCGACGTAGACTTTGCCTAATGAGCCCTCCTCAAAATCCCTTCCTATCGAAACAAGAGTCTTCGGTTTATCGAGTCTTCCGGCCCTTATGCGAATCTTTTCGATCCTCTCCTGAAGGGATAAAACGATCACCGCCGCCTCTTTTTCGGCATCACACGCTTTACCGACGGCAGTTATCGCTGATAATATATCCTTGATCCTCTTGTTATCGACGGTAATGTGGGATATACCGAGCTGATCAAGGTATCTTCGTGCAGATTCCTGCTCAGGAAGCGTAATGACCAGGTCCGGCTCCAATACGGCGATTATCTCATAATTGGGGTCGAGGTAGCCTCCGACTTTTGTTATTTCAGCCGCGGCAGGAGGATATCTGCAAAATCTTGTGACACCGATTATTTTATCCTCAAGTCCGAGAGCAAAAAGGATCTCCGTGGTGCTCGGAGAAAGAGAGATTATCCTCTCAGGCATACGGCCATCCGAAATACTGGGGCCCCCGGCTGCCTGTGAAATGGAAAACAGGATTGAAAGCAAAAGGAAGAGAAAAATACGTTTCATTTTAATTCTTTTTTTAACAGACGATTAAGCTGATTATATAAAGTCGTTTATCAAGCCTGGCTCTTTTTTATTGCAGGGAACCGATCTTTTCCGCCCAAGATCGCGCCACCGTATGGAAACCTTTCTTTTGCAAGCGCGCACATCATGTCAGAGATCTCCCTTATCTCCCATTGCGCGTGAGAGTCGCTTCTCAATCTGGAAAAATGATACAGCTCTCTCATATTGATCTTAACAAGGACCCTTCGGCGGTGAGCGTTGGTAAGGAGATAATCAGCGGAAATCCCCGCTTTATCTGATATTTTTCTGTAAAGCGACTCCGAACTCTTGATCGCCTTCCTGAAGATACCGATACCTTTTGCCTTTTTTACCGAGTCAGGTATCGATACTCCGAGACCTGTCGAATACGGCTGAACCGTCTGGGTCGTCATCCTGTGCCGCTTAAGCTGCGCATAACATGACGCCGATACTACCACTTCGAACAGCATATCGATATTTTCGAATTCTCTCCAGACTCCGTCAAAAGATTTCATTTCCTTCATTGTCGAAGCGATGATCGCCTCCCTCTCCTCTTTCTTCATCTTTGATGCCGCGGCATATGAATCGGAATAGGAAGAATCACTTCCGGAAAAGATTATGCCTGCCGCAAGGGCGGTATCCCCGTGAGCAGTCGCATCGACAAGATCGACTCTTTTGAATTTTTCATCCGGCTTTGCCGAAGAGGCCATTCCCGCCTCCGCTCTGATCAGCGGCATGGCTTTATAGTATTCTGTAGGATCGGGATATTTTACGAGTGATGGGACCTTCCTGATTGCGATATCAGCAAGTCTGTCCGAGAATTCCCTGACCTCTGCCAGAGGGTGGCATGACAGCCTGCTGATCATATATTCAAGAGTACGCGCATTGACAGTCATCCCGATCTGCGCGGAGGTCGCAAGCGGCATAAGATACCTTGCGTCCTCTTTTGCCGTTCCGCTGGCAGAACCCGATTCGATGATCATTTTATATAGCTCTTCGTAATAAAGACTCAGAAGTTCGACCAGCTCAAAAAATTCATCCCGGAATCCGTTTTCGACGATCTCCTTCGGGATGACATGATCTCTGCCCAGCCGGATATAGCGTTGTGATTTTTCGGTGTAAGAAGCAAGCCGGAAATGCTCTATCGCTTCGACAGCTATCCTTGATATTCCGATTATGTCAAAATTCAGGACAGCATGTTCAGCAATGGAAGAATGGCCCATATCGAATACTATCGATTCATTTGACCGCCTGGCTTTTTTAACCTCTTTACGGGCTTCTTTTCTGAGTATATTTACGTCTCTTGGATCCCGGCTTATCCTGGCATACGCCGCTGAAATAACTTCAGGAGTCATTTCGACCCCCAGGACGGTTTCAGCCTCTTTTACAAGATCAGCTTCGACATTGATACCGGCGAGAATGACTTTCATCGAATACTCACAATCATGCTGCTAGAAATCGAAAAATACCATACCGTAAAACTTCCACTCGTTTCCTTCAGAAATAGTGATTTCAGGCCTGAAAGGATCACTATATTCAATCTTGTCTACCCCGTAGGCCGCCTCCAGGGAAGCGGCAAGCGGATAGCTATAGAAGGAAAATCCTTTCAGTCTCAGCTCGAAACCAGCATCTCTCTTATAATCCTCCAGGAGCAGTTCATCTTCGTCCCAGGCGTTTCCCGCTTCAGCAAAGATCCCGGCATATAATGCGCTGAAATATGTACCGAAGACCTGCCTGTTTATATTATCCCACAAGGGGAACCTGTAAGTGACCCTTATCATGGCGTTCTTTTTTCCGCCCAGGCTGTAGTATGAGTACCCTCTCATCCCTTCACGGCTGCCTATGAAAAGGTCAAAGAAATCATCGACCCGGCTTTCATCCAGAGCCCCGCCCCTGATATAGAAAGACAATACGTGCGACCAGTACGGTAAGGGCACGAACTCTTCATATACAAGAGTGTATCTGCCAAAATCGTTTTTATCGTAAAGAGGTTTGAAGTTATACTCGAACGACCCGGAAGACATCTTGTCGAATGCACGCGTCACTTCCAGCTGTAATCTTCTTCCGGAGGGAGGGTTGATGCCTGATCTTATACCTGAACCTATGCTGCTGTAGTTCAGGATTGCCGAGTACTCGTTTGCCTTATAATAGTTCCATCCGAGCTCAATATCAGCTACATCCCAGGCATTTAGGTTCAACCCGTATTCTCCGTGATTATACCGCAGGGTAATATCCTTTCTTTTTCCCCTTGAAGGCTGGTCCAGCTCAAGCCTGCATCCGAAGTAGGCATCCCAAAGGTCATACCTTACCTGAACATCCCCGCTCGACTCTTCAGTGTAGTTGTAGTATTTCCTTGCCGCGTAGAAGTTGAAAAAGAAAGTCGGTTTAAACTGCCTCGTCTCTATGCCGAACTGAAGATTGTATTCCTTGTCTTTGTTTATCGATCCCGCGCCGAAGACTACCTGCCTGTCAAGGTAATCTCTTGAGTCGACTGCAAACCCGAGACGAAGCTGATCGTCGTAGTACATTATCCTTGGGAATACATAAAGAGGTGTATAATCAATACTGTATTTTTTTGCCTCCTGGATCTTTTTGTCGAGTTCTGAATAATCATACCCGGATCCGCTTCCCACTGAACATTTTTCCCTGTTTATAAAGGCGTCTCTTCTTTCTATAAGGTTTTCACAGATATCCGTTTTTAAGACCGGGTACGCTGAATTCCTCCATCCTTCCAGCTTTCGGATCTCATATCCCCCGGAACCGAATGAGGTAAAAATCATCTCATTATCGGTCCCGTCGGCCGAAAAAGCGCCTCCGAGGACGTTTGTTACAATAAGATCGGTTCCTTTTTTCAGATCCCTGTAATAGATGTTGAATATCCCGGTGCGGTCGCTTGAATAAAAGAACCCTCCAGATTCCTCGTTCCAGGAGGGATCTCTTTCGTCAGCCCCGGTCGAGACGAGAGCCGTCTCCTGCCCCGTCAACGGGTCAAATATGACTATATCATTGCTTGTCCCCAAAAACCTTGTAGCCAGTATCCCCTCTTTTCCCCACGACAGCCGGTAATATCTCTGTGCCGTCCTCTTTTCCGAGAGTTGTTTGCAGCTCCCGTCTTCTATATCGATCAACATCAGATATTCTGATCCATCTTTTCCACAGACCACCGCAATATATCTCGAATCGGGAGAGAAAACAGGATCAACCACCCGCCTGGACCTTGTGATCCGCTTCTCCTTGCCGGTATTCAGATCGATAATGAAGATGTCGTTCAGCTCATACCCGAATTTGTTCTCATCCGTCCTCTTGGAATAACATATATATTTTTTATCTTTTGAAAGAGATGGTTTTGAAGAGATATCCTCGGCGAGGACTGCAGGCTCTCCTTCCGAAGGCTGGTATACGAGATCGACCCCCATATAATCACGCCCTCTGTTTGAAAGGTAGTAAAAACCGCCCCTCTCTACCTCAAAAAACGGAAAAAGGTTCATGAATCCGTTTCCCGCAACCAGTTCACCCTCGATCTGATTTGCGGATATTGTAGCCCTGACACGAGAATACTCTTCTGTGACATTCCTGACCCAATCATCGTAAAGCTCGCCGTCGCTGATCCCTAGGACTTTTTTACAGGCCCCGTTGAACGATATGCGCAGAAAGCCTGAATGTTCGCGCACAAGCTCTGTCAGCTTATCCGGTCCATAGAGATCATTGATATACCTGACAAGACTAAAACCCTGATTATACAGTTTTTCCGCTTCGAAAGAATTCTTTCCAAAGACCCCCATTTCGTCCATAGAAAGGAGGCCGTCGTTCAACACGGCCATACGGAGTATCATATCCCTGTGGGAATCCCATATATCATTTCTGGAGCATGGACACTGGAACTGGGCCACACCCTCGGCAAGCCAGTTCGGTACCACCTCACCGGCAAAAGGCAATGAGCCCTGAAAATTCGGATAACCGGTTATGACGTCGGGCCGTTTTTCCTTTTCAAAGGTGATACCTGAAAGGTATATAGTCGGCATCCACAGAGGCATCTTCATTGCCGCCTGTATCGTCACCATATGCGTATATTCGTGAGTAATCACGTTTCGAAGCCAGTCAGCGGTACCCCTCAGGGCAAAATCGAAATCCGACACATCGATGTCTATCCTGTTGAGATAGTAGAAAGTCGCCCCGGACGCTCTATCCCATTTGTCATAGAGGTTTATATGTACTCTTCCCGGGCTGAAGCCGTAAAACTTCGTCAAAGAACCATGTATCTCTTCAGCGATACGTGCCGTCTCACGCGCCGACCACTCTTCACCTCGATGAAAGTGAATCGAGAAATGTTCCGTTTCAACCGTTCTCCATTCGATCTCGGAATGGTTCCATCCGTTTACTTTTGCGGGAACAACCAATAGAACCGCAAGCATCAACAGTATTGCGGTGTCAGGAAAGCAGCTCTTTCTCAAATACCCCATAATTACACACTCCATAGACGATCATTCTTCAGATCAGGGGCGGATAGGGAATATAACACATGGTGAAGCCCCTTTCCCGTAAAATCGGAACCTCACCATGCGATTCGGGTTCGATCAGCCAGAAGACCCCACCTGTTCCCAGGGCAAGCGGCAGCAGGGTCGTTCCATGCCGATTATCTTTGTATCTTCTTTAAATAACGATAGATATCGCTATCTGTCGTCAAAATAGCCCTGGTATTTTCACCCATCGACTGCCGATAGACCTCAAGAGATTTCAGAAAGGAATAAAATTCCGGACTCTGTTTGTATGCGTCAGCATATATCTTCGTTGACTGAGCGTCTGCTTTTCCCCGGATCTCCTGGGACCTTTTATACGCTTCGGACTGTATACCGTTAAGCTCCCTTTCTTTTCTTCCGTTGATCTCAGCTTTTCTGCCTTCCCCCTCGGAGCGGAACCCGGAAGCTACTCTTTGCCTTTCCGAGATCATCCTTTCGTAGACCTTCCTTCTGACGTCTTCTATATAGTTCAATCGCTTTATCTGGACATCCAGAAGTTCTATACCGTACTTTGCAATAAGCTCCGTCGACTTGTCGAGGATCTCCTCGGATATCTGTTCCCTTCCGCTGCTGATCTCGTCAAGAATGACCTCGATGTCATCCTCGATCGTCCTCTCTGTTTCTATTATGGCTTTCTTCTTCATGATGTTGTTCGAATTCCTGACGACTTCGATCAGGGCGTTACCGGAAACGACATCTCTCGAAGATGAATCGATGATATCATCCATCCGGCCAAGCGCTCCGGTCACATTACCCACAGACTGGTAAAACAGCAGCGGATCCACTATCCTCCATCTCGCTGTAGTATCCAACCAGATATACTTCTTATCGACAGTCGGAACCTGATCAGCCGAACCATCCCAGATCAGAATTCTTTTTTCAAATCTGTGCAATGTATGGATTAGGGGAATCTTGAAATGAAGCCCGGCCTTGTCGATCTTTCCGCCGATAGGCTTTCCGAACTGAGTGATTATAGCCTGCTCCGATTCGTTGATGATGTAAAAAGTGTTGGAGCCAAGGATGAAAAGTATTACAAGACTCACTATGATTGCTATTCCCTTGCCTTTCATTTTCCATCACCACCTTTCCTGTCCTTGCCTATCTCCAGCAGAGGCAGGATCGATTTCTGATCCTCATCCACAATATATATCTCCTCCATCTTCGGAAGTACCTCTCCCAGAGTCTCCAGATAAAGCCGTCTTCTGGTAACATCCGGCGCAAGCCTGTATTCCTTGTAGATCTGATTGAAGAGCGATACATCGCCAAGAGCCTGGTTTACCCTCTTCAGCGCGTATCCCTCCGCCTGAGCGATCACCTGCTCGGCCTCTCCCCGGGCGCGCGGGATCCTCTTGTTATAATCTTCCCAGGCTTCGTTTATCATCGTCTCCTTATCCTGTTTCGCCCTGTTGACCTCGTTAAAGGCAGGGCGCACCGGATCTGGCGGGTTGACATTCTGAAGCTGTACAGTGACGATCTGGATTCCAGATTCAAAATTATCAAGCAGCTCCTGAAGCCCTATCTCCGCGTCCTTCGCAATTTCGATCCTTCCAAGAGTGAGGATGTCTGTCACGTCCCTGTCACCGACGATCTTTCTTAAGACAGATTCGGACATAGCCCTCAAAGTCTCTTCAGGATCTTTTATCTTGAAAAGAAAATTATACGGATCCTTGACCTTGTACTGAACGCTCCATTCCACTTCTGCGACATTAAGATCACCCGTAAGCATGATCGACTCTTCAAGGTAGCTTTTGCTGCTGTACTGTGTCTTGATCCCCGCTTTCACCGTCCTGAAACCGAATTCCTCCTTGAACACCTTTTTGACCTTGACCTTCTTTACCGATTCTATCCCGAACGGGACCTTGAAATGCAGCCCGGGATCAGTGGATCTGACATATTTGCCAAAACGTAGTATCACCCCGACTTCATCCGCGCCGATCGAGTAGAATCCCGTTACGACGATAATCAGAACCAACAGCCCCAGTATAACCTTCTTAAGCTTTCCGCCAGACAGGCTGTAGCTGTTTTCACCGACAAACACTTTCATAATCATCACCTTCCTTCGTTATCATTGAACTTTGTTAAAATAGCGGCTGCTGAATATAATACATAACCAGACATTCATTTATTCAAGACCCTGTGCCTGCCACGGTAGAATATGGAATGCGAATGAGTCAATAGAATTCTCAGTCGGCCTGGACCCTGCGGCATTGATATCTCGCCCTGCATGTGCCCTCGCTTGAGACCATGCAGGGTCCCACGGGACTACGGGGAGTACAAAGAATTCCGAACGAAGGACAATCTTCCGATTCAGCTTCTCCAAGGATGACTTTATCACAGATACACCCTTCAGGCAGGTCTACCATTTCTTCATCATATTCCAGTCCGAGCCTCTCAGCCGCGTCAAGATATCCATATTCTTCCTTCAGCTTCAGTCCAGATCCGGGGATCCCACCGATCCCTCTCCATCGTGAATCTGATTTTTCGAAGACTTTATAGATCATTCTGTTCGCTCTTGTATTGCCGTTTTCCCGCACCACCCTTTTATAAAGGTTCTCAATCCTGAAAGGCGGCCCGGCTACCACCTGCCGGGCTAGCTCAAGGATACCCTGCAGGATATCGACAGGTTCGAATCCGGCAATCACCCCGGGAACGTTATATTCATTTTCAAGGAATGAATACCCTCTCCTTCCCAGAACAGTACTTACGTGCCCAGGAAGAATGAATCCGTCAAGCGAGCCTTCCGATCTTTCCAGAAGAAAGACCAGCGCTTCCGGCACGAGACGAAGAGATGTTATCATCGAATAATTTTTCGGCAATCCCGAAAGGACCGAAGCCGCGATAGGAGCTATAGTCGTCTCGAAGCCGACGGCCATAAAAACAACTTCCCTGTCAGGGTTATCCAAAGCCAGCTTCACTGGATCAAGAGGGGAATAAACTACCCTGATATCCGATCCTTCTGCCCTCATAGACTCAAGAGACCTGTCTCCGGAGGGGACCCTGAACATATCGCCGAAAGTGGCAAGAATGACCTTTTCTTTCTCTGCTGCCTGTATGGCAAGATCTATATCACCGGCAGGGCACACGCACACAGGGCAGCCCGGACCGGCGACAAGCCTGATCCGGTCTGGAAGAACAGATCTTATTCCGGCTTTAGCAAGGGAGTGTTCGTGGGTTCCGCAGACGTGCATCAGAGTCATGGGCTCTTTGATATCAAGCTCCTGCAGCTTTTTTGTTAATATTCCCGCGATTTCGGGATCATGGAATGAGTCCAGCGAGATATTCACTCTAACAGGCCTTCCGCGTCGTTTGTCATCCCGGCTCTGTATACCTTTTTTATAAGGTCGAGAGTCTCTTCAGCTTCTTTCCTGTCGATCTTTTCTATGGCATACCCGGTATGGATCAGAACGTAATCTCCAGGCTCCACATTCTCGAGGAGATCCAGCCTGATATTTTTCCTTATTCCGCCGGCTTCCACGACGGCAGAGTCACCATCGATCTCTTTTACTCTCATTGGAATAGCAAGACACACATTTAACCTCTGCAGCTTTTATAAAATCCCTCTATCCAAGAGATCCAGTTTTCAAGACCTTCCCCAGTACGGCATGAGAGATCAATGATCTCTATCTCCGGGTTTATCTCGGCAGCCTCGGCTTTCGCCTTTTGAAGGTCGAAGTCAACATGCTCCAACAGATCTATTTTATTAAATACAAGAAGTCTCGATTCGCTGAACATCAGGGGATATTTTTTAGGCTTGTCATCACCTTCCGTAATACTCATCAGCATGACTCTGCCGTCGACGCCAAGTTCGAATTCAGCGGGACAGACGAGATTCCCTACATTCTCTATAAAGAGGATATCAAGCGCATCAAGATCGAGACTATGAAGCGCGGAATGGATCATCGCGGCGTCAAGATGGCATACCCCGCCCGTCTGGATCTGATACACCTCGACACCCGTCTTCTTCACCCGTTCTGCGTCCCGGGTTGTCTGGATATCTCCCTCAATCACTCCTATCCTGTATCTGTCCGTGATCATCGGTAAGGACTTTACCAGCAGGGAAGTCTTTCCCGCCCCCGGCGCGCTCATGAGATTAAGGGAAAATATGCCGTGTTTCTTCAGCATTTCCCTGTTTTCTTCCGCTATTTCGCGATTTTTCCCTCTCAGGTCCTCACCTATATTTATCTGATGCATAATAACCTCTTTTAAGATCCAGGCCGGTCTATCCGGTCTCTGATTTTTCATCTTCAAGCAGAATATAATCGACTTCCATTTCCCGGCCTGTAACGATCATCATATCTTTACCACCGCATGAGGGGCAGGTCAAAGAAAACTGTTCAGGATTGAAATCCTCAGAACATCCCCTGCAGTGAATCACCAGGGGAACAGTCTCGATCTCAAGCTTCCCTTCTTCAGCGACAGTGCCTTTTGAAAGGATATCAAAGGCAAATCTGAGCGAATCGGCATTTACTCCAGCCATACGCCCGATCCTGAGATGCACGGTCATGACCTTACCGCCTCCCTGCTCTTCGGCGGCAGATGCCACGACATTCATCAAGTTTTGCATAAGTGAGACTTCATGCATCTTTGTTTTTCCTCTGGATCAGGTCTATTGAGATCTTTTCAGCGGGAGTCCCCGCAAGCATGCCGGCGATCTCGTCAACAAGCGCTGGAATGATACTCTCGACCGTTTCAAGACAACCTTCGTTAAGAGTCAGGGTGTCTTCAGCCTGTACTGCATATATAACAACTTCGTCCGGCATATGAAACCCCAATCGACTCCCAAGGGCGAGCGCCGTCCCAAGATCTATATCGTGGCAGGAAGCAAGTCTGGGAGTGATTTTCAGGTCATCGTGCCTGAGTCTGAATACTGTCCCGGGTTCTTCGCCATCGAGTTTTATGGAATCGATTATCACTGCGCGGGAGTGATCTTTCATCATCTCCATAAGATCCATCCCCGCCAGTTCTGCCTCGACAATATCGACAGAAGAGCCGAGCCTTCCGCGAAGTCTGCGCGCGACAAAAACACCGACTCCGTCATCGGACAGAACGGTGTTGCCAAGCCCGATTACAATCGTTTTCATATGGATTACCACCCCGGGATCCCGGCCCGATCACCTCGAGATCTTGTTTAAAAGCTCTCCGTCCGGAGATTTGATCTCGACGACCAGGGGCATCTGCCCCGGAAGGCTGTGTGTGGCACAACTAAAACATGGGTCATACAACCTGAAAGCCATCTCGACCATATTCAGAAGTCCATCAGTCACTTCTCCGCCAGGCTTAATGAGCTTTTCAGCGGCTTTTTTTACAGCCATGGAGATCGAAGCGTTATTATTCGTCGTTCCGACAATCAGATTCGCTTTGGTTACTATGCCATTTTCATCCGTCCAGTAATGATGTGTCAGCGTTCCTCTCGGAGCCTCGACAATGCCGACGCCCTCTTTCGGAGTTGTCGATGGAATGATCCTTACGTTAGGATCGGTGATTTCCTCGTCGCTGATCAATTCAATCATCCGTTCGGCGGAATATACCATCTCTACAAGCCTTGCCCAATGATTTGCCATCAGCTTGTGGCAGGGTTTTCCCCCGAGAGTATCGAACAGCTTTTGATACTCTTCGTCAGCTTTTGGGGTGGCCATTCCGTCGGCGGCATTAAATCTCGGAAGAGGGTTGGCCTGATACAGCGATGTTCCCATACCCTCGACAAAACCGTTCCATCCGCGATCCTTCAGATAGGGAAATTTCAGATATGTATACGGTTCTACATGCTCAGCTATATGATCGAGATACTCCGGTTCGGAATATTTGAGTATCTCATTTCCTTCAGGGTCGACTACCCGGACCTTGCCGTGATAGAAATTGACCTTGTTATTTTCGTCAACAAGGCCCATATAATTCGTTACCTGCTCGAAGACATCGCCGGTGATCAGATCGAGATATTCCTTGTTCTTCAGGACGATATCGGAAAAAAGCTTCAGGCCGAAAAGGCTGAATTCCAGCTGACCTTTGGAAAGTTCAAGGATCTCGTCCCTCTTTTCGGCAGTAAGAGCCTTCGTGACTCCACCGGGGATGTTCCACACCGGATGCGTTGCTCTGCCGCCTACCAGGATCTGGATATGTTGAGAAGCAGCTCTTTGTTTCAGGACTTCTCCGCCGATCTCAAGACCGACTTTTTCAATCAGCCCCAGAACATTTCTGGATGCTTTAGGCGCGTCAGGCCCGAGCACAAAGTCCGGAGCGGCAAGAGCGTAAAAATGCGCTGCGTGGCTGTGAATAAAATGCGCCATATAATACAGCTCGCGAAGTTTTTTGGCTACTGAGGGTATATCCGCTTTGTAGACGGCATCGACAGCCTTTCCAGCCGCCATATGGTGCGCAGCCGGACATACTCCGCATATCCGAGGCATTATCCTCGGGATCTCTTCTACGGGAATCCCCTCTACAAACTTCTCGAACCCTCTGAGTTCAGGAATCTGAAGGTACGCGTTCGCAACAGAACCATCATCATCGAGGAATATCGTTATCTTGCCATGTCCTTCCAACCTGGTGATTGGATCTATTTCTACGCGCCTCATACTTTTTTCCTCCTCAGTATGGAAGCAGCTGCGCTGAACCTGTAAAATGTCCTTAGTGGATCGGCGATCTGTCCGATCAGCTCGTCTATCTCTTTCTCTTCTTTCGGCTCAAGTACTGAAGCAAGGGCGCTCAACATTTTCGCGCCCTGGTCATGGACGCCTTCCAGAGGGCCGTAGCACCCCCTGCAGGGAACGTTTGAATTGATACATCTGGCGCCGCAGCCCTCTCTCGTGACCGGACCCAGACATAACAGGCCCTGTTCAAGCAGGCATTTCTCAGAGTCAGGTATTATCTCTACGGTCCGCTTGAATGATGTGATCGTCTTCTCTTCTTTGATTCTCGGACATTCGTCACAGAGCGTGCGCGTTCCCGCCCCTATAACAGAACCTTTTTCGGGAAGCGTGCCTTCCCAGACCTGGGACAGGGCCGAAACGATCTGATCGGGGACCGGAGGGCACCCCGGAATGTAGTAATCGACATCTACTACCTGATCAAGCGTCTTTACCATTTGATGGAACCTGGGGAGTTCGAGTTCTTCTTTCCCACCATTCCACTTTTCAAGCGGAAGTACGGAATCGGGGTTATCGGTCGATTCAGACTCCAGATATACCCTGCTCATGATCGTCTCTTTTGTGTGAAAATTCGCCATGCTTATAAGGCCGCCGATATGCGCGCAGGAACCAAGCGCCACCATCGTTTTTGATTTCTTTCGCAGAAGCTTCGCTATCTCCTCATTTTCAGAATTTCTGATCCCGCCGTTAAACATGGCGATATCCAGATATCCGTCATCCATCGCCTCTACATCTTTATACTTAAAATCCAGAGCGATCGGCCAGAACAGCAGATCCATTTTTTCGGCTACTACAAGTATCTTCTCATGGACATCAAGCACCGCGACATCGCATCCGCCGCAGCCCGCGCCCCAATATATTCCTGCTTTAAGCTTCATTGGCGTCACCGCCTTCTTCCATGGCTGTGTCCAGATTCAGTATTACATCTTCACTAAGGACCATTTCCAGCGAATCTCTCACTTTCAAAGGTCCCAGACTCCGTATTTCTTCAGTGAACTCGTCGACGATCGTTGCGAATCTTTCTCCCTCTGAGGCAGCGACCCACTCGAGCCTTACTCTTTCCGGCTCTATCCCGAAACCGGGAAGGATCATCCTGAGCATCCTGTGCCTTCTTAAAGCCTTATAATTGCCCTCCTGATAATGGCAATCTCCCGGATGACACCCGGCGATCAGGACCCCGTCAGCGCCTTCATACAGGGCCTTTAAAATAAAAGTCGGCTCGATCCTTCCGCTGCACATCACCCTTATCGAACGGAGGTTTGGCGAATACTTGATCCTCGCCGTTCCCGCAAGATCTGCCCCTGTATAGGAACACCAGTTGCAAAGGAAGCCAACGATCTTCGGTTCAAATGACATGTTTATTATCCCTTCTGTCCTTGAAACAGATTTTATAATCCTGAAAAAATACCTTCGATTTCAGCGAATATCTGCCTGTCTTCAAAGTGCTTCGCCGAGATAGCTCCGCTGGGGCATCCGGCTACGCATGTCCCGCAACCTTTGCAAAGAGCCTGATTGACGACTGAAACTCCCTTTTCCTCATCAAATTTTACGGCAAGATACGGACAAAGCGTGTTGCAGAGTTTGCACCCCGAACACTTGTCTTCGTCGACTTCCGCGGTCGCCGATTCGATCTCGATCTTTTCTCTCGTTATCATTGAAAGGACCGCGCTTGAAGCCGCAGACGCCTGAGCGACCGTATCAGGGATATCTTTAGGCGACTGACACGCTCCTGCTATGAATACTCCGTCTGTGGCTGTCGAAACCGGACCGAGTTTGGGATGTTTTTCAATAAGGAACCCGTCCTGTCCGACAGAGACGCTGCACTTCTTAGCGATCTCACGGAGGGTCGCATGCCCTTCAAGCCCCGTACTCAGGATCACCATGTCAAGAGGGATCCTTCTGACATTTCCTATGAGAGTATCTTCTACCTTGACTATAAGTTTTCCTTCTTCAGCTTTACAGGTCGGCACATCAGTCACTTCGGCAACCTTGCCTCTTACAAATCTGACATCTTCGGTAAGAAGCCTGTCGTAGAATTCTTCATATCCTTTGCCGAAGCACCTCATATCTATGTAGAACTCGTAGACCTCGGCATCAGTCTTTTCCTTGATCAGATGAGAGTATTTGAGAGAATACATGCAGCAGACTCTCGAGCAGTAATCATGGTAGTGTTTATCTCTGCTTCCGACGCAATGAATGATACCTATCGATCCAGGCACTCCGCCGTCTGCTTTCAGTATCTTTCCGCCTGTAGAACCTGAAGCACAATTCATGATCTCAAATTCAAGCGCCGTCATGACGTTTTCGATCTCTCCGTATCCATAGCGCTTGATCACTGACGGGTCGAATGTCTGAAATCCGGTAGCAATGATTATATTTCCGACTTCAAACTCGACGATCTCGTCTTTCATTTCATAGTCTATAGCGCCTCTTTCGCATTCCTTCGCGCAGAGACCGCACGCATGCTTGTCATCCTTGAAATAAAGACAAGTCTCGGTATCTATGACAGGGATCGCCGGCACAGCCTGCATAAAAGGCATATAGATCGGTGTCGTAGGCCCGAGAGAAAGCTTCTCGTGAACATTGCCTTTTCTCGGGACCCTTGTGCCCGGGCATTTTTCCCAGCACGCGCCGCATCCGTTGCAGAGTTCAGAGTCGACATACCTGGCCTTTTTCCTGACGCGTATATTAAAGTTCCCCACAAATCCGCTCACTTCTTCCACTTCGGAATATGTCATCAATTCTATATTCGCATGCTGGCCCACGGATACCATTCTGGGCGTCAGGATACAGGCCGAACAATCCAGAGTGGGAAAGGTCTTGTCGAACTTTGACATATGGCCCCCTATAGAAGGCTCTCTTTCGACAAGGACTACTTTTTTCCCGGCTTCGGCAAGATCGAGCGCCGCCTGGATCCCGGCAATACCGCCGCCTATTACTACAGTCCGGGGATTTATCGGTACTTCGCGCTTGGTCAACGGTTCAAGCAGAAACGCCCGTCTAACAGCCGCGGCTATCAGATCCTTGGCTTTATCGGTCGTCTGGCCTGAATCAATATGGACCCATGAACACTGTTCCCTGATATTCGCCATCGTGAACAGATAGGGATTCAGGCCTCCCCGTTCTGTCGCTTTTCTGAACGTATTCTCATGCATAAGAGGAGAACACGAAGCAACGACAACTCGATCTATCAGACCATCCTCTACATCTTTCTGAAGGAGAGCCTGACCAGGATCGGAACACATGAATTTGTAATCCTTCACCAGCGAAACGTTCTCAAGGCCTTTGGCAAACTCTACAACCTTAGCGATATCAACCTTGCCGGCGATGTTGGTTCCGCAATGACAGATGTAAACTCCTATGCGTACAGCCATTTCACGCTCCCTCAATTATTCTTTTCATTTCTCCTGAAACCTTTACCCCAAGGCGTTTCATCCCCAGTTTTTCAGGTTTTACTCCCATGGCTAGACCTATCAACTGGGTGAAGTATATGACCGGGATCTTGAATTTCGTCTTAAAGAGACTGTTGACTTTTGATTGGTAAATATCCAGGTTCATCTGGCAAAGCGGGCAGAGGGTTATTATGCAGTGCGCGCCGTTTCTCTCGGCATCCGCCAGCAGTTCGCGGCATAGCTTCAATGCCATCTTTTCCTCTGTCCCCATCAATGAAGCTCCGCAGCATTTGGTCTTCAGAGAATATTTGACTGTCTCTGCCCCGAGAGCATCGATAAGGATATCCATCGACTTGGGGTCGTCAGGATCATCGAAACCCATTTCGGGCCTTACGATCTGGCAGCCGTAGTATGGGGCCACCTTCAGGCCCTTCAGCTTCTTTTTGACCAGGGAAGCTATCTTCTCCGTGCCGACATCATTTATGACAACATCGAGGATATGACGGACATTTATATTCCCGCTGTAACTCAGCCCTCCAGCCTCAAGTGCCTGCCCCAGTTTTTTTCTCATCTCCGGGTAGTCATTGAAATAGTGGTTGGTCTTGTTGAGTACGAGATAACAGGCGCTGCACGGAGTCACAAGGTCACGGTGATATTTTTCAGCCAACGCGAGATTTCTTGCTGAAATGGCAAAACTCATCAGTTCTCTTACCGACATATAGGCTGTGGCACCGCAACAATTCCAGTCATCGAGTTCCTCTAGCTCAACTCCGAGAGCCGGAGCTATAGCATCGATCGAATCCTGATAAATATTTGCGGTGGCCCTTACCGAACAGCCTGGATAATACGTATATTTCATCTATATCTCCCCCAGCTCTTCGACTTTTGTCATTATTTTTCTCAGCTGATCGAGATTCTTGATCTTGTGAGGCAGAACAGGAAGACGTCCGTTTACCAGAAGTTTCATTCCCTGCGGAATAAAGCTCAATGCATTGAAAGGCTCTGCCATAAGGATGTATCTTGTCATAAGCTCGGTCTCATGATTACGCCCGTATTTATTTACCAGTCCGACAAAATTTTTAGAGAGTATAGTCGCCTTTTTTCCTCTCTTTGCCTTACCTTCCTTGATAGCCAGCCTCTTGAGCGCATACATTACATCAGTGATCTTGATCTCCTTGGGGCATCTCACCGCGCAGGAATAGCAGGAAGAACATAGCCAGACAGTGTTCGATCTGAGGACTTCATCCCGAAATCCCGCGCGTATCAGAGAAAAGATCTTTCTTGGCGCATGATCCATCTGACATGCTTGAGGACAGGAGCCGCTGCAGGTTCCGCACTGGATACATCTTTTGATCTCTTTCCCCCCAGGGAGAGAATAGATCTCATCAAGAAAATCCAGATCGAGAGTGGCTTCGTAACACACTTCTTTTTCAAGCATTTAACCACTTACCTCTCATCTTTTGACCCACGAAATCCGATTAAAACCGAATATATCAATACAGAGCACAAGTAAATACTTTACACCTATAAAGCAAAAAGTCAACTATAATTTGTCTGATGAAATACGTCACGCACTATAACCGATTTGATATCTTTATAATGTTCCGGGTTTTCAGCCGCAAAATACAGATTTATATAAAAAATCCTTAATCCTCTGGATATATTCCATTATATTGAAAAAGGATCTTGTCCTCTTCTTAAGAAAGGATATTCGAAATGACTCCAAAGAGGAGTATTCTGGCTTCTTTTTTATTCATGGTGACCCTTGCGGCCCTGTTTTCTGCATGCTCTGACAACGCATTGGACCATTACAACCTCGGCGTCGACTATGCTGAAAAGGGAGATCTTGAGCTCGCGATAAAGAACTGGCTCTTAACCCTTGAGGAGAGGCCTGATGACACGGAAACAAATTATAACCTCGGGATAGCACTGATGGAACTGAAGCGTTTCAGTGAGGCCGAGAAATACCTTCGTTCGGCCTCTGTCACTGGCAGTTCCGATTATGAGATCCATCAGGCGCTTGGAAAGACGCTTGAAGAACTCGATAGATTGGCCGAAGCGAAAAAATCCTACAATATGGCGGCTGCAATAAAGAAAAATTATCCCCCCGCATATATCGGACTTGCCTCCTGCGCGATGAAACAGAAACAGTACAAGACTGCCGAAAAATATTCTACGATTGCTCTTCGCGGTTCTCCGAGAGAGATGGAAGGAAACCTGATTCTTGCGAAAGCTTACTATGAGCAGGAGAATTATGATGATGCCTACGCACAATTACTTTCAATCAGGCATACATACCCGACCGATACGGATATCCTTCTGCTCCTCGGGAAGGTGATGTATGCCAGGCATATGTACGAGGACGCCCTTGCCGTTCTCAAGATCGCCGGAGAAAACGGAAGATCCGACAGTGAGTTCTATTCATATCTGGGCCATACGAACTTTGCACTCAACTACTTCACTAAAGCGGAAAAGTACTATCAGCTTTCCATCTTTAAGGATAAATCCAACCCCGACCCACTGATCGGGATCGCCAAAACATACATGAAGACGGGAGAATACGCAAAAGCCCTTGACGCCTGGGATAAGGCATCAATACTGAGACCTGACGACTCGGAGATTCCTCTCGGGATAAGCATCGTCTATATAAATACCGGTAGATTTGAGGACGGAGTGAAGATCCTTGAAAAACTGATCACAAAAAAGGAATTTCCCGTAAGAGCCCTTTATTTTCTCGGCCACGCGCAGATGCGCATGGGAAAAAAAGAGGATGCCCGCAGATCATTTGAGGAATTTATAAACCTGTGGCAGGGCGATAAGGCCCTCATAGATGAGGTCAGTCAGATCCTCATTACACTATGAGATATCGACAATTCCTTTTTGGGCGGCTGCAATCCTCGGATTTTTATACAGCACCGTCAATATGCCCCCAAGAATAAAGACGCCTCCTGCTATTTCTGTTACCGCCGGGATCTCTTCAAGAATAAAATAGGCGAGGATAGCGGTGCCTATCGGTTCCCCGAGGATCGTCAGCGTCACTACGGCAGCCTTGACTCTTTTCAGAGCCCAGTTGAATACTGTATGCCCGGCCAGCTGGCAGACTATCGCCATTAGAAGACAATAGACGTAGCTGATGAAAGGAAGCCCGGTAAACTTATCCCCGCAGATCGGGACGGCCAGCGTCAAAATGACCGCAGCGGTCAGATAGACAGGGAAGATATATGTGATCAGCGAGATCCTCCCCCTCAATCTGCTCCCTGCGAGAAAATAACCTGCCGCTGAAACCGCTCCGGCAACAGCAAGAAGATCTCCTTTCCAACTATCTCCTCCAGCAAAGATATTTCCCCCCGCCATTATCAGAGTCCCCGCTGCAGCGATAAAGAGACCTGTCCAGAATGAATTCGAGATCTTTTCTTTAAGTGCCGTAGCAGTATACACAGCGACAAAAAGAGGACTCGCGGAGACAAACACTATACTGCTTGTCACCCCGGTGAGCGAAAGAGAGGTAATCCATGACAAAAAGTGCAGAGACAGCAGCGCACCGGAAAAAAAGAGGAGAGCAATATCCCGGGGCGCGAGGATCCGTATCTCTTTTTTCATCTCTTTTGAAAGAACAGCGAAAGGAAGGATCAATATCGTGGAAAAGATCATCCTCAATGCCGAAACGACCGACGGCGGAGCATCGGCAAGTCTGATAAATATAGCGGCGAAAGAAATCGACACAAGTCCGACAGAAAGCCCGAAATATTCCTTTTTACCGATCATATATCTAAAGACCTCCTTCAAAAAGAGAGTCTCTCACAACGATTAATATTATTGAACAAAATTCTTCCTTAAGTTATTTTAAGGCAATGGACAGGAAAGAGACAGATAGTGGGGATCGTATCAAAGACAAAAGGATCCTCGGAGATGAGTGGACCGGCTGGGAAAAAGATACGGATACAGGAAAGATATCCGAGGGCAAAAGTACATTCCTCTATCTTTCGATGATCGTACTCGCGGCGATGATATTATTTGCAGCACTGTTCTGGTATCTTATCCTTCCAAGGTTTGAATCTTTTGGACGTATCTGGGCTGTTCTTATAAGTTCGGTGTTTATTCTGGTCTCCCTCTTTTTGTTGTCATGGTACCTGATACTCATCATATCTGTCCTCACCCGAAAAAGTTATTTTAATCTCTGTCTTACAAAAGGCGGCAGCCTCTTGTTCTTCATTCTTCCGATCGTCACAAAATTCGCGCTGTCTATTGGTATTTCCCAGGACAGACTGAGCCACTCGTTTATCCGTGTGACAAACACACTCGCCCGGCCAGGACCTGAAGATGCAGGACCGATACTGGCATTATTCCCCAGATGCCTTAGAAAAGACATCCGTAAGGAAGCGATCGGGATATGCGGTGAATTCCCCGAAGTAATAGTCAATACAGCTCCTGGCGGGACTGTAGCCCGCAAGATCATCAGGGAGACAGCCCCCCGCGCTATAATAGCTATAGCATGCGAAAGAGACCTTATCAGCGGACTCAGGGATGTCGCTCCGAAGATACCGGTGATCGGCATACCAAACAGCCGCCCTACAGGGCCATGCAAGGACACGGTCATAGACACGGACGAGCTCAGATCTGCGCTCGAATCATTCACTGTAAAACCTTAGCCTTCCTGTCTGCTTCTGGCACGCTTATTGATGTCAGGTAGTGAGGATGAGGAAGGATTCCTCAGGACCGATCAATGAATAGACGCACAGTAATCCCGGGAGTTGAAATATGACTTATTCAAAAACAGATTCGACACGCCTTCAGGTTGACAGGGAGATTGCCGGAAAGATAAAAAAACGGATCAGGCTGCTGGTCTTCTGCAGCGCGCTGACGGTTGCACTCGCCTTCGGCATGTCGTTTTATTTCGCTCTGGTTTACAACACTTCGGCGGTATCCTCCCAGTTTCCGGAGCTTCTGCCTATCGTAAGCAAATTAAAAAACCTCCTCGTAGTCAATACTTTTGCGTTTTCCCTCATTATAATAGGTTCGTTCTATTATTTATCGATACTGGTAACGAAGCGTATCTTCAAGCCTCTTGAATCGATCCATAAAGATATTATCTCGATCTCGAAGAACAAGTTGCCCCAGGTCGAAAAAATAGAAGACCAGATGATATTTTCCTCTCTTAACAACGCTTTCGCATTAATGGTAGAGAACCTCAGGGACAGGGAGATCGACGAGAGAAACAGGCTCTTTGAATCCCTTGGAACCGGTCCCGAAGCCGGCATTCCGGATAAGTCAAGAAAGCTCATAGAATCTATGATCGCGGAAAAGGATCTGCGCTCAGGAGCCGAAAGGGCATCCGGGGCTGAAGGCGTCAGCGGGGGCGGCATCGATGACGGAGCTGTTTTCATGCAGCAGTCTTGAGTTTTGACCGGGATGCCATCAGCAGAAGGATCATACGGATGCCGGCAACTTTGCCAGCTCTTTAAGCAGGTTCTCCGTGTTGAAGGGTTTCTCCATTATTACGTCAGCGTCAAGGGGTTTCTCGACTCCCTCTTTTTTAATATCACGTGCTGATAGAATGACAACCGAGATATTATTCGTCTTATCGCCTGCTTTGAGCGCCTTGCAGACCTCGTAGCCATCCATCACCGGCAGGGAAAGATCAAGCAAGACTATATCGGGAGCGAAGGTTGATGCCTTTTCCAGCGCCTCCCGGCCGTCAAAAGCCGTATCTGTTATATAACCGGCGTGTTCAAGGGTAAATTGCAGTATTCTTGCAAGATGCACTTCGTCGTCTACGATCAGGACCTTTTTTTTCATTTCTATCTCTTTATAAATCAAATCACTATATTCAGCAATCCATATTCCTTAGACTCGAAAGCGAGGAATATGCCATTATACGCAAAACCGGCGGCCCAAATCTATTTACTTTTTCTTGCCAGAGATATCTTTTCATCTCTCGACATGCTTTCTGCTTTATGCTATAATAATGATGTACAGGGCAAATGATTGAGCGGTTATTCTCAATCACTAAATTAAGTCATTCTTGTAACACACTGGGAGAAAACAACATGAATGCGCCTAGAACAAGGATATTGACCATTCTGGTCGGTATTGCGATCCTGGCTCTGGTGAGTCAATCAGTATTCGGAGCAGCCGCTGAGATCAAAAAGAGCGTCACCGTCATGGAAGATGGCAGGTTCCTGATAAAGCTGAAGGTCACATCTTCCGGATCCGCCATCTACGGATTGAAACTGATCGATCCTGAAGCTGCTATTGTAAATGTTTACGCCCCCGCCGGGTGGTGTATTGTGACTGATGGTGAGGATCTTCTCGCTCGAACATCCACAAAACCGTTAAAAGCCGGAAAAACGGTAGAATTCGTCATTCATTCGAGCACAGACAAGATCGATTATACCTGGAGCGTCCATGGCGACCTTAAACAGCTCGGCAATGTAGAAAAACTATAGCCTATCCTGTAACCGGTCTATATAAGCCCGGGGGGATCATCTTGCGTGAGGATGATCGTCCTGGGTTTTTTTTGATTGCGGTTTTAATAAGGACTGCGGTCTGCGGGCTATTTCCTGGCAAAGAGATATTTTCCTATCTCGATATTCCGGACCGGATCATCGATCACACCTTTTACCCGATAACACAGTTTTTTCGTAGCTGGATCGATTTCGTTAAGATCCAGAATAATATCCTTTTCGACATTCAACCCGTCCTTATCCTTTATCACCCTCACTCTAGGCAGCGCTCCGCGATCCCTGCTTATATCTACTACGATGACTTTTTCTCCTGAATCAAGCTCAAGGATGCTGCCTATAGGAATATTTCCCATCATATGAAGAAAATCATCGAAATACTCAGGATGAAATTCGGTTTTTCTTGTCCACCACATCACTTTGATAGCTTCATAAGGACTGATCTGTTTTCTGTAGACCCTTTTGGTAGTCAAGGCATCATATGTATCGGCGATCCTTACTATCTCACTGGCCTTCAGAATCTTTTCCCCGCGGTATCTGGGATATCCAGTGAGGTCATGCCGCATATGGTGCTGATACGCTACGGCGCATGTCATCTCATCGATCCCCTCTTCCTTGAGAATCTTTGCTCCATCAACTGGATGCTTTTTTATGACCTGCCATTCCGAGGGGGACAGACGCGAGCTTTTCAGAAGAATCTTTTTGGGAATATACAGCTTCCCTATATCGTGCATGAGTGCAGCCAGTCCGATCTTCCCCGCTTCATCCTCGGTGAACCCTATATATCGCGCGGTCGCGGCAGAAATCACTGCTACATTTACAGAATGCCTGAAAGTGTAGCTGTCGTAGGTTATCAAAGATTTCAACATCAGGACCATAGAGTTGTTGCTGTCCTCGTTTCCAACCATTTCGAGGATCAATCTTCCTGCTTTTATCCCCTCGCTGGACTGGATCTTTTCGAGTTTTTTCAGAACGTCATCTATGACCCCGCAGACGCTGCTGTCTTTCTTCTTTGTTTTGCAGGCGAGTACCAGGTCATTAAATGGAGAGTTATTCTCGATCTTGTCAGCCTGCGTGTAATCCCGGTCCTTGAAATGCGGGACATGTCTCACCTTGATATGGTCTATTCTACTCCATGCACCGGCCAGATCGAATTTTCTGTCACCTTTAAGGACGCTTGCCGTTATTTCCATAAAAGAGAGTAGTTCCGCTTTTGCAAAACCTTTTTCTATCTCGATCTCACCGACCGACATCAATCCAAGTGCTTTTATAAGATGATTATGATTTCTTCTGTTTTCATCATCGACATTGAAAGTGTAATTCAGGTAAAAAAGTGACTTCTTAACCATCCTTAATACGATAGAACTTTTGTTCAACAGCATTTCATTCAGCGAATCATATGCATCTTCGAGATATTTTTCGACAGACGGATGTCCGCTTGGATATATCTTTAGCTGCGTAAGCAGTTTACCAATTCTTTCCACTACATCGGTAAACCTGTTTAACTCTACTGGAAGCGAATCTGCTATCGGACTAGCCATAACCATCTTTCCAAAGGTGACATCGCGTACCGTACGCCGGTGATCTCATGCAATTATTATTCCTTAAACTGTATTAACTCACAGAGATACGTCTTTCGGACTTGCGGAATTCAGTCCTTAATCTTATTGACGGCAATAACCTCTTATATTATAATTAGATGCGGTTTTTCTACTCTTCGTTTGAGCAGGAAAGGGATTATGAGACGGAGCTGTATCAGCCTTCTGATCTTCTTTTTACTGCAGATTTCCTGTACCTTTCATAAAAATACTGCTTACGATCCAGATATTGTCAAAGAATCATCCGGAGATGATGTCGAAATCGAAAAAAAGATTGCCTCTGTCAGACAACAGATGAAAACCGGCTCCAAAGACCCGGACCTTTACCGGAAACTTGCGGTCCTGTACCGCCTGCAGGGAACGCCCCGCTCAAGATCGAAATCGATCGATTCGATTGAAAAAGCGATAGCGCTTGAACCGGATAATCCGTTAAATCACATAGAGAAAGGCCTTACCTTCTATGAAATGCAGTTTCCCGGAGAATCTGAGGCCTCTTTCAGAAGAGCTCTGGATATAGATCCGGGGTCTTTTGATGCCTGGTACAATCTGGGGAGGATAAAAAAAGAAGAATACCTCGAAAACATGTGTTTTACTGAAGAACTGGAAAGCGCTCTGGAATGTTACAAAAAAGCATATAATATCGACAATAGTCATGAAGAGACGCTTTTTAATCTTGGATTCCTTCATCTGCTGGGAAATATGTACAAAACCTCAAGAAAATACACTTCGCTCCTGTGCGGACTGTCTCCTTCCAGGCCGCGTTCCTGGCTTCTTGCGGGAGCATTGTATCTGAGGCTTGGCGAGTTCAGCCGATCTGAAAAAAGCTTTAACCAGGCGCTGGACCTTATGCCTGGCGACGAAAAATCGCTTTATCTTGACACCTCGGTTCTTCTTCCCCCCGAAAAACGCGAAGAATACCTTGTCTGGCCTGAAGAGGCCAGAACCGGCTGGAACCGAAAATTCTGGCTGATGGATGATCCGACTATGGCGACAGAGGTCAATGAACGCCTGCTCGCGCACTATGAAAGAGTCTTCTTCGCCAGAGAACTTTTGACTCTGGAAAGGCTCGGGCTTGACGGAACCGAGACGGCAAGAGGACACGCACTTATCTCCTACGGACTTCCGGACAGACTGTTGTATAACCTTGGAGGCGGGATGGACGGTGCGATAGTCATATGGGAGTACAATAACAACTCGGCGAATTTCAGGCTTTATTTCATGAATGAGTTCCTCAACGGAGATTACCACATCCCCATAGCCCCTGAATACAGGGCCTTTGCAGAAACCACGCAGGATATATTCAATACTATCCCCCAGACATATCAGTACCCGATAGAGTCATTGCCAGTTTCTATTATTGTCCGGAATTCCCAGCGAAGAGGTTCAAATGAGAGTACAAATCTGGAATTTGCCGTCGCTTTACCGGATTCGGCTATAAACAGACCGAAAGAAATATTCTCCTTAAGCCTTTTTTCATTCGATAGTGAATTGAACCGGATAGTAAATGAAACTTATCGAATAAAGCCGGACACGTTAAACCAGATAGAAAAATCAGGTCAAAGATATTATGTATACGGAATCTCGACAGATCTTGCGGCAAGAATCGGGGACTGCATCTTCGAGATAGAAATTTCGGGAGGCAGGCCTCTTCGAAGAGGATCCTGGAGAGATCTATTTGAGGTAAAAAACTTCGGTTCCGGTCGGCTCAAGATAAGCAGTATCCGTCTAGTCGCTCAGGATGAAAACGGGGTCTGCGTTGACAGACTCGATCCTATCCCCTCTTATGGATCTGGAACAGATCTATGCCTCGCGTACGATATATATAACCTGAAGAGAGGCGGCGACAACCTATCCAGATACAGCGTGACTTATTCGATCCTTACTCCGATCGACAGCGGCCAGGGATCATCTGGATTCAGGAACACGCTCTATTGGATAAAACGCAGCATAACAGGAGCCGAAGCAGATACTCCCCCTCACATCACAAGCACTCTGGAACAGAGTATAAACGCCTTTGAAGCGTCAGACCGCGTTCGGATCGATATAGGTTCGCTTGAACCGGGCAAGTACCTTCTGACTCTAAGAATAGAGGATCTTGTCAGCAGGGAGACGGTCTCGGAAGAAGCTGCTTTCAGTATCAGCGAGTAAACGGGATCGAGATTCCCAGAGTCGGAATATCTTTTCCATCACTCTCTTCCGGAGTCGAATCATCCCCGGGAAAAAAGACAGTTACTATAATATATACGGCAAACGCAGTAACAACAGCAACCGCTGCGATTTCCTTGTATATATTCGACTTCTTTTCCTCTTCAAGTTCTATCTCTATCACTTCGATCGAATCTGCGGCTAAAGCTGAAAACGGGGTATTCGACGGCGCGGAAGATATATTTTCCGTCATGGCAAGCTCCTTGAGATCGACCATCCCGCTTTCCTCGAAGACTGTATCAGATCTTACCTGTTGAGCTGAAATAAGACTCCCGGAAGCAAAAAATATCAAAACGGTCCTGCAGAATCGAGATCTCATTTTTCTTCCCACCTCCCCTTCATAACGATTTCTTCCAAAGGCTTTCTCGGCCGGATCGTCCTTTCTTGCGAGGGATAACCTACAGGAGTCAGAGCGACGATCTTCACACCTTCAGGAACACCAAGTATCTCTCTGACTTCATCCTCTATAAAAGCTCCTATCCAGCATGTCCCAAGCCCTTCCGCTTCCGCGGCAAGCATGAGATGTTCAAGGGCGATACCGATATCTACCGGAAGAGAATTCCAGTATCCTCCCATTTTCTTGTATGCTTCCTCTTCGAAACCACAAGCAGCTATCAGGATCGGAGCTTCCTCCAGAAATTTCTGGTTTTTACACGCAGGGACAAGCTTCGATATAGTTTCTTTATCCTTGACTACTACAAATCTCCACGGCTGCCCGTTTTTTCCGGATGGAGCGAGCCTTGCAGCATCAAGGATCCTGTTCAGTTTTTCATCCTCTACTGCATCCGGCTTGTATCCCCTCACACTTGTCCTCATCCTTATGGCTTCATAAATATCCACTCTACGCCTCCCCGGCTAGCGTTCCGAATATCCATTTTGAGATCCTCTCAAGAACCGACCGTTTTTTTCCGTCCGAACACCTGGGGAGGATATACCTCAGCCCCGAATCGACTGTGATAAACATGACAATGGTCATCACGAAAAAGATCAACCAGTTATGCTCCGGGATCTTTCCAGGATAAAAATATATATAGAAAATCAGCACGTCACCGACAATAGACTGGACGATTGTTTTGATCTTGCCCAGCCTGCTCGCCTGAACATATTCTCCTGATCTCCGTCTGACGATCATCCTGTAGACGGTTATGGTGATCTCACGCAGCAATATGACAGCCACAAAATAATAGAACCATGTCCACTGAAGGGCCCTTCCAAGCGAGATGAAGATCACCGCCATAAGGACCTTATCCGCGAAAGGATCGAGATGAGTACCGAGTTTTGTGACCTGTTTAAACTTTCGCGCATACCACCCGTCAAAATAATCGAGAAATGAAGCAGTTATAAGCATCGATGCGGCGAAGCGGGAATAATCAGCTTTACCGATCAAAAATATCGCGGAGACTGCCATCAGGATCCGCAGGACAGTAAGTACATTCGGGACAGTCACATCATTTTTTCTTATTAATTGAAGCATTTTAGCTCTCTTGCGCTTTTTCAATAAAACCAATATACTGCTGATGCTATCAAGATACTACTAAAGAGCCGGAATATGCAAATACTCATACGCCCGGTGAACCGGATTCTGAAAGCAGATACTGTGGAAAAGGAGAGGATATTCAAGCATCGCAGAGGATCAAAGGAATGGATCATCATAATATCGATCGCAGTTATTCTGCATCTTGCCTTTTTTCTCCTTCTTAAGCCCGAATACCTCGAAATATTCAGATCCGAAAGCCCCGGTAATGAAGGAGATTCGGATTATCTTGATGAGAACAGAGTCTTCGCCCTGATCCATTATCCCGATGAAGTCATAATTCCCGAACTCGATCAGCATACCCCTGCGGAGGATATTGAACCGGAAAAACCTTCGGTATTCGATGAATTGGGTGAGCCTGAAATGAATATCCAGCCGGTGACCGGCGGAAGAAGAAGTGGCGGAGAGAGCGGCAGTTCAGGGACAATTAGGCACACAGTGGAACCCAAACCGCTTTTTATCCCGTGGCCGAAATATCCCGAAGGGGTCAAAAAAGGTGTTACGGGGAAAGTGGAACTTCTCCTCTACGTGGATGAGAAAGGAGAAGTAAGACAGGTCAAGGTATCCAGGGGACTGCCACAGAAAGTGTTCAATGACACAGCGGTAGAAGCTGCACGCGAGATCCGTTTCATACCCGGCGCCGTGAAAGGCGTCCCGACACCGATGTGGATAAAGTTTACAATAGGATTTCAACCGCGTTGATCAGCCCGGCAGCTCAATATCACCAGACTTCTCTTTCAGAATATATATCGAATATTCTGAGCGAATAATCCGTAAACTCCCCTATTACTTCAGGATGCCCGTCATTGTTCATGTCAAAGACCGTGATCCTGTCTCCAAAAGACCTGTCCCATTCAAGTTCGACGTTTCGAAACTTCGCGTCTATGACTATGCCGGTATTGAGGATGATCTCCATGGCATCGTCAGTATCGACATTTGCTATAACGATCTCCTGCGCCTGAAATTTTCTCTCGCTTATCCACTGGCGGCTTTTATCCAGTCCGTCGATGATATACATCGTACCGCCCGCGATCACAATGAATTCCTTCTGAGGATCCTCATCGATATTGCTTATTTCTATAGCCTCGATACTTGTAAAATCATCTTCAATATTTTCCCAGGTATTGATATAACCGTCCATACTGTATGTCAGGATCCTTCCCGAGAAAGTGGCGATGACAATATCCAGCCTGCCGTCTCCCTCAAGATCGATGATAAAGAACTTCCGGACTTTTGACCCGAGGTTGGTCAGCTGCCATTCCGCTTTCCAGCCTTTTGAAGTCCATCTTTTTAAATATATCTTTCCATAGACATCGGCATAGATCATCCCCCAGGATTTTCCGTTATCGAGAGAAATGACTTTTGCAAAGGGAAACCGCCCGCAGGAATCGATCATCTCGTAAGGATCAATATCCTCAGCCGCAGCTGCATATCCCTCGGAGAAAGAAACAGCGCAAAAAATCATAAGAGTAAACAGGAAGAGAGACAGGATTTTCATTGTATATTCCTCTCGTTTGGCATCAATTACAGAGATCATTCTGTTTTTAGAGTGCGCACCGCTTCAGAAGATTCCGCTCCGCGCTATCAGCAGCGGATGCCCGCTAACCCTCGACCTCCGGCTTTTTATTCTACCAGCATATCCAGCGATTGTAAACATTTAACCTGTATAGAACTCGAAAGGCCCGCGTCTCTGACCTAAAACAGTTGACTCTGTAAAAACGTTTATCTAGAATCTTTCCCCAGACGATAGCCGAAGAGACAGTATTTTAGATGTCTATCGAAACCTGAGTCCCGCCGGAGGTCATCTGATGAAATACTCTGTAATATTTTCTTTAGTAATCGTTCTCCTGCCTTTAAGCTTTTCTTATGCATCACCGGGAGATATCTCGAGCAAAACCGCTCTGGAGCTAAAACACCCGACAGGGATCGCCTGGAATGGAACCCAATTATGGATAGCAGACAGAAAGACTGATTCATTCAATGAAATAGATCCTGCCTCCGGCAGAATCCTGAAGTCGATAGACTCCCCTGGATATTTTCCATCAGGGCTTGCCTGGAAAGACGGCCTGCTTTGGAGCACTGACCCTTCTTCAGCAAAGATCTTCGCAACGGACGCCGCCACCGGGCATACGGTAAGGACACTTGATTCTCCGACTCCTTCTCCGACCGGACTCGCATGGGATGAGACGGGGCTGTGGATCTGCGATAACAGGACGGATATGATCCTTAAGATCGATCCGGTCGATGGAACGACCATCACATCCTTTCCTTCCCCTGCCGGAGACCCGCGCGGCCTTACTTTCGGAAACGGCTACCTCTGGTGCAGCGACAGGATCAGAGACGAAATATATATGATCGATACCGTCACTGGTCATACCGTCCTGATACTCGATTCGCCCGGTCCATTCTCCTGGGGACTGTCATGGAAAGATGGCCGTCTGCTTAATACTGACTACCAGAACGATTCAATCTATGAGATCGTAGTCAGAGACGATCAATTATTCAGAACGTACGATCCAAGAAGAGCGGATGTGGACTTTACTACAGAAGCGGTTGCTGTCGGCCCCGGCGAGATCGTATCTCTTGATATATTTCTTGCCGACCCTTCCGACCGGCCTGGACAGAAGCTTCTCGGACCGGTCGAATATTCGACAGAACCTCTGTATAAACACGACAGATGGGGACAAAAGGTCGCGATTTTTCATTTTGACCAGATAAAATCTGGAAATTCTGTGGAAGTCGCGATGAAAGTAAAAGTCGAATCTTCTGCTATCAGATATTTTATCTTTCCGGAAAAAGTCTCTGACAGGATCCCTGAGAAGATCCGGAAAGCATATCTTGCGGACGACATCAAATATGATATCCATAATCCCTACATACAGAATATCATTAAAGAAACTGTGGGGGACGAAAAGAATCTGTACTGGAAAGCGAGAAAACTATATCAGTACCTGATCGATAATATGGAATACAAGCTTGCCGGAGGCTGGAACACCGCGCCGACAGTATTAAAAAGGAAAAACGGGTCCTGTTCCGAATATTCCTTTTGCTTTATAGCCCTTTGCCGCGCTGCAGGAGTACCTGCAAGATATGTCGGTTCTCTGGTCGTACGGGGAGATGACGCCAGTTATGACGATGTATTCCATAGATGGAACGAGATATATCTTCCCGGTTATGGATGGGTGCCGGTGGACGCGAACGCCGGAGATAAAAATACTCCCGCTGAGCAGGCAGCGGCGTTCGGAGGCATCTCCAATAGATTCCTTATTACGACCGAAGGCGGAGGTGACTCTGAATATCTCGAATGGAGCTATAACCACCAGAACAGATGGGTCTCAAAAGGAAAATGCACGATAAAAGCTGAAGTAATCGCAGAATGGTCTCCCGCGGAATAGCGGTCATCGGTTGAAAAAGTATTGTATGACATCCCCGTCCCTGATCTGGTAGTCGTGGCCTTCAGTCCGGAGATGTCCGTGGAGACGGGCCTCAGCCTCAGACCCGTATTCAAGCAGATCGGCATACCCGATCACTTTGGCCCTGATAAACCCTTCCTTCATATCGGTATGTATATTACCAGCTGCGTCAGGTGCCAAAGTACCTTTCGGAACCGACCAGGCCTGAAGTTTTTTATTGGCGGTAGTATAATATCTTACCAGCCCCAGAAGATCGTGACATTTCTCGATGAACCTTTCCCTTGCAGCAGAACTTATACCCATCTCCACCGCGAACTCCAGGCGGTCCTCTTCAGGAAGATCGGCGATCTCCTGTTCGAGCTTTGCCGACATCACCACTGCATCACTTTCCGGAAATCTTTCCCTTATCGAAGCGAGAGCGCCTTCAATATCTGTTGAAGGATCCTCTCCTGAATTAAGAACGATGATCTGGGGTTTTATAGTCAGCAGTCGAAGTTCATCGACGATATCTCTTGCGTGTTCAGGCAGGCCGTCTATCGGGAACCTGTTTCCGCATGCGAGCTCTTCACGGACCGATTCAAGGAATTCAAGTTCCTTCCTCTCGTTCTTTTTCAACGATCTTGATCTTACTTTTTCTCTGGAGATCCACTTATCCACTCTGGCAAGATCGGAAAGAAAGAGCTCGGTCTCCACAATCTCCAGATCGCCGACCGGATCGATACCGCTGTGGATATGGCTGATATCCGGATCTTTAAAAAATCTGACAACGTGCGCCAGAAGATCCGCTTCCCTTACATGGTGCAGAAACTTGTTCCCGAGCCCCTCTCCTTTGCTGGCTCCTTTGACGAGGCCTGCGATATCCACATAAGTAATATGGCTCGGGATCACCTCGTCGGGATCAAGGATCTTTGCCAGGTCCTCAAGTCTCCGGTCGGGTACTTCTACCACTCCTCTGTTGCAGTCGATCGTGCAGAAAGGATAATTGGATGCTTCAGCGCCAGCCTGAGCCAGCGCATTGATAAGTGTGGATTTCCCTACATTGGGAAGGCCGATGATCCCCACAGTCAAAGCCATAGCACTATTTCCACCTGTGTCAGTTCCCTATTTCAGGAGAAGCGGCGCAAATACGAGCGCTACAACCGACATCAGCTTTATAAGAATGTTCATGCTCGGACCCGAAGTATCCTTGAACGGATCCCCTACCGTGTCTCCAACGACGGAAGCGGCATGGACATCGGTTCCCTTTCCGCCAAGGTTTCCTTCCTCTATCCACTTCTTGGCGTTATCCCAGGTCCCGCCTGCATTCGACATGAAGATCCCCATCAGGACTCCTGTAGTAGTCGCTCCGGCAAGGAAACCTCCAAGAGATTCAGCACCAAGGAGAAATCCGATAATTAAAGGCATCACGACCGCGATCATGCCTGGAAGGATCATCTCTTTGAGAGCAGCCTTGGTCACTATATCGATACAGCTCGTTGTATCCGGCTCGGCAGTGCCCTCCATAAGGCCTGTTATCTCCCGGAATTGTCTTCTTATCTCGATCACCATCTTGTTCGCAGCCCTGCCGACACCTTTCATCGTCATCGCGGCTATCATGAACGGCATCAAGGCGCCGAGAAAGAGTCCGATGACAGTCCTCGTCGATGCAAGATTTATCGAATCGAGCCCTACTGTCTTCTGATAAGCGCTGAAAAGAGCCATCGCAGTAAGAGCGGCAGATCCGATCGCGAAGCCTTTTCCGACAGCAGCTGTAGTATTTCCGATCGAATCGAGTTTATCAGTGATCTTTCGGATCTCAGGCCCCGCACTCGACATCTCTGCTATTCCGCCGGCGTTATCAGCTATAGGGCCGTAAGAATCAGTCGACATCACTATACCTATTATGGAAAGCATTCCAACGGCTGAAAGGGCTATCCCATACAGTCCTCCGCCAAACTCGAATGAAACGTACATGGCAGCTGTCAGCGTGATTATTGGAAGGATCGTACTCTCAAACCCCACAGCCAGTCCCGTGATTATAGTCGTAGCCGCCCCCGTTTCGCTGGCCCTTGCTACAGTCTTTACAGGAGATCCCGAAGTAAAGAACTCGCTTTCCGCTCCGATAAGGATCCCCGCGCAAATGCCTGAGAGTATCGCCCAGAAAGGCTCAGTTGTCCCAAGGACCGTCTTTATGATAAAAAACGAAGCCGCAATAAATATGATGCCGCTGGTGTATTCGCTGTAGCGAAGCGCTTCCTGCGGTCCCGCTTTCTTCAGTATCCCGATCGCCCAGATACCGATGATAGAAGCTATCAGCCCCGCTGTGATAAGCAGGATCGGCAGCGCCATATACCTGAAATTGTCGACGCCGGTCATCGAAGCTCCGAGAGCCATCGCGGCGACTACGCTGCCTACATAGCTCTCAAAAAGATCCGCGCCCATACCTGCCGTGTCACCGACATTATCCCCTACATTATCAGCTATTACACCGGGGTTTCTTGGATCATCCTCAGGAATCCCGGCTTCTATCTTCCCTACAAGATCAGCCCCGACATCGGCGCTTTTAGTATATACTCCCCCGCCAATACGCGCGAAAAGGGCGATCGAGCTCGCGCCCATAGCAAAACCGTTGATTATCTTAGGATCCCGCGTGAAGAGAAAATAAAACCCGATCCCGATCACTCCAAGAGCGGCGACAGATATCCCCATCACCGATCCCCCGCTGAACGCGATCATTAAAGCTCTGCTTATTCCGCCGTCTTTAGCACCCTGGCAGGCGCGGACACTGCTTCTTGTGGCTGCTTCCATTCCCAAAAGGCCGGCGCCCATCGAACAGACCGCACCAGTCAGAAAAGCGATCGCCGTCTGAATACTCAGAGCGAAAGTCAACACAGCGAATATGACGACTATGAACAAAGCTATTATGGAATATTCTCTCTTTAGGAAAACAAAGGCGCCATGATGGATCTTGTCGGCGATCTTTTTCATGATTTCGGTGCCTTCAGCGTAACGTTTGACATTGAAATAAGTCAAAAACGCCACCAGCATTCCGGCAACTCCCACCCAGGGGGCGATATACATTATCGAGTTCAGAGTCATGAAAACCTCCTGCTATTTCCTCTTACCTGAAAAATGACTTAATCGGCAAACAGCTCCCTATAAGTTGGCAAACTCCTATAATAACAGCGTTCTGTCAAGAAAATTCGGTTGAATAGACAAACCTCTGCAAACGGCAATACTCTGAACGCCGATACGGGTTCAGAAACAATGAATCCAGCCTCCCCGTAAAGCCGGTTATATGATGCCAAGTCCTTTTCCGACTTTTATGAAAGCTCCGATCACCTTGTCGAGATGGTCGCGCGAATGAGCGGCCGATATCTGCACCCTGATACGCGCTTTTCCCTTGGGAACCACAGGATAAAAGAAACCTATGACATATATCCCCTCCTTGAGGAGTCCGTTGGCGAGTTTCTGGGATAGTCCCGCGTCTCCGAGCATGACAGGAACTATCGGATGGCTTCCCGGGACAATGTCAAATCCTGCTTCTGATATTTTTTCTCTGAAATATTTTGTGTTATCGACAAGTGTCTTCAGCATCGGGCTTGGCTCCCAAAGGAGTTCAAAAGCTTTTATGGCAGAAGCAACAAGCGCGGGGGGCAAAGAATTTGAAAAAAGGTACGGCCGGGATCTCTGCCGAAGCAGATCGATTATCTCCTGATGCGCTGTCGTGAAACCGCCTGATGCACCACCCATCGCTTTGCCGAGCGTCGAAGTTATTATATCGACCCGCCCCAGAGCTCCGCAGTATTCAACGCTTCCACGTCCGGTAGGCCCGAAAAAACCGGTCGCGTGCGAATCATCGACCATTACCAACGCTCCAAATTCTTCCGCTATATCGCATATGCGGTCGATCTGCGCAATTATCCCGTCCATAGAAAACACACCGTCGGTAGCGACCATGATCCTTTTAGCCCCATCGGCCTTCGCCGCTTCGAGCTGCGTTCTAAGATCATCCATATTGTTATTTCTGTAACGGTATCTTTTTGCTTTGCAGAGGCGGACGCCATCGATAATTGACGCATGGTTCAGCTCATCACTTATGATGGCGTCTTCGTCGGACAAAATAACCTCAAAGAGCCCTCCGTTGGCGTCAAAGCAAGATGTGTAGAGAATCGCGTCATCCATCTCGAAGAAATCAGCTGTTTTTCTCTCCAGTTTTTTGTGAATATCCTGAGTCCCGCATATAAACCTCACTGAGGAAAGTCCGAATCCGCGCGAATCCATCGCTTCCTTTGCCGCTGCTATCAGGTCGGGATTGTTCGCAAGGCCAAGATAGTTGTTCGCGCAGAAATTGACGACTTCATCTCCAGTCGATATTTTTATATCCGCCTTTTGATCGGAAATGATGATCCTTTCTTCCTTGTAAAGCCCTGTTTCACGGATATCATCAAGCGTAGCGCGAAGTTCATCCTTGATATTATACATCTTTCTCTCACCCTCTTTCAGTGAACGGATCACCGCTATAAATCGAGTTCTCCATTAATCTTTTTTTCTCCAAGGACTTTCAGCATATCGGCAGTCATGGAGCGCAGGTCATATTCCGGATTCCATCCCCATTCCTCCCTTGCTGCCGAATCATCCATGTAATTCGGCCATGAGTCCGCTATTCTCTGCCTTACGGGATCGTTATCAAAAGCAATCTCGAATTCAGGTATATGTCTGCCTATCTCCGCGGCTATCTCGACAGGAGTAAAGTGCATCGCAGTTACATTGAAAGCGTTCCTGTGCTTCAAGCCTGCTTCATCCGCCTCCATCAGATCGATGGCGGCTTTTATCGCGTCGGGCATATACATCATATCCAGAGAAGTGTCAGGATCGAGGTAGCAGACGTATTTTTTATCAAGGACCGCTTTGTAATAGATCTCTACCGCGTAATCGGTCGTTCCCCCGCCCGGAAGCGTTCCATGCGATATGATCCCCGGATACCTCACTCCTCTGGTGTCGATCCCGTATCTTAGGTTATAGTAGTCGCAAAGAAGTTCACCAGAGACCTTTGTCACGCCATACATCGAATGCGGCCTCATGACAGTATCCTGCGGAGTGTTATCAAGGGGCGTGTCGGGCCCGAATGCTCCGATCGAACTCGGGACAAAAAGGCTGCACCCGTGCATTCGGGATATTTCCAGTGCGTTATACAGCCCCTCCATATTGATAAGCCATGCCTTCTGGGGCTCTGCTTCCGCTACAGCCGAAAGCAGCGCGGCAAGATGATAGATCACGTCTATCTTTTCTTTCTTTACTACGGCAGCAAAGCTCTCCTGAGAAAGGACATCAAGTTTAACAAACCTACCCGACCCGTCCAGTTTACCTCCATCGTCATCTCTGATATCACTGGTTATAAGATTCCCCGCCCCGTATCTCTCACTCAGGGCAAAAGCAAGCTCGGAACCTATCTGCCCGAGTGACCCGGTGACAAGGATCCTTTTCTTTCCTGTCTTTCCCATCTACCACCGCTTTCTTTCGGTAAACAATGATATTCTTCGTATCACTTTATGCCTTCAAGAGCTTTTGAGGTCGCCTCAAGAAGCGCCTTCGCTCCGACAGGAGTCCCCGCGGCATTTATCATCCACAGATCCGGGGCTACATTTCCCATAAGAGCCATTCTTTCGAATTCACCGCCGATATTTCCGGCCTTCTTCATCTGGTCCTTTACCTGGAATGCGATCATATGTCCGATCGCGTAGTCTGGGAGATAAAGGAACGAATGGATAATATGTGAATAAACGCCGAGAATATAAATGTCTTTTTTGCCGAAGACGGGAGCAAAATATTCATTCCAGACATCCTTGGAGATCTGGATCGATGCTTTCCTCAACTCCGCGGGAGTAGCATCCGGATTTGAGTACATCCAGCGCCAGATCCTCATATCTACCAGAGAGACCCCGCCTATCTCATATGTGTTCCAGAAATCGCTGAGCACCTGTACCGCGTCTGATTCTGAATCGTGCCCCGGGTCGAGCCCCAGAAGCATCAGGTCGTTCTCCTGAAAGACATAGGCGAACGCTTCAGTAAATGCGGTATTCGGGACGCCCGCAAGAAGGGTATGGTCAATATCATTCATATCTATTGTCTGCTCGACGTTATGTCCCAACTCATGGACGGCAATGTTAAACCCCTTGTAATCAATCCCTTTCGCCCCTACCCGGGTCCTCAGCCTGGCAGGCTGATAACGCATCTCTCCGCCGGAAGCATGTCCAGAACCCCTCGCCGCCTCGACAAGGATATTAGCTGCTATTTGATCCGCTTTCTCATCGGCAAATCCGTATAGCCGCAGAAACTTCGGAATATCCTTCTTAAATTCAGCCGGGGTCGGATACCGCTTCATCACGAGCTCATCGAGCTCGGCCTCCGAGTACTTTCCCGTCGAGCTGAAACCGTTGTACCATATATCATATGGTACAAGGCCGCGTCCGAGGCGTTTCTTTATAAGCTGAGCGATATCTTTGACAAGCGGAGACGAAAGAACGTCGATAAGCATCTTTTCGACGTCTTTTTCACGGATCTCCCTGTCCTCATCAAATCTTCTTGCGATCAGAGTGGGAGCAGCCGGCGAGAATTCATCTACCATCCTTGACGCCAGAAAACAATCCAGAAGTATCCTGTATCTTGTGTCAGGTTCCCTTTCGCCTGAAAGTCCGATATTTGCAGGCATTTTCCGGTCGGTGTCATTGACCGCGGCAGGAAAGACCTCGTTTGTGTATGGATTCCAGTCGACAAATGGATTGTCGATCACTATTTCAGGAATAGTCTGATCGACGATTCTCTCCATGACCTTGAATATCATCTGCTGTTTTTCGAGTCCGTTCTCACTATTGGAATAATTAGCTTTTAGTTCATCACGAAGGTTCCAGTGTGAAAGCAGTCTCAGACCTTCCGGAAATATCCTCTTTCCATCAGCATCCACAAGATGATGCATCCAGATATTGTAATCGGCGATATACTGATCCGAAGCGGAGGCTGCTTCGGAAAGCTTGAGGTTTACATGCGCCGGAATGCGCTTTGAGAAGCGCTGCGCAAGCCTGGCTTCAGCCCACTGGCGCCTCGTCCACTTCTTCCCGTTAGTCAGGCGTTCTTCGAGGGATCTGAGGGGGAAATTAAGCAGGACTACGAAAGCAAGTTTGTTATTGAAAAGATCATCCTTGATATGAGCGCCGACATCGTAACCGGCAAATACCCTGTCCATCGGCAGTATCGGCCCGGCATCGAGATCTGTCTGGAGGCGCATCGTCGTCGACATCTCGTGAACAGACCCATTCACCTTTTCAAGGATCAATTCGAACCGGTTGAAAACGGAATCAAGAGTCTCGCTGTCTCCGGCAAAATTCTCTTCAACGAATTTTTCAAAGACCTCAGCACCGCCATCCTCTTCACGCCAGTATGACGCTGCCTGTTTCATTCCGGTCAGCAACCTATCACGCTGTTCTACGCCGTATTTATCAGTCAGTTTCTTTTCGAGCCGTTCCATCGATCGCATCAGCGGCGACTCCTTCCCCGCGTTTATTCCTGTCGAGATGATCATAGGGAAAACAAGGGCACTGAAGATCCCGATAAAGATTGGATTGAACCTGTTTTTCACTTCGACCTCCTGAATTAATCACACCAATCCGCCAATCAGAACCCGGATATTAACACCAAATAAATCGAAGCTCAAGTAAACAAATTCAAATATATCTGTAAGCCGGGCCGATGGCATGAAAAGACCCCGGGGATGGTTCCGGCGTGCGGGCGAAGAGGCTGTGACAGGGGGCTGAAATCTTCACCGGACATAAAAATGGCGCCCCCAACGGGATTCGAACCCGTGTCGTCGCCGTGAAAGGGCGATGTCCTGGACCTGACTAGACGATGGGGACGCGCAAATTTATCTGCTGGAATCTATCAATGCTCTCGGGCAAAGTCAATGGTAAAAATCAAGCAGAGAGTTATTATTCAGGATAATTTCCGGTCATCGCCGTACCGTTATCAGGTTAATAGGCGTCATTTTCATCGAAGAATGAAAGCTGTCCCTCTTTTTTCCCTTTTTTACCACGGTTCTGGGTATGTTTATGCCTGAAAAAATCGCCTGCCCTGGCGTATTTCTCGTAATATTCCAGAGACTCATCTTTCATAACGGAATGATTTATCATAAGAAAGTCAAAGAGGCCAGAATCGATCAGCCCGTGAACGGAACTCATCGGGAGCTGAGGAGACATCCGGACAAGGAATTCTTCAAGCGACCTGTACTCACCATTTTCCCTGCGGTCGGCCAGGATCGCATCGAGCTCGGATTGTTCGAGGGTATTGGCAAAATTGAGGGGCGCTCTTATGCCGCTCTCCGAAGATGAAAATTCAAGGGAACTGGAATTTATATCCGGCGAAAAGACAACCTTCTGGATTCCCTCCAGATAGTCGAAATATCGCTTCTGCTTTTCATGGATATCCGAAGTACTGTTAAGCAATGATGTGAAATATTCGTCGAAATGATGGGCTTTTAGAAAAGCAGTCCTGTACGTTATATATGCCTGTGAACAGCTGAACGCCCTGTTATATGTATATCTTATGTTATGAAGGAGAAAGTCAAAAATACCCTGTGCGGACTGCTCTTCGATCTCATTCGCGATCGCACCCCGGATAAACATCAATCTTGCACTTAAGAGAGCCCCCGCTTCCTGTTTTCTCAGCGCGTGTTCCACGAACAAAGCATCCTCCCCTTCCAGTCCCGACGTACGCTTCATTATCTCTCTTACCTGTTCCCTGTACAGGAGCACACCCTTTGTGTCGGACAATATCGGCGCCAGCGATCTCTGCGGAAGAGGGATTTCTCCCTCAATAGCCGAGTTCTCAATATATTTTCTCCAGAGTTTACCCTCAAGAGGGCCCGGCCGATAAAGGGAAATGACATTTACAAGCTGATTGAAGTCAGCAGTCGGAATCTTTTTCAACAGGTCACGGATCCCCGAACTTTCCAGAAGATAGACTCCCGCAGTATCTCCTGAAGAGATAAGCTCAAATGTGGCCTCATCATCGAGCAGGTCAGAATCCCACAGTTCCTGAGATTCCGCACTGCCATGATCGCCGGATTTTTCGAAAAGAGGTTTTCTTCTAACTTCCTGAATACACTTTTCTATCGCAGTAAGAAAATGCAGCTTCTGTACGATCAGTATCCACCCGCCGACCTGCTCTATCTCGCGGCTGTCGAGAAGAACATATTTTTCGCCATCGCTCATTTTCATGTAAGATACGCACATACTGGTATCGCAAGGAAGTATCACGATCCTGGAACTGTTATGATTGAAATTATGGATCCTCCCGTGAAGGGCGAACGATGAGTGCAGAAGCTCCCTTACGGAGCTGTTTTCATTGTACAGGTATTTGATCCTCTCTGAACTATCCAGCAGCCAGTGAAGTGAATTGTTCGTTCTCTCATACGAGACTAAAGACGCGATCTCATCTTTCAATTCCTGGCCCAGCTCGAACAGATCGGAAAGCTTACCGACTATCGTCGTCAAGGAAGTCTCTTCTCTAACGACCTGGCATGCTATCTCCTGTCCAGGCAGGAGGCTTTTCAATATTAGAAACAGCTTTTCTCTAGTTCCGAAAGGTTTATAAAGCTCGATCTGCGGCGGAATCCCCCGCCTTGCCGTATTGAACGATTCGAATACAAGGCCGTGATCCAGGGGATCGAGAGGAACTATCCCAAGAATATTCGCAACAGAACTTTCAAGTATCTCGCTCCCGATCATTTCGAGCCTTATTCCGTTCTTTTCACACCTGTCGATCAAACTGTCCAGAAAGAGAAGAAAACCCGACATCCCCTCATTCGCGGCACTCATCAATTCCTGTTGGATGGCTTTTCTGCGCCTGCCCCTCTCACCTTCATCAACATCATGGAATTTCAGATCAAAACGCGTGTCGCATTTTTCTTCAAGCACCTGATTCGCGTCGGCACTGCCAAAAAATTCTATCCGGGATGATGAATCCAGTTCTACGCTGCATCTTTCAGCTATCCTGCCTGATTCGTCCAGAGCACTCTCAACAACATAGAAATACGGTTCAAGATCTGATTTTTTCTTCAGATAATATTCAGCTCTGTGTTCATCAGTTTCGTCCGGATCACTCTCTCCATCTAGTTTTCTTAGATATGAATAGTACTTCTTCTGTTCCTTCTCAAGAAATCTGTCATTATTAGTCACCACCATCGGTATATTCATCCTTTTCGAAAGCAGTATCATCTTGTCGAGAACAAACAATTCCTTTTCCCTGTTGTGATTCATGATCTCAAGATAAAGGTTATTCCTTCCGTAGATCCTTACAAGTTTCTCGACTACCGCCTTTTCCCTGCCAAGGTTTCCATGAAGCACAGCCTGATTGGCTTCTCCCCTGATACAACCGGTCAGGACTATCAATCCTTCGCGGTGCAGGACCATTTCTTCTTCAGTAATATATTTTCCATCATTTTTTTCATGATGCTTGCTGACCAGAGAAGTCAGGTTGGCATATCCGCGGTTATTCTCGGCGAGTATTGTAAGATGATACAATCCGTCTGAACCTGTAAGAGACGGATGCTGTATTTCTGCTCCAAGAACAGGTTTAACATCTGATTTACGGGCAAGATGATAGAATTCATGATGCCCGTAAGTCGTCCATCTGTCAGTCAGGGCAATAGAGCGCATTTTAAAAAAAGCAGCCCTGGAGACGATCTCCTCGCATCTTAACATCCCAGAGTAGGGTGTATTGATGCTATGAAGATGAAGAGGCACGTAAACCAAAACTTACCCTCGTTTTATCTAATGACGCTCTTTCCCGAATACCAGATTGTGAAATAAGTGCTGCTCTCATGCAACAAAAAAATCAACAATAAGTTAATTGTTGAATATTCGTCTTATTTATGAGATTTTTCAAGATCTGAGGCGGCATTATTCAATCATTTTTACAAAGGTAATTTGATCTATGGTCAAGTTTGATAAAGACGACGCCAGAAGGCTTGAGAAAGAAAATGCCAGTCTGAGGGCGGCTGTAGAAGAACTTTCGATCCTAAACGAAATTTCTACGGCAATAAACTCTACTATGTCCCTTGATCAGGTCATCGGACTTGTAGTACAGAAATGTATCAAGCATCTCGGCTCAGAACAGGGGACGATCACCTTACTCAAAAAAAGCACTGAGAAAAATGAATTTCACACTATCGTCAGGCAGGCTGACAAGAGTCGCAATTTTCTGCCGTTCCACCTGGATACCCAGCTGACCGGATGGATGATCGTCAACCAGAAACCGATCCTATCAAACGACCTTGAAAATGACGACCGTTTCAAATTGCTTTCAAATGAAGAAAATCCTATCAGGACTCTCTTGAGCGTGCCTCTTCTTTCAAAAGGAACGATTATCGGATCTCTGAACGTATTCAATAAACGCAACGACATGGGATTTACAGAAGCAGACAAACGACTGTTAAGCATCATAGCCACGCAGTCTGCACAGGTGATAGAAAACTCCCGGCTTCAGGAAGAAGAAAAAGCCCTCGCGCATATGCGTGAAGAGATGAAAACCGCGTTTAAAATACAGACCAGACTCTTGCCAAAAAAGATGCCGGCCCTGAAAGGTTATGAGGTTGCCGGTAAAAGTATCCCCGCAAAAGATGTCGGAGGAGATTATTTCGATTTTATCAGAGTTGACGATAACCGGACAGCGGCCTGTCTTGGAGATGTTTCAGGGAAGGGAATGCCGGCAGCTCTTCTAATGTCTAATCTGCAGGCTACTTTCCGCGGTCAGGATCTTGCCAGTACACCTCCCTGCGAAATCATGTCCCGATCCAATGATCTCCTTTTTCGCAGCACAGAGCCCGATAAATTCGCTACCTTCTTTTTTGGAATTCTGGACACTGAAAAACATAAGTTGAATTATTGTAACGCAGGGCATAACTATCCTTTTCTTATCAGAAAAAACGGCTGCAGCCAAAGGCTCGAACTCAGCGGACTGCTCCTTGGCGCTCTTGAGGGTTCAAAATATTCCGACGCAGCGGTGAACCTCGAACCGGGTAATCTGCTTCTTGTTTTTTCTGATGGAATATCAGAAGCTCGCAACTCCGCCGAAGCTGAATTCGGAGAAGATATACTTCCCGATCTGATATTGAAACATATCGACGAGACAGCAATGGAGATCATCGATCATATTATGGACGCAGCAATCAGCTTCACTGAAGGTTCTTCTCAAAGAGATGATATGACTCTTGTCATCATCAAAAGACTTGAATAAAAATCCGCTATTCTCCCGCGCGGGACATGAGAATAGAGTTAAAAAGAAGTTTGTACGTCCCGGCTGTAGAAGCCCTGAATTGAGGGCTGAACGCAAAGAGGACGATCTCTCCTTTCCCTTTTTTTATCCATACCATGGCGGATTTGTCACCGATTTCAGATATCTGCTCGGCGTAACCGCTCATGAGGATCCCTTTTTCCGGAAATCTTGCAATAACGCGGCGGTCCATATCGAATCGAGGGACCGATGTAATGAACACAGGCTTTCCTCTGAAAAAAACTCCCGCTTCACTCTGCATCCCCAGGGTCAAGGGATGATCTTCCTTTAAGACAGCTCTTACCAGGGATCCCGGACAATAAAGCCCAGATTTTTCCATATCCTCTGACAGGTCGCTGATCGGAAGGGTGAATTCTTCTTTATTCTCTTTTTCTCCGAGAACGACAGGCCCTGTGAAGAGCATTGCAGACCTGCCCCACGCAACAGCCCTTCCTCCCCTGCCGATAAAATGGAAGAGATTCTCAAGTCCCTTTTCACCCATGCCTTTTATAAATTCAGGAGGATATGCTGAGGAGTGATACTCGCCATGGGACTTGTATCTGCCGGTCATCAATATCGATTTATCATTATCCGGGAAGATAATCAGATCATACCTGTCGATATCCATACCCTCCAAACCGTCCGGCTTTAAAATATCGAACGGTATACTATAGGTATCCATCAGATAACGCGTCCAGCCCGCATCCATATCATGGAAGTTTGTTTCGACAAGAGCTATCTTCGGCATTCTCACGGCGAGGTTTTTCCTGCACAATTTTTTAGCCTGAACCTCCGTGATATAAACGGGCTCTACCTTAACAGCCTTTCTTATCTCCCCGTACTTATCGGAACTGCTTTTTCCGATCGATATGACAAAACTCCCTATCGCCATCTCGGTTCCGTCTATATCGACGCTGCGATCAAGACGGAACACATCCATTCCTGAAGAGAGAGCCTTAAACGCCGCTTTATAGCTGTCATTGTCCTGTGCTGCAAATACAGCCGCCGCGTCTTCTTTTTCAGGCCCTTCCCCCAGGAAAGAAAAAGGACCTTCTATCAGCTGAAGAGCCGATTCAAGCTCGATATTTCTTTTATCGATCTCTATACAGGTCAGTCCCCGGTGAAGCGGAAGCGACCAGCTTGTGATATCATAAGGTCTCATTATCTTCCCGCCTGGAGTATAGTGCCGGACGGGAAACTCCTGCTTTTCCATCACTTCCTTGATGAACGCTCTGATCGGTTGTGCAAGCGGGATCACAACATCTCCCGCGGAGAGCTCATAGCCATCCTGTACTATACCCGCTTTTGATATCGTGTAGACATTTACTCCATGCTCGATAAGCAGGTCCACGGCTTTTGCAAGTTCGCTGATATCATGCTGCCGAACTCTTGAACTTTGAAGGATATAGTAGTAAGGAGGTTCCGTGAGTCCTTTTTTGACCTCACTTCGGCACAGGTCGTTTCTGAATTTCAATATGGCTTCTCTGTGAAGAGACGATGTCCTGATCATCGACATCGTCGAGCTTATCTCGTAATCTACAATATCGGAAAGCCTCCACCATCCGCCTTTCCAGAGAAGAGGCATATTGATACTCTTCTTGTATTCCGACAGCCCTTTCCCGTAGACAGAAAGTTCATTAGGTTCAATATAGATCGGTGACGCATACTGGACGCTAGCCGCTTCGGTCAATAGGCTTATCACATTCTTCCATATGGACGTCTCTGTCGAACCAGGCCAGTAATCATCGAAAAGATAATGCTGGGCGATCCCTGCTAGCCCGTCATGAGTCATATCCTTGATCAGATTTGAACCGAATATCCCCATCCAGTTCCACACTCCGGCATCGATATTATCAGCTATCGGATCGTGATTAGGCGGGACAAAATATCTGACTCCTGTCGACCCCATCTGATGTTTCTCAACCATCACCTGAGGATACCATTCATTCCCCTGGATATGGGATAACGCTTTTGTATCAGACTGGGTAAGGGTGACAAAATCCCTGTTATTGTCATGCCCGACATATTTATGGTAGACACCCGGCATCCTGCAGCCCTCGTAATCTGTCCCCCGGTATTTACGATAATGCTCTACCACCATATCCATACCGTCCGGGTTATGACAGGGATTCATCATAAATACGACATCATCAAGCCATTTGAGCCTGACCGGATCGTTCGTCGATACCAGGTCATAGGCAATCACAGGAGATGCCTGCGATGGACCGACTTCATTTGAATGCATCGATAGTGTGGCGAGAAAAAAGACTTTCCCCTTTTCGATCATCGAACCGAGTTCCTCTGTCCCTATATCCGGATCGACCGCCAGCCTCCTGTTTATTTCTTTGAGCAGATCAAGATCCTCGATGTTCCTGTCTGACGAGATAAACGCGACATAAACAGGTCTGCCCATAGGAGACCTTCCTACCTCGAGAAGTTTCAGACGCGGAGATCCTGAATCAAGGATCTTCATGTATTCTATCAATTCTTCATAATCGAATAGTTCTCTATCAGTACCCGGAGCGAATCCGAAATGTTCGGCGGGAGAAATAATATCAGCGGCTGCAGATACTCGAGCGGCCGAAGAGAAGGATACTGCGGCGACAAAAAATAACAAGACCCCGATAGTGACTCTCAAACGGCACCTGTCCATTTTCAACTCCTTTGTAGCATCGATCTTATTTTACCCCGCGTCTGATAACGCATCGCGGGACAATCAGGATTGTATCATACCGATTTTCTGAAATAAATGATATCTTGATGGTCCTCTGCTATTTTAAGTTTCTTTTTGACCTTATGGTAGATTGGGCATAGAATGGCTTAAGGACGCATGATCAGACTGAATGAATATTAGCGCAATACTGCGAAAGGATGACTTTATATGGGAAAAATGATGTGGAAACCATCCAGAGAGAGAATAGAAAAGACGAATATGTACGCTTTCACGAACTACATCAACGATAAGTACAAGGAGGACTTTTCCTCCTACGACGATCTCTGGGAATGGTCGATATCACATATCCCCTCTCTCTGGGAATCGCTTTGGGATTATTTCGGGATCATTCATTCCGAACCTTATAAAGAGGTTCTGGCCGATGGCGACAAGATGCCAGGCGCAAAATGGTTCCCTGGCGCAAAGCTGAATTTCGCGGAGAATCTTCTGCGATACAAAGATGACAGACCGGCAATAATATCGTCTGGCGAGTCGGGCAGGACAGTACGCATCACATATTCTGAACTTTATGAAAAGGTAGCGAGGCTGGCCTTATCCATGAGGAAAGTCGGCATCAGACCTGGAGACAGAGTAGCCGGTTTCATGCCGAATATCCCGGAGGCGATAGTCGCCATGCTCGCCGCTGCAAGTATCGGCGCCGCATGGTCATCCTGTTCTCCCGATTTCGGGATCAAGGGCGTGCTTGACAGGTTCGGACAGATCAGGCCCAAGCTGCTTTTCACCGCGAACGGATATTCCTATAACGGCAAGCTCTTTGATTCTCTCCAGCAGATAAAAGGCGTCCTTGAACAGCTTGATTCGATAGAAAAAGTGATCGTCGTCCCGTATACCGAAACAGCCCCCGATATCAGCCAGGTAGCCGGCAGTATCCTCTATGACGATTTTATCTCTGAAGAAACAGGACTGGAGATAGAGTTCGAACAACTTCCGTTCGAGCACCCGCTTTATATAATGTACTCTTCCGGAACGACCGGACTTCCAAAATGTATGGTCCAGAGCGCCGGAGGTATCCTGATACATCATATGAAGGAACTTGCCCTCCATACCGATGTCAAGCGTGACGACAGAATATTCTACTACACTACTTGCGGGTGGATGATGTGGAACTGGCTGACAAGCTCCCTTGCCCTGGGAGCCGCTGTGGTACTCTTCGACGGTTCACCTTTCTATCCGGGACCGGAGAGGCTGTTCAAATTTGTAGAAGAAGAAAAGATCACGATCTTCGGCACCAGCGCGAAGTACCTTTCAGCTGTCAACAAATCGGGGTATATCCCGGCGGACAATCATGACTTAAAATCGCTCAAATCAATACTTTCCACCGGTTCGCCTCTGCATGTGAGCGAATTTGATTTTGTCTATGCCAGCATAAAGAAGGATCTTTGCCTCTCTTCTATTGCCGGAGGGACCGACCTGAACGGTTGTTTTGCTGCAGGCAATCCGGCCGGAGCGGTATATCGGGGCGAGCTTCAGTGCAGGACGCTGGGAATGAATGTAAGGGCTTTCGATTCCAACGGAGAATCGGTCGAGCGGCAGCAGGGAGAACTTGTCTGCCTGTCCCCATTCCCGTCGATGCCGATAAGATTCTGGAATGATGAAGACGGCGAGAAATATCACAAGGCGTACTTCGCTGTCTATCCCAATATCTGGAGGCATGGAGATTTTATAGAGATAACCGAGAACAACGGCGTAATAATGTACGGAAGATCAGACGCCACACTTAACCCCGGCGGCGTACGTATCGGAACAGCAGAGATATACCGCCAGATCGATACGATAGAAGAAATCAGGGACAGCCTTGTGATCGGGCAGGAATGGGACGAAGATGTGCGCGTGATCCTCTTCGTAGTCATGAATACCGGATTCGAGCTTACCGAGGAACTGAAGACTAAGATCAAAAAGACAATAAGAAAGAACGCCACTCCGAGACATGTGCCGGCGAAGATAATCGAGGTAGATGATATCCCGTATACGATCAATATGAAGAAGGTGGAGATAGCGGTAAAGAACATCATACATGGAAAAGAGGTATTCAATCAGGACGCCCTCAGGAATCCTGAGGCACTTGAGATGTACAGAGACATCCCGGAACTTAAAGAAAAATAGCACCCTCTGAACAGGCAATAAAAAGAGGCTGCCGACAGCTTCCCGTCTGCAGCCTCCTGTATATCTTGTTTTGGCTGATATCAGAGGTCAAAACAGCCGATATGCCTCGAAATGACCAGCCTCTGTATCTCGGAAGTCCCTTCTCCAATCGTCAGGAGCTTGTAATCCCTGTAGAACCTCTCGATATCGTATTCTTTCATAAGGCCGTATCCCCCGAAGATCTGAACAGCCTCATCAACGACCTTTCCCATGACCTCCGAGCAGTAGAGCTTGGACATAGCCGCCTGCTTCGAGAACGGCAATCCGGCATCCTTCAGGGCGCACGCTTTATACAATAGCGCTCTTGCAGCCTCTATCGATGTAGCCATATCGGAAAGCTTGAACGAGTTTACCTGAAACGTAGATATCGCTTTCCCGAACTGCTCGCGCTCGCGTGAGTACCTGAGCGCCAGTTCGAAAGCGCCCTGAGCTCCTCCAAGCCCCATAGCAGCAATCGCCAGCCTTCCGTTATCAAGCGTCTCGAGCATCTGATGAAATCCTTCTCCCCGCTTGCCAAGAAGATTCTCTTCAGGGACCCTGCAGCCGTCAAAAAAGAGCTCGCCTGTATCCGAGGCCCTCCACATCATCTTGCCGGTCATCTTTCTGGCTTCAAACCCCGGAGTTCCGTTAGGGACGAGAATGCAGGAGACCTCATTCCTTCCATCCGTTCTCTCCCCCGTTTTTGCCTGCACGGTGCATATCGCTGAAATCGGGGATGAAGAGTTGGTGATAAAGATCTTGCTCCCGTCTATAACCCACTGACCCTTTTCAAGCCTCGCGGAAGTCTTGCTCGCACCTGCATCGGACCCGGCATCCGGTTCAGTCAGTCCGAAAGAAGCGAGGATCTCGCCTTTACAGAGACGGGGAAGCCATTCACTCTTCTGATCTTCATTTCCATAATAAAAGATGGGGCCTATCCCCAGAGAATTCCCTGCGGCAACAGTCGCGGCATGCGATCCATCCACTCTTGCGAGTTCTTCGACGGCGATGATATAGGAGAGGTATCCCATATCTGATCCGCCGTATTTCTCATCGACGGTGATCCCGAACAATCCGATCTCGGCCATCTTGGCTGTCAGCTCAAGAGAGAACTCTTCCTTCTCATCAAGCTCCTGAGCCCTGGGAGCGATCTCGCTCTCTGCAAAATCCCTAATAGAGGATCTCAGGACTCTCTGATCTTCTGTTAATCCGTAATCGATGTTATTCCTCCAGTTATATCGGTTATTTAAACTAAATTCTAAAAACTGAACCCCTCCGGAAGCTCCTCTTTCGGAGTCCCTTCAAGGACCCAGGAAAGATCCAGGATCGTATAGGTGGGATTCTTCGTTCTAAAAATGGGGACCACTTTTTTCCCTATCTCCGGTTCCCCGACAGAAAGATAACTCATCAATATCGTATCTACGCCCTCGAACTCGATATTTATGAACTTGATCGGTTTATCGAGGAGATTGAAAGCGCCTGACCGTTCACATACCATAAACGTATGTATTATCGCCTTTTTCTTCGCTGTCTCCGTCATATCGATCACGGTGTTTTTCCCAAGGCAATCGGCGCAATGGATCCTGAACGGCTGATAGACAGTCCCCTTGTATTCGCAATCCGGATTATCGCAACGTGTGCCGAGCAGCTTTCCTTCTCCGAGAGCCTCAAAAAACGGCGCTTCTCCGCCGTACATATGAATATATGTCATATCTCTCGGGTTAGTCACACCCATCAGTTTCCAGCCGTCGTCCGCGTTGCGAATAGGCATATTCGGTGTCAGATGGTGAAAATTGCCTTTAAGCTTGTACTTTCCGCCTTTAACAAATACCTGTCCGATCATACTCATAATAATTCTCCTTTAAGCAAAAGACCTATAACAGGTGATCAGGATCCATCAGTATAGTCGAAGTGACATGAGAGCCTACTCCGGCGTGGCTAATAGCCATCCCCCGTTTCGCTCCCTTGACCTGAAGGTCTGTCCAGTCTTTCGGCTTTTTACGGCCGAACTCTTTCCACCTTTTATCGTCACCGTGGATCTCCGCCCATCTATTCCATATATGCGTAGCGACTTCGAACGTCTGCATTATGCCTGTCGCTCCTACAGCGTGCATGCACCCGATAAGGCCGCCTGATATATTCGAGGGAAGTTTCCCCGGTTTTCCGGTCTTAGGATTTGTATGGTAGCAGTCTCCTGATTCGACATAGTCGCGTCCCTCGCCGTAAGGCCTGATACCGATATCCTCGTAAGTCTGCACATCGCTGATGGTGAATGCGTCATGGAGTTCGACCAGGTCAAGGTCTTCAAGAGGATCTTTGACCCCGGCCATCCTGTACCCGTACCATGCTGCCATCCTGGCCCCGAGGAAACCTGTAAACCCGGGATACCTGTCGCCTCCGGGGAATCTCTTGCCAAGGTCCTTGTACTGATCCGCATTCTCGTTAGGCAGCAAGGGGATTTCCATGTCGCGCCTGTCAGCGGGCCTTAACGTATGTGAACCGGCAGCAACCCAGATCCTGAGCGGCTTGTGAGGTGAATCTTTCGTCATCTCTTCAGCAGTCTTTTCGTCGCAGATGATCGCGCAGGCGGCCCCTACGCTCATGAGGCAGCAATCAAGAGCTCTCAGAGGATAGGCTACTACCGGCGAGTTGATCACGTCATCTACAGTGATCTTCATCGGAGACTGCGCGTACGGGTTCATTCTCGCGTACCCGTGATGTTTAACGGCGATTTCGGCGAGTGTCCGTCGAAAAGAATCCTCAGCCTTGCCGAAGATCTGCCAGTATCTCTGAGCCATCACCGCATAATATCCGGTATAAATATGCCCAAGCGGAGATTCCCAGTCCTTGTCAGCAGCACAGGAGATAAGGAAGTTCCCTTCATCTGTCGGGACCTCATCCATCCTTTCCCACCCCATAGCAAGAACACAATCCGAATAACCGGAAGCTACAGCCTTGACCGCTTCCCATAGAGTCGAACCTCCCGTAGCTCCGCCGGTCTTTACGCCTATATTACCCAGCGGATCAAGCCCGAGCCTGTCATGGATCACAGCTTCTCCAAGCAGCTGGTCTCCAAAGTGGTCAGCAAAATGACCGTAGTAGCAGGAATGGATATAACTCTTCAATTCAGCTGGCGACATCCCGATCAGCTCTGACGCCTGAGTCAGGGCGTCTATGCACAATTCCTCGGTCCTCTTTTCCGGGATAGCCCTTCCAAATTTCGACTGGCCCGCAGTAACAAGGTAGACCGGCCTCATCAATTTCGGTATTTTAAGCTGCTGTTTACTGAACTTGATCATACTTTCTACTCCTTACGCTGAAAACTACAGACTATTTACAATATATCGAAGGGATACCTTACCAGAAGGACGGATCGATGTCCATATTTTTTAGGAGGAGCGTTGAACGACCTGGTCAATTTGTGATATACTTGTCATCAGCAGGTCTGTTTGAGAGGAGAGAAGATTGAGCAAGGCATCATTACCTGTGGCTACCCTGACAGCTGTTCTCACATTTATATTATTTACGGATAGTTTTTCTGCCGAAGTAACCTGTTTTAACGGATCGTCACTCAGCGGCATAGATGGACTGGATGTAGATGTAGTATGTAATCCGCTTGCCGAAGAAATACTCTTTCACCGGTCGCTGGTCAGGGATTATACGATAAAACATCTTGCCGGCGCTGGTGTAGAGATCTCGGAATCGCTGCAGCCCGGGTCGGGAATGATCGCGATATCTGTAGCTACAGTCCCGATGTCGACGGGAGCCGATACCGAAAGGTTGGCGACTACTTTGAATATCGACCTTAACAGGGCCTCTCTCTGCCTCCTCGAAGATGACGAGTTTCACGCTATAGCATCTATTGTATGGGAAGAAGACAGGCTGATCGTCTCAAGCGGGGATGAGACGAGAGAAGTGATCCTTGAGATATTGTCAGGAGCCCTCGACAAACTGGTAAACGATCTGCGCAGCGCCGATCCCGGCAAGTATACCGTCTCCTCCCTTGAATCGCGGGAATGACAGCCGGGGTTCCGCGTACCCGTTCAGAGTATCTTTTCGAGAGTCTTTTCACTGACATTGCCTCCGCAGATGATTATTACTATCTTCTTACCCCTGAAACGATCTTTCATCTTCAGATAGGAAGCTATCGCGACTGCGGCGGCTCCTTCGATCAACATGCCTCTATTTCGTATAAAGGCTGCCATACTCTCTCTTATCTCTTCCTCTGTAACCGCCATAAAATCATCAACATACATCTTGCAGAAATCGAATGTCACGCTTCCCGGCTCAAGCCCTCCCGCAGTTCCGTCAGAGAGAGTAGGCAGAGAAGGGATATCCAGTATTTTGCCTGCCTTTACCGATTCGATCATTACCATCGAATTGACCGGAGAACATCCTATTACCTCAATACCCGGAAATACCCCTTTAAGATATCCTGCGACACCCGAAATCAGTCCGCCGCCTCCAAGTGAAAGAAAAACCGCGTCTATGGCCGGAAGCTGCCTTTCCAGTTCGAGCCCGATCGTCCCCTGTCCCCCTATTACTTCCCTGTCGTTATATGGAGATATGTATGTCATCGATCTTTGCTGGGCAAAATTTCTGGCATAGGTCTCTGTCTCGGCGTTATCGGTGCCATGCCTTTCGATCTTCACTCCGAAGCTGCTTATAAGCCTCAGTTTTTCTTCTGAAGCGCCTTCCGGAACAAATACTGTCCCATTGCCTCCGGCTATTTTGAGGCCGTAAGCTACAGCCGCTCCATGATTTCCTGTCGAAGCGGTTACAACGCCTTTCTCCTTACGGGCACTCGATAAGGACAGGATCTTGCTGAGAGCTCCCCGCGCCTTGAACGAACCTGTGTGCTGAAGGTTCTCAAGCTTGACGCTTACATCCGCTTCACCCTCGAGGCTGAGATACTCTGAATTTTCAACTGCGGTCTCTACGATATACGGACGTATTCGCGATTCGGCACACAGGACCTCTTCTATTACGTCAAAAGTCTTGATCCCGGAACTCCTTTACAGAAAATAAAAAAACGGGCCGCCGATAAAGTTATACCCGACGGACCGTCAGATTTCAACAATCTTAAAAAACCGGAGTCAAAAAAGACTAGAGAAGAGAAAGGGCCTTATCCACCATCTCCAGGGTCTGAATCTCTTTATACCCAAGCTGCTGCATAGCACCGGACGGACATACCGTCGAACAACTGCCGCACCCTTTGCATAACGCGGTATTTATCTGACATACCTCTCTGCCGCCGAGCCAGACGAGACCAGGAGCCCCATATGGACACGCCGCGACACACATACCGCATGCCGCGCAGGTGTTCTCGTCGACCTGCGCTACATTGGCAACCGATATATATTCATCGGAACTAATGATCGTGCATGCTCTCTCAGCAGCCGCTTTCGCCTGTGAGATCGTCTCATCCATCTGCTTTGGAGAGTGGGCAAGCCCTGCGAGGTAGATCCCCTCTGCTGAAAAATCTACCGGCCTCAGTTTTACATGAGCTTCCATAAAGAAGTTGTCTTCGTTCAACGGGATCTTCAGCATCTGCGAAAGATTTCCAGCATCCTCCTGCGGCACCATGGCAGGCGCAAGGACTATCCTGTCGGGCATGATCTCAACTTCACTTCCGAGCACAATATCCTCTACCCGGACAATAAGCTGATTATCGCCGTTTTCGGAGTATTCTACGACAGGCTTGGCGTCTTCCTCGTACCTGATAAAAATCACGCCCAGAGATCTTGCCTCCTGGTAATATATCTCGTTGAACCCGTATGTGCGCACATCCCGGTAGAGTATATAGACGTTCATCTTCGGTTTTAGTTTCTTCAGGCGGATCGCGTTCTTGACAGCCTGAGTACAGCAGACTCTCGAACAGTACGGATGTTCCTTGTTCCGGCTTCCCACGCACTGGATCATAACGACAGTCTTGAGTTTACTGACAGCCTTCGGATCAGCTTCGAGGAGATCCTCGAAATCAAGCTGCGTGAGAACATTCTCATCCTCGACATGATATTCCTCAGGACTGGATTCATTAGCGCCGGTAGTAATGACTATTACGCCATGTTCGTAATCGACTACTTCGTTCGACGCTTTTGATTTTATCGAGGTTACGTAATTCCCGACATATCCGTCAATCGCCAGGATCTCCGATTCTATAAACGTTTTCAGTTTTGGATGGCCGTTGACTTTTTCTATAAGACCTTCAATATACTCCGAGACCTTCTCGCCGTTCGGCCTTCTCTTCAGGCGGTTCAGATTACCTCCCAGCCTGTTTTCTCTCTCCACAAGCGCGACCTCAAACCCCTGGTCAGCGATCGAAAGGGCGGCAGTTATTCCAGCAAGGCCTCCACCGACGACAAGGGCTTTCTGCGTGACATTCAGGGATAGTGTATAAAGGGGTTCGAGAAGACGCGCCTTGCCGATAGCGATCCTCGTAAGTATCTTAGCCTTCTCGGTCGCCTTCGCGTGGTCGTCCCTGTGGACCCAGCTGCAGTGGTTTCTTATATTAGCCATGTCAAAGAGGTATGGATTCAACCCTGTCTCTTTCATCGTCTCCTGAAAAAGCGCCTCATGGGTGCTCGGCGAACAGGACGAGACAACGACTCTGTTCAATTTATACTCCTCGATGATCTCTTTCATCTTTTCCTGAGTATCCTGCGAACAGGTAAAAAGATTCTCGCCGGCATATACGACGTTCGGAAGGGATTTTGCGAATTCCACGACATCAGGAACGTTCACTATGCTCCCGATATTGATTCCGCAGTGGCAGACAAAGACACCGATCCTCGGTTTCTGCCCGCTGACATTTTTCTCCTCGGGATATTCTTTTTTCGTGATCTCGGTACCGCGTGCCGAGGCAAGAAGCTCCGCCGCCCCCGCGACAGCCCCCGAGGCCTGAATGACCGTTTCCGGAATATCCTTCGGCTGGACAGCAGGGCCGCAGACAAATATTCCAGGTCTGGTCGTCTGGATCGGCATTGTGCCGTCGCTGTCTATAAAATTCCATGCGTTAAGACGCACTCCCAGCTTATCTGAAAGATCCCCTGAGTTCTCGCGTGGTGTCAAGCCCACAGAAAGCACGACAAGATCGAATTCTTCCTGATGGACATCGCCGTTCTCCGAAGTATAATTGAGAATCAGATTTCCGTTATCGATGACTTCCCGGATCTTGCCTACCCTTCCCCGGATGAACCTGACACCTGTTTCCTTTGCCCTGTCGTAATACTTGTCAAAGTCCTTCCCATGGGCTCTCATATCCATAAAGAATATGGTAGGTTCAACGGTATCGACATGTTCCTTCGCTATGATCGCTTCTTTCATCGCGTACATGCAGCAGACAGATGAACAGTATGGCATGTGGGAATCCTGCGTGCGTGAACCGACACACTGCAGCCATGCGATCTTAACCGGCTCCCTGCCGTCTGAAGGCCTCTGCAGATGCCCTTCAAAAGGCCCCGATGCGGCCAGGATCCGTTCGAACTGAATACTGGTCAGAACATTCGGGTATCTTCCGTAACCGAACTGGTGCATGACGACGGGATCAAACGGTTTAGCCCCGGTCGTAAGTATGATCGAACCAACATCAAGATCGACGACTTCTGCCTTCTGCTCGAAGTCGATAGCTCCAGCATCGCAGTACTCGGTACATATCGCACACTCGCCGGTGTTCAGATGTATGCACATCTCCGGGTCGATATTGGCGTAATTCGGAACGGCCTGAGCGTATGGGATGTAGACGGCAGATCTCTTGACGAGACCCGAATCGAACTCGGAGAGCCTGGGTTCAGGAACATTCTCTGTAATCTTTTCAAACTTTATTCCCCTGCCTGTCGGACATATATCATAACAGGCCCCGCAGGTCTGGCATTCTTCAGAGGTTTCGTTATAGGCCGGGGACATGATTCTCTCACTGCCCCTGTTGGAGAAACCGAGGACTCCTTTACCCATTTTTTCCCTGCACATACGCACGCAGAGACCACAGAGGATGCAATCGTCTTTCTCCAGCTCTATTCTTTTTTTCGTCACTCCGAGATCTGTGGCGATACTTTGGATTCTTTCGGAATCGGGACACCTCGCAAGGAGAAGTTCCGCCATTATCTTCCGTGTACGTTTAATCCGCTCTGTGTCAGTCCTTACCTTGATCCCTTCAGCGGCAGGATAGTTACACGAGGTACGTATGAAGGTCCTGCCGTTCTGTTCGATCTCTACAAGGCACAAGCGGCACGCACCATAGGAAGAAAGCGCTTTATGATGACAAAGCGTAGGGATCTTTATATCAAGCTTGCCGCAGGCTTCCAGGATAGTCGCGCCTTCAGGCATTTCGACTGGCCTGTCATCAATAGTCAGTTTAATCGTCTCTGTATTAGTTCCCATATTTACTCCACAATAACTGCATTGAATTTGCAGACTTCCCTGCACACGCCGCATTTTGTGCATTTTCCCGTGTCGATTGAATGTGCAGCTTTAAGGCTGCCGGTAATCGCTCCAACAGAACAGTTTTTAAGGCATACTCCGCATCCAATACACTCTTCAGAATTTATGCTGTAAGTCACAAGCGCTTTACATACATGTGCCGGGCATTTCTTATCGACGATGTGGGCATTGTATTCATCACGGAAGTATTTTATCGTAGAAAGCACCGGATTTGACAAGGTCTGTCCAAGCCCGCACTGAGACGCGTCTTTGACCGCTTCCCCCAGTTCGACAAGCAGATCAATATCCTTCGGTTTGCCATGCCCTTCCGATATCCTCGTAAGAATATCAAGCATCGCTTTGCTTCCATCCCTGCATGATGCACATTTACCGCACGATTCGTCATTCGTGAATGAAAGAAAATATTTTGCAATATCAATAACACAGGTATCTTCGTCCATTACCACCATACCGCCAGAACCCATTATCGACCCAACTTCAGCAAGCTTTTCATAGTCGACTGGAATATCCATCAGTGAAGCCGGGATGCATCCGCCGGAAGGCCCTCCTGTCTGGACCGCCTTGAAGCTTTTGCCGTCAGGTATGCCCCCGCCGATACCATTAATGATTTCTCCCAGGGATATGCCCATCGGCACTTCGACAAGGCCCGAGTTATTGATTTTTCCCACAAGGGAAAATATTTTAGTGCCTTTGCTGTTCTCAGTTCCAATATCAGAGAAATATTTGCTTCCGTTGCTTATTATCAGCGGGACGACCGCCCAGGTCTCCACATTATTTATGTTGGTAGGATTCCCCCAAAGCCCCGATTCTACAGGAAACGGAGGTCTCTGGCTTGGTTCCGGAGATAACCCTTCGATCGAATGCATCAGCGATGTCTCTTCGCCGCAGACAAACGCTCCGGAACCCTCCCGGATCTCTATATCAAATGAAAAACCGGTACCAAGGATATCGTCACCTATCAGTCCGAACTCCTTTGCCTGCTCAATGGCCTTTTTCAAACGTTCTATTGCCAGAGGATATTCAGTACGGACATAGATATATCCGACAGATGCCGTAATTGCAAACCCGCCTATGAGCATCCCCTCAATAACAGAATGAGGATTACCTTCCAGGATAGACCTGTCCATATACGCCCCGGGATCGCCCTCATCAGCATTACAGACTATGTTCTTGATCTTCCCTTTTGCATTTTTGCACAGCTTCCATTTAATACCTGTCGGAAACCCTCCTCCACCCCGGCCTTTAAGGCCGGAATCTATGATCAGATCGATAACTTCGTCGGAAGTCATCGAAGCCAGGACACTGGCAAAGGCCTTATATCCGCCGACAGTGATATAATCCGTAATAACCATAGGATCGATTAATCCATTCTGCCCTAGCACCAGGCGTTTCTGCTTTTTATAGAATGGAACATCATGTTCATAGACTATCTTCTCATTTGTCATTGGATCTACGTAGAGAAGGGATTCAATTACTTTTCCGTCAATGACCGTTTCCTTGACAATCCCCGGTACATCTTCTTTTTTGACCATAGGATAGAATATACCTTCCGGGCGAATCACCACTAACGGCCCCTTTTCACAGAATCCGTGACATCCAGTCACCAGAATATCCACTTCATCCTCTATCCCGTGAGCTTTAAATTCTTTTTCAAACAGATCGATCAGTCCAAGACTTCCGGTCGCAATACATGCGGATCCTCCACAGACACATACTGATTTTCTATTCGGATCCTTTTGCTTTTGGAGTTTGCCGCTCATCTTCTCAAAAGCATCAATATCTGTAATTCTAGTCATTATTTCCCTTTTGCTGATCCAATTCATCCACTGTACAGGCAGATCCCTCTCATTTATATTTTTCAAGAATCTTCATTATATTGCTCACTTTTACTTTTCCGTATACTTCATCATTGACCATGATAGCGGGTGCAAGACCGCAGCAGCCGAGACACGCAACAGACTCTATGGTAAATCTCATATCCTCTGAAGTCTCCCCGTTATCTATCCCGAACTCATCTTTCACCTTGTCGAGAAGTCTTTCCCCGCCCTTAACATAGCAGGTTGTTCCCATGCATACTTTTATTGTATGTCTCCCTCGCGGAGTAAGGCTGAAAGAATTATAAAATGAGGCGATATTGTAGATCTCCGACAGTCCTACACCCAATTCTATCGATACATACCTCAACACATCAGAAGGCAAATAATTGAACGTCTTGTTTATTTGTTGAAGAATCGGCATCAGGTTTCCTTTTACACCGATATATTTATCCAGAATAAACCTGACTTTCTGCAGGTCCCCGTCACTGAGCCTTACGTAGGGTTCTTCTACGCACTGTATGATATTAGATACCGGGCATGCCTCGACACAGGCACCGCATCCCGTACATTTTTCAGAATCGATATATCTGGGATTTTTCTTCACCTTCACCATGAAATTGCCCGCTTCACCGCTCACACTGACCAATTCCGAATTAGTGATCAGGTCGATGTTAAGATGTCTGCCGGCACCGACAAGTTTGGGTGAGATAACGCACATCGCGCAGTCGTTAGTCGGGAAAGTCTTGTCGAGCTGAGCCATCGTACCGCCAATGGCCGGCGTTTCCTCGAGCAGATAGACCTTGAACCCGGATTCCGCCAGATCCAGAGACGACTGGATACCGGCGATACCTCCTCCGACTACCAGAACGGAACCAGATTTTGTTTTTTCAGTTTTTTTGATCATCACACCGTTTTCCTGTCAGACTTCAGATCAGGTCATCTTGCATCTCTGTATTTTTTCCTGTATCTCAGCCCCCGTGATTGTTTCATCTCCTTGTATTCCTTTACGAGAGATATCAGCCTTTTTTTCTCTATGTCATCATCTTCCGGATGTCTTCTGACCTTTCGTTCAATCACCCCGCGGGACAACGCGTCGGCCATCATTTCCTTGCCTTTGATCGTACGCACCATGACCGAAGTATATCCTACTATCGATCCCAATCCCCCGACTGATATATCGGCATAGTCGTTCGAGAAAAAATTGCAGGAAAGGCAGGCGGGCCTGGCCATCGGTTCGATCTCCTCGAGAGGTATATGCACCGTTAGACCGGATTTCATTTTTATCATGAAATCTTCCTTGATATTCACCCTGGCAATATCCTCCAACTTAAGGCCATGCTGCTTGATAAACGGCTTGTCCATAAGGCGCTCCATCTCGAAACACTGCATACAGAACAGGCCGATGGAAAATATCACTATGTCGGACGGGACGACGTTCAGCGTCTGCATTTTTCTCAACGCGTTTATCTGACAGGGCGTGCCGACGATCGCCACCTTTTCAAGCTTTCCGGAACCGAGCTCATGCAGCGACTTTACTACTGGAACAAAGTTAGAATAACCTTCCCCCACCTCTTCGAGATGCGGCAGTTCTGAAAAATGTGAACCAGCCGACTTGATGATCTCTTCCCGTGTAGTGGCGACCCTGGCTTCTCTCTTTAAGAGGCTCTTTCCGTGAGATACGATAGCACCGTCGATTTTGCCCTCTTCCAGCATATTGACAAGAAGCGCTGTTACCACTCCTCCATCGGTCGCGTCTTTGCGGATCTCGAAATCAGTACTTCTTGCAGAGAAAATATCCATGAAATTGCCGATAGGTTCTTTCCAGTTATAGACTTCGTCTATCTCATCTTCCATCGGGTGCGTCTGGGGACAGACCATGTAACAGAGGCCGCACTGGAGGCACAGTGCCTTGTCTTTGTAAGCCGGATAACCTTTTTCATCCATCCTGAGAGCACCGATCCTGTTAGCGGAGCAGAAAGATACGCAGCCACCGCATTTGCCACAAAGGTCTTTCTTTACGACTTCCTCGTTCAGATCGTCAAATGACCATATCCTGTCAGGCCTCATGAGTACTCTCTCCTGAATCCGTGATTCCGGCGGATCCTGATTATTTTTCCTGCCACTCTTCTTTTAATTCCTTTTCTATCAGCGATTTGATCTCAGCTGCTTTCTTTTTATCGGGATGCAGCTTATTATCGATCATCTTACAGCGCAATTCCTGGATAAATCTGTCCAGATCCCTTGCCTGGTCGGACCTTTCCCTGGCTACATATCCCTGTTTGATAGCCATATCCCTTAATATGCTTATCACATCGGTAAACTTTACATTCTGGGGACATAACGAAGCGCAGGTATAACATCTCGAGCACATCCACATGATATCCGATGACAGGACTTCTTCACGCATGCCGAGTATAGCCATCCTTATAATCCGGCGGGGGTCATACTCGTCGTGCACTTCCGCGACGGGGCATGAAGCAGTACACGTTCCGCATGTAAAACAGCGCATGAAACTTTCAGCCCCCGGCTGGGAAGCGATCTCGTTCTTAAAATTCGCATCCTTCTCGCTTAGTATGATCTTTTCCATCCGGTCTTTCTCCTTTTAAACCGATTCAGGTATTTCTTTAAGCTCCGCGAGTGAAAACACAGGTCCATCCACGCATATATATTTGGAACCGATATTACACCTTCCACACTTGCCGATCCCGCATTTCATCCTTCTCTCGAGAGAGGTATAGACCCTCTCATCGGGAAATTTCAGGTCGACAAGCACTGGTAAAGTAAACTTGATCATGATCGGCGGACCGCAGACGACCACCCAGGTGTTATCGGGGTCGGGGCCGATCTCCTTTGTCACAGTAGGGACGAATCCTGTCCGTCCGGTCCATCCTTCGACGGGATTATCGATTGTGAGCTGGACATCTATATCATCGCGTTTCTCCCATTCGGATATCTCATCCCTGTAGATAAAAAGATCAGGATTCCTTGCTCCGTAAATGACTGTAATATCTTTGTAATCTTCCCTGTGTTCGAGAAGATAGACGATCAGCGAACGAAGTGTCGTAAAGGCAAAACCGCCTCCTATTATGACGACATTTCCGCCTTTGAACTTCTCCACCGGATACCAGTTTCCCAGGGGTCCGCGCAGGCCGACCATATCTCCTTCCCGGAGATAATGGATCTCGTTTGTCACGGAACCGGTCCTGTTCACAGTGAACCTGAGAAAATCCTTTTCCGTAGGTGATGACGCAATACCAAACGGAGATTCGCCCAGACCCAGAAGCGACCACTCGCAGAACTGGCCCGGCATATATTTAAAATTCTTTCTGTCCTCTTCATTCTGAAAGATCAGGTCATAGGTACGCAGCGCCTTCTCGGGATCTTCGATAACGATCCGTTTTACTTTCATAGGAACAGGAATATAACTGTTACTCACGCGACTTCCTCACGATTGATAGCTCATTACCTTTTTTGCAACTTCTCTTATATCCAGATTTACCGGACAAACGACCACGCATCTGCCGCAGCCGGTACAGAGATGTTCTCCGTAATTTTCCATGAAATAACTGTACTTGTGCATAAACCGCTGCCTCAGTCTGTCTTTTGATAATTCTCTGGGGTTGTGTCCCGACGCTTCCGCGGTAAATACCGGGAACATGCAGGTATCCCATATCCTTATTCGTTTGCCTTTTTTGCCTTTTCCCTCATCCTGAACGTCGAAGCAGTGGCATGTGGGGCAGATAAAAGCGCATGCCCCGCAATTGACACACTTCGCTCCTATCTCTTCCCAGACACCTGAATTGAACAATCCACTCATTCTGCCGACTATTCCATCGAGTTCAAATACTGCGCTGAGCGAAGAATCGGCCTCGGCACGGAGTCTTTCAGCTTCCTTGATATCTTTTTTGGCTGCTGGTTCGGTATTCTTCACCGTTTCCAGATATTTTCTGCCCTTATCGCTCTTTGGATCGAGTAGATATGCATCACCGATATAGATGACAAGTATGTCCGCCTTCTCCCCGTCATGAGGAGAGCCGCCGAACCAGTTGCAGAAACAGGTCGACCTTGGGTCGTTACATGCCGTCTGGATAATCAGAGCATTATCATATTTTTCTTTCCAGTACGGATCCTGAAACATTTCGTCTTCAGGATTCTGGCGCGCCGTTCCGAACACCATGTTCAACAACGTAAGGCTCTTGACGTCGCAGCCTCTCAGACCCCATACGGCAAAAGGCTTTTCGCTGCATTCATTCTTCGTGATCTCTCCCGAGTCAAAGCTGAAAAGGACCTCGGCAGGAGGAAAAAAGATATCCTTGGGCGATTTATCTGTATTCATATAATCTTCTGCAATACTATCCGCTGATTCTATCTTCCTGAACGAAACCGTCTCCCCGTCTTTCACAGGAGCGAACAGGACGTAATCCGACATCAGGCCTTCAATGAATCCGCTGATATTTTCTTTCTTGATCCTGATCATCTTTCCTACCCCATAATAAAATCCTGGTTCTCATCTTCCCTGAAATCGGCCATAGCCGGTTTTTGATCCAGGTCTGTTCCCGTATCGCTTCCGAACCTTTCTCTTACTTCTTTAGCGACTTTCCTGTTCAGGTACAACAGCCTTATATCCATGGGACATGCCCTTTCGCACGCTCCGCACTCCACGCATCTCCCGGCGATATGCAGGTTTCTGATAATATGGAAGATCATCGTGTCGGTGATTTCCGGAGTCTTGCCGATCCACTGAGGGTCATTCTGATCGACAAAGCAGACGTTGCAGTAACACGAAGGACAAACATTCCTGCAGGCATAGCACCTTATACACTTTGAATATTCCTCATTCATCCTCTCCCATCTCTCGTCGGCGGAAAGGTTTTCATATTCTTCTATATCTGAATAGGGATCTGATTCTCCGCTGAATTTCCGGGGTTCCCCGATAAACAGATCATATTCCTCAGCATCCTTTCTGAGACACGAAAGGCATGCATTGCTGAGTAATTCCTCAAGCGGGACCGATAGTTCGAACTCTTTCCCTTTTATGGTAACGGTATCCCCATCCTGAGAGTATTCAAGGACTTCCCTGCCCTCCGCCTTTCTTCTCACTTTTCTTGTGTCGATCACGCCGGAACAGGGCACTCCGATTATCGTTACATCTTCTCTTTTCAACTGCTTTTCCGTTATATTCAGAACCAGTGAACGCGAATCACATCCCTTGACGAATATCCCCACCTTTTTTCTGTCGCGTGAGATCTTTTTATTATCTTTAGTAAAATAGACGGTCAGATTGTTTCCGCAGGTAGAGTCAAAAACAAGCTGATCCGCTTCATCGGATGAACTGATAAATACCGGAGTCGATGCCAGGGGAAGCGATCCCTTTGCCCAGCCGATCACAAGATCGACCTTCCCATCGTCCAGAAGTTTCCCTGCCGCCTCTCTCAATTCATTTACCACTTTATGCTCCCTTGACCAGTCTTTTCGCCGGCCCTATCTTACGGATATCTTCAGTGACTTTCGTTACTACCTGCGCGAACCTTTCTCCTTCTCCCGCGGATATCCAGGAAAACTGAACCCTGTCGGGCTCGACGCCGACAAATTCGAGGAGAGGCTTCAGGACGGCGAAACGCCTTCTGGCAACGAAGTTTCCGGAAATATAGTGGCAATCGCCGGGATGACATCCGGATACCAGAACGCCATCAAAGCCGCTCTGCAGTCCTTTCAGGATCATTAAAGGATCGACCCTTCCCGAACATGGTATTCTTACCACCCTTACATTAGGGGGATACTGCATCCTGGATACTCCCGCCAGATCCGCTCCGGCGTATGAACACCAGTTACACAAGATAGCCAGGATCTTCGGCTGCCATTCACTCATCTAATCTCCAACCTTCTCGGTAATCACCAGATCAAGAGAATCGAATACCGAATACATCTGTTGATTGGTAAATCCTCTCAGATCAAGAGCACCGCATCTGCATGAAGCTACACACGCTCCACATCCTTTGCAGAGAGCCTCGTTGACGACGGCCACCAGCTTCTCCGGATCTACCTCGATCGCTGAATAGGCGCAGATAGACTCACAGTAGGAGCAGCCTGAGCATCTGTCGGTCATGACCTGGCAGATAGTACCCTCTGCAAGAACAGCTTTTCTGTTTAGAAAGGTAAGCGCTCTGCTTGCGGCCGCCTTTGCCTGAGCCTGAGACTCGTCCATATCCTTCGGACTATGCGCCAGGCCGCAGAGAAATACGCCCTCAGTAGCAAAATCCACAGGCCTGAGCTTAACGTGGGCTTCAAGAAACATCCCGTCGGCGTTAAGCGGGACCTTCAGCTTTTTCGCAAGTTCCTCATTCTTTTCAGGGGCGTCGATCGCTGTGGCAAGCACCACAAGGTCGGCGTCGATGACTACATCCCGGTCCATTATGGGATCAAACACAGTGACCCTTGCCCTGCTGTCAGTGACATCCTCATCGATCAATTCGACCACCGGCTTCGAGTCGGGAGTGTACCTGAGAAAAACCGTTCCTTCATCGCGGAGCTCGGTATAATATTTCTCGCTGAAACCGTATGTCCTTATATCGCGGTAGGCGAAATATACGTTCGTTTTCGATTTTACCTTTTTCAACTCGAGAGCATTTTTGACTGCTTTCGAGCAGCATATTCTGCTGCAGTACATCCGCCCTTCTTCCCTCGAGCCGACACACTGGATCATCACAACATTCTTCAGCTTTCCCGCGGGAAAGTCCTTTTCGTGAAGCATTCTTTCGAATTCCACCTGTGTCACGATCCTGGAGCTCTTGCCCAGCAGATATTCCTCCGTTTTGTGTTCTTCGCCTCCTGTCGCTACTATGACGACTCCATGATCGAGTAATCGACCCTCTTTTCCAGAACCGGCTTTTAAACTTGTCTTGTAATTTCCGATGTATCCTGAAATATCTTCTATCTCAGCTCCCTTTAAAACCTCGATCATCTTATGTCTGCTGACCTTTTTGATCAGATCGCCTAGAAATACCTGAGGATCCTTATCGTCAAAATTGAAGAAAATGTTTCTCAGGTTGCCCCCGAGCTCATCTTCCTTCTCAATGAGATAGACCTGATGCCCCGCATCGGCAAGAGAAAGAGCCGAAGTCATTCCTGAAAGGCCTCCTCCGATCACAAGCGCCTTGGGATCGATCTCGATAGGAAGCCTCTCGAGCGGCTGCAGGCCTCTCGATTTCGCTACCCCCATCTCGACCAGGTCTTTTGATTTGATCGTCGCAAGTTCAGGCTGATCCATATGCGCCCATGAGCACTGGTCCCTGATATTTGCCATTTCGAACAGGTACGGGTTGAGTCCTGCTTCATTTATCGTCTCTCTGAACAGAGGTTCGTGAGTCCTGGGAGTACAGGCAGCGACGACCACCCTGTTAAGATCATGTTCTTCGATCCTCTTCTTGATCGTGTCAAGGCAGTCTGTAGAACATGCATACATAACATCTTCCGTGTGTTCGACATTTTCAAGAGTTCCAGCGTATTCAGCCACATCCTTTACATCTACTACTCCCGCTATATTTATTCCGCAATGGCAGACAAAAACGCCTATACGCGGCCGCTGTCCGATGACATTCTTTTCCGGGATCGATTCATCAGCAGTCGGAAGTCCCTGTCTCTCAAGGTCAAGGAAACGTACCGCGTTCGCTACTGCGCCGGACGCCGATACCACAGATTCAGGAATATCCTTCGGTCCATTCATCGCGCCGCATACAAAGACACCTTCTCTGGAAGTCATAAGGGGGCTGAATCTCTCTGACCGGCAGAATCCGAATTCGTTCAATCTGATATCAAGGTCTTCAGAGAGTCTTTGATTCGCCTCCCTCGCCTGAAGCCCTATCGACAGGACCACCATATCGAATTCTTCATACTGGGTAGTCCCCTTCTCAAGTGTGTATCTCAGTCTCAGTTTACCCTCAGGGGTCTCAATGATATCTGCTACCTTGGACCTCTTGAACTTTACACCGTACTGTTTTTCAGCCTTTTCATAATATTTGTCGAAATCTTTTCCAAAAGCCCTTATGTCCATATAGAATATCGACGAATCGAGATCCTTTATATGTTCCTTCGCGATTATCGACTGTTTGATAGCAAACATACAGCACGCTGAAGAACAGTAGTTTCTATCGATCCCTTCGTCCCTCGAACCGACACACTGTATAAACGCGAGTTTTTTAGGCTCTTTTCCGTTCGACGCTCTGACGACATGCCCTCCCATCGGGCCTGAAGCCGAAAGCATCCTCTCGAATTCCAGAGAAGTGACTACATCCGGATATCTGTGATAACCGAAATGCCCGAAACCGATCGGGTCGAAAGGATCTATTCCAGCCGCAAGGATTATGGCGCCGACCTCAAGTTCAACTTCCCGGTCCTTGTCTTCATAGTTGATAGCTCCGGCCTCGCATGTCTTTTCACATATCCTGCATACGCCTTTAGTCAGATAAAGGCATTTATCCTTATCGATCGTATATTCGGCCGGAATGCTCTGCAGAAAATATCTTGAGATAGCTTTTCTTGTCCGAAGCCCGACATCGAACGTATCCTCGATCTTTACAGGACATTTATCCTCGCAGAGTCCGCACGCAACACACTTTACAGGATCTACATATTTAGCTCTTTCCAGTATTGTGCACTTGAATCTACCAGGCTTTCCGCTCACGTTTTTAAGATTAGACAGGATGTGGATCTGGATTCCTGGATGTCTGGCGCATTCACTCATTTTCGGCGACAGAATACACATCGAGCAGTCATTAGTAGGAAATGTCTTGTCCAGCTGGGGCATCCGGCCGCCGATCGTGGGAGTATCCTCCACAAGATGGACTTCCACACCCATTTCAGCCAGATCAAGCGCGGCCTGAATGCCTGCTATCCCTGCTCCGACTATCAGAACTGAATTCCTTTTACTACCCATCGATCCTTCCTCGAATACTTAAACTTAAAGGAATATTTTTTTCTTTACCGGGTTTTCACCCATTGCGATGATCGTTTCAGTAAACTCATTTGCTACACGGGCAAACTTCGGCCCCTCTGAAGCGGATATCCATGACAGCCTGATCCTTTCCGCTTCAAGTCCCAGAGATTCAAATACCGTTTTGACGATGGCGAATCTTCTGCGAGTGTGATAATTCCCCGTCTCATAATGACAATCACCCGGATGGCACCCTCCGAGGAGTACTCCGTCAGAACCTTTGAGAAATGCCCTGAGAATGAAAACCGGGTCTACTCTGCTTGAACACATGACTTTTATCGGAATTATTGCCGTGGGATACTGCAATCTCGATGTTCCGGCAAGGTCAGCTCCGGTATAAGAACACCATTTGCACAGGAAACTCGTTATCCTTGGAACATATTTTTTATCCATATCAGGTCTCCATGCCTCCGGGAATGCCGGAAGTAAAGCCTATTCATCGACAAACCGGGAAAATTCCTCTTCCTTAAAGACCATTACGGGAATCGCCTCTTCGAGATCCCTGCCTGGGATATAATCAAAAATTGATGCAGTCTTATCACCAGTTCTCTTAAATACCGACGCGACTGGAATATCCGCCGGGCAGACATCGGAACAAAGTCCGCATCCCACACAGGAAAAACTCATGTGGATCATTCTTCCGATATGGAAAAGCATCGTGTCAGGAGGCAGCCTTAACGCGCCTTTTTGTGAGAGTTCTTTTTCGTAATAGGCGATATCGCTGTCAAAATTCATAGATTCAAAATCACAAGATACGCAATAGCAGATCGGGCATACCCGGCTGCATCCATGACATCCTACACACTTGCCGAAAATCTCGATCACAGCATCGATACCCCCCTTTCCGGGGAAGACCGAATTGAACAATCTTTCTTTCTCTGCCAGCCGCTTTTTCATAAGTCCGGCAGAAATAGCCGGATCATATTCCTTCTTATCAATTTCTCCGCCTAGCCCCTCGAGAAGTTCCGAAGCTGACTTACTGTTCAGATAGATCTGACAATTTTCATCGAGGTCTTTCTCGCCCACCAGCGATACGGTCACATCTGAATTGATCGGGATAAAATGTTCACACGCTTTGCAGGTCTCTCTTATCTCGGCATGAATTTTCTCGGAGGACAGATCGGAATAATAATTCGCAGTCATCCCGCCTGTAATGCCGTCGACTGCTTTCTGCAAAGGAAAGACTCCTCCGCAGGTGCAGGAGATAGTAAGAATATTATCCAGAGTACCCTGCTCCCGTTTTACTCTTTCCACAAAGCCCCGCAATTCACAAGGTTTCAGTACGACCGCTATTTTTGAGCTGGAAGGGGTTATCATGGAGAGCACCTGGGCGGTGTTGGCGATCATTACGGGAGCAAAGGGATCGATGCTGTCGAGCTCCGACCGATCGGTAATAAATCCGAGATCAAGCGAACCTTCGTCATCGAGCCTTCTTGGAGCAAGGACCGCTGATACTTTCCCCTTATCCAAAAGGTGCCTTAAAAGTTCTCTTACCCCATCCGAAGGCTTCGATTCGAGAGTGATCCTACTCATCAGAACCCTCCTCTCCTTCGGCAGACTTGACAATCTCGTGGACGAGAGGAAGTTCCTTTTTTTCGAATTTTCTAAGCGGCAGAGGCTCTCCGTTGTTTTTCCCCGCGATATATTCGAATGTCGGCTGAGTAATATCTGCCATATAACTGAATATTTCCGCTACAGGAATCCCTGTCGGACAGGCATCTGTACAAAATCCGCAAGAAACGCAGGAAAGACTCATATGAGTCATCCGTCCGGCGTGAAACATGACCTTGTCTCTTGGAAACGCCATCGCCCCTCTTTTTTCCGCGATCTCAAAGATAAAATCAGGGTCCTTTTTTGATACTTCTGAATCAAAATAGCATTGCCGGCAGTAGCAGATCGGACAGACACTCATGCAATTATGGCAGCCGATACATTTTCTAAAAGCATTTATCAATCCATCAAGTCCCTTGATCCTCTCTCCGGCAGCTGAAAGAGTCTCAGTCCTCTTCTTTGTCCTTTTGTCCCTGATCGATGAGATTTCCGACTCCCAATCCGCGATCTTCGCATCCCTGTCAAGCCCGATCGCGTCGAGGAGCTCCGCTCCTTGTTCAGATACAGGAATAACGAAAGCGGATCCCTCATCGACGCCGAAATATCCGAAATGTATATCAGAATCGACGATCGAGAATTCGGTGCATATCCCGCATGCTGGTTTTATATTTTCTTCTCCCGGCCTGCCGGATGCGATCATCTTTCCGAATGATTCCTCGGAAAAACCGGGATCCTTCACATAATCCTGAAAAGGGACAGCCCCGGGACAATCATAGCTCACCAAAACAATATTATCGAAGTGCACCTGGTTAAGTTTCATAAGCTCTATACCTGCACGGATCTCGCACGGCCTCATAACGGCCAGGATCCTTGATTCACCCTTACCCTTTCTTGTAAGGCTCTTCAGGGCTTTAGCCCCCTGCACAGGCATGACAGGAGCAACCGGCGAAGCACTCTCGATTACCGCGGGATCATTCATGAGGATCCAGGCGTAGGAATTTTCGGCAGGGACCTTCACAGGAGCGAGTACTGAGTCTACGGCGCCCTTATCTACAGCGATTTTCAGAAAATCATGGAGAGATCCCCTGATCCCCTCCGGTGATCTCATCCTTGCTGCAGATCTTTCGGTATCGTTCATCCCACTGCCTTTCAGTATCTATTGTCTTCGTTCAGATAAAATCCGCAAAAACCGCTCATAAAACTGATCATCTTATCGCTTCTCTTACTTCCTGATAAAGTTGCGGATTTGTAAAATGTTTCGTTCTAAGGGCCCCGGATGGACAACTGCCGAAACAGTTTCCGCATCCCCGGCATACGACCTCGTTTACGACAGAGACTCCTTTGGATTCATCATAAGAGATCGCTCCGTAAACACAGACATCGAGACAATTCTGACATCCGGTACAGAACGCTTCAAGCACCTCTGTCACCTTGACCTCAGGTACTATCTTTTCTCCAGGAATAAGATGCGTGAGGATCCTTCCCGCAGCAGCCTGTGCAAAAAAGATCGAGTCTGTTATTCCCTTTGGGCTATGCGCCGCTCCTACCACGAAAATCCCGTCGATCGAAGTAGCCACTGGATCGGTCGTCTGGTGCATCTCCTGAAAGAAACCGGTCTCACTTACCGGTATTTCGAGCAATTCAGCGAGAGAATCTGTATCTTCGGAAGGAACGATGGCCGGAGCCAGGATCACCATATCGAAGTCGGCATTACCGGGGCTGCCGTCCATTCCGGTAAATGAAATCTTTGTCCCATCCTGTGTGATCTTCTGTATCCTCCTGAATTCGACCCCCCTCTCAGCCATTGCTTTATGGAAAGACTGGTCTCCCTTGTCAGGCATACAGAGTCCCTTGTGAAACTCAGTGACTTTTATTGCGTCTGACTGATCCTTAAGATAGCGTGCGATCTTGATCATATAATTGCAGCAGATCCGCGAACAGTATCCCTTTTCTTCCCTGCCTACGCAGTGGACAAGAGCGACAGAAGCAGGTTCTTTTCCCGACTTCGTCATGATCTTCCCATGCTCTTTTAGCATCTCTTCTATCTCAAGCGAGGTATAGACATCATCCGATTCGGAATAGCTGTGCGATTCCGAAGACAAAGGATCGATCAGGCCGTATCCTGAAGCAACGACTATCGCGCCCGCTTTAATATCTGTATTTCCATTTTTACTTTTGACTACGATCTCGAAATTGCCGAGAAATCCGATTATGCTTTCAAGCGAGCTCTCGAGGAAAACCTTTATAAAGGGATTTGCACTGACCTTTTCTATCTTTTCTTCAATAAGGGCCAGTCCCTTTCCCTGCCTCGGCAGAAGACTGCTGAACCGTGACGACTTGCCTCCGATCTTTCCCGATTTTTCGATCAGATAGATATTTCTTTTCTCGCCGGCAAGTGAAAGAGCAGTCTCAATCCCGGCGATCCCTCCTCCTATTACGACTACATCCGGATCGATATCCAGCTGTTTTTCAAAAAGAGACGACTGGTAAAGGACCCTGTTGATCCCTCCCCTTAAATATGAGATCGCTTTTTCCGTGGCTTTTTCTTTGTCGGGGATGATCCAGGCGCAGTGTTCCCGAATATTAATGATCTTGTACAGGTATGGATTAAGGTCTGTCTTCTTGCATACCCCTATGAAAGTCTTGTTATGATCCCTCGGAGAACACGCTCCGAGGACAAGATGCGTAAACCCGTTGCTTTTTATCTCTTCTTCAAGATAGTTCTTTCCGTCAGCGGAACAGAGCAATCCATATTTTTTTACGACCAGTTCGATCTCCCGGTATTCGTCCAGAGCGGGTAATGTCTCCAGGATCCTGTCGAGATCGACTTTACTCGCTATATTCGGCCCGCACTCACAGACGTAGACTCCGACTTTTGCTTTCATCTATTGACCTCTCCCAGGCAGATCATGACCTGGCCCGCTGCCGATTCGGCCTGGATCACCGAGCTTTGAATATCCTTGGGGCCTTCAGCTGAACCGGCGACAAACACCCCTTCCCTGGAAGTATGTACCGAACCGATATCATCCTTCCCGGCTTCAAAAAACCCGTATGAATCAAGATTCAGGCCGGCGATCGTGGCAACTGACGATCCTTCCGGATGCGGAATGACCGCCCCTGAAAGGATCACCATATCCGCTTCTACATGCTGTTCTTTCCCATCGGCTCCAGTATAAACGACTTTCAGGCCCGAACCGTTTTGCGACACCTTGCTTTCCTCTGGAGACGGGGAATAGATCAGTGTGGTATCTGATTCTTTGACTTTATTAAAAAACTTCTGATAGTTTTTATCAGGAAGGCATATATCTGAATGAATGTTGAATATCTCGGCATCAGGAAGTTTAGACTTGATAAAATGAGCGAACTTCAGCGAATACATACAGCAGACACTCGAGCAGTATCCTACCTGCTGCCGTCCCACGCAGTGTATTATCGCTATTTTTCCGGGAGTTTTTTCAGAATCCCTGATAGTCAATTCACCAAGTGTCGGACCGTTCGACGCGAACAGACGTTCAAATTCAAACGGGGTATATACTCCTGGATACTTCCCATACCCCAGTTCCGGAAGCTTCGATGCGTCGAAGGTCTCAGCCCCGGTAGAAATGATGACAGCACCTATATCGACCTCGATCGTTTCATCCTTATCATCCAGTTTAATAGCCCCGAACATACACGAATCGGCGCAGGCACTGCATTCCTGCTGCCCGTTAAGCTGAAGGCATTGATCGGGATCTATAACGGGAACGTTAGGAAGCGCGCCGGCACACGGGACATATATCGCTTTTCTTTCTCCGAGATCTTCTTCCCACGCGTTTTTCAGTGAGACAGGGCAGGGATCAAAACACATCCCGCAACCGATACAATCCGTCATACTCACATATCTCGCCGACTTCTTTATGACGGCCCTGAAATTCCCGGCTTCTCCTTCGATCTTCTCTACCGCGCTGTGCGTCAAGGTCTCAATATTGGGATTCTGAAGGACGTCCTGCTGGACAGGAGCTACCATGCATGTCGAACATTCGAGATTAGGGAATGATTCCTCGTTCTTTATGACCTTCCCTCCGATAAGAGGAAGGCTTTCGACAAGGTATACCTTTTTTCCGGCGTGAGCGAGAAGGAGGCCGGCTTTCATCCCTGCCAGCCCCGCTCCGATTATCAGGACATTATCAGAACGGTTCATCGTAATATAATCCTCTGTCATAGATCGGATCTGCAGTTTATGGGACTGGGTCCCAGTTTCGCGATCTTTTCAGTAAAGCTGTTAACGACCTCCGCATACCTGTTACCCTCAGAGGCGGATATCCAGGTAAGTTGCAATCTTTCAGATTCGAGACCAAGAGATTCTGTGACCTTCTTGAGAAGAGCGTATCTTCGCCTCGCGTAGTAATTCCCTTCACCGTAATGGCAGTCTCCGGGATGGCATCCTGCGATCAATATCCCGTCGGCTCCATTAAAAAAGGTTGTGAGGACAAGATTGTGATCGACCCTGCTGGAACACATCACCCTTACTACCGAGAGGGCCGGAGAGATCTCCATCTTCGAAGAACCGGCAAGATCGGCGGCAGCATACGTGCACCAGTTACAGAGGAATCCTACAATCTTCGGATCAAACTCCTTTTTCACCTTTTTATCCATCTTCTCCCGCATCTTCCTGAGCGTCAGCAAAAAGAAGGTGAAGAGTTCCGGGGAGTCCCGGAGCCCTGATCGCTACCGGAACGCTCCACCTTCGGATACTATTACAGCTGGATCTGGGCAGTGTGTTTCCCTTCTCCGTCCGTTGAACACATTAACAGAGCTTTTCCCGTTTTCTCAGCCCATGCCTTTATATCCGGAGGAAATGAAGGACAATCGGCCTTGATCTCGAGAATATCTCCTGCTTTGAGAGTAGGTATCAGTGCCATGACCTTGAGAATCGGCTGCGGGCACTTCAGACCATTCGTATCCAGTTCTACAGTTGCCATATCACGCAACTCCTTTCCATTCAGGGCGAATTAAAATGAAAGTGTAAGTTCAGCTCCCTGAGCGGCACCGACAAATGTCGTCGCGCCGACTACCTCTGAACCTTCCCTGAGATCTTCTTCGGTGAAACCGTGGACACCGAAAGCAAGCTCGCAGACAAGGAACTTGGCTCCAAGCATTTTCAGGCCTTCATACATCTCCATAAGATCCGGCATATTTTCCGTCTCTTCGTTGATCTTTTCCAGGGCCCCTTTCACCATGTTGGGGGCGCCTCCTGGCGTGAAGAACAAGATCACTTCATCACCTGTAGCAGCCGCCGAGACACCGATAATGATCGCCGGAAAGATGTTGCTCGCGGCAGTACCATTAACAGTGATTGCTGTCTTTCCCATCTAGACTGACTCCTTTCAATTTCACCCAACAAATCTATTCTACCGGGTTTTCCGGGTCCGCAGTCCATTCGTACATCGCTCCGTCATAAACCTTGACATTGGGATACTCGAGAATAGAAGTCAGAGCCATAAATACGATACCTGCGCGGACACTGCTTTCACAGTATAGGATCGCTTCTTTTTCGGGAGTTATTCCGGCCTCGGAAAATGCTTTCTTGAGTTCAGCCTTTCCCTTGAAAGTGCCGTCTTCATTCAGGACATTTGAAAAATCAAAATGGATCGCGCCTGGAATATGTCCTTTTCTCTCAAGATCGCCTTTTTCCCCGTCAAATTCGTCTTTAGCCCTGACGTCTACAAGCACAACTGCTGCATTTCCGATACAAGCTTTCACATCTTTCGTACATGCGCAGAAAGCTGGATTTACTACTCCCGTATACTTCAGCGCCGCAACTTCAGTCGCTTTTTTTGTGACAGGTTTTCTGCCTTTTCTCCACATCTTCATATGGCCGTCAAGGATCCTTACATCCTTGCATCCCATATACTTGAGGATCCAGTAGATCCTCCCGGCAGATTTGCCCTTTCCGTCATCATAGACAACGATAGTCTTGTCAGGATCGATCCCTTTTGCGCCGAGGATCGCAGCGATCTCATCGGGGGATTTGCAGAGAGCCTTAATATCCCCCTCCTTATAGAAATCCTTGTGCCAGAGATTTATCGCCCCAGGAAGATGCACCTTCGCATAATCGGCGGAATTCCTTGCCGAAACGACGATCACATCGCCCTTTTCTATCATCGCGGACAATTCTTCGACTGAAATGACCTGAGCGCTCACAACCTGCGCAAAGATCATGGCAAAAGCAAGCAATGCAGCGAAAGTCAATTTTATCTTCATATCGCCCCCCTTTAATGATTTCTCGAAACTGTCTATCTGCTTACATGAATTTTACCTGCATCTGGATATAGAACGCGTCGTTATCCATTGCAGGTACCTGCTCTTCTATCCCCCGCACATAATTGACCTGGATCCTGGTCCATTCATTTATGAAATAGTTGAAGCCGAGAGTATGGAAATGCTGGATATCCACTTCCGAGTCCATATCTGGATCGTACAGTTCATATTTGTAAACAGGCTGCAGATTCCATTTTGTCTCATAGAGAGCTGTCAGGAAAAAGCCCTGTCTTTCAACACTGCCGGTATGAGTCACCAAAGGTTCGGGGCTGCACCCGCCGCCAGTAGTATACGAACCTTCGTCTTTACCGTAGATATATTCGCCCTGGAGCATGAATTCCCGGTAATTAACAGTGAAGTCAGTACTGAAGCGGGTGAATTTATCATCATCCATATTCGGATCTGTGTTCGGAGCCTTGCCATATCTGAATCCTGACCCGACCGTAACGAGATCGAGCGGAGCATAGGAGACTCTGCCGACAATATCCTTTCCTACGTTGTCGTCTTCGGAGTTGATACCGGTACCATTCATAAGAGCCAGGTTATAGTTGAACTTTCCGCCCAATTTACCAAGGACCATGATACCCATATCCCTGTCCATCGCCAGTGTCTCCGTTACCTTGGATCTGTTAACCGTATAAAGGCCTGAACATGATGTATTTCTTTCCATACCGAACGGCTGTTTGAACTGTCCGAAGGAGATCTTGGCCTTTTCGCCGAAACGCGTATAGGTGATGAACGCATCGAGCAGGTAGGGTGAATCTTCCTTAAAAGGGCCGAACTCCATCATAAGGTAATAACTGATATCGTAAGGAACATTACCGACAACCCCGAGCCTCGCTCTGTTGAATGTGAACGTCAGTTCCTCATCATCTGCATCCGGACGGGGGCAATAATTAAGCTGAGGCTGAAAAAAACCTACGACATTTACGCCCTCATCGGAACCGGCATCCATACATCCCTGGGCGTGAACCGTCATCGGCACGGCCAGAAACGAGACCAGCAGGAATAGCATGATTTTTCGCATTCCCTCTCCTTGTTCTGTGGGAAAGAAAACCCTCTTTCTTTCCCGGTTCATCTAACTGCAAAACTTCGTTTTCTTCATCTTCCGGAAAAAAGTCTTTTAATCGGATTCAACAGGGTATGTCGTCGCCGATCCGGGCCAAGTGTGCGCAAGCAGTTCGCTAAAGATCATCCCGTTTGCACCGAATTTCAGGCTGACTGCGTCGTAACCGAGGACCGTCAGGTAGGCAGTGATCACTGACGATGTCTGGCCGGTCCAGCAATAGGTCACAATAGTCTCATCCGGATCGAGGTTCTCAAACTCGTCTCCGGCAATCGTAAGAGGTTTTATCCTGTAGGCACCTTCAATATGTCCGTAAGTGTCAACATCTGTCTGGTCCCAGTAATTGTTGATATAATAAGATGCAGGAGTCGTCACAACGGCGGACGCCGCCACACCCTTGAAGCCGCCGGCAGTCATGGCAGCTACGCGCTCTGCAAGAATGCCTGCCCCGGTGGTCGCGGTAGCACTGATCGAGGGGTATGAATAGCTTCCAGCGACGGCAACAGGATCGGTCGTCCAATTATCGTCTCCGACGGCAAAGCTGCTTGTATTCGCTGTCCAGCTGTCGAAATCATTGCTCCAGGAGCTGAAACCGAACATAAGGACTTTACAGTCAGGGTATCCGCTGAGACGAAGGGCGACCAGCGCGTGGGATGCGCTCTGACCGGTATAACATACTATAAGGATGGGATCATTATCTGTATTAGCCGCAGCATCGGCAACGATCGTACCGAGGGTCGTATTGACTGAACCGGGGATCCTTCCCAGGGCAAAATGCTCGGGGGCACGCAGATCCATTATATAATAATCGGCCTGGTCAGGATAAACATCTCCGGCAGCAATGATCCAGCTTGTAAGGATATTATCAAGATCAAGATCATTATCATCAAGGTATGCTCTCAGTATCGAACCTGAATCGACCGGCTTTGTCGTGTCCTCGCTGCAGCCGACAAAGAAGACGGCTGTCACGACCATCAAAACGGTAAACCACTTTACTTTGTTGAACATCTGATACTCCTTTAAGATTTCCATGCTTCAACTCTCTTCTCAACACTATAACGGGTCATTAATCCGATCGGTTAAAACACCCGTTATATCCAACGGGAAATACAGCACCTCCTTTAGAGATAGAAATTACAGCTTACTGTCTGTTAAAAGTCTTTTTTGAAGAGATTGCCGGAAGATCAACCTCCGCAACCCCCTTCTTCCACGACCTCTTCTTCGACTTCAAGAGCTTCGGGACCCTTTTCCCATACGACCCAGCCGCCATAGAGGTCCTTTACATTCGTAAATCCGAGTTTTACCAGAGACTCGGCAGCAAGAGGTCCGCGTTCGATCTTGTATCCGTACACTATTATCTCTTCACCCTTCTCAGGGGCGAAAAGCCCCTCGGCGTCCCAGAATTTCTTGTCTGCGATCTGAAATTCAAGAAGACCTCGTGGAATATTCACCGAACCGGGGATATTGTCCTCGTCATACTCGTAGGGCTCACGAACATCGATGATGAAAAAGACATCGTCGCTTTCCATCTTGGCCTTGAACTCGTCGATATTTATCTGGTCCACTCCGGCCTGTGCCTCACGGACCATCTGTTTGGCATCCGCATAAAGCTTCGGTGCCCTTCCGTCAATACCTGCACCTCCGCATCCGGCTATTGACGCTATCAGGACGGTTAGAAAAATCGTATTTATGATCTTCATGATCTTCACCTCATCTTAGACAGCAGAAAATTTACCGGTTTTTTCATTCCATTTTACAAATGCGTACCATAACGCTATTAGCACAAGGAATATCAGGACGGCACCGCCATAACCGAATTTATCCGGCAGGAACAGCTTCTGTTTCGCCCATTCGGGAAGCATATGCGAGAACCCCGGGACGATAAATTTCTTTGCAATCGGAGCAAAGAGCAAAAATCCGATAGCGGCTAACCACAATTTTACGTGGCCTTCTCCTGCGCGCCAGAGGGTCCCGACAGCACAGCCGCCAGCGACTGTCATCCCAAGGCCGAATATCGTTCCTCCTATAAGAGCTCTAAGCCAGAAATGCGGATAGACCCACGTCATGGCAAGGGCGCGTGCAGCTCCCGGAGTCGATGTCCCGACACCCATATATTTTATGACTGTAAAACCAATTATTCCAACGACAAGCGCCGCCATTACACCGACCGGAGCTTCTGACTCACCAGTCATGAAAGGTTCACGGAACGCTCTTACGATGCAGAACCTCGATCGCTGAAGAATGATCCCCATCAACAGACCTATAAGAGCAAACATCGAAAATACATTATCGTTTTTGTAGTATACTGCAGATCCCGCAATGAGAGCGACAGTGAGGAGGACACCGAATACAGGCTGCCAGTTTCCGGAGGTGCTTTTCGCGGCCAGAAAAGTATAGGTCTTTCCCATGCTCATCTTCGGAAGATGTTCCATCTCCCATATAAGATAGCGGAGTGCGATGTAGGTGCCGATCATAAACCCGACAGCAAGGACTATCCCACCACCGGAGAGTGCCGCCCATCCGCTGAGAAACCCGCCAATAGTGCACCCTATTCCGAGGGTAGCTCCAAGTGCCATCAATACTCCACCCAGAAAGCCTTTGAACATCTCTCCGGCGGGCGGGATCCTGATAGCGAATTCCCGGCCGAACAGGGCGCCTGCAAATGCTCCGAGAAGAGTAAGCAGACCAAGCAGTCCGTATAGATGAGAAAATACCGGCTTGACACCGCCGCTGATACCAAAGAGGCCTGTTGCCTTGTAGAAGTTTTCTCCCCAGTTAATGTAGGTTCCGCTTCCTCCCCATGGGGATTTGACCAGAAACAGTGTCACATTAAGAAATGCCAGCAAGATCCCGCCTACCCAAACAGGCCATGTCTTGCTGAAAAACGTCGCCCATAACTGGCGCCAGGCACCACTTTCTTTTTCTCCCATAGACCTCTCTCCTTTATAGTCCGGAGCTTCGCGGCTTCTCGCGCTTCCGGGTTAAAGAACAGATCAGGCTTTGCGAATATAGAATTTACTGACGCCTTCTTCTTCCTCAAGACCGAGGAACTCATTACCGGTCTTTTCACACCATCCTGGAATGTCTCCCTTTGAACCTGGATCGGTACCAAGAAGTTCAAGTACCTGTCCGCCATCCATACCCTTCATTTCTTTTGCCAGTTTGAGGATCGGCATGGGACACGAAAGCCCCTTGCAGTCCAGTGTCTTATCAATCTTGATATCCATTCGATACCCTCCTTCACAGTTAGGAAACTCTGACTTCTCCTGCCGCAGCATACTCTGCTCGAAAGCCGGACCTGCACTGAATTTTAAGCGTGGATACTATCATCGATACATCAAGAGATTCAAGCACTATTTTATCTTTCTATTCAGATAATACGATAGATACATTCAAAAAAAGATCAGATCCCGGAGAGCATACTTAAAATCTTCCGTATTTCCTTTATCTCTATCCTGTAACACACAGTCGTCCCTTTCCGGTGGCTGGATAGTATGCCGGCGTTCTTCATTACTTTAAGATGTTGAGAGATAGTCGACTGCGGAAGACCAAGATTTTCCTGGATCTTTGAGACATTACAGCCGTTTTTTTCCAGACGGTCTATTATTTCCATACGTACCGGATGCGCCAAGGCTTTCAGTATCTGGCTGCTTTTCTCATAACCCGTCACAGGCTTCCTCCGGTATTCAACTCTTATCGATATCTTGCCATCGATACTTCAATGAAGTATATAGAAGAATAAAACCTGTAAAGTCAACTCAATATTTCACGAGTGTAAGAGACTTTCCGGGAAGGATCTACTCTATAGCATCGTGATATGAAGCATTACAGATGATGACGGGAAAGATTCATGACCTTCAGATCGATAAGATCATATTCTTCGCTTTTTAAGGACGCAGGAAGGGGCTGGGCTCGAGACGACGTCCCGTCGATGGCTGCCGCCCTGGCGTTTCACGCTGTCCTTTCTCTGGCTCCCCTTCTGATCATCCTGGTAGGAGTCATAAGCATCCTTTTCGGAAACGATGCCGTGGAAAACGAAATCGTCACCCAGCTACACGAATCGATCGGCGAGAAAGCGTCGATAGCAGTCCAGACTGTCATACGCAGCACTCATGAGAGCAGAGCGGCAAATATAGCAGCCGGTTCAGGTTCTCTCCTTCTTCTCGTTATCTTTGCTTCCGGAGTATTCCAGCAGCTTATCATCTCGCTTAACAGGATCTGGGGCAAGAATCCCAGCCGTAAGCACGGGGTTTCCAAAATGATAATATGGACGATAAGAAGACATCTCTTTGCATTTTTGATGGTCGTATGCCTGGGGGTCTGGCTGTATGCTTCAATTCTGTTCGGAGCCCTGACCGTGATCCCGGAGAAACTGCTTCTTGAATCTTTTCCCGAAGTCGCCGGATTTCTCCCTCGTATCCCGATGCTTCTATCACCTTTTGTCCTTACTTTCCTTCTTGCGATCCTTTTCAAAGTGATACCGAATCTAAAAATAGATTGGAGCGACGTATGGTTCGGGGCCGCTTTCACATCTGTTCTGTTCCTGATAAGTGAGAGACTCATCGAGGTCTATCTGCAACGGACGATAGTCACATCCCTTTACGGAGCAGCCGGATCACTCGTCATCCTGCTGCTCTGGGTATACTGGTCGGCCATGGTATTCCTGTTCGGCGCCGAACTCGCCCGAGCATATGCGGAAAGATTCGGGTCAAGAAAGGATCTCGCGGTCACGCCAGAAAAGGGCTGAGCATCGTTTCGCAGGGGCCCGCTTATACTTCCCCTGACAGACTCCCGGGATCAGGACCATATCCCTGCCATAAGCCTTATTATCACTTCCATCGCCCTGTCTGTCCTTGAGATAAAATCTCCGAAAAGCCTTTCAGCGGCGCTGCTTCCGGCGCCATAGCCCATACTTGACGCCACCTCGGGAAGATATTCCACTTCTATGACATCATGAGCAGCTACTTTCAGACGATAAAGGTCTCTGAGATTCTTAATAAATTTCAGATGTTCTTCCAGATAACTGAAATCATCGCGTCTTGCAGGATCAAGCCCCGAAAGGCTGCCGAAAAGTCTGGCTGATAAAGGATCCCTGAACTTGTATCTTGCCTTATATATAAGAAGCAGCATCTCAATGTCACGCTGACCTCCCCTGCATTCCTTGATATTTCTCCTTATTTCCTCATCTTCAAGCGCGTGCCTTGCGACCATCTCCTCTATCAATAATTCTATGAATTCACTGTCTCTTTCGAAGATAAACGGAACGATTATATCCTCCATGAGCTTCTTGCCGAGTTTTTTTGTTCCGACAAGCATCCTCGATCCGAGGATCTGAGAGAGCTCAACCAGCACGCTATCGATATCCCCGCTCAGAAACTCTGCGAGCTGGTCGAGGCTTATGACATAACTCCCGAACTGTTCGGATAGCCTGTGATGAGGCAGGATCCCCCTTTTGAGAATCTGGGAATTCATCTTCGTTACGATCTTGTTGCAGTAGTAGATGATCTCATCATCGCTTGAATCAAGGATTGCGATCATATCATAATCGTCATCGAAACCCTGTTCGCGAGCATGCCCTCCTGTAGCGTAAAGAGCGAACATATCGTGCGAATATATGGAATAACCCAGGGATCTGTGAATATCCTGCTGGCAGTACTCATGAAGCGCGTGAGTATAGTTGTCGCAGAACTCAGTAAACTCGGCATCGGTCTGTCCGCTTCCCGCTCCGGCAAGCGTCAGAAGGCTGACCCTGACAAATTCCATATCATAATAATCGCCTATACGTTCGATCCTTCTCTCGATCGTTGGAAGTGACGTAATATCGCTGTAGAACCCTTTGGTAATCTCTTTTAATTTCTCGTCATTATACAGGTTCTTTATGAAGACGGGATACTTGTTCAAGATCGAATGGAAGTGCCTTTTAAAAAAATGACTGCTTTGATAATGGATATTCGACAGGCTGAGAAGCCGTTTATGGTATGGGAGAAGTTCAGGAATAGCCGGCTCCTTTTCGATGATCGATATGAATCGTCCAAGAGATTCATAGTCGAGCAAAGCGAGAAAATTATTCAGGGTCCCCGATTGCGAGCTGGTAATTCTCGAAAGCGAATCAGAGACGCTTGGAAGTTCGCTCAGCTGATCGATAAATATTCCGCTCAGCAGGTCAAAGATCTTTCTCGATTCATCTGTCGCAGCCTTTTTGCCAAGGACTGTAAGGAATCTCAGGATAGGAGTCGGTTCATACACAGTATTCGAAATATAACCGCGTGCCACTTTCTTCAGAAGGCTTTCAGGCAACTCCCTGAAACTCTCCACGAATTCGTCATAGAAAAGATTAGTCTCACCGTTTAACTCCTCCAGAAAATCATCCCAATATGTGATCCCTTCCGAAAATGAAGAAGCCCTCAGAAAATCGACAGCAAGGTTACCTTTGTACCCGGGAGATTTGCGGCGGTCGCCGGAAAATATCGGACGGTACACGCTTATACCGCGCAGATGGTTCTTAAGGTCTTCGCTCAGAAACCCTATCGCTTCGTAACAATCCTCCAGAGAGTTGTAATAATCGACAAGCATGAAATCTTCGGCCGTAACGACACCACGATCCTCGAACCCGAGCATTTCCGCTATGACCGCGACCATCTCCGCAATACAAGGTTCGCTGAGAGTGATCTCCTCGTCCTGGGCGACCATTATCTGGTAGAGATGCCTGAAAAGTTCAAAAAAGCTGAGCGTTCGTTCAATATCATCATACTGTTTTTCTCGTTCCGGGTTTAATGTCTTGAGTTCATCGATGATCTCCCAAGCATTGAGTTTTTCTATTCCATAGACAAGCTTCAGCGCGGAAAGCAGTCCCCTGATGGAACGAAGCGCATCTTCCTTGGGATTTATGCTCTCTTTGGATTTCGGGCTGGAAAGAACCGATTTTATCTCTCCGAGTATTCCCCTGAGAAAACCCTCATGGAAACGGTTCATACTGTTTTCGGGGTCAAAATAGAACCGGTCGGTCACCCTCTTCTTGAATTCTTCAAAAAGAGAATGGCTGCCCAGGATATTGGCAGCCCCTATCATCTCACTGACTATGATGAAATTATAGACGTTGTTGTCAAGGACCTCTTCATACTCTTCGATCGACGCGCTTAGAGATTTTCCGCCGATATATTCGGAAAGGTGGAAATGAAGGCGCGTGGCAGTCTTGAACATCTGGCTGCTGAGCTGGCCGATCGCATGATTAAGGTTCTCCACATCCCCCGCTCCGCTGTAGACGATGCCCAGGTCGATATCATCCTGGTCAGCCCTGGTGCCTACGCCAAGTACCACGAACTCGGGATGATCTTTCCCTTCGAGAAAAAGATCCAGAAGGCGCTTCATATAGTCCCTTGTAAGAAAACGAAACATCCTTCCCGATTCGAGCATGAATTTTCTGCTTATTCTGACCAGTTCTCTGCTTGACGCGATCTCGAGTTTGACAATATCGATCATCCTGAGGTTCATATGCAGAAACTGCAAAGCATAGTAACATCCAAGAAAGTCCAGGGCCTCCTGCCTGCCGCCCGCTACCTGCAGGATCGTATCCATCTCGGCAGATATCTCCAGCGAATAGCTCCAGAGATGTACTCTGTCCCTGACCCCGTCACGCTCGAGAGCTGCTGTCAGGCGATCTATGCTTTTCGATATGACATGGAGATACTTGTGATTGTAGTTGCCGAGTTTCTCAGTCTTTTCTGTAAGTCTTGTGAATTGATCCTTCATGCAAAGATCTTTCTCGGCACTTGCCGGTATCAGCCTTTTGTTCCGGAAACAAGTCGATCCCCCGCCTTTATCCCGGCCTTAAACGCACTTAGATAGTTTTCTTCCGATAACTTAGGAGCCCTGGCCATGACAGCCAGCCTTATCGCTTTTTCTTCGACTACATCAGACAGAGCGGAAAAGACTCCGAGAACGAATATGTTGATCATCGAGTACTTCTCCACATCGATTTTAACAGTATCCAAAAAAGGGATCCGAAAAAGGTTTTTTATCGAATACTCTTCCCCGACCTCGATATCGCTATCTGCCACGACAATACCTTCCGGAGAAAGATCATCGATATATTTATCGAATGCCTCCTGCGTCATCACAAGGAGAAAGTCGACAGCTTCGATCTTCGGGCAGTCTATAGCTTCATCCGAGATTATTACTTCCGCCCTGGCGGTGCTGCTTCTTGCTTCAGGTCCGAATGAAGCACTCTCCGAAGCGAACCTGTTGCCGTAGATCGCAGCCGCCTCGGCAAGTATTCTGGCAGCCTGTTTGAACCCATGATTGCTCGAACCGCTTAACCTGACGATATACTTGTATGACATAGGCAGGACTCCCCGGGATTTCACATTTTTCTGAACCGTTATCGGGTTCAAAGATACATCGGCAGGAATCCTCTTACAACAGGAATGATCGAATCATCACTAATAATATATAAATAAAGCAGTTCCAGCTTGATTGCGAAAAGGTGCCCTCTCCCGCAGGAAGGAACTTTACATTCCTGAAAATCGTATATATAGTAGTGAGAGTTTAATATACGGTAATCGACAGCCTTGGTCCAAAAAACTCGTGAAAAGGACTGCAGCAATTAAAAGTAGCTCTGGATCTTCTCAAGCCCGCATTGACCTCCGCGATCCGCCGCTTACGGCGAGACGGCTTACCGGACTGCTGCGTATGCTCGGTTGCGCGATGACCGCCTCCGTTTTTTTGATTCTGCTTTTGATCACGCCATCCAAGACAACAGCTGATCCTCAAATGGATCGCGCTCCAGGCATCAAATTCAAGCAGATATCGATAGAGGAAGGATTATCCCAGAGCATCGTCGAATGTATCATACAGGACCGTAAAGGGTTTCTATGGCTGGGAACAGAATCAGGGCTTAATAAGTACGACGGCTACGATTTCACCGTGATGGTGAACGATCCCGAGGACGCAAACAGCCTCAGTTACAACCACATACTTTCCGTCTGCGAGGACGACCAGGGGTATCTCTGGATCGGCACTTTCCATGGAGGGCTCAACAGGTATGATCCGCATACCGGAAGGTTCAAGCTGTTTGTCAATGACCCGAAAGATGACACGAGCATCAGCCACAATAATATCAATGTCCTGCATAAGGACCATTCAGGAGCCCTCTGGATAGGAACAGACAGAGGAATCGACCGTTATGACCGAGCCAGTGATTCTTTTTCCAGATATCTCTATGATCCGGCAAGTGAGTCGGGAGAGAACAGATCAGCAGTTCTTGACATCTATGAGGATAATGACGGCAGGATGTGGATAGGACACGGCGGCAAAGGCCTCAGCTGCACCGATGAAAACGGAAAAGTCCTGAAACGCTACATGAACGACCCAGGAGACCCTTCTTCTCTGAGCAACAACTCCGTAAGGTCTATCTTTAGAGACAGATCCGGCACCCTTTGGGTTGGAACGATCGGAGGAGGCCTGAACAGGCTCGACGCCGGTAAGGAAAGATTCACGAGATACAGGAATGATCCTGACGACCCGGCAAGCCTCAGCAGCAATAATGTCTACGCGATCTATGAAGACGGATATGGCTCCCTTTGGATCGCCACCAAGGGCGGAGGGCTTAATCTCTACAACAGGAAGAATGATAATTTCTTCCATTATATAAACGATCCGACTGACCCGACCAGTATCGGCTATGACGAGATATACGATATCTTTGAAGACAGGTCTGGGGTCATCTGGCTCGGTACCTACGGGAACGGGACGAGCAGTTTCAACACGAGACTCAGCAAATTCAATGTCTACAGGCCGAACCCCTCAGTCCCGGACGGACTGAACGAAGGGATCGTCTGGTCTATCCTCGAAGACGACGGCGGTATCCTGTGGATCGGAACGCATGGCGGAGGATTAAACAGGTTTGACCGAAAAACCGGGAAATACACGCACTTTTTAAACGATCCCGACGACGACGAAAGCATAAACAGCAATATTGTCAGAGTGGTATTCAAAGACAGTTCGAATACGATCTGGGTGGGTACTCACAGAGGGATCGGAAGACTCGACCGGAAGACGGGAAAATTCACGAGATACAGTCACGACTCAGGTGATCCTCACAGTATCAGCCATAATGAGATAAGATCGATCTATCAGGACCGCGCGGGCACTTTGTGGGTCGGCACTTACGGAGGCGGCCTGAACAGGTTCAACAGGGAAAAAGGGACATTTCAGTCGTACAGGCATGACATCGATGATTCGACAAGCATCAGCAATGACTTTATCAGGGAGATGCTCGAAGACAGATCAGGCAGGTTCTGGATCGGAACCCAGGGCGGCGGGCTTGAACTGATGAACAGGACCAGGGGGACTTTCTCGCATTTCAGGACCGATATCGATAATCCATACAGCCTGAACAACGATTATGCCTTTACTGTCTTTGAAGACACCAGCGGCGTACTCTGGATCGGAACGATGGGCGGAGGATTGAACAGATTCGACACATCGACCGGAAGATTCAGCTATTTTTCTGAAGATGACGGATTGTCGAACAACTCCGTTTACTGCATTCTCGGCGGGAACGACGGAAAACTCTGGATGAGCACTAATTTCGGAATCTCCAGCTTTGACACCGGGACCAAGGAATTCAGGAATTATAACAATGAAGACGGGATCCAGAGCAATGAGTTCAACGGCGGTTCATCATACAGAAGCGGATCGGGAGAGCTCTTCTTTGGAAATATTGACGGATTCGTCTCCTTCTTCCCCGACAGGATCGAAAACAATCCGAACATTCCTCCTGTCGTAATCACTTCCTTCAAGAAACTGAACAAGGAAGCGGTCCTCGACAGGCCGATAACCGAGATCGATAGACTTGTACTCTCATACAAGGACTACTTTTTCTCATTTGAGTTCTCTGCACTGGATTTTTCAGCGCCCGGCAAGAACAGATATGCCTACATGATGGAAGGACTTGATAAAGAATGGATATATACAGACTCTGAAAAACGATTTGCCACCTATACGACACTGCCTCCCGGAAAGTATGTTTTCAGAGTCAAAGGTTCGAATAATGACGGCGTCTGGAACGAGGAAGGAGTATCGATAGATATAACGATAACTCCCCCCTTCTGGCAGACAATCTGGTTTCGTCTCCTTTCGGGCCTGATAATCGCCGGAATCATCTTTGTCCTCTACAGCCGAAGAGTGAAAAATGTCAGAATATCCGCCGAACTGCAGGCGGCCCATGCGGCCCAGATGTCGATCATGCCTCATGAAGATCCCCGGATAGAAGGGTTCGACATCTCCGGCATCTGTATTCCCGCTAACGAAGTCGGCGGAGATTTCTACGACTATATGTGGCTGGATCCTGAGAGATCGAGATTTCTTGTGGCGATAGGAGATGTCTCCGGTAAAGCGATGAAAGCAGCGATGATCGCCGTGATGTCGAGCGGCATGATCTGTTCGAAAGCTTCGGAGGGCAGTTCCGTCTCCAGGATAATGACGGATCTTAATCTTCCGCTTTTCAGCAAGACTGATTCAACGATGTACACGGCCCTTTTTCTGGCTGCAATCGATATCAGAACAAAGGAAATATCATTCTCCAACGCTGGATTCAGTGACCCTATCCTGAAAAACAACCGAAGCTTAAAAAGAATACCTAATGTCGGTTCGAGACTTCCTCTCGGGATGTTTGAGGATACTTTCTATTCGGAAAACAAGATCTATCTTGCTCCGGATGATATCCTGGTACTGTTTTCCGACGGTGTCCCTGACGCGATCAACAGTTCCCGAGAATTCTATGATACGGCTTCACTTGAAAAGCTGCTGAAAGAGAAGATCCAGTCCTCGATGTCAGCAAAGGAGATAAGGGATATGATCGTTGATGATGTGATGAGGTTCGCCGGCCATACGGCTCAGAACGATGACATGACCCTTGTCGTCATAAAGACTTCTGACAAAACATCCTGATTTTCGGCAATAATTCAAGCTTAATAAATTTGCATTTTCCAGTGATATACTGTATAAATCAGGCAAGTTTTAAATCCGTACGAGCGGCGCATTGGGCCTTAAAGATTCAATGCGTTAACAGCAAAGGAGTTAAGAGGTTATGAGTAAGAGAACAATCGTCACGATGCCTGGTGACGGAATCGGCAAGGTAGTCCTTCCACCCACGATAAAGGTCCTGGACAAAGTCGGATTCAAAGCTGACTACGTCCATGCCGATATCGGTTGGGAATTCTGGTGCAAGGAAGGCAATCCTCTCCCCCAGCGGACGATCGATCTTCTTCGCGAACATGGAACAGGTCTCTTTGGCGCTATCACATCAAAACCCAAATCTGAGGCTGCCGCGGAACTCGATCCTTCGCTTAAGGACAAGGGGTTAGTCTATTACAGCCCGATCGTAGCTATGAGGCAGATGTTCAATCTCGATATCTGTATACGTCCATGCCGTTCATTTCCGGGCAACCCTCTTAATTTCATAAGAAAAGGGCCAGGCGGCACGATAGAAGAGCCTGTGGTCGATACCGTTATCTTCCGTCAGAATACGGAAGGGCTGTATGGCGGAGTAGAATGGACCAATCCGCCGCAGAACGTCCTGGACGCTCTTAACTCGCATCCTAAGTTCAAGAACTTCGCTTCGACCCCTCCAGCAGAACTCGCCGTCTCGACCCGCATATTCACTCAGAAAGCCTGCAACAGGATAGTAGGCGAGGCTTTCAAATATGCTGATAAATTCGGATACAAATCTGTTACGATCTGCGAGAAACCGAATGTCATAAGAGAGACATCCGGAATGATGCTGGCTACAGGCAAAAGGATCCAGAAAGACTATCCAGGGATCGAACTATGGAATACCAACATCGACGCGCAGATGATGTGGCTTACCAAAAACCCTGAAGATTACGGCGTCATAGTGGCCGGAAATATGTTCGGCGATATCGTTTCCGACGGATTTGCCGGTCTTGTCGGAGGACTTGGATTCGCCTGCAGCGCCAATATCGGAGAAGAAGTCGCGGTCTTCGAGCCGACACACGGATCAGCCCCGAAATATGAGAAACTCGATCCCCCGATCGTAAACCCCATAGCGATGATCCTCTCAGCATGCATGATGCTTGATCATCTCGGCGAGAGAGAAAAAGCCGAGAAGATACGCAAGGCTATCGCAGCTGTAGTCAAGGAAGGCAAGGTCTATTCATACGATATGCTTAAACTTCGAGGAGGAGCAGACGCCCTGAAGAAAGGCGCATTCTCAACCGATCAGGTCGCCGCGGCAGTGATTGAAAAACTGTAGCATTTTTCGCGAATGGAGTTATGAGATGATTACCTCAAAAGAGATCGAATCGATCTTCGCCGTTCAGCTCGGAAAGATCAAAGACGATGAGTTAAGAAGCCAGGTCGTCAAAATATGGGTCGCCGGATGTGAAAGAGGCGGGTGGGACAGCATAGACGAACTGAAAAAGATCCCCTTTACCCTTCTTACCGACACCAAAGGGGTCAGCTTCATAGAGCACACGATAGCAGTGACTGAAGGCGCCCTTGCTCTTGCTCAGGCACAGATCGAAGCGTATAAAAAAATGCCGTACAGATTCGATCTTGATCGTCTCGCAGCAGGAGGACTGCTTCATGACGTCGGAAAGCTCATGGAGATAGAGCGCGACGGAAAAGGCGGATACCATAAAAGCCACAGCGGCAAATGCGCGAGGCACCCGATATCAGGAGCCCTCCTTGCCGCTGAATCGGGAGCTGATGAAGAACTCCTCAATACGATAATCTGTCACGCTAAAGAAGGAGACGGGCGCCCCCAGGTTCCGGAGACGGTCCTCATACACCAGGCCGATTTTGCGACCTTCGATCCTCTGGTCATGTTAAGCAAGGGATTGCTGATCGAATAGAAAGGCAGGGTCAATTGTGGGAAAGACAATAATCGAAAAGATCATAGCTTCTCATGCCGGAAAGGACGTCGTCCCGGGAGAGATCGTCGATATCACGATCGATGTCAGGGTCGCAAGAGACTTCGGCGGAGCGAATGTGGCAAAGAATATCCGTGATAACGGACTCGGAATAGACGATGCCGGAAAGACCGTCTTTACATTCGACTGCAACCCTGGCGGTTCGGACCAGAAATACGCGACAAATCAGCAGATCTGCCGGGACTTCGCGAGAGAACACTCGATCGGGATATATGATATCGACGCCGGGATCGGTACGCACCTCGCCATAGATGAAGGTTTGGCTGTGCCAGGCTCGACATTCGTTTCAACTGATTCTCACGCAAACATACTCGGTGCGATCGGAGCATTCGGCCAGGGTATGGGAGATGTCGATATCGCGCACTCTTTCGCATACGGCAAGGTCTGGTTCAAGGTTCCGCCTACAGTAAAGATCGTTTTAAAAGGCACACCCTCCCCCCTCGCCTCGCCAAAAGACATCGTCCTTGCGATGCTCAAAAAATTGGGCGCCAACGGACTTCTGGGATTCGCAGCAGAGATCTACGGTGATATAGTCGACGGTCTCGACCTGTCAGCAAGGATCACGATCGCTTCGATGTCGACCGAGATGGGCGGAATAATCTCGATCTTTCCCCCTAACCAGGATGTGCTCGACTATACGTCAAAAGCAAGCGGAACAAAGACTCAGCCTGTGCTGGCGGACTCCGATGCCGTTTATGAGAAGACGGTGGAGATCGATATCGAAGGGCTTGTCCCCCAGGCTTCAAGGCCCGGCCATCCAGAAGATGTAGTCGATGTAGCCGAAGTCTCAGGAACAAAGATCGGTTCTGCATTTATCGGATCATGCACAAACGGCCGTTTTGAAGATATGAAAGCTGCGGCCGATATACTCCGGGGCAAAAAAGTCGCGCCTGGAGTGATCCTGAAGATAGTCCCCGCCACGGACGATATATGGCGGCGCTGCCTCGATGAAGGACTGCTCAAGGTCTTCAAGGATACGGGCGCGCTTGTAGGCAATGCCGGATGCGCCGGATGCGCCGCGGGACAGATAGGCCAGAACGGGCCCGGCGAAGTCACTATCAGCACAGGGAACCGCAATTACGCCGGCAAGCAGGGAAAAGGAGAGGTCTATATCGCTTCTCCAGCGGTAGTGGCGGCATCTGCGGTCGCCGGTATTATCACCCTCCCCGATTCGATACCGGATACTCCGTTCCTCTTTTCGACCGGTGAACCAGGGTCTCCTTCTCCTGCGGCTGGGAAGAAAGCGGAAGTTGAAGAAAGACCTGTTAAGTTCAAGGGCAGAGTCTGGGTCGTCAGGGAAGATAATATCGATACCGACATGATATACCATAACCGGTATCTGACGATTACCGAGATCGAGGAGATGGGACAGTACACCTTCGACAACCTCAAAGGCTGGGAAGATTTCGCCAAAAAGGCCGAACCAGGCGACATTGTCGTGACCGGGAAAAACTTCGGTGCCGGATCATCCCGCCAGCAGGCGGTCGACTGTTTCAAGAGCCTCGGAATCTCTCTTGTGATCGCTGAATCTTTCGGAGCGATCTACGAGCGGAACGCGATCAATAAGGGTTTTCCGATAGTCACTGCGGATCTTATCTCAGCAGGGCTTGAGAACAACCAGGAGATCGAAGTCGATCTGCGGAAACAGACGATCACACTCCCTTCGGGCAAGCAGATCAAGGGATCTTTTTCAGATGTGCAGATGAATATTTACCTCAAGGGAGGGCTTCTCAATAAACAGGATTGATTCCTTTTACTTACCTCAAAACAAAGGATCGATTATGGGAAAGACATTCGCGGAGAAGATCCTGGCGGTAAAGTCGGGACAGGATGAGGTCGTGGCCGGGCAGATAGTCATGGTAAGACCGGAACATCTCCTTACCCACGATAATACGGCTGCTATCGTCGGGAAGATCAAGGATGACCTTAAGGAATATGGAGTAGCCCGTCCCGATATGCCGGTCATAGTGCTCGACCACGTCGTGCCTGCCGCAGACGAAAAGACCGCAACGAACCACAAGACAATAAGACAATTCGTCTCCGACTATGGAATAAAGAACTTTTTTGACGCAGGCTGCGGGATCTGCCACCAGGTATTGATGGAAAAAGGATTCGCCGTCCCGGGTTCGATCATCGTAGGCAGCGACTCGCATACCTGCTCTTACGGAGCGCTTGGTGTCTTCTCGACAGGGATAGACCGCACCGAGGCGGCCGCCCTTCTGCTGAGAGGCGAGACCTGGCTGAAGGTTCCGGAAACGATCAGGATCACCCTTACCGGAAAGCTTAAACCTCCAGTATCGGCAAAAGACCTCGTCCTTTATATTATCGGAAAGCTCGGAGCCGACGGCGCCAACTACTGCTCTGTCGAATTCCACGGAGAGACCTCTTCCCTTTCAGTCGAGGAACGATTTACGATAGCGAACATGGGCGTTGAGATGGGCGCCAAGATAGCTGTATTTCCGGTCGATCAGGAGGCTGAGGAGTATCTGGCCTCTGTCGGGGTCGACAGGTCTTCGTATGAACCTGTCTGGGCGGATGATGACACGGTTTATATCAGGGACCTGAAATTCGATCTGGGCAATCTCGAACCGGTAATCGCGCGCCCGCACACTGTCGACAATGTCTCGCCAGTATCCAAAGAGAAAGGTATGACCTTCGATCAGTATTTTCTCGGCACCTGCACAAACGGCCGGATAAGCGATCTCAGAAGCGCTGCAAAATTTTTGAAAGGGAAAAAGATCGCACAGGGAATCAGGCTGCTCGTTCTCCCAGCTTCCAGGGATATCTTCGAGACGGCCCTTCGCGAAGGGCTGATCACGATATTCTCAGAAGCGGGCGCGATGATCCTCCCTCCCGGGTGCGGCCCCTGTCTCGGCGCTCATCAGGGATGCCTTGCTCCAGGAGAAAAATGCCTCAGTACTGCTAACCGTAATTTCAAGGGACGAATGGGGTGCAAGGAAGCAGAGATATTCCTTGCAAGCCCAGAAACGGTCGCGGCATCGGCAGTAAAAGGAAGCCTTGCTGATCCGCGCGAGGAGGTACAGTCATGAAAATATGGAATTATGGAGATGATATTAACACCGACATGCTTTTCCCCGGCAAGTATACCTATTCCTGCAGTACTGCAGAAGAAATAAGACCTCATCTTCTCGAAGACCTCGACCCCGAGTTCGCCGGAAAGGCCGCTGAAGGGGATATCCTGTTTGCAGGCAAGAATTTCGGATGCGGGTCGTCGCGCGAACAGCCTGTTGTAGGGCTTAAAGCAATCGGGATTAAAGCTATTGTCGCTAAAAGTTACGCGAGGATCTTCTACCGCGCCGCGATCAACCAGGGGCTGCTCCTTATAGATTGCGCCGATGCAGTCGATGCTTATAAGCCTGGAGACAGCGTCAGCCTCGACCTGGACAAAGGAGAGATCATAATCGGAAAGAAGAGTTTTTCTTTTCCCAAACTCCCCCCTGAGATCCTCAAGATCCGGGACGCCGGAGGGCTGCTTGCCTATACGAGGGAACAGCTGAAGAAATGAACAAATATTGATCTCGATAGCGCTGCAGGCCGGTCTTCCGCCGGTATACTTGGAAATTCGCGCCTGAATATCATATGCCGGCTTCACTCCGTATCTTTTGTAATACCGATTTTTAACCGGCCGGTACTATCCCCCTCACCAACGTAAAGCGTACGATGCGGGAACGGGATCTCGATCTTCTTCTCATCGAAAGCCCTTTTCACCCGGAGACGAAACTCTCGCGCCACCTTCCACTGCATGATCGGTTTTGTCTTGAACATCAGTTTGATATTGACAGATGAATCTCCGAAACTCTCGATTCCCAGCACTTCCATCGGTTCCAGGAGCAGCGGCCCGAAATCTTTATCTTTCCTGAGCTCCTCGCCAACTTCATTCAGTATTTCTATGACATTGTCCACATCTTCCTTATACGCGACACCGATCTCCAATACAGCACGGGACCATTCTTTCGTCATATTTGTCAGGGTAGATATCTCTCCATTGGGAACAACATGAACCTTACCTTCGAGGTCTCTCAGAACAGTCACTCTGAGGCCGATAGACTCAACAAGCCCGCTTTTACCGGCTATTTCCACGACATCTCTGACACTCATTCTATTTTCCAGAAGAATGAAAAATCCGTTTATGACATCTTTTACCAGACTTTGCGCGCCGAATCCGACGGCCAGGCCGACGATCCCGACACCGGCAAGAAGGGGAGCAATGTCTATCCCGAATTCTTTCATACACATAAGCACTGCCGCGCTGAAAATCACGACCCGCGCTACATTTTCCGTAATCCGCACAAGCGTCTCAGTACGTTTGGCACGCTCGCTCTCCAACTTACCGGGAGGGATCAGTTTGTTTCTGAACTTTCGTATTACAAGCCTGAGGATTTGGACTACAATAAAGGCTCCGATCACGATTGCAAGGATCCGAATCCCGTGAAAAATAAGCCACTGGAGAAAAATGTCGATTATTGATTTCATGAGAACTCCCTTTACAGAATAAGCTGCTTAATAACCGCCGGTCAAACAACGACGCAAGATTATCATCAATATTGACCAATGCATACCACGAAAATATTATCACAAGAGACGGGATAAGCGAAGGGAGTAGTTGTTAAAACAAAAAAATGAGCCGCCCGGGACTCGAACCCAGTACCACCTGCTTAAAAGGCAGGTGCTCTACCTGATGAGCTAGCGGCCCACAATTTGGTTTATTCTGATTTGTTGTTTGCCGGTTTCCCGGCTCGACGATACAATTTAATAAGGATGAGACGGGCTGTCAACAGTATTAAAAGCCCTCTCTTATAATAGTCTTTTCTCTTTCCGGGCCATGAGATATGAACGAGGCCTTTACATCGAGCCTCTTTTCTATCATCTCCACATACTCGCGGGCTTTATCAGGAAGAGAAGAGTATTCCTCACTCTCTGACCCAGTATCATCCCAGCTCTCCATCTCTTCCAGTACCGGCTTACATCTCGAAAGGATCTCGGAATTATGCGGAAAGTGATCGATCTTTTTTCCATCGATCTCGTATGCAGTGCAGACTTTTACCTTCTTCAAACCTGCAAGGACGTCGAGTTTTGTCAACGCGATCTCTTTCAGGCCGTTAAGACGCACGGCATATCTGGCGGCGACAAGATCGAGCCAGCCGCATCTCCTCGGTCTGCCTGTCGTAGTCCCGAACTCGTTACCTTTCTTTCCCAGATATTTGCCGTCGTCATCAAGCAATTCAGTAGGGAATGGCCCGTTGCCGACCCTTGTCGTATACGCTTTGAAGATCCCTATCACCCTGCCTATATCACATGGAGCAAGGCCGGAACCTGTAAGGGCTCCGCCGACTGAACATGAACTTGAAGTGACAAAAGGATATGTCCCGTGATCGATGTCTAGCAGAGTACCCTGAGCCCCCTCGAGCATGATGCTTTTACCATCTTTCTTCCACTGGTAGAGCATCTCCTGCGTATCTATCACCATTTGGGCGATGAGTTCCCTTATATTTACGAGATCCGAGGCGATCTTCGCCGGAGAAAGCGGAGGCGCCGCAAGCATCTCTATTTCCCTGTTTACATTCTCGACTTTCCTAGAAACCAGGTCGAAGAACTCTTCCTTCGAAAGAAGGAAATCACCTATCCTCAGGCCCTGACGGGAATATTTATCAGAGTACGCCGGGCCGATTCCCTTGCGCGTACTTCCTATGCAGTTGTTCTTTGAATCGCTTTCATACAGGTTGTCGAGCAGCTTATGATACGGCATCACGACCTGGGCGGATGAACTTATAAACAGCCTTCCTTCGAAATCGATGCCTCTCGACATCAATTCACCGAGTTCTTTTAAAAACTCCGGCGGATCGATGACCATTCCATTCCCCATTACAGCTATCGTACCTGGATACAGGACACCCGAGGGGATCTGGTGGAAGGCGAATTTTCCCTGTGAAGTAACTACTGTGTGCCCAGCGTTGGCTCCGCCCTGAAATCTGACAACGATATCATGATGCGGCATAAGGAAATCGACTACTTTTGCCTTTCCCTCATCTCCCCACTGGCCGCCGAGTATTATTGTTGCGGGCATTAAAACACTCCTCTTCTTCATCAACATGACCTGACCAGGGAACAGTCTATGTCATGGTGGTCCTTTTCGCAACTGAATTATCCGCAGAATACTGACCTGCTAAAAAGAATCGAGAACCCTCGCCGCCTTTTCGATATCGACCTCATGGCCGTACCCGGCAAACTGCCTTCCCATCCCCCTGATAAGCCTTAATATCACCTCGCGCGAATAAAGTCCGGGAAATCCGGTCCTGATGATCTTCCCCTCAAGTTCCCCCTGTCCGCCAGCGATGACGAGCCTTTCCTTACGGGCCAGGTCAGATATCAACCTCTCCGCATCGACAAGCGGGGGAAGCCTGAACGCCTGGACTGATACTGAAGGAGTCTCAGCGATCAGATCGAGACCGATACTGGATGCGGCCTCTGTAAAGATGCCTGAACAGAGCTTCTGTCTCTCGATCCATTTGCTCTTGCCTGCCTTGAATATCCTCCCAAGCGAGTCATGCAGCAGCTGAAAAGACTGTATCGCCGGAGTAAATGGAAGATCTCCCCTCTTTCTCCCCTCATCATATTTAGCATAGTCGAGGTAAAATCCCCTTTTCGTATTCTTCCGGACCAGATCGCGGGCCCTCTCCGAGACGAGCACAAAACTTATTCCAGGCGGCGCCCGCAGCGCCTTCTGACCCGCTCCTGCAAGCAGGTCGACACCCCAACCGTCAAAATCGACCCTATCCGATCCAAGCGAGGCTATCGCATCGACTATGAGGAACGGCTTTTGTTCAGGAAATATTGAAACGAGCCTTTCAATATCAAGGAGAAGGCCCGTCGATGATTCTACGTGAGTCACGGCGATAAACTCCGGCTTCACAGCCAGGATCCGATCTTCGACTTTGCTGATATCTATAGATTCCCCCGGAGCGAACCTGATCATATCAGTTTTACAGCCATGACCGTCTGCTATCTCTTTCCATCTGTCTCCGAATTTTCCGCCCGAGATCACAAGAATACTCGACCCGGGAGAGGTAAGGTTAGCTATGGCCGACTCCATCGCCCCGGTACCGGACGCGGTAAGCAGATAGGCTGGAGATCCGGTACCGGCAAGCTCCTGCAGCATCGTTTCGATCTCCAGGACTAAACGCCTGAAAATATCCGTCCTGTGATGGAGAGGAACGATCCGGCTCCATCTTTCACTGTCTATGTGGACCGGTCCAGGCGTCAGGAGGATCCTTTCATCGATATCCAAAGAACATCATCCCCTATATCAGTGAGTCGATCCATTTCCATACGTCGTCCTTGCCTTCACCGGTCTTTGCGGACGTGAAGATGACAGGGATATCAGGATCATCACCACTTTTAGTCCTTTTTCCGAATTCTCCCACGGTGAAACCGTCGAAATAGCCTCGATACCTGCCGATCGCCTTATCTCTCTCATTTCGGCCAATCTTGTCTGACTTAGTAAATACCGTGACAAAATCTCTCTCTGCGTCAACGAGCCTCTGTATCATCTTGAGGTCGTCTTTTGTCGGCGGATGTCTTGAATCGACAAGCTGGATGACTCCCCTGAGATTCTCCCTTCCTTCAATATAAGTAAAGAGCACTTTCTGCCATCCTCCACGCATCTCTTTCGAGACTTTTGCGTATCCGTATCCCGGAAGATCGACCAGAAACAATTTTTCATTGAGGAGAAAAAAATTTATCGTCCTCGTCTTTCCAGGTTCCTTGCTTACTCTGGCGATATTCTTTCTTCCAAGGAGTCTGTTCAGGAGTGACGATTTTCCGACATTCGATCTGCCGGAAACAGCGATCTCCGGCAAGGGCCTGTTGGGAAACCTTGACGGATCCAGCTCGGTACAGACAAGATTTAGGTCGCGTATCTTCAATGGATGGCTTTTCTTTTTAATTCGTCGAATCAGAAAGATCCGTACCGAAGAATCCGCCTATACTCCGCCGGTGCTTGACGCCCCAATCAAGTTTTCTTGTAAGAGCAAGATTCAGGACCTGATCCATCGATTCAACAGTAATGATCTTCATCTTCTTTTTTACTTCTTCAGGGAGTTCCTTGATATTCTTTTCGTTCTCCTTCGGAAGCAGCAGCGTCTTGACTCCGGCGCGAAGAGCGGCGACAGATTTTTCGTTTATCCCTCCTATCGGAAGGACCTTTCCCCTCAGAGTCAACTCCCCTGTCATCGCGATTTCTCTTTTCACCGGGATATCAAACAAGGCAGATACAAGAGCTGTCGCCATAACGACTCCAGCACTGGGCCCATCCTTCGGTATCGCTCCTTCGGGAACATGGATATGTATATCGATCGTCGAAAAGAAATCGTTTCCAAGATTGAGTATCTGCGCCTTCGTCCGTGTATAGCTAAGGGCGATCTTCGCGGATTCCTGCATTACATCGCCAAGCTGGCCTGTAAGCGTAAGCTCGCCTTTGCCGGGCATGAGAGTGACTTCTACATTCAGGATCTCGCCTCCGGCTTCCGTCCACGCAAGGCCGGTCGCAATACCTACTGTGGCTTTTTTCTCTATTTCGCTTTCACTGAATTTGGGAATACCGAGATACTGTTCGACATTCTTCTTTGTCATTCGTATCTTTCCGGCATTTTCATCCATAGCCAGTTTTTTCGCCACTTTTCGGCATATTGAAGCGAGTTCGCGTTCGAGGCTTCTGACCCCGGATTCTCTGGTATATTTCTGAATGATCTCTTTTAAAGTCGCTTCCGATATCTTGAGCTGATCGGGCTTTATTCCGTGCACCTTGATCTGCTTTGGAAGAAGGAATTTCTGTGCGATCTTGATCTTCTCGTGCAGCAGATACCCCGGGAGCCTTATTATCTCCATCCTGTCATGCAGCGCCGGAGGAATCGAGTATATTACATTGGCAGTCGTTATGAACATCACTTCGCTTACGTCAAACTCGACTTCGAGGTAATTGTCGCTGAAACTGCTGTTCTGTTCCGGATCGAGGACTTCGAGAAGAGCTGATGACGGATCGCCTCGGAAGTCTGAGCTTAACTTGTCTATCTCATCAAGTAGAAAAACAGGATTCTTCGTCCCCGCTTTTCTCAACCCCTGGATTATACGCCCCGGCATAGAACCTATATACGTCCTCCTGTGCCCCCTGATCTCCGCTTCATCCCTCGTTCCTCCGAGTGAAACGCGAACGAACTTCCTTCCTATCGCATCGGCGATAGATTTTCCGAGAGATGTCTTGCCGACGCCGGGAGGGCCGACAAAACAGAGGATCGGGCCTTTAAGGTTATTTACCAGTTTCAGCACTGAGAGAAATTCGAGGATCCTCTCCTTCACCTTGACCAGTCCGTAATGATCGGCGTCGAGTTTCTTCTTTACCTCTTCGATATCAAGATTATCTTTTGTCCTCGCCTGCCAGGGAAGAGCAGTCATCCAGTCCAGGTAGTTTCTTACAACAGTGGCTTCGGGCGTCATCGGAGACATCATATTGAGCCTTTCGAGCTCTTTGAAGGCTATCTTCCTGGCATCCTTGCTCAGCCTGGCCTTTTTTATATTCCGCTTGATCTCCTTGAACTGGGCCATTTCATCACCGTGGCCGAGTTCATCCCGGATCGCTCTCATCTTTTCGTGAAGAAAGAGTTCTTTCTGGCTTTTATGGACCTGATTCGACACCTTTTCATCAATATCCTTCTCAACCTTCAGTATCTCGATCTCTTCCGAAAGCGTCCTGCTGAGGATCATGAGGCTTTCTTCCAGATCTTCGAGTTCGAGGATCTGCTGTTTGATCTCGTTTCTGATGAGCATGTGGGCTGCAACTGTGTCTACAAGATTCGTCCTGTCATCGGTTCCCTGGATGGAAAGCAGCACCTCATTGGGTATCCTGTGATTCATCCGCACATAATCAGAAAAGAGAGTCTCTACCTTCCTAGTCAGGGCTTCCACTTTACGGGTCATCGGGGCCAGTTCTTCGAAAGGCTTGACTCTTCCGGCGAGAAAATTGTCTTTCTCGATATATTCCTGTACCTTGACCCTGTTGATACCTTCGAGCATCAGCTTTATCGTACCGTCCGGAAGCCTGAAGAAAAGGCCGATCCTGACGATGGTCCCGACAGTATAAAGATCTTGAGGGGAAGGATCGTTTTCAGCTGGATTTTTCTGCGTTATTACGAGGAGTATTTTATCCGTTTCGATAGCTCTCTCAACGGCGTTGACGGAAGGCTGCCTCCCCACAAGGATCGCCGTGGCCATCGAAGGGAAAATCACTACATCGCGAAGGGGTACGATCGGAATGACCTGATCCAATTCGTCTTCTATCCTGTCTTCAGTCTTAGTCATGATGCTCCATCTTGAGAGTTTGTTTACCTATTTACCGAAAGTCCTGCCTCAGGCTCTCTTCTTGTTTTCTTTCTCAAGAAACAGTTCAGGTTCTTTCTTGTCAACAATAGTTTCCTCGGTAACAAGGATCCTTTGTACATCCGGACGAGAAGGAACATCATACATGATTTGAAGCATAGTCTCTTCAAGGATGGATCTTAGCCCTCTGGCGCCGGTCTTCCTTTTCATCGCGAGACCAGCGATCGCCTTAAGCGAACCAGGAGTGAATTCGAGCTCTACATCTTCCATCGCAAAAAGTTTCTTGTATTGCTTAAGAAGCGAACTTTTGGGTTTTATCAATATATCTATAAGCGCCTGCTCATCGAGATCCTGAAGAGTGGCCACTATAGGCATCCTGCCGACCAGTTCCGGAATAAGCCCGTACTTGACCAGATCTTCGGGCTGTATCTGCCTCATGATCTCATTGAACTCCTTACGGTAACCCGGTCCCTTATCGGTCTCGAAACCAACGACCTTGCGTCCGATCCTGCGTTCGATGATCTCTTCCAGCCCCTGAAAGGCCCCTCCGCAGATAAAGAGGATATTTCTGGTGTCTACTTCAATGAATTTCTGCTGCGGATGTTTGCGCCCGCCCTGAGGAGGAACATTTGCGACTGTTCCTTCAAGGATCTTTAAAAGCGCCTGCTGGACTCCTTCTCCCGATACATCCCTTGTTATCGAAGGGTTCTCGCTCTTGCGCGCGATCTTGTCTATCTCGTCTATATAGATTATTCCTCTTTCAGTAGCGGCAAGATTATATTCAGTCTTCTGAAGGAGCCTTACGAGGATATTCTCGACATCCTCACCGACGTAACCTGCCTCAGTAAGACTGGTAGCATCGGCGATCGCGAAAGGGACCTTCAGAAACCGCGCCAGCGTCTGGGCCAAAAGGGTCTTTCCAACGCCGGTCGGCCCTGCAAGAAGGATATTGCTTTTTTCAAGCTCAATATCGTCCGTGCCTCTTTCGTGGCGGATCCTCTTGTAATGATTATAGACGGCGACTGCAAGGCTTATCTTTGCCTGACTCTGTCCGATCACGTATTGATCGAGGTTTTCTCTGATCTCTTCAGGTTTTGGAAAATGTTCTTCATCATAAAGGACGGCCCCGGACATCTCGTCCTCGAGAATATCATTGCATAGTCTTATACATTCGTTACAAATATATACCGACGGCCCGGATACAAGCTTGGCCACCTCATCCTGTCCTCTTCCGCAGAACGAACATTTTATTGCTCTTGGAGTCTGGGTCTTCTTTTTCATTTTGTCCTCAACATTCCTTACTGTATATCTATTCCTCTATAAGTAATATACAACATACGTTGAGATTTGTTCATAAATTTTCTACTTTTTTGCGCTTTTCGGAACAAGCACATTATCGACCAGCCCGTATTCGAGAGCTTCATCTGCCGACATGAAATAATCGCGGTCGGTATCCTTTGCTACCTTCTTAATAGGCTGACCGGTATGATGAGCTATGATCCCGTTAAGTTTATCCTTTAATTTCAGGATCTCCCTCGTGTAGATCTCGATCGTGCTTGCCTGCCCTTCAGAACCTCCCGAAGGCTGGTGTATCATGACCCTGGCATGCGGAAGCATCGACCTTTTTCCCTTGTTCCCGGCGCAAAGAAGCACGGCTCCCATACTGGCCGCCTGTCCCATGCATATCGTAGCGATATCGCATGAGATATACTGCATCGTGTCGTATATGGCGAGCCCCGAAGAAACGACGCCTCCCGGACTGTTGATATAGACGAATATATCCCTTTCCGGATCCTCAGCCTCAAGAAACAGGAGCTGCGCGATGATCGCATTCGCCATATTATCCTCGACCTGCGTACCGATGAATATGATCCTGTCTTTCAGCAGGCGTGAGTATATATCGTATGTACGCTCTTCCCTGCCCCGCGTCTCTATGACATAAGGTATCGGTATGTTCTTGATCTTTTTATCAGTCATTCCTAACTCTCCTTCTCGACTGTTAATCGGCCGGGCTAATTCTTTTCGAGCAGAACTTCGAAGATCTTTCTCTCCCTCAGACGGCTGTGCAGATTGTTATAGTTCTCACTCCCCTCCGGTATGACTTTCTTCACCTCATCAAGGGGCCTTCCGCCTTCATCGGCAAGCCTTTCGATCTCTTTATCCATATCTTCTTTTGCGATCTCTATCTTCTCAAGAGCCCCGATGTGGCCCATCAGGAAATATCTCTTGATATTTCTCCGCGCGAGCTTTCCGAAGAATTCTTCGATCTCTTTCTTCTTTTTCTCATCCTCTTCCGGAGGAATCCCACTCATTGCCCTTCTCCGTTCGTCCTCCTTCTCGAGCTCTTTTCTGAAACGCTCGATCATGCTCCCCGGAACGTCGAAGGGATTCTTTTCTATGATCTTATCTATGACTTCTTCTTCCACTTTTCTTTGCGCCTCGCGCTCCTTCTCTTCAAGCAGCCTGCCCCTGATATCATTTTTCAGAGCATCTACAGTATCAAACTTCTCGTCTATCTTTGCGGCAAACTGATCGTCGATCTCGGGAAGTATCTTCTCCTTGACCTCTTTGACCGTAAACTGATAAGTCACTTTCAGCCCGGCAAGCCTTTCAGGCTTGAAATCATCGGGATAGTCTATCTCGGCCTTTCCAGTCTCACCCGCATTTTTCCCGATTATCGCCTCTTCGAATTCCGGGAAAAGCTGGCCTTCACCGAGCTGAACGGGATAGTCCTTCACTTCTTTCCCGGTTTCCGGTTCACCATCGCTGCCTACCGAGACATAATCGATCGTCACCATATCGTTGTTTTCAGCTTTGCGATCGACTGTCTCATACGAGACTTCGCGCTGCTGAAGATTATTCAGGACGCTCTCAAGCTCTTCATCCTTGACCTTGACCTTTTCAGGTTTAGAAGCAAGCCCCTTGTATTCCTTCAGCTCGATCCGGGGAGCAGTTTCAAGTTCGACAGTAAAATAAAGCGGCTGATCTTTCTCCGCCTTGACATCGCTGAAAACCGGCTCTCCTATCGGTTGGATCTTATTGCTGTCAAGGGCATGTCCATATGCCATCGGCAGCACGGTCTTCATCGCCTCATCGTGGATCTCCTGAGCGAATTGGGATTTCACCATGTCGACAGGAGCTTTCCCTTTCCGGAATCCCGGCAGGACCACATTTTTAATCATCTTTTTCAGGATACGTTCTTTTTCGCCGATAAAGACCTCGGCAGGGACCTCGATATTCAGTACCTTTCTGCAATCGCTCTCCTCGGTGATATTTACGCTGATACCGATCTCTTCAAGATTATTTCCCATGATTCCTTTCCCTCAATAATAGTCAGTTTTTCTTTCAACCGGCAATTTTCCGACTGGTGCGAGAGGGGGGACTTGAACCCCCACGGGTCGCCCCACTGGATCCTAAATCCAGCGCGTCTGCCAATTCCGCCACTCTCGCGCTACCTTATAATATCTATCTTCTTTATTACCAACTGGTTTATAGTTCAGGCAAAGCAGCGCTCAGCACAAGCCAGCAAGTCACCGGTTAATCTAATAGGTAACAGCATATTTATCAATCTTTTTACAGCAATTCTCCTGCCACCGGCGAGTGCCTATCTTCCGGTAAATTCAGCTTTTCGTTTCTCAAGGAAAGCTGCTGTCCCCTCCTTCATATCTTCCGTTCCGCATGTCATGGCAAAAAGGTTTGTCTCTATCCTGCAGCCCTCTTCGTAAGAGACCTCCGTGCCATGAAGAACAGCCTCCATATTCGCCTTTAAGGCGAAGACCGGTTTTTCAAGAAGAGCATCTGCCAGCGCTTTAACAGCTTCATCGAGCTCCTCATGAGGGACGACCTTGTTGACCAGGCCGAGAACGAGCGCTTCATCGGCTTTTAACACCCTGCCGGTAAGGATCAGCTCCATAGCGATCCCGCGGGGAATGAGCCTCGGGAGCCTTTGAGTACCTCCGAATCCGGGGATGGTGCCAAGATTGACCTCAGGCTGCCCCAACCTTGCCTTCTCCGAAGCTATCCTCAAAGTACACGCCATCGCCAGCTCGCAACCTCCCCCGAGAGCAAAACCGCAGATCGACGCAATTACCGGTTTTCCAAGGTTTTCTATCAAATTGCACAGTCTGTGTCCCCTGACGGAATATTCCTTTCCATCGAGCATGCCCTGCTTTGAAAGTTCATTGAGGTCTGCTCCAGCGGCAAACGCTTTGTCTCCGGCCCCGCCAAAGATGACAACCGATATGGAATCATCTGATTTTATTTCCTCAAACGCTTCTGTTAATTCCATAACTGTCTTGATACTCAACGCGTTAAGCTTATCCGGCCTGTTGATCATGATCCTCGCCAGAGAATCCTTCTTATCCATAGTTATACATTCAAATCCCATTTAACTCTCCTTTCTCGACTGAGTTATTAAAGATGGCATATACGTTGCTGTCAATATAAAACTACCGGAACGGTAAATCAGAGAATATCAGGATCAGGGGACAAGGAAGAATGAGGAGCGCAGCATCAAAATATCTGATTGTTACCGCGATAGTTACAATACTGTTCGCGGCGGCGGGCCCCTCTGCCGCAAGAAGCTTTGCAACCTCTGATACCGCCGCCGAGGTCGCCATCAGGCAGCAGATCATCAGTTTTCTTCAAACCGGCGGAAGAATCTCCGATCTTCCCCCCTCCCATATTCTTCATCCACTGACAAAAGCACCTCTGACTGCGATTACATCCTATATCGTAATGAAAGAGGACTCTTCTATGATGGAGCGGTTTTTCCCCGTCATAAGAAATATCTCTCTCGATAATTTCCGGGATGAAATGCTGACCAGACAAAAACTTATAAAGGGAAGCAATATTGAGACTGGAAAAGAAAGCATTGCTCTCTCTCCCTCTGTCAACAGTCTGGCAGCAATCGAGCTTCACGCCCTTTCTCTGATAGCATCCGGCGCGGGAAAATATGAAGAGGCTATCGAACTGCACCTGTGGGCAAAACAGCTCTCATCTCTTACAGAAAATACTTTCTTTGATTATTCCATGAATGCCTTTTTCCCTATTTCTACTTCCGGTAAATATATCATCGCCTTCACTCCTGAATTCCTGCTGCCGATGGTGAACGACCGGATCCTCGGGTCAAAGAGAAGAACCAACGTAGCAGACAGATTGATGTATAATATCGATTCAGGACAGGGCATTCTCTGCGCAAGAGGAACGATGTGGAACGATCCCGAACTCAGGCCACTGGTATTCGATATGCTTTCCAATATCAACGATCTGTCTCAGGAACGCCTCAAAGATTTCCATGAAAGATCTGAAAACAGAAATACCAGTATGTCACCTCAGACAGAAAACGACTGGACAAGGTTCTGGATGAAGCCGGGAAGGACTTCGGCACTTTTTTCTGCTTCGACGACAGTCTCATCCCTTGCCAATCTTTCATCGATACTTCAACGTGAATCCGTTCTTAAGGAAAGTGCAGCAGAAGGACTGTTTGAGGATATAAGGATCCTTCTTTCATCACTGGACGCTCAGCAGACCGACCTCGACGGACACATCTCGTCTATAGGACTCATCAACAGGATTATGGTAAAGATCGGAAACATATCATCAGTCCTTGAGTCCGGCGAGAGATTGTGGACGATCCTCGATGAGATCAAATGGAACAGTATTTCGCCAAGGACCAGGAAGCTTATAGCTGTGGCATGCACCGATTCGAAAGAAGAATTGATAGATGCAAAAGTCGTTCTTTCGTCATTGATGATGAAGTGCACGGGAATAGAAGGATCAGCAGATCTTCCGGAAAAGGCCGTCCGCATAGGAGATCCTCTTCCGATCGAAATCTCGATCAGGAGCACGCAGACACCGCTTGAGATAAGCAGATTGTACTTTCAGATATCCGGGAGCAGATGGATGCTCTCTGATGAGAACAACGCAAGTACGATAGGCAGGGACCCTGAGGAGAATAAATGGAAGAGATCACTGGTACTTCCGCCTTCATCACGGCCCGGCGTAATAACTCTCCCGATGTTTCTTGATTTTATGCACAATGGTAAAAGAACAGAGATACACATGGTCGAGAGCGTGACCCTTACCAGAAGGTATGACCTTGCTCTTGAATTTCCGAAAGGCCGCAGATTGTCCGATGACGAATCGGTACCTTTGAACATACTGATCCGGTATAAACCTGAACAGCGTCTTCAGGGCTCGGTCGACGGCGTCTTTCTTGAAAATATGACCTGCGCCCCTGAACTGCCTTCAAGGTTTATGATAGAACCGGAGACTGAGGTCACCACACTTCCTCTTGATCTGTCTCTCACAGGTGTACTTTCGCCCGGACGTTATCCCTTCGCCCTTTCTGTACAGCTTGACGGCCAGAGAATCGCGCTGTTCGAGGAAGAACTCCTCAAACCGATCGCGTGGCTGCATCTGGGCCCGGTGAAAAACAGCAGGTGGGCTCTAGAAGAAGCGGTAGAGCTGCAGGGTGATATTTACTCCCCTTACATTTCCCCGGACGGCAGAACACTGCGCTGGACAAACGTCCCCCCCGGAGCTATAGATTCCCGTGGAGCCGTCCTGCCTGACCGGCTGTACGGCTCAGGTTCTGAAAGCGCCATGCTTCTGTATTCGGTCTTCGAACTGAAAACGATAAAAAAAGTCATATGGACGATAACCTCATCGAACATCACTTCTTTCTGGATCAATTCCGTAGAGATACTGTCTGGATCAAACAGCAGCACATCATATTCCGGAACGACGACACTGAAAAAAGGCCGTAATACAATACTCATCTCATCTTTCTGGAACGATAGCCCTTCTCCCGTACTGCTCAGCCTCAGCGATGAAGCCGGCCTGCCTGTCCCCGAGCTGGAGAACAAGATATATAATATCTCATCCGGACTGGCAGAAAGGAACTCAGGCAGGCCTGCAGAGACTTTGAATGCCAATGACACTCATCTAAGAAAGATCACTTTACAGCTTGAGTATCCCGGAGCGAAAGAAGTCTCTGTCATCTCCGATTTTAACAACTGGGCACCGGGGGCCACACCGATGAATCGCACCAGCAGCGGAAACTGGCAGACAGTCCTGGAGCTTCCCCGGGGAAGATACCACTACCTGTTCATTATCGACAAAAAACTCAAGATAACCGATCCTTCAAACGAAAACAGGGAACCGGACGGTTTCGGAGGAGACAACTCGATATTGATCGTAAAATAAGATCAGATATTTACACTGAAAAGGGTCAGCAGATAGTTGAGAAAACCACCGCTCAATATTGAAGCGGCAAGGACAAGAACGAATATTCCAGAGGCGATCTTCAGCCCGAGTTCCTTTATTATTACTATCAATGTCGCGAGACACGGCAAGAAAAGACTCATCACCACAAGCGATACCGCTATCTGATTTCCGCTCAGAAAACCATCCTGCCAGAGTCTGAACAGTCCGGCAGCACCATAGTCCCTTCTGAAGAAACCGACAATAAACGCGGTCGCAGTCTCGACGGGAAGCCCAAGAAATTTTACTATCACCGGCTCGACCATCCAGTAGACGATCTTCATACCGCCCGTCCTGTCGAGCGTAAAAAGTATCAGCGTAGCGATTATAAAGTACGGCAGAGCCTCTTTAAGAAACCACTTCGCCCTGGCTCCTGTTTTCAGGACTATATTCGAGACTCTTGGCACTCTTAGCGGAGGAAGTTCTATGATGAAATCCGATGTCTTTCCCGCAAGCAGCCGCCCAAGCAGAAATCCGGCAACAAGAAGTTCCGCCAGTACAATAGAGCTGATAAGGAGTACGGCGCGAATCGAGATCGCAGACATCAAAGCCATCATAACTCCGAGCTGCGCTGAACACGGGACCGCAAGAGCAAGAAGAGTGACGACGATTATCCTTTCTTTCCTCGATTCAAGGATCCTGCTTGCAAGGACAGCCATCGTTACGCATCCGAACCCAAGCACAAAAGGCAGGGTCGCTTTTCCGTTCACCCCTACCATTTTGAAACCATTGTTTGTCAGTACAGTGAGCCTGGGGAAATATCCTGTATCCTCAAGTATGCCGAAGATAAGAAAAAACATGACGACGATAGGAAGGACTATCGATATTGAATAGTTCAGTCCCATGCTCACTATCCCGAATTCGCCGACCAGCAGATCGGAGATAAAACCATCCCCCGAATATTTTGCCACAAAGGGGGTCACAAACCGTACGAAGATGCCGTTCTCGAGAAAATCCACAATCGTTCCTGCGGCAAAGACACCTACCAGCTTGTAGACAAGATAGATGACGATGGCGACCATGATATATCCGGTAGCGGGATGCAGTGTAAAGCGGTCCATCCTTTCAGTCCCGGCAAGAGCGATTCCCAGAGTCAGCAGAAAAAGGACCGGAAAAGTCGGACAAAGCCCCCACTCGACCAGGTTCTCTCTCCCGAAAAGACCCATCGATACTATCCAGACCGCGGCTATAGCGAGGGTCGGGAGAAAGGCTGAAAACTTCTTCTTCCCCTTCTCCACCCTTTCTTCCTTTTTTATTACGGCATTATCCATAATGCTATCTACCGTTTTCTTCCTTGCGGAAACAATCTGATAGGATACCGGCTCTGAGAGTTCCTCTTCTTTCTGCTTAATCAGGTTCGTAATACCATCAAGTTTTTTCCTGTCTACTTCAAGATCGTTATGGAAGATCTCGCTGTCACCGGAGATCAGCGTCAGGAGGCTGAAAAGATCATATTTTTCAAGTCCGCCGACCTGTTCTTTTGCCTCATTTACCGCCCTGTCGATCAAACGGCTGTATTTTACATCGACTGAGCATGCCCTTGCCTTATCAGAATTTATTCCGGAGATAAGCTTTGGCAGACCGCGCTTTTCGACGGCGACGGTCTCGATCACTTCCACGCCAAGGAGCGAAGACAGGGCATCTGTGTCTATCGCCAATCCTCTCTGTCTTGCCTCATCCATCATGTTCAATACAAGGATCATCCTGCAGCCGGTCTCGGCGATCTGAGTCGTAAGGATCAGGCCTCGGTAAATATTCTTCGCGTCGATCACCTGAACTATAATGGCGTCTTTATTCTGAAGAAGAATATCCCTGGTGACTCTCTCATCTTCGCTGGCAGGAAAAAGAGAGTTGATGCCGGGCGTATCTATTACCTCTCTATCAGGTTTTTGCTTGATATGTCCCGACGAGATCTCGACAGTAGTTCCCGGATAATTGGATATGACTGTGTAACTGCCCGTAAGATAATTGAATATTACGCTTTTACCCACATTGGGATTACCGACCAGCAGGATCTTTTTGTTCTTGGCAGTATTCATCGAAATATCCGTGATATTCACATCCCCCCGGGTTCATTTGCGCACGATATAGATATCTTCCACGATTCTTTTATCAAGCGCGAGTTGTGTCTCATCCAGAAATACTACGAAAGACGGTTCTCTCTGATGGACCTTGATCTGTCTTCCGGGAAAAAGCCCGAGAGAAGTAAGGCGGTCCAATCTGGAATGGTCCTTCATCGTCATATACAGGACTCGCCCCTTTTCACCGGGACGGAGCTGGCTTAATGGTATCACGGCGGATTCCACATGGCTTTGAGCAGTCTCGCAGCACTCTCCGGGAGGAATCGGATTTCCATGAGGACAGGTTTTCGGGTGCCCGAGCAGAATACAGATATGATCTGTCACTTCGGGGGTGAGAAAATGTTCGAACCTGCAGGCATTCGACTCCAGATTCTCCTCTTCCCTTACATCGAGTACATCGGCAAGAAGCCTCTCGGCAAGCCTGTGCCTGCGGATTATCTTCTCTCCTTTTTTTCTGCCGTCACCGGTAAAACCGTAATTTCCGCCTTTTTTTGTCAGAAGTCCTCTGTCGACAAGAGAATCTATCATCTCCTCAGTGACGATCCCCCTCCTGTCCCTCTCCATTATCGCCCCGGCGTCAGCCGTCATTTTACGCTCCATAATGACCCATACGGCTTCAAGCACTTCATCGGAAGGATCATGGAGACAACATTTCTTTTCCATCTTATTCGACCTCCATCTCGACGAGGGATGAGTCTAAATATGGTGCGATAACCTGTCAATCTCAATATTTCTTTCATAAACCCCGATAAATCATTATATTTAGGCGGCAAGAACAAGGGCTTGTTTACGAAAGGAGACGAATCGATGGTTAATAGTTTTTCCATATCCCTGTCAGTGAAAACTGTTAAGAGATCCGTCTTTTTCCTTCTTTCAACCTTTTTGATCCTTCACCTGCTTTCGGCCGGGGCGTCCTGCGGTAACGACCGAAGGATCAATACAGCACTGCTTGGTTCCTTTACGATCCTCGATGCAGATTATTTCGGACTCGATTATGCGGCAGGTGTGGATCTGGCATTCAGGTATGAATTCTACTACAACCTTTTTCTCGAGAGCAGGCTCGGCTCTTTCGCCTGCAGCAGCAATGGCGGGAATATTCACGGATTCAGCAGCCAGATAGGAATTGTCGCTTACTCCTCTCATTTCCTTCCATTCCAACCGGGGCTTAGAGCGGGGCTTGGACTCCTTTCAGCAAATCCTGTTACGGTCACACCCACCGATACCTTTAAACCTTCCCAGACTACTTTCTATTTTATAATAGGATGTTCCCTGGGCAGATTCGTATGGAAAGCGATGACTGTGGAAATGGGCGCCGATATTCTTTTCGCTCCTTACGAGTACACTAAATACACATTCAACAGGCAGAGCGTCTTTACGGAAGATGTGCAGTTCACTCATTATACGTTCACGCTGGGAGCTTCTTATTCTTTCTAGAAAGGCACCTGCTAGCGGCGAAGATAAACGATCTTGACTTGTTTTTGCTTATTACTGTTACTCAAAATCAGGAAGTAGACTCCTGAAGCCACCCTTGCACCCGGTTTCCATACTATGGAGTGTTCTCCCCGCTCGTAAGATTCCTTTTTCATCATCTGTACAAGACGGCCTGACACATCAAATATCATGACCTCCAGCAGGATCGGCCTGTCAATGAAGAAATCGACGGTTACGGACTCGCCGAAAGGATTGGGATATGCCCGGTCCAGCGAAAAAGGTTCATAATCTATACTCCACGGCCCGTTGAGCAGCAGGTCCTCCGATGATCCGGGATAGAAGGCGGTTATCTTGTATGAATAATCAGTCCCGGGGATCACTTCCGAGTCGGAATATTCAAAGAGTCCGGACACACTCCTGAGAGTGTCCGGACCGACATGCTCAAAAGCCGTTCCCTCATTCATCCTGTACAGGATGCAGCCGATAAGGTCATCGACCCGATCGATACTCCAGGAAAGGTATATCGAAGATCTTCTTGCTTCAACAAGGATATCACTGAAAATGGATTCTACTGCCAGACCGCCTGCCAAATCGGCTGTTTGTCCGTCTTTACTTGTGATCTGTATATCCCATTCCCCCCGATACAGTCCATCCCTGCCGAAGACCGCAGTTATCGAGTTTTCCCCATTCCATTCGACCGAGAGAGGGAATACAACGTTCCCTTCTTGCAAAAGGACACAGGTAGTCCCGTACAGGAACCCGCTACCGAATATTTTGAGTTCAAGCGGCCCGGGATCTGCTTTATCTATCGTTTCAGGATCCAATGAAGAGATGACAGGCGCGGGCATACCTGCTTTGAAGAACGCCTGTGAGCCGGAGATCCCCCTTATCGAGACGGGAGTGGCAAGATGGTCGTTTCCCCTGCTCGAAGGCAGGGACGTCGAATCGAAAAGAACGTTTCCCGAACTGCCGGGAAAGGGGTCTCCCGAATCACCCGTATCGACAGGGTATAGAAGGGAAATAAGATCGAATTCACCATCAGCTTCCTGCAATACGAGCCCGCGGGCCTGGGTATTGGAATAACCGCCGCTATTGCCGAGTTTTGAATAAGCGATGCTGTTCTCGGCGTGCCAGACGAGAAGCCCTTCGCCTGGGAGATGCCTGTCGAATCCGTAATTCCGGCGATTCTCCACAAGAAAATATTCTGAAGGCTCTGAGTCGCAGAGCCAGCCTCCGGCATCTTCCTCAAAATCACTTGCATAGTCATTTCCTCCGCCGTAAAGCACAACGTTATCTATATTCAGCGACCATCCTTCGACCGAATCGTACCTGTTATCCTCATCACTGAAATTATAGTCAGAGGTCAAAAGGAATTTCAGGATAAAATCGGAAGGACCTTCCGGGAGAAAAGCTGAAATGACTATTGTCTCTCTCACGGGATCGACTGTCCCTGAATACTCGGCTAAAAGGATCTCGGCCTCTTCAGTCAGAAGATAGAGATAAGCGAAATCATAATCAGGTTCCAGGTCGACGCCTATGTTATATTCGAATGTCAGATCCCCGATCCCGTCGGTATGGAAATGCCGGATCATCGATTCTTTCCATCCGTTCCCGTACCCTGCCCCTCCGTTCCATCCCCTGGCATCCGCCTCAGCCCCGGTGTAACCGCATATCAGCGCGTATCCGGTCACGGGAAATATGTTCGGCATCCTGCGGAATCGCTTTGCCGGCAATACGAGTTTGAACGCCTCCGCGCTCTTGCCGATAGATTCGAGAGCCCTCTCTTCTTCTCTCCATCCTATCTCGACAGGTTCTATCCATCCGAGCTGTTCGCGCGACCAGGCGGACAGATGAGCCGGCGACTGAGGTGTGTTCCAGTTTCCGCTTCCCATAAGCCCCCAGAAGCCGATCCCGCTTCCGCCTCCGTTGTAATCGTACAGGTCGGGAAGGCCTAGAGAATGGCCGAATTCGTGGCAGAAGACCCCTATCTCTATCAACCCCCCCTCGCACGATACTGTCGGCGCAATAAAATAGTCGTCGATAAGTATGTATCCTCCGCTTGCCGAGAGATCACCGGTCACTAGAGGTTGACCTTCTTCGTTCCACCCCGAATACTGCCACGAGTGCGACCACATATGATCGTATCCGCCGCATTCTCCGCCTTTTGTCGGATGAACGATGACAAGAAGGTCTACATAGCCGTCATCATCCCCGGAATTCGGGATTCCGTCCGGTCCGTCATTGTCATAGAGTCCGAAATCGACTCCGCCGTCGAGCAGAGCTACGGTCTCGGAGATCATCTCATCGGTGTGAGAGACACCTGGAGTCAGCCCCTGGGTCGGATATCCGGTATAATACAGTTCGGACTGCGAGAGGCCGACCCACTCATATACCGTTCCTGTCACATCAAGGAGACCGAAGGAGACCTCATCGTAATACTCGGAAAATGTGCCGGGAAAGGCCGCTCCGTCGAAGAGTCTTCTCTGGAGAGCATCAGCAGACTCTGGTATCCCTTCAAAATCGCTGTAAAGACCGGCGATCACCGGTATGGCAATCTTTCCCTTCACGGCAGGAAGCAGCCGGACAGGATCGGGTCCGCCGGGAAAAAAGACAGAACTGCGAAGAGGCCTGCCTCCCGGCAGAGACCTTCTGCTGCTGACCCATCTCCGGCTTGTCGTATAGGCAGCCTTGGATTCCTCTACTATCCGAAGAAAACCCTCCGGCATCCTCCCCCCATCCCTTGGAGAGACTGCCTCGGCTTCACCGCAGATCAGAACAAGTACCGCGAGCACCGGAAGGAAGGATCCCGGATGCCAGACTGCTGAATATAAGGATCTCAAAATAACACCAGAAATCAGTTTTCGGGGTTTACCACTGCCTTAAATGAAGAAGCTCTTACAATCGGGTACCCCTCGATGCATTCAGCTATCCCGAGGACTCCGCTGTCTTCGGCGGGAAGTATCGAAAAAGCGGCATTCTTCAGATCTGACGACGCAATGAAAGTCAGCTCATGGATCAGCACCTTCGACCCCTGGAGGCAGGGGGTGAACCGCTCACTCAGGCCTTTTGGTATCTGGCCGAGAGACATTATTCTAGAGTCGAGGTATTTATCATTTGTGATCCTGACGCCTTCAGGAAGTTCGAGCTTCCACTGGACAGCCGCTATTTCCATACCGACGGGGAACTGCAGGTACAGATAACCCACAAATTCTTTCTGGTCCTTCTTCAGCTCGATCGTCCTCTTGGTCCCTTCACTGTCGAAAAAAAGCCCGAAACTTACATCATCGGAGACGTATGAAAGTTGTTCTCCCTCAGCTGCCGCCGGTTTACTTTCCCTGGCGGCTTCTTCTTTCGGGGCGCAAGAAAAGACAAATAAGCTCAGCGATATCAACCCGATAACCGCAAATACAGACGATTTCCTGTTCATCCTTTACCTCCTGCACTAAAGATGTAATAACGTTTTATCAGACACAAGAACCAAAATGCAGAAAGGATGATAATCCCGATTCTCAAGTTTTACAATAAATTTCACTATATTCCATTGACCGTACGGAGTTCATAAAATAATATGGACTGGTCAAGAGGTATTACATTTGTTTGTCGGCAGGCCGAAAACCTCCGAAGGGGGAGGATATTTTGAAATCCAGAAAAGAAAAATTCGAGACTCTCGAACGAAAAAGGAAACAGGCCCTTCTCGGAGGCGGCAGGGAAAGGATCGAGAAGATCCATAAATCCGGGAGGCTGACCGCCCGCGAAAGGATTCATCAGCTCTTCGACGAGGATTCTTTTCAGGAGCTCGGAGTCTTCGTGACACACCGCTCGACCTGGCCGGGACTTGCCGAAAAAAAGATGGTGGGAGACGGCGTGGTGTGCGGCCATGGATTGATAAATGGCCGTTTAACATACGCTTTCGCACAGGATTTTACTGTCTTTGGAGGCTCGCTGAGCGAATCGAACGCGGGCAAGATCATCAGGCTGATGGATACAGCGCTCAATAACGGAGCTCCGGTAGTCGGCCTTTCTGACAGCGGAGGTGCGCGTATTCAGGAAGGTGTCGCAAGCCTTGCAGGATATGCCTCGATATTCCTCAGAAACACTATGGCTTCCGGCGTCATCCCCCAGTTATCCGCTATCATGGGGCCAAGCGCCGGCGGTGCGGTCTATTCTCCCGCGCTTACCGACTTTATATTCATGGTCGACGGTACAAGCCATATGTTCATAACCGGTCCAAATGTCATAAAAAAGGTCACGCACGAAGATGTCAGCCAGGAAGAGCTTGGCGGCGCTAAAACCCACAATACGAAGAGCGGAGTGGCACATTTTTTAGCAGAAGACGATGACGATTGTCTCGATCAGATAAGAAGGCTCCTGTCGTATCTGCCCCAGAACAATCTCGAAGACCCCCCTTATCTGCCTCCCTCCGACGATCCGAACCGTACCGACCCAAGGCTGAACGAGGTCGTTCCTGAAAACGCAAACGCTCCCTATGACATAACCGATGTTATAGGCATGATAGTGGATGACGGCGAGTTTCTTGAGATCCAGGCGCTTTACGCAAAAAACATTGTGATCGGATACGCACGGATGAACGGACATGTAGTAGGGATCGTAGCGAATCAGCCGAACCACCTTGCCGGCGTCCTCGACATAGAATCTTCAATCAAAGGGGCCCGTTTCATCCGTTTCTGCGACGCATTCAATATTCCGCTTATTACTTTCGAAGATGTCCCGGGGTTCCTTCCCGGGACTGACCAGGAGTGGGCGGGAATCATCAAACATGGCGCTAAACTCATCTACGCGTATTGTGAAGCCACAGTCCCAAAATTGACCGTGGTAACGAGAAAAGCCTACGGCGGAGCGTATTGCGTGATGTCAAGCAAGCATATACGTTCCGATTACAATGTGGCGTGGCCTACGGCGGAACTGGCGGTGATGGGAGCCGAAGGCGCGGCCAATATCCTGTACAGGAAAGAGATCAAAGCATCCGATGATCCGGCTGAAGAACTTAAAAAGCAGGTCGATCATTACGCCGAACAGTTTGAGAACCCCTATATCGCAGCTTCGCTGGGTTATCTCGACGACATCATAACACCGGAAAGCACCAGGCCCATGCTTATCAACGCACTCGAAAGCATGCTTAATAAACGTCAGCAGCTTCCCCCGAAAAAACATGGAAATATCCCCCTGTAGAATACGGAGGTAAGAAGGAATGCCGGAGACAGGGAAGAGCAATTTGTCAAAAAACGACTGGTGGAACAAGGTATACGCTCCTTTCCGTGAAAAAGGTGGAGAACGCAGAGAGCGTTTTTCAACGACCTCTGATATAGAGATACGCCCTGTCTATCTCCCTGAAGACGCCCCGGAATACAGCTACGATGAAAGACTCGGTTTCCCCGGCTCATATCCATTTACAAGGGGCGTCTATCCCACCATGTACCGCGGCCGTTTCTGGACTATGAGGCAGTATGCCGGATTCGGGTCGGCGGAAGAGACAAACGAAAGATTCAGGTATCTTCTTGAGAAGGGACAGACGGGTCTCTCGGTCGCCTTCGACCTCCCCACCCAGATGGGGTATGATTCCGACCATAAAATGGCCGAAGGAGAGGTCGGAAGAACGGGAGTAGCGATCGATTCCATAGAAGATTTCAGGAGGCTCCTGAAAGATATCCCTCTTGAGCGCGTCAGCACATCGATGACGATCAACGCTACCGCGGCGATCCTTCTGGCGATGTACGCGGCGCTGGCCGAAGAGACTGGAGTTCCGACTGAAAAGATAGCGGGAACGGTCCAAAACGACATACTCAAGGAGTATTACGCTAGAGGGACATACATCTACCCTCCCGCTCCCTCGATGAGGATAATCACTGATATCTTCTCCTGGTGCCGGGAACACGCACCCAGATGGAATACGATAAGCATAAGCGGATACCATATCCGCGAAGCAGGCTCTTCGGCAGTCCAGGAGATCGCCTTCACTCTTTCGGACGCGGTCGAATATGTCAGGGCTGCTCTTGACGCGGGACTTGAAATAGATGAATTCGCTCCAAGACTTTCATTTTTCTTTTGCGTGCACAACAATGTCTTCGAGGAGGTGGCCAAATTCAGGGCCGCCCGCAGGATATACGCGAGGATCATGCGGGAACGCTTCGGTGCCAAGCAGGACAAATCCTGCCTTCTCAGATTCCATTCCCAGACGGCGGGTTGTTCATTGACTGCCCAGCAGGTAGAAAACAACGTGATACGGGTCGCTATGCAGGCGCTTGCCGCCGTACTCGGCGGAACCCAGTCTCTTCATACTAATTCAAAAGATGAGGCTTTAAGTCTCCCTTCCGAGGACTCGGTGCTGACGGCGCTGAGGACCCAGCAGCTTATTGCTGAAGAAACCGGCGCCTGCGAGACAATAGACCCTCTAGGAGGCAGTTATTATATTGAAAAGATGACTGATGAGATCGAAGAGAAGGCTCTCAGGCTTATGGACAGGATCGAGGAGATCGGCGGAATGACAAAGGCGATAGAACTGCAGTTCCCTCAAAAGGAGATCGAAAAAAGCGCATACGATTATCAGAAGGGTGTCGAAACAGATGAAATAATCGTAGTAGGCGTCAATAAATATACCGGCGGAGATTCAGTAAAAGTCAGTGAGTTCCTGATAGACCCCGATATCGAAAAACGCCACGTGGCAAGGTTGACATCCTTTAAGAAACGCCGCGACGGTAAAAAGATAGAAAAGCTTCTCTCTTCAGTCGAGGACGCATGCAGAGGATCTGAGAACCTTATGCCGTTCATAATAGAAGCGGTGAAAGGCGACTGTACTCTCGGAGAGATATCCTCGACCCTTGAGAAAGTCTTCGGAAGGTATTCTCCGGGATCGACGATATAAATGCCGGCTCGCAGACGCATGACATGGAGGTGACAGCATCGTGGAAAGACTAAAGGAACTCGATCATATCGGAATAGCCGTGGATGATCTTGACGAAGCCAAAAAACTCTATTGCGATATACTGGGTTTTGAACTTACAGACGAAAGAGAGCTCCCCGAGAAGGGGTTGAAGATCGCCTTTCTCTCGACCGGAAATACAAAGATTGAGCTTCTGGAAGGGACTTCTGAGGAGAGCGCGATTACAAAATTTGTGGCCAAAAAAGGCGCCGGGATCCACCACCTCTGTTTTGAAGTCGATGACATAACCAGGACTCTGGAAGAACTCTCATCCGAGGGAATTGGACTTATCGACCGGGTACCCCGCATAGGAGCTGAGGGGCACCCGATAGCATTCCTCCACCCCGGCTCGACCAAGAAGGTACTGATCGAGCTGGAGGAAAAATAACCTTTCAGCCTACCCGGAATAATCGAAGAAACCTTTTCCTGATTTTCTCCCGAGATATCCCGCCTCTACATTTTTGACAAGAAGCGGGCACGGCCTGTATTTCGGATCACCGAGACCGTCATGGAGCACTCTGAGAATATTCAGGCATATGTCCAGACCGATAAGATCGGCCAGCGCCAGCGGACCCATCGGATGGGCCATGCCGAGCTTCATGATCCCATCGATCGCTTCGGCTTTAGCAACACCCTCCATCAGGCAGAAACACGCTTCGTTGATCATCGGCATCAGTATCCTGTTTGCGATAAAGCCGGGATAATCATTGACCTCTATCGGTGTCTTGAGAAGTTTTTCACTCAGGTCTGATATCGTTTCCGTCGTTGAATCGCTTGTGGCAAGGCCTCTGATGATCTCTACGAGTTTCATGACCGGCACTGGATTCATGAAATGCATACCGATGAACCTGTCCGGACGGCCGCTCGCCGCTCCGAGCGCAGTTATCGATATCGAGGAGGTGTTGCTCGCAAAGATGACATCTTCGCCGCATACACCGTCGAGTTCTTTGAATATGGCTGTTTTCGCATCAAAATCCTCGAAGACAGCCTCCACGACCAGTTGACCATCTCCGGCGTCTGCGATCTTCGTAGAAGTGCTGATCCTTTCAAGGATCCTGCTCTTGTCATCTTCAGTGATCTTTTCTTTTTTCAGAAGCCTTGAAAGGCTTTTATCGACAGCTCCCATCCCTCTCTCCACAAATTCCTTTTTGATATCGATCATAAGGACATGGAATCCCTGCTGAGCGAAGACCTGTGCAATACCGTTTCCCATAGTCCCGGCGCCAATGACAGCGACTTTTTCTATTGCCATCCTCTTCTCCTTTATTCAAGGGGGCCCGGTCACCACCGATCCAGGACCCGCTACTGCCTACAACATTTCTATACTTAACGCAACTGCGTTGCCTCCTCCGAGACAGAGTGTCGCAAGTCCCTTTTTACCGCCGGTAACTTTCAGAGCATGGATCAGGGTGACAAGGACCCTGGTACCTGAACATCCTATCGGGTGGCCCAGAGCAACGGCGCCTCCATTGATATTCACCTTTTCGGGATCCATTCCGAGATTCTTCATCACCGCGCACGGCTGGACAGCGAAAGCCTCGTTAAGTTCTATCAAGTCGAAATCATCGAGCTTCATCCCGATTTTCTTCAGAAGCTTCGGGACGGCTACTGTCGGAGCCATCATTACCAGTTCAGGTTCAAGCCCTCCTGTAGCGTATCCCGTGACCCTGGCCATTGGAGAGACGCCGAGTTTCCCGGCTTTTTCCTCAGTCATCAGAACCACTGCAGCCGCTCCGTCACTGAGCTGCGAAGAGTTGCCCGCAGTAATGACCCCGTCACTTTTAAAGACCGGCTTCAGCTTTGCCATCGACTCAATACTTACATCGGCTCTCGGCCCCTCATCAGTATCGAATATGACCGGATCGCCTTTTCTCATCGGGACTTCAACAGGGACGATCTCGTCTTTGAACTTCCCCTCTGCAATCGCCGCGGCGGCTTTCCGGTGACTGTTAAAAGCGTAGTCATCCATCTCTTTCCGCGAGACATTATACCTTTCAGCAGTAATCTCTCCCGTATTTCCCATATGGAAATCATTGTACGCATCCCACAGGCCGTCATATACCATCGCATCCACGATCTTTCCATCGCCAAGCCTGTATCCGGTCCTTGCCTTGCGAAGAATATACGGCGCGTTGCTCATCGACTCCATGCCCCCGGCAACCACTATTTCTTCATCGCCAAGTTTCAGAGCCTGGGTCCCAAAGACAACAGCCTTCAGGCCTGATCCGCAGACCTTGTTGACGGTGACCGCTGAAACCGCAAAATCGAGTTTTGCTCCGAGAGCCGCCTGCCTCGCTGGATTCTGCCCAAGCCCCGCTCCGACGACGTTACCCATTATCACTTCTGTGACCTGGCTCTTTTCTATCCCTGCCCTGATTATTGCTTCCTCGATCGCTTTCGCTCCGAGTTGGGGCGCAGTCAAAGACGAAATTCCGCCCTGAAATTTACCCATCGCGGTTCTTACCGCACTTACGATCACTACTTCACTCATCAACCGATCCTCCTTTAAGCGGTCCGTTCGTTTTAATTACTCTGGTAAATCGGCCAGCATGCCTGACGGCGCTGAATCCGCCGCGAGCTGCCGGTTCTCTTGATCGATCATTCCGAAAAGACTGAATTGATATATTTTACTATATCCCTCGTATCGGTTCCCGGTCCGAATATTTTTGAGACGCCTGAATCTTCCAGTTTCTTGACATCTTCAACAGGAACTATACCGCCTCCGAATACAATGATATGTTCCGCTCCTTTTTCCCGGAGAAGCTGCATGACTCTTGGAAACATCGTCATGTGCGCTCCTGAAAGAATACTCAGGCCTACCACATCGACATCTTCCTGAACGGCTGATTCGGCGATCATCTCCGGAGTCTGGTGAAGACCGGTATAGATCACTTCCATGCCGGCATCTTTCAGAGCATTGGCGACGACTTTGGCTCCGCGGTCATGTCCGTCCAGACCAGGTTTGGCGACGAGTACGCGAATTTTCCTTGGCATCTTCATTCTCCTTCTTCCTGGCGTACAGTATTCATTTTAATAAAAAAGCGGCTCCTGATACTCTCCGAATACTTTCTTGAGAGTCTCTATTATCTCCCCTTCAGTGCAATAGCATTTTGCGCAATCGATGATATTCACCATGAGGTTATCAGTCCCCCTGGCAGCTTTCGAAAGCAGATCCAGTTCCCTTGCCGCCTTGTCGTTGTCTCTTTCTTTTCTCATTTTCTGCAAAGCTTTACACTGCGATTCCTCTACAGCATGATCTATTCTAAGGAGAGGGATATCGATCTTTTCACCCTCCATCTGAAATTCGTTGAGTCCTACTATGATCTTTCTCTTCGCCTCGACGGCTTTCTGGTATTCATATGCCGCCTTACCGATCTCTTTCTGGAAGAAACCCTCTTCTATCGCTTTTACGACTCCGCCGAATTCGTCTATCTTTTTAAAATATTTCTCTGCTTCCTCCTCCATATCTCTGGTAAGAGCTTCCACAAAATAACTGCCGGCAAGAGGATCCGCAGTATTTATCACGCCCGTTTCATGCGCTATTATCTGCTGCGTCCTCAAAGCGATCTTTACCGCTTTCTCGGAAGGAAGAGCCAGCGTCTCATCCATCGAATTCGTATGAAGCGACTGAGTCCCGCCCAGGACCGCCGAGAGCCCCTGAAAAGCAGTCCTTACAATATTATTCTCAGGCTGCTGGGCGGTAAGGGTACATCCGGCAGTCTGCGTATGGAATCTCAAAAGAAGAGACCTTTCGTCTTTTGCTCCATACTTTTCTTTCATCCTTTTCGCCCATATCCGTCTTGCAGCCCTGTATTTGGCGATCTCCTCAAAGAAATCAAGATGAGCGTTGAAAAAGAATGAGAGCCTTGGAGCGAACCTGTCGACATCCAGTCCGGCGACAATCCCCGCTTCAACATAAGCGAAGCCGTCTGCGAGAGTGAAAGCAAGTTCCTGAACGGCAGTCGAACCCGCTTCGCGGATATGATATCCGCTTATACTTATCGTATTCCACCTGGGAACATGGTCGGAACAGAACGCCAGAATATCCGTTATCAGCCTCAGGGAAGGTTCAGGCGGAAATATCCACGATTTCTGTGCGATATACTCTTTCAGAATATCGTTTTGAATAGTCCCCCCCATCCTGTCGAAAGAAATACCTTTCTTTCCTCCCGCGGAAAGATAGAACGCGAGCAGGATCGAAGCGGGCGCGTTGATAGTCATTGAGGTCGTTATCCCGGAAAGGTCTATGCCGTCAAAAAGTATCTCCATATCGCGAAGTGAATCTATGGCCACCCCGCACCTTCCCACTTCACCCTCGGATCTCTTGTGATCGGAATCATATCCCATGATCGTAGGCATATCAAAAGCTACGGAAAGTCCCGTCTGGCCGTGGTCGAGAAGGTAATGATATCTTTCGTTAGTATCAGACGCTGTACCAAATCCTGCGAACTGGCGCATAGTCCAGAATCGGCCGCGGTACATCGTCGGATAAACGCCCCGCGTGTAGGGATATTGCCCGGGAAATCCCAGTTCTTCCACATAATCAAGGTCCTCTATGTCGGCGGGATCTGCCAGTTTCCGTACAGGGGCGCCGGAGACGGTAGTAAAATCAATATCCTGCAGACTGAGTTTTGAATACTCCTCTTCGTATTTTTTCTTACTCGGGCCGTAACTCTTTTTGCTGCTCATCGGCATTCTCCAGTCTCAATATTATGCGCCTATTTTATCTTAACCGTCTTCTCCAGTTCATGCACCAGCGCGTAAGGGGTAAGAATCCCGTTATACACGTCATCCATCCGGTTTTTCATGATCTCCCTGACCATCTCACTTCTTCCCAGCCTTTTTTCTATCCTGTCCATAAGGGCGTTACGGACTCTCGAAAAAAGGATTTCCCTTCTTTTGGCCGCTATAAGACCGTTTTCCTCAAGATATGACCTGTGTTCTTCTATCACATCGACCAGTTCATCGATTCCCGTATTTTCACGGGCTGAAGTAAGGATGACCCTTGGATTCCAGTTCCCCTCAGGGATATCTTTCAATCTGAGGGAATTGGCGATCTCGGCTGCGGCCATTTCCGCGTCCTTGTGGTCTGATTTATTCATCACGAAGATATCACCGATCTCCATCAACCCGGCTTTCATCGCCTGTATGCCGTCTCCGGATTCGGGAACGAGAACGACAACGACTGTATGAGCTTTTTCAGAGATCTCCAGTTCTGACTGGCCTACCCCGACCGTTTCAATCAGAATAAGATCCTTTCCAAACGCATCCAGAAGATCTGTTACTTCATCGGTGCAGTTGGAGATCCCTCCAAGACTTCCCCTGCTTGCCAGACTGCGGACGAATACATCAGGATCCTCGGAAAGCGATTGCATGCGGATCCTGTCTCCAAGCAGGGCGCCTCCGCTGAAAGGACTTGTCGGGTCGATCGCAATTATCCCGATCTTCCTTCCTTTTTTTCTGAAACGTTTTGTTATTTGATAAAGCAGGCTGCTTTTGCCGGCCCCTGGAGGGCCCGTCAGGCCTACTCTGTAAGCGTCGTCAGTCCTGCTGAAGATGCCATCAAGGACTTTTTCAGCGTCATCTCCCCCATTTTCGAGTATAGTAATAAGCCTTGCCGCGGCAGCTACCTGCCCGGCATAGAACCGTTCGAGAAGAGCGCTTATATCATAACCAGATCTCATAGATCCTCATATAAAATCCCAGCTACCTTAAAGCTCCCGGCCTTCGTCTTCCCAAAAGACGAGACCTGTCAGAATATCTAATACTCTATTCCTTTTCTCATCTGCACACCCTTGCTGTAATGGTGTTTTATCTCACGCATCTCCGTCACTGTATCAGCAAGGGCGACAAGTCGGTCAGAAGCATACCTTCCCGTGAGTATCAGATCGATCTCTCCGGGCCTGTTTTCAATGAACCGGACAACTTCTTCCACGTCGATCAGCCCGAACGATACAGCCACATTGATCTCGTCAAGTATGAGCATATCGCACAATCGCTTATCGACAAGCTCAACAGCTCTTGCCCATCCTTTCGCCGCCAGCTCGATATCAACAGCTTCCGGCTCCTTCGGATCGACGAATTCATCGCGACCATACTGTTCAATAGTCAGATTCTCCACAGATTCCGCTGCGGCAAGCTCGCCATACAGCCTGCCCTTCATGAACTGTATCATGAATACCCTCGAATTATGACCCGCGGCCCGGATCGCCGCGCCGAGAGAAGCTGTAGTCTTACCCTTACCATTCCCGGTAAAGAGCATGACTATACCTTTTACTTCACTCACAGGATTCTCTTCCAAGTAATCGGCTGAAGCAGCCGGTAACAGCAGCCACAATCTCCAAACAGACTAAGGAGACTAAACAATTTACGACGATTTGTCAATTGCTGAGTATTCTGATTCGTCCATTTGACTGAATATGGAGGGGAGCGTGATAAGAAAAGATGTTTTTCGTCCCTTTACGCTCGAAACGGCGATACTTCCGCCATGATCCTTGATGATTCTCTGCGCGAAAGCGAGGCCCAGTCCCGATCCCTTTTCCTTGGTCGTAAAAAACGGGGTAAAGATCCTAACGATCTGATCCTGACCGATTCCAGCACCGTCATCCGAGATCTCAATATATACATTTTTCCGGTCTTCCGAATACCATGTCCTCACCCATATGGAACCTTCCTCACCGACAGCCTCCAGGGAATTCTGGAATATATTGAGAAAGACCTCGTGGATCTTCACATGGTCTACCGGAGAAAATGGAATATCAGGAATGAAACTCTTGAAAAGCCTGACCTTTTTCTCCTCAAACTCCATCTCCAGAAGATTGCAGTTATCCTCAAGTATCTGGTTTATATCTCCATTTTCAAGATTAAGCTTGATCACACTCGAACTGAGGCCTTCAAGATAGGTCTCGAGACGCTGGGTCTCATTCAGTATTATCTCGAGTTTAGCCCTTTCGTTATCGTCAAACCCGCCTGTTTTCAGAAGATTTCTCGTAAATCCGCCTATCGAGACGAGAGGATTCTTGATCTCATGGATGACCGAAGAAGTCATCTCCCCTGAGATCGCCAGACGTTCCGCCTTCATCATCCTTTCATCATTTGCCTTCAATTTCCTGTACGCAGACTTGAGGCTTTCCACGTTTATCTTAAGAGATTCCTTTAACTGAGCTGCTTTAAGCGATGATGTTGCGTGACTTACAATCAACTCCAAAAGATGTGCATCCTCCGCTGTCACTACCTTTCCGGTAAACTTGTTGTCGACGATCACAAGCCCCAGCTTGTCTTTTGCAGTAGCGATAGGACAGACGCAAAAATCCTCAAGCCCCAGCGCTTCGGCGATAGCACGATCGTTTTCTGTCAATAGATCGGATTTCTTTACGAATCTGATCTCATCGATACCTCTTGATATGATCCCGCTTTCTTCTTCGGTTGGAATACTGAGAGCGCTCGTCATCTTGGTCAGTACACTATTTTTCAGGTAGTGAAGTTTTTTCCCTTTCGCAACCAGTTTCTCTATAGAACCCTTTGTATCCTTATCGAGGATCTTCCAAATATTAACGGCCTCTTCGGAAGTAGAAGGCCCCAGAGCGTATTTCCCCCTGACAATATCGTATTCATTCCCGCGCAGGAAAATAAAAGCCCTGTTAAACCCCAGCCCCTCTCTCGCCGTTATGACCGTAAGGATGGCCAGGATTATGTCTTCCTCTTTGTCAAGGTGTGCGACTATCTTGCTGACTTCACTCAACAGATTCATCAGCTTGCTCCGCCGGATGACTTCCATGTAGAGTTCTTCGACCTTACTTGAATATTTTGATGATCTTATAAGAGCATCTTCCAGCGTCTCAAGGAGAGTGATGTCAGCCCATCTTCTGCCTTTCATCCGTTCTTTGAGCTGAATAAAGAACTCGCACTTGAAGCAGCACTGGATGAGTTTTTCTTCAATCCGTCCAAACGCCTTTTCCCGGCACCTGTGCCCCGTGACCTCCCAGCAGGGACTTCCGGTCTTGCCATAAGAAGGGCAGTCCTTTCTGTCGCACGAAAGGTACTCCCAACACCTGTTTATCCTGTCTTCTGGAATATTTGTATTATTGTTATCCATGGCGGATAAACGCTATCATAAAGGCAATAAAAGAGTAAAGAAAAAAGGCGGCGGATCAATTTCACTAATTAATTATAATTCTCAGCAGTTATTCAGAATTAACTTCACCATCCTGCTCGAAATACTTTCTTTTTATGCTTCCCCACGAATCATCTCCTGCTGCAGTGGTACATCCGTTTGAGAAGCCTGGAGTCGGGGCACACCCATTCCCGGCCGGGTCACAATTCAAGGGACATGGATTAAAAGCATCAAACAGTTCCCATTTCCCAGGCTCCATTATACTGCGCCCCAGAGACCTGTCGTCTTCGGCAGTCTTGTCGCTGAAAAGGACATCCTCCAGCAGTACGGTGTCACCCCCTTCGACTTTATATAGCGAGACCTGATCACCTGTATTGTTCAGGCTGAGCCCGTAGACAGGCTGTCCGTTTGACTCTTCCCAGGCCCTTGAATCGCTGCCGTACACGACGAGCGTGGCACCCGGCATCAGTGTTCCTGCAAATCCGAACCTCCAGACCGGCTCACTCTCTCCGTCACTTAACAGGTAATCTGAAAGATCGACAATCGAAGGACCCGTGTTCAGGATCTCTATCCATTCGTCGTCCCTGTAATTATACTCACCATCTCCGTCCCAGTCCCGCGCAGGATCGGCCATGATCTCGTTGATCAGAACATCCGCCCCCGCAGTCGCTGCGGCAGCAAGCAAGACGATGATCAAAAATGTCACGTGAATCAAGAAACGGAATACTTTCCTCATCTTCATCCTCCCTACATCACACCCGGAAAACATCCACTGTCACCGGAAGATCCAGATCCGCCACCTCAGGATCCAGTCGACCCCCGGATTGTAGCATCACTGATCCATATTTTCCAGAGATATTTTATAGCAGGAATAAGACCCGCATATTCAGGGGATCGATCAGGAGCTTTCGAAATGATGAGTATGAAAGGTTGTAGATTCGGGTAGACGATTTTCATACAAGATTGGAAAAGCCCGCGTGGTGCGGGCCTTTCCAATTATTAGACCGTATATGATATCTACCTGTTACTGTCTTTTTGCTCGAAATAGGCGGCCACCAGCAGTCCGGCCCCAAGCCCCCCAGGCATGAAACCCCACATGCCGTGGCGAAACCCGACTTCAGGGATCAAGCCTATCATCAGCGCCAGGCTTATAAAGGAGAAGACCATCCCCCACGCGCGCATCGTCAGATAAGCTGGGCGTTTTTTCTTAACAATATCTTTCGGCAGCTCTATGCCCTTTTCCATAGAAAGAATCCGTTCCCTGTGCTTGAGTTCTTTCTGATTTCCGTTCACTATCATCGCGGTGATCGCAATAGCGACTCCGCAGACAAGAAACATTACCGGGACTGCAATGCCTACTACCGCCGGACTCAATTCAAACATCTTTCGCTCCTTTCGTCTCACTACGGTTAATTCTTCATCTCCAATCGGCTTCCTGACCGGTTAGACAGATCGGCAGGCTATTTGTTTCAAGATTATCGAATATTTTTTATTTTTATGTCATTTACACGACTCGGGCGAATACCTTAAGATTTTTGAAACTTCCAGCCGGCTGAAACTGTCATACTGTTATGGAGGACCGGATATTGAAAGGTGACCAAGAAAATGTACTGGTCGAAAAATCTCTTAATAGAAGTGAAAAAGCTTTTAGAAGGATCATTGAGGACAATACCGCGGTCGTATTCTCGGCCGTCAGATCCGTCCTCGGAAACACTGAAGAGATCGAAGACCTTGTCCAGGAAATATTCGTCAAGATATTCCGGGGCCTCTCCGGATTCAAAGGCGGCTCAAGATTGTCGACCTGGATATACAGGATCGCCAGGAACGAGGCCATCAATTCCATGGCTAAAAAAAGAGCTGAGACTGTTCCTATCGAGGACGTTGATCTCTCCGGTCCGCATACTGACTGGCCTGACAGGGTATTTTCCCGGCGGCAGAAAAACCGGCATATACGGGAACTTGTATCTAAACTTGATGAGAAATACAGAGTGGTGATAGAATTGAGATACCTCGCCGAAAGATCTTATTCCGAAATCTCAGAGATCATGGAGATTCCGGTAGGATCTGTAAAGACATATATTCACAGGGCACGGAAAGAACTAAAGGATATGATGTCGTCTTCCGACATCTGAGGCAGAAGAGGTGATAAGATTGCATGATTGTGAAAAATATGAAAAGGCCCTGCTGCTTTATCTAGACGGAGACCTGAATGAATCGGAGATCAAAGATCTGGAAGGACACATTGAAAACTGTCTTTCCTGTTCTAAAGCTCTGGATCAATATCTCGAACTTGAAAAGTCGCTTGCCGGGCTTGCCGGCGGCCTTCCAGAACCTGCCCGCCTTGCAGATGCAGTGATCGAACGCCTGAATCTGAAGAAGAGGAGATTCGAAATATCCTCGATCTTCCGGTTCCGCATCCTGGCACCGGCCATGGCTGCTGTACTTACGGCTGCAGCATTCATCTTTCACGGTGAAATCGGAACCATACAGAGTCTGTTTTCTTCAAAATACACTTCGCTGATGGAAGACCTGCTCAGTAAAGGTTCGGCTTCGGCAGCGGAGACCCTTTCCATTTCCCTTGCCGGGTATTGCAACACGATGACAGATCTTGCCGAGTCTCTCGGTTCCCTTTTCCTGAAAACCGGCAATATAGACCGCTGGACGGTGATCTCGATATCGACAAGCATGACTCTGCTGATATTGCTATGGGTCACGCACTTGACGAGGAGGATCCTTGAGGATTGATATCTTAACGGATCAAATCAGTCGCGCCGATGTAATCTAAGCTTGAACAATTCGTTCAGTATCCCGGGATTTGCTTTTCCTCTGCTCATCTTCATCGCTTCACCAATAAAGAAGCCGAGAAGCTGCAGATTGCCATCCTGATATCTGACTACCTCCTCCTTATGGCCGGCAATCACTTCGTCCACCATTTTCCCGAGTTCTTCACTTGAACTTATCTGTTCCAGCCCCATTCTTTTTACGATATCACAGGCTGCCTCTCCCGAGGAAAGCATCTCGCTGAAGACCGCTCCAGCAGCCTGAAGATTAATAACGCCTTCTTTGACCAGAATCAGCAGCTCACCTGTCATCCGGGGGGAAAGAGAAAATTCCGCTATCGTGATTCCCGTATCTTTCAACTGGCCGAGGATCTCCCGCATAACCCATTTGCAGCTGGACTCAGGGTCGGAAGTCTCGGTCACCAGCGACTCAAAATAGTCGGCCAGCTCCTTTTCCACCGTAAGGACTCCGGCATCGTACTCGGATAGCCCGTATTCATCGATAAACCTCTGTTTTTTGACACCGGGAAGTTCAGGCATATCCGCCGCGGCTTCGGCAACAAATCGATCATCGACTATCAGCGGAGGAAGATCAGGTTCGGGAAAATATCTATAGTCATGTGCCTCTTCTTTTCCCCGCATGGCAACAAGCTTTTTTTCACCCTCATCCCACAACTGAGTCACCTGTGTTATTGGTTTCCCCGCATCGAGCAGGCTGGACTGCCTTTCTATCTCAAATTCTATCCCTGATCTTACAGCTTTGAAGGAATTCAGGTTCTTTATCTCAGTCCGGGTTCCGAGCTCTCGAGCTCCCCGGAGCATCAAAGAGATGTTCACATCGCACCTCAGCGAGCCCTTCTCAAGATCTCCATCGCATATTCCCAGATACCGCACATACTGCCTCAGGCTGCGCAGAAATGCCGCGGCTTCTGCAGCCGAACCGATATCCGGGGCTGTCACTATCTCGACAAGTGGTACGCCGGAACGATTGAAATCAATATTGCTGATATCCCCTTTCTCATGCAGCAGCTTACCGGCGTCATCCTCGAGATGGATCCTTTCTATCCCTATTCTTCTTTTATTGTTGTCAGCCTCTATATCTATCGAACCGTTTTCGCATAATGGGCGGTCATACATCGATATCTGATAATTTTTCGGGCAATCGGGATAAAAATAGTTTTTTCTGGCAAAGATACTTGCAAATGATATTTCACAGTCCAGAGCAAGACCGAGCCGGATACATTTAAGCACAGCTTCTCTGTTAAGCACGGGAAGAGCTCCGGGAAGCCCCAGGCAGACCGGGCATGTTCTGGTATTCGGTTCACCCCCGTATTCAGATCTGCATGCGCAGAATATTTTTGTGCTCGTATTAAGCTGAGCGTGGACTTCCAGCCCGATCACGGCCTTGTATTTTTCTGCCGGCATGGCTACACTCCTGTTACGAATCGGCGCCTGGAAGATATCTCCGGCGAAAAGAGAATGATCTTTCGAGCGTTCCTGCGGCTCTGAGCATCTTTGCCTCTTCTCCCGCCGAGGCGATGATCTGAATACCTATCGGAAGGCCTTCTGCTGAAATGCCTGCCGGGATCGAGACCGCTGGGAGTCCGGCAATATTTACCCAGGCGGTAAAGATATCCGAGTGATACATCGACACGGGATCATCCGACTTCTCACCGATTTTAAATGCCGTGGACGGTGTTGTCGGCATGACTATCAAATCGTATTTTTTGAACAGCTTCCTGTAACTTTCGCAGATCATGCTCTTGACTTTAAGAGCCCTTGCGTAATACGCGTCGTAATACCCTGACGACAGGACGTAAGTCCCGAGAAGGATCCTTCTTTTGACTTCCTCGCCGAACCCCTTTCCCCTCGTATTCTCATACATCTCCCGCAGTGTTGCCCCTTCTATTCTGTTTCCGTATCTTACACCGTCATAGCGCGCCAGGTTGGAAGATGCCTCGGCCGTCGCTAGGATATAATAACAGGCGATCGACATCTCCATACCGGGCAATCCGGCTGCCTCGACTGTAGCCCCTTCTCTCTGCAGAACAGCGGCCGCCTCTTCCTGGAACTCGATTATCGGCTGTTCGACCTGCCATCCGGCGATCCCTGCTGGAACGGCGACCTTCAGACCCTCGACACCCTCTTCAATTCCCTGGACAAGGCCGGGGGCGGGGCTTTCCAGCGTAGTGGAATCCTTTGGATCGTGTCCGGACAAGACTTCCATAACGACAGCGCAGTCATTGATATCCCGCGTCAAAGGCCCTATCTGATCAAGTGAACTCGCGAAGGCGACAAGACCGTATCTAGATACCCTTCCATACGTCCCTTTCATGCCGGTAATACCACAAAAAGCCGCCGGCTGCCTGATCGATCCTCCTGTATCAGATCCCAGAGCGACAGGCACCATTCCTGAAGCTACAGCTGCCGCAGATCCGCCGCTTGAACCGCCTGGTGTGCATTCTTCATCCCATGGATTCCTAGTCACCTGAAAAGCTGAATTCTCCGTCGAGGATCCCATCGCAAATTCATCCAGATTTGTCTTTCCGACGATTACAGCGCCTGCTTCGATAAGTTTATGCACTACAGTGGCATCATAGGGGGATGTATACTGGCTCAACAGGGCCGAACCGCATGTCAGCAGACGGTCTTTGACCGAGATGTTATCCTTCAGGGCTACAGGCACACCGTAAAGGGGCATGCCTTCCGGATCCATTTCTTCCAGTTCACCGGCGCGCATGACCGCTGATTCGTGGAAGACCTCCAAAAATGCTCTTACAAGCGGGTCTTTCAGGTCGATCTCCTGAAGATACGCCTTTACCACCTCGACAGGGCCTATCTCCCTTTTTTTATATAATCGCTGAAGCTCGCTTATGCTGTAGTCAGTCAGAGCAGACATATCTTTCTTTCACTCGTTTTCATTATCGATCACCGGCGGCACACTGAAGAACCTTCCATTATTTCCGGGGGCCTCCTCCAGAACGGTCTTCCTGCTGAGGCTATCCTCCGGTTCATCGGCCCGCAGCCTGCTACTCCCGCGTTGCATCTCTGCCGTGTCCTTGTGCTTCGAAATATCGACCTTCTTAAGTTCCGCGACAAACCCGATGACCGCATCGAGCTGGAATCTGAATTTTTCCCTGAGATCCCGATCAAGCCGTATTCTGGCCAGATCTTTCAGATGTTCGAGTTCTTTTTCAGAAAGGCTCACTATCTCCCCGCTTCCGTCTCTTTTCTGCATATAAGCTTTCCGACCCCTCTGAAGCTAGCAAGTTTGACCTCTATATGTCAACTCCACAGGTCCATTCTGTCTCCCCGTTGAATATTATTATTCCACAGTTGTATGAATATTGAGTATTATCGTACCATTGACAGATATCCAGATCCTTGCAGATGAGGATATTCACAGAACAGAGGAGAAATAATGAGACAAAGACGTTCCAACGAAGATTTCCGCGTCGATGTTGCATCTCATGGTTATTTTCCGGCCGGCAGATCAGTACCGCTCCTACTGACCTTGATACTTACGCTAATATTGACCACCTTCGATTCTTCAGCTTCCAGCAAGACATATTACCATCCGGAAATAGAGATCGTATACACACTCCTTCCTGACGGATCCGCAGATGTCGAAGAGATCCGCTCATTCGACTTTAAGGGCTCGTTCTCCTGGGCAGAACTTGAAAAAGAGAAGGACGGGGACTATGGGAAATATGGAGTCGAATTCCTGGGTGTGTGGGATGATCGTACCGGCATAAGGCTCTCTTCAGAACTTTCAGCGACAGGCAGAAGTGAAAAGATCAAGTGGTATTATTCCGCCGCAGATGAGGTCAAAAAGTTCCGAATAAGATACAGGATCACAGGAGCAGTACAACGGTTCGAAGATGCGGCGCAGTTCTACTGGAAAGCTCTCGGTGAAACGCATATGTATACCGGCAAGGTGAACATCACGATTATACCACCCCAGGAAAGCCCCCGATTGTTCAAGGTATTCGTCCACAGCAGCGCCAGGCCCGGGACCCTTCTGATATCCGATACCGGAGAAAAAGCTGAAATATCGCAGACGAACATACCCGCAAATACATTTCTTGAGATCAGGGCCCTGCTGGATCCTGATGGATTTCCCGATGCGCCTCTGCGTCGCGGAGAGACTCACGCGAGCCTTCTCGATGATGAAAAGAGGATAACGGAAGCATGGAGACAGGCCGAACAAAAGAGGATCGACAGTGCGCTCAAAAGGGCCGGTCAGGTAAAGAACGGAATTATCATATCCGCCGTCTTCGCTGTCTGCTTTATCGCCATATATATCTGGGTCTTTATACGGTTTGGAACCGAGCCGAAGATCGATTACGACAATAAATACGAGAGGGAACCTCCCCGCAGGCTTCCTCCCTGTGTCCTGCCCGCGATCCTTTCCCAGAGCAGGGCAGCTGTTGACAAGATGTCTATGGGATTTGCCGCCACTCTTCTTGAAGCAGCAAGACTGGGCTATCTGGAGATAGGCGAAGAAGAAAAAAAGGTGCTGGTCTTCAAGAACAGCCATCTCGTATATACCCTTACCGAAAAAGGAACCCGGCTTTTGCAAAACGGTTCTCCTGGGCTATCGGAAGGTGAACGTCCGCTGATAGGATTTGAAAAAGAACTGCTCGATACTGTCTTCAATTCTGCGGGAGACGGCCGGACCGTTACGAGCAAGGAAATCGAAAAATGGGCCTCAAAGAAAGCGGGGTCAAAAACAAAATATTATGAGTTCATAAAGACGAGGGCAAAGTCATTACGTAAGGATTTTGAAAAGGAGTATTTCAAGATAGACGACGATAGAAGCGAGAAAGCCAAAAACAGATGGGTCTTGTTCTCACTTGCGAGCGGAATCATATTCATCGCAGCTTTTTTTATTGGAAACAGAAACCCTGTATTCATGATCTTTGGACCTTTCATCTTTTTAGTCGGAGCATTGATCTCAATACCGCTTGCGAGAAGATCGGTCAAGGCCGCGGTCGAGTATAATAAATGGGAGTCATTTAAAAGATTCATGAGCGATTTTTCCGCGATGAAGGACGCAGGCCCCTCTTTGCTTCCGATGTGGGAAGAATATCTTGTATACGCGGCGGCGCTTGGAGTCGCCGATAAACTTCTCTCCAACCTGAAACTCGTGGCCAGTGAATATAACACTGCTGTTCCGGCAGCTGTCTGGTTCCGCCCTGGATCAGCAGACAGCCATGGGACCGGGCAGCTTGACAGCATGGCCGCTTTTGAATCGTTGAGTTCTTCGATCTCGAACATGACGAATCTCTCCTCCGCACTATCGAGTTCAAGCAGCGGCGGAGGCGGCTTCAGCGGAGGAGGCGGAGGAGGCGGCGGCGGAGGCGGATGCGGTGCCGGTTGACCGGCTGTGATCCGCTTCCGGCAGATTAATTAACAGGACCTGCGTCGGCTTATCGGAAAGCTTATTATGAAGATCGAGATTATCGCATTGTTATCTGCTGCCGCGGCTCTGGCTCTCTGGATAGCAGTAATATTCAACCGCCTGATAACTTACAGGAACAGATGCACGAATGCGGCCTCCCAGATCGATATTCAGCTTAAATTCAGATATCGGCTTATTCCTGAACTTGTCGATGTGGTCAAGGGTTACGCTGCCCATGAGAAGAATCTACTGGACGATGTCACAAAAAAACGGACTGAAGCTCTCGAATCGGCTGGACAAAAAGAAAGCGAAGAAGCGGAAAAAAGGCTTTCTAGTTCCCTGAAGACGATTTTCGCCCTCAAAGAGCAGTACCCGTCCCTGAAAGCAAGCGATAACTTTTTAAGGCTTCAGAAGCAGCTGAGCGAAATAGAAGACAAGATCAGATTCTCCAGACAGTTTTACAATGATATTGTCATGAGATACAACACCCTGATCAGCAGTTTTCCGAATCTTATTCTCGCAAAAACATTTCACTTTACTGAAAAAGGGTATTTTGACATTTCTGACATCTGATCCCGCCGCCCCCACATCTGTCTTGCCAGCATCCTTTCGCTCCTGTATATTTCGACAGGCCCGCCTGTCCGAAAAAGAGTCCTCACAATTTCCTGGAGGTAGATGAAATGCCCGGATTTGCCAGTTCAAGATCAGCCCTGATCGCCGCGTTGATCACCGCTCTTTTCATGACCAGCTGCGAAAATAAGACGGTTTCTCGTCAGGATAATCCTTTTCCTGTCCTTAAAGGAGAGTATTTCGGGCAGATCCCGCCTGGCAGCGAACCCAAGGTCTTTGCGCCCGGACTGATATCTACAGGGTTGTTTACAAGAGACATCGCTATGACGCCTGACGGCAAGGAGATTTATTTTACCGCTGTTATCGGTTTTTACAGGATAACCCAGATCCTCGTCACAAAAAATACCGGCGGAGTATGGACAAAACCGGAGGTAGCGTCATTCTCGGGAAATCCTGATTATATGGACGCTGAACCGGCGATCTCCCCGGATGGAAGTAAATTTCTTTTTCTTTCCACAAGGCCTGATTCAGCAAACGGGATAGAAGCGGGGAATCAGAACATATGGATGATGGACAGGATAGGCGGCTCCTGGGGCGCTCCGTACACACCAGGCCCTCCGATTACTACTGAAGCAGCCGAGTTCTTCCCATCGATGACGAACGATGGAACACTTTATTTTACGAGGAATGAGGGCCGGGCAAACTATATTTTCCGGTCGCGCATTGTTGACGGCATATATACCGAACCTGAAAAGCTTCCTGAAAATATCAATTCCACGACTCAGCAGTATAATGCCTTCATCTCTCCCGATGAAAGCTACCTTATCGTTCCTGTCGCAGGGCATAAGGACGGGCTTGGGGGCGATGATTATTTCATCAGCTTCAGAAATAAGGATGACATCTGGTCCGAACTGATAAATATGGGGGACAAGGTCAATACACCCGGAGGGCGGGAACATTCTCCATACGTTTCACCCGATGGAAAATATTTCTTTTTCATGTCGGAAAGGATGAAAAAAGCATTCGAGCATCCTGAAGGAGGCATGACGCGCGACCTTATGCTCAGGATGTCCGGGGAGCCCGGCGGTGGAACGGCCGGGATATACTGGGTGGATGCATCTTTTATTGAAGAACTCAGGCCTCTACCCTGACCGGTCAAGGATGGATCTGAATTCAGTCCCCAAAATTTAAATAGCGGTTTGCAACTGTCCCTCCCGTTCTGATACACTTGTAAAAGACAGGTTTATATTCTTTGTCGTATCAGAGTTATGAGACACTCTTTCAACAAGAAACATACGCTGATTCTTCTCCTTGTCATCGCCGCAGGGGCAGCATTAAGGATCTACGGCCTGGGTTGGGAACTGCCGGAGGTCTACGAAGAAGCCACTCCGCTCGTCAAGGCCTGGGAAATGTGGGGATGGGGAACCGCAAGACCGGCAGATCTGAATCCTCATTTCTTCAATTACCCCGGGTTGGTGATATACATCCACTTTCTTCTCCAGGGAGCGCTTTTTCTCTCGATGAAGGTCGCAGGGATGATATCTTCAGCGGCAGAGTTCTACGCTCTCTATATTGTAGACAAGACGGCGTTTTACTATTCGGGGAGGCTTGTCAACGCTCTTTTCGGAATCGCAGCAATATCGGCTGTCTATCTTGCTGGAAAATCAATCGCCGGCAGAATGCCCGGTATCATCTCCGCGACACTTCTTGCGGTAAACACTTTCCATATCGCAAAATCACAGCTCATAGAAGTGGATATTCCGTTGACATTCCTGATCATCATTGCCCTTCTCAATATGACTGCACTGGCGCGAAAAGACTGCTTAAGAAACAGGATTTTGACCGGATTATTTATCGGACTGGCCGTTTCGGCAAAGTATACCGCAGCTCTTCTTCTTATCCCCCTCCTGGTGACCGTCTGGATGATGTCGACCGGCGGGCACGCGGCTTTAAAAGAGAGGCGTTTCAGTTATTCGAGAGTCTCCTCTTTCCTGTCGCCCCTGTGCGCTACAGCAATGATCGCTCTTGCAGTATTTTTGATCACATCTCCGTATACGATCCTGGATTGGAGGGCATTCCGGGCAGCGCTTTCATTCGAACAGCATCATATGTACGCAGGGCACTTCGGTACCGAGGGTTCCTCATCACTCTCTTTCTATACGCGGTCCATCTCCCGTATTCTGCCGGGGTGGCCCCTCTTTATTCTCTCGGCCATCGGCCTTGTCTACTTCGCTTTTATCAAAAGGGAGCGTGGATCGATCATTTTCGCCTCATTTCTGGTACCGTATTTTCTCATCATTTCTTCCTGGTCGATGAAGGCTGACAATTACATTTTACCTGTCGTTCCTCTGCTTCTGATCTTCTCTTCGACAGCTTTTGTCAGTATGTCCAGTTATATTCTTTCGAGAAAGATATCGAGATTCATAGCTTACTCCTCGATCGCTTTATTATCGGTCCTGACCGCCGCGCCTCTTATCGCTTCCGTCCCTGAACACCTTCAGAGATTGAATCCTGATACCCGGACGATCACAAAAAGATGGATCGAGAACAACATCCCTCCCGGATCTTTTGTGGTCACGGAGGCGTATGGACCGAACTTTATTAAACCGCAGGTAATCGCGGCAGTTCCTCCAGAGATAAGAAACATTATAAAAGACAGATATGGCGATCTTCTGAAATATGCCGTGTTGCCTGTTCCGATGTTCCAGTCGCTTCCCGGCCGTTCAGACGGTTTTTACGACCTTTCACTGTATAATATGGCTGATATCATAATAATCAGCAGTTCCGTCGCCTCAAGATACCTGAAAGATCCCGAGAGATTTCCCCGCCAGCTTGCCTTCTACAGAGAATTGCGAAAAGATTACAGGATCGTTTTTGAAACGAGTTCTGAAGGCTGCAGCGGACCTGTTCTGACGGTATTCAGGAATCCCCGTCATGAGGCGCAGTTTGCCGCCAGAAGGGATGTAGATTTTCCTTCGTTATTGAAAGAGGCCGGAAGCGGCCCTTCCGGTTCGGAAGAACTTTTCTATCTTGACCTTGGATTGAACTATGAAGCTTTCAATTTCTACAGGCAGGCTATCGCTTCTTTTCAGCTCGCCTTCGAATTCCCTGTGATACGTACAGCCAGCTACAACTCTCTGATTCTGGGAATGACCCGCTCCCTTATTGCGCTGGATAAACCTGAAAAAGCCGTCGAACTTTTGGAGGAGGCCGGGAGAAGCGCTCCCGCCAGATCTTCGAGGGAAAGTTTTAAAAAGCTTGGACAAAGGATCAGGACAAACAGCGGGATCTGAGATCAGCTTGACGGGGAGTGTGGAAACCTGAAACAGAGAGCAGTCTGATCGGCGTCGAAAGACCTCTTTTCAGGGAGCCCTATTTAAAAACGAACGGGGCATAATGGGCGAGAAATTTTTTCTGCCCGTAACCGGTGAAGTAGACGGTGACCTTCATATCAAGCCCGGAACCCTCCACCTTCTTGATCGTTCCTTCACCGAAAGAGGAGTGTTGTACAGATACTCCGACCCTGAATTTGCTGTCAGTACCTGTCCTTTCCCCGCTTTCTTCAAATGGATCGTTAGATTCAAATCCTTTGAAAAGATCATCTTCGACAGAGGAGGGCCTGCAGAGACCCGAGATATCTTTAAGCGGTTGAGGTATCTCTTCGAGGAAGCGCGAAGGCCGGTTATCGTTCCAGTTTCCGAACTGCATCCTGCTGGCGGCGCAGAAAAGATACAGTTCCTCCTTCGCTCTCGTCATCCCCACGTAAAAAAGCCTCCTCTCCTCTTCCATCTCTCTTTCATCGCCGAAAGATGAGAAATGAGGCAGGAGACCCTCTTCCACGCCGGTTATCATCACAGACCTGTACTCAAGCCCTTTGGAATTATGGAGGGTCATCAAAGAGACTTTATCGTCGTCTCTGAGAGAATCGACATTACTGATAAGCGCTATCTCCTCGAGAAATCCGGCGAGCGATGGATCGTCAGAGGAAGCGGTGAACCTCTTTGTCTCGTTCAGCAACTCGTCAATATTCTCCAACCTCACCTGAGCTGTCTTCGCATCTTCCTTTAAGTAGTTTCTGTATTCTATTGTATCTATTAAATATGTCAAAATGTCATGCGCGGATTCTTTCCCTGCTTTCAGTTTAATGGATGCGATAAGCTTTGTAAATTCCCAGATACGTTTCGCCTGTGCAGATGGAAATCTCTCAAGCATCCCGCTCTCCATCAAGGCGGGAAGAAGATTCATACCGCCGGCTTCTTTTTCTATCCTTTCAAGAGTTACATTTCCTATCCCCCGTTTCGGAACGTTTAAAACCCTCTTGAAATTCAGATCATCATCAGGGTTGTTAACCAGCTTAAGGTATCCCAAAAGGTCCTTGATCTCCTTTCTTTCATAAAATCTGACCCCCCCTATTATCTGGTACGGCAATCCCCCTCGTATCATAGCAGTTTCGAGCGCTCTCGATTGTGCATGTGTCCTGTAAAGAACAGCTATTTCATCTCTCCTGTGTCCATTTCTAATCAACCTTACTGTCGCTTCTCTGACAGCATTTGCCTCCTCCGCGCCGTCAGAGCTATAGATGACCCTGACCTTTTCACCATCACCTTTTTTTGACCAGAGTCTCTTTCCTTTTCTGTCAAGATTGTGCGCGATGACTGCGTTTGAAGCAGAGAGGATATTGTTTGTCGAACGATAATTCTCCTCCAGCCGTATGATCACCGTACCTTCATAAAGCCTGTCAAACTGAAGGATATTGTCTATAGTAGCTCCTCTCCAGCCGTATATGGCCTGATCATCGTCTCCCACGACGAACAGGTTTTTATTTTTGGAAGCAAGCATATCGATCATCATCATCTGAATAGTATTTGTATCCTGAAATTCATCTACCAGAAGATATTTAAACTGTCTCGCATAACGGTCCCTGATCTTAGGATGGACAGTAAACAACTCGATGACTCTTGTTATCAGATCATCAAAATCGAAAGAATTACACTTTTTCAGTTCCAGGTCGTAAATACGATAAGCTCTGGCCATAAGTTCTTCGATACCATCTGCAGCACCATTCTCAGCTTCTTCAGGTGTGACCAGGCCGTTCTTCCAGCCGGAGATCCTGTTTCGCACGATCGAGGGCGGATATTCGTCAAGGCTCCAACCTTTTTTCTTGATGATCTCCTTGATCAGCCTGATCGAATCGTCCTCATCATATATGGCGAAATTATTCCTGAACCCTATCCTGTCCGCTTCCTTTCTGAGGATCTTCAGACCGGTAGAATGAAATGTAGATACCCAGAAAGGAATTTTTCTCATCGAAAGCGCCTTCTCCACCCTGACCCGCATCTCACCGGCAGCTTTATTTGTAAAAGTGAAGGCAAGAATCCGTTCTGGAGAGACTTTTTTCTCCCGGATCAGATAGGCGATCCTTTCCGTGAGCACCCTCGTTTTACCGCTTCCAGCTCCCGCGAGTATCAGAAAATATCCTTCAGTGGCAAGGACTGCTTCTCTCTGCATAGGATTAAGATCAAATTTAATCATTAGACCGGATTTCCTTTATTTTCATTCGACAGGCCCTTCGAGAACGCCGGCAGATCCAAATTGCCGCGCCAGACATACTAGCATCGACAGGCTATATCGTAAATATGGAAAATCAGAATTGCGGCCCCAGATAAAAATGAAAGACCGGTTCACCGGTATTGGAAAAATCAGTAGGCCAGGAAAGCTGAAAATTCAGTATAAGAAAGCCCATCATACGCATATAAAATCCTACACCGAAATCATTGTAGAACGGAAGGCCGTTGATATCGACAGGTTCTATCCCAACGGGCAGTTCTTCGATATAACTTCCTTCTCCCCAGACAGATCCGGAATCGAAGAACATCGTTCCGCCGATATTCGTAATAGCCCATCTCCCGGGCCATCCGAATACGATGGCATCGATCAGAGGATACCTGTATTCCAGATTAAAAAGCATCATCCTCGGACCCTGGAACTGCAGGTAATCGAATCCCCGCAAAGTCGTAGGTCCGCCAAGGAAAAAATACCTTCTGTCATCTCCGTCACTGCTGCTGACTACTGTTCTGAACGCCAGATAATTCCTGTAGAAAAGAGGCGTGTATTTTCTGTAATCAAGAAACGCTGTCGTCCTGGCTATATCCTGGCCGCTGAAAGAAAGAGCTCTTGAGAAACTAAGCATCCATCTTGAACCTATGACAGGCCCAAAACGACCATAATAAGCAGAGTCATGGACAATCGAGAATGAGGGCTGCAGCAGCCGCTTGACCGATACTTCACTGTTATAAAGTGAATACCCGTAATATGAGTCATTTTCGACATTAAAAAACTCTCTCTCGCTTACATATCCCTCCAGTTCCATTTCGGCTCTTGTAAATGTGGAAAAAGGGAAAGAAGCATTGCCGAAGATGCCGTAATTTCTTTCGGTAAAATACCTGTAATTGAGAAAAGTCTCCCCGATCGATGAAAACCTGGAATTCATATAATTTTTAAATTGAAAGACTCCAAAAGAATAGTCGATTCTCTTTCTCACGTAATAATACGAAAGCAGCATATCGCTTTCTTCCAGCGATCCGTAAAGGCTGAATGCGAAAAACAGGTGATGATCGCCGAGAAGATCACTGAATGCTATCTGATTCGACAAACCAAACCCAAACCCCGTCGCAAAGTATACACCCATCCCGTTCCCTATATAATCAGGTGAGAACTTGATCTTATACTTCTCGACAGTACCTACTCTCTTTCGAAAAGATTCACGCAGCGTCTCCAGGGAATCAGGATCTATCTTATCCATGGAATCTTCCCTGATGACGACATCAGGAACAGACCTTTTGATTCCCCGCCTGCCCCCCGGTGTACTTTCGACCGCCGTAGTCCCGGTACGGGAATCAACCTCTGCATCCTGCTCTGGATCTCTGCTTAGTTCATCACGGGGCTTCCCCGTAATGAGATCTGCAGTATCGACAGTATCCGGATCAGGGTCGGTCCCTGCAGAAACACTCTCATCGCCCGCGATGACAGCGAATGAGGGTTTCTTTTCAGCCAGGCTGCCGGCCATCTGCGGCCCGCCTGTAGAATATGATACTCCCGATTTCTCCTCAAAATTGTCCATTATATACAGATCATACCCCGCTGAATTAAATGCCGAAAATACCAGACGGTCTTTACCTTCCGATACCGAAGGGTTGAACAGACCGCCGAGTATATCCGTGAACCTGTGATAACTTCCAACCTCAATACTTCCACGGTAGAGATTGCTTATCCCGGATTCATCTGAGACAAAGAGAATTTCCTTTCCGCCGGAGAGGACCTGAGGTGATTCGTCATTTCCCGGAGTCGAGATAAGAAGTTTCTTTTCTCCGGTACCAATATCGATCGACCAGATATCACCCGTTACTGACATGACATTTCCAGGATCGACATAATCCACATTGCCGATCCTTTCCACTCCCGTACTGTCCACGCTGAATATCGGTTGTAAAACAAGCTGTGGGAAACGAGTGTAAGCTATTTTCTTCCCGTCAGGAAACCATGCGGGACATTTTTCATCATCGATATCATCTGTAATCTGAAAAAGCCTTTCTTTTTCAAGATCGTATAAATATAGATCCGTCTGCCCGTTAATAGTACCGACGAGCGCAATCCCTGTCCCATCAGGCGACCATACAGGGTTGAAAAAGAAATCGAGAGGAAGATCTATTTTTTCCGTTATCCGCCTGTCCCGGACATCCATCAGAAAGAGCCTGTCTTTTCCGTCTGACTTTGCCACGAATGCAATAACGGATGATTCCGGATTCCAGGTAAGGCTGGAGAGCCTGGTCCGTATATACTCGAACTTGCTCTCGGTCGACCCGACAAGAAGTTTCTTTTTCTTCTTCCCTGTGATCGAATCCATAAGATAGATGCCTTCGAGACCGCCTCTGTCGGAATAATATGCAACATATTCTCCGTCCGGGGAAAAGGCAGGTTTTGAATTGATATAATGATGTTTCTTTATGTGATCTGTCACCTTTCGAGCAATTGTGTCTATATCCGGTTTATCAGCAAAGGCAGGCCAGTACGTTCTTCTAAGATCGTCTTTCCATTTTTTGGTAAGTTCGCCAGTGGAAATCCCTATCGTCGACTGCAGAGTCATTTCCATAGACCGCTGATATCTCAACTTGTCCATCAGTTCGATTACTTTTTCCTGTCCATACGTCCTTGCTATATACGATATCGCTGACTGCCCTGCTTTATAGTTCATATAGCCGCCTGCGTAACTGAGGTTGTAGGGAAGATAATCATAAACAGTTCCGTCCCTCATGAACATCTTGCATTCATCATCCACACCGCCGGCTGAATAATATTCTGCTGTTCCTTCCGCGAACCACAGCGGGATAGGAAACAGCATATTCCTCAAGAAAACAGACTTCAGGAGGTTTCCGTAGATTATCTCAAACTGAAAGATATGAACAAGTTCATGAATAGCAGTGTGGCTGAAGTCGACGTTTGAGCCTCCGAAATGCAGGACCATCCTTCTTCTGCCCGGTTCGGCGAAAGCCTGCACCCCTTCGGGAAGAAGCTGCCATGTCGTATTAGTCTGCTGAAAGTCGGAGTGGCTCCCATACAGGATCACCGGGATACGCCATGAAATATTATGTTTTAGATCCCCTGAGAGTTTCCCATATCCATACTCAAGGATTACCCCGGTCCTTCCCGCAAGGTCCCTGTAGCCGGAAGTGAAATGAATATCAAAATGAGGCGTCTTCAGGATCTGCCATTCAAATTCTTTGTACTGCACCTTGTTTTTGCCGAACCACCAGACCTGTGCGTAACATAAAGAATCAGGAAGAATCGACAGAAATATATTTATCGCCAGAATAAAGCAAATTACAATTCCGGGTTTTCCCCTCATCATCCTCCTCCGATCTGCGTCACTTGCTTTCCATCTGGAAGATGTTGATAATTGTCTCTGACTTCAAGACTATTTCTTCAGAACTCCCAGCGTACCTTGAAATCGACATTGATCTCATCACTGTTTCTCCTGCTTCTTCCCTGTAATATTTTTTCTGAATACATAATTACTTCTGACCGTATAAGAAAAAGCCTGCTCAGTCTGTATTCGACTTCAAAATGGCGGGCAGTCGAAATAGACAATCCCTGCTTGTATTTTACGTAAAGACCCTCAGACATATATTTCCCGATGGCTACGGTGGTCTCCGTAGGTTCAAACCCTTCCGAGGCACTGCTTGAGCCCCCGCTCGTCTCCACTTCGATCAACACTCCCTGCATCTGTGAATTAAGCATGCGCTCTATATAGTTTGCGGCAAGATTCTGAGCGGTATTCATTGCACTCCAGCTCATACCATCTCCATTTTCCGTTCCTGCCATTCCTCCTCCGAGCATCTTCCATATATCTGTCTCGCTGTATCCAGGATCCTCGTGACGAAGGTATACTCTCGGTTCGTTATCATCCTGATGCCATGAGAGGGTAAGATAGATCTTTCTGCCTTCAGGATCATTGGTCTCCGCCTCTACATCCAGAATCGGCCTGAAACTTTCAGCGTGAACAAATTCCAGTTTTCCGGAAACGACCCTGAACTTGTTATTGTAGACGTTGTACCAGCCTCTTATCAGATTAAGCGTCCCGCGTATATACGACCCTTTCTGATCATGATGCAGCGTAATATCGCCCTCTATCTCAACATTTGCGTCAGGAGTCTTCAACCACGTATTACCCTTGAGTACCAGGTCGACCTCTGCTATCCAGTTCGGGGGTTCAAGAGATACACCCTTCTGTGCTGAATTGAAATCACCGAAATCTATATATATTTCAGCTCCATTAACGATCAGATTTCCTGTTATGACCGGAATCTTATTGCCGCCGCTCTCCGTTGTCCCAACCGAAAGATTACCGCTGACAATAGACATGACATCGGGAATACTCGCAACAAGGATCTTGCTCAATTCGATCTTGAGATCGTATTTCTCCGGTTTCCACCCTTTCAGCAATATCGTTCCCTTACAATTCAAATTGCCGTTTTTCCCTTCTTTTCCCCTTAATTTTCTGACTGTTACCAGTGTATCATCCAGGATTATTTCCGCTTCTATTTCTCTGAATTTTTCTTCCATACCACCGAGCCGGAAACCTGCTTTATCCAGCAGAAGCTGTCCCTTCATCTTCGGATCTGAAAGAGTCCCGGTTACAGCAAATTCCGCGGAAAATCTTCCATTTGCTTCAGCAACTATATCAGTCATACCGGGCACACTCGACATATCCCCATCAGGAAAGGAAATACCAAGATTCATCTGAGAATCCTTGTCGATTGAATAAAACCATTTCTCAGATCTGAGAGGAATATTTCCGGTAAAATCACCTGTATGGCCGGAAGAGACTTCAACCACTCCATCAAGACTCAGCAGGTCCCTGTTTATGTCGGCGGAAAAGTCGATCAGCGGAATCTGGTATCGCTCAGATGCTAAACCTTCGATTTTACCTTCGATCCCGAGCAGTGGATGCGAAAGAGAATCACGAACAGAGATCAATCCGGTGAAATCACCTTTTACGAACGGCATTTTATCGGCCGATGAAAACAACGGGACAAGGGAAAGCTCCTTGCACACCGCGTCGAGCTGGATGAGAGCATCCTTGAACGCCCCCGCTTTCTCGCGAGAGATATCCCCGGGGTTCGTACCGGAAATCGTCCCTGTCATTTCAAGGACACCTTCGGGAGAATCCAGGTAAAAAGTGTCTATACCGATGACATTGTCTGAATATTCAGCTACAAGCCTGAGAGAATCAACCGCGATGCTGTCAAATACGCTGCTGTCAAGAACAAGATCAAGCTTGAGCCTGGGGTTATCGCGAGATCCTTTGCAGATAATCTGCCCCGCTCCACGTCCTCTCATCGGTATCTTCGTCAGTCCAGCCTTGTTTAAAAGCGAGATGCCCAATCTTTCAAAAGAAAAGAGTCCGTCGATCTCGTTTTTATCTTCATCTATTTCACAATCCATAAAGAGCGCGCCGAGTCTGGAGTGAAGCTGAAGATCGTCAAATCTGATTTTTGATTCGATGACATTCACACTGAACTTGCCGTTGCTTACCCATCGTTCCTCAAGGGCATCGATCGTGACTTCATTGAAGACGATCTCTGTCTTATCCTGCTCCGTATGCAGATCACCTCTCATATCTGCGGCGAATCCAGGTCTTTGAATATGCAGCTTTTTTATGCTTGTAACGTCTTTATAGTGTTCAAGAGACAGCTCTATTCCTGAAAAAGAAAATCGATCGATATCGCAGCTGTCCCCGCGCATATCCATGAACAAACGAAATGAATCACTTTTGTTCAGAGCAAAATTTATCTCTCCAAATGGAAGATACGCGCCTTTGTATAAGAGATCCCTGCAGCTGCCGCTTGCCCTCAGGTCCCACCTGTCAAAATCACCCTCCAGAATCCCGTTAAAAGCCACATCCGCATCATATTCCTCTATATTGAAATAGGAAAAGAAGGTATCCCCCTTGGCGCAAGTCATATCGATGAATAATTTTATATCCCCTTTTCTGGAGATCGAACCTCTTGTTTCCACTGTATGCTTTGGTGCTGATACGACAAACTTGTCTATAAAAAGGGAGTCCGATCTGTACGACCCGCTAGCTGTGGCTGTATTAAACGGGATTCTCCTGAGGTGGCCTTTGTCAAGATCCATCGTAAAATACAGATCTTTCGTCTCGATCTCATAACGTAACCCGATAAATCCATTGAACCGGCTTTCTGGTATCGAGTTGTTTTTTATAAATCCGGTCGAAAGATCAAGATCCCGCACATCCAGATCAAGTTGTATGATCCTGTTGCCGCTAAGAGGTAATATTCCACTTCCATTTATCAGGGCACCGTTAAACCGTCCTTCTCCTTTATTAAGCCTGACGAACTCTCCCTTCTTGAAGTCGATATCGACCTTAAACCCATCGAGTGCGTATCCTGATAGTATCCCGTTCAACATCCCCCTTATTTCCATTTCCCCTGGAACACCCTTTACGGCAAGGGCTCCCTGCAATTCTCCGAATTGCTCGGATTTAATATCCAGAACGCGCATCATCTCTTCAATTTCAAACGGCTCGGCAGCAATATTCAAGTCGAATCGAATGGAATCCGGATCGACCGTCCCGTTTATCAGGAGTGATGATTCCTCCAGTTCGACGAAGAGGTTTTCGATGGATATTCTTTTATTATCAGCCCTGCCAGGATGACGGTCGCTGTTTACCTGGACTCTTCCCTGAATCTTTTTGATCTCAATTTTACGTCTGATATCCTTTGTGCTTCCTTTTGAGACTTCTATAACGATTTTTTCTCCATCAGACCGGATCATCCCCTCGAGATTCAGCGCACGGACAGCATCGGCCCTTTTGGCTCCCTGGTAGATCAACTGCCCATCACTGATCGAAAATTTTTCCACTTTATACTTACCGCCGCCCCCGCCGGAACCACCGCCTACGAAGGGAAGGATCAGCACGCCTGCTGAATCAGGCTTTGCCCAGACGTGAGGCTTCACAAATACCAATTCGTTGATCAGCGGCTCGTTTGAAACCAGTGATCCGACCTGATAACTGAAAACAATCTCTTCAACGCGGAGGACATCAAAAGCATAATCTTCTCCCATGTATCTGATGCGAAGATCTTTAATTCTGATCCTGTCCAGCGGATTACCCGAGATCGATTTGAATTCCAGAGAAAAATCCGTACCCCTGAAAAGATTTCTGGAAACCAGCGATGATGCCCTGTGTGCAAAAAAATCGGTGTTATAAATTACGGCGACAAGTATGACAACTGTAAGCAGAAGCCCGATTATCAGCGATATCCACGAAGTGATCTTAGATTTTAGTATTCTCTTGACCAATTCTCCAACTCTCCATCAGAATATCTGTCCAAGGCTTATATGTATCCAGTAATCATAATCGATATCAGCTGATCTTATCAGAGGGAATCCTGCATCAAGCCTGATCGGCCCGACTGGAGTATAATATCTCAACCCGAATCCGGCTCCGTATCTGAAATCATTTACTGAAACATCTTCCCTGTCCCTGATAAAAATGAAATCCTCCAGTTTTATATCCGCTGGTTCATCCCAGACATTGCCTCCATCAAGGAATAACGCACCTCCAAAATTATATTTCGAGATAAACGGCAAAGGGACTCTCAGCTCGAGGTTGGCAAGAATCATGATATTTCCGCCTCTAGGTTCGCCAGTCGTGCTGTTCAAAGGCCCAAGCGTATTTTCCCTGTACCCTCTGACCGAGTTGCCGCCTCCAAGGAAATACCTGCTCTCGATTGGAACACCTGTTTCACTGCTTTCTCCAAAAGCTTTCGCATAACCTGCCCTTAACCTGTAAGCGAAAACAGTCTGATCGGACAATTTGCGGTAATCCTGGAAAGAAGGGACTATCGAATAGTAATGATCCTCACCACCAAGTACTCCTCCGGCATATCTGGACTCCAGACCTATATACCTTCCGCGGCTGGGGTTGAAATAGTAATCTCGCGTATCCCTGCGAAATGTAAAATCAATCGACCTGCGGCGCGATCTTTCTCTTTCATCGACAACCTCCTGCCTTCTTACTCTCTCGTAGATATACCCCAGGAGAAGAGAGGTCTGTCTCGAAATCCTGCGGGAGACTGTCCCGCTAAAACTTGTAGCCTCTACAATAGCCGGTTCCACAGTAGCATCGCGCTCATAAAAAGAACCGATCGCAAATGTATTCCAGGTGGAAAATATATGCGGGAATCTCAGCTCTCCCTCATGCCTTTGATATCTGTTCTCAAAATTCATACTTGAAAGGTCATAGGTGTCATCTTCGAAAAGACGGAAGGCAAAAGCCGTTTTGATATTCAGCACATATCCCCGTCCGATCAGGTTTCTTTGCCCCCATTCGGCAAAGACCCTGTTTGCGTGGACATTTCCGACTCCCAGCCCCGATTCCAGATATCCCATTTTTCTGTCGCGAACCGTCAATTGAAGATCGACTATCCCGCTGTCGGCGTTCAATCCTGTCGGCTCGATCTCAACCGAACTAAAGCATCCAGTATCATAAAGGTTCTGCTTGCTTTCGACTATTTTTGAAAGTTGGAAGTATTCTCCAGAACCGATCTTAAGTTCCCGGCGAATAAGATCTTCTTTGACTTTTTCATTTCCCGTTACAATTACTTCCCTTATCCTGACCGGCTGGCCGGGAGACATATCCCATGATATATCTACACTTGTCGAATCGATATCTGTATTACAGGCCACCATCGCTCCGAGATAGCCTCTTTTAAAAAATTGACTGAAAAGCGTATATCTATCTGTTTCGACCAGGTTTGGATTATACGGCATTCCCTCAGTCAGACGCAGGCCTTTTAAGATCTGTTTATTATCTATGATCGGCTGATCGGAAAACTTGAGATTCCGTACTACAGTCTGAGGCCCCTCGTTTATAAGGATGCGGATAGTGACATTGTTCGCTTTATCGTCTCTATCAATCGAGACCAGAGTGACAGATACGTCGAAATATCCATTGCGATGGTAATAGGTTTTAATACTTTCGAGATCCCTTTTGATAAAATCTCTTCTGAAACGCGGTTTATTGAAAATATTATAATATTTTGCTTCTTTTGACCTCATCTTCTTTTTAAGGACTCTGTCCTCAATACTTATATTACCGAGTATGACGATCCGTTTTACGTAGGGAAGATCCAGGCCAAAATCATCCGATGAAGCTTTTTGTGAATAGCCGCCTACTATCAGGGAAAAGAGGATCAAGATTATCAGTGAATCTGTAATATAATTATTGCTTTTTGAAACCATATCAATTGACAACTTCATTATTTGGATTTAAGTTCTTCAGGTGTCGATCCCATCGCATCCTGCGTTGAGAAAAACACCCTTGGACCATTGACCACGGATGAATTATGAACTGCTTCATTAATATATTCCGCAGACTGGGGATCGCCGTTTTTATTCCGATGATCCCGGTAATCCTCTTTCTTTCGCAGGGGTGCGGACACTCCGGCGACTCTTTGCCGGAGAAAGGTGCGTCCCTGACTCCAGATGAAGAGTATATCGTCCAACTCTATATGAAAATAAACGAATTAGAGAAAAATCTCCAAGATAATCCTTCAGACAGCCTAAAAAAATGGGAAGCCATGAAAGAGGAGATCGACCAGAAAAGGGTCCTCAGGACGATTGAAGCGCTAAAAGAAGACCCTGAAAGATGGTACGCCGTTTTCAGCAGGATCGAACTGCTCATGGAACCTGAGAAACCTTAACTACCTTATAAGATTAAACAGATCAAGGAATAATATCATTGCCATCAGCGCGATAAGGATGAAGAATCCGATCTGCGACATGATATTCTGCACTTTATGCCCCGGCTTGATACCTGTCACGGCTTCAAAGACGAAAATGACGAAATGTCCCCCATCAAAAGGAAGCACAGGCAAAAGATTGAATATCGCAAGGTTCATAGAGAAAAAGGCAAGGAAATTGAGGAGATAGCCGAATCCCCATCGGATCATATCTCCAGCCATCACACCTACCCGGATCGGACCGCCGACAGCCCTGATCGTGGCTTTGCCTGTTACCAGTTTTCCAAGAAAACTCATTATCGACAGGAACAGGTTGCTGAAGGCCTGCGTCCCGTATTTTACGGCAGTAGAAAAGGAGACCCTTTGTTTCTCGTAATATTCACCAATTCCGATAGCTCCTACCTTGATCACATCGAGTTTTTCTCCGCCCGAAGGAGCATCCATCGAACCAGGTACTATCTCTTCTCTATGTATTTCTCCATCCAGTTCCCATGTAAAGACAATAGGAATACCGTTCCTGGAATATATTTTCTCCGTCATTTCAAGATATGTGGTTACAGTTGTATCGTTCATCGCCAGAACAAGCGCTCCTCTGCGGATCCCTGCATTATAGGCAGGACTATCCTTCTTGACATCCCCTATCAGGGGCCTGCTGCCGGAAAATATCCCTATCGTCAGCCGTTGTGCTTCCTCGTTCCACTCGGGTGTCACCTCTGCCGTCAAAGTGTCGGCCCCCCGCAGGAACCTGAATGTGGAACTGACTCCTTCGGTATAATCGACCAGGTCACTTATCTCCTCGCCCTGTTTAAGGCTAAAACCATTGATCTCTATGATTCTGTCCCCAACCTGGAATTCAGCAGCCGCGGCAGGCGATCCAGCGACGACTTCGCTGACGACATCCCCCGGATTGCGCACAAATACACCCTGCACCCAGATGTTCATTATATAAAGTACGATAGCAAGAGCCGCATTCATAGCCGGTCCGGCCAAAACTACTGACATTCGCTGAAAAGGATTTTTGTTCTTATACAATCTGTTTTCAGGAATATCTTTTTCTGGATCATCTTCTTCATCTTTTGCCTCTTCCTCGCTTTCCCCGGCAAACTTGACGTAACCGCCGAAAGGAAGCGCTGAGAGGGCATATTCCGTCTCACCCAATTTGAATTTAAGGATTTTAGGACCAAATCCGATTGAAAAGGTAATGACATAAATACCATTTAGTTTTGCCACAATAAAATGGCCCCATTCGTGTACCAGGACAACGACACTCAACACAAATACAAACGCTATGATTGTGAGAAACATGGAACCTCCATCAGATTACAACTGCCTTTTTATATTTTTCGCCAAAGAATCTTCTGGTCCATCGGTCAGCTGCCAGAATATCCTCTACATCATCGACAGCGATTGGATCATGAGCATCCAGCGCTTCTCTTATCCAGTCAATGATCGTCAAAAATCCTATCTTTCCTGCCAGAAAGGTCGACACCGCTATTTCGTCCGCGGCATTCAATACTGTCAGAGCTGTTCCTCCTGCCTCAGCCGCCTGCATAGCAATATCGAATCCTGGATACTCCTTGCGGTCGAATCGTATAAAATCCAGCGTTCCGATCTCTTCAAGCGAGAGCTTTTTCCACGGATATTCCGCCATACTAGGATAATACAAAGCATTTATTAAAGGAAGCTTCATATCCGCAGGCCCAAGATGCGCAAGAAGCGAACCATCTTTCATTCTTGTAAGAGAATGCACGATCGATTGCGGATGAATGACAACATCGATCGAATCATAAGGAAAGTCAAAAAGATAGTGAGCCTCTATCACCTCAAGACCTTTATTCAGCAAATGAGCTGAATCGACAGTGACTTTTTCCCCCATATTCCAGGTAGGATGATCAAGGACCTCCTCTACCGTTACGTCTGTCAGTCTCGAAATATCTCTTTTATAAAAAGGGCCTCCCGATGCTGTCAATATTATCTCGGCAGTTTCTCCGATATTTCCGCGAAGGCAGCGGGAAAGAGAGAAATGCTCGCTATCTACAGGCACTATCCTCTCGGGGGACTCGGAGACAAGCTTCATGATTATTTCGCCGCCGGTGACAAGAGTCTCCTTATTTGCCAACGCTATGCTGCTTCCCATCTCAAGAGCTTTGACCGTAGGAAGAAGTCCCGATATCCCGACCATTGCGTTGACAACTATATCAGCGCGGGCAGCTTCAAGAAGAGCGATGATCCCTTCCTGCCCCGGCCCCGTCTCTCTTTTTCCAAGCCGGGGATCCCTTTCAAGTATCTCATTCAGCTTTGAACGGTCCCCGAGGGAAAAAACAGCACCGGGAAATAATTCAAGCTGTTTCTGCATCTCATCAAGATTTCTTCGCGCCACAAGACCGGCAACCTCAAAATCATCCTTTGCGCCCGCAATTATCTCGACTGCGGCTTTACCGATAGATCCTGTAGAACCAAGAATCACTACTCTCTTCAAAGAAACTTCCCTTTCCTGATCAGAATATATAATATCTGAGCAGATAATATATTACCGGAGCGGTAAACAGAAGCGAATCAAACCTGTCAAGGATTCCGCCATGTCCCGGGATAGCATCAGATGAATCCTTTATATCTACATCTCTTTTAAGCATCGATTCGACGAGATCTCCAAGCTGTCCGACAACCGATGCGATAACAGCCAGAAGCACCGCATCGAGCCACGGAATCTGCAGTGCTATAAAGGCTCTCGCAATAAATATTCCGATAATCGAAAATATAACACCGCCGATCGAACCCTCTATCGTCTTACTGGGAGATATCGACGGGAAAAGTTTATGCCGGCCAAACAATCTTCCCATCGTGTAGGCCCCGGTATCATAACTCCAGGTAAGAACAAATATCAGAATAACATAGGAGAAACCGACAGAGTAATCCTGTCCGATGAGATGCGGCAGCTCTCTAATAAGAAATAGATGGCTTCCCAGCCAGGCTACGTAGAAAACCCCGAAGATCGTCACTGAGATATGATACACAGCGAGTCCTTTCTCTTTTCTCCATAGCTCGCTTATCATGATCCCTATAAAAATAACTGACAATAAAAGATTGGCGTATATTCCCTGTTGAAAGAAGATATACCACGGCAGGGCCAGCCCGCTTAGAACACCTATTATCTTATAGGGCCTTAATCCCTTGGCTTCCATCATCCTGTAAAACTCCCACAACCCTACAAGGATGATCAGATCGATCAGGATCAGATAATATATCCCTCCCCTTCTGGCGATTATCAGAAGACAGGGAATAAATATCGCTGACATTATCAGCCTGCTGATCAAAGACCCGATTTGTGATCCGGAATTCTTTTTCTCTTTTTTACTTTCCAATTTACCGTCTATCATTTCTTAGCCCTGCTTTTCAATCCTCCAAATCGTCTCTCACGTTGAGTATACTCACCAATAGCCTTCAAAAGATGCTCTTCCCTGAAATCCGGCCATAACACATCAGTCACAAATATTTCGGAATAGGCGATTTGCCATATAAGAAAATTACTTATTCTCAATTCTCCACTACTGCGTATAAGCAGATCCGGATCAGGAAGATCGGGGGAATACAGGTACTCATGAAATTTATTTTCATCAAAAGATTCCATGGAGATCTTTCCATCAATAACATCTCTGGTAATCCGTTTCACAGAATCGACGATCTCGGCGCGGCCTCCGTAACTGATGCAAAGATTAAGTATCATCCCATCGTTTTTCGCAAGTTTACCGATAGTCTCGTCAAGGACTTTTCCTGTCGCCTCCGGAAGCAGGTCGAGCCTTCCCATGGCGCGAAGCTGAATATTGTTTTCATCCAGCTCCAGATACTCTGAATCCAGGACTTTCCGCAGAAACGACATCAGAGCCTGAACTTCTCTTTTAGGCCTGTTCCAGTTCTCAAGTGAGAATGTGTAGAGAGAAAGAACCGGTATCCCTATCCTGGCGCAGGTTCTCACAACCTTCCGCACAGACTCCCTGCCGGCTCTGTGCCCGGCGATCCTCGGCATATTTCTCTTTTTCGCCCACCTGCCGTTTCCATCCATAATTATGGCTATATGTACCGGGAGTCCTCCGGCCTTTTTCAGGGCTTCTATTTTCTTGTCGATATCAATTTTCTTTTTTATCCCCAACGTTTCCTCCGCCCACTGTTCCTCTTAAAATTCCATTATCTCTTTCTCTTTGACAACCGATACATTATCAAGTTCCAATATCGATTTATCTGTCATTTCCTGTATTTCCTTATGGTACTTGTGAAAATTATCCTCCGAGATCTCATGGGATTTTTCAAGTTTCTTCATTTTCTCATTTGCTTCCCGGCGAATATTCCTGATCGCGATTCTTCCCTCCTCCACCATATGTTTCACCGTCTTTACCAGTTCGTGTCTCCTGTCTTCAGTAAGAAGAGGAAGGGGAATACGGATAAAAGTACCGTCACTCTGGGGATTCAACCCTAAATTTGAAGACTGGATGGCTTTTACGACTTCACCGACCATCGATTTTTCCCATGGTTGGACAGTTAAAAGCTTGGCATCCGGAACAGCTATGTTAGCGATCTGTTTCAACGGAACCGTTGAACCGTAATAATCAACCTTGACACTGTCCAGAAGCGTCGGGGAGGCTTTTCCCGTCCGGACCGAGGAAAGTTCCGCCTCGACCAGTTCAATCGATTTTTTCATATGTTCTTCTGTTTCCGAGAATACCTTTTCCACTTCATCCATCTTAACCTCCTTATCTTATGAGAGAACCAATTTTTTCTCCTTTTAACACCTTCTTCAAATTTCCCTTTTCCCTGATGTCAAACACTATGATCGGAATATCATTATCCCTGCACAAAGCTACAGCAGTACCATCCATTACCCTCAGATCATCTCTGAGTACCTCTGAATAACTTAATTCTTCACTCAACTTCGCTGATGGATCTTTCACCGGATCACTATTATATATCCCTTTTACTTTTGTTCCCTTTATAAGCAGATCCGCGTCAATTTCAGCGGCTCTCAAAGCGGCGGCTGTATCGGTTGTAAAATACGGATTCCCTGTCCCGCCGGCGAGGATAAGCAACCTGCCCTCGCTCAGATGGCGGACAGCTTCTCTTCTAATGAATTTTTCGGCGACCTGTCCGACGACAAACGGCGTCATGACCCTCGCTTCCACTCCCATTTTCTCGAGGACTCCCTGGAGAGCCAAGGCATTGATGACCGTTCCGAGCATTCCCATATAATCGGCTGAGACCCTTTGAACCATTTTGCCGCTGATCACCGAACCACGCAGGATATTGCCTCCTCCGACAACGATAGCGATTTGAGCACCCGTTTCAAGAGTATCCTTTAACTCAGAAGCAAACTCTCCTATCATTTCAAGGTCTATACTATCACCAACACCGCCGAATACCTCACCACTCACTTTTAAAAGCACCCTTTTGAAGATCGGACGCTCGCCCATCGAGACCTCCTTTCATAAAAAAGCGCAGGAACGATCTATTCCCACGCTTTTCTCTATCGTTACGGTCTCTTAACCTGTTTCACCGTTCAGGATGTTTCCTCTCCCAGCTGGAACCGGGCAAAACGCTTGACAACCATGTTTTCTCCCAGTTTTCCAATAACTTCCTTGATACGATCACCTACAACGACCTTATCGTCCTTGATGAAAGGCTGCTCAAGAAGAACATTTTCACTGTAGAACTTTTCTATCTTTCCTTCAATAATTTTATCGATGATTTTTTCGGGTTTTCCGGACTTCAGAGCCTGGTTTCTGAAAATTTCCCTTTCACGTTCAAGATCAGCCTCAAGAACATCTTCGCGGCTGACAACCAGCGGGTTTGCCGCAGCGACCTGCATGGCGATATCTCTGCCCAGTTCCTGGAAATCATCGGTCCTGGCGACAAAGTCCGTTTCACAGTTGATCTCGACCAGGACTCCCAGCTTGTTGTTGCTGTGAATATAAGAAAAGATGATCCCTTCTTTTGCTTCTTTGTGAGCCCTCTTCGCAGCAGAAGACAACCCCTTTTCACGAAGCAGCTTGATGGCAGCTTCCATATCACCACCAGTTTCCTGAAGGGCCTTCTTACAGTCCATCATTCCAACGGTAGTCCGGTCTCTAAGTTCCTTAACCATTTTCGGTGTTATTTCCATCTGGCACATCCTCCGGGCTAATTATTACTCTTTCTTATCTGTATCTGAAACCGTCTCTGATCCCTTCACAGGGGTCTCCTTAGGTGGAGATTGGGCGCCTTTATCGGAAGCTGCTCCCTTTTTCCCTTTACTATCGACGAAATCCTTGTTCTTCAGATACCTGGCTCTGCCTTCTATTACTGCGGCAGATAACGTCTTTGTGAACAATTTGATTGAACGGATGGCGTCATCATTGGCAGGGATTGCGATATCGACCTCATCCGGGTCGCTGTTGGTATCTACAAGCCCTATTATGGGAATATTCAGCCTTTTTGCTTCCCTGATGGCGATTGCTTCCTTGTTTGTATCAAATACTATTACACAGGAAGGCATCTTGTTCATTCCCCGAATCCCGGCAAGGATCTTGAGAAGCTTTGCTTTCTTCTTCTCAATATCGAGCTTTTCCTTCTTGGACAGCTGTTCGATCCTGCCGTCTTTTTCCATCGCCTCAAAGTCATCGATCTTGTCCATGCTGACACTGATCGTCTTGAAGTTTGTCAATGTGCCGCCCAGCCACCGCTCATTGATATAATACATGCCGCAACTCGTCGCGTCATCCCGAACGCTTTCCTTCGACTGCCTTTTGGTTCCTACAAAAAGAACCGTCTTGCCTTCGGCAGCTATATCTACAAGTACTTTATATGCTTTTTCGAGTTGGACGAGCGTCTTGCGCAGGTCTATGATATATATGCTGTTTTGTTCTTTATAAATGTAGGGCTTCATCTTGGGGTTCCAACGTCTGGTCTGGTGCCCGAAATGAACGCCCGCTTCCAGCAGATCCTTGATCTGGACTTCCACTTTTTTCTCCTTCTGGTTTATCCTCCACCCCTTTTATAATACCGGCCCTATCCCTGAACGGGACACCAGGGGCCGAAAAGGGATGTGTGAATTGATGGTCCTATCGCTTCGAGAACTGGAACTTCTTCCTTGCTCCGGGCTGACCATACTTTTTACGTTCTTTCTCCCTCGCGTCCCTTGTCAGGAACCCTCCAGCCTTGAGGACTTTTCTCGCCGACTCATCAGCCAGGATGATCGCTCTCGAGATCCCGAGACGAATTGCACCAGCCTGCCCGGCTGTCCCTCCACCCTTGACCGTGGCCTTTACATCATACTTTGTCTCGGTGTTGGTAATATTCATCGGCTGTCTGACCAGCAGCGTAAGGCTCTCTCTCTTCATGTAACCAGGGAGAGAAACACCGTTCACAATTATATCTCCCTTACCTTCAGTGAGGTAAACGCGTGCTACCGCTGATTTCCGTCTTCCGACTGAATGGAATACTTCTTTTGTCAAATCTACACCCCCTCTCATCGAAAATTGAAAGATCGATACCTTCTGATTGAACAGACAAACACCTAAAGTGCTATGACCTCAGGACTCTGTGCTTTGTGTGGATGTTCGGAACCGGCGTAGACCTTAAGCTTCTTCAACAACCTTCTTCCAAGTTTGTTGTGAGGCAGCATCCCTTTTACAGCATTCTTCAAAGGGAAGATCGGATCCTTCTCCATCTTTACCTTAAGACTCGTCAGGCGCATACCGCCTGAATATCCGGTATATGACCAGTACTTCTTGTCTTCCATCTTGTTGCCGGTCACTGATATCTTCGAAGCATTTACAACAACGACAAAATCACCGATATCCATGTGGGGAGCAAACCCGGGTTTGTTCTTTCCCCTAAGTATGGTGGCAATATTCGTTGCCAGCCTTCCAAGCGTTTTGCCGTCGGCATCTACAAGATACCATTTTCTCTCGAACTCTCCCTGTTTCAACATCGTAGTTTTTTGCATTACGGTCCTCCGAAAAACACACCTATCCCCGGAAAATTAAGTATCACAATATATACCCGCTGCACTTTTATGTCAAGTTGCTTTAATTATATAGTATATAATGATGTAAAGAGCAATAAGAGATATATTTTGCGCCCGGGGTAATTATTCTCCAGCTGAGAAGGTTTTTTCGATATTGATATCAAAGGGGCAGTATATGAGCCCTTTTTCGGTTATAAATGCGGTTATAAGCGATGCTGGAGTCACATCAAAAGCCGGATTATAGACTCGCACTCCGGATGGTGCGATTTTAACTCCTTGGAACAAAACAACTTCGTCCCTATCTCTATTTTCAATGACGATCCCGGCCCCCGTCTCCGCCTCGAGGTCAAAAGTCGACAGTGGAGCTGCTACATAAAAAGGTATTTTATATTTTGAACAGATAATCGCCAGTGTCAAAGTGCCTGTCTTATTTGCAGTATCGCCATTCCTTGCTACCCTGTCAGCCCCGGTGATCACCAGATCGACCTTTCCCGATGAGATAAGAGAAGCGGCAGCACTGTCGCAAAGAACCGTCGTCGCGATGTCATTTTTCATCATTTCCCATGCCGTCAATCTGCTTCCCTGAAAGAGAGGCCTCGTCTCATCGGCAAAAACATCGATCTTTTTTCCTTCAGACGCTGCACTGTAGATCACGCCAAGGGCCGTCCCATATCCGGCAGTCGCAAGTCCTCCGGCATTGCAGTGCGTAAGGACGCTCATTCCGTCCTTCAACAGGCTTGATCCGTATTCCCCCATTTTCAGCTCAGTTTCGATTTCCTCATCGAAGATCCGAAAAGCTTCTTCTTTCATCTTCCCGCAGAAAAGATGAATATCCAGATCTTCCCGTTCTACTATTTTCCTCATCCTGTCAAGGGCGTGGAAAAGATTCACCGCAGTCGGCCTCGTAGCACCAAGAATATCAATGGCTTGCAATAATTTTACCCGGACACTCCGCATATCCGGTTCACTGCCGGCTGTGATCGCCTTTCCATTTGTTCTATCAAAAAAGAAGGGCGGCGGATCAGATACCGTCTGTTTCAAAAACGTTTCTAGTGAAAGAAGGACTCCATACGCCGCGGCAATTCCTATTGCGGGCGCTCCCCGTACCTTCAGCGATCTTATCGCTTCCGCGACCTCATCTACTGAACCGAGATCAAGATATTTCTCGATCGAAGGGAGAAGGGTCTGATCGATGATCCTTACTTTCCCCTCAAAATAGTCGATGGTCCTGAAGATCACTTTCTTCTACTCCCCGATGATATTGATATGAATTTTTCTATCCCTGGGCCTGTTATCAAACTCCATAAAAACAACCTGCTGCCACCTGCCGAGAACAAGATGGCCTCCGGATACTGGTATGGTCAGCGATGGACCTACCAGAGCCGATCTGAGGTGTGAAAAACCATTCCCGTCTCCCCACGTCTGATCGTGTTTATAGGCGGGGCCGGAAGGAATTATCTTTTCAAAAAATTCAGGAAGGTCTCCAAGGAGTCCGGGTTCGTACTCGATTGTAGTAATAGCACCGGTCGAGCCCGGCACAATGACTGTGAGCTGCCCTTTCTCTATTTCGCTTTCCTGAAGAATCGAGGCCAGGTTCGGGGTGATATCGATTATAGTGCCGTCACCATCCGTTGAGAATCTGTGTTCCCCTTCGAAAGTCACCATCTCTTCCTCTCAGCCGTGATCACTGGTCCGATATTTTTTCGAGTTTTCTGAAGATGCTGAAAAGCCTCTGAACCGGTAATCCGACAACATTATAAAAACACCCTTCCACTTTCTCGATAAAAACCGATGCATGCCCCTGAATAGCATATCCGCCAGCCTTGCCGAAAGGCTCTCCAGAATCTATATAACTTAAGATCTCCCCGCGCGACAGTTCCCTGAAAAAGACGTTTGTCGTCTCTTCCTCAATAAATCTTATATTAGGCGGAGATACGACCGCTATCCCGGTTATCACCTGGTGTCTTCGGCCTGAGAGGATCTCAAGCATCTCATATGCATCTTCCCTGTCTACCGGCTTCGTCAGGGATCGTCCATCGCAGACGACCGCAGTATCCGCTGCGATAATCGTCTTCCTGGGATGCGATTTCTGAACATCGATCGCTTTCAGTTCTGAAAGTAGCTTTACCACTTTTACCGGATCGGTCCATATGACTTCATCCTCATCGACCGAGGAAGGGATGACCTGGAATTCAAAGCCGAGCTTCAAAAGGATCTCTCTGCGTCTTGGAGATGCTGAAGCAAGAATAAGATCCTGCTGTACCCTCATGGATAAAAATGGATTCATCGTCTAACCTGCCGCCCGCTGAAACGCAAAGATCATATCCCCTCTGATTCCCTGTCTATCAACAAAGTGACCGGCCCGTCGTTCACGATTTTTACTTTCATCTTCGCGCCAAACTCGCCTTCTGAGACCTTCGGGTAATAACTGTTCATTATCTCGACAAATTTTCTGTAAAGCCTGAGAGCTTCCGCCGATGATGCGCTTGAAGTGTAGTCCGGACGCCTTCCTTTTCCGCAATTTCCATATAAGGTAAACTGGGAGACGATCAACACTTCTCCGGCGATATCGATAAGCGACCTGTTCATCTTCCCCTCATCATCTCCGAATATCCTCAATTCAAGGGCTTTTCTTGCGATCCAGTCAAGTTCCCTGTCTGTATCACCCTTTTTAAAAGCGGCAAGGATCAAAATTCCCCGATCGATTGAGGCTATATTCCTTCCATCGACCTCGACCGCCGCTTCTGATACCCGCTGTACGACTAATCGCATAGCATACCCGCTTCTTTTTCAGAATACCTTATCGTTTTGATCTGGAACTGGAGTTCCTGCCTGCCCTGCCACGAACTGGTCCGGAGATTTACCAGAAGATCGACCCGCTTGCCCATTATATCAGCCGGATTCCATGCCCTTCCCAGAGAAAATCCTATGAAGTCCTGCTCCCTGTCCTTTCCGTCGATTCCAGAGACCTTGAGATGGCCGTTACCGACTATCCTGCTTCCCGGCTTCACACAGATGCCTTTTATAAGAAAAACCGGTTCATCGTTCCCTGGCCCGAAAGGTTCCATGCGTTTTAGAAAAGAGACCATTTCCATATCGCACTGCTCGACTGTACACTCAATATCGACAAGGAATTCATCCCCTTTTGTGTCTGTATCATACTGTCCAGCGGCTTCTTTGTTGAACTTGTTCCGGAAATTATAGATATCCTCTTTCCTTATACTGAATCCTCCCGCCTCCCGGTGTCCCCCGAAGGCAACAAGATATTCGGAACAGGAATCGAGGATTTTTCTGACATTGATTCTTCCCGCTGACCGGACAGAGCCCTTCCCCGTTTCACCCTTTACCGCAATAAGAGCAGCCGGAAGAGAATATTTTTCTGTCAATCTCGACGCAGCTATCCCCACGACTCCCTCATGCCACGACTCTGATGAAAAAACGAGTGCATTCGGTTGTTCTTTCCGGATATTGATATCAGCAAGATATGACGCTTCTTCAGTGACCGCGCTGTCGAGAGATCTGCGCATCGAGTTTATCTCTTCGATATCTTCAGCGATTGAAAATGCTTTTTCCCTGTCTTCCGTTGTAAGAAGCAGGACAGTATCCCTCGCACTTCCTAACCTCCCCGGCGAATTCAACCTGGGAACGATATTGAAACAGATCTGTCTCGCAGTAAATCCGGAGCTCGGAAGGTTTGAAGAAGCCTGCAGGGCGCAGAAACCATTTCGTTCCCATCTTGATAAAGTATTCATTCCAAGGGATACCAGCTCCCTGTTTTCGTCCTTAAGGACGACATAATCCCCAAGTGTCCCCACAGCTACCAGATCGAGCATTTTTTCCAGACCAAGGTCTTTTTTCGTTTGCTGCTGCAGGGCCTGAAGGAATTTAAAGGCGACTCCGACACCAGCCAGTTCAGTAAAAGGATATTTTTCGCCGGGTAATTTTGGATTGATGAATATGTCTGCCTCTGGAATCCTCTCATCGATATCGTGGTGATCAGTAATAATCGTTTTTACTCCATGTTTTGAGAGGAAAGCCACAACATCCCTGTCACTCGAACCGCAGTCAGTCGAGATCAGAAGACCGAGATCCTTATCCACACCTCTTTTCATGACTCTCATCGAAAGCCCGTATCCGTCTTTTGCCCTGTCCGGAACAAAGAAATGAAGATCGGCACCAAAATTCTTGAGCCCCTCATACAAAAGAGCCGTGCCGCAGATCCCGTCGGCGTCGTAGTCTCCATGTATAAGAATCTTCCTTCCCTCCCGGACAGAATCAACAAAGAGTGTCACAGCCTCTTTCATCTCCGAAAACAGAAAAGGGTCGTGAAGGTGTAAAAAGGAAGGATTAAGGTATTTTTCGGCTTCTTCAACCGAGCTTATCCCTTTCGCAGCAAGCAACCGGGCAGCGACAGGATCGATACTCAGGCCTTTTGCCAAAGAGCACATCAGGCTATCGTCATATTTGCGCAAAACCCATTTTTCCATAATTCAATGATACTCCGAAGAAATGGTAAAGCAGACTTGTAAGCCGGATCCTGTCCCCGTTACTGAAGAACGGGTGGTGATCATTTATCTGGGACCGGAGTTGCCACCGGCCTCTATCGACCTACCCGAGAGTCAAGCGAAACGGGCCGTTTCTCCTCTTCT
>JAFGBF010000004.1 GCA_016933255.1 Candidatus Krumholzibacteriota bacterium
CTTTGGTTTTGGCTTTCTTTTTGGCTTTAGCCTTTGTAGCCATCTTGCCCACCCCTTTGAAAAAGTTGAAAGCCCGCCATCGAACATCTAAGCTTTCACTTCAACTGTTAGACTAATGATGCAAGAATCATGAAAGCAAACGTATGATTGACACATCATATTCACGTAGAAAAAAAAGTGTCAAGAAATATTTATCAATAAAACGAAATAATGAAAAATATTTTTTCGTTTCTTACACGAATTGACAACGGAGTTCTTCGTTGATATAGTCTCCGAAAATCGATATTCAGCTTCGGCCATTTCGAAGAAAGACTAAAATGAAAAACAGAGCATGGTTTTTTGAAAATGAAAAATCGCTTATTACATCCCTGAAAACACAGTTGAAAAATGTCTTTCCCGGAGGAGCGTCTGTGGTTGTCAAGCTTCATATGGGAGAACCGGGGAACAACTACTTCATCAAAGCTTCGTTCACAAAACAAATTGTCGAGCTACTTCTAAGTATGGATTGCAGGCCTGTCGTTTTTGACACACCTGTAGTCTATTCAAGCCCAAGAAACACACCTGAAGGATACATGAAGGCTGCCGCCGGACACGGCTACACGAAAGAAGAAATCGGGGTTCCGATCATCATATCTGAAAAAAGCCGCAGGCTGTCAGGCAATCTCGGCGACTATGGTGTCGCATCGATCCCGCTTGACGCGGACGGCGTTTTACTTCTTTCACATTTCAAGGGCCATATCTGTTCGGGAGCTGGAGGCGCAATAAAAAATGTCGGCATGGGCTGCATGTCAAAAGATACAAAAGGAAGGATCCATAACGGCGGCGAACCGGTCTATACCGATGGCTGTACCCAGTGCGGTAACTGCGTCGATAACTGCCCGACAGATAATATAAGGATCGACGGCTCCAGACCATGGTTCGATCTCTCCTGGTGCTCCGGATGCAGCAACTGCATCCTGTCATGTCCTCAATCCTGTCTTACTCCCAAAAATGACCTTTTCGACAATCTGCTTGCCGACGCGGCTGTCACAGCACACAGTCATTTTAAAAAAGTATTCGCCGTAAACGTCCTCCGGGGGATAACACAGCTCTGCGACTGCATGGCCGATGCCGGACCGGTAGTCGCAGATGATATTGGATACGTTTCGGCTAATGATATGCTTTCCGCAGATATCGCATCTCTTCAGCTTCTCAGTGAAAAGACGGGGGAGGAAGATATTTTTAAAAAGTACAACAAAGTATCTTCCTGGCGGCACCTGAGAGCCGCGGCAAAATATATGAGCAGAAATATGGATATCGAGATCGACAGGGAATGATTAAAAGAAACAGGTGAGAATATGAGCAGGCGATTCGAACCATTAGGAAAAAGACATATTCTTCCTGCAATACTTGCTTTATTGATAAGCATCCTGACCCTTGCAGCATCTCCGTCTCCTGCCCAAGCGGCTGGAAACAAAAATTACAGGACAATCGTCCTTCAGGGCATTCCATACAGATGGAGTCCATCCGGGAATCTTGTCGAATCGTTAGCGTCTGATTCAGGCACAGTCTCGATCTTTGTCGATGGATCCGAGATCCGGGAAATAAGCATCGACAGCCTTTCCTCTTCCGGAATCATGCTGACCTTTGAAAAATCCGGGATAAGGGAGCTGAAACTCGTAAGCGGCGGCAATACAGCAACAGAATATTTTCGATCGATAAACGGGTTTCTTGCACTGCTTCCTCCTGTCATTGCGATCGTTTTCGCACTCGTATTCAAACAGGTAGTGATCGCTCTCCTGTCGGGAGTCTGGCTCGGATCTCTTGTCTATACCGGTTATCACCCTGTCAGGTCTGTTCTGAGGATAGTCGACCATTACGTGATAAATACCCTGGCAGGCCCGGCCGAAGGGATCGATCACATGTCGATAGTGATATTCACCCTGCTTCTCGGCGGAATGGTCGGAATCACTTCCCGGATGGGAGGAATGAGCGGGATAGTCAAGAGTATATCGAAACTGGCGACTAACGCCAAACGAGGTCAGCTTACCGTCTGGTTGATGGGTGTAATAATCTTCTTTGATGACTACACAAACACCCTGATAGTCGGCAACTCGACAAGGCCTCTTACCGACAGGTTGAAGATCTCCCGTGAAAAACTATCCTACATAGTCGACTCGACCGCTGCGCCGATCACGTCACTTGCCGTTATAACAAGCTGGATAGGTTTTCAGATCTCACTGATAAATCAGTCTTTCGTGGCGATGAATATCGACCGCAATCCTCTTGCCACATTTGTCTCCTCTCTCCCTTACAGCATTTATCCGATTCTCGCCATACTGTTCGTTCTTTTTATCATCCTCTCGGGCAGGGATTATTCTCTCATGCTGAAAGCCGAACGCAGAGCGAGAACCACTGGAAAAGTAAACAGTGATACCGCCGTACCCATTTCCTCCATCGATTCTGACAATATCGCCCTTGCCGGCAATATTGTCCCGAGAATGGTCAACGGAATCGTACCGATCAGCATCGTCATCATTGTGACATTTGCCGGTCTTCTTGTTACAGGTCACGTCTCACTGAAGAATACAGGTTCGGGCCCTTTCACGGTCATGGAGATGCTGAAGGGATCGAATTCATTTGTCGCCCTGCTGTGGAGCTCATTTGCCGGCTGTATCGCAGCGGCCATTATGGCTCTAAGCCAGAGGCTGCTGACGCTGAGGGAGACTGTCGATGCCTGGATCAACGGAATAAAATCGATGGTGATGGCGTTTATAATCCTCATACTCGCATGGTGTATCGGAAGCGTGTGTGTCGAACTTCATACGGCTGACTACCTTGTCCATCACCTGGCGGATATCCTGTCGCCCAGCTTTCTCCCGATGATCATTTTTCTGCTGGCTATGGGTATCTCTTTCTCGACGGGGACCTCGTGGGGGACGATGTCGATACTGACTCCGATCGTGATACCTCTTGTCTACGGCACGGCATCAGCATCAGGGCTGGACGCACACGCCACAGAACCTGTCCTGCTCGGATCTATCGCAGCCATACTGTCCGGTGCCGTATTCGGCGACCATTGCTCGCCTATCTCCGACACGACGATAATGTCTTCGATGGCTTCGGGGGCCGACCACATAGACCATGTACGGACGCAGCTGCCCTATGCGATCACAGTCGGAGCTATTTCACTCATAGCCGGGTACCTGCCCGTAGCTCTGGGATTACCTGTCTTTGTCTCTCTTGCCGCAGCTATTCTGTTGATGGCCGCCGTTATAAGGGTATTCGGCAAGACAGTCTGAGAGAACAAGCGATATATCAGGACACCTATTCAGCGGAACGGCTCTAGAGGCTAAACAGGAGATGATTCAAAGATCCGCCATGAAATCTATTAATACCAGGATGGCAAATGAAATAGTACGCATGTCGATACCGGTTATGATCGGAATGGTATCCCAGACAGTGCTTAACATAGTCGACACGGCGATGGTAGGCAGGCTCGGCGTGCCGCATCTTGCTTCTGTCGGTCTTGCATCTTTTATCACATTGGTGATGGTCCTGATATTCGGCTCGCTTAATATCGGCACACAGGCGATAACTTCGAGACGGCTCGGTGAAGGGCGCCCGGAAGAATTTCCAAAGATCGCATATAACTCAGCCCTGCTGGCTCTTGCCGCCGGCATCGCCATTTCGATTGCAGGGTACCATCTGTCGGGATATATCTTTTCCCTGATCTCAAAAGACCCTGATGTGATAAGAATCGGCACTCCATATCTCTCTATAAGGTCTGCCGGGTTGTTCGCGATGATCATGATATTCACTCTTAAAGGATTTGTCATAGGGCTGGGACGGGTCCGCATAGATATGATCGTGTCGGTCATCATCAATCTATTGAATATTTTTCTGAATTACTGTTTCATCTTCGGCCATTTCTTCATTCCCAGGCTTGAGGTCAGGGGCGCTGCGATAGCATCGGTCCTGTCAACGATTGCCGGCCTGATCGTTTATCTGATTTTCGTCCACTTCAGGATCCTTAGAATCATGCCGAGGATCAGAGTAGTGAAATCGATATCAGCTGACCTCATGGCCCAGATAGTCAAAATATCGCTGCCAAGAGCGATTCAGAGTTTTTCCGTTTTGGGCTTTATAATCTTTTTAAGCTTCATAGGCCAGATCGGCATCAACGAACTCGCTATAAGCAATATCATCTTCAAAGCTTTCAATCTTTCGTTCATGATGGGAATGGCGGTCGGAACCGCCTCGGCGACACTTGTCGGCAGAAGCCTTGGAAGAGGGCATGAAAATGAAGCCGTGCGGTACGGATGGTATTCTGCAGCGACCGGATCTGTATTCATGGGAACGGTTGGAGCGCTTTTTATGTTTTTTCCGCGCGAGATAATGGGGTTTTTCAGCGATTCCAGCCAAACAGTCGAAAAGGGAGTCCTGCCTTTTCAGATCCTGGGAGCCTTACAGTTCATAGACGGAATCGGTATCGTTCTCTCGAGGACTCTGCAGGGGGCCGGATGCACGACTTATGTGATGATATCTGAAACGATCTGTATATGGCTGATAATGATCCCCGGCGTCTGGATAGCCGTAAAACCTCTTCATGGAGGATTGCTGGCGGCCTGGGTAAGCCTCTTTATGTATATCCTCTTTTTCACATCTTTCATGGCGTGGAAATTCTATGAAGGCGGATGGAAAAAAGTCCGGATATGAGCGCGGCTTCTATTTCTTCCTTGACTTCATATTCTCCTATGCGTATATAAGAATGCAATGGATAAGGATAAGGGAAATAACAAGGTCTCTGTCTCTTTTTACAGGATCGCAAAGCGGCTTAAAGCTATAGCTGAGCCTTCGCGATTGTCGATCATCCAGACACTTTGCGATGGAGAAAAGAACGTGACGGAACTCATTTCATCGACAGGGTTCAGCCAGGCAAGTGTTTCAAAACACCTTGGTATACTGAGGGCGGAGGAACTGGTCGAATGGAGAAGAGACAATAAAAACGTTTATTACAGGCTGAAAAACATGATGCCGAAAGAGATCTGCAATATTATCTGCCGTTCAATCGAGGATGATCTGCATAAAGGCAAAGAGATGCTTGAAGATTATTGGAGAACCGATGATGAGTGACTTATTTGGAATCCTACTGTTCCTTGCGGCCTGGATCCTTATAATGAAATTTATTCTCCCCCGCGCGGGAGTCCCTACCTGAATGGGAGAAGCCTGTGATGCCGGGGACCGGCATAAAGAGAATAAACCAAAAGGATCGGAATCGATAAAGAAGGAGACGGAAAAACGGGGAGATCTGGATGCCGATATTTGAATATAAATGCTGTAGATGTGAAGAAAATTTTGAGGAGCTTGTCCTCTCGGGGAGTGAACCGGTAACATGTCCGGCGTGCGGTTCAAGCGAAGTCGAAAAGCAATTCTCTGCTTTTTCAAGCAGTTCGGGATCAAGCAGCAGCTCGAAAGGGTCGGGATGCGGATCGTTTGGCTGAAGCGCATTCTGATCAAACGGCGGTCCGCCGTTAAAAGAGACCCGGCAGCTCATTGATAATGACTCGGAACCCGTAAAAAGGCCCGGAAGGATATCTCCTTCCGGGCAAGTTGTATCTGGTAGCCCCTAGGGGAGTCGAACCCCTGATTCATGGCTGAGAACCATGCGTCCTGACCACTAGACTAAGGGGCCGGAAATTTCTGGCTGGAGAGGGAGGACTCGAACCCCCATCGGCTGATCCAGAGTCAGCTGTCCTACCGTTGGACGACTCTCCAAGAATATTGGAAAACTTACATTATTCGAAAAGGAAAAGCAATAGCCTTTATAAAATAATTTATCCCTTTGGGTTTGCCGCTGCGCGAAGCCTCTCACTGGCTTTTTTCTTGCCGAGAAATATGATCACCCAGAAAAGATCCGGGGAAACGGCCTGTCCCGAAAGAGCTACCCTGCATGGATGAATCAGCTCCCCCGCATCGATATCCAACCGGTCGGCGAGGCCCCTGAGAGCCTCCTCCACTGTCTCAACATCAAAATACTTGAGCCGATCAAGCTCTTCGGAAAGGAGCAGCATCCTTTCCCTTGCTTCCGCGCTATCCAGATAATTACTGACGGCTTTTTCATCGACGGCAAAATCATCCTTATAATAGTACCTCAGCATTTCCGGTATATCTTTGAGCAGTTTCAGCCTGTTCCCGAATACTTTAATGATCAGCGCAAGCCTTTGAAACTCTTTCTGGTCAAAATCCCTGTCTTCTTTCAAAACTTCCTCCAGGATCGGTTCTTTCCCGGGTACAAGCTTCAGGTCCACCGGTCTCGACATATCGACTTTAAAATCCGGCGGCAGGATTCCTTCGTCTTTCAACACCCTGTATGCGAGGACTGTCTTGGGGAAAAGGGGCATCTTCTTGAAATGCTCGGCATTTATATGTTCCATTCTGGAATTATCGAAGACGGAGGGATTCTTCGAGACCTTCTTCAGGGAAAAAGCTTCGATAAGGGCTTTTCTCTCGAAAAGCTCTCTTTTCCCGTCAAGAGACCACCCAAGCAGGGCCAGGTAATTGATCATGGCGTCAGGCAGATAATGCTTTTCACGGTAGTAATCTATAGACGTCGCCCCGTGTCTTTTGCTTAGCCGCGCCCTGTCCTCTCCAAGTATCATCGGCAGATGGGCGAATTTCGGGAGCCGGTACCCCAGAGCGTTATAAATATGCACCTGTCTCGGGGTATTTGAAATGTGATCATCTCCCCTGATCACATGAGAGATCCTCATCCTGGCGTCATCGACGACTACAGCGAAATTATATGTGGGTTTACCGTCAGACCTGATAAGAATGAAATCATCGAGGTCAGAATTCGAAAAACTGAACTCTCCCCTGATAATATCCCTGAAGACGACATTACCTTCGTCAGGCATTCTGAACCGTATGACGTGGCCGTCACCTCTGTCGATCCTTGCCGCTGCTTCTTCCGGAAGGATATTCCTGCATCTCCCATCATATTTCGGATCCAGTTTTTTCCTTACAGAATCCTCTTTTCTTTTCTCGAGTTCCTCCGGTGTGCAGAAACAGTAGTATGCCATCCCCTTCTCAAGCAGGTTCTGCGCGTCAGAATGATAAAATACTCCCCTTGTCGACTGCAGATACGGTCCGAAATCACCACCGAGGTCCGGTCCCTCGTCCCAGCCGAGTCCAAGCCACCTTAAACCTCTCAGGATCCCCTCGTACGAATCGCCGGTAGACCGACGGGCGTCAGTATCCTCGATTCTCAGTACGAATCTTCCTCCGGTCTTCTTTGCATACAGCCAGTTATACAGTGCTGTCCTGGCTCCTCCTACATGGAGATGGCCGGTAGGACTGGGGGCGAACCTCACCCTTATGCTGTTTTTATCACTAGTGATGATGTTTCTCTTTCCTGTTTACCTTGTACTCTTCTGGAAGATCTCCCAGGTAGGTCGTAAAATCATTTTTCAGGCTGACCTTTTCGACAAGTGCGCTGTAATTCATCCCGAACACCGATTCTGAGGCTTCATCAAGGCTCTTTCCCTCGCCGAGCCTGGAGGCAAAAGAGACCAGGTCCTCGAATGATGACGATTCCAGAAGATTCTGAACCATAGTATAGGCGATGAAAAACGAGATCCTCGTCTCCCCCTTGAACATCGCCAACTTGAGATGATTATCCAGTTCGTCGACGTCAGGTTCGAACCCTAAAAGCTCATCCTTGAATTCGAAAGCCTGAATATGCAGGACCGAACCCTCGTCGGCAAGGATTGAAGCCGCGCCTTCTCTCATCCATAGCGGGATCCTGTCTTTCGAGATATTCCTCAGCGCCATCTGCGATATCTTCTGTATTGTGCCTATCTCGGCAAATGTCCTTTCGGTAGCGCTATCGTAACGCTTCAACATGACGTCCAGAGGTTCAAGATAAAGCGTGTCTCCCAGTATCTCTCCGTAATACCACCATTCTTTACGTGTAAGAAACTGGTATTCGTCCAAATCCTTCGCGCCTATCACAACGATAGTACCATCTGCCGGACGGCCGATCTTCTCCTTCGCAAGGTTGTACGCTGAAAGCACAAATCCGAAATTCTTGACAGCAATATACCGGCTGATATTGGAAGAGGGATAGTGAAGTTCAATATCCCTGTTAGCCATAACGCCGCCTTTGACAGGATGATAATCATCCCTTACCAGCTTGTATCCTTCAATTGATGCCAGGAGCGAATCGGGGATCCGAAAACCTTCACCAGACGACTCTTTTTTATCTTTCGACCGGTCTCCGCAGCCGGCCGTAACTGCCATTGCCAGCGCAAGTACAGCTACAAAAATCATACTGATCCTTCTTTTTGTCATCAGGTACCTTCCCTTGTTTTTGGTGCGCCATCTTTGTCATACAGCCCTCTTACCACCTTCCCCGCCCGTTCGATCGACAGCTCCCTCTCCTGCCTGCGGAGGCTTTCGAGTTCTTCAGGGCTCTCAGAGGCCTTTTCAAGCCAGTCCCTGGCGAACTCGCCGCTGTCTATCCTGTCGAACAATTCTTCCATACCCTCGATCATTTCACCGGAGATCAGCTTCTCTCCGTACTTAAGCCCTCCATAAGCGGCAGTCCCGCTGATGACATCTCTCATACCGGCAAAGCCACGCTGCTGGAAGAGGTCGACGATGATCTTGAGTTCTTCGAAACATTCAAAATATGCCACTTCAGGGCTGAACCCGCGGCGCAGAAGAAGATCGTATGCAGCCTTGATAAGGCCCGTGACGCCGCCGCAAAGCACTGCCTGTTCCCCGAAGATATCGCTTACAGCCTCCTCCCGAAAAGTCGTGGGGAAACCTCCGACTCTCAGGCAGCCGAGACCTGACGCTATAGCCAGAGCCCTCTTTTCCGCCTTTCCGGATTCATCATTGGCCACGGCTATCAGGCAGGCAAGCCCGGATCCTTCCAGATAAGCCTTCCTCAGTCTTTCTCCCTGACCCTTGGGGGCTACAAGGATAAGATCCACCGCGGCCGATTCTATCTCCCCGAACGCCACAGAGAACCCATGAGCAAAAGATATCGCTGCACCTTTCCGAAGATTCTCCGATACTTTCTCTTTGTATATTTTACCCTGTAACTCGTCCGGAAGAAGAAAAAGAAGGATATCGGCAAGCCTCGCACCCTCCTCTATCCCTACAGGCGCAAAACCGTCAGCAACAGCTTTTTTCCAGCCGCTGCGCCCCTTTCTCGCTGAGACCGTGACATCAAGGCCGCTGTCACGGAGATTCAGCGCCTGCGGGCGCCCCTGATTTCCATACCCCATGACTACGATCCTGCTTTTGTCGAGGATCGAAAGTGAAGAATCTTTGTCTGTATATATTTTCATTTCCTGCCTGTTCTCTTGCTCCCAAGTATCTATAACAAACATAAGTTATGGTGGCAAGCGGATTGTAGAAACCACTTGACAACCCTGTAATTTTTTATACTATTCCCTGAGTGTGGCGGTGTAGCTCAGTTGGTTAGAGCAGCGGAATCATAATCCGCGTGTCCGGGGTTCAAATCC
>JAFGBF010000023.1 GCA_016933255.1 Candidatus Krumholzibacteriota bacterium
GGTTTCCGTTACCCGGAAGGTCGACCAAAGGGGAGAATGAAGAATGCAATTGTCGAACAGGGGCGGCAAGAGGACTTCATTCTCCCCCGACTGTTTATATGACTTGCAGAGTCCCTGTTTCTTCATTATCATCCAATACTTATGAAAAAGGCCGTATACCTTATAATAGCATCCTTTTTTGCTTTTAATCTCTTTCCCGGAAGTGATTCCGAGGCTGGAAGGGTCATTTCCCCTGCGGGAGGACCGGATCGCGATACTGACAGCAAGCCGGGATTTTATCAGAAGCGGTCTCTGGAGAATCTTGTCTCCCGTTCTTTTGATACGCCCGATTCGCTGAAGATCCTTTTCATACGGGTCAGGTTTTCAGAGACTGACTTTCTTCCGGTCCACGACTCCTTTTACTACAATAACGAACTTCGTCATATGACCGAATATTTTTCAGGCGCTTCCTGCGGCAGGTTCACTCTTGAATGCAGTCTTGCTGAAGAAGTCATCGAACTTCCATTTACTGAAGAGTATTACGGCGACAACGATCCATGGGACCTCCGGATCCCCGAGATCATGATGACCGCGGTCGATTCGCTCGATCTCATTTATGATTTCTCGCAGTATGACGGTTGTGCAGTCATCCATGCGGGGCAGGGGAGGGAGACGGATTTTGCGGGTAATTCCCAGTACCAGCTCTGGTCAGGGTTCATCGATCCGGAGGATATGGCGGTATTGCTTGCCGATACTCTCGGTACGCCGGGGATCCCTACAGATGACGGCAGCGCAGAGAAAACTTTCTTTATAGACAATATCATGGTCCTTCCGGAGGAGGCAGGACAGGACGGGGTGATCTTCGGTTCTCTGGGCATCTATCTGTATCAGATCGGTAAAAGGCTTGGAATGGTATCGCTTTATGATTCTACACCTTCCGGATATCCGGATTCACAGGGGATAGGGTCGTTCGGACTTATGTCTTACGGCCTGTACAACGCTTTGGGATTCATTCCGGGTTTCCCGTGCGCCTTTCAAAGGTATCTTATGGGATGGGTCGATGCAGTTGAGATCGGAACTGGCTGCGAGGCTGGACTGACTGATATCAATTCGAGTTCTCCCGGCGATACCTCTCTGGTGCTGATCCCGGCGGGGCCCTCTGAATATTTTCTCGTTGCTGTCAGGCTTCATGATTCAGATCTGGACGGCATCTTCGATTTCATCGACTTGAATGAGAACGGGATCCCTGAAAATGAGGATACTCTCATGGGGGCAGAGTTTGATTTCTATCTTACAGGAACTACCGATCTTACCGAAATAGTCGATGGTGATGCCCTTACGGTAGCCGGCGGCGGCATCAAGATATGGCATATCGATGAAAGGGTGATCGTTGACAGGCTTTCCAGCGGCAGCAATATAAATGACGAGGCCAGCCTCAAGGGGGTCGATCTTGAAGAAGCAGATGGCGTTCAGGATATGGACCGTCCGGGAGGAAAGTACGCTTATGGAAGCTTTCTTGACTCTTTCAGAGAAGGAGTGAATACGGTTTTTGACGGTGCGTCCCTTCCTCCGAGTACAAGGAACAGCGGTATGCCTTCCGGCATCTCTATAAGCGCGATATCTGCCAGGGCGCACAGGATGACCTTAGAAGTCGAATTTGCAGAGTTGGATGAAGCAGAAGTTGTAACTATCGATGGAGATATTGACGGGTCCTCTCCGGTCGCCGAAGACCTTTCGGGAGACGGATGGCAGGAGCTTTTTATAGCAGCGAGCGGTAAAGAAGATTCCAGGATATATGTAGTCTCGGATCCGGCGGGTGAAGAATGGAGGAATTCGATCGGAATATTCGCCGAGGCTGATACTGCCCGGTGGACAGGTCCTCCAGTATTCTCGGATATCGACGGAGATGGAGAAAAAGAAGTCGTGATCACGTCCGAAAACGGAGAACTCCATGTTTTTGAGACAGATGGTTCTCCTTTTGCCGTGGATACGGATGATACTCCCGGCAGACTCGGTCTGATCGGTTCTGTAGTAACGATGCCGGCCGCTGTTAACGATTACGCGGACGCAGGCGGTGAAGTGGCGGTCTTTTCATCCGATCAGGACAGTTTTTATCTGTATCTTGTCGGTTCTGAAGACCCTTTGCAGGGGGGCTATATGGCAGGTCCGGGCGTATCGGCGGTTGCAGCGGGAGCGGGACGGGTGGTTTCGCATCCGGCAAGAGGGGTCGCGGGTCCGGAGGGGCTCTCCGGGTCAGAAGGAATATTCCTTCTGACGGCTCTCGACCGCAGGGTCACCGCATGGTATTTCCCTATCGCAGATATTTCCGGCTCTGTCTCAGTGGTGATCGCGGAGGGGATCGATCCAGGATCACTTACGATCCTTTCATCAGGAGATATTGACAGGGATGGTTGTGACGAGCTGGTTATTCCGTTAAAAGGCGCAGGGCTTTTTTATTTTGATCCTTTCTCCGGGCCGGGATCTTTTGACCGGTCGATATATCTTTCTTCCTCTGTTTCGGAAGATCTTTCTCCATCTGCTCTTTCCGATATAACCGGGGACGGTATCCTCGAGACGATAGTCATAGACTCGGGATATATGCATCTTTTGACAGGATTTGGAAGAGAGTTGTCCGGGTGGCCGAAGAAGGTCCCTGAAGAGATAATGATCCTTGAAAACGGAAATCTGTCCGCCCAGCCCCTTTCGGGAGATCTCGATGGGGACGGAGCTCCCGATCTGTTGTTCAGTATCGCCGGAGTATCCTTCGCTCTTGGAAGAGGCGGAAGCTCTCTTTCAGGCTGGCCCCTCTCGACATCCTCCAATGCTGAGGCGACTCCTCTGCTCATCGAAGGCAGCGGAGGGATCTGTTTGTTCAATGCATCGGATCTGGCGGGTATCAGTTCTGCTTCCCCTTCCGGGACCGTCATCGACAGGTCGGTTTCCGGGTTGTTCAGATATGAACTGCCTGCTGCAGCTCATTACGAGGGAGAGTGGAGTATATTCAGGCACGATGCGGGAGGTTCGGGAAGGCAGGAAATGCCTCAGCAGTCTATCGTAGCCGGGAGGCTTGTGGATCCCGAATCTTTTATCTGTTATCCCAATCCTGCTTCAAAAGGTGAACTGAATGTCAGAGTGGAGATAAGCGGTCCTGCAGAGGTAGCCATCAGTCTCCTGAATCTCGAAGGGGAAAAGGTAAGTTCTGTCCGGAAAAGCCATGATTGGCCGGAAGGAATGGTACCATTCGAAATCAAGCTGGATCTGGAAGGGGTATCCAGCGGAATATATATATGCAGCCTGAAAGTCTCTGGATCAGGAAAGAGATGGGCCGGCAGCAGAAAATTCGCGATCGTCAGATAACAGGTATGATCCTGGCCGGCATCGTATATCGAAGTTGACCGTGATGATGAAATCAATTAAAATAAGATCGATAGAAAGGGATTCGATTGGAGGAAAGATGTTTCGCCGAATCATTATTGTAACAGCGATGGTAATGCTTTTTTCGGTTTCTGCGGCGACAGCGGGTGACCCCGGAACGAGCGGGTTCGTATTTCTGAGGCTCGGCAACGGAGCAAGGGCCAGCGGAATGGGGGAAGCATATACTGCGGTGAGTGATGATGCGACGAGTATTTACTGGAATCCAGCGGGTCTTGCCTCGGTCGAAGGCGTACAGCTCAATGTGACTCATTCAGAGTGGCTGCTGGATATCCGGCTCGAGCAGGTGTCGATAGCTGATGAATTCTATGGCGGTGTGGTAGGTCTGGGTTTTACAGGTGTCTATTACGGTGAGTTTGACAGGTACGGCGATACTCCCTCTCTTACGCCGGACGGGACTTTTGCTCCCTACGATCTGGCTCTCTCCCTCGGTTATGCCAGAGACATTATTCCCAATCTTTCCGCCGGGATCGCCGCGAAACTCATCTACGAGAAGATCGATTTTGAATCGGCGACCGGATACGCGCTAGATCTCGGAATCTCGCACAGATCAAAAATAGAAGGACTGACCCTTGCGGCATCTATGCTCAATCTCGGGCCCCAGGCAAAATTCGTAGAAGAACAATTCTATCCTCCATTCCAGATGAGGTTCGGAGCTTCGCACCTTACAGAAAAAGAATGGCTGCGGGGAAGCCTTATAGTTGCGGCGGACGCGGTCTTTCCGAACGACAGCGGATCGAAATTCCATACGGGGCTCGAATACCTTTACCACAATCTGCTTGCGGTCAGGTTTGGATACAAGAGCGGGTATCATGTTCAGGGATCATCTATGGGATTCGGGATAATATACAGGAATCTGAGATTCGATTATTCCTACGCGGCGATAGCTGATGATCTCGGAGATGTTCATCGTTTTTCGATCAATCTTTTTCCATCTCTCTGATAAGATTCAAGAGAAAAGACTCCGTCTTCGAGCCGCAGGTAGCTTGCGTGTTCGACCCAATCTCCCAGAATGATCAGACTCTTGTCATCGAAATGACGCATTATGGGAAGATGTACGTGCCCCATGATGAAGATATCATTTCCGTTGTTGAAGAACTTCTCTTTCGCGATCGAAGAGACCGATTCAGCGAAGAATTCGGTTTTTTTATGAGTGATCGATTTACTCATCTTCGAGACCTTCCCCGCAAAAGCATAGAGGAGATCGGGCGGCAGGACCTTTGCCAGGCCTATTGCGAATCTGCTTCTTATCAATGTCTTTAAAAGTTTGTATCCGTGGTCTCCGGGCAGGAGCATATCGCCGTGTGTCATGGTGATCATGTGGCCCTGAATAGACTCGGTCGTCTCCGCTTCAAGTATCTCTACCCCGATGACGCGGGGGAGGAAATCTCCGAGCCAGTAGTCATGGTTTCCTCCCGTCATGAAGATCTTTGTTCCTGATCCGGCGAGTTTGAACAATCCCTGTAGAATATCAAAATAAAATAAAGGGGCAGCACTCCTGTATTCGAACCAGAAATCAAATATGTCTCCAAGAAGATAGACCCTGGAGGCACCGCTGCAGCTTTCCAGAAAGCTTAGAAAGAGTCTGCGTTTTTCCCTTTCCTTCTTGCCGGCACTGTGGTATTTAAAGTGTGTGTCAGAGACAAAAAATACGGTATCGCTCAACCTGAATGCTCCATTCTTTATGCTGTCTGAAAGATTTATGGCAGAGAAGGGGATAATTTACAAGGTAAATAAGATGGAGAACAGGTTTGAAATGGAAGGAGAATCAATATGGAACCCTTATGGGACCGAGTGAAAAAGAACCTTGTGGACTGGTACGAGACAGCCTACGACAAGACCGATGAACTTGCGAGAATAGGGAAGAAGAAGATCGAGGTCGCCGGGGTCAACAGGGCGATCGAGAAACATCTCGCCGAGCTTGGCGGGCGGGTATACGATCTAGTAACCGAGAAGGGACATAAAGGGAACAAGACTGTTGAAGACGAGATCGTCCAAAAGCTTGTCGGCGAAGTAAAGGATTTCGAAGACCAGCTGAAAGCGAAAGAAGCAGAGATCGAGTCGATCAAAAAGGAGAAGAGCCCGGGAGATTACGGCGGTAAAGAATAACAATAATCAAATGATAAAAATTAGTTTTCTGAAAGAATCTTTGTTTGGTGGATTTGTTTATTGAAATATCGGAAATAATTTCCTGAATCTGAAGTTTAGGATGAATTAAGATAGAGAATAAGATTGAATTAACGAGAATTATTGTGTAATTCAATGAAAAAGTGTGTTAATCTGGAATATTTAGAGTATTCAGCAAGATACAGGTGATATCGAGCGAAATTATACTCTTGACATAAGTTCGGATATGGTGTAAAATCCGCACTGTAGTTGAATAGTGTCAGGAGTAGCTTAGAACTTAAGAGGAAGGATGCCGTTTGCCGACTGTGCCTTCTGTTTAACCCCACCTGATAGAAAATTACTGAAATCGCTGGTTATCTTGAGAATAAGTGTAAGTTGTGCGGATAGGCTTGCAGCACGGCCGGCGAGAGAACAGGAGAGATGGTTTGACAGTGAAGGTGATAGAGGGAAGAACGGGATATACAGACGGCGGTCGCCTTTACATAACTGCTTGATGATGGTTGTATATCAGGCATCGGGAGATGTGTGAAAATGTATCCGGAAGGAAAAGAAAACGATTATATGGGTGAGAAAAGTCTTGATCTGTATCTTAAGGAAATCAACAATACTTCTCTTTTAAGTAGGGAGCAGGAACGCGATCTCGCATGCAGGATAAGGGCTGGAGAAGAGACTGCCCTGCACGCTCTTGTAAAAGCGAACTTGAGGTTCGTCGTTTCGATCGCAAAGCAGTATGTGAACCAGGGACTCTCTCTTGCCGATCTTATCAATGAAGGGAATATGGGCCTGATCAAAGCAGCCAAAAGGTTTGATGAGAAACGCGGGTTCAAATTTATTTCGTATGCGGTCTGGTGGATAAGACAGGCTATGCTTCAAGCCCTTGCTGAACAATCACGTATTGTCAGGCTTCCTCTTAACAGGGCGGGGACGCTCTACAGGATCGGAAAGGTCTCGAGGCAGCTGGATCAGGAGCTTGGCAGGACGCCCGAAGTGGAAGAGATAGCGGCAAAGCTGAACCTCTCCAATGAAGAGGTCAGGGACACGATGAAGATAGCGAACAGCCATCTTTCACTCGACGCTTCGTTTAATAATGATCAGGAAGAGAATTCTCTCGTCGATTATCTTGCCGATGAATCCCAGGATTCACCTGATGAGATGACATACGTAAATGCTTTGAGCGATGATATGCAAAAAGCTCTCGGTACACTTACTGAACGCGAAAGAGTGATTCTCAGCCTCTATTTCGGTCTTGAGGGTGAAGAACCGCTCACTCTTGAGGAAATAGGCAGGAAAATGAATCTGACTCGTGAAAGAATCCGTCAGATCAAGGAAAAATCGATTACAAGGCTGCGCCACAGTACAAGAAGCAAGTATCTGAGAGGGTATGTGCAGGAGTAGCAGCGAAGACCGGTTAATGCTTTAAATTGAAGGGCGGGAAAGGTTTCCCGTCCTTTATAATATTCCCGCCAGTTCCACGGTAGTTGTGGAACACCATTTGCATCGATCTCACCGGTAATTATTTCTTGACAGCAGGGGTCTGCCGATTTAGTTTGACTCCCGTGAATCGCGGGTCAGCTTCAGGGTCTTGTATTGAAAGGAATCATGGACAGGTATTTCACATTCCTATACGTCCGCAGGGGTAATGCGGGAGTAAAATCTATCAAGATCCGCAGAACGCTGGCTATATCCGGAACCGCTCTTTTGCTCGTCCTCTTCACGGCATCTCTCGCCATGACAATACGCTATTCGGATATCAAAGCAGATTCAAAGACTATCGAAGCGCTTAGAAGTGAGAACGAGGATCTTGTATCAAAGCTGAGCCGGTTTGAATCGGAAGTCGATGAACTGAAAAAACGGATGAATATTAATTTTGAATTGCAAAACAGGGCCAGATTGATGGCAAATCTTGATCCGATCTCCGAAGATGTCTGGCAGGTGGGAGTAGGCGGTCCCGACCCTGGTCTTATGAATGTCGAGATAAAAGTGACTGATGAGATCTTTTCCAGATTTGAAAAAGACATTTCCAGGATAGTCCGTCAGTCCCGTCTGCAGAAAGAAAGCTATAAAGAGATAATAGATATACTCGAGAAGGAAGCGGATCTTCGCGACTGCACGCCGACGATCAGGCCTCTGAACGGCGGATTTCTTTCGAGCAGATTCGGTAGAAGGATGGATCCTTTTTCAGGCAGGATCGCTTTTCATAAGGGAGTGGATTACTTTGCCAGATCAGGGACTCCCGTGATGAGTTCCGCTAATGGAATGATCACTATGGCAAAAAAGAACGGCAGCATGGGGTTGACTGTCGAGGTCAATCACGGGAACGGATTCATGACAAAATACGCTCACCTTTCCAAGATACTTGTCAAGCGGGGTCAACGGATCAAACGCGGAGAGATCATAGGCCTTGTAGGCAATTCCGGCAGATCGACGGGCCCGCACCTTCACTACGAAGTCACTTTCAGGAAGACGCACAGGGATCCGCTTCAGTATATAATCCCTGAAGGGGTCTATTTCGATTGACGAGACTGGTCGTACGGCCCGGTTCCCCTTTATTTTTCTTGTCAATTCCAGTTGTAACAAATAGACTTACTCAGCGAGTGCAGACGAATTATAACTTCTTTTGGAAGGGTCCATCGTTTGATCAGAAGATCAGCAGCAGTGGCGGTCCGGTTCCTTGTCCTGTCGGTCATCCTGCAGATGGTGTCGGAGAATACGTACGCCGATGCGGCGCCTGCGTCGATGCAGGTCAGAAATATACGGTATTATTCGGGCCCCGACCAGACACGAGTCGTCCTTGACCTGAACAGACCCTGCAATTACCAGGTCAGCGAAAGAAAAGATCCCGACCGCATAGTGATAGATATTCCTTCAGGGAGGTTCTCTCCGGGAGTAAAGGAAGTCACGGTCGGAGACGGCGTCCTGGCAAGAATACGAGTCAACAGGTTGAAAAAAGGAGCGCAGGTAGTGCTCGACCTGCCCCGGGTGCCTGAGTATAAATATTATACTCTCGGACCGAATGCTGTACATCCGGACCGGATAGTCATCGACCTCAAGAAATCGATCACAAAGGTCGAAAGGATGGAAAGGGAGGCCAGGGCTGAAAAAGTCGCCAACAGCGGCGACATGATCGTTATTATCGATCCGGGACACGGAGGCAGCAAGCCGGGCACTTCCTCAAGAAACGGCCTCCTTGAAAAGACTGTCGCGCTCGATATCTCAAGGAAGATCAAGGCTGCTGTAGATTCGTATGCCGGATTCAGGGCTGTTCTGACGCGCAGCGGCGATTACGATGTCAGTCTTGCCGACAGGATAAAGATCGCAAGAAGCCACGGAGGGTGCTGTTTTGTCAGCATCCATCTGAATGGAGCACCATCGTCCAGGCCTCGCGGGTCGGAGATATATTACCTCTCTGTAGAAGGTGCAAGAGACGAGAATTCGGTCGCTCTCGAGGAGAGAGAGAATATGATCCTGGAGATGGGAGAGGAAGGGGAGGTACTCAATGACGATATTGAATGGATACTCGGTGACTGGGGCAGAAAGGAAGCGATGAGTCAGAGTTTTGCGCTGTCGCAGAGTATTGCAGGCAGGCTGAAGGGTTTAAGGTCTGTTCCTTTCCGGGGAATAAAGCAGGGGAATTTTGTTATTCTCAGAAATCTGCAGAAACCCTCGGTCCTGGTGGAGGTCGCGTTTCTGACTAATAGAAATGACGTATCCCTGATGAGGAAAGATAAGATCAAGGAAGAGTACGCCGAAGCGATAGCTGCAGGAATCGTAGAGTATCTTCTGGCAAATCCTCCCGAGGGGAGCGGGATATCTCCCGCAAAAATGCTTACACATACTGTATCCCGGGGAGAAACACTGGGCCTTATCGCTCAGAGGTATGGGGTTACCGTAAGCGAGATCTGTGACCTTAACGGGATCCAGCGCAGCTCCACCATCCGTCCGGGACAAAAACTGAGAGTAATACGGAAAACAGTCAGATCTACAGGTTCCTGATCTGTGAGGTGAAACGATGAATTATGAACGGTTGCGCAGGGCTCTTGTGAGAAATACGGGAGCCAAGATCGCATCACTTGTCTTTGCGATATTTTTATGGCTTCATGTGACAGCGCAACAGGGCGAAAGCCAGTCGTTCCGGGTACCTCTCCATCTTACCGGAATCCCGGACAGCCTTACGATCATTCACAAAGTCCCGGGAGAGATCGGGGTCACTATCAGGGGTCCGAGGAGCAGTCTTCTTAAATTGAGGCTTCAGGGGAGCCTCAAGGCTACAGTAGATATTTCCATGGCAAAGAAGGGAAGGGAGAATATCCTTCTCTCACCGGCAATACTGAACCTTTCGGAAGACTTCGATCCCAGGGATATAACCTTTGACGATCCAAAGTCGCTCTCCCTGAATTTTGAGCAGGTAATTACAAAATCGGTTCCCGTCAGGATAGCATATAAAGGCGGTAAACCGGAGAATATAATCGTTTCCAGAAACCCGGTGGTCATACCGGCAAGGGTACAGGTGAGAGGCGCTTCGAGCGTAATCAGCGCGATCGATTTTCTTTCGACCGCAGAGATCGATATCCGCAGTAAAAGAGGGAAGATCTCGGAAGAAAGCGAACTGATGCGGGGAGGGAGGGAAATAAGCATTGTCCCCCCGATCGTACTTGTGGAAATGGAGATTCACAAAAGGATCAGCAGGACACTGGCCAATATACCCCCGACTCTCCTTCAGGATAATGCAGATCTCTCGGTTGAATACTCTCCGAGGGTCGTATCTATTACGATAGAGGGCGCGGAAGATATCATCAGGAAGGTCGTAGTAGACGACGTCTCGGTGATACTCAATATAACGGCGCATGAACCGGGGAAATATCAGATCGTCCCCGAGGTGATAGTACCCGGCGGAATCGAAAAATATTTTCTCGATACTGATCTGTTCGAAATAACGATTTCCGCAGGTCGCCGGGAAAAAGGGAAGGCCTCCGCCAGCTCTGATGAGAGTAGGGACGGGGACAATTCCGGGACGAAGGAACAGAGACAGGTGATAGAGGAATGAATACAGCCCAGGCTCTTCCCCCTCAAAATAGAGGCAGCCGGAGATTGTGGTCTAATATCCTTCTGTATGCCGTAGTGGTCCTGCTGGCTGCCGCAGCGAATTTCTTTGAACCTGACTATATGGCACAGGTTCCGATCCGGATCGGCATATCTGCATATGATTCGGCTTTCGCAGCTCCGATTCTTGAAAGGTACTCGGATCTGATAATGGAAAAAGGGGGGGGAGATATCATATGGCGGTATTTTGGTGAGGACGAGGATCCGGCAGGGTGCGACTTTTACCTTATGACTTCTATCCAGGCGAGAGATGCAGTCGATTCCGGGATGATGAAGATATCTCTTGCCGGTTCGGCGACTGATGCCCGAAGCCATTCTTTCGGAGTTGTGATCGCACGCGGAGGGACAAGACTGAAAGACCTGAACGGGGGAAAATTTATATTTACGTCCAGGTATTCCGCATCAGGGTTTCTTTCTCCTCTCTCCGCTCTTATCGATCAGGGGGTAGATACAGGTCCGGAATCAGAAGATATTTTTTTTACAGGGTGTCGTTCGTGTGATGAGAAGGTCGTCTACGGTGTCCTCTTCGGCAGATATTCGGCGGGAGGGATAAGCCTTGACAGGTTCAGGAAGATAGAATCCCTTGGCGGATTTGACAGCGGAGAACTCTCTGTCCTATTAACCGGGCCTTCTGTACAGGAGATATTCCTCGTTGCTTCCGCGGGTATAGAGCGATGGAAAGAAAAAGGCTTTCTTGACAGACTTCCGTCTATTACGGAGGGCGCTCCGCCATCTTTGAAAAACGATCTTGTTTCGATCGGAATAGCAGGGTTCATTCCGGCAGATGAGAATTCTCTGGAATTCCTGGATAAATATTTCGATCGTACGGCGGCAGGGTCGATTCATCATTTTCCATGAGACCGGTTCCGGCAGGTCAGCCGGGCAGAGAAGACAGGCAATCGTTTTGCCGGTCATTATTGAAAAAGGTATAAAGGTCGTTTAAATGAATTTAAGGATCAAACGCTGGCTCCCGTTATTCGTGTGGGTCGCGATCATATTCGGAGCTTCCTCTATCCCCGGTGTAGTGACGGATGACGTCAAACTGCCTATGGATTTTGACAAGCTTATCCACTTTCTCGAGTATATGGTTTTTGCTGTTCTATTCTATCGCGGATTGAGTTACGATAGCGGGAAAGTCAACTGGATCCTGTGTTCTGTTGTCATATTGACAGGCGGAGGAATCGCGGGGCTTGATGAGATGTATCAGAGTTATATACCGGGCCGCGATTCGAGTATATTTGATCTTATTGCTGATTTTGCCGGTGTGGTCGCCGGTTCCGTCTTTGCTGTACTGAAGCATGTGAGGAAAGTCAAAAGGGGACGAACGGGATGAGATTTAAAAGGCCCCGAGGCACCCAGGATATTTTCGGCGACAGAATGGATCGCTGGAATATCATGGAAAAGAGACTGATCGAACTTGCCGCCAGGTTCGGGTACACCGAGATAAGGACACCAGTCTTCGAAGTTTCAGATCTGTTTATAAGGGCGGTCGGTGAAGGCAGTGATATAGTCTCGAAGGAGATGTATACATTCAGGGATAAAAAGAAAAGGAGCCTTACCCTCAGGCCTGAGAATACCGCCCCGGTCATGAGGGCCTTTCTGGAGAATGGCCTGCATCGAAGAGGAGGCATAACAAGATTTTTCTATATCGGTCCGATGTTCCGTTATGACAGGCCGCAGGCCGGGAGGTTCAGGCAGTTCCACCAGTTCGGCGTAGAGGCTCTGGGGTCTTCGAATCCCGGTATCGATGCCGAGATAATCGACCTCAGTCTGGAGGTCTACAAGGCTTTCGGATTCAGAGGGCTCGAAGTAAGGCTTAACAGCGTCGGTTGCCCGAAATGCCGTCCCTCATTCATCGAGACTCTTCAGTCGTCCCTGAGCGGACTCGGGAAAGAACTGTGTGACGCCTGTTCGGAAAGAGCGGTCACCAATCCGCTGAGGGTCTTCGACTGCAAGGATTGTGATGATGTCAAAAAAAAACTGCCGGTGATAACTGATAACCTCTGCGACGAGTGCATGATGCATTTTAAAGAGCTTCAGAGCCTTCTTACTGACATGAGGATCTCTTTTGTGATCGACCCTCTTCTGGTAAGGGGGCTGGATTATTACACAAAGACCGCTTTTGAGATCCTTCACCCCGGAGCAGGGGCGCAGAACGCTCTCTGCGGCGGCGGACGATATGACGGGCTGGCGGAAGACTGCGGAGGGCCTTTTATACCTGCGATAGGGTTTTCATCAGGATTGGAACGTCTTCTCGATAATATTCCCGATGATGCGCTGGATCTTTCAACAGGAAGGAAGACCGATCTTTTCTTTGCGGTCCCTGATCAGGAGTTCTGCGCAAAGGCAATGAACCTTGCCTCGGAACTGAGAGGCGCGGGATTTTCCATTGAAGTGGAATTGTCGGGGAGAGCGATGAAAAAACAGCTGAAAACGGCCTCTGAGTCGGGTGCCTGCTACACTCTCATCCTCGGTAATGACGAGATGGAGAAAGATGGCGTAACAATAAAGGATATGGAGACAGGCGGACAGGTCCTCGTCCCATTCGACGAAGTCGTAAGATATATAAAGAGAGGAAGGAAAGAAAAGTTTGAGTGAGAGGAAGATATATCACTTTGGAAAGCAGTGGAAACGTTCCGGCGGGTGCGGAGAACTTTCCGCCGGGGATGAAGGGAAAAGGGTGACGCTCGCCGGATGGGTCAAAAAGGTGCGCGAGTTCGGGGACCTGACATTTGTGGACTTGTGGGACAGGAGCGGACTTGTGCAGCTTACCGCAGAGGTCGGAAAACCCGGGATGCACAGGATCTTCAGATCTTTGAAATCGGAAGATGTGGTCGCTGTTACCGGCAAGGTGACAAAAAGGCCTGCCGATATGATCAACAGCAGGATGGCGACCGGAGAGATCGAGGTTGAAGTGGATGATGCCGAGATATTCAGCCGCAGCAAGGTCCCTCCTTTTAATGTAACCGATAAGGGTAAGGTAAACGACGATTTGAGGCTTAGATACAGATACCTCGACTTGAGGCGGGATTCGATGCAGGCAAACCTCAGGCTTCGGCATGATCTTTCCATCTGTGTAAGGAATTTTCTTTCCGGCGAAAATTTTCTCGAGATAGAGACCCCCATGCTGGTCAGAAGAACTCCCGAAGGGGCAAGGGATTATCTTGTTCCGAGCAGACTGCAGCCGGGAAAATTCTACGCGCTTCCGCAATCTCCCCAGCTTTACAAGCAGATCCTGATGGTATCGGGATGCGACAGGTATTTTCAGCTTGCCAGGTGTCTCAGGGATGAGGATCTGAGAGCAGACAGACAGCCTGAACACACCCAGATCGATATCGAGATGAGTTTTATCTCGGAGGATGATATTTTTGATATTGCCGAACGGCTGATGAAAAGAATATTCTCGGAGGTAATGGGGATAGAGCTTCAGATCCCTTTTCCCAGGATGGAATACGATGAAGTAATGTCAAGGTACGGAAGCGACAAACCGGATCTCAGATTCGGTCTTGAGATCATCGATTGCACCGATATCTTCCGGGACAGCGGTTTCGGCGCTTTCGCTTCCGAGATCGAAACAGGCGGTGTAGCAAGGGGGATCTCGTTTGAGAAAGGCGCTTCTTTTTCGAACAGCCAGATCAAAAAACTTGAAAAAACTGTCAAGGGGTATGGAGCGAAAGGGCTTGCCTGGCTGAAGATAGAGGAAGGGGCGATCTCGTCCCCTGTCGAAAAATACATCTCTGATACTGAAAAAAAAGAACTTATCGATCTGTTCGGGATTCCAGCGAAAGGGTCATCCCTGCTTCTCCTTGTCGCGGGGGCAAAGAATACAGTCGAAAAGGCTGTCGGTCAGTTGAGAGTCGATCTGGGCACCGCATACCTTACCGAAGGGAACAGGGAATTTAATTTCCTGTGGGTCAACAGGTTCCCCCTGTTTGTAAGATCGGATGGCGGAAGCTGGGAACCTGCTCACCATATCTTTTCGATGCCGCTTGAAGATGACATCGGACTCCTTGAAAAGGATCCCGGTGGTATCAGGGGACACCTGTATGATCTTGTCTGTAACGGTGTCGAGCTTGGTTCGGGATCTATCCGTATTCATGACAGAGAGCTTCAGGAGAGGCTTTTCAGTGTGATAGGGATAGGAAGGGAAGAGTCAGAGAGAAAATTCGGATTCCTTCTTGAGGCGTTCGAATACGGGGCTCCTCCCCATGGAGGGATCGCTGTAGGAGTCGATCGTCTTTCGATGATATTATGCGGTGAAAGCTCTATCAGGGATTTTATCGCTTTTCCCAAGACGCAGAGCGCTACATCTCTGATGGAAGGGGCTCCATCGGAGGTGGAGGATGAACTGCTCAGGGAACTGCATATAGAGGTAATAAAAGGGAACGACAGGGAAGAATAAGGAATTTTCAGGCATATCTTTTGCATCGGTCCGCTTTAAGGCTTTTTGCTTGACATGGTATCAGTTCGATAGTAACGTAGTGTTTGGTGAAAAGAATGTAATTGCCGGGAGGATTGTAAGTTATGAAAATTGTTGGAAAGGTGAATATCTTATTGGTTCTGCTTGTCATAGCTGTGGGGTCGAATTTCGGATGTAAGCCGGCGCCGCCATGCGAGACAAGCCTTGTCACCCTGGATGAGACCAGGCTTGACGCCGAGACGTTTGAAAAGGAAGCGGCCGAGACCGGTAGGAGTGTGGATGATCTCGAGGCCAAACTGGCAAAGAAATCGCAGGAGGTCGAAGCGGTCAAGGATGATCCTGAGAGGCTTGAGAAAAAGCTTTATGAACTGAAAAAAGGCAGTGGCAGGGATTAAGAGGAGTTTATCCAAGGAGAGACTGAATGTTTGGGAAAAGAGCTTTAATAATATTTGTTTTCGTTCCAGTCATCCTGGTTTTTGGTGCCGGCTGCAGCCGATACACTCCGACTCCTATCGATATTACAGCTGGCGAGTATTACGAGGATGAGGAATATCAGAAACTTTCAGGAAAAGACAGGGAAGCATATTGTCTGAATCTTGCGAAGGAACTTGATTCTCTCGAGTCGAGGTCGACTGATGCCCAGGCTCAGCTTGAGCAGAACAGGGAAGATATTTCAAGACTTACTCAGGAGCTCCGGGACAAGGAGAGGGAGTATGTCAATCTTACAACCAACATTGCCGAGCTCAGCGGACAGATATCCGCCCTTGAAGCGCTTCCCAAGGAGTGGAAGCTTATCTATGGAGAATGTCTGTGGACTCTTGCGGGTTATGAGGAGATATACGGGGATCCGCTGAAATGGACAAGGATCTGGAGAGCAAACTACGATATGATCGAGGATCCCGACTGGGTGCTTGCCGGCTGGACTCTGACTATACCGAGGCACTGGCCGAGAAGGTACAGCGTTGCCCAGGACGACTGGCTTGCCAGGATCGCCGGGTACTGGGAGATATACGGCAACTACCGCAAGTGGACGGTGCTCTATGAAGCCAACAAAAATCAGATCAACGACCCGGATCTGATCTTCCCCGGCCAGGAGATCATCGTCCCCAGGGAAGCCTACCCGTCGGAATGAAAGAGACGGTAGAGCAAGGACTTATATTTTAAACTCTTGGTTTGTTTCGGGCAGGCCAGGAGTTTTCTATTAAAGGGGAACAGGTTTGAAGCGGAAAATCAGGAAAAGGGTCCTGTCTATTGCCGGCATAGATCCCGTGCTTCTGCTTGGAGTGAAGGACAGAAATATTAAAATAATCGAAGAGAACTTCGACCAGAATATCACGGTTCGCGGAGAAGAGATCATCCTCACGGGATCTGTTCGGGCTATCGAAGAGATCTCCGAGGTGCTGGAAACTCTGCTAAGGATCGCGGGTGAGGGGCGGACTATTACCGAGGGTGACGTAATGGCTGTAATCCGCGGCGGCGAGGGAGAAGAGGAAAAAATAGGTACTCTCGATGAGACAGTCGTATACTATTCTCCCTTAAGACGAAGGAATATTACTCCGAGAAGCGTAAGGCAGAAAGAGTACGTTGACGCCGTTCGTGATAACGATGTAGTCTTTGCCATAGGGCCGGCCGGGACCGGCAAGACATATCTTGCGATAGCGATGGCGCTTGCTGCCCTTAAACGGGGAGAGATCGAAAAGATCTACGTCTCAAGGCCCGTTGTCGAAGCGGGGGAAAATCTCGGTTTCCTGCCGGGCGATCTGCAGGAGAAGCTCGATCCCTACATCAGACCGATATTCGACGCGCTTACCTATATGATCGGAAAAGAGAAGGTGCAGAAGATGATCGATTCTGGTCAGCTCGAGATCGCTCCCCTTGCGTACATGAGAGGCAGGACGCTGAATAATGCTTTTGCAGTGCTTGATGAGGCGCAGAATAGCACTATAATGCAGATGAAGATGTTTCTTACCCGTCTGGGAGTCGATTCAAGGACTGTCATAACCGGTGATATTACTCAGATCGACCTCGCCGATAAAGAAAAATCGGGGCTCGTTGCGGCAAGTGAGATCCTGAATGGATTGGAAGGGATCAGGTTTATCACTTTCGGAGAAGAGGATGTAGTCAGGCACAGGCTGGTCAAGAGAATAATCAGGGCGTTCGCCGGAATGGATAATGAACGGAAAAATAATAATAAAAAGGGAATTAACCGCGTGAACGGATCTTCTGTCACGGAGGATACTGATGAGTGATCAATCCACAGGCGGGCAGCAAAATGGATGGTTCTCAGGTATCCTTAAGCGTATGAAGAGCGGGTTCCCTGATAATCTCCATATTGATGGCAGGAATCTTTCGATCACCTACATGGTGATCTTTGTCGTAGTTTCTATCTTCCTTTTCCCTCCGACAAGAAAAAACAAGGAGATCCAATACAGAGAGGGAGATATCGCCAGTACTGACGTTATAGCGCCTTTCATATTCTCCGTTCCGGTCAGTCAGCAGGAAAAGGAGATAAACAGGGCGAAGGCAAGAGTCGGCGTGCCGCCTGTCTACAGAAAAAAGGATGATGTAATACGCCATCTTCCCGATGACCTTAAAGGTTTTATGGCGAGGATCGCCGAAATAACCGCGGTTGACAGCCTGTCGGATGAGGAAAAGATCTCGCTGATAAGAGAGACCGCTCCGGCTCTGGGAAAGGATGATATCGGGCTTCTTTTGTCGAAGGACAGAAGAGACAGGATCCTCAGAGAAGGCCTGAAACTGCAGCAGTCGTTTTTCAGTAAAGGCATTATTAACGATGATACGCCGCTGAGGAGGCGTGACTATGTCCACGTCACCGTCATCTCCGATGCGGGTGAGTCGCTTGTACCATCATCCCCGCTTATAAGGCAGAGTGATCTGGAGAGGATAATCCTGGACAGTGCTTCGAAGGTCTTCAGCAAGGATGATAAGACGATAAAGATCTTCTACAGCATCCTCAGGTCGCATCTTATGCCTAATCTTGTTTTCGATCTTGATGAGACGCTTAAACGGCGTAATGACAAAGTGGAGAAGGTGCCCGAAGCGTTTACCGTTTCGGAGAACCAGAGGATAATTGCCAAGCACGACAAGGTGACCGGCAAACAGGTGGAAATACTGAAGGCACTGGAATCGAACAGGACAAGAGTAGAGCTTCAGACTTCTCTATGGAAAAGGATGGGGGCCTACACCGGAAAAATCATCAGGATACTTATCCTGACGCTGATCCTATGGGTGGCTCTTATGAAGTTTGACAGAAAAGTCGTTACAGAACCGGCAAAGCTGACCCTTGCCTTCATTACCCTTCTTTTCTTCCTTCTGCTGACTGCTTTGGTGATGAGGCTTTCATTCCTCGACCCATACCTGATCCCGGTAGCATTTGTCCCCCTTGTAATAACGGCTTTCTTTGGTGTTATGACCGCTATGATCTTCAGTATATTCGCTTCACTGGTGCTGATAACTCATATCGGGCTTCCAGCAGGCCTCGTTTTTATATCGATCATCGCCGGCGGCGCGGCGATAATCAGTATTTCACAGCTCAGGGAAAGAAAGAATTTCTATTCGATATTTCTTTACGTTGCGATGGCTTACATCGTGGGAATTACAAGTTTCGGTCTGACAGAAGGGATAGGGTTGAGGGGATTCCTTCTGGGTGCGCTCTGGGGCATCACAAACGCTTTTACCTGTACTGTCCTTGTGATGTTTCTTCTTCCGATCTTCGAATCGCTTTTCAACGTCATGACGAATTTTTCGTTGATGGAATTAAGCGACCTGAACAGGCCGCTGCTTAAAAAACTGATAATAGAAGCTCCGGGGACATATCATCATTCCATGCTGGTCGGCAACATGGTCGAAGCTGCCGCAGAGGAGGTCGGCGCCAACGGGCTTCTTGCTAGAGTATCAGCATACTACCATGATATTGGAAAACTGGCTAAACCCGAATATTTTTTCGAAAACAAGGGTGATAACCTTAACAAGCATGAAAAGCTGTCACCGACGATGAGCGCTCTCATCCTTGCTTCGCATGTCAAGGAAGGGGTCGAACTGGCGAAAAGGGAGAAACTGCCGGGTGTAGTCATCGATGCCATAAATGAACATCACGGCACCACTGTCATGGCTTTCTTTTACAACAAGGCGTTGGAGTTCGATTCTCATGACAGTGTCAATATCGACGATTTCAGGTATCCCGGTCCCAGGCCGCATTCAAAGGAGACTGCTCTGATCATGCTGGCCGATTCCAGCGAGGCAGCGGCAAGATCACTGAAAGAGCCTACCGCGTCAAGAATAAGGACTATAGTCAGCAGGATATTCGAGACAAGGATGAATGATGGGGAACTTGATTACAGCGGATTGACGCTGAATGATATAGCGGTGATAAAAGAAAAGTACGTACAGTTTCTGACAAGATTTTTTCATCCCAGGATATCTTATCCGAACCAGGAAGATGATCAGCAGGAATCGGAAAAGGAAAATGAGGGCAATAATAAACAGCCATCACAGAGTAACGGGAAGAAAAGAGTTTAACAGGTGTGCAGGAGAGATCGAGTCGATTGCCTCCTCATTTTCTTCCGCGAAAAGCATTATCGGTATCAATCTTATAGGCGAGAGAAAGATGGCCTGGCTCAACAGGAGCTATAAGGGAAGAAAGGGCCCTGCCGAGATACTGACTTTCAATTATTCAGACGGGGATGTCAGCAGCTCTTCCGATGAGGAAATATCTGCGGAGATCTTCCTCTGCTGGAAGCCGGTCTTAAACGGGGCGAAGATCCGCCGGGTACCGGCAAGAGCGTATCTTCTGAGACTGATCGTGCACGGGTTATGTCATCTTGAAGGATATCGACACGGCAGTGAAGAGAGCGAAATAGAGATGGAAGATGCTGAAATGATGCATTTGAGGAAGATCCTGCCGATGGAGACCGTCGACAGGCTTTTTGAGTGACCGATAAAAGGATATGTAATGCGTCTTGAGATATTGCCGGTATTGATACTCATCCTTTACATCTCCGCGCAGTTCGTGATAGCGGGCGCGGTGGCGTCGTTCAGCATCATATCGCGGATGCATTCAGACAGGCTGTTCCCAAAGAACGGAAAAGGGACCGGTTGTCCGCGGCTGATGCACAGTAACAGGCTCCACCTGATATTGATCCTTGCCGGGCTCGAAATCGTGATGGTTATATTTGCCGTCCTGGGCCTGCCGGGTATTATAGCAGGGATTATTCATACAAAGGACGGGACGCTTACATCCCCGGGCGTTCTTTCATATATTATATCCGCGATCGCCTCCCTCTCATCTTTCACGGCAGGGGCAGGGGTGGCCTCAAAAGATCCGGTCAGGGTCGCATACCTCGTTTCCTATCCGGTTTTTCCGCTCATCATGGCTCTCAGGCTGATTACTGTGCTCTTCCTGAAGGTCATCGGTTCGATATTTCCCGATCTCCCGAGAGAGATGGCATCGCTGGTTTTCCTTTTTCCCGATCCGCAGGAAAGCAGTGATGGATTCATAGAAAAAAACGGCAGTATGCTCATGCACAGTATCGTCGAATTCGGGGAAAAGAAGACCAGGGAAGTAATGGTTCCGAGAATCGATGTCTTTTCGCTCGATTGCCATCTTGATCTTGATGAAATAAGGGAGAAGGTCTCTGAAGCGGGCCACTCGAGGGTACCGTTCTATGAAAACAGCATAGACAGGATAATCGGCATTCTCTGCGTAAAGGATCTTGTCCGTATATCTGAAGGCGGGTACAACAACAGATCTCTGAAGAATCTCCTAAGGGAGCCGTATTTTGTTCCTGAGGGGAAGAAGATAGACGACCTCCTTCGCGAATTTCAGAAAGAAAAAAAACACCTGGCGATCGTCGTCGATGAATATGGGGGAACGGCCGGGATAGTCACTCTTGAGGATATACTCGAAGAGATCGTCGGAGAGATAATAGACGAGCATGACCATGAAGAACCTTTAATTCGTAAAGGTGGTGAGGGAGAATACCTCATAGGCGGAAGAATCAATCTTGACGACCTTGAGGAAGAGTTAGGAATATCTCTTCCTTCAGAGGAAGTGGATACTCTGGGCGGATTCCTTTTCGATCTTATCGGGAAAGTCCCGGAAGAAGGAGAGATGATCGAATACGAAGGGATCGATTTTCGGATCAAACGCCTTGACGGGCAGAGGATCGTAGATGTCAGCGTAAAGCTTCCGAAGCAATAGTCCCGCTTCCCGCAAGAGAACCATTGTGTCTGGGTGCCGGAGCTCGTCTGCGGCGCCGCAGACGGGAAATACGCGGAAGGTATGATTAATATGATTTGGCTGAGAAGAAAATTTCTGACCGGGCTGGTTATTCTGCTTCCGACTGTCCTGACAGGATGGATTCTTTACCGGATATTCATTTCTGTCGATAATATCCTCCGGCCGATCGTAGAACGTTACCCTTTTCTCGATATTCCGGGACTCGGTTTTTTTACGGTGATCCTGCTGATTCTTGCAGCCGGGGTAGTTGCCGGGAATTTCGTCGGCAGCAAGATGATCGATATGGCTGAAGCGATAATGACGCGGATACCGCTGGTGAGCAGGGTGTATACAGCCTTAAAACAGATGAGCGAGGTCTTTCTCAGGCATGAGAGATCAGTTTTTAAAAATGCCGTCCTGATAGAATACCCGAGGCACGGGATTTATGCGATCGGTTTTGTGACATCTGATTGCATGCTTCCGTGCGAAGACGGAACCAGAACGAAATATCTCAATATCTTCATGCCCACGACGCCGAATCCCACATCGGGGCTTTTTCTCATGGTCCGTTCCAATGAAGTGTTTGCGTTGGACTGCTCTGTAGAGGAAGCGCTGAAAATGGTCATATCCGGCGGGGCTGTACTGCCGTCAAGCGGGATATTATGCCAGCCCCTGGGGAAAGATATCGAAGGTAATCCCGGCTGATCATCCCGGAGCTGCAATAAATCTTGACTAAAAAGAGTATTCACTTCATTCTGAAAATTCGATAAAACCCAGGTCGGATTGGAATGGTGCAGGTATGGAAGAGAGATTTGATGACATAGCGGAGATCCTGATCGAGATGTTCGAGTCAGGCGATTCTTCGAAGATCGGTTCCGTGATCAAAGGTATGCGGGCTCCGGATATTGCCGATGTTCTCTCGGTCCTTCCAGAAGAGGTATGGATCTTTGTTTTCAGGGAGCTCGACACTGAGACTGCAAGCGGGGTGCTCTCTATCGTAGATGAGGGGGTGGCGAGAGAGATACTCGAGGATCTCCGTGCCGACGAGATCGTTCCCCTGGTAGAGATAATGGCGAGTGACGATGCTACCGATATAATCAATCTTCTTCCGGATGAAAAAGTGCCTTCAGTCCTTCAGAGGATCAGCCGGGAAGATTATGAGGATGTCAGTGAACTTCTGAAATTTGACAGGGAGACAGCAGGCGGCCTGATGGCCAGGGAGCTTCTTACCGTTAACGGCGGGATGAAGATCTCTGACGTTATTGCCGTGATAAGGAGTGAAGCTGAAAATATTGAGAATATTCAGAACATATATGTCGTCGATTCGGCTGGATTGCTCCTCGGCAGCATACCGGTGATAAACCTGCTTGTTGTCGATTCGGACAAAAGGGCCGATGAGATAATGGAGAAGGGCATTCTTACGGTTACCGTCGATACCGACCAGGAGGAAGTAGCTGCGATCTTCTCGAAATATGATCTCTATGCTCTTCCGGTAGTCGATGAGACAGGCAGGCTCGAGGGGAGGATCACTGCCGATGACATCATGGATGTCATAGAAGAAGAGGCGAATGAAGATATTACGATGATGGCTGGAACTGGAGAAGAGGAGTTCTGGGAGAGATCATCGTTCAGACTTTCCAGGGCCAGGCTTCCCTGGCTTCTTACAGGACTTCTTGGAGGTGTAGCCTCGGCTTTTGTCATGAACAGTTTCAAAGCATCCCTTGAATCAGTCCTGACCCTGTCCTTCTTCGTGCCGGTTATAACCGCCATGGCCGGTAATGCAGGTATTCAGTCTTCAGCTATCGTTGTGAGGGAACTTGCGGTGGGAGGAATAAGCTTTGGACAGACCAGCAGCAAACTTGTCAGGGAGTTGAAGGTCTCCCTGATCAACGGGTCGATCCTGGCTTCCATACTTATGGCAATAATCCTGTTGTGGCAGGGGGATTTCAAGCTGGGTGTCCTTCTGGGGCTTTGCATGTTTTTTATTATCTGCTGGGCGACGGTGATGGGAGCGATGATACCTCTTCTTTTGAAGCGGGGTAATATCGATCCGGCACTGGCGACCGGTCCTTTTATAACGACTTCTAATGATATACTCGGGATATTGATATATCTCGGGATGGCCACTCTGTTTATTGACTGGCTAAGATAGAAGGATGATCTCCGGAGTAAAAAGGCGTGAGTGAGATTATCAGGGACCGCCTTGTGATTTTGCGTACATTTGATTACGGGGAATCGAGTGTGATCGCAGTTTCTCTTACCAGGTTTCACGGGAAGCTGAGGTTTCTTGCCAGGGGGGCGAAAAAGGCAAAAAGTCCCTTTTACGGAAATTTAAGGACCGGCAATACGGGAGAAGCGGTATTCTATATAAAGAGTCAGAGAGGGCTTCAGACTCTCAAAGAGATAGATACAAGCTCGGTTTTTGATGCCGGCGGGAACGACCTTGACAGACTGTGCATCTTTCAGGCAGGCCTTGAGGTGGTTGACCGATCGACGATCGAGGATGAATATGACGAAAGGTTTTTTGATCTGTTGGAAGGATTTATTACGACGCTGAACCGGTCCCCTGACCCCTGGGCGCTCTTTTTTTCCATGGAAGTGCAGATCCTTTGTATGGCCGGGATATATCCCTCGATCAGGGAATGCTCCGGATGTAAAAGACTTCTTGCGGGGAAAGGCCTGAACATAGACCCTTTAAGCGGCTCTGTATACTGTAAGAGTTGTTCCGGAGAGGGCTCTTTGCATCTTTCGGCGCAATCTGCAGGATTGCTTGCGGAAATGGAAAGTAACGGAACAGACCTGTCGGCCCAGATGGAGATAGGCCCGGCAGGCAGGCGTGAGATCGGCAGGCTGCTGCACGGCATCTTTGTCCATCATGTCGATGGTTACAGGCTGCCCGGCGCACTTAAGATACTAAAAGGAGTTGATCAGCAGTGACATTTCAGGAGATCGTATCTGCACTTAACGGATTCTGGCGGGAAAAAGGGTGCCTGATAATAACTCCGTATAATTCAGAGGTGGGAGCCGGGACGATGAATCCGGGCACTTTTCTCAGGGTCCTTGGGCCGGAGCCCTGGAAAGCGGCTTATATTGAGCCGAGTAAGAGGCCGAAAGATGGAAGGTACGGTGAGAATCCCAACCGCGTACAGCAATTCAATCAGTTTCAGGTGATACTCAAGCCTGCGCCCGAGAATGTTCTCCCGCTCTATATAGAGAGTCTCGAGAGGATAGGAATAGATCCTTCGAAGCACGATATAAGGCTGCTGGAAGATGACTGGGAATCACCGACGCTGGGAGCGTCGGGGCTCGGCTGGGAGGTATGGCTCGACGGGATGGAAATAACCCAGTTCACCTATTTTCAGCAGGCAGGCGGACTTGAACTTGATCCTGTCTCTTCCGAGATCACTTACGGACTTGAGAGGATCTGCATGTATATACAGAAAGTGGATGACATAATGGATATAGAGTGGGGTGGAGGAATCACCTGGGGTGAGCTGTTCAAAGAGTCGGAAAAAGAATTCAGCTCTTTTCATTTTGAAGCAGCCGATCTCGATCTTTATTTTGAAATATTCGAGAGATATCAGAAACAGGCGGTGCGAATGCTTGAAAAGGAGTTGATCCTCCCCTCCTACGATTATATTCTGAAGTGTTCGCATATTTTTAACATCCTGGACGCCAGAGGAGCGATCAGCGTATCTGAGAGGACGAGTTATATAGCGAAGATAAGAGATCTTGCCAGAAAAATCGCTGAATCCTATGTCGCCCGCCGCAAAAGCCTGGGCTATCCGCTGATCAAGGGCTCCGCGGGAGCAGGGGGGGGAAGATAGATGAAAAACGATTTCCTGTTGGAGATTGGATGCGAGAACCTGCCGAGCGGGTATATTGACGGTGCTGTAAAACAGATGGAGAAATCGTTTTCCGAGCGGATGAAATCGGAAAGGATCCCGTTCGACTCTCTCTATGTGACCGGGACACCCAATAGGCTGGTGCTTCACGCGAGAGGCCTGTCGGTAAGACAGGAGACTGCCGAGGAGATCATTACAGGTCCTCCATTGTCTGCCGGCATCGGTCCGGACGGTGCATATACCAAAGCGGCGATCGGTTTCGCCGGGCGTCAGGGTGTCGGGATCGATGCCCTGTCAAGGGTTGAAACGGGAAAGGGCGAATATCTGGCGGTAGTAAGAAAGACTGAAAGCGTGGAAACAAAGATAATACTGTCAGGGTCGGTTCCGGATATGATAACCGGGCTGAGGTTTCCCAAGATGATGAAATGGGATGACAGCGATCTCAGGTTTGCAAGGCCGATCCGATGGATAATGTCTTTTTTCGGATCAGAGCCTTTCAGTTTCCGGGTGGCTGGGCTGAAGTCGTCTGTCGCTACCAGGCTGTCTCCTTATTCAATGAGGCCGGCAGCAGTAGAGGGGATAGAAGATTATTTTTCTGTTTTGAAGAAAAACAGGATCATCATCGACAGTGAAAAACGCAAAGCCATGGTCGCCTCCCTTGCTGGAAAGGCCGCAGCGGAGACCGGAGGGAGACTGGTTGAGGATGACAGCCTGTGTGAGATGGTGGCGAATCTGGTCGAATCTCCGGTCGTACTGACTGGAAGTTTTGACAGCTCATTTCTTGATCTTCCCCGCAAGGTGATAGTGACTGCTCTCAAAAGTCATCAGAGGTATTTTTCAGTAGAGGGAAGCGGTGGAGAGCTTAAGTCTGATTTTATAGCCTTTGCAGACGGAGCAAGACGGAACAGGAAAGAGATCATCAAGGGGTATGAAAGGGTATTGCAGGCAAGGCTGGCAGACGCGAGATTCTATTTTCTTGAGGATACCGCATTTCCGATAGAGAAGATGGCCGGGAAGCTCGACAGGATCGTATGGCTGGAGGGGCTTGGCAGTCTTCGCGACAAGGCGGAGAGAATAAGGGAACTTGCGCTGTATCTTCTTTCGTCTCTCCCCTCTGATGAAAGGCCGCTAAAAGAAGATATAGAGCGTGCGGCGATGCTTGCCAAGGCGGATCTTGCAAGCGAGATGGTCAAGGACGGAAAGGAATTCACTCTGTTGCAGGGGTATATCGGCAGGGAATACGCCAGAGTCTCGAAGGAGAGAGAGGCCGTATCGGAGGCGATCTATGAACATTATTTCCCGAAATTCTCCGGAGACAGGCTTCCATCGACCGCGACCGGCCTTGTTCTGTCTATAGCAGACAAGCTCGATACTCTCTGCGGCTGCTTTATCATGGGACTGGAACCATCCGGATCACAGGATCCCTATGCCTTGCGGCGCAGCGCGATGAGCATACTAAGAATGATGATAGAAAAAAAACTGAATACCGAGATCAGGGAAGGCGTGATCAGGAGCCTCGCTCTATTTTCTGATAAGGGGCAGGATGATCGTCCATCGGCAGACGGGAGAACAGAAGAAAAGGTAATGGATTTTTTCTCCCAGAGGTTTGTAACGATCCTGAGGGGAGAAGGGTATGATCCGGACCTGGTCTCGGCAGTACTGGATTCTCCGTGGAAGGTGCCGTTTGCAGTCTCCTCGATGACCGCCCGCCTGCAGGAGATGAGAATATCCGGCTCACTTTCTGATTTTGTACTTGCGATGAAAAGGATCACAAATATCCTTCCGAAGGATATGAGGAAAAAAGTCGACCGGGAATCAGGGGTCATGGCGATGGAAGCGATCTCCGGCGGGGATGAGGAAAAGCTTGGTTTTTCCAGGTCTCTTTTCGCGGAAAAAGCTGAAGGGCTCTTTTTCGAAAAGGCTTTACAGTGTGCCGAAAAGTTGTCGGCCCTTAAAGAGCCGGAATCACAGCCCAGATCTTTCGAGATTCTGGCGGAGCTGGTCCCCTCGATAAACGACTATTTTGACGCAGTTTTAGTCAATTGTGAAGATAAGGCCATAAAAGACAACAGGATATCTTTTTTGCACGCACTTCACACCCTTTTCGGAAACTTCTGTTATTATTCTGCGATAGCCGGGGATTAGCCACACCATTACAGGTGAATACAAGGGTTAATTGTGTATTATGCAAAAATGTCATTATGTTAACCAAAACCGCCGGTCGAATTTTCCTGAAAACCAGCTTTGCACAAAGGAAAATCAGCAGGGTTCTGTCTAAAATAACATATTGACATATATTGAAGTTACGTGGTATAATGCCTCTAATCACGGAAGGTGAATGCGTTGCTCCACAGGAGCAACCTTATCGACCTCGAGGAGAGACCCTACGCCGACCGCCGTGGAGTACCAGCTTGCTCGACACATGATGGAATTCAACGGGAGGGCCTTGGGGGAGTTCAGGATCTGGTTGGGAGGTGACTCATTTGGATCTTGATGGTAAGGGTTGTATTACACGCATCATTTCCGGGGTATAAATAATCAGTATTATTCTCTTAACGCTGGGGGGAATAAAATAATGAGGAAAGCCTTAGTAATTGTACTGAGCGTCTGCCTCGTTGCCGCCTTCGTCGGGACCGTGTCGGCGCGTGATATCGACAGAAGCGGTACGCGGATGATGAAGACTCTCAATGACAATGATAGCTATGAGGCAATTGATTTGGGTGCAAGAGGACTCGAAACGTCGGCTGCTCTCGACACCGTTTGTCTCGCTTGGTACGGTTTCGAGACGATGGACTGGATGGGCTGGACCCGTTCGGATAACACCGAGCAGGTCGAAACCTTCTTCCACGTTGATGATTTTGCCGGGATCGCACCCGGGGCCAACGGACATCTGATTCCGCTCGCAGGTACAAAGTCAATGTGGTGCGGTACCCGTGCCTGGGATGATCCCAGGTCGGATGCGCCCTACACCTACCTGTGCGGTTGGGAAACGGTGCCCGGTTATGGTAACGGATGGAATCAGTTGCTAACGACTGACGCCTTCCCTATCAACGGTGTTGTTTCGCTTGCGTACACTGCATACTATGACGTAGAGGGTGGAGATTTCGATTACGTCCTCGTCGAGTTCGATGCAGGTGCAGGCAACTGGGTTGAGCTTGCAAACTATCAGGGTGCGGCTGATACTGTCGCAGTCGATCAGTTTGTCAATCCGACTGCCAACACGAAACTTCGTTTCCACGTTATCGCTGACGGCGCCTGGTCAGATCAGGACGGCCTTTGGGATACAGATGGTGCGTTTATCGTTGATGAGATCACGGTGTCGGATGTAGGCACGACTATCAACTACGAAAACTGGGAAGATGAAGCACTCGACGCCAAGACTGCTAACGGCGGTTTCTGGTATGGAGCTCCCGAAGCTGCATTCGGTAAGTTCTCCGCTCTCTGGAGCGGTCTTGTCGACAAAGATCCGTGCGGCGTTAACCTCGCCACACAGATCGTCTTCTTCCAGGGTTCGGCTTATCCGAGCACAGATTATCCGGGATTGTTCGAGACTCCGTTCTGTACAGGACCAGGCGGACACTCCGCTCCTTGTCAGGACGAGGATGTAATCTCGCCGATAATCGACATGACGATGTACTCGAGCGCCAAAAATGAAGTCCAGGATCTGTTGATTCCGGACCTTGCCACTATGGGCGGTATCATGTTGGAAGCCACGGTCTATGGTGACCTTCCTTCTGATAACCTCGTATACTACATCTTTGGTATTCGTACAATCATCGACGGTTGTCCGCTTGGATGGAAAGACCGTAACTACGTCTACTATGCTGATAACCAGGCTTACAATCAGCCTTTCTGGCTTATCGGTGATCTTTATGAGGGTAATGGCTCCGATCCTATCCAGATCAGGATGGGATGCGTCGACATGGTTCCGTATTGGTACCCTGATGAGGGTAGCGGAGCTGCTCATACGCCAGCACCGTGGATCGATAACATTCGTATCTACCGCTATAAGACGTCAGGTCCTCAGTGGACTCACAGAAACCTCGATATTTTCCAGGACACTTTCCCATCTCAGGGAACCGGTGGCTGGGAAAAACAGACAGGTCGAGTCGACTGTGCCAACGATCTTATGCCCGGTGAGAATCCTTCAATCGATCCTGGCGATTCAGCCGTAGTCGGTGTATCTTCATCGATGGCTGGCGGACTTCGTCTCGTCTCCAACGGCCTCGGCCAGATGACAGAGGAAGTCTATTGCTACGTAAAGGCCGAATATGTGGGTCCGCTGACAGGTGGTCAGGCCCCGGTTAGCCCGATCGTAGGCCCGCAGATCGCCGATCCGAGCGTTCCAGATACGCTTGCTTACGGCTGGTATGTATCCGATGACGGTCTGTGGAACAAGATGCTCTGCGCGAGAGCGCGCACTGGTTCCGGCGCTGTGGCAGCTGACAAGTTTATGATCGACCTTAATGATTCTCTCTTTGTGAGGGGTTTTGAGATCGAGTATTACTTCGAAGCAACCGATCTTCTGGATGAGACGACAGTCTATCCTCCCACTGCGCAGGAAGCGACTGGCCATAGGTTTGAAATGGCGATTCTGCCGACTCAGAACTCGGGAATCCTCTATGTAGATGATTTCCACGGCCGCGGCACATTCGATGGAACCGTACAGTTGTATTTTGATCCTGCCTTCGCCGCTGTTATTCCTGGCGGAGTCATGCCGGATCGCTACGACGTCAATAACCCGACTTCTTTCCTCTCAAACGGACTCGGGGCTCGTGCGACCCTCGAAATCCTGCTTGCTACCTATGAGAAGATAGTCTGGGATTGCGGTAACCTCGAAGCCGGTACCATCTCCGATGGTGATATGTCTTACAGCGACAAGAGCAATGATTGTCAGATGCTGTATGACTGGATGGATTTCAAACCTCAAGACGAAAAAGCCAACTTGTGGGTACTTGGTGAGGGCGTAGCCCAGGATCTTAACGGATCTACGGCCCAGATCGCTCTTGACCTTATGCTCGCTTGCGGTGTCCAGTTTGTACATCAGAGCTATTATGAATATACCGGTGGCGGTGCTGCCGGCGGTGTCATTACTCCTCTGGTGACAGGTATTGATATCTATTCCGGCCTTACGTATTATGCGTTCGGCGGATGTCCTACCATCAACGGTTGGGACGTATTGAGTGCGACTGGAACCGGTGTAGCATGTCTGGAACTGGAGAAGAAGAACGTAACAGATCCGCAGAGCTATGTCGGTATTCGTAACCAGTTCACCAACTCTGCCGGTGGTGTGGCCCGTACCTCATGGATAGGCCACAGTTTCATGTATGTACGTAACGGTGACGGCGGCACGCTTGCAAGGAACGAACTCATGCTCAAGACCTGGGAGTTCTTCCTCAATGGTGTTTCCGACGATATCACCGGTGATACACCGACTCCGTTGGTGAATTCACTGGGTCAGAACTATCCTAACCCGTTCAACCCGTCAACACAGATCAAGTTCAGTATTGCGAACAAGGGTCATGTAAGCCTCAAGGTTTACAACGTTGCCGGACAGCTGGTGAATACTCTCACCAACGAGGTTTGGGATGCTGGCCTCCATACAATCGACTGGAACGGAACCAATGACCTTGGTTCGAGCGTTGCCAGTGGCGTCTACTTCTACAAACTGAAGGCAGACGACTTTGAGAGCACAAAGAAAATGATCCTTCTCCGATAACTTCGGTTTTGGAGAAAACGATCGTTTTGCGGGCCGGGGATCATATCCCCGGCCCGAATCATATCAAATACCCCGTTTTTCTCTCCCCTATCTGCTGAATCTATCGAATTTCATTGACATACAAATTTTTGAATACATATATTACATATAGATTGGAGGCACTTCATCCGATAGGAAAAATACTGAAGAGAAGGGTGGATATGAGACGCTTTAACTCAAGTAATGCTGCAGGCATAATATTTTTGTTCATCATTGCTCTGGTAATGATCCTGCCGGCCTGCCGGGAGGAAAGGGATCCTCTGGACAGGAACAGAGCTCCCAACACGGTCCTTACAGTCGCCCCCCCCGAGACGACCGAGACGGATTACAGAGTCCACATGTACTGGTATGGCGAAGATAAAGACGGGATAGTGACCCGGTATATGTGGTATCGATCCGACACTTTGCGGACTCTGGATCCTAACCTGTATGCTGAACAGGAACTTCTCGACTGGAATCCTGAAGTAAGGGGTGTGGATTATCTTGCCGGTACTTTTACGACAGCTACAGATACCGAATTCGTATTTACCGGTTTTGACGAAGAGACAAGCGCCATGGTCAAGAGGCAGGCGTTTCATATAGTGGCGATCGATGATATGGGCAGGATGGACAAATCACCCGCGAGGGCGCAGTTCCTGGCCAAGGTCGACTGTCTTCCCAAGGTCAAGTTCTGGACGAGTTTTAACGGCGTTGACTGGACGTTTTATGAACCTGGGGATCCGGACACAATAAGTATATTCCAGGATGTTTATGTCAAGTTCTGGGGCTGGACATGCAATAATGAGATAACAGGGTACAGATGGATCTACCAGGGAGATATCTACCCCGACGAGAACGATGACGGTATCCCGGAATGGGAGATTCCTCCTCCAGACACGATATCTGTCACGATCAATAATGATGCCTCGCAGTATCTGCCGAGCGGAGATTTTTATTTCAAGGTAATCGCCCGCGATGAGGCCGGAGCGCTTTCCAGATCAGATATTGTCAGCGGTGATGGAGTCTGCCAGATTGTGATAAATCATGACCCTGATTCAAAGATCCTGTACGGAGATAACCATTATTTTGTGGCGGGCGGAGATACAGCTATAAGGAAGGTTGATTTCTATGATGGTCTGGTAGATACGCTCCCGTATAATTCAAGGTTAAAACTGCATTATATGGGATGGGATGATAACAGGGATATTCTTCAATACGACCCTCCGCTTCCGATCAGGTTCCAGTACCGGTTCAAAAGGTGGGGAACTGCGGTGGATGGCGGAGTCTCTTCGTATTCGACTCCGTGGTACCCTGCGGAAAAGGCGGAGGATACAAACTGCGATTCTGATGTCGACTCGGTAACGATGCGGATCGGAAGCAACAAGTATGTCTTCAACGTTAGGTCATTTGATGAACAGTACAGATCGGACGGCACTCCCGATTCTGTGGTTTTCTACGGCAACTATAACCCGACGGTGGAATACCTTGAAGTCGGTATCGACACGGTCCCATTTTCAACCTGGTCGATCGAATATAAGCCTCTTAGTTCAGATACTCTCTATATAAACCTTAGTACTCCGTTGATGTCGATGGGGGATACATGTAACGCTTATGATATAACATATGACGAATCGGGGGACAATATCACTTTCTGGTACAAATTCATAATCAGGTCCTCCGGGTATGATGACAGAAGGGATCCTCCCGGTTCGGGAATCGTGAGCTGGCGTTTCCAGATCCAGGCTGATGCTAATTATTTTTACAGGCTTGAGGACGACTGGATCTCCGACGGCCCTCTTAACGAGTTTGAGCAGGAATGTATCTTTAAGCTGGTTATTCCGACTGATCCCGATTATTCATATGATTGGCCTGATTCTAATTTCGTGAGTACTCCTCCTTTGTGGATGGGAGACCAGGTACTCACAGTGACAGGCAGGGATATCGGGTCTACTGATACATTCATGGAGGGTATCAGGTGCACAAGCCCGACATTTTATGAAGCCGAACCATGTTCGATGAATACACTTGGGGAATGGTGTACGGTTCAGCGTTATCCCGCTAACTATGGTAGATACGACAAAGTGATAAAGAACTTTTATATAAAGTTGATATACGTAGATATGGGGTTTTAACCGTTTTGTGGGGGCTCATCTTAGTATGATGCGGACAGGAGGTACGGGGTAATGCGCAGATTGTTGTATTATGTAATATCAGCATCGATATCCCTCTCGGTTATTTTGAGCGCTGGTTGTGACGGCGTCTTTACAGGTTCCGAAGCGGGCAACCAGAGGCCTGAGATGTGGATGTCTAGCGGTCCGGTAGAGGGTTCCCTGACAGGATATCAGGTTCACTTCTACTGGAGCGGTTGGGACCCGGACGGAGAAATATCCCATTTTGAGATATGCATAGTTGACGGCGCCGAGGGGATAGGGTTTCTTGAAGCAGATACGACGGGAGCTGACAAATGGTTCAGAACAACTGTGCATGACACTATTTTCAGGGTAATGGCCAACGAAAATCCTCAGCCGTATGATTCCAATGACGTCAATTCAGTATATACAAAGTATGATCTCGCTCATACGGTTTTTATGAGAGCTGTCGACCGGCAGGGGCTTGAATCAGAAGTAGTCTTCAGATCGTTTACCGCTTGGACCATCTCACCTTACGTGGATATTACCCATCCCCCTGACGGCACCTACGCGTATAGTACGGTCATAACGTTCAGATGGGTCGGAGTGGATCCTATTGATTCAAGATCGAACACACAGGATCCTGATTTGGTACGTTATTTTTCATATCAGCTGCCGGATTTTCTTCCTGACTCTTTTTCGATATACAGGGATCTTAATGAACATCCTCTTGCTTATGAGGATGAATGGTCTCCCTGGATCCCCTACTCTACGGATGTCAATGCCCCGGGACGAACGGTAAAGGTGGGGGTCAACGAGACGCTCGCACTTAATAAGGAACATATATTTGCTGTCCAGGCAAAAGACGAGGCAGGTGCGGTAACAGCTATCTTTAAAAAGGACTTAAATGTCAAGAAGTTCGTAGTATCCTGGAAACAGGGTCCTCTGTTGACAGTACGGGAGACTTATCTCGGGGGAGCAAAGTTTATCGGTACCACGATGAATCCTACCGTACATAAGCTTCCGCCGGGGATACCCCTGAACTTCTGCTGGGAAGCGACAGCTTTCGATTATGGGGGAGAGATCGTCGGGTACCGTTACGGGTGGGATATTCAGGATCTCAACGACCCGAGCCAGTGGGTAGGCGGCGGGGCATACAGCCCCTTTACACTCTGCGCCAGAGAAAAGAGGCTCTACACCGGTATCCATACGTTTTTTATTGAAGCGATAGATGACGGAGGAAGGATAACAAGGGGGAAGGTCGAAATAGAGGTCATACAGTTCACCATGGAGAGAAATCTTCTCTGGGTCGATGACCTTCCATCCGATGAAAATCCCGTCCTGCTAATTACCCGGACGATGCCGCAGGAATCGGAGCATGATGAATTCTGGACCAATATCTGTAGCAGAGCCGCTGACTTCTTGCCGGACAGGGATATTTATGATACGACAGATCACAATTTTGAACCTCCTGACATCGAAGTTATCGGGAAGTACGCAAATATCATCTGGACTTTTTCTTCCAGTTCAGCGGCGGATAAACCTCTGGCATGGAAAAAAATAGTGCGCTATATACCCGAGAGCAAAGTCGGTTTTGCCGGGGAGATCGAGCTCAATTATATTTCTATCTTTATGACAAAGGGCGGGCATGTGCTTACCTGTGGAATAAATAACAGAGGCGGCGGAGGTTTCTTCGACACATTCTACACTCCGCCTCTTTTGCCTGCTCTTTTCAAGGATGATATATACGAGTATGCCTCAGAGGATACAACCGGCGTCAACAGTATGCCGTACAAGGATTATTGTGTAACCGCCCTGGATAAGGTCGATGCGGCATGGCATACCGGAACAGACTGGCCGGAGGGAATTAAAAGGGTAGTGAACGATGATGGATTTGTCCGCGCGCTGAGAGATCCGTATGACCCGATAGTCCTCGAACATCTTACGGGTTTTCCGGACACTCTGGCCCTGTGGAGCGGTGTAACCTGTCCTTCATGTTTTTTCAATCCGCAGTTACGAGGGTTTACTTATGTAGAGATCTTTGATTCCAGGTACTGGCTTGATTTCAAGCAGATCACTAATTCCCAGAACTGTTTTCATTCTACTTACAGGATGAGAACAAGGAATAATCTGTCCCCGATCAACATACAGACCGTTGCTTTGGTCGTGACAAAATTCAAAGATGAATTTGAGGGGATGGAAGAGATAAACTTCATACCTGCGTACAGTTTCCATTTCGGGTTGCCGCTTTGGTTCTTCGACCGGAATGACGTCAATCAGATAATGGATGTGATATTTACCGAATGGCAGATAATTGCGAGTGAATAAACGATAAAAGACCTGGAAACGGGTATTTAAAAGGAGGGAAAGTGGTTTCAATCAGACCACTGAGGTGGATATTTGTTTTTACGATGGCGATTTCAGCTTTCTGCCAGGGGGCGGGCGCGCAGAGCGCTATCGATACGTTGACTCTCTATCCAGTTCCTGTAGACACTTTCGCCCTTTCCAGAGATGTGAATACAGTGGTGATCCGCTGGTTTCCTCCTCATGACAGTATTTCGAGCGGAATAGGGACAATTGACAAGCGGAACTGGATTTCGGGATATGATCCAGCTCTTGTCTCGGAGTTCGGGACAGATGGTTTTTATTCAGGGATGATCGACAGGTCGATTAGGATCGAAAGAGAGATCGTGGGTACCGCCGGACCGCTTGTCGTTGGGGTAGATCCATATATTTCGTTAAGAATTGAAACGACGGACCCTGTAAACCGTACTTATTCAAGAAAGATTAATGTCGGATCTGATTACTATACTCCCGGAAATCCGATTCCGATGATTTTGGTCAACGAGGAACCTCCAAGAGATTCTCTTTACCTGGGCTTCGATATTTCTTTCGGAGACGGGATCATCGATTCAAGTTTCTCCGGCGGCGGAGCTATTATCGATATGGATGTTCAGGATTTTGAAGGATTCCATCTGTGGAGAGGGTTATCTCCCTATCCAAGCGAGATGAATGTAATCGCCGAGATATCCAAGGAAGATTATTTCAAGCTCAGTGATATTACTGCCGTTAATGATATTCCTTTGAAATGGGTATGGTTGTGGGAGTATTTCAGAGATGATGGTGAACCAGCCTACCCCAGGATAGACGATCAGGGGAATAAATATTATGAATGGATCGATGACAATGTCTACCCGGGCTTCCTGTATTACTACCATGTGACATGTTATGACCGCGGGTATTTCAAAGGTTTCTTCGAGCATAATAAGGAAGATAACTTTATCTGTGATGAGGATATCGATGATCCCCTGGATCCGGATAATATTGTCGAATGTGAATCGGTTGCCGTCTCCATTGAGATGACTGTCGACTCAGGAGGGGATACTGACAAAGAGATGATGAATGTCTATGCAGTTCCTAATCCCTATCGCACAGGTTCTTCGGCGGAAAATTCTCCCGCGTATCACAATTATGTTGATTCTTCGATCAAATTTTTCAACCTTCCCCGGCAGTGTGAAATAAGGGTATTCAATGTCGCCGGTGACCTGGTATGGCAGCATACACATCTGAGTGAGGACGGGGCGGACGGAATCGCCACCTGGGATGTGAAGAACCCCGCGGGAAAAGAGGTAGCTTCCGGAGTCTATGTTTTCAGGTGTGAGTCTTCATCCGGTGGATCGGTATATGGAAGGATCGTCGTTATCAGATAACAAGAATTCCGACTTAAAGCCGCTTCATGAATACGGGAGCGGCTTTTGCATGCCAGCTTCCGATCAGTTCGCGGGCAGATTCCCTAATCTCTTGACATATCTGTTATTTTAAAGTATCGCTCGAAAGCAGATGCTGCCCGGCGTCTGTTGTTCTGAAAATAATGATGTCCCTGGATTCAGCAACAGAAAGAAGAAGATGTTAAAGACAAACAGAAATGAACTTGTGATGAAATCCGTTCTCGGAGCGGTCTCTTATCCGCGGGTCATTCTCAAAAACCCGTACCTTGTAGATTCTTCGGGAGATGCCCATATACTGCCGGGAACAGGCGGGATAACATATAATGTGGCTGTAGGAGATTCGGCTCTCGATTTTGCCGGAGATCATATTGAGCCAGGCGCAAGTATCACCCTGACGCCCAAAGATGCAGATAATTCAAGCCTTGGCGGTCTCAGCCTTCTGGCCTGTATCGGAAACGAAGCGAGAGTCGTCACTGGACCAGCATCGGGAGCGAAAGGAACGGTGACCGGGAAACATGGCGGAGTCGAACACGTAATATTAGATTTTCCTTTAGCTGTTCTGGATAAGCTCGTAATCGGAGATAAGATACAGATAAAGGCTTTCGGACAGGGATTGAGGCTGAATGATTATCCAGAAGTGCATATTATGAATATCGATCCGGATCTGTTCGGTAAAGCCGGTATTGCAGTCAGGAACAGGCGGCTTGTTGTCCCGGTCACGCATATGATTCCAGCTGCGGTCATGGGATCCGGTCTCGGCTCGAGGCACAGTATGAGCGGTGATTACGATATTCAGATGACAGACAGTGATACTATCAGCAAGTACGGCCTTGGAAATCTCAGGTTGGGGGATATTGTGGCTCTGACCGATGCCGACTGCAGGTTCGGAAGGTCTGTAAGGACCGGTGCTATGACGATTGGAATAGTCGTTCATGCTTCATGTATAACGAACGGGCATGGGCCCGGTGTGACAGTGATCATGTCGACTGCAGAGGATCTGATCGTACCAAAGGTCTCTGGCCGAGCTAATCTGGCGGACTATCTCGGAATCGGGTCTGTGAGAAGGAAAAGGTCTTCTGCCGGGCGCCAGGGATAGAAGCGATATAGCGGTAAAGTATGAACGATCAGATCCGTGAAAGAGCAGGAATCGTTTGCAAGACTCTGTTTTTCCTCCTGCCGATATTTTCAGTTACAGGCTCCGCCCTTTCCGGGTATGGTGACGCATACAGCCGATCTGAATGTGAAAATACCGTTTCTTAATTTTCCCGGGAAGTACCCAGGGGGAGGACTGGATCATCAAGGTATGGGTCTTCTTTATCGATCACGGAGTACTTGCACTTACAAAGTGGTCGAGACCAGGTGACCCCCCAAGTTTCCTTCGGTTTGCCTTTTTAATCTTTACATTAACACCTGATTTCAGATATACATTTACAGAGGGGTCTGAACCTGATTCGTTTTGACACTAACATACTGTTATTGTGAAGGATAGGAGGCACCTGGTGGGTAACAGACAGATATACTTCTTTGGACCTGGTAATTCTGATGGTAATTCGAAGATGAAGGACCTTCTCGGGGGCAAGGGTGCCAACCTTGCTGAAATGGCTTCCATAGGGTTACCTGTGCCTGCAGGCTTTACGATCTCTACAGAAGTCTGCAATTATTTCTACGAAAATAATGGGAAGTATCCTGAAGGACTGAAGGAAGAATTAGAAGAAAAATTGTCTATGATCGAAAATGCGATGGAAGCCTCTTTCGGCGATTCAGATAACCCGCTTCTTTTATCCGTCAGGTCCGGGGCAAGGGTCAGTATGCCGGGAATGATGGATACTGTGCTGAATCTTGGACTTAATCCCAAAACAGTAGAAGGTCTTGCTGCGAAAAGCGGAAATGAGCGCTTCGCCTATGACAGTTACAGACGTTTTATCCAGATGTACGGAGATGTAGTCCTCGAGATCGCACCTGAAAAAAGGGAAGACCCTGATCCTTTTGAAGAGATACTGGGCAGGAAAAAGAAGAAAGTCAATGCAAGGCAGGATATAGATCTGGAAACCGGTGATCTCAAGGAAATCATAAAAGAGTATAAACAGATGATCAGGAAGAGGACCGGCGTCGATTTTCCCGATGATCCACATGAGCAGCTGTGGAAAGCGATCGGAGCTGTCTTCAACTCCTGGAACAATGAAAGAGCGAAGACTTACAGAAGGTTGAACGGCATTCCCCACGAATGGGGTACTGCCGTCAATATCCAGTCGATGGTCTTTGGAAATCTTGACGATAATTCTGGTACCGGCGTTGCATTTACGAGAGACCCCGCGACCGGGAAGAACGTATTCTACGGAGAATATCTGTTGAAAGCCCAGGGTGAGGATGTGGTGGCTGGAATAAGGACTCCGCAACCTATCAACAGGGAGCAGGCAGGAGGTAAAGATCTGCGTTCCCTTGAAGAAGAGATGCCGGAGATCTACGGCCAGCTTGTCGGCGTCAGGGATCGGCTGGAAGAACACTACTCCGATATGCAGGATCTCGAGTTTACGATACAGGATGGGAATCTGTGGATACTTCAGACCAGGACGGGGAAACGTACGGGGTTTGCCGCGATCAAGATAGCTATCGATATGGTACGCGAGGGAATGATATCCAAAGAAGAGGCTATCCTGCGCATAGATCCTGAACAGATGAACCAGTTTCTGCGTCCCGTTTTTGACCCTTCCCAGAAAAAGAAGGCGATCAAGGAGGGGAGGCTGCTTGCCACAGGAATCAATGCGGGACCCGGGGCAGCTACCGGAAGAGTCGTGTTTCACGCCGAGGATGCCGAAATCCAGGCCGCAAAAGGAGAAGAAGTAATCCTTGTCAGGATAGAAACTAGCCCTGAAGATATACGCGGAATGAGTGCTTCCTCGGGTATTCTGACTTCCGCGGGGGGAGCCACTTCTCATGCCGCCCTTGTGGCAAGACAGATGGGGAAGGTATGCGTCGTCGGAGCGAACGGCCTGGATATCGATTACAGGGACCGATCGATAGAAGCGGGAGGAATTACAGTCGGCGAAGGCGATTTTATCTCGATCGACGGAAACACCGGCGAGGTATTCACAGGCAGTATAGAGACAGACCCCTCTGAGGTCTTGCAGGTTCTGATAGAGGGGAAGCTTGATAAGGATCAATCGGAGATTTACAGATATTATGAAGAGTTGATCTCGTGGGCAAACGAAATAAGAAAGCTTGGCGTAAGAGCGAATGCCGACAGGCCGAATCAGGCTTCGGTCGCGGTATCATTTGGAGCAGAGGGGATAGGCCTTTGCCGTACGGAACATATGTTTTTTGAAGATGACAGGATCGATTCAGTGAGGGAGATGATCCTTTCAGCTGACGAAGAGGGAAGAAGACGCGCTCTGGCAAAACTGCTTCCGATGCAAAGGGATGATTTTAAGGGGATCTTCGAGGCGATGGATGCTATGCCGGTAACGATAAGGACTCTTGATCCTCCTCTTCATGAATTTCTTCCTCATGAGACGAAGGATATCAAAGCGCTGGCAAAAGGGATGGGGATTCCTGTTGAAGACCTGGAAAAGAAAATCGATTCACTCAGAGAAACGAATCCTATGCTGGGACACAGAGGGTGCAGGCTGGGAATAGTATACCCCGAGATAACAGAGATGCAGGTCAGAGCGATCTTTGAAGCAGTATGCGAGCTTGCCGGCAAGGGTAAGGATCCAAGGCCCGAGATCATGATCCCATTGATCGGGAGTGCCAGGGAATTCGTTCTGCAGAAAGAGATAGTAATGGATATCGCTGAAAAAGTGCAGAATGAGACTGGTCAACAGGTAGATTTTACGGTCGGTACCATGATAGAGATACCCAGAGCCGCGCTGACAGCTGATAAAATCGCCGAATCTGCAAAGTTCTTTTCCTTCGGAACGAACGATCTTACGCAGACGACTTTTGGCCTGAGCCGTGATGATGCAGGCAAATTCCTTGTAGATTACCTCCGATTGGGAATCTGGCCCAGTGATCCTTTCCAGAAGCTTGACCAGGAAGGTGTGGGGGCGTTGATCAAGATAGCGGTCGAAAAGGGCCGCGGCAGCAGGCCGGATCTCAAGGTGGGAATATGCGGAGAACACGGAGGCGAACCCAGTTCGATCGGCTTCTGCAGGCAAAACGGATTTGACTATGTGAGTTGTTCTCCGTTCCGGGTACCTGTAGCTATTGTGGCTGCTGCTCAAGCCGAACTGAATGAACGAAAAAAATAGAATTTGTGGTAATGGATAACAGGAAAGAGCATAAATCCCGTTTGAGGAATTCGATATTGAGGTTCGTTCTGTCAAGCGTAAGTATCCTTCTTGCGGGATCACTGTTGATTTCCATCTATTATGACAGATTTCTTGGCAGAGATATATTTCTTTACACTCTCCCCCTGTTGCTGGCTCTTTCCGGGTTTGCTTTCTGGAAAACGGATCTTTTTATACGACCTGATGGTAGTTTTGTCTCCGGTTTCCAGGCGGCCAACATCCTCACCTCGATACGATTGTTGCTTGTCGGGCCGATTGTGGTCCTGTTCGGATATGGACTGGAAGGAATTGCGACAATACTGTATATGCTGATTCTTATTTCTGACGTTGCAGATGGAATAATTGCAAGAAGGTTTGACCAGGGCACGGCTTTTGGAGTGATGCTCGATCCATTCGCCGATATAGCATCTACTGTAGCAGTCTTTGTGTGGCTGCTGATCAAAGGATTAGTGCCGCTGTGGCTTTTGATCCTGCTCATCGTAAGGTACAGTGAATTCTTTGCCGGATTATTTTTCCTGACTTTGATCAAGCGTCCTCCCAGGCTTAGAGCTACAAAGCCCGGTAAGATGGCGGGCCTGATTCTCGGCATAGGAGTCATGGTAATACTTTTAAAGAGGATCTTTTCCTTTGATCTGCCTTTGCACAATATCGATTATTACATATTCGCCGCAATGGCGGCAGCTTTTGCAATAGTGATAGTATCGCAGACCCGGATCGGGTTGGAAGCAGTGAGAAGAAAAACTGATGATGAAGCAGGAGGTCGCTGAATGGATTTTGGAGGAAGTCTGTCTGTACTGGATCCCTCGATGGTTCTCCAGGTCGCTTCGGTTTGCGGCTTGACCGGAAAAATAAAACTTATCACTATAGATAATGTCGCCAGCTTTTTTATCAGGGAGGGTGAACTGACCTATGCCACTATTGATACGAGCAGGAAGAAATTGGGGCAATACCTTATTGAAAGAGGGTTTATTGAAAAACACCAGCTTGGCGAGGCTCTGGCTGAATACAGGAGTGGTAATGGTGCGGAAAGGATCGGGAATATCCTGATCAGAAGAGGATATCTGGATTTCGAGTCTTTAAAAAAAGCCATGCAGGAACAGATGAAAGAGGTCGTTTACGAGGTCTTACACTGGAACTCAGGCCAGTTCGTGTATTTTGACAAGATCCTTCCTGAGCATGAAGATATTTTCCTTGATATAAAAATGGATCATCTGATCCTTGAAGGGTTGAAGAGGATGGATGAAGCTGAGAAGGGTATTTGAAGATATTCAACCAGATGAGATTCATATCTTTCATAGCTGTTTTGCTGATATTTTTCCTTCCGGAGGGCATTTTCGCCTCGTCGTATGATTCGGGATCGATCTGCTCTGGAGATATCTTCGTAAATGTCAACAGCACCGCAAGGGCTCGAGCCTCGGGCTTTTCTTTTCTTGCACTATCCGATGATGCGTCAGCTCTCTTTTATAATCCTTCCGGGCTGCCGACGATCCGTATCGGGACTCTGTATTTTGATTACGGAATCTGTGCGCAGGAACCATCGTCAAATGAATCCAGAGGAGCGTTTATTTTTCCATTTGAAGATTTTTCTTTTGGAGCAGGTTTTTATAGAAAAAATTCTGATTCCTCTGTCGATGAAAATGTCCTGATTCTCGGCGCCGGATATAGATTGACCCAGGGAACAGAGGGATCTTTCCTGTCGATCGGCGCCAATGTGAGGGTAAACAGTCTTTTGCTGGAAGATCCGGACGGTTGCGAAATTTGCCCCTTCAATGGTTCCGATACTGGGGTCAGTGGCGATGCGGGAATAATGGTCAGGCCCCTTCCAATGGTCTCGATTTCTTATCTTCTTGATAATATAAATGAAAGGCAGTATGAGACCGGTCTGGAACCGGTCGTGTACAGAAGGAGTTCAAGGTGGGGTATGTCGGTCTTCTGGAAAGATACTCTTGTAATCTCCTGGGAAAGGTATGGTCGAAAAGGAACAGATTGCGACAATTTCGGTTTTATTATGAGATCATCAGTACCTCTTGAGATGATGGCCGGTTTTTACAGAGAAAAAGTAACGGGAGGTCTCCGCTGGACCGGAAGAAGATTCAATATAGGCCTCTCCTTCAGCCCTCTGGAAGATTCCGGGATATATACAGCAGTAGCGTTAGAATTCTTTCTGGAGACTAAAGATAGAGAGAAATAAGTGAGAATAGAGATCCTGAAAGAAAATCGCCTTTTGGCGGTCCTGATTTTTGTCATGATCATTACCGCTGCGGCTGAAAATCTTGCCGCAAAAGGAGCAGATCCGGATTCCACGGTAAATTTCCGCTGCTCAGCAGTCTACACCAACAGGGTCATGCTCTTGAAAAATTCAAGTCCGTTTCCATGGAATGATCCTGAAACCGAATCGCATTTAAATGACAGGATTTCTTTGCTTTTTCAAGTGATCCCCTGGAAAGATACTATGCTGCTGCTGAAAGGAGCTTCAGGTGAACGTAGTCTGGATGATGAAGGGTACAGGAACAGGATGATCCTGGAGCAGGGAGATATTAGATATGCTCTGCGCGACGGCAGAATGAACTTCAGGCTGTTTATGAGGGAAAGGGTCTTCAGGACACGAAACAGGACGCTGAATCTGATGTCAGATGATCTGCCTGAAATATCGGGAAACGGCCAGGGCGTGAAGCTGGAAGCAAGAGCGGTTAAGGGTGTAAATATCTCTGTTACGAGTGCTGATTTCTTTGAAAGGTCTCAACTGGAGAAGAGCGGGGGACTTCCGATATTTAACGGTGCCCCGGAAGAGGTGGATCTTGTCGAGATCGAGACATCCCGGGATTTTTGGCATATCGGGTTGATGCTTGCAGAGAGCAGGTCTGCCTCCGCCGGCAATATAAGCCTCGCCGGAGGGACAATGGGAACAGGAATCGGTAATACCCGGCTATCGGTTGAATTTGCAAAATCAGTTTCGGGACGGCTTAAAGAGCTCGGAGATTCCAGATTTTTGGATATTGCAGGCTCAGATATCAGATTCGGCCGGGTCAGCAGAGGATTGCCTGACGACATGGAGATCGGAACTGAAGTCACAGGGTTCGAATGCAGGGTGGACGGTATCGGGAGGTTCGGTGTTGTTCCCTCATACAGGTATTGCGGAAAAAGATTTTTGTGGAATAAGGGGGAGAGTTCTCCGGGAATAATTGAAAGCAGTATTTTATCGTGGTGGAAACATCAGGACCTCTCAGTATCAGCCCAGCTCGAGTTTTGTGATAGCTATTCCAGTCTGCTCTATGAAAGTTATAGGGCCATCTCCGGAACACTGCGGATGGAATTTAAAGAGGGGTTTGAAAGCATAGAAAAGATAATAATAAGCGAGGATAAAAGATCTACTCTGATACTCTCACTATTAGATGATCGATATGGTTCGAGGGTGCGTCTTCTGACGAGGCTCGATGATGCCGGCGGGACGAATCATCTCTCTTTTCTCGCTGAAGGAAGTATCGACCTTGACAGGTCGTGGAGTCTGAGAAGTTCGCTTTTTCACCAGAGATCGGGTGAAAATCTTTACGGTATGGAGCTTGAGTTCAGGCCTAAGGACAGATTTCTTTTCAGGGCAGGATTCGGTTCCTACAATCCTTCGAACGAAGCGTCTTCGATATTCCATGATCAGGTTCCCCGTTTTTTCGAGAAGGAAAGGATGATCTCTTTTTACACCAGGATATGGTTTGGGGAGATGATCGATTGAAAGCTTATATCCGGAGAATGATCTTATTTCTTGCCCTGACATTATCAGTCCAGCCGGCAGTTTGCCGAGCATCGATCGTTCTTGATGAAGAGGAATTGATCTTCAGGCTGGAAGCTCCAGGGGCCGAAAGGGTCTTTCTTGTCGGAGATTTCAACGACTGGAATCCCACCGTCGACAGGATGGTTAAAAGAGGACAACTCTTTGAGATCAGACTTTTTCTTGTTACCGGCAAATACAGATATATGTTTATTGTCGACGGGGAGCCGGTCGATGACCCTGGTTCCCCCGCATACGACGAAGAAGGAAGGGCGTTTTTTATTTTCAGGGAGATCGACGATCGATATGAGATCGTATATTCGAATTTGACTGAAGATAAGCTTCCAGCGGTTCAAGACCTGATACAGTATTCGGGAGAAGGATATCTGAAGGTCAGTGAAGATTCGAAATATGCGTATCTTTCCTTCCCTTTCCAATTTGAGGAAGACAGGGGTCTCAGTGCGGAGTTAGTGCCCGCATTTGAATTTGATATTGAAGACCCCGACAGACTTCGTTCTTTCTTGCTGTGTGGAACCGGATCATATATCTCAGATCGAGGAGTTATCCGTGCTTTTAACAGGACTTCCTCCCTTGGCTATGGAGATCCCCTATCTCTTTTCGGAGCGACCGGCCCATTTTTATACCCCGCGGGCCTTTTTTACAGAGGTGTCGAAATGGAGGGAAAGGGGCCTTTTGGTATTGACGGAAAGATCGTTTATGCAGGGAGAATAGAAGGATACGACCCAGTTGAAGCAGACGGTCCTTATCCAGTTCCAGCGTCCCCCTCTGAAATCGAAGAGCTTCCATTCGCCGACAGGTCTCCGGTAGATTCTGATATCATGAGCATCAGGATAGGGTCTGGTTCTGGAAGAATCTCATATGATTATCTATACAGGCACGATATCGGACCGGGCAACAGGTTTTGGATGAGTCCTGATGACGAAGAATCGCTGTTTAAGGGATTCGAAAAGATGAGCGTCCATGGTTTCTGGTTAAGGTGCAGCACGGAATATGATCTTGATATTGAGGCCCAATTACTATACGGAGCTACATCTCTGGTTTCCACCCATCGAAGTGATCCTGATGGCGAGGAAACAACCGAATTTGAATACAGCGAAGATTGGGAGGAAGGAAGTAAAGCCTGTTTAGCCCTCTCTTACAGTACTGAGAAATTAGCTGCCCGCTTCTCATTCATTTCTACAATCATATCCGGCGACCCGTCACTCAGGGGAGGGAGATCAAGCGACGGCAGAGAAACCTGCAAGGCGGAGATCGAACTGAATACAGAGTCATTCGATCTTTCAATAAATGGCCTTGCGGATATCTTTTCCGATAATTCGGCGGCTCGGTATTTCTGGAATCAGAAATGGAATTTCTGGCTCGACGGAGATGATATTACTTTGCGTAGACTTCCATTTCTCTATTCGAAAGGTATATTTGAGGCCGGGCTGACACTGGTGCAGCCCGGCAGCGACTCTATGACGGTCCCGTATAATACAGCAGGGCAGATATCTGTGAACGTGTGCGGAGATATTACGCGAAGCGGCCTGAGAGTGACTGAACTTCTCCTTAAAAAAGGTCATCTCTTTAACGATCGGCTCTCCGTTCACTTCGACGCTCGGCTTGTCTTTTATGATGATGACAGATCAGTGGGAGACAAAAGATTCACTGATATCTGGGCGGGGGTATGCTGGAGGCCTGTGAGATCAGGATGGATTGCTCTTGGGAGCGGTTTTTCTCCTCTCTATTTTGACAGATGGAGTAATTCTCTTATTCCATTTGGAAGGGAAAGATACATAGCAGACAGAGGTGTATTTCAGACAGAGAGGTACGCGACCGAAGCTGGATTGCTGGAGGATCTGTATAATGCTGAACAGTATATATCGGATGAATGGAATATTACCTTCGAGGCGGGAGTGAGTTTTTGACCGGCAGTCCTCGATTATGATCATGATATTGTTGCAAGTGCTGATAAACTGCTGTATATTAATGACATATCACCTGGTGACAGAATCGTGATACAAAACGGAAAGCGGCATGCGATATGTGTAACGGAGCCTTGAAGATAACTGTCCTGACTCTTGTAACCTTCATTGGAGCTGTTTCATGTACTTCCTATATACAGGAATCTATCGAGTCTCCTGTACTGGAAAACGGGAGTGTCGTTTTCAGGGTAAGAAGCCGATCGGCACGGGTCGTCCAGGTGGCGGGCGACTGGAACAACTGGGGAAATGGAGATGCTGAGTCAGGTGAGGTCCTTGTCGGTCTGATGGCGGAAACCGATGATGATGGATTATGGGAGCTGACCGTAAAACTTCCACCTGGAAGGTATCGTTACAGGTTTGTTATCAATGAGACTCACAATATGGTCGATCCGGCTAACCCGCGGGTCACAACCGATCTATGGGGAGGGAAGGCTAGTCTGCTGATTATGCCGTAACTATGAAAGAGAGAGAACTGAGATCCCTGATCCTGCTTTTATCGTTTGTCCTGTTTATAATCTCCGGGTGTGGAACCGGAGGAGGTTTCAGGGGTGCTGTCGATCCGGGAGCAGGCCCAAAGGTCTCTGATGAAGGCGTCCGGTTTTTTTTCTATTCCACGAAGGTCAACAGCGTAGCTATAGCCGGATCTTTCAACAACTGGTCGTCGTCTGCGGATCCGCTTTATGACAGGGACGGAACCGGGATGTGGACTATTATGCTGCCCCTTGCTGAGGGAAGATATGAGTATAAATTTATAATAGATGGAGAAAAGTGGATCTATGATCCGGGTAATAGTGAGACGGTCGATGATGGTTTTGGGGGGAATAATTCTTTGGTTATTGTTGAATAAGATCCAGTGGGATCTATTTCAGATAGGATCCTGAATCGTCTGATCTGTAACCGGAGCTGACCTGCTTCCGATCATGAGTTGTTATTAATTCTTAACAAGCGTTTTTCCAGAAAGTTAGCTGCCGGGTTTTGTTGCAATTTACTCGCATCTATTGTATTTTGCTTGAGTATGACTGAGGAGAATAGACTGCAGCAGGAAAGGATCTGGATTTATATTCCGTCTTTTCCGATCGATTTGACAGAGACCGATCTTGCGACACCGGGAAATATTGTTTTAACTCTATTAATATAAAGTGGTTAGAGCAAGGATAAGTCGTTTTCGCGGGATAACGGGGAAGGATTCAGGTCATAATAACAGGAGATATCCAGATCGGCGGTTTTATAATCGGGGAAATCGTTCTGCTGGCACATCCTTTGCCCTTCTGATACCTGGTTATGATCTACTTTTACGGTATAATAAGCATGTGTTACCTATTACGAAAAAAACAAAGGTTTTTACTCTCTTCCATCAGGATTATCCTGCTTCTGATGCTCGTTTCATCCATTTCGGCGATTGCCGAAGCGGCTCCCGGAAGTGGAACAGCAGTGATAATTCCGAGTACCAGCGTCGTAGCGGGGTCTGACAGCACATGGACTATCCGGTATACAGCCTCTGAACCGTTTTCATCAGGGACGATTCACTTATATATCCCTCTGTCATGGTCCGTTCCGCAGATTGTTCTTGGAACGACAGCGGGGTATGTCACGGTCTCATCGGAGGGCACTCTGGAAGTAGTCCCGGTCTCAATCGACGGTTCGATAGTCAAGGTCCATATAGACACTCTAAGCACTTCGGAGACGGTCGATATAGTCTATGGAGATGATTCTGTCTCATCTTCCGGGAAAGCAACAGCTCAGACCGTCGCACAGAGCGGTGTCCAATTTCTCCTCCTTTCTGATCCGGTCTCGACCTCACCGGCAGCGATAGGCCTTTCTCCTTCTTTGAACGTAGTGGCAGGACCGATCTCGAAGCTCTCATTTACGACTCCGGTAAGGACCTTTCAATCGGACAGTGAAAGTACCGTAATGAGAGTCAGGACTGAAGATCAGTACGGAAATCCACAGAATGTCGTCTCTTCGCAGTCGATCGACCTTTCATCGACATCGGCTGGAGGGAGTTTCTCATCCCTCAGTGGGGGGAGTTGGAGCCCTGTCACCTCTGTTTCTATTTCCGCGGGTGAGAACCTGGTCTCTTTCTACTACAGGGACACGATCGTAGACGAGCCTGTGATCACAGCTTCTGCTTCAGGCCAGTCCTGGACCGATGTTGACCAGTCGGTGACAGTCCTGGCTGGAACACCGGTCCAACTTACGGCAACACCGGAGGACTCGACCGTAACGGCAGGAGATTTCGCACGATTCATTATAAGAATAACTGATATAAACGAAAATCCCAGTCCTGCCCCTTCTGGCCAGACGATCACTCTTCTGGCAGGTGGAGGCAGTTTTTATGACAAGGATGATCACGGTTCGACGATAAGCAGCATCGTGATCCCGGCGGGGGATACCTCGGTCGAAGTCGATTACATGCATACGGTCATGAACGAGACGACAGGGTATTTGATCGCCTTTTTTGACGGGGATGGCGTCGTTCCCTCTCTCGAAGCTTTTACCACGCTGATATATATCCAGCCTTCAGTTCTGGACGCTGCTTCTTCAGCGCTCTCTGTTGACAAGGTCCTTGTGACTGCTGATGGTACGGACCAGGTTTCGGTGAATGTCACAGCTACCGACGCATTCGGAAACCCTGTGAGCGGAGGAACCGTCCTGATTGACGCGACCGACACCGGAGGGGGGAACGATATAACGCAGCCGGTCGGGGTGACGGGGAGCGATGGAGTGGCGACGGGCACTGTCCGTTCA